>JBFXAI010000025.1:0-113364 GCA_050184455.1 Kofleriaceae bacterium | reverse complement strand
TCTGAACCTGATCGTTGGACATGACGTCTTCGGGCATGTGGTCGTTGACCTCTTCGAGGGTCACGAAGCCCTTGGTCTTGCCGAGCTCGATCAGCTTGTCGCGCATCGAGTCGCCATCGCGACCGCCGCCGCCGCGACCACCCTTGCCCTTGCGGGTTTCGGCTTCCATCGCCGCCGCGTCGGCCTCGCTCGACGCGCTCGGGCGCTTCACCGGCGGGACCGCGAAGTCGTCTTCCTCGTCGTCGAACGAGCCGATCGGTGCGTCGCCATCGTCGTCGCCCAGGTCGATCTCGGTCGGCTGCTTCTTCGCGCCCATCTTGCCCGGCTTACCGGGCTTGGCCGCCTTGGGGGTCGGGGCGAAATCGTCGTCGTCCTCGTCGTCGTCGCCGTCGAAATCGTCGCCGTCTTCACGGGGCGCCTTGATCGGCTTGAGCGGTGCGGTGGACCGCATCGGCTTGGCCGTCTTCTGCGCGTCCTTCGGGTCTTTCTTGGCGTCCGGCTTGGTCTCCGGCTTTGCGTTCGACTTTGCCTTCGCATCCTTCGCGACGACTGCCACTGCCGGCTTCTTCGTCGGATCCGGCGTCTTCGTCGTCGGCTGCTTCTTGGCCTTCACCGGGGTGGAGGCAGATGCAGTGGCGGTGGGCTTAGTCTTCGCTGGAGTACGGGCCATGTCTATTCGACCTGCTTGGTTGAGGTGCTGCTCTCGGCCTCGGCACGAGAGTCGACAGCCAGTGAATCTTTGATCTTCGCGGCGAGCTCGTGATCGCCGGTGCGCTCCGCGACCGCCAGCTGTGCGAGCCGGCGTGCGAGCTCGCGATCACCGCGGCGCCCCGCGTCGACGACGCTCTTCTTGAGCTCGGCGAGTCCAACTTCCGCTTTGCGCACCTCGAGGTTGCGCGTCATCGCGATCAACGCGGCGCGCGGGTCGGTGGCTTCGGCGTACTTTCCGGACAGCACGTGCTCTGCGTTGGGCGGGGGTAGTTGCTCGGGGGCAAGCTCGAGGAAGGACTGTCCCGCCCGAGCCGCGGAATACATGGCTTGAAGGCGAGCGTCCGTCAAGAGCCAAAAAGCCTTGTCTGCTTCGGCGGTTGCGATCAGCGTGGGGTGGTCCGCGAGCAGACTTATCAGCTCCAGCTCGTCGATCGGCGGCGACCCCGACGCCGAGCCCGCGGTCAACCCAGGGCTCGACGCAGCCGAACCGCGGTCGGATGGCCGCTGTCCTGGGGCGGGGTTGGCCGCATTTCCGGGTGCGTTCGCATTTCCGGGCGCGTTCGGATGACGGCCCTGCGCCGAGGACATCCCCGGCCGGCCCGGCGTGGCAGCCCGCGAAACCGCGTTCTTCACCACCCCGACGTCCACCCCCATCGCGGTCGCCAACGTGGCGACGATTAGATCACGTTTGATCGGGCTCGCAACTTTCCCGACGAGTCGCGCGGCGTCCTCGAGCGCCCGTGTCCGCGCGTCGCTATTCGCACGCGCCTTGCTCCACACCTCGAACGCGAAGAACTCGATGCCGCCTTGCGCTCGATCCACCGCTTCGCGGAGCTGCGCCGAGCCGCCGCTCGCGACCACGCTGTCGGGATCGACACCGTCGGTCAACGGACCCGCGCCACCTGACCGAGCATGTCCGGGGCGCGACGCCACCTGGACCTCGACCTCGGCTTCCACGCAGATCTGCAGCGCGTGCATCGTGGCTTTGTAGCCGGCGCGATCCCCGTCGTAGAGCAGGACCACGCGCTCGGTCAGTCGCTTCAGGACGGTCACTTGCTCTGGCGTCAGCGCGGTTCCGAGCGGGGCCACGACCTCGGTGAAGCCGGCTTGGTGCAGCGTGATCACGTCGAAGTTGCCCTCGACGAGCACGGCACGCTTGTTGACCTGCATCGCTTCGCGCGCTTGCGCCAGTCCGAACAACAGCTTGCTCTTCTTGTAGACCGCGCTCTCGGGGCTATTGATGTACTTCGGGGGCTCGCTGCCGTCGGGAGCCTTTTGTGGCGCTCCGACGAGCCGCGACGAAAATCCGACGATCTCGCCGCCGGGCACGATCACCGGGCAGATCAGCCGATCCCGGTTGCGGTCGTAGAACCCGCCAGACTTGGGACGGTGCGCGATCAGCCCGAGCTTCACCGCGAGCTCGAGGTCGACGCGTTTGGCCTTCAAATGATCCGACAGCAGCGACCAATCGGCGGGCGCATAACCGAGCTGAAACGTCGCCGCGGTCGCGTCGGTGACGCCGCGCTTCGTAAGGTATTCGCGCCCGGGCGTGCCGCGGGGATCCGCGAGCAGCTCGCGATAAAACGTCGCCGCGATCCGATTGATGTCGAGCATCGCGGTGCGTTCGCCGCGCGCGCGCCGGAGCTCCGGGTTTTCTTCGATCCTCGGCAGCGTGATCCCGACGCGGGTGGCCAGTTGTTCCGCGGCCTCGACGAAGCTCTTGCCCTCGAGCTCCATCACGAATGTGAACACATCACCGTGTTTCTGGCAGCCGAAGCAGTGAAAGAATCCCTTGTCGGGAGACACGTTGAACGACGGCGTCTTCTCGCCGTGAAACGGGCATAGACCCTTCCAGTTGCGGCCCGCTTTGCGCAGCTGTACGTGTTGGCCGATCACCGCGACGATGTCTGCGGCATCCCGGATCTGCGCGATCACATCGTCCGGAATCATCGTCTACCGCGGGCTCCCATCACGCGAACGGGAACCATGACCGAAGCCCTTGAAAAACGCCAGTGTGTGGGCGCTAAACCCCGATCAGCGTACGCGAGCGACGAAACCGGCAGGGCCCATGAGTCTGCCGCCGCTGCTAGTGCGCCGGAGCGGTCAGTGGTGTCGGACCGGTCACACGCCGCGGGCCGGGCTTCGACGCGTCGACGAGGGCATAGACCACAAACGCCAGCGTGAGTGCGATCCACAGCCCCAGAAGTCCTTGGATCGCGCGCGTCGTCCCCTCGGAGACCTTGGGGCCGTGATCCTCTTGTCCGAGGTCATGACGATGCTTCCGCAGCTCGCTCATTGCCTGCGGAACTTGCCGGACAGACCAAGCGCCGTCAACGGCTCGCGTCGCGCATGAGCCGCGCGAACGCGATGCCCGCCGCGGCGGCGATCGCCCCGCCGGTCGCCGTCGTGGCTGTGCCGGTCGTCACCATCGCGATCACACACATCACCCGCTCGCCGATGAGCACCGGCGCTACCACGAGGTCACCATTGGTTGATCCCATTGCCCCGACGAGTCGGCGGTCGATCATCCCGAGGTCTGACGACTGAGCTCGCGCGATCTCCGCGCGTTGGATCGCGTACGGCACGGCTCCGGGTTGGTCCAACGGGACCGCGAACTCCGATGGCTCCGCGCCAGCACGACAAAACCCCTTCCAGCTGATCGCCACGTCGCCACGCACCACCAGCAAGATCGCGGCCTCACATCCGGGATCGAATCTGGTGATCGCGTCGATCACCAGCTCAGCCACGCGGTCGCGATCGGTGCTCCGTCGGATCGACCGGATCGCGTCGGCGAGGGTAGCTCCGCTGCTTCCGACGACGACCTTGCGAAGTGGGATCCGGCCCAACGCTTGCCGCTGCTCGGATTCTGTCGGAGTCTCCGCGATCGTCTGGATGTACGAACGGCGCTCCGCGGTGGCCGACGGTTCTTCCTGCAGCGGCGGGACATCGTCGTCGAACACGATCTGCAACGACAGATCGTCCGGCTCGTCCAACAATGACTGTTCGGCGACCGGCGCATCCTCGACCGCCGGAGGCTCTTCGATCAGCTCGGGCTCAGGCTCGAGCTCGGGCTCGGGCTCGGGAATCGGCGGCGGCACCGCCGGTGCACGCATCGGCACGGGCGGTGGAATGGCCGCTTGCGGTGGCGGAGGAGGTGGCTCGAGAACTGGTGGCACCTCGATCGTCCGCGACGATTCGTGGTCTGCGTCCACCTCGGGGACCGAGTTGAACTGCGACGAATCGGAGCCGCGAGCGCCGCGAACACGTTTGAACCGCGCAGCGCGTGGAATGTTGTAGACGCGCTCGAGCTGATAAAAGATTCGAAGCTCGGCTGCGATCGACTGAATGATCAGCATCGGCGCAACGCCGAGCTGCTCGGCAACGGTCGCCAGCGCTCGAGACGACAACCGTGCGCTGCATGCGATCGCAACGTGCTGCCGCGGGCCAAAGCGCGCCAGCGGAATGCACGACAGCTGCTGCGCCATCTCCGCGGGGAACCGCTTCTGCAGCTCGCGGTCGCAGCGCTCGAAGTGTTGCGCGAGCGCCGCGGGCAGCTGGTACTGCCGGCCGAGCGCGCGCGACAGCGAGTCGAGGTCGGTGAACCCGAGCTCGATCAGGTTGGTGCCGAGCCGTCCTCCCCACACGACCTGTGCACGCAGGCCTTGCTCTACCTTCTCGAGGGTGAGCTCACCTGCGGCGACAAGGACCTCACCAAGGCGCGGCATCGGAAGGGACGCAGTCTACTACGCGACCGTTACGTCCTTGCTCAGATAGACGTCCTGGATCGCATTGAGCAAGTCGATGCCTTCCTTCAACGATCGCTGGAACGCCTTGCGTCCCGAGATCAGGCCCATACCACCGGCGCGCTTGTTGACCACGGCCGTCACGACGGCGTCGCGCAGATCGCTGTCCCCCGAGGCACCGCCGCTATTAATGAGGCCGATCCGGCCCATGTAACAGTTTGCGACCTGGTAGCGCGTCCAATCGATCGGGTTGTCCGACGTCAGGTCGCTATAGACCTTCTTGTGAGTCTTGCCGAGGCCTTTGAGCGCCGGGTCGTTGTAGCCGCCGTTCAGCTCGGGCAGCTTCTGCTTGATGATGTCGGCCTGGATCGTCACGCCGAGGTGATTCGCCTGGCCGGTGAGATCCGCCGAGAGCGATTGATCACCGAGCGGCGTCTTGAACGCGCTGTTGCGGACGTAACACCACAGCACGGTGAACATCCCGAGCTCGTGGGCGTGCGCGAACGCCTCGGCGATCTCGTGGAGCTGGCGGCGCGATTCGGCGGAGCCCCAATAAATCGTCGCGCCTACGCCAACCGCGCCCATGTCGTAGCACTGCTTCACCGTGCCAAACAGCGTCTGATCGAACGTGTTCGGGTACGACAGCAGCTCGTTGTGGTTGATCTTGACGATGAACGGAATCCGATGCGCGTAGCGGCGAGCGGTCATGCCGAGCACGCCGAACGTCGACGCCACTGCGTTGCAGCCACCTTCGACCGCGAGCTTGACGATGTTCTCTGGATCGAACATCGCCGGATTCGGCGCGAACGATGCGCCGGCCGAATGCTCGATGCCCTGATCCACTGGCAAGATCGAGAGGTAGCCGGTGTTGGCGAGCCGGCCCGTCGAGAACATCCGCTGCAGCGAACCCAGGACGCGCGTATTGCGGTCCGTTCCACTGATGATGTCGTCGACGTATCGCGGCGAGGGCAGGGTCAGCTGACTCGCCGGGATCGTCTTGCACGTGTGATCGAGCAGCGCCGCTTGGTCGCCAAGGATGTCGCGGATCTTCCGGATCTCCATGCGAACGTTCTACCGGCCGCCCTGGCGGGCGCGCAAGCGATCGCGGTCCGGAGTCAGCCGTTCACCAAAAACGCACACCGAGCGCGAGTCCGGCGGCCGGGATCGTCGCGTCGTCGGCAACGATGAAACCGAGGTTCGCCGCGATGCTGGGACGACAACACGCACCGCGGGTCCGGCCGACCGCACCCACGTGGAACGTGAAAAACGACCCTCGCGGATCCAGGTCTTTCACGATCACGCCGGCGCTCGCACCGATGAACCAGGCGGGATCGGGGACGAACAGGACTTTCCCGCCGAGATGGACCAGCCACCAGCGCTGGATCGTCGGAGCAACGTCATCGAAGTCGTCGTGAATCGTGCGCTTCAGGTAATCGACGCGAACCAGCGGACCGATCGCGATCTCTTGTGTCACAAACCTGCTCACCTCGACGGAACCGTGGAGCACCGGCGCGGTCAGATAGAGCGTGGCCCCGATGTCGATCGCGCCGGTCCAGGTTGGCTCGTCCGCTGGTTGGGCCGCCACGGGTGGCTGCGCCTCGGCAGTTGCGGTCGCGACGTCGACCATCGATGCGATGACGGCCATCGACGCAACGGCGAGCCGCACCGACGCAGTTTCGCGGAGCAGATCGCTCTATACAAGGACCGTGTTCGACGAGGGTGACCGCCGCCGTCACCGGTGGCAGAGTCCGCGCGAATCGTAAAGAACCGCGCCATGCGCTCACCAAGAACACGCCAGCGTCGTCATCAGATAAGGTGATCGAGCGGTGCCGTCACCCGATCCCCGTAACGCCGGCCGCGATGCGATCTTCGCGTGGCTGATCGTCGCCGTGCTGGTCGCGGTGTTGGTGCGGATCGACGTGACGCTGCCGGCGATCGGACATCTGGGCTCGGCGCTGGTCGCGGTGGCATTTCTATACACGCCGGTGGTGTTTGCGGGCCGCCGCAACGAACAGCTCGAGCACTACGGGTTTCACGTCGAACCGGCGCGCCGCGGCCTGATCACCGCCGGGGTGGCGATCCTGGTGATCTTTCCGATCTTCGTGCTCGGGTTCTTCGCGTTCTACGAGATCGCGTGCAACTCGGACCTGCTGTCACATCTCGTCCCGCGCAACATGTGCCGCCACTACGCCGGGCTGTCCGGGATCCATCTCCCGGAGCTCGCGCTGATGGCCGATCCGAAGACCGCGGTGTTCACGGCCGAGTTCTGCGCGGTCCAATTCGTGGTCGTGGCGTTGCCCGAAGAGCTGTTGTTTCGCGGATTCCTGCTCGGGTTGCTCGAGCAGCGGTTCCCGCCGAAGCGACGCATCCTGGGTGGTGGCGTCGGCCTGGCGCTGGTACTGAGCTCGCTGGCGTTTGCGGTGATTCACTTGCCCAAGGACGGCGATCCGCGCGCGCTCGCGACGTTCTTCCCGGGCCTGTTGTTCGGCTGGATGCGGTCGGCCACCGGGTCGATCTTGGCACCGACGGTCACACACGCGTCGTCGAACATCTTGATCCGATTCCTCGAGCTCGCGGTGACGCGCTAACGGGTCGTCTCGGCCGGGCGGTCGTGGAATGATGGCGCTCCACTTTCGATGATCGAACGTCGGACGGGTCGTGTATGGTGCGCGCGAAATGGCGCCCCCTTCCGCGTTGACCGGCCTTGCGGCGATCCCGGCAGTGCGCCGATTGATCGAGCTCGCGCTCGACGAGGATCTCGGGCGCGGCGACATCACCTCCCAGGTCACGCTGGGTCGCGACGGCCGCACTGTAGTCGCCGACATGAGCGCGCGCGAACCGATCGTCGCGTTCGGGCTCGACGTGGCGGCGGCGGTGTTTGCGCTGCTCGATCCCCGGATCGAGCTCGATCCTCAGATCAAGGATGGCACCCGCATCGATCGCGGCGGCGTGCTGATGACCGTGCGAGGGCCAGCCCACAGCGTGCTCGCGGCCGAACGCACCGCGCTCAACTTCGTGCAGCGGTTATCCGGGGTGGCAACGCTCGCGCGCCGCTACGCAGACGCCGTGGCATCGGCGGGGGCCGGAAAGGCACGCGTGGTCGACACGCGCAAGACCACGCCCGGGTTTCGCGTGCTCGAGAAAGCAGCGGTGGTCGCCGGCGGTTGTGGCAACCATCGCTACGATCTCGGCTCCGGCATCTTGATCAAGGACAATCACATTGCTGCGTGCGGCTCGGTACGTGCGGCGGTCGAAGCAGCGCGGGTCAAGGCACCGCATCCACTTCGCGTCGAAGTCGAGGTCACGAACCTCGGCGAGCTCGACGAAGCGCTCGCCGCGGGCGCGGAGATCGTCTTGCTCGATAACATGACACCGGCGCAAGTCGAAGTCGCCGCTGCACGCGCTCACGGCCGCAACGTGCTCGTCGAGGTATCCGGCGGCATCACGCTCGCGACGATCGCCGACTACGCGCGAGCCGGTGCGGATCTGATCTCGGTCGGAGCGCTGACGCATTCTGCGCCGGCTGTCGACATTGGACTGGATGTACGCGCATGACGAGCCAATCTCGCCCATACCTCGTTCCGCCATTCGCTCGCTGGCTCGGTTGCCAACGCATCGATCTCGACGAGTGCGGCTCGACGAACGATGAAGCGGCGCGGTTGGCGCGCGCCGGTGCGCGCCACGGGACCGTGGTGATCGCCAATCGCCAGCGAACGGGACGCGGACGCAACGGTCGCGCATGGGATTCGCCGGCCTCGCTCGGTCTGTACTTGTCCGCCGTGGTTCGACCGCCGCTACCACTCGTCGACGTCCCGCCGATGACGCTCGCGATCGGGATCGGCGTCTGTGATGCGGTACGGGCGATTGGTGCTCCTGGAATGCTCAAGTGGCCCAACGACGTGCTCGTCGGCGGCAAGAAGGTCGCTGGCGTACTCGTCGAAGCCCAGAGTCAGGGCCCGCGTGTGGAGGCCGTGATCGTCGGGATCGGCGTGAACGTCGCGGGTCGGTCCGACGACCTCGCGCCCGACGTCGCACACAGGGCGATCACCCTCGAACAAGCCGCCGGCTCGTCGATCGATCGCGATGCGTTCATCGCCACGCTGTTCGCCAGTGTCGAGCGCTGGATCGACCGCTACGTCGCGATGGGCATCGAGGAGATCATTCCGGCGTGGCACGATCGGATGGCAGCGGGACTCTCGGCGCAGGCTCAGGTCGATGGCACGATGTTGACCGGCCAACTCGCCGGGCTCGATCGAGACGGCGCATTGCTGCTCCGTGATCACAGTGGCGTGTTGCACCGCGTACGTTCGGGCGATGTCGAAGTCGCCGCGCCTACCGCCTGGTGATGACGCGCAGCGCGCTTGCTGTGGCCGCTGCGATCGTCTCGGTCCTCGTGATCGCGTTGGCGTGGCAGGTGCGCAGCGGTGATCGCGAGCTTGCAGCGCCGGATCTCGCGGACGCGCCCATGCCACCCGCCACCTCATCGGATCTGCGCGCCACGCGGCCTGGCGCTGGATCCGATCCGCAGACCCAGACTCCGGCACCGAACCCCGAACACTCGGAGAACATGAGCGGAGATGTCTCGGTCCGTGACCACCGAACCGGCGATCGTCCGCCTGCCGAGCTGCCACCGATCGTTGCACCTCTCGGTGGCCGTACATTTCCCCGTGAGCTCACGACCGCGATCACGCAACGATTTCGTGAGGTCCTCGGCGAATGCGCGGCCGCGATCACCGCCACGGATCGGGGCAATTCGCCACGCGTCGAGGGAACGCTCGTGGTGGCGATCAAAGATCAACAGGTTGTCGTCACGAGGGCCGCGGTGAAGCTGCGCGAAGTCATCGGAGCGTCGGCGGAGCTCGTGCGGCAGTGCCTCGAACAAAAATCCCTCGGACTCAGCGCATCTGCTGCGGATCAAGCTGATCTTCAGAATTACGCGATCTCGATCTCGTACGCGGTTCCGTAGCGCCTCGGTCGCACTGCATCGTCGATGCGACAACGTGCCAGTACCTGTCACGTGACCGTCACGCAGATGCGTTCGCGACCGTAGTACATGGCTTCGGGAAGGCGGTTGATGCACCCCACCGAGCTATGTATAGTCGCGCGCCCTATGAGTCGCCCCTCCGACGGCGCGCGGTTCGCCACGATAATTCTCGTCGTGGTGCTCTGCATCGTGGGTGGTGTTGTCGGCCTGTACTTCAAGTTTCGCGATCAACTAGATGCGCGTGACCAGGTCCGAACTGCCAACCAACTGTTCAAGGACACCAAGTTCATCGAGGCCGCCGCGATGTACGAGCGCGCGTTGCCGAACGCCGATGACCCGCTCGTCCATTTCAATCTCGGTCTGGCGTACTCGAAGATGACCAGGCCCGGCTACGAAAAGCCGGTGAAGCTCGGCGTCGTCGGTGACGCCGTGTGCGCGTCGATCCCGGACGTCAAGACGATCGAAGCGCAGGTCTGCGAGGACGACGGTGACCGCCGTTACCCAGAGTGTACGGAGAAGGACGCGCAGGAGATCTGTGGCAAGCACGCGTGCGTGAAGCAGACGCTGTGCGCGCTCGATTCGCCAGCGATCGCCAACCTCGCGGCAGTCCACCTCGAGAAGTGGGTAGCCGTGCAGACCAGCGATAACGAGCTGCTCGCACAACGCAAGGCGGCGTACGCGGAGCTCGCCAAGCTCGAGAGCAGTCGCGACGAGAGGATCGCAAACGGCGACAAGACCGCGATCAACGACACCGATGACATCAAGAAGTTGAAGGCGGAGATCAAGGAGCTCGAGACCAAGCCGACGATTCGAGCCCTGATCACTCAACAGTGGGTGGATTCAGACCAACATGCCAAGGCCCTCGACTATTGGACCGCGCTGCTGGCCGCGTCGCCGAACGACCCCGAGATCATGACCAACCTGGCCAACATCAACCTCAAGGCGAATGACTGGCGGAAGTCGATCGAGTGGTACCTAAAGGTGGCGGATGTCACGACCGAGGTGTCGGGCAAGGTCGCGGCGTACAACTACATCGGCAACGTCGCCTGGAACAAGCTCGCCTCCAAGACCCTGGACGCGGCGGACAGCATCGAGCTCGCCGATCGCGGTATCTCCGCGCTTCAAAAGGCGATCGAGCTGGCGCCGAAGAGCTCGGCGCTGTGGTCGTTACAGGGCGCCGTGTTCACCCAGCGAGCCTTGGTGCAGGGGCCGATCTGGGCTGCCAGTGTCGACCGGGCAAGTACCCAAGATCTCAGCGGCGTGTCGCGCGTTCTAGCCAAAGAGGCGAAGGCGGCAGCCCAAGAGCAAGAGAAAGCTCCATCTCCCACCGCGCCCGCACCCTCGGTTTCCGAGGGCCAGGGGCAAAAGACCGGCGGCTGATTCGCCTCCAAGGAGCAGCTATGCCGATCGACCACGACGAAAACGACGACAAGACCACCCCGTTCATTCGCGGCGAGGTGCCTGCCAAGCCAGGCGTGCCCGCCACTCCGTATCGCTCGCCTGGTGTGGTGGCGGATGCACCCTCGGTCGCGATGTTTGGCGGATTCGACGAGGCCAAGAAGCGCAAGGCACCGCGTTGGGCGATGCCGCTGCTATCGGCCATGATCGTTGGCCACGGCGTGTTCTTCGGCGTCGCCTGGGCGCAAGGGATCTGGGCGATCGAGCGGCTCGAGTCGCCGCAGGACACGGCCAGCCTTTCACTGGCGCCGCCGCCGCCGCCCCCGCCGCCACCACCTGCCGGCAGCAAGAAGCCCCAGAACGTCGAGATCAAGCCGAAGAAGCCCAAGGTCAAAGACCTGGTGCAGCCGGTGAAGATCGAGAAACAGGAGGTCGTCGCCTCCACCGAGAGTGAAAACGTCGGTGGCGAAGAGGGCGGCGAAGAGGGCGGTGTGGAAGGTGGTGTCGTCGGTGGTGTCGTTGGTGCACCGCCGCCACCGCCGCCGCCGCCACCGCCAGCAGCTCCGACCAACATCGCGCCGACGATGCTGGAGCAATCGCGCGTCGCGGGCGAAAAGCAGATCGTCCCCGACGACAACACCAAGGTGGAGATCCAGCGGTCCGGCAAGGACAAGTTGGTCGGCGCGTTCAAGCTCTGCATCGACACCCAAGGCAGCGTGACCTCGGTCAGCCAGATCAAGAGCACCGGCTTTCCAGCGTACGACGCCAAGATCCAGAAAAAGATGCGCACCGAGTGGCGCTACCGGCCGTTCCTGGTCAACGGGAAGGCCGCGCCGGCGTGCACCGCCGTTAACTTCATCTACTCGCAGCGATAGAACCAAACCGGCAACGGAAACCTCAGCAGGAACAGGCCAATGGGAATCGACCTCGTAGAGCTCTGGGAGCACATGAGCATCATCGTGAAGATCATCACCGTAGGGATGATCGGCATGTCGGTGTTCATGTTTTACGTCATTGCCGAGCGGCTGCTCACGTTCCGCGCGGCGAGCGACCAGAGCATCCGCTACGTGCAGGCGCTCGGTGAGTACCTGCGCCAGCACAAGGTGATGGACGCGCTCAACGCCGCCCGCTCGATGCCGAAGAGCCCGGTCGCCAAGGTGATGGACTCGGGGTTGGCCGCACTGCAACAGGGGCGCGAGGCGCTGCGCACCCAGGGGCCCGACGACGTCGGTGACTTCGACCTGGTCGACTCGGTGAATCGCGCGCTCGAGCGCGTCAAAGAGCGCGAGACCTCCAACCTCCGCAAGGGCCTGGCGTACCTCGGCACGGTTGCCTCGGCGACGCCATTCATCGGTCTACTCGGAACCGTCATCGGCATCCTTGGAACGTTCCAGATGCTCAAGAGCGGTGACGTCGACATCAACGCGATCGGCCCGAAGATCTCCGAGGCGTTGGTGTCCACCGCGCTCGGCCTCGGCGTCGCGATCATCGCGGCCATGGCGTTCAACTACTTCACCTCGCGGGTCGAGCAGTTCGTGATCGACATGAACGACGTGTCCAGCGAGTTCATCGACTACGTGCTGCGTGAGGGCCGGGGCTAGACGTGGCCGGAGCTGGCGCACATAGCTCGAACAAGCACCGCCGTCGCTGGCGACTGTCCGGTCGCAAGCTCGAGATCGATCACGTTCGCAACGACATCAACGTGACGCCGCTGGTCGACGTCATGCTGGTGTTGCTCATCATCTTCATGCTGATGGTGATGACGATGGGCCGCGGCTACGAAGTCACCCTGGCGAAGTCGAGGAAGTACTCGTCGGAGAAGGATGTCTCGCAGCCCGTCGTGTCGATCGATATCGAAGGTGAGCTGTTCTTCGAGAAGACCAAGATCGGTCCCGTGACCCCGGACAACCTCAAGGACATGCAGGCGAAGCTCGAGGCCGCCTGGAAGGCACCCAAGAATCCGCTCGCGGTCAATCGGATCTATCTCAAGGCGGATACCCGGCTGGAGTACGCGAAGGTGTACCCGATCCTGTTTCATCTCAACCGCGTGATGAACATCGACTCGGTCGATCTCGCGGTCTCGGAGTTCAAGTAGCCATGGGGATGTCAACAGGCGGCGGCAAGTCGGGCTCTGTTCAGAGCGAGATCAACGTCACGCCGCTGATCGACGTGCTCCTGGTGCTGCTGATCATCTTCCTCGTGCTGATCCCGGTGATGATGAAGATGCAAAAGCTCGACGTGCCTCGGAAGATCACCGAGAGCGAGAGCTACGATCCGAACGCCAGCATGCTGACGGTGAAGGTGATGCCCGATCTGTCGCTGGTGTTCAACGATGGCACCAACGAGACGGCGATCCCGTCGGCCGACCTGGGGAAGATGCTGCTTCCGAAGATCATGGCGCTCACCGGCGACAAGGTCGTGTTTGTCGACTTCGCCGATGCGGTGCCGTGGCGAGAGGTGATCGGCACGATGGACAGCATTCGTGTGATCGCCGCGAGCGTCGGCGACATCAAGGTCGCGCTGAAGATCCGCGAAGACCAGACTGCCCCGCAGTAGCAGATCTCCTGTCGGCAGCGGTTCGGCGGGTGCGTCATTCGGCCTCATGGGGCCGCTCGCACCGCGTGATGCTTCGTTCGTGCACCGCGACATGAGTCGTCGCGCGTCGAGGTTTCAGCTGTTTGCTCGGCTGCGTACGAGCGAAACGTCGTCGATCTGCGACAGCCGATGCGACGCATACGCAGCACACCCGAGTCCTGCGACAGCAATTGAGGGAAGACATTCGCTCATCACATGAGGCCTGTTACGGACCGTGATCAGGCGGTCGTTGGGGCCGCTGTACCGACGGTGATACCGATCTTGAACGTCTTGACAACTTTGACGATCGACTAGTACAAGCGGGCGAATTTTTGCGCCGTTTACGGGGAGCATAGCGACCATGACAAGGCTTCTGAATCTAGTTTGTGTGGGTGCGGCAATCGCTGCCGTCGCATGCACGGACTACGAGAGCGCCACGAACCTAAATCCCGAGGGTCCACCCATGATTCAACAGGTGCGACTCAAGGAAGATTTCCGCGAGCCGGGTAAGCCGGATCAGATCCGTCGCGTGTTCGCGTTCGGTACGCATGAACAGGCGCAGGCGTCGGAGATTCGTCCCGACGTGACGTCGGCGGCGGCGAACGGTCAGATGCTGCGCGTGATCATGGACGAGTTGCTCCAAGGCAACTACATCGAGGAGATCAACTGCCGCGGTGTGGTCGATAGCGACGCGTACGACCGGCTTCCGATCGGCGCAACGCCCGATGACGTCGCCGCGTGCTCGACAGTGAAAGACATCCTGCCGGAGACCTGTAGCGGTCCGATGGCGATGTGCATCTGCCGCGTCCCCGGCGGCTGCCTCGCCGGAACTGATCCGGTTGCCGAGGGAATGCCGGTCGGTGTCGCCGATCTCAACCAAGACGGCTCGGCCGACGATACGCGCATGATCGCCGGCGCCGTCGGCATCCGGTGCGGCACGATCGACGTGCCGCTCGATCTCGACATGAGCTATTGGAACCCGTCGGGCACGCAGCAGCGGCCGGCGATGGGCGGATTCGATGCCCTCGGTCCGGCGCTCGTGCTCGTGCCGTCGCAAGGCATGCCGACGAATCTCGAGTGCGGGCTGACGTTCTCGCCAGAGATCGTAGACAAACAGGGCAACCAGGTCTGCGCTCCGCCGAACGGCGACATCACCCAGGACTGCACGCCCGGCGATCTGTCGGCGTTCAAGTTCAGGGTCGAGCCGCTCATCCTCCAGGCGGCGTCGCCCGAGGACATGGCGACCGGCGTTCCGGTCAACGTCGTCATCCGTATCGCGTCGATCACGGCCGGTCTCGACATGGCGACGCTCGGTGGGATCACGGTGACCGAGAACGGCAACCCGTTCACGACGTTCACGATGACGTACACCGCGTCGACCAAGCTAATCACGATCACTCCAACGACGAACTTCGCAAATGGTGCGACGGTCGTCGTCACGGTGCCAACGTCGGTGACCGATGGATTCGGTCAGCCGCTGCCGGCGCCGTTCACCCTTACGTTCACCACGGTTCCGTAAACCGGAGGATGTCATGAATGCGAAGAAGCTAATGATCGCTGCGACGCTGGGAATCACCAGCGTCGGTGTCATGCACCTCCTCGATCCGAGTGAAGCGCGTGCCCAATCCAATACCTCGGGTGCCATTCAAGGCACGATCACGGACGAAAAGACCGGCGAAAAGCTCGCTGGCGTCACGGTGATCGCCACCTCGGCGTCGCTGCCACAAGCGCAGACCGCAATTACCGACGAGAACGGCCAATACAAGATCACCGATCTCCCGCCGGGTGATTACCTCGTCACGTTCTACTACGCCGACGTCGTGCTCGAGCGCAGTGGGATCGCGGTGGGCGTCAACAAGACGACGCCGGTGTATCAGAAGCTGAATTCGACCGGCGGCGGCGAAAAGATCATCGTCGAGGACACCGCGCCTACGATCGATCCGACGTCGACCACCCAGGGCATCACGATCGACAAGAACTACATGAAGAACATCCCGGTGCCGGGCCGGACCTTCGAGTCCACGCTCGGTGCTGCGGCCGGATCGCAGGGCGACGGTGTGGGTGTGTCGTTCTCCGGTAGCTCGTCGCTCGAGAACCAGTACTACGTCGACGGCGTCAACACGACCGGTCTGACCTACGGCACCGTCGGCTCGCCGGTGATCAACGACTTCATCGAAGAGATCGAGGTCATCACCGGTGGCTATAACGCCGAATACGGCCGTGCCACCGGCGGCGTGGTCAACGTCGTCACCAAGAGCGGTTCGAACGAGTTCAAGGGCAGCGTGTTCGGTACGTTCCAGCCCGGCGCGTTCACCGCCGAGGCCGAGAGCACGCCGCGCAACGCGACCTCGATCGATGCGACCGGAAACCTCGCGTACTCCGGCGACTTCGGGTTCGAGCTCGGCGGTCCGATCGTCAAGGACCGGCTGTGGTTCTTCATCGGGTTCGCGCCGCAGTTCTCGAAGGTCGACATCACCCGCGTGACGCAGCGCCAGACCGACTGTCGCGCGCTGCTGCCCAACGGTACGCTGTCGAACTGCGATCCGCGGTTGGCGTCGCAAGGCGGGTTCGCCGACGGCACCGCCGACGTCGATCCGACCACTGGGTTCTACATCACCGACGTGCTCGACGAGGAAGTTCGTAGCCAAACCAGCAGCGCCTACAACGTCCTCGGCAAGATCAACTTCGCGGCGACGCCGGAGAACCAAGGTCAGCTGACCCTCCAGGCGCTGCCGTACAAGGCGGAGTCCCCCGGCATCTACGGTCCTCCGACCAGCGGGTTCCGCACCAACGCGCTGACCACCGACGTCTCGGCGAAGTGGACCTCGAAGTTCAACGACAACAAGACCGAGGTCGAGCTCGTCGCTGGTTGGCACCGTGAGTCGCTCAAGAGCGACGCATACGATCCCACCCAAGCCAATTCACCGATGCAAGTGCTGTACGACGGGAGTCTCGGCGTGTGGGGTCCCGGGTTCGGCGCAGAGAGCGCCCGGACCAACGCCGGTTGCCTCGATACGCCTCCCGGCGGCGGCGACGCATATCCGTTCCTCTCGAACAACTGCCCGATGGACACCCGTCCGTATGTCATCGGCGGTCCGGGATCGATCAACTCCGACGTCGAGCAGCGCCGCGCGGCGCGGCTCTCGCTCACCCAGCGAGTGAAGGCGGCTGGTAGCCACGAGATCAAGGCGGGTATCGACGCCGAGGACAACCTGTCCGACAAGTCGCGCGTCTACTCGGGCGGCGCGTTCATCGAGAACCAGGTGGGCTCGACGGTGCGCGTCTATCGCTGGGTCCAGCTGCTTGGCCAGATGGGTTCAGTCCCGGTGATGAACAACACCGACGCGCGGTTCGACAACCGCTGCAGCACGCCGAACCCGATCATGGGTCCGGGCGCGACGCCAAACCTCGAGTACGTCTGTGACTACCTCGGTGGCAGCGTCGGCGATCCGGGCACCATGGTCAACGGCAACACGTTGAACTGGGCCGCGTACCTCCGCGATTCGTGGCAGATCCAGCCGAACCTGACGGTCAACGCGGGCATTCGCTACGAAGAGCAGCGGCTGCGTTATGTCGACTTCCTTCGTAACAAGTTCGACCCGCTCACCATGCAGCAGCACGGCAAGAACGCGTTGACGCTGGACGGCATGTGGGCGCCGCGGCTCGGCGTCCTCTATGACTGGACCAAGGAAGGTCGCTCGAAGGTGTACGCCCACTGGGGCCGGTTCTTCGAATCGATCCCGATGGACATCAACGACCGTTCGTTCGGCGGCGAGGTCAACTTCATTCAGGACTTCACCCCGAACCGCTGCGGCATGACCGATCCCAAGATCGGCGGCCCGAACGGCGTAGGCTGCGTCGAGCCGTTCGATCCGAGCGGCATGTCGATCGTCGGCAACGAGGAGCAGCTGTTCGGCGCGTCCGGTACGCTGGTCGCTCCTGGCGTCAAGCCGCAGTACATGGACGAGATCATCGCGGGCTTCGAGTACGAGGTCCTAGACGACCTCAAGATCGGTCTCGCGTATCAGAACCGCCGGTTCGGTCGCGTGATCGAGGACATCTCGACCGACGGCGCGAACACCTACGTGATCGCGAACCCGGGCGACTGGTCGACCTCGGAGGAGAACAAGTTCAAGGCGCTGATCGATCAGACCGACGATCCCGAGCGTAAGGCGCTGCTGCAGAACCAGCTGACGCTGTTCCAGGGCATCCGCGTGTTCGACAAGCCGCGGCGCGATTACAACGCGCTGCAGTTCACGTTGACCCGCCGGTTCTCGAAGAAGCTGTACGTGCAGGGCTCGTACACGTTCTCGCGCAACTTCGGTAACTACCCAGGCTTGATCTCGTACGACAACGGTCAGGTCGATCCGAACATCTCGTCGCAGTTCGACCTCATCGAGCTGCTCGGCAACCGCGTCGGACCGCTGCCGCTCGATCGCCCGCACTACATCAAGCTCGACGGTTACTACACCTTCGACTTCAAGAAGTGGGGTGACGCGACGGTGGGTATCCGGCTCCGCGCGCTGTCGGGCGTGCCCGTCAACGCACTGGCCGGCCATTATCTGTACGGCGCGAACGAGGCGTTCTTGCTGCCGCGCGGTCAGCTCGGCCGTACCGACTTCGACCACGGTCTCGACATCCACTTCGGCTATGGCAAGCCGCTCGGTAAGAACATGAAGATCGAGGCGTACGTCGACTTCTACAACGTCTACAACCGCCAGGGCGAAGCCGGCGTCGATGACAACTACGCGCCGTACTACAAGCTGACCGCGCCCAACGCGACGTCGGGCAGCCAGCAGAACGCGAACCCGGTGTCGGGCGGCACGTACGAGGATCTGGTGTGGGTCAAGACGATCGACACGACGGGCAACGAGACGGCGACCCCGATCGGCAAGAACCCGAACTTCCGCAACACCACCGCTCGCTACGCTCCGATGAACGCGCGCGTCGGCATGCGGTTGACGTTCTAAGATCGCTTCGGGTTGCGGCTCGAGCAGCAGGCGGACCAGCGATGGTCCGCCTGTTTTGTTTCCTCTCCACGTCGAACGACGACGGTCGACCGCCTGATCGCAGAGCAAGCCGCGTGACAGCACTGCTCGCGTTCGCTGTCACTGCCGTGTGCTAACCAGTGAGCGTGGAGCGCACGCCTCTAAACGCCGAACAGCGCGCCGCGGTCGATCACGGTGATGGGCCGCTGATGGTGCTGGCCGGTGCTGGAACCGGCAAGACCCGCGTGCTGGTCCACCGGATCGCTCGGCTGGTGGAGTCCGGGGTCGAGCCTTGGGGCATCCTCGCGGTGACCTTCACGAACAAGGCCGCCGGTGAGATGCGGCACCGGTTGCGCGAGATCCTGGGGGAAGCTGCCGACGTGATGTGGATCGGCACGTTTCACGCCACGTGTGCCCGGCTGCTCCGGCGCTATGGCGAGCGCGTCGGTTTGAAGAAGGGGTTCGTGATCTTCGATGACAACGATCAGATCAAGCTGGTCGAGCGGTTGCTCAAGGAGACCGGACTCGATGAGCAGATGTCGCCGAGGTCGCTGCTGTCGCGGTTCGATCGCGCCAAGAACCGGGGCGTCGATCCGCGCACCATCAAGGTCGGATTCTTCGACGATATCGTCGAGCAGATCTATCCGATGTATCAGGCGCAGCTGGCCAAGGAGAACGCGGCCGATTTCAACGACCTGCTGCTCAAGGTGCTCGAGTTGTTCGAGGACGAGAAGCTCGCCGAAATTCTGCGGGTGCGGTTTCGCCATGTTTTGGTCGATGAGTTCCAGGACACCAACCGGGTCCAATACGACCTGGTCACGAAGTTCTCGCAGACCACGCGAAATCTCACGGTGGTCGGCGACGACGATCAATCGATCTATGCGTGGCGAGGCGCCGAGCCGAGGAATTTGCTCGACTTCGATCGCGATTTTCCAGACGCGACGGTGATCAAGCTCGAACAAAACTATCGTTCGACCCAGACCATCCTCGATGCGGCGAACGGGATCATCCGTCACAACCGCGATCGCCACGAGAAGTCGCTGTGGACCGACAGTGGGCTGGGGGACCAGATCGAGGTTTATCAGGCCGGCGACGAGCGCGGCGAGGCGTATTTCATCGCGCGTGCGATCCGCCAAGCGCTCGATGACGGTCCGTTGTCTCCCAACGACATCGCGGTCCTCTATCGCACCAACGCGCAGTCGCGCGTGCTCGAAGAGCACCTGCGAGCGGCGCGAGTTCCGGCAAAGGTGGTCGGCGCGGTGTCGTTCTTCGAGCGCAAGGAAGTCAAAGACGTCCTCGCGTACCTACGCCTGTTGTGCAACCCGGCGGCGGACTCGGCGTTCGAACGCGTGGTCAATGTGCCGGCGCGTGGGATCGGCGACACCACGGTCGAGCGGCTGCGCGCCGCCGCGCGTGCGAACGGCAGCGGGTTGCTCGATGCGGCGAGGCTGGCGGCACGTGGCGACGTTGCCGGGCTCGGGGCAGCGGCGCGCAAGAAGCTGCATGGGTTCGTGGAGCTCGTCGATGGTCTGGTCAATGTGATCGAACAGGGCGCCTCGGTCGCGGAGACGATTATTCAAGTGGTGGATCGCAGCGGACTACGCGCCAAGCTCGAGAATGACCACTCCACCGAATCGCGCGATCGGCTCGACAACCTCGCCGAGCTCGTGACGACGGCGTCGGATTTCGATGATCAGGCCGCGGATCTGCCAGCGAGCTCGGTCGATCTGCATCCTCATGGCGAGCCGCCAAATGGTGGAACCGTCGCGGATTTTCTCGAGCGGATCGCGCTGTCATCGGCCGCCGACCAGACTGCGCAGGAACAGGTCGTGCTCATGACCATCCACATCGCGAAGGGGCTGGAGTGGCCGCTGGTGTTCATCTCCGGCCTCGAGGATGGCCTGTTCCCCTCGCTGCGCGATCGCGACGATCAAGACCAGGACTCCGCCCTCGAAGAAGAGCGGCGGCTGGCGTACGTGGCGATCACACGAGCTCGCCTGCGGCTCGTGCTCACCCACGCCCGTACGCGACGGGTATGGGGTGAGATCAGAATTCAGAACCCATCGCGGTTCCTCGACGATTTGCCGCGCAGCTGCCTCGCGGCACCGGTTCGGCCGTCGGCACCAGCGACACCTGCTGGGCCGCGGATCGTCGATGGCAACTGGGCGCCTGCGCGCCGCCGGCGCCCGCAACGCGACGAGCTGGATCAGCGAGTGGATGATTCTGACGAACAGGTCTATCAGGTCGATGACGACTCCAGCTATCGCCGCGGATCGCAGTTCTCCGTCGGGGCGTTGGTGACTCACCGAACGCTTGGCCACGGCCGTGTGGTCCAGGTCGTCCCTGGGGCCTCGGGCAAGGACGAACGCGTAGTCGTCGACTTCGGCGTGATCGGTCAAAAGACCGTGGTCGCCAAGTTCCTCGCCGGGACGACCGTCGACGATAGCCTCAACTAGCTCCAATGCCGGTCAGATACGTCTTCGTGCACGTGTCACGTACTCGTACGGGAACGGGAACGATGCCGTGATCGTTATTCGATCGGTGGGGTGCCCGAGTCGCTGAGCGAAGGGTGTTGTGCCCGAGCGGGGCTACGGAGCTCGCGCTATCTCGCACGAGCGCGCGCCCGGCGGGTGGCGGCGGGCGCGCGACTGTTACTAATTCGGTCGTGCCGGGTCCCGCACGTACCTGAGATTAGCAGCACCCCGCACCGACCAATCATCGGCAGGCGCGTCGACCGTCGATCCACCCGCCCCGAGCGCGCGGTGTACGCGTTCTGCAGCAGCGCGTGCGGCGTGGGCACGTTGCCGTCGACGACAATGGTGGCGATCACGTCCACGGCGCCGTCGGGATCACACCTGGGGCTATGGAGCTCGCGGTGTCCGCGGTCTCCACAAGAGCGCGCGGCGTCCGCGGTCTCCACAAGAGCGCGCGACGTCCGCGGTCTCCACATCGCACCTACTCGGGCATCGCCTCGGTGATCACCGGAATTGGCAGCGCCGCCTTGTTGCGCCAGGCGAGGACGTTGACGGTCTTGCCGGCGGGTGTCGACTGGACGATCCACGGCAGCGACCGATGATCGACGTCACGATCGCCCCACCGAATCACGATGTCGCCAGCGCGCAGCCCGGCGCGCGAGGCCGGCGAGCCGGGCTTCACCTCGGTCACCAATGCGCCGCTCGGCTTGGCCAATAGATTGGCTCGCGCGAGCTCGGGCGTGACTGGCTTTACGACCGCACCGAGCCACGAGCGCGCGACCTGGCCGTGATCGCGAAGCGCATCGATCACTTCGCGGACGCGATTGCTCGGAATCGCGAACGATAGCTCGCCGGGTCGGTCGCCGGTGGCGATGGCTACCCCCACGACCTCGCCAGCGCTGTCGATCACCGGACCGCCCGAATTACCGCGATGGATCCGAGCGTCGGTCTGGATGAACGTTCGAAAGCCGACCGCCGGTCCCGTGACCAGCGAACCCGCCGCGTCGCGACCGGTCGACGACACGATGCCGACCGATGCGGTGACTTCGTCGCCGAACGGGTTTCCCAGCACGACGAGCCATTCGCCGACGTGGAGATCGTCCGAGTCTCCCAATCGCAATGGCTCGAGCCGGGCAGACGGCATGACCGCGGGTGCAGCAGAACCAGCTGCCGAACCCGAAGGAGCAGGTGCAGCGGGACCGTCGATCGAGAGCAGCGCGAGGTCGAGCCGGTTGTCGCGACCGACCAACTTCGCCGGCAGCTCGGTACCGTCCGGCCACACCACGCGTAGCTCCGACGATGCCGCGGCGATGTGATCGTTGGTCAGCACGAACGTGCCCTTCGATTCGATCACGAACCCGGTACCGAGCGCGACATCGGCCGCGGATTCTGGGGCGCCCGGAAACATCGAAGCGGGGCCAGCCTTCACCGGTGCTGCCGAGCGAATCGCGACGACGCTCGGTCGGGCACTCGAGACCAGATCGACGAACGCTCCGGGCGCGTTGGGATAGAGCACGCGGGTCTGGCTCGGCGCAGCTGTCGCGGTCGTACCCGCGTCGGGCTTGATCTCGCGTTCGCGGCATCCCGCCGTCACCGCGACCATCGCGACCGACCACCCAACCGCTCGCGACAGCCCGCGCGAGAGCTGACTCACCCGCCGCTTGCTCCGTGCTTCGATTGCGCGTCGACGAACGCAACCCGCAGATCGTAGATCAAGCTCGCGAGCAGCTTGCGCTCGGCCTCGTCGAGGTTTCCCTTGGTCTTGGCCTCGAGCATCGCCAGCACATCGATCAAGTGACGCGCGCTGTCCAAGTCGATCGGATGCGGTTGGCCGTCGGGACCGGGGATTTTTCCGATCGCGATCAACGCGCTCGAAGCGAGCGACAGTACGTGCGTGGAGAAATCCACGGGGCCAAGGGCCTGTGGTGGCTGATCCGCCATGACGCGAACATACCCCGTGTACGTGTGAGTAACCGACGCGGTGCGAGGTTTTGTGAACCGTCGTCCGGGCCAGGAATAGCACCGCATGGACCCCGGTTAGAGACGGTCGTGGGCATGGTCACGTCGCCGGGGATCCCAGTTCAGCGCACGGGCACGAGCGAGAGATTCGTGACATCGTCAGGGGTGTCCATGGATACCATCAGCGATCCCGCCGACGTTGCGCCGGTGACGCTCGACGAATCGGCGAACGGCTCCGCGGCTCATCCGGCCACGGTCGTCGACGTCGATCAGCTGAACGCGGACGTCGCTCGCGCGGGAAGCTTTCTGGACCAGGTGTTCGAGCAGGTCGGTAGGGTTGTCGTGGGTCAGCGCGAGATGGTCGAGCGCGTGATGATCGGCCTGCTGACCGGCGGGCACTGTCTGATCGAGGGCGTCCCGGGCCTCGCCAAGACGCTGACCGTGAAGACCCTCGCTCAGACGATCGCGGCGTCGTTTCAACGGATCCAGTTCACGCCGGATCTGCTGCCGGCCGACATCACCGGAACCATCATCTACAACATGCACACCGCGGAGTTCACGCAGAAACGCGGGCCGCTGTTTGCCAACCTCGTACTCGCCGACGAGGTCAATCGGGCGCCGGCGAAGGTCCAATCGGCGTTGCTCGAAGCGATGCAGGAGCGCCAGGTCACGATCGGCGACACCACGCATCGCTTGCCGGATCCGTTCCTGGTGCTCGCAACGCAAAACCCGATCGAGCAAGAAGGCACGTTCCCGCTGCCCGAAGCGCAGCTCGATCGGTTCATGCTGCTGATCAAGGTCGGCTATCCCGGTGCCGCCGACGAACGAGCGATGCTCGATCGGATGAGCACGCTCGAGGTCCCCGCGGCGAGCGAGGTTGCCACGCTCGATCACATTCGTGAAGCTCGTCGTGTGGTCGGATCGATCTACATCGACGATCGCGTGCGTGACTACATCGTCCATATCGTGCAGGCGACCCGGCGGCCACGCGAATACGGATTGCCCGAGCTGGCGCCGCTGATCGAATACGGCGCATCACCGCGCGCGACGCTGTGTCTCGCGATGGCGGCCCGCGCTCACGCGTTCATTCGACATCGTTCGTATGTCACCCCCGACGATATCAAGGCGATCGCGATGGACGTGATGCGGCATCGCGTGATGGTGACCTACGAAGCCGAGGCGGAGGAGGTGGGCTCCGAAGACGTGGTTCGGCGAGTGTTCGAATACCTCCCGGTGCCATAGCCGCGAGCTGGCATGGCGCTGACGACCGCAGAGCTGTTCAAGAAGGCGCGAAAGATCGAGATCGCTTCGCGCCGGCTCGTCGACGAACAGCTCGCGGGGCAGTACCACTCGGTGTTCAAAGGCCGCGGTCTGATCTTTTCGGACGTCCGGCCGTATTATCCCGGCGACGACGTTCGCTCGATCGATTGGAACATCACGGCGCGGATGAACGCACCGCACGTCAAGCAATTCGTCGAAGAGCGCGATCGAACGGTCAACCTCGTGATCGACATGAGCGCCTCGGGCTACTTCGGCTCGCGCGGCGTAGCCAAGCGCGAGCTTGCCGCCGAGCTCGCGGCGGTCGTCGCGTTCTCCGCGATCAAGAACAACGATCGTGTCGGGCTGTATATCGTCACCGACCACGTCGAGCGGTTCGTACCGCCGAAGAAAGGCCGCCGTCACGTGCTCCGCGTGATCGGCGAGATCCTCGCGTTCGAGCCCGCGTCGCGCGCGACCAACTTGGCCGCCGGCCTGGACTTCTTGGCCAAGGTCGCGAAGCGGCGCTCCGTAGTGTTTCTGGTCTCGGACTTTCTCGCCGACGGCTGGGAGCGCGCGCTGCAGATCACGCGACAGCGCCATGAGGTGGTTCCCGTGGTGGTCGGCGATCCGCTCGAGCAGGTGCTGCCGCAGGTCGGCCTCCTGCTGCTCGAGGATCTGGAATCCGGCGAGATCATCGAGGTCGATACCAATGGGACGGCAGGCGTGGAGTATGCGCGCAACGCGGCGCGCGCGGCACGCGCTCGCGATGCCGCGCTTCGCCGAGTCAATGCAGAGGTCGTCACCGTGCGGACCGATCAGCCCTATGTCGATGCATTGATCGCGTTCTTCAAGGCCCGTGCGAAACGGATGGCACACGGATGATGCGGCGGCGGCCGACTGGAGTAACAGGCGTGGCCTGTGTGGCGTGGTGTCTGGTTGCCGCCACGGCGACTGGGCAACCCGCAGCCGGGTCAGCGGGTTCGCCGGGCTCGGCTGGCTCGGCGGGGGCCGCTGGCTCCGCTGCCCCTCCAGTGATCCAACTCCCACCCGATGTCGCGGCGCCGCGGGTCAATGCGTCGGCGAGCCCGACGGTCGTTCGATTGGGCGATCGCTTCACGGTGTTCGTAACCGCGACGTTCGGGCCGGGCGTCAAGGTGAACCTACGCGAGCCGATCGATCTGGGACCTGGTCTCGAAGTGCGCGACCGGGTCTCCGAGGATCGAACGGCGAGCGACGGCACGCAAACCCGCGAGTGGCAGCTCGCGGTCACCGCGTGGGAGCTCGGGGAGCAACGGATCGCGCCGATCGCGATCACGTTCACCGTCGGCGGACGCGTCGGACAAGTCGAGACCAACGCGATGCGGATTCGCGTCGATGGTGTGCTCGGTGACGCGGCCGAGAACCCGAACGCGCTGCGCGATGTTCAGCCACCGGCGCGCGTGATGGTGCGCGACTGGTTGTGGGTGTGGGTGGCGGGGGCAGGAGCCGGAGCGATCGCGTTCGTGGCGGTCGTCCTCGGGTTGCGGCGGCGCCGCCGCAACACCGTGCGGCTGATCGGCGGTGCCGTCGCCGCGCCCAGGAACATCGATATGACGAGCGAGCGCGCACTCGAGCGGTTGCTCGCGATCCATGCCTCGGGGGTGCTCGACCGTGATGACGACCGCAAACGCGGCTACGCGCAGATGGTCGACGTGATTCGCGAGTACCTCGGTGCGCGCTACCACGTCGCGACGCTCGATCTGACGTCGAGCGAGCTCGCGCGCACGCTGGCAAGCGTGGCGAGCAGTGACGAGCAAGCGATCATCGGCAGCTGGCTCGAGCAATGCGATCGGGTGAAATATGCCGGCGTTCACGCGACGGCCGAGCAGGCGAATCGCACGCTCGATGACGCGCGTGCGCTCGTGGTCACGACGACCGACCTTCGCAGTCAGGCGCACCGGGTGGCGGCATGACCGATCGGGCGAACCGGCACAGGCTGCTCCGCGCGCTGGTACCGTGGGGGTTCGTGCTCGCGCTGGGCGGCAGCTTGGCCGGCCTGGTGTATCGCCAGCTCGACGAGTCGCGCGGCGGCGAAGCCGTGGTGTGGCGCCACCCTGGCGCGCTGGTGCTGCTGAGCGCAGCGATCGTGGTCGGTGTGATCGGCTTTCATCTCCATCGTCGCCGATCAGCGGTCATGGGGTTCTCGCAGACGCGAATCATCGACCGCGTCGGTGCTGCAGCGTGGTTGTCCGATCTCCCGGTGGTGTTCCGCGTCGTGGGAATCTCGGCGCTCGCGGTCGCATTGGCGCGGCCGGAGACCTACCGCACCGTGAAACACGAGGAGGACTCGGTCGACATCATGATCGTGTTCGACATGTCCAAGTCGATGGAGGAGTCCGACATGCCTCGCGATCGGATGGACGCAGCGCAGCGCGTCGTCCGCCGATTCCTCCGGCGAACCAAGACCGATCGGGTGGGGCTGGTCGTGTTCGGTAACCGCGCGATGCTGCAGTGTCCACTGACCCAGGACATGACGGTGCTCGAGACGATCGTCCGCGATCTCCAGATCGGCGATGTGCCGGAGCTGGGCACCGCGATCGGCGATGGCCTCGCGCTCGCGCTCGCGCAGCTGCGGCGCTCCGACGGCACATGTGATCCGACACCCGGCGCAGACCAGACCTGCCCGGAGGGCTTCGCGTGCACGCCGGACGGCAAGTGCAGCGGCAAGAAGAACAAGGTGGTGATCTTGCTCTCCGATGGCGACTCCAACGCGGTGACCCAGTTCGAGCCCGACGAGGCTGCTGAGCAAGCGCGCAAGATGAACGTCAAGGTCTACACCGTGCTGGTCGGCCGCGAAGGTGATGACCTGTTCGGGGGCGGCATGACCGTGAACCCGGAGACCTTGCGGAGCATCGCGAGCATTACCGGTGGGGAGTTCTTTCGCGCCACCGACTACGAGTCGTTCGACCGCGGATTTCAGGCGGTGCGCAACTCGCTCGACAAGACCAAGCGGGTTCGGCGCGAACGGATCCCCGACAAGCAGCTGTTCGTACCGCTCGCCGTGCTCGCAGCGGTGTTGCTGGCGATCGACGTGCTGCTGTCACACACGCGGCTTCGGAGGTTGCCGTGACCGGGTTGTGGACTTCGATCATGTCGCTGACGTTCGCCAACCCCGGTGCACTGTGGGCCGCGGCGATCGCTCCGGTCGCAGTCGCCGCGCTGCATATCTACGATCACGACCGCCGGCGCATCCTGACCGAGCGGCTGGGCGAGCTGCCGGTGATTCGCAACGTGATCGCGACGGCGTCGCCGCGGCGGCGAGTGGTGAAGGATGCACTGATCGCGCTCGGCTCGGCCTTGATCATGGTCGCGATCGCCCGGCCGCAGCTCGAAGGCAAGCGCAAGGTCGAGCTGCGTGGACTCGACGTCGCGATCGCGGTGGACGTCTCCAAGTCGATGCTGGTCGACGATGTTGGCCCGACGCCGGCGATGACGCGCGCGCGGCTTCCAACTAGCCGGCTCGAGCGGGCGCGCGAGCTCGCCGAGCGGGTGATCGAACAACTGCCGGGAGATCGGATCGCACCGGTGGTGTTCGCTGGCGCAGCCTCGCACTTCCCGTTGACCGAAGACTATGAGGTTGCGGCGCGCTTCCTCCGTGACCTCGGACCCGGTGATCTCCCGCAGGGTTCCAATCTGCCCAACGTGCTGCGCACCTCGCGTTGCCTGCTCCGGCCGGATGTCGACGAAGACTGCGCGGAGATCGGACGGCGGCTGCATGGCGGCGATCCGCTCCACGGCGAGAGCTTGGATCCCCAGCCCGATCCGGGCCGGGATGACGCCGAGATCGTCGAGAAGGTCGAGCGCGGTAAGGCGATCGTGATCTTTACCGACGGTGGGGAACACGATGCCGAGGCGGTTCGCGAGATCGCGGCCGCGCGCAAGCTCGGGATCGCAGTGCTCTTCGTCGGCATCGGAACCGAACAGGGCGGTGTCGTCTACGACATCGATCCGTGGGGCGGACAGAGGACCACGGTGCCCAAGAAGCTGCCGGACGGGACGGCTGTCCGGTCGCGTCGCGAGGACGCCGAGATGCGCGAGCTCGCGGAGATCGGTGGCGACGCCGCGCGCTACATCATCGCGAGCGATATCGGCGACGTCGACCCGCGTCCGATCGTCGAGGCGTTGCGCGCAGTGACCCGCGGGCTCGCGACCAAACAGGTCACGGACATGAAGGATGTGTTCGAGCCGTTCTTGTTCGCGGGGTTCATGTTGCTGGTGATCGAAGTCGCGATCGGCACTCGTCGCCGTCGCAAGTATCCGGAGGCGCGATGACGCCGGTGTGTCATGCTCGACCCATGGCGCTCGGAGCTCGCATGGTGCGTCGCAGCACGTTCGCGCTGGTCGCGATAGCGGTGCTCGCCGGGTGGGAGCCATTTCGCGCGCCCGACGCGGACGTCGAAGCTGGCAATCGTGCCTTCGCGGAGGGAAAGTACGACGCCGCGATCGCGGCCTACGACCGTGCGGCGAAGCGCGACATCGACGCCGACGGGCTGGCGTTCAACCGTGGCACGTCGCTGCTAAAGAAGGCGCAAGCGGCGAGAGATCCCGAGGAGCGCAAGCAGCTCACCGAGCGTGCCGTCGAACAGCTTGCGCAGGCCGGGCGATCCACCAAGCCGAAGATTCGCGGGCCGGCGCACTACAACCGCGGCAATGCGATGATGGGGCAGGACAGGGTCGACGAGGCGATCGAGGCGTATAAGGAAGCGCTACGTGCGGATCCGACGCTCGAGGATGCACGCGCCAACCTCGAGCTAGCGCTGCGCAAGAGGGAGCGCCCGCAACAGCAGCAACAGCAGGGCCAACAAGGTCAGCAGGGCCAACAAGGTCAGCAGGGCCAACAAGGGCAGCAGGGCCAACAAGGTCAGCAGGGCCAACAAGGTCAGCAGGGCCAACAGGGGCAGCAGGGCCAACAGGGTCAGCAGGGCCAACAGGGTCAGCAGGGCCAACAAGGTCAGCAGGGCCAACAGGGTCAGCAGGGCCAACAAGGTCAGCAGGGCCAGCAAGGTCAGCAGGGCCAGCAAGGTCAGCAGGGCCAACAGGGTCAGCAGGGCCAACAAGGTCAGCAGGGCCAGCAAGGTCAGCAGGGCCAGCAAGGTCAGCAGGGCCAACAGGGTCAGCAGGGCCAACAAGGGCAGCAGGGCCAGCAAGGTCAGCAGGGCCAACAAGGTCAGCAGGGCCGACAAGGTCAGCAGGGCCAACAGGGTCAGCAGGGCCAACAGGGTCAGCAGGGTCAGCAGGGCCAACAGGGTCAGCAGGGCCAACAGGGTCAGCAGGGCCCCGCCGACGATCCATGGAGCCCGCGCTACCGCCGGCCGTCCCAGGGACGCGGAAATCCTCGATCTCCAAGCTCGCCGGCCGATCAGAAGCTCGATGCGCTCGAGGAGTTTTCGCGAAACCTACAGCGTCAAGATGCGCGCCGGCGCGCCAGCGGTCGCGGCGACCCACAGCGCGACTGGTAGCCAGGTATCATGGAGCTGATGCCGCTCCGCGTGCTCGTCGTAGACCGCCATCACGCGACGCGTGACACGGTGGCCGACATGCTCGGCGAGCTCGCGCAAGAGGTCGCGTGGGCGACCTCCGACAACGCCGCGGCGCACGTGCGCGCGGCGCTCGCGACAGGACAGCCCTACGACGCGGTCCTCGTAGAGGTCGACGCATCGTCGAGCGCATCGTGGATTCGCGAGCTGATGACGATCAGCAACGGCGCGCGAGTCGTCGCAGCGGTGAGCGGTCCCGACGGTGTTTCAATTGCGGCGAAGCTCGGTGCGGCCGACTATGTGACCCGGCCATGGAATGCCGCCGAGCTGGTATTCCGGCTCGGAAGGTTGGTGCCAGCCGTCGACAACCGGCAGGACAAGCGCCGACCGCGCAAGAGCGACGTATTGATCGGTGTCGGACCATGGATCAAGGAGCTCTACGATCGCATCGCGATGGTCGCGGCGACCGACGTGACCGTCGCGATCTTTGGCGAGAGCGGCACGGGGAAGGAGCTGGTGGCGCGCACGATTCACAGCTCGTCGCCGCGCCACGACGCGCCGTTCGTGGTCGTCAACTGCGCGGCGATTCCAGAAGCGCTGCTCGAGGACGAGCTGTTCGGTCACGTCCGCGGCGCATTCACCGACGCGACCCGCGATCGCGAAGGGTTGCTCGCCGCGGCTCACACCGGAACGTTATTCCTCGACGAGATCGGTGAGCTTCCCCTGCCGCTCCAGGCCAAGCTGTTGCGCGTGCTCCAGAGCCAGGAGTTCCGCCGGATCGGCGACGATCACGATCGCCGCGTCGACGTTCGGATCATCACCGCCACCAATCGCGATCTCGATCAACTGGTCGCGAGCGGCGCGTTCCGCCAAGATCTGTATTACCGGATCAACGTGTTCCCGATGCACTTGCCGCCGCTGCGCGAGCGCCCCGAGGACATCGCGATGTTGGTCCACCACTTCGTGCAGAAGTATCGCGGCCGGCTCGGCAAGACGATCGATGGTATCTCCCCCGAAGCGCTCAATCGGTTCGCCCACTACGACTTTCCCGGCAACGTCCGCGAGCTCGAAAACAAGGTCCACCAAGCGATGGTGGTCGCGACCGGACCGCTGATCGAGGAGGCCGATGTCGCGTTGCCTCGCGCGCGAGCATCGACCGCACGACCCGACATCGCGCGGCCATTTCGCGAGCTCAAGCAGGAGATGATCGATCGGTTCGAGAAGGCCTATCTGATCGAGCTACTGCGCATGCACAACGGCAATCTCGCGCAGGCAGCGCGCGCCGCCGGGATGGACCGCAAGAACCTATGGGCGCTCGTCGAGCGGCACGGCCTCGATCGCGAGCAGTTCAAGAAATAAGCCCCGGCCGGGTCAACGACGCCAGGAGCTCGCGATCGGCGGCGATCCGCTGAACGGCCTGAGCCGTGACCGCGCCGCGGTTGACCAGCGCCGCGAGCGATCGCTCGAGCGGAATCATTCCAGCATCGCGGCCCGTGGTGATCACCGTCGGGAGGGTGTGGAGCTCGCCGGTCCGAATCAGATTGGCGACCGGCGTGGTGATCGGGACGTGCTCGACTGCCGGCAGCCGTCCACCGTCCCGCGTGGGCACCAGGAACTGCGTGATCACCGTCCGCAACACCGCGGCGAGCTGCCAGCGGACCTGACGCTGTTGGGTCTCGGGAAACGCGTCGATCATCCGATCGATCGCGCCGCGCGCGCTCGATGCGTGCAACGTTGCCAGCACGAGATGTCCGGTTTCGGCGGCTGTGAGCGCGGCGGAGATCGTCTCGCGATCGCGGATCTCTCCGAGCATGATCACATCGGGAGACTCGCGGAGCGCCGCGACCAAGCCGCTCGCGAACGATGCAACGTGGGTCCTGACCTCGCGTTGATGGATCAGACACCGGTGCGGGCGGAACCGGTATTCGATCGGATCCTCCAGCGTGATCACGTGCGCGGCGCGCCGCTGGTCGATCTCGTCGATCAGCGCGGTCAGGGTGGTCGACTTTCCTGCGCCGGTCGGACCGCAGACCAAGACCAGCCCATCGCGGTGGTCGGCCGCGGCGCGCAGCTCCGGGGGCAGGCCCAAGCGTTGGAGCGTCGGGATCTGGTCGCTGATCAGCCTCAGCGCGATTCCATAGCCGCCGAGGTGATCGAACGCCGAGACTCGGACTCGCGTGCCGGCGATCTCGAAGCTGTGATCGGTATTGGAGCCGAGTGCGATCACGCCCGCTGCGAGCTCATCGTTGTCGATCAGGACGTCGATCGTCTCCAACCGGTTGTTGCAGCGGATCCGTATCGGCTGGCCGGTCGATGCGAGGACATCGGAAGCGCCGCGCGCGTGCGCGACCGCCACCGCCGGGTCGAGGAGCGTCGCTAATCGGGCGAGGCCGACCTGCGGCGAAGGTGGCGAGCTCGCCGGCTCGATGATCGCGATCGGAACCGGCGATGTGGTCGACCTTGGCGAAGGGGTTGCCCACCACGGAGCTGGTCGCTCCGCGACCTCGGGAGCCGGTTTGAACGCGGCCGGAGCGGCTGCCGCGCGGTTGCGCCGGACCACCACGCGCAATCCGGCCGGAACTTTTTCGAGCGTGACTTGATAGCTCGTGCCGTCCGCATCGAGGAATGGAAGGCTGGCCGGCCAGTCATCCACCGTTCTTCCCTCGGTCAGCGGTGCCGCGAAATCGACGAGCAGCTTGGCGTCCAACGCGGGCATCGCCAGCTTTTCGACCTGACCTCGGCGGCGCAGGCTGGGTACCTTCCCCGCCTCCAGAATGATCGCCTCGGCATCGCGAAGCGCCATGACGCGGAGCAGCGATTGGATCGCCGACATGACGCGATTCTCAGCAACCTACACGCCAAGCTCGCCGGTGGCGTAAGCACAGGAAATCTCCAGGTCGCCCCCAACCGATCGCTGTCACGATGGCGACCTCGACGAACAACCACGCCAGACTGGCGCGCAGCCCGGAGCCTGCGAACCGCGATCGAGCGCGACCGCGGCTTGAGGCGTGGGCCACGCGCCCGCGTCAGTTGAGATCGGCGAGGCCTCCCACGTTTGGGCTTTCGAATCCGGACCCTGTGGTAACGTGCCGTCGACCATGCCGGTCGATGATCTCCGTTCTGGCACTTGGGTTACCTACATTGGCGGCCGTGCGACATCGGCACGACTTCGGCGATGTCGCGTCGAGGTGACGAGCGGAGCCGACGCCGGCCTCGTTCGTGACATCGAGGCATCCGTGATCCGAATCGGGGCACGCCGCGGAAACGACGTCCAGCTCACGGATTCGAAGGTGTCCGGTCTGCATTGCGAGATCCGGCTCGACGACCGCGGCTATCGGCTACGTGACCTGGATTCCACCAACGGAACCTACGTATCCCAGCTGCGGATCAACGACATCTACATCCAGCCCGGCGCGATCATCGCGGTGGGCGGAACCCGGTTGAAGTTCGAACCGCTGGGCGACTCCGTCGAGATCGAGCTATCCGACACCGATCGGTTCGGATCGATGATCGGACGATCGGTCAAGATGCGCGAGCTGTTCGCGCGACTCGAAAAGCTCGCCCAGTCCGACACCACCGTGCTGATCACCGGCGAGACCGGGGTTGGCAAGGAGCTGGTCGCCGAGGCGTTGCATGACCAATCGCCGCGGCGTGATGGCCCATTCATCGTGCTCGATTGCGGCTCGATCCCTCCCAACTTGATCGAGAGCGAGCTGTTCGGTCACGAGCGTGGTGCGTTCACCGGCGCCACTAACTCGTACGCCGGCGCATTCGAGCGCGCACACAACGGCACGGTCTTCCTCGACGAGATCGGCGAGCTTCCGCTGGCGATGCAGCCAAAGCTGCTACGGGTGCTCGAGCGCAAAGAGGTCCGCAGGGTAGGCGGCACCCAGACCATCGAGGTCAACCTGCGCGTGGTCGCCGCGACCAATCGTGATCTCGGCGTCGAGGTCAATCGCGGCCGGTTCCGCGAGGACCTATTTTATCGGCTCGCGGTGGCGCGCGTACACGTCCCGGCGCTCCGCGATCGTAAGGACGATCTGCCACTGTTGATCGAGCACATCCTGGCGACCACACCAGGTGGCGAGACCGCGTCGATCGCGCAGGAAACGATCGACCTGATGATGAAGCACGACTGGCCAGGCAACGTGCGCGAGCTACGCAACGTGATCGAGCGCGCGGTCCTGCTCTCCGAGACCCCCGAGAGTGAAGACGCGATGCGTCGCGGGCCGGCGATGGCCCCGCGCGCCGAGCCGTCGATCTCGGTGACGCCATCGCAGACCGCGACCGCGGCGGATTCGTCGATGACGGTTCCGGTCGACGTCGCAATTCCATTCAAGAACGCCAAGCAGAACGTGATCAGCGAATTCGAGCGCCGATACATCTCGCGATTGCTCGCGCAGCATGACGGCAACATCTCCGCCGCCGCGCGTGCGGCCGGCATCGATCGGATGTCGATCCACAAGATGTTGCACCGGCTCGGGCTCGCGAATCCCGGCCGCGACTGATGCCCAGCTTGACCATCCTCCGCGACGAGGGCCCTCTCGTCGTCGAGTGCCGTGCTGGCGATACCTTGTTCGAAGCAGGGGCCAAGGTCGCAGCCGGGATCGATACCGCATGCGTCGGCAAGGGCACGTGCGGGTTATGCCGCGTCAAGATCGTCAGCGGCGCCGAGCATCTAACTCCGTATACCGACGAAGAGCGCAAGCACCTCGGCAACGTCTATCACCTGACCAAGGTCAGGTTGTCGTGCCGGACCAAGATCGCCGGCGACGTCACGATCCAGATCGTCCGCAAGAAGCGCTAGGCGCGCGACGTCACGGCATGCCGATCGTGCAGATGTTCGGCTCGGCTTCTTTGACATCGCAGCTCGCGGTCCACTTGATCGGTGGCTTCGAGCGATCGCCATCGTTGACCAGATGAAGCGTTACCCGTCCCACCGGCAGCTTCACGGCCCGTGTCGGCGCGCGCGCGATCTTCTTGCCGTTCAGGAACACGTCGCCCCAGCCACTCGCCATCCGGAGCTGGACCAGCCCGAACCGCTGCGCCGGCTTGAGCGTACGCGTGATCTCGGTGGTCTTGCCGGCGACGAGATCGATCGGAAACGTCTGCGACTCGAAGCCCGTCTTCGCGAGCGTCAGGTTGATCTTGGATTCGGCGGCCAGCCCCTCACGCGCGAGCGGCGTGACCCCAAGCGGACGATCGCCGAGGATCACCTGCGCTCCGCCCGGCTCGGTGGTCACCTGAAGCTTGGCCGGCGCGACGATGAGGCTGCGCCGGTACGACACCGTGACGCCCTTGGGTACGGTGACGTCATCGTCGAACGGAACGTAGCCGGTGAGCTCGAGGTGGAGCTTGGCCACGCCGACCTGAACGTTCTTGATCCGGATCGGCGTCGGCCCGAACGCTTGGCCGTTGATCGTGCCGGATGCACCCGGCGGCGTCGTGACGATCTCCACCGTTCCGGTTTCGACCGCGACCTGATCGTCGGGTGGTGGTTGGGGTGCGGGTGATGCTCGCTCGTCGTTGCGACTCATCGCCACCACCGCGACGCCACCTGCGCCGAGGAACGCCGCGATCAACACCGCCCAGCCGGTGCGGCTAGATCTGCCGGGGATCTCCTGGGTGCGCGACTTCGTCACCGAGCGACCGAGATCCAGATCCTTGGGAACTTCACCCGTCGGTGGTCCACCCACTTCGGTGTGGCGATCGCGATCTTGTGAGGCGTCGTAGAGCTTGTGCAGATCGGTATCGCCGGGATTGGCAGCCGGCGGGTGCTCCGAGTTACGCCGTGCGCGGGGCGATCGGATCGCGGTCGAGTCGACTTCCTCGAGCCGCGACAGACCATCGAGGTCGACCTTGCGGAATAGCCCGGTCGAAACCTCGCCTTGGGTCTGGGTCCCCGGAGGCTGGCCCTCGGTGACCGCAGTGCGTCGCGCGGCCGTTGGGTTTTCGGCGAGCTGCTTGCGGATCACATCGTCGAGCGCGCCGCGGCCCGACTGCCGCTTCGCAGGGATCACCGTGGCGAGTGCCTCGGCGACGTCGAGCGCGGTGGCCATGATCGAGGACTCGTACGACAGCTCGATCAGCGCACGCAGCACGCTCGCGGGACGACTCGGCCGATCGATCGGCTTGCGCGCGAGCGGACCGGCGAGCACGTCGTCGAGCCGCGATGGCAATCCTGGCCGAAGGCTCGCCATTTTCGGGATCGGCATGGTCTCGATGTTCCGCGTGATGTCCTCGGACTCGTCGCCGGGAAATAGCTTCACGCCGGTGAACAGCTCGAAGATGACCGACGCGGCGGAGAACACGTCGCTGCGAGTATCGAGCGTGTCTCCCCGGGTCTGCTCGGGGGACATGTAGCGCCACTTGCCCATGACCTTCTTCGGTCCGGGGCCGCCGCCGCGGTGTGGTTGCGCGGCCACCGCGATGCCGAAGTCGGCGATCTTCACCTCGCCGGCGCGGGACACCAGGATGTTCGATGGCGAGACATCGCGGTGCACCACGTTGTGGCTGTGCGCGAAATCGAGTCCGCGGATGATCTCGATCGCGATGTGGAATGCCGCTGGGAGCGGAATCTGGCGACCTTCATCCTTGAACTTGCGGAGCATCGCCGCGAGGTCGAGGCCGTCGACGTACTCCATCGCGATGAACAACGACTCGCCGATCCGGCCGAAGTCGAGGACCTGCACGATGTTCGCGTGAGACAACCGGACCGCGACCTTGGCCTCGGCGATGAACCGCGCGGCGAACTCGGGGTCTGAAGCCAGCTCGGGCAAGATCCGTTTGATCGCGATGGTCTTCTCGAACCCGTGGGCGCCGTAGGCCTTTGCGAGAAACACCTCGGCCATGCCGCCGACCGCGATGCGGTCCAGCACGTCGTAGCGCTCGAGGGATTTCTGGAGGGGCTCTTCCATGATGTGGGGTTAGCCACAGCGTGCTTGCCGCCGAAACGGGCATTCGCCCGGCCGGCAAGGTGCCCTATAGTAAGTGAATGTCGCCCGCCATGGCGGCCCGATGGCTAATCGTCTGCGTGGTCCTCTTGGGGGCCCCGTTCGCGCACGCCGATCGGCGTCCGGTGGCGGTAATCAACCTGTCCAGCGATCTGCCCGCCCGCGAGCTCGCCGCCAAGCTCGAGGTCGAGCTCAGCGTGCACCCCGAGCTGCGAACGCTGCCCCGTTCGACCGATGCCGCGGCGCTTGTCGAGTCGGTCGACGACGACGATCGGCCCCGCCTCGAGCGGGCCCGGGTGGATCTGGTCCGCGCCCGCGACGAGCTCACGCAGTTCAACTATTCGCAGGCCGCCGCCAAAGCGCTCGAAGGTCACGCCGAGCTGCACCTCGCAACGCCGTCGTATCGCGCGGCGGATGGCACGTCGACACTCCGGTTGTATGCCGATCTCGCGTTCGAGCTTGGGCGTGCGTGGCTTGGTGAAGGCAAGCAGCTCGATGCGCGCAAAGCATTCGCGTTGGTGCACGGCATGGATCCCAATCGCACGCTCAACGCGGCGATGTATCTGCCGGAGGTCGTCCGAGCGTTCGAAGACGCGCGCGCGATGACCGCGACGACCGGCACGCTGCAGATCACCGGCTCCGGTCACGTTTGGATCGATGGCAGCGAGGTTGGCGTGTCTCCCGGGAAGTTCACCGTACCGGTCGGGTTCCACGTGGTGTGGTTGATCGGCGCCGAGCGCGAGCCACGCGGCCGCAGCGTGACGGTATTTCCGGCGGCGGTCGCGAGCTACGCGATCGAGAATGCCGAAGCGTCGCGGCGGACCAAGGTCCAACGCGCGCGGCTGGGCTTGACGCAGTCGCCGGATCCGACCGCGCGCGCGAGTGCGATGAAGCGGTTGGCTTCGCTGATCAATGTCTCCGATGCGGTGTTGATCTCGTCGGCGAGCGGCAAGCTGGTCGTGCAGACCTGGCGCGATCAGGCGCCCGGATTTTCGGCGATGCGCGAGGTCGGCAACGACAAGCCGAGCGACGTGCTCGGTGTGTTGGCGCCGCCGCGAGTGGTCGAGCCGCCACCGGTGCCGCTGCCCGTGCTGGTCGAGAAGCCGCGCTGGTACCAGCGTACGTCCGTGCGGGTTTCGATCGCCGCAGGCGTGATCGCGGTCGTCGTCGGATCGGTGCTGTTGGCCCGTGCGCTCGATGACGAGACCGTCCCGATCGATACCGATCCGGGGTGGGGAACTCCGATGGTCCTCGCGCGATGATCGAGCGATCGCTGTCGGTGGCGGTGGCGCTTGCAGCCGTGGGCTGCGAGTACCCCCCGTTGTCGATCGAGTATCAGGTCACGACCGGTGCGACCCAGAGCTGTGGCGCGGCGGAGTGCAAGGACATCGCGATGCACTGCGAGGCTGTGCTCAGCGTTCGGATCGTCTCGCCGTCGGACCCCGAGCGGTCGTACGTGTCGATCTGCGAGCTGGTGTCGCCGAATCGCAACCGCGATCTGTGCGCGATCGGAAGCGTGTCGTTGCCCGAGCTCGAGCTTCCGGCGGAGCGGCTGGAGGTCCAGGTCGCGGTGTGGCCGCGTAGTGCCGTTGAAGATCCGCTAACCGGCCAGCTGGACTGCCAGCGCAACCGCGTTGTGTTCGATCACACCACCGGATTCCCGGTCGCCCAGGTCCCGGCGCCCGCGGTCGGTGGCCATGCGTACTTCACACCGGGCGATTCGCTCACCGTGGTCAACATGGGATGCACCGACCTCGACGCGTTGAACGACCCGACATGTGTCGGTGAAGACACCGTCCTGGTGCGCGCCGTCGTGCGCGACTTCGATAGCCAGATCCCGATCTCGCGAGGACAGGCCGCCAGCTTGAGCGTCGCGATCGGCGAGCCGCGCGAGCTAGCCGATGAATGGGTGCTCAATCCCGCCGACGCGCGTGGCCTGAACCCATCGAACACCGACGGCTCCGAGGTCGCGACGTGGAGTGGAGACGTCGACCTGGATTTCACCGCGACGGCATGCCTCGAAGTGTTGGAGGACACCGCGCAGGCCACCACGTCGCTGGTGTGCCGCAAGGTCGCGCCGGACCTCACGACGATCGACCTTCCGGGCATTCGGCTGACCAAGCACTCGTTGGATCAGATCCTCGAGGCACTCGGGATGGCGAGCTTCCCCGAGCAAGGGCTGACGATCGGCATGGTCGTCGATGGCAACGGCACGCCGGTCGCGGACAAGGTCGTGACAACGTCGCTCGGAACCGTCGTCTATCTCACCGCTGACCGCACGGGTGTCGTAACGGACAAGACGAGGTCGAGCGGAATCTTTGTTTCGACCGACGCGCCGTATGGCGCCGTGTTCTCGATCAACGGCTCGCAGCCACCGATCACGGGACTCGGCGGCCGCGTGCGGGGCAAGGTCACGATGGTGGTTCTAAGTCTGAACGACCCACCCGTCGGGACGTAGCCAACGCTTGGCTTGGCGGTGGTCCGGACATCGGCGTCATGGTCGGTCGATCGAGGCCGATCTGACGGACGCCAACTAGCGGATTCGATGGATGGCGTACGCTGGCGTTGCGGTTGCAAAACGCGGGTCCATGGCGTTGTCGATCCCGCAGATGATGATGTGGTTCGTCCTGCTCTTCGGTGCGACGGCGCGCGCAGATGGCTTTTATCTTTCAGAGTCCTTTGGCGGCACCGACGTCAAGGACGAGCTGTCGAGTCATATCGATCGAGCGGTGCGAGCGCGCCTGGCGATCGGGGCGCGGCGGGGCAACTGGGCGCTCGAAGGATGGCTCGCAGGCAGCATCGGGGCCGTTGGCACCGAGCACAAGGTCTCGCCCGATTGTGCAGCGCGATGCGAGGGTCACGATACGGTGCGCGCGCTGATCACCTACGGCGTCGACCTCAAGTACATCCGTCCGGTCACCCGCCATTTCGAGATCTACCTGCGCGGCGGGCTCAGCGCCGGGTCGCTCGCTGTTGACGGTGAATATGCTGGACGAGGCATGGGCATCGGCGCGGGCGCTCAGATCAAGGGCAAGGTCCCTGCGCTTGGATTCCTTTGGTTCCCATTGTTCTTCACGGGCTGGGGACCGAAGGTGACAGCGTCGCTGTTCGTCGACTCTGGTTATGAATTCTACCGGTTTCATCCCGGCGGCCGGCTCGATGCGACGCCGGCGATCGACGCGCAGCTGAATCACCTGATGGTGGGGTTTGCGGTAGGCAGCGACTTCTAGCCGCACCTTGTCTGCGTACTTGCGGCTCTGCGTTTTTCAGAATCGAGACGAACGCAAAGACGAGAACGGCGCTGAGCCCAGCGAGCGGCGGCGTGGAGTAGGGTACCGGGATGAAGTCCGCAGTCACCCGCACCTGGTATCGGATCGCGCTTGGGCGACCGGAGCAATCACCGGTGCTGGTGGCGGCACAAGGCGAACACCTCGGCGCGGCGATCTCGGTGGCTCGGCGCGAGTACCGCGACGCATACGCGATGGCCGCCGAGGTGGCGAGCGGCCAAGAAATTCCACTCGGCGAATCGGTCGGCAAGCATCCGGTCGTGGAGCTCGGCACGGCCGAGCACGTCACGGCGTTTCGGTGGCCAGCGGGTGTGCTGCCGCAGCTCAACCATGAGGCGGCGATCGCGGGTGCGCGTCCCGGTTGGATCCGTCACGACGATCCACAAGCGCTGGTCATCGAGGCTCAGACCGATGCCGCTCACCTCGTCGATCTGTTCATGGGATTGATCGAGCGGCTGCCGAGCGCCGACAACCTCGAGGTTCGCGTGCTGGATCACTTCGAGCCCGGCGGCGTCACCGACGTATGGCTGACCTCGCGGGTCAACGCGAAGAAGATCCTGGCGTTCCTCGACGACTACGAGCACGAGCTGATCGACAACGGTCATCTCGAGCTGTCCGTGTACGTCCGCGCCGAGCACGCCACGCTCCGCCTCACCGAGCACAAGACGGTCGTGTGGATCGCCGAGACCGGAGCGCTCGAGCAACAAATCGTGACCTGGCTCGGCGAGCTCGAGGTGCCGCGCGTCGACGCGCTGGCGCGCATCGTCGACGTCCCGCATTTTCACTTCCGGCCCGGAGCGACGCGCGATCGCAAGAAGCTAGGCGAAGAGTTGTACCGGCAACGGTTGCGGAGAGTCGCGACGATTCCGGCGGAAGAGCCACAGCGTTGACCGGCGGTGGTGGATCCGTCGGCGTCGATGACCACGGCGTCGATGACCACGGCGTCGATGACCACGGCGTCGATCACGACACGGATAGCGATCTACGCGGTCAGTCGCGACGTCTTGGGGAGCTCGACACCGACGGATGGTCGCGCCACCAGAATCGCAGTGGCCGGCGCGCCCACGTGCCTGCGTAGTCGATGCCGATCCGAGGGCCACGTCGAACCTTGGGCGCCGCTGTGCTCGGGGCGACGAACAGCTGGCCGCGCGTCAGGTCGCGGCGGTCGTGACGGCGGTCGAGGCGCAAAGCCTGCGTGACCTTGCCGGGGCCGCGGCCGACCGCGTGGTCCGGCGGTAACCCGGCGTGAGGCGCGATCGCGCGAATCAGCACCGCCTGACCGATGCCATCGGCACCGGTGACGATGTTGAACATCTGGTGAATCCCGTAGCACAGGTAGACGTACGACACGCCTGCTGGTCCGAACATCACCGACGTTCGGGTGGTCGGTCCGAACCGCGCGTGGCTCGCGAGGTCTTCGGGTCCCAAGTACGCTTCGGTCTCGACGATGATTCCGGCGCGCCGGCGATGGACGAGCACGCAACCGATCAGCTCGCGTGCGACGGTGGCAGCGTCTCGAGAAAACCACGGTCGGGGAAGCCGCTGATGGGAGAGGACTTCGATCGACGGATCGGTCATGGCGTGGGCGCGGGCGGACCACCGAGTAAGTGCTCCCGCTGCACTTGGTCTAGCACCTCGGACACCCGACCGTCGGCGGCGAGCGCGTCGATCAGCGCCTGTGTCGCCTCGCGATAGTCCTCGGGCGAGAGCTGGCCCTGTAGCAGGCGAAACCGCAGAAACAACAACGCCGTCTGCGCGACATCGGCCAGGCAGTAACGCTGCACCGACTCGAGCTGTCCCGCCATGTACAAGCCCTCGACCTGGGAGCCGTCGACGCCGATCTTGCCTGGCAGCCCGATCAGCCGAGCGATCGCATCGAGGCTGCCCGATCGCGTCGCGCCGTGATCGGCGAGCCAGTCGCACAGATCGAGGTGGCCTTGCTCGCTGAACCGATAGCGGACGTTCTGCTCGCGGTAGTACCAACCGAGCGGCACGCCGTGACAAAGCGAACGCAGTGCGATCACGGGCAGGTCAAAGCTGCGTCCATTGTAGGTGACCAGCACGGGGCGCGCCCTACCGACGAATCGCGAAAAATCCTCGAGCAATCCGCGCTCACGCTCGTCGGCGGTTCCTGCGCTGGTGGCTGCTTCACCGATCACGCCGAGGCGCTTGAGCCGGTATCCATGATCCAGCCACAAACAGCCGATCACGATGATCCGATGCGCCCACGTGGGTGGGAATGGCGCGTCGGTGCTTCCCGGCGCGCCAGGGATCAGCGATGGCCGCGACCAGCGCTCGATGTCGGGAATCGTCTCGATGTCGAGGATCAGGTACTCGGCGCTCGGCGACCGTGCCACGCGCCGGACGCTATGCCCGGGGTGTGACACTCATCGCGGCAGGCGGCAGCAGCGCGGAACTCGTGGGATCCGCGATGATGGCGCCGCGCAGTGCCAGCCTGCGTGAGCAAAACCTGGTGCGATGTGGGGGTTTCCGGCTTGTTCCCGGTGCTGCCCAGGCAATAATGCGGGACATGGCGTTGTCTCGGCCCGCGGGGGCGGTCATGGCGGTGTCTCTACTCGCGCTTTCACCGTCTGCGTCGCTCGGCGCGCCTGGTGAATGTCACGTCGTCGACATCGAGTTCAAGCCGGTCAAGAACGTCACCCCGGAGGTCTGTTCGCAGGTCAGTGACCCGGGGCACCCGATCGCGTGCCCGGATCTCGGACCCCAGATCGTGGTCTGGATCGAGACCCCGTCGGGCGAGTTCGTCGAGACCGTCTACATCACCGAGAAGACCGGCATCTACGGCATCGGCAATCGCCCGGGTCGGCCGGATTTCAACAGCGGGCCGCGCTGGCCGTACGGCTATCGCCCGATGGTGTTCCCGGTGTGGGCGGAGCGCAAGCTGCCGAAGGAATTCGATGCGGTGGTGTTCCAAAACTCCGACGAGGACAACCTAAGCCACCCATTCAATCAGAGCTCGCGCGAGCTCCAGAGCACCGGATTCTGCCGCCCGCTGAATGCGTCAGTCGACCCAGGTTGGGACACCGGTAGCTGCGCTTCGCAAGCGTTCACCGACAAGGGAACGTTGACCCCCGGGATCGCGGTGCGCTGCGGAGCCGACGTCAATCCACCGGACGGGCTGCCCGATCTCGAATGCCCCGCCGGCACGACGTGCATCGGCAGCGAGTGCAAGCGGTCGAAGTACCCGCCGCGCGAGGATTTCACGCCGCAAACCGGCACCGATTCGCCGTCGTCCTCGACCTATCACGCGGTCAATCCGTTCGACGCGATCTCGCACGCCACGCCGGTGTTCGATCAGCTCGCGCAGGTCAGCTGGCCGATCCCCTCCGAGCTCGCCAACGGCGACTACGTGATGTGGGTCGAAGTTTCGAAGGAGTTCGACATCAACGCGACGTACACCGTCGCGGCGCGGCCGCCGCCGATCAACATTCCATGGTCCGAGTATGGCCTGGCGTTTCGCGGGCAGCCGTCGGTGGTCTACAAGATCCCGTTCACGATCTCGACCGTCGAGACCTCCTCGACCGCGCTCGACTACGCGGGCTACGGCGATCCCGATGGGCTCGACGGCAATATCCGCCCGCCGGACAGCACGATCACGAGCGATGTTCCGGGTTCGGGTGCCAGCAGATTTGGCATCATCTCCGACGCCGGCTCGATGTTCCGGGTTCGGGTCGTCGCCCGGCCGGAGTTCGACTTCGTGATCCCCGGCGCGGTCAGCGAGATGGCGGTCGAGACCAAGAGCCGGTCGGCTACGCTGACGTTCGTCTCGCCCGGTGACGACGGTGCGATGGGAGCGGTGAAGGGCTACGAGGTGCGCTATCGCGTCGGCAGCGATCCGATCAACGAAGCCAACTTTCTGACCGAAGGCTCGATCGATCCACACCCGGCGTTTGCGATGGGGGGACCGGGCAGCGCCGAGCTGTTCACGATCGAGGGGCTGCTCCCGGAGACCTCGTATTCCGTCGGCATCCGTGCGTTCGACGATTGTCGTAACTCCGGTCCGCTAACCGTGATCAACTTCACCACCCCGGAGCGTCAAGTCGGTGAGGTCGACGCGTGTTTCGTCGCGACGGCCGCCTACGGATCGACGCTGGCGGCCGACGTCGAGATGTTGCGTCACTACCGCGACTCGCTGCTCAAAAAGACCGCGCTCGGCGAGCTCGCGATCGAGACCTATTACACGTTCAGCCCGTCGATCGCCGGGATCATCGGCGAGTCCGAGCTGTTGCGCGAGACCACCCGCGCCGCGCTGACGCCGATCGTGACCAAGATCCGGTCGCTGACCTACTAGCGGAATCCACGCGGTGTAGCTCCGATGCGATCGATTCGAGCCGCCGCCGCTGTTGTTGGAGTCACGATCGCCGCGCTGCCGTTTCGTGGCGACGCCGGTGAGTGTCACGTGGTCGAGGTCGAGCTGCAGCCCGCGATCAACCACGCTGCGCCGATCGGAACCGAGCTGCCGCCGCAGATCGTCGCGTGGATCGAGAACTCGGACGGAGCGTTCGTCGAGACGATCTATATGACCGCGAAGACCGGGATCTATGGCATCGGCAATCGGCCAGGTCGGTTCGACTTCAACAGCGCGAAGCGGTGGCCGTATGGCCGGCGGATCACCGTGGCGCCGGTATGGGCGCACAAGAAGACGGACACCACCGCCGGCGAAGTGCTGACGTTCGATACCGTGATGTCGCAGACCGCGAGCGAAAGTGCGCTGAGCCAACCATTCCGGAACAGCTCGCTCGAGCTCCCGACCACGGGATTCTGCAGGCCGCTGTTATCGTCGGAAGCCGGGTGGGACACCGGGAGCTGCGCGTCGGTGGTGTACACCGACAAAGGTGTGGCGGTGCCGTCGATGCGGAGCTTGTATCCGCCGCGCGCGAACGTGACCGTCGATCCGGAGCGCGACTCGCCGACCGTCGCGATGTTCGCAGTGTCGAACCCTTACGACGCGATCTCGCAAGCGACGCCGCTGGGCGACACCGTTGCGATGTTCAGCTGGATCCGTCCGCAGGATCTTCCCGCCGGCGACTACGTGTTGTGGCTCGAGGTGTCCAAGGAGTTCGATCACAACGCGACGTATTCGGTCGATGCGCGCCCGGCACCGGTCGTCAGCTATGGCGAGTATGGCAAGCCGTACCGCGGTCAACCGTCGGTGCTTTACAGAGTGCCGTTCGCGATCGCCCAGACCCAGACGGTCGCAACCACGCTCGACTATGCGGGCTACGGCGATCCCGACGGCAACGACGGCGTGATGCGCGCCCCGGATGCCACGATCACCAGCGATGTGGCTGGCTCGGGGGCAGGACGCTTGGCGGTGATCTCGGCGGACGGCCAGATGTTTCGGGTCCGGGTCACGGCGCGCCCCGAGATCGATGACGTGAATCCCGCCGCGATCACGGCCCCACTTGCTACCGCGACCAGCCGAACGATCACGGTCAGCTTCAACGCGTCGGGTGACGACGACACGATCGGGCACGTCAAGCGCTACGACGTTCGCTATCGGATCGGCGAGTCGATCACCGAGGACAACTTCGATGCCGCCGGCTCGTTCAATCCGAGGCCGCGATTTGCGCTCGGCGATGCCGGCAGTGTGGAGACGTTCACGATGGAGGGCCTGCTGCCGGAGACCAACTATTCGATCGGCGTTCGTCCGATCGACAACTGTCACAACGCCGGTCCGCTGACGGTGATCGAGGTGACGACCCTGCCGCGCGCCGCCGGGGAGGTCGATTGGTGCTTCATCGCCACTGCGGCTTACGGTTCGAGCGTTGCCGGCGACGTCGCGCTGCTACGACATTACCGCGATGCGTTGCTGGCCAAGACCGTGCTCGGACAACTCGCGATCGAGACCTACTACACGTTCAGTCCGTCGATCGCGGGATTGATCGGCGAGTCGGAGCTGTTGCGCGAGACGGCTCGTGGCTTGTTGGCGCCGCTGATCGAATGGATTCGACAGTTGGTCTACTGAGCGACCGATTGCCTACTGGCGCTTAGAAACTTTGACACTGCCGCTCAGCGCGAGCGCGATCGAGTCGATCGTGCTGCCACAGGTGCGCCGCAGCGAAACGTTGCCGTGGGCTTCGAGCTTGAACCCCGCGGGATCTTCCCCGTTGGCACATACCCCCGATGCGACCATGTGTCCGGTCGGCGGACGCGTCGTATCGAGCGCGAACGTGCAACCCTCGAACGCCCCCGTGAGGTCGATGATCCGAATGTCTGCCATCGACGAGGTGATGCCGATCGTTCGCTCGCCGTCCATCAACAGGTCAGGCCGAGGGATGCACAGCGTGATCAGCCCGGCACCATCGACCTGCATGCCCTCGATCGACAGGCTGATCACGCCTTCTGGCGCGTCGGGCGCAGGGCAGTCATTGCCCGCGAGCGCGGATAGATTGCCGTAGGTGAGGGTCGCGTCGGCGCTCGACGCGAGGAGCCCGACGTCTGGCGCGCCGCTCGCACCACACGTGTCGTCCTCGCCATTGCAGGCGGCGACGAGGCTAATACTCGAAAGGCACAGTGACAGCGAGGTGAGCAGTGATGGCATTGCCGAACCGGTTGTGTTGGACGATGTACTGGAGGATGCCCTCCAAGCGAGCTCCTGCCCAGCTGCCATTTAGCCCGAACGCCTCGCCCAGGACACCTAGCTTGGCTTCCATCGTGTGCGACGTAAATGTGTCGAGCTTCACATCGTCGGACAGATAATCGTACATCGTCGGATCGCCGTACCGGTCCCGGTAAAACACGGCACCATCCTGGCTGTGGAATCGATAGCGCAGCGAGGCGTCGGCCGTGTGACCGACCTCCTGAACGACGCGCAGCTCAGGAGTATGTGCGCGGACCTTCCAGTCGTCGCGATAGTAGCGATAGGCGCCGATCAACGTGGTGTGCGACGGGGTCAGGTAGTAGCGCAGCGAGCCGGCGATCGCCTGGCGCAGCCGTTCGTCAGGGTGGCGCTCCGCAGGCGTTCCTGACTCGGCGAGCACGGTGCGATACGGATTGGACTGGTAACCGCGCAGCACGGCGATGTCATACGTGATCGCGACCACCGCGTTGCGCGACAGGATCTGACTGGCGGATGCGAACAGCGAATAGGTGTTGAGCTTGCAGTCCAGCGCGGTTGCCATCGACTGCGGATCGCATTGCAACATCGGTTGCGAGATGCCCTGTGTGCCACCGCCGCTGATCGTGTCCGTGCTGAACCCGGCACCCAGCCCGAGCACGGTGTTGCGTTGCGCGAGCTCGAGCTCACCGCGCGCACCGACGTAGAGCGATTTGTAGTCTGGCTCCGACGAGTATTTGCCCTCGAATCCAGCGCGGCCGATCGACATCTCGTGGGTGTAGCCGCCACCGCCTTCGTAGCGTCGCTCCGTGAATGGCTCGGCGTTTTCGGCGCCCGCCGAAGCTGAAGCTGACGTGATCGAATCGACCAGGACGTGCACGGTGACCAGCCCGCGGGTTCCTGCGTCGAACATCGCATCGAGCATCGGCTGCATCACGCGGGTCGCGCGCTCCTTGTAGTACGCTCCGCGAAGGGTGACCGAGCCGTCGGCGTAGACCGGCGAGCTGGTGCACAGCGCGGCGATCGCGGCGCCGAGAGCTAGTACCTCGCCACAGAGGATCTGACGGGTTGATCGCGCCGATCCATCGCCGATCGCTTCGTTGCGCTCGCTGGCGTTACCGCTAGTAGCGCTGCGCTCGCGCGCCTCGCCCTCGGCGCGCCTCGACGCCCTCAACCCATCATTTCCTCTGTGTCGAGGTACTAGTTGCAGCCGCATCCGCCGCCTGGTTGGCCGGTGCCACCGTCCGCGCCTTCGCGTGAACCCGTGGTGTGCTGCCCAAACCGAGCCTCGCCGGGATCGCGGTCGTTGGTCATAGCGCGCTTGGCGAGGTGTCCTCGCTGATGCGCTTTGACGACGACGCAACCGCTGCCGAGCCCCAGCGCGACGATGATCGTAGCGAGATACCTCACCGAGACGCCGACCATATCACGCGAGCGTGGCGGGCATGCGGCGTTGTGTTGTACACACGGTCCATGAAAAAGCTGTCGTTGCTGTTGATTGGCGCTCTGGGCTGCGGGCCCGCGGCCGACATCACGAAGGACACGCCGGGTGGCGACACCGCGGCGAAGCCAAGCGCTGCGGGCGACGTGGCGATCGAGCTCCCGGGGATCGAGATCAACGGGATGGTGTTCGAGCCCGATGCGCTGGGCAGCCCTGGCATGCCGACGACCGCGGCCAAGAAGAAGGTCACGATCGAGAAGCAGCGCGCCGTGTTCGCGTCGACAAAGGATCCGGTTCTGAAAGAAGCCCAGGCGGCGATCTTGGCTTCGCTGCTGTACAACAAGGCCAAGGACGACAAGGCAAACGTGAAGCCGCTGCTGTCCGAGGCGCGTCAGGCATTGCGCGATGCGGCGCAGGGCTCGGGCGACAACGTCGACGAGATCACGTTGCGTATGCTCGGCAGCTACGAGCTCGCCCTCGAAGACTTCGCGGCCGCCGAGAAGGCATGGGCCGGGCTCGTCACCAAGAACCCGAAGGCCAAGGACGCGGCGACCAACCGCGCGTGGTGGGCGTTCTCGCTGCTCAAGCAGTTCAAGAACGCCGAGGCGCTCGCGGTGGTGAAGGAGATACCGGCCTCGGAGAAGGAGCCCGAGCTCGCCTACGTGATCGCATGGGCAAAGTGGCGCGCCCACGATGACGCGGGCGCATGGGCCGCGCTCGCCGCTGCTTCGAAGGGCTGGAGCAACGATGCCGGGCGAAATGCGCTCGATCGCGATCTGTACTTGTTCGCTGGTCGTTCGAGCGCCGCGTTTGCCGAGGTCAAGCCGCAGCTGCTCGGTGCGCTCGGGGCGAAGCAGAAGGCCCAGCAGTATGCCGTGCTCGCCAAGCTCGGGCTCCAGTCGTATGGCTTCGCCGGGCGTTGGGACGAGGGCATCGCTGCGCTCGACCAGGCGCTCGAGGTCGCCGGTGACACGGTGCCGGCAGAGGATCGCCCGATGATTCGGTTCTCGCAGGCTGACTTCGCGGTGCGGCTCGGTGCGCCCGACGTCTCGGCCAAGTACGCGACGCAGGCAGTTCAAAGCCTGCCGACCTGCGGTGCGAAGTGCAGCGACAAGGACAAGCAGGACATCGTGCTCGGCGTGCTGAACATGGGCACGCTATTCCACGTGCTGTACGCCACCGCGAACGACATCAAGTATTACCAGCCCGCGCACGACCTCTATGCGTTGACGATCGGACTGGTGATGGACAACGCCAAGCGCGCCGAGGCGCAGAAGAACTCCGCCGCGCTCGAGACCACGCTGAGGAACACCAAGGCCGGAACCGGCACGCACGATAAGGGCGCGGTCGGTACGCTCCTCGGCCGCCACAACCAGGAGGTTCAGGCGTGTTACGAGGCGACGCTTACGCTCAACCCGAAGGTGAACGGTTCGCTGACCGTGAATCTCGAAGTCGATCAGAGCGGCGCGGTCACAGGCGTCTCGACCGAGCCCAAGGCGGGGATGGCCGACATGGCAGCAGTCGCCACGTGCGTCACCGAGCGCGCCAAGAGCTGGAAGCTTCCGAAGCGCGGAAGTGCCGGCACGACGCGCATCAAGATCGGCTACGCGCTGGCGCCGCGGTCGTAGCTTGGGGGCAGCGCACGTAGGTATTGCACGTCGAGGTCAGCAACAACGGTGGCGCTCACGTCCACGGCGCCGTCAACGACGAGCACGCGATTGCGTGATCGGTGACCGAGCCTAGGTTATTGCCGGCTGGGTCTTTTTCGTCGGAGCGCGCCGTCGGCGGCGGCCGAGCGAGACGCCATTGAGCCGCGCGGCGCGTTCGAGCTCCGCGAGCATCCGGGCCGCATGTGCGAGCCGCGCGGGCTGCTCGGGATCGGCGCGCAAGCCGGAGCGATTCGTGGTCGCCGAGCCGCTCGTGGCGACGAATCGGCGAAGCGCGTCGTAACACCCGATCGCGTCGCCTTGCTCGTGAAGGGCGACGGCGTGATTCCAATAGTGGAGCGGCCAATCAGGCTCCATCGCGATCGCTTGCTCGAGCGCCGCGGCGGCCTGCGCGAACTGACGCTGGGCGAGCAGGCACGCGGCGCGGGCTGCCGCGACGTCGGCGAGATCTGGATCGCATTGCTCGAGCAGAGAGAGCGCGCGGGCAGGCTCGCCGTCGGCGATGAGCTCGACGGCTCGTCCGAGCGCCGTGGCGGCCGGGGAGGTTCGCGCTGCGATGTGAGCATCGCCCAGCTCGAGCAGGTCTCGACCGAGGTAGTACGCGGACGGCAACTGGCTGGCGCCGTCATGGGCGGTTCGCCTCGCGGCGGCCATGATCGCGGCCCGCGCATCGTCGAGCTCCCGGCTGGTGATCCGATAGCCATCGCGACACAGCGCGGTCAGCAGAGGCGCAGCATCGTCGATCGCGTCATCCTCATGCACGCAATCGTCGATGTGTCCCATCGTGCCGATCAATACGGCCCATCGCCGCCATCGCCGCTCGCCACTGTTCTTGCGTGTGGCGAGCACGACGTGCCGTCCGCTCGGATCGAGCAGCGTCACGACGTGCGTCGGACGGGGAGGGCGCCCGGTCCGCGTCGGCGCCGCCACCACAGGGCTACTGCCCAGGATCTCTTCGATCCGCTCGCGCGTGTCGATCGCGAGATCGAGCCGCTGGACCAGCTCGTGACCCAACCGCCGTGCAGCTGCGAGCGCGGTATCTCGCATGACCTCGATCATCTGCACGATGTCATCGTCATCGAGCTGTCGAACCATCAGGTCTGCCGCTTCGGCGACCTCGGCATCGCTGGACAGTTGCGCCGCGAGCGCGATCGCAGAACGCCGTTGGACCGCGATCGGATCCGCGAACTGGGCAGCGCCGCGCTCGCCGAGCTCGGCGAGTAGCCCGAGTGCGCAGACCTTGGCTTCGTCGGTGGTTGCCAGCTCGGTAACCTCGCGCAGGCCGCGGATCACGCGGTCACGCGCATGGCCGTCGTTCGCGGCGACCATCGCCAGCGCTGTGCGCGCGGCTTCGCGTCGCCTGGCATCCCCGTGTTGGAGCTCTCGGGTCAGCAACGGGATCGCGCTAAGGCCCGCGCGTCCGAGCAATTGGCGGAGGTGACCGCCGCCACGATGCGTCGAGGTCGCAAACCAGTCCGCCAGCTGACGGAGGCTTGCGAACGCGGTATCGGCCGGCATCCTTGCCATACATTAGGTGTATGGTCACGTAACTGTCAATGGATTATCAGTAGGTTACTAGCACCAAGACCACATTTACAGAAGGCGAAGCGATCGCCGCTGGCGCGGCCCGGACAGTCACTCCATGTCCACCCGGACGCGCCGGACGGTCATTGGGTTTTGCTTTACATCACCGACCTGCTTGGCAATTCTCGCGACGCACTCGGCCTGGGAGCGTAGCTATGGCGAAGAACGAATCGACCGCAGTGAACGAGCTCATCGAGCTGATGTCGAACCGACCGGCACCCGACGCGCCGGGGCAGGATTTGATGTTCCAGCCACCGAAACCGAGCCCGCAGGTTCAGCCACCGCGCCGGAGCAACCCCGCGCGCATGACCTCACCGCTGCCGATCGTGCGTGAGGTCGCCCCGCTGCCGAGAGCCCGCGCGCCGCGTGGCACCGCTGAGAATCCAGCGCTCCCGCCGATCCCACCGATTCGGGTGACCACCGCACCGGTGTCGCGCTCGACCACGATTCCACCGCTCGCGCCGCCGCCGCTCCCACCGCCGCGTCCGAGCCAGGAGCGGCTGGTCGCGCCTCCGCGGACCACGCTGCCGATGCCGGCGATGGTTTGTCCTCCGTTGGCAACGCAGTCGCGGGCGCCGGAATACATCGCGCGCGAGCTACCGGCGAAGATCGACATGACCGATCAATCGTGGTTTCGCGATACCGGTCAGGTCGATTCGTTCACGTCGGCGCATACGCTCGGGGTTCCACGTCGAAGTGGACCGCTTCGGATCGCGAGCAAGCTGCTGATTCCGGTCGGCATGCTGATCCTCGCCGGCGTGTTGATCGGCGGTTACCTGGCACTCGATCGCGGTCCGATCGCGACCGCGGCGACCCCGCATGCGAGCACTGCGCTTGCGACGGCACCCGCACCGGTGGCCCCATCCGCGCCGGCCGCGGCGATCGCGCCTCCGCCGCAGACGGCACCGAGTCTCCCGACCACCACCTCATCGGTGCAGTCGTCCGCTGCGCAGCCGGCGTCGCTCGCCACCGCGGTGGCGACCACGCGACCCGCTGGTGCACCGACGCCCGCCGTCGCGGCGCCGAGCTTCATCGACGTTCGAATCGACAGCAAGCCGGCAGGGGCGACCGTGATGCTCGTCGATCGCGGCAAGACCAGCCAGTTGGGCACCACGCCGTTGACCGCCGGGATCGATCCGAGCCGCGGCTACGACCTCGTGTTCACCTACCCGAACCGACCCACCCACGTTCAACACATCAACCCGAACCCGGCGTCGCGGCTCGAGGTCGTGTTGGAGAAGCGCGCTGGCGCCTCGCCAACGAGGCCACGTGTGCAGGCGCGTGAACGCGTCGCGCATGCGAGCTCGGCCAGCGCGAGCGCACGCGCGGCCGGCCGCGGCGGCAACGGCGTCCTGATGATCGCCAGCAAACCGCCCTGCGACATCATCGTCGACGGAGCACCCACCGGCCTGGTGACGCCGCAGCGCTCGCTGAAGCTACCCGCCGGCTCTCACACCGTCACCCTCGTCAACGCTGCCCAGAAGATCAAGAAGACCATCGCGGTCTCGATCACCGCCGGCAAGTCGACCAAGGTGATTCAAGACCTGATGTAGCACTACTGGACGGTGCAGACGTTCTCGGACGCGGGCTTGCAGATCATCATGTTCATGTTGCAGGTCGCCGTGATGCCCCCGACCTCGGGGCACGGGTTGTCGGTCATGTTGCACGACTGCGTGCAGACCTTGATACCGTCGCCCATGAACTCGTGACAGTTGGCCGACGTGCAGTCGGCGTTATCGTCGCAACTGTCGTAGAGCGCCTTGGTGCACGCGAGTGGCGGATCGCCACCGCCATCGTCACTGCAAGCCGCGAGCGTGATCGAGACCAGGATGAGAAGGATGCTGCGCATGCAAGTCATCCTACACGCGGTTCGTCGTCGGTCACCGCCATGTCACGGTGGTGTTACGCCAGCGTTCGGTGAAAACCGCGAAGCTTCGGCACAACGTGCCGATCGTTCCGTAACGTGGGAGCGATTTGCCATTCCACGTGCCCCGCGTTGCACGATCCACGGCCGCGGGCGTACCGTGCAGGCCAGGAGGGAACGTGTCTCACATCGAGGTTTTCAAGCGTTGGGCGGAGACGATTCGTCAGGACGTCGACGCGTTCAAGGCTCTGCTCGAGTCTCCGAAGGCGGACACTCACGCGAAGAAGTTAGCGGTCGGCGCGCTGTCGTATTTGGTCAGCCGGATGGATCTGATCCCGGATTGGAACGAGGGGATCGGAGTCATCGACGACGTGATGGTGTTGCGGGTGTGCGCTCAGCTGACCCAGGCGACCGACCGCGGAGGAATTCCGGCGACCGCCGAGTCCGCGCTCGAGCGGATGGCGAAGGAAGCCGACAAGATCTCCGGGTTCCTCGGCGACAAGCTGTACGACAAGCTCAAGGTGTACTGCGCGAAGATCGTCGACCAGAAGATGAAGGGCCGGATGCCGAGCGAGCTGCTCGATGACGAGGCCGCGCGCAAGGCGCTGTACTCGGAGGTTGAAGACGAGCTCAAGAAGTCGGTGCCGATCGTGATCAACGACCCGGGCGACGCCGAGCTCCGGCTGAAGTCCTATCTCACCCACAAGCTGCAATGATGCGCGTCGCGAACCTCGTTGTACGCATGGTAGCCGGCTTCGCGGCTAGCCTCGCAGTGGCCTCGACGGCCTCGGCCGATCCAACGTTCGAGGCGGTCGCCGAGGCCGCGCACCCGACGAAACACGTCGAAGATCTGGTGTGGGTGGTGACCGAGGCCTGTGACAAGGGCGATGATGTCCAACAACGACAATGTCGGCTGACGCGCGATCGGCGCGCCAAGCAGGTCGCCGGCGCGACGTTCCTGGTCACGCCGGATCCGGGCGCGTTCGAGGTCGGCAAGTGGAGCGCCGCGAAGAAGTCGGTGCCGTTGATGCTCGACGGCTGCATTCGTTGTGACGGCGTGAAGGTCTACGGCAAGCCGTGGCACGTGACCGTGGGCGCGCCGCGAGTCGAAGGGGGGAAGGTCAGCGCCGCGCCGCTGTACGATAACGCGGTACAGTTCTCCGACGAGGCTGCCGCGAACGCGTGGATCAAAGCACTGCAGGCCGCGCGCGTCGAGCTGGTGGTGAAGCTTGGCGACAAGCCACGCTGGCAGGTCGGTGGAAAGGATGGCGTGCAGGTCGATCTGGTTGGCTATCGGGTGGTGACGCCGTGTGACGGCGCTGTCGTGATCGCGAACCCGCCCGCGAAGGCGGTCGCGCCTGATCGTAAGGCGTGTCCTTCGGTGCAATAGCGACCTAGTGCACGCCGAGGTACGCCTTGCGGATCGAGTCGTCTTTGGCCAGCTCGGAAGCTGGGCCTGACTTCACCAGGGAACCGACTTCGAGGACGTGGCCGGTGGTCGCGACGCGGAGTGCTTGATGAGCGTTTTGCTCGACGAGCAAGATCGTCGTGCCTTCGCTCGCGATCGTGCGAACGATCTTGAAGATCAGCTGGACGACGAGGGGGGCCAGGCCGAGCGATGGCTCATCGAGGAGCAGGAGCTTGGGGCGGGCGAGCAGGGCGCGTGCGATCGCCAGCATCTGCTGCTCGCCGCCCGAGAGGGTTCCAGCATTTTGGCCGAGCCGTTCGCGGAGCCGCGGGAACAGCTCGAGCGCTCGGTCGCGGTCTTTTGCGATCTCGGCGGTGTCCTTTCGCAGGAACGCGCCCATCTGGAGATTTTCGTCGACGGTGAGGTTCGCGAAGATGCCGCGGCCTTCGGGCGCGTGCGCCATACCGAGCGCGGCGATCCGATGCGCGGGCTCGCCGGTGACCGGCTTTCCGTCGAACATCACCTTGCCGCGCGATGGCTTGAGCAGGCCGGAGATCGCTCGGAGCGTGGTCGTCTTACCGGCACCATTCGCGCCGATCAGCGTCACGACCTGACCCTGCTCCACGGAGAACGACACGCCCTTGAGCGCATGGATCCCGCCGTAGTGAACGTTCAGATCCTCGACCTCGAGCAGGGCCATTAGGTCGTCGCCTCCGCGAGGGGCTCGGCGTCGGACTCTTGTTCGGGAGCTCCTAGGTACGCCTCGATCACCTTGGGATCCTGCTGGACCTCGGCAGGCTTACCAGCCGCGATCGTCACGCCGTGGTCGAGCACCGTGATGTGCTCGCAGATGTCCATCACCAGGCCCATGTCGTGCTCGATCAACAAGATCGCGACGTCGAATCGCGAGCGCAGCGACTCGATCAGCGAGCGCATCTGGTGCTTCTCGAGCGTGTTCATTCCTGCGACCGGCTCGTCGAGCAACAGCACCTTGGGCTCGGTGGCTAGCGCGCGCGCGATCTCGAGCCGGCGCTGATCGCCATACGGCAAGCTCTTGGCTTGTTCGCCGGCGCGCTGGGCGATCCCGAGCACGTCGAGGAGATCCATCGAGCGCTCGATGATCGCCTGTTCTTCTGCGAGGTAGAGCGGCGTGCGCAGGAGGCTACGAAATAGACCACTGCGCGCGCGAACGCCGGCCGCGGTGCGAACGTTGTCGAGGACGGACAGCTCGCCGAACAGCCGAATGTTCTGGAACGTGCGAGCGAGCCCGGCTTGCGCGATCTCGGAGGGCTTCTTGTCGTTGAGCCGCTCGTTACCGAGGTGGATAGCGCCCTGATCCGGTCGATACACGCCGGTCAACAGGTTGAACACCGTGGTCTTGCCGGCGCCGTTGGGACCGATCAACCCGCACAGCCCTCGCTGCGGCAACTCGATCGAAAACTCGGTAACGGCCTTGAGGCCGCCAAACGCGATCGACAGCTCGGTCGCACGGAGCGCGGCCGTCATCGATCACCCTTGTGTGTGAGGTCGGCGCCGGTCCGCTCCGTCGACAATGCGCGCGCGACGGCAGCGGGCGTGCGATCTTCGTGCTTCGGGATCAGCCACCCGCTGGCGACCTTGCGCCACGCGGGAATCACGTAGCGACGCCAGAACGCGAGATCCCACAGCTCCTTGATCCCGAACAGGCCCTGCGGCCGCACGATCATCACAATGATCAATGCGAGCGCATACACCGGCATCCGGTATTCGGCGAACTCGCGGAACAGCTCGGGCAGGATCGTCAGGATGCTCGCCGCGAGCACGACGCCGGTGATCGAGCCCATGCCGCCGAGCACGACCATGATCACGATGTCGATCGACTTCTGAAATCCGAGGTCCTTGGGACCGAGCGTCGTGCCGAGCGTGTGTGCGAACAGCGCGCCACCAATGCCGGCGAAGAACGCGGAGGTCACGAACGCCACCACCTTGGTGCGCGCGGTGTTGACGCCCATCGCTTCGGCTGCGATCTCGTTCTCGCGCACGGCGAGCAGTGCGCGACCCTTGCTCGACGACTTGAGCCGATACGCTACGACCAACAGCAACGCGACCATCACGTAGGTGAAGAACAGCCCGGTATGGCCGTTGGGTGCGGTCGACACGTACGTGGGAATGCCCGTGAAGCCGAGCGCTCCGCCAAGCGACCATACGGAATCGCCGATGCCTGCCTCGGTTGCCTGCGCCGGTGACAGCACCGAAGGGGTCTGCTGCACGACGACGCGAACGATCTCGCCGAACCCCAGCGTGACGATCGCGAGGTAATCACCGCGGAGCCGCAGCGACGGCAACCCGACGAGCAAGCCAGCGAATGCGGCGACCACGCCGGCGACGATGCATGACAACAGGAACAGCTGATCGCCGCTGCCTAGAAAGCCGCCGTGCGGCGACACGCTGACGTCTTCGGGTGTGATCCAGCCGAAATGAATCGAGCCGTAGTAGGTGACTACCGCGGCTGCGTAGCCGCCCACCATCATGAACCCGGCGTGGCCGATCGAGAACTGGCCGGCGAATCCGTTGACGATGTTGAGCGAAACCGCGAGCACGATCGCGATGCCGATGTCGACCAGGATCTTGGCGTGGAACGGACCGAGCGCTGACGACACCAAGAACTGCAGTACCAGCGCGATTCCGATCCCGAAGACCAGCGGCCACGCCGAGCGCCCAGCGGCGACCAGCGGATTGAACTGGAGCTCGCGAACCCGCGCGCCGAGCGGCCGTGTCGGATCGCGGGTGGTCATACCTTCTCCACCACCGCTTTGCCGAACAGGCCGCTGGGCTTGAACAGCAGCACGCCGATCAAGATCGCGAACACGTACAGGTCTTTCATGTGCGGCGACAGGTACGCCGCGCCGAATTGCTCGACGAACGCGATCAGTAGCGCGCCGGCGACCGCGCCACGAACATTGCCAATGCCCCCGACGACGGCCGCGACGAATGCCTTGAGCCCGAGCAGCACCCAGCTAGCATCCGCGGTTTGCTTGATCCCGGGGTACTTGAGCGCGAACAACAGACCGCCCGCGGCCGCGAGCGCCGAGCCGATCGCGAACGTGATCGAGATGATCCGATTGACGTTGATGCCCATCAACGCGGCGACTCGCTCATCGAACGACACCGCGCGCATCGCGCGGCCGAGCTTGGTCCGATAGACCAAGGTCTCGAGCGCGAACAGCAGCCCGATCGTGAGCAGCACGACCACGACGTCGACCAGCCGAATCTGCACGGTCATGACCGAGAACAGTGCGCGGTCCTCGATCAGCGACGGCATGTTCTGCGGCTGCGTTCCGAACGCCCACTTCAGCTGACCGACGTTCTGCAAGAACAGCGACACGCCGATCGCGGTGATCAGCACGTTGAGCCGAGGAGCTCGCCGGAGCGGCCGATAGGCGAGGGTCTCGATCGTCACGCCGAGCGCGGCACACAGCGCCATCGACATGAACAACACCAACGGCATCGCGAACCACGGTGAGCCCGTGACTGCGAAGCCCAGCGCGCTCGCAAACGAAAACGACGCCCACGCGCCGATCGTGAATACGTCGGAGTGCGCGAAGTTGATGAACCGCAGCACGCCATAGACCAGCGTGTAGCCGAGCGCGGTCAGCGCGTACAAGCTGCCGTACGCGCAGCTGGTGACGAACGTCTGAAGGAGAGTGGTCACCGGCTACTTGGCGGCAGCTGCCGCAGCACTTCCGCCGGTGTCCGCTGCTGAGCCCGAGCCGGCTGCTGGTGCTGCCGCGGCGCTTCCAGCGGCGCTACCGTCGGCGCTGCCTGCCGCAGCTGGCTCGGCTGCCGGCGCGCCGGGCGCGGCCGGCTCCGGCCAGCCCTTCGGCACGATCGTCGCGACCCAGCGCGGCTTGCCGCCCTTCATCTGGACCACGACAGCTTGCTTCTGGGCGTCTCGGTTGGCATCGAGCGTGATCTTGCCGGTCACGCCAGGAAAATCCTTGGTGGCCGCGATCGCCGCCGCGAGATCTTTGCCGCCGAGCGACGGCGACTTGTCCATCGCAGCGAACAGCACGCGCGCTGCATCGTAGCCGAGCGCCGCGAGACCGTCGGGCACCTCGCCGAACCGCTTCTGATACTTCGTGACGAACTCCTGCACCTCGGGACGCGTCTCGTCGAACGAATAGTGGTTCGAGTAATAGCTGCCCTCGATCGCGTCCTGGCCGATCTGCGCGAGCTTGACCGAGTCCCAGCCATCGCCACCGAGGAACGGTACCTTCGCGTCGATCCCGAGCTTGCGGGCTTGCTTCACGATGTTGCCGGCGTCGGTGTAGTAGCCCGGCAGGAACACCGCTTCGGCGCCCGAGGTCTTGATCGTCTGGAGCTGCGCGGAGACGTCGGCGTCGCCGGCGCTGTACGCCTGGCTGGTGACGACCTTGCCACCGAGAGCGGTGAGCTCTTTGGTGAACACCTCCGCGAGGCCCTTGGAGTACGGCGACGCCTGGTCGTAGAGCACAGCGGCGTTGGTGATCTTGAGGTGGTCCTTGGCGAACTTCGCCACCACGTAGCCTTGGAAGTCGTCGAGGAAGCACACCCGCGACACCATGTTCCGGCCTTCGGTGACCTTGGCGTTGGTCGACGATGGCGAGATCATCGGGACGCCGAACTCCTGCGCGACCTTGCCGCCGGCGAGCGAGCTGCCCGAGGCAACCTCGCCGAGCAACGCGACGACCTTGTCTTCGCTGATCAACCGCTGCACGACGTTGCCGGCCTCGCTGGACTTCGATGCGTCGTCCATCGTCTTGACCACGACCTGCTTGCCTCTCACGCCGCCCGCCGCGTTGCGCTCCTCGACCGCGAGCTTCACGCCGTTGTCGGTGGACACGCCGAACGTCGCCTCGGACCCGGTCATCGACGCAAAGTGACCGACCAGGATCTTGTCGCCGCCGCCCTTGCCGCAACCCGCGATACCGGCGCCGCCGACAGTGATCGCGAGCGCCAACGCACACAGCGCAGCGAGTCCACCGCGTACCGAACGTGAGGTCCAAGTCTTGAGATTCACGGCATTCTCCTGGTAGGTCGGGGAGCGATATCCGACGAGGTTGGCGCTGTCAACTAGCACTGCCAGGAAGCGCGTCTGAACAAGGGTTGCGCACCACGTGCGTTGGTGGATTCCATGATCACGGCGTGATACCAGGGAGCTGGCCGCGCGGCCGTCTCGTCCCGAATGAACGACCCTTCCAGATCGGATTCGACCGGCGCGATAGGGCAGGGGCACCATGCGAAGCCGGCGAGCCGCAAGGACCTCGCGTGGGTGTCGCTCGGCGCGCTCGGCGTGGTCTACGGCGACATCGGAACCTCTCCGCTCTACGCGATGCGCGAGTGCTTTGCGCGGACTAACCCGCATCACGCCGATCCGACGTTCGCGATGAACATCCTCGGCGTGCTGTCCCTGGTGTTCTGGTCGCTGGTGATGGTCGTGGTGGTGAAGTATCTGCTGATCGTGCTGCGCGCCGACAACAAGGGCGAGGGCGGCACGCTCGCGCTCGCCGCGCTCGTGCAACAGAAGCTGTCACCACATCGCGAGCGGCTGGCGATTCCGATCCTGCTCGCCCTGTTCGGTACCGGGTTGCTCTATGGCGAGGGCCTGATCACTCCGGCGATCTCGGTGATGTCGGCGGTCGAAGGTCTGTCCGAACAGAACGAAAACCTCACCCATCTGATCATGCCGATCTCGGTGGCGATCTTGATCGGTCTGTTCTGGGTGCAACGCTGGGGCACGGGGCGGATCGGCTCGGTGTTCGGCTGGATCATGCTGGTGTGGTTCCTGGCGATCGCGGCGGCGGGACTGCCAGCGATCATTCGCAACCCGCAGGTCCTCGCGGCGCTAAGTCCGCACTACGCGGCGAGCTTCTTGTTGCACCACGGCAGTGATGGCTTCTTGCTGCTCGGGTCGGTCGTGCTGTGTGTGACCGGCTGCGAGGCGTTGTACGCCGACATGGGGCACTTCGGCCGGATCCCGATCCGCTACGCATGGTTTTCGATCGTGCTGCCGAGCCTGCTCATCAACTACTTCGGCCAGGGCGCGTATTACCTCGAGCATCTCGCCGACAAGACCCCGGTGACCAACCCGTTCTACGGGCTCGTCGACGGTCCGATGCTGATCCCGATGATCGTGCTCGCGACGATGGCCGCGGTGATCGCCTCGCAAGCGCTGATCTCGGGCGCGTTCTCACTGACCAATCAGGCCGTGCAGCTGGGCTACTTGCCGCGCGTCACCGTGGTTCACACGTCGCACAAGCACGAGGGCCAGATCTACATCCCGGAAGTGAACTGGATGTTCATGGTCGCGTGCGTGTGCCTGGTGTTCGCATTCAAGACGAGCTCCAACCTCGCCGCGGCGTACGGCATCGCGGTCACCGGCCTGATGGGGATCACGTCGTATCTGATCTTCTTGGTCTGCCGGCGAAACTGGGGTTGGTCGCTCGGCGCGGCGCTGACACTTTACCTGCCGCTGGTCATCATCGATGGCGCGTTTTTCTCGTCGAACCTCGTCAAGGTCGCAGCCGGTGGCTGGTTTCCGCTCGCGGTGGGGGCCGGCGTGTTCATCGTGATGACGACGTGGTGGCGCGGGCGGATCGAGCTATCGAAGACGATGGAGATGGGCACCGTCCCCGACGCGCTGTTCCTCGAGGACATCTCGATGACCAGCCTGCCCCGCGTGCAGGGAACCGCCGTGTTCATGACCTCGGGCGTCGACGGCATCCCCAACGTGCTGCTCCATCATGTCAAGCACAACAAGGTGTTGCACAAGCAGATCGTGCTGCTCTCGATCATCACCGAAAATGTGCCATTCACCGTCGGCAACTCGTCGCTGGCCACCCGCGAGCTAGGGCAGGGCTTCTACCGCGTGATCGCGCGCGTCGGGTTCATGCAGCAGCCGAACGTGCCGCGGATCCTCGCGCGCTGCGAAAAGCTCGGGCTGGTCGCGAATCCGTCCGATACGACGTACTACCTGGGGCGCCAGACCCTGCTGACCAGCGGCAAGTCCCGGGTGGCGCGCTGGCGCAAGATGCTGTTCGCGTTCTTGGCGCGCAACTCGCGCGCACCCTCGGCGTTTTTTAATCTGCCGCCGAATCGGGTCGTCGAGTTGGGGCTGCAGATCGAGCTGTAGCGGTAGCTGTAGCGCGTGGCACCACGCAGCGCTGATATGCTCGCCCGGTGAGCTGGGTCCGCCGCTTTGTCGGCAATCGCGGTGCAATGATCGGTGCGCTGCTGGTGAGCGGGCTCATCTTGATCGCGCTGTTGGGTATCGCGCCTCGTCATGACCCGTTGGTGCCAGACATCCATGACGGGTTGAGCGAGGTCGGTGCGCCGCTGCCGCCGTCGGGTGATGCGCTGCTGGGAACCGATCACTTCGGGCGCGATGTGTGGGCGCGGCTCGCAACGGGTGCAGGCACATCGCTCACGATCGCTGCGATCGCCACGCTGATCTCGATGGTGCTCGGCGTCGCCGTCGGGCTGGTGGCTGGCTACTTCGGTGGCTGGATCGACAACGCCCTGATGCGGCTCGTCGATCTGGTGCTGTCGTTTCCGATGCTGCTGCTGGCGATCTTGCTCGCGGCGCTGCTGCGCGAAGCCGATCTCGCTTGGTCGAGCGCGCCGATCGTGTTCACGCTGGCTGCGGTCGGATGGACCGCGACGGCGCGGGTGGTGCGCAGCAAAGCACTGGTACTCGCCCGGAGCGAAATGGTGGTCGCGGCACGGTCGATCGGTGCGAACGCGACGCGGATCATCGTCCATCACATCGCGCCGAACGTGATCGGCGTGATCGTGGTGATGACCGCCGCTGGGTTCGCGCAGAACCTGCTCGCGGAGTCGGTGTTGTCGTATCTCGGGCTCGGGCTGCAGGCGCCGCATCCGACGTGGGGAACGATGCTGTACGAGGGCCGCGCGTATTACCGAACGGCGCCACATCTCGTGATCGTTCCAGGCGTCGCGATCATCACGGCCGTCATCGCGTTCAAGCTCGTGGCAGAGGGACTTCGCAGCGTGCTCGATCCGGGGCACGAGCTCGCCGAGGCAGGTGATCGCGCATGAGGTGGGCGTGGAGCTCATTGATCGCGCTCGCGGCGTGCAGCCCACCCGACGATGGTCCGCGGTGGCGTGAAGCAGGTGCGACGACCCCGCAGCGCGGAGGAACCCTGCGGTTCTCGTCGGAAGGCCAGATCTCGACGCTCGATCCCTCGATCGCGTACGACGAATCGCTCAACGCGCTCCACTTCCTATTCGACACGCTGATCGACTACGAACCGGCCGGGACCCGCATCGTGCCGCGGCTCGCCGAGCGCTGGGAGATCTCCGACGACGGCAAGACCTATCACTTCTGGCTCCGACCCAACCTCAAGTACGCCGATGGCCGGCCGATCGTCGCCGCGGATTTCAAGTACAGCCTCGAACGCGCCTTGACGCTGCCCGAATCGCCGTTCGGGCCGATGTTGGTCGAGGTCGTCGGCGCGGCCGCGGTGCAACAGGGCAAGGCGACCGAATGCACCGGTGTCTCGGTGCTCAACGAGCGCGAGCTGACGATCCAGCTCGAGCGCCGCAGCGTGGCGTTCTTGCATATCTTGACCATGAAGTTCACGACGCCGCAGCGGGCAGATCACGTCGCCGCGGTGGGTGACCAGATCCGGCGGCGACCGCTGGCATCCGGTCCGTACGCGCTGGACGAGTGGCTCGAGGGCGAGCGGTTCGTGATCGAGCGCAACCCGCATTACTTCGACGAACACCGCGGCTATCTCGATCGCCTGATCATGTTCGAGAACATCCAGCGCGACGTTCAGCTATTGATGTTCGAGCGCGGCGAGCTCGACACCGCCGAGCGACTCGCGCCGCCCGATGCGCTGTGGCTGGCGAGCCAGCAGGCGTGGAAGCCGTACGTTCACGTTCGATCGCTGATGAACGCGTACGGCGCGCGGATGAACGTGCAGGTCAAACCATTCGACGATCTGCGGGTGCGGCGCGCGCTCAACTATGCGCTCGACAAGAGCTCGACCGTCAAGATCCTCACCGGTGCCTCGACGCCGTCGCACGGCTTGCTCGCCCCTGGTGTGTTCGGGCGCGATGACACGATCGAGCCCTATCCGTACGATCCGGCGCGCGCCAGGGCGCTGCTCGCCGAGGCGGGCTATCCCAATGGGCTCGATCTCGAATACGTGACGATCAAGAACCACGACAACGACAACCTTGCGGTCGTGATGCAAGCTGACTTCGCGAAGGTCGGGGTGCGCGTACGGATCAAGTCGCTATCGATTCCGTCGTACATCGCGCTGACCAACCAGCCCGACGGGCCGGCGTTTTCGATCGGATCGTGGATCGGTGACTATCCCGATCCGACGACGTTCTTCGACGTGATGTTTCACTCTCGGATGATCGGCACCAACAATGCCGCCCACTACGCAAATTCCGAGCTCGATGCGTTGCTCGATGCCGCGCGCGCCGAGCCCGACGTCGACAAGCGCGCCGCGATGTATCGCCGTGCCGAGCGCATCCTCTACGACGATGCACCGTGGGTGTGGAACTACCACTGGCGGATGACCGAGGTGACTCAGCCGTACGTGCGCGACTACGAGCCCCATCCGGTCTGGCTGCGGGATTACACCACCACGTGGCTCGACCTCGGCCCCGACGGAGTACCGGTGCCGCGATGATCGGCTTGATCGCACGCCGCCTCGGCTGGACGCTGATCGTGGCGTGGTTCGTCGTCACCGCGACGTTCGTGATGGCGACCGCGATCCCATCGGATCCAGCGCGCGCGATGCTGGGGCCGCATTCGACAGAGGACACGCGCGCGCGGCTGCGCGAGCACTATTGCCTCGATCGTGGCCTCGTCGTGCAATACGGGTGCTGGATCAGCAACGTCTGCTCCGGGGATCTCGGCGAGAGCTACCGCACCAAGCGCGCGGTGACCGAGGTGATCGGCGACCGTATCTGGCCGACGCTACAGCTCGCGCTCGCGGCGATCGCGCTGCAGCTCTTGATCGGCGTGCCGCTCGGCTTGGTCTCGGCGAGCCGTCGCGGTCGGTGGTCGGATCACGTCTCCAACGTTGCCGGCTTGATCGCGCTGAGCACGCCCACGTTCGTGATCGGGACGATCGCGATGTACGTGTTCGCATATCGGTTCGGCTGGTTTCCGATCAGCGGATACGGTGATCCCGGTTGGGATCGACTGCACCACCTCGTATTACCGGCGCTCACCCTCGCCGCTGGTGGGATCTGGTACTACGCGCGGATCACTCGGTCGGAGGTGATCGACACGCTGCGCGAGGACCACATCCGCACGGCGCGCGCCAAGGGGCTCGATGAGCGCACCGTGGTGATGCGTCATGCGCTGCGCACGTCGCTCGGGCCGCTCGTCACGCTGATCGGCCTCGATCTCGGCGTGCTCCTCGGTGGTGCGATCGTGATCGAGTCGATCTTCGCGTGGCCCGGGCTCGGCCGCGAGATCGGCCGAGCGATCTTCGAGCTCGATCTGCCACTGTTGCTCGGTGTCGTGCTGATCTCGGCGGTCGCGATCGCGGTTGCCAACCTGATCGCTGATTTGGTTGCGATGCGGCTCGATCCGCGGTTGCGCGATGCTACGACCAGGCGATGACCACGCAACGCCGTCATCCAAACGTGATCAACAAGGACGAGCTCGATGCGCAGGAGCTGCGCAAGGGCCGCCATCACACGATCAATCGCAGGTTCGGCCCACCCAGCGGCGCTCAGCAGCTCGGCGGTACGTTGACCGAGCTGCCGCCTGGCGCGCGGTCGTTTCCGTTTCACTTTCACTGCGCAAACGAAGAGGCGCTGTTCGTGATCTCGGGAACCGGGTCGGCTCGGATCGGTAGCACCACCGTCACGGTGCGCGCGGGCGACTGGATCTCGTTTCCCGCAGGTCCTGATCACGCGCATCAGATGATCAACGACGGCAGTGAGCCGCTCGTGTACCTGTGCGTCTCGACCCAAGCGAGATGCGAGGTCGTTGGCTATCCCGAGTCGAATAAGCTCGGCGTGGCTGCCGGCCCGTCGTGGGACAAGCCGTGGTTCCGTCAGATCGTGAAGCAGGGACCATCGCTCGATTACTGGGCCGACGAGCCGAACGCGAACGACTGAACGCTCGACCAGGAGCGCCAGAAAGCGGTGTGACAGCTCGCAAGGGGCTGATTGCACCGGCTTGTCCCCCGGCCGCCAGTCGCTAGCGGCAACCGATCTAGCCACCGGTAACTGCTTGAGAAGGCACGTGTGACGCGTGGCGCGTCGCTTGCTCTTGGCTGGTGGCAGTCATGAAAAAATTTCACTTAGCGTTCTTGGCACCGCTGGTGATGTCCAGCGCCAGCTGTACCACCACGGACGAGATCGCGGACGATGACGGCGCGACTTGCGAAGGCAAGTGTGACGACTCCAGCAATCCAAAGCCGGATCCGTTCAAGGACCTAGGTGATATCGAGACTCGCCAGTTCGAGTACATCGTGGTCGGCTCGGGTGCCGGTGGCGGTCCGCTCGCCGCGAACCTCGCCCGCCAGGGACACTCGGTGCTGCTGCTCGAAGCAGGCAAAGAGACCGGCGGCATCACCGATTCGGTGGTGCCCGCGTTCCACGCATTTGCGACCGAGGCGCCCGAGGTCTCGTGGTGGTACTTCGTGGAGCACTACACCGATCCGACGCGCCAGCGGACCGACACCAAGCGGACGCCGCAAGGCATTCTGTATCCGCGCGGTGGTGGCCTTGGTGGTTCGACCGCAGTCAACGCGATGATCACCGTCGCGCCGAAGAACAGCGACTGGGACAACATCGCGACGATCACGGGCGACACGTCGTGGCGCTCGTCGAACATGAAGCAGTACTTCGACAAGATGTCGCGCTGGCTCGGACCCACCGAGCGGCCCGACATCCCGCCGGCCGCGCTGTTCGATCACAGCTTGCTGTCGATCTTGACCGGAACGTTCGCCGAGGCTGCCGCGAACGGACTCGGCGGACCGAGCGTCAATCCGTTCAACCCATTCGGCAATCTCCACGCGATGCTGGAGTTCCTGCGCAACGACATCAACAAGGCGCTGCTCGAGGGCAACGCCAAGGGCGTCTATCAGCTCCCGCTCGCCACCAAGGACCACGTCCGCAGCGGTACGCGCGACTACATCCTCGACACCGTCGCGGACGAGCGCGAGTTCCCGCTTCGCGTGAAGACCCAAGCGCTGGTCACGAAGGTCGTGTTCGCCGACGAGCCCGATGAGAACGGCAACTGGAAAGCGCTCGGCGTCGAGTTCCTCGACGGCGGAAATCTCTATGGCGCCGACCTGCGCTCCGAGCAAGGTGCTGTCGAGCCGCGCAAGATCGTCGTCAAGGCGACGCGTGAAGTGATCCTAGCGGCTGGTGCCTTCAACACGCCGCAGCTGCTCATGCTATCGGGGATCGGCGCGAAGGAAGAGCTTGAGCCGTTGGCAATTCCGGTCAAGGTCGACCTCCCCGGTGTCGGCAAGAACCTCCAGGATCGCTACGAGGTCTCGCTCCAGACCGAGCTGTCGGGCAACTTCGGCGCGTTCGGTTCGTGCACGTTCAAGGGTGATCAGAGCGACCCGTGCTACCGCGACTGGAAGAACGGCCGCGGCGCATACACGTCGAGCGGAAGCGTTGTCAGCATCCTGAAGAAGTCGAGCCCCGACCAGGCCGAAGCCGACCTCCATATCTTCGGCGTGCCCGGCAACTTCCGCGGCTACTACCCGGGGTACTCGAACGATGCCTACGCCAAGAAGAACATCTTCAGCTGGCTGATCCTCAAGGCCCACAACAAGAACAAGGGCGGCACCGTCCAGCTCAAGTCGTCCAACCCGCGCGAGCGACCGGTCATCAACTTCCACTACTTCGATGATGGCGATGTCGACCAGGGACAGGACGTCAACGATCTGACCGCGGTCGTCAACGGCGTCGAGTTCGTTCGCAACATCGTCAAGCGCAGCGACGCCGCCGACGTGTTTCGCTCGCACAAGGAAGTGTGGCCGGGCCCCAACGCGAACACGCGCGAGAAGATCGGTGCATGGGTGAAGGCCGAAGCTTGGGGCCACCACGCTTCGTGCAGCGCGCCCATCGGCGCCGCGAGCAACCCCAAGGCTGTGCTCGACTCCAAGTTCCGCGTTCGCGGCACCGAGGGGCTCCGCGTCGTCGACGCCTCCGTGTTTCCCGCCATCCCGGGCACGTTCCTCGCCGTTCCGACCTACATGATCAGCGAGAAGGCGACCGATACAATCCTCGAGAGCCTCGGCGAGACCCGCAACGCCGCGAACTTCCCCTGAGCGCAAGACGACACAGGGCGTGAAAGCCGGGGCCGTCCCCGGCTCTTGTCGTTCGCGTTCCGGCGCCCGCGCCTACCGGCCGACTTCATCGAGCGCGCGGTCTTCGCGGCCAGCGCGCTTCTTCTTCTGGCCGATTCCTAGATCAGTCAGCTTCTTCCGCAACGTGTTGCGATTCAACCCCAGCAGCTCCGCCGCCTTGACCTGATTGCCACCCGTTCGCGCGAGCACCAGGTCGAACAACGGACGCTCCACGCGGGCGAGCACCTTGTCGTAGAGGTCGTGCACCGGATAGCCGTCGACACGCGCGAGCAACCCCGCCAGCTTGGCCTTCACCATGTCTTCGAACGCCAAGTCCTCGAGCGGAACCCGCGAGGCGACCTTCGGGAGAATCTCGTCGACATCGCCTGCTTCGATCGTCGCGCGCGTGGTGCGCACCGCCAATCGTCGCGTGAGCGACTTGAGCTCCGCGACGTTGCCGGGCCACGGATATTCGCACAGTCGTTGATGCACTCGGGTCGACACGCGGAGCTGCGCGCGACCGATTTCGGCGGCGTAGTGCTTGAGCCAGCGCTCGAACAGCACCGGAAGGTCCTCGAGCCGATCACGCAGTGGTGGTACTTCGATCCGCCGGGCGCGGAACAGCTCGTAGAACTCGCGCGAGACGATCGACGCATCGACCGCATGATCGACATCGACATCTGCGGTCGCGACGACGTGGACATCAAACGTGTCGCCGGCTTCGCGCGCCGCGGAGCGGTCGCGGATCGCGCGCTTGATCGTCCGTTGCGATGGTCGCGACAGATCGCTCATGTCCTTGACCAGCAGCGTTCCGCCGGTTGCCGAACGCAATGCGCGCCGCGCACGCTCGCACGCATCGTCGGTGGGCTCCTGGCCCTTGGCGACCGGTGCATCCTCGAACGTCGGACGGACCGCCACGAACTTGCCGGTGGCGCGAGGGCCGCGCTGGTGTAACACGCGCGCAACCAGCTCGCGGCCCGTGCCGTGCTCGCCGCAAATCAACACCGGGGCATCACCTTCGGCAAACCGCTCGACGTCCGCCACGACCGCACGCATCGCCGGACTCTCGGCAACGAGGAAGTCCTTGGCTTTGAGCTGGGGCCGAAGCATGTATCCCTATGCTGCTTGCGTTCCGCTGTCGCCGCTGTCGGAGCTCGCGGCGTCGAACCCGCGATCCATTTCAGCGCGGTCGCCTTCGGGAGACAGCCCCAGCCGGCGTTGTCGCTCGATCAACTGCAAGAAGTAGTCCTCGACCAGCGTCCGTGCAGTGTCGAGATCCGGAGCTTCCCAAACTGCGAGCCGCAGCGAGTTGCAGCCGTAGAGCCCGCGTGCGTACCACGCGCAGGCCTTGCGAACCTCGTGAAGCGTGCGGGGGCCGTGCTTGAGCTGTTGGATCAATCCGACGTGACGGCGGAACACCGCCAGTCGTTCGTCGAGTCCTGGTGGTCCCGGATCTGGACGACCCTGCGCGACCTCGCGAAGTCGGGCGAACAGCCACGGGTTGCCGAGCGCGCCGCGGCCGATCATGACCGCGTCGCATCCGGTGTGCTCTCGCAATCGGACGTAACCTTCGACGTCGATGACGTCGCCATTGCCGACCACCGGAATGTGGGACGGCACGGCGTCGCGCACCATGCGAATGATGTCCGGATCGCTCTTGCCGGAGAACCCTTGGGTTCGCGTGCGGCCGTGGACCGTGATCATCTTTGCGCCGGCCTCGACCATCGCGCATGCGAACTCGGGTGCGTTGCGATGGCCCTGATCCCACCCCGCGCGATGCTTCACCGTGACCGGCACGGTCGACGGAACGTTGGCAACGACGACGCGAACCAGCTGCTGGGCGATCTGCGGCTCGCGCATCAGCGCAGATCCGCACTCGCCGGCGACCACCCGCTTGGCCGGACATCCCATGTTGATGTCGACCAGCGATGCACCGATCGCGACCGCCATCTTTGCGGCCTCGGCCATCGCGTCGGGCTCACGTCCGAAGATTTGGACACCAAACCGCCGGCCATCGAGCGACGCCGTCAGCTTGCCGCACGTCTTCGGATCACCGACCGCGAGCGCGTGTGCCGATAGGAATTCGGTGATCGTCAGACCAACGCCGAACTCTTCGCACACCGTGCGGAATGGCAGATCGGTCACCGCCGCCATCGGTGCCAACAGGACCGGCGGGTCCACCATGAGCTCGCCGATCCGCACGACGGGCCATACATACAGCATCCACTGCGCAGTGCAAACCCCTGGTGATGACAGCGTCACCTGCGGTGATAACCGCGCGGATCAATAGGCCCCCTACGAGTGAACGTCGTCTGGGGTATTCACATTCCGCAGCACCCGCAGCTCCGGATCGATCGCGCGGACATCGGTCTCGTCGAGCCATGACACGCGCAGCGCTGCGTCGGTTAACAGCGCGCTGGCCTTGAGTTGGCCTGCGGCAATTCGCCGCTCGACCACCGCGAGGCACGTCGACACATGCAGCACCGACACCAACGGCTCCGGTGCATCGCCGATGCGAATGCCAACCGCATCGATGTCCGGTCTGGCGCGTTCGACCATTCGGTCGATCAACGCGCCAGTGATGAACGGCATGTCGCCCGCCACGACGAGCAGCCACGGCGTCGTCGCAGCCGCAAGACCTGCCGCGACTCCCGCGAGCGGTCCCAAACCCGAGGTCGCGTCCTGAACGGTTCGATATCCGGATGTGGCGCGTGAGGTGGAGATGATGATCTCCGCGACGCGCGGGAGTAGCACCGCGCACTGGCGATCGAAGATCGTCGCGCCGTCGATCACGATCGTGCGCTTGTCGATGCCACCGAGTCGCGTCGCGCGGCCTCCCGCGAGGATCAGCGCAGTCAGATCACGGCTTGAGCAACGGTTCGATCGCATCTTGGACTTGCGTCGTGATCTCTGGACCGCTCGGCGCGAAGTACACCGAGACCTCGGCGCGCACGCCGAATTGGCCGGCGAAGTACACGCCCGGGCCGATCGTGAAGCCGGTGCCCGGCGTCAGGATCCGCGTGTCCTTCACGTCGTAGTTATCGAGGTCGGCGCCGCCACCTTGAAGATCGTTGTCGAGTGAATGGCCGGTTCGGTGAAGGATCCGATCGCCGAGCCCTGCCTTCTTGATGAACACGCGAGTCGCGTCGTCGACCTCGGCGCCGCGGATCGGACGCTTCTTGCGAGCGCGCTCCGCGATCAGTGCGAGCGCTTGATCGCGCGCCAGCGTCGCGGTCTGAAACGCGCGCGCGATGTTCTCGGGGACCGTCGCGTCGGCGACGGCGCACCACGTCTGCGCCGCCCAGATGCCCTCCGGCTTGTCGACCTTCGCCGCGAGCGAGATGACGATCAGATCGCCACGCCGAATCGGCGCGGCCTTTGCCGCGGTCGGCACGTAATACGGATCGGCGGTGTTCACCCCCGCTGCCACCACCGGTGGACTTCCGACCAGCCCCCGCATCTGCAGGCCGCGGACGAGTCGCTGTTGTACGTCGTACTCGGTGATCGAACCGCCGCCGTTGATCTGCTTGGCGACGAACGCCAGCGCGTCTTTGCGCAACTCGGCGAGGTGGTGCGCGGCGATGTAATGCGCAGTGCGGCCGGCATCACCCCAGATCGCCTTGGTGTACTGCACCAGCGTATCCGACGATTTCACCGTGACACCCGCGGCGCGGATCATCTCGATCGTTCCGGCGTCCACGAACGACACGTTCGGTACCGCGGCGCGACTCGAATACTCGACCGCTACCGACCGGACGCCCTTGAGCACCACGCGCAGCTGCTTCTCGAGCTCGCGGTAGCCCTGATAGGTCAGCTTCTTGCCGGCGAGATGGTCGAAGCTGCGCAGCTCCGACGAGTGGACGAGCGCGATCGGCTCGCCACGCGCCGGGATCAAATAGAACCACGGCCGCTGCGGATGGCCTTCGGGCGCGACCAGGCGAGACGCGATCGGGTTCTCGCCGTTGCGATCGACCAGTAACCAACCGTCGAGCCGCTGCACCGCGAGTAAGCCCTGCACGGCGGTGACATCGGCGATGCCGACACGCGCCGGAATCGCCGGAATTGGGTAAGGGTCAACTGGCGCGGACGCGTCGACGGGCGCTGCATACGGATCCGCCGGGGTTTGCGGCTTCTGTTTGCCCAGCTGGACCGGCTTCGCTGGCTTCTTGGGCGGAGTCGCAGGGGCCGGGGCCTCGGCGTATGGATCGACCGGAGTCTGTTTGACCGGTTTGTGCTTGGCCGGTTTCTTGGGCTTCAGTGGTGTTGGCGCTGGTTCGGGAGGTTTCTCCGCGGGCTGCGCTGCGACCAGCGACGCTTGCAATGACAGCGCGAGGAACAGAGCGAGCCGCATCATCGTGGGGAGTGTTCAGGGGTGACGAGATCGCGGGACGCGACCGAGCTCCCTGATCAACCCTTCATGAATAGCACCGTTCGACGCCACGACCTCTCCCAAGTCGGACCTGAACGTGCCGCCGTGTGTGTTCGTCACGGTTCCGCCGGCCTCGGCCACGATCAGGGCGCCGGCCGAGATGTCCCAAGGCTTTAGCTTGCGTTCCCAATACCCGTCCATCCGACCTCGGGCGACTAGGCAAAGATCGATCGACGCACAGCCGAGGCGCCGGCAGGCTCCGGCGGTGCGCTGAAAATGTTCCCATTCGGCGAAGTTGTTGTCGGGTGTCGTCGCGCGATCGTAGGGGAATCCGGTGACCAGCAATGCACGCTGGAGCGTGGGCGTTGCGCTGACCGCGAGCCGCAGGCCGTCGTTGCCAAACGCGCCGTGACCGCTGGCGGCTTCGAACCACCAGCCGAGCGCAGGCGCCGAAACCACCCCGACGATCGCTTGGCCGTTGCGCTCCGCCGCGATCGACACCGACCAGATCGGTAGACCATGCGCGAAGTTCACGGTGCCGTCGATCGGATCTACGACCCACCGAAGATCGGACGTGCGATCTGCACCGGTCCACCCGGCCTCTTCGCCGAGCACTGGCACCTCCGGCACGTGCTGACCGAGCACGTCGCGGATCACCTGCTCGGAGCGCAGATCCCATTCGGTCACCAGGTCGCGCGGATCGGTCTTGCTGCGAACCTCTGATGGTCGCGCCGTTCGCAACAGGTCAGACGCTGCATGCGCCGCGGCCCGCGCGGCATCGAGCAGCCGTTGAAGCTCGCGGTCCATCACGCACACCTGGACCCAGGCATCACAGATCGAGGCGCATCGCGACGAGCTTGGCGCTGGTACCGCGCACGAACGTCTCGCTCGCCGCGACCTGTTTCGACAGGGTCGAACGATCGACGACGCGGAATCCAAACTTCGCCGCGAAGAAATCGCTCGCCGACGCGGTGAGCAGGTAGATCCGGCGGACCCCGCGATAGCGCGCCTGACTGACCGCCATGTCTGCGAGCATCCAGCCGTAGCCAGCGCCGCGGAATTCGGCATCGACCGCGAGGGCTCGGAGGATCGCGTCATCGCCGAGCACCTCGAGCGCGACACAACCGACGCTGCCCTTCTCGTTGCGCAACACGAAGAAGCTGCCCGCTTGTTCGTCGCGCGCGGGCTCTTCGAGCTCCATGTTGGCCAGCAGCTCGCGAACCGCCGGCATGTCGCTGCGCTTGGCCGGGCGCATCGCATCGCCGATCTCATCGAGTAGCTTGTCGTGAATTCCGTCGAAGCTCCCCGACGACAACACGCACACCACGTCGCCCGGCGCCGCGCTCTGGGCGAGCTGCTTGACGATCGTGTCGACGTCCTGGACGTACGATGCCTTGGTGCCGGCGCGGTGAAGGTCGAGCGCGAGCCGCTCGGGGTCGAACCGATCCTCGACGGGGATCTTTCCTGGATCGAACAGCTTGCCGACGATCACCTCATCGGCCTGTGAAAACGCATCGGCGAACTCGGCTTGAAACGTCTTGCGCCGGCTGGTTGCAGAGCGCGGCTCGTACACCGCGATCAATCGCCGCTTCGGGAATCGCTTGCGGAGCGCCTTGAGCGTCTCGCGAACCGCGGTGGGATGGTGCGCGTAGTCGTCGAGCACGACCACGCCACTGGCGACGCCGCGCAGCTCCTGGCGGCGGCGAACTCCCGCGAAGCTCGCGAGACCGGTCTGGATGTCTTTGATCGAAACGCCGCGCGCGTGGGCCACCGCGATCGCCGCGACGCAGTTGGCGACGTTATGGCGACCGACGAGCAGCGTCTCGAACCGCTCGACGCGCTCGCGAGCGCCGGCGGGTGTCTGGTGATAGACGTCGAACGAAACCCGGCCGCTCTTGCCCACCTCGAGGTGGCTCGCCCACCAGGTGACGCCCGGCGGCGGCGCCGCATCTTGTGACGTGTCGCCGTCGTCGCCGAGCACGCAGTATTGCTCGACACGACAACCGGCGTTACGCGACGCCGCGACGGCCTCGTCGGACTCGGCCGACACCACGAGCACGCCATCGCTCGGGATCAAGGCGACCAGCTTCTTGAACACGTCGCGAATCGCATCGAGCGACGGAAAGATGTCGACGTGATCGAGCTCGATCGACGTCAGGATCACCGTGCGCGGGCGGTAGTGGAGGAACTTGGGCCCCTTGTCGAAGAACGCGGTGTCGTACTCGTCGCCCTCGATGACGAAGTCGGGGCCGGCACCGGTTCGAAACCCTTGGCCGAGGGCCACGGGGACGCCGCCCACGAACACCGATGGATCTCGCCCGGCTTCGGCAAGGATGTGGGCGATGACCGACGTCGTGGTGGTCTTGCCATGCGTACCGGTCACCACGATCGCGTGTTTGTCGGCGATCAGCCGCTCGCCGAGCACCGCGGGGAATGAGGTCAGCGTGATGCCCGCCTGCTGCGCGGCCTTGACCTCGATGTGGTCCTTGCCGTGGACGTTGCCCACGACCACCAGATCGGGTTCCCACGCCAGGTTGCGCTCGCTGTAGGGCTGCATCACCGGGACGCCGAGGGCGGCGAGCTGATCGCTCATCGGTGGGTAGACCGCAGCGTCGGAGCCACGCACCTCGTGCCCGGCACCCACGAGGAGACCGGCGACGGCACCCATCCCGGTGCCTCCGATACCGATGAGATGAACCTTCACGAGACGCGCGCACGCTACCTTTCTGCTCGCGGCGGGTAAAGCGATTCCGCCCGCGGTTTTCCCTCGAAGTTCCTGAGACCTGGACAACTCGGGCAGCGAGCACCGCGCGGGATCGTTTATTCTGGAGACGTGGACGATCCGCGCCACGAGCGACGTCACCATTTCCGAGGCAAACCGCGACGCGGTCGCGTGATGACCGTCCGATTCTGCTCGTCGGTGGCGCCCGCGTGGGTCACCGCCGACACCCGCAACATCGGTATCGGTGGTGCGTTCATCGCGACGCCCGAACCGCCACCAGCGGGGACCCAGCTAACCGTCGAGATCACCCTGCCAACGCGCGATGAGCCGTTCAAGCTGGGCGCCGTGGTCCGCTGGGTCGCGTCGGCGAGCTCGACCGGCGGCGATCTCGGGATGGGGGTTCAGTTCGTTGGCGTGGATGTCGACATCCTGCTGGAGCTCAATGACTTTTTCGGGGCTCTGAGCGACTAGCCGTTGCCCGAGCGGGGGGCCTCGGCGAGTATGCGCGCCATGAAAGCCGTCCTCGTGGTTGCCGTCATCGCACTGATCGCTTGTGGCTCGAAGTCGCCGTCGACGACCACGACCGCCAACGCGGCGAAGCCAGCGCTGCCCGACGTCCCGTTCGATCAGCTCGACCACGATCAGCGCGCGCAATTCATGGACGAGAAGGTCGTCCCGGCGATGGCCGAGATCTTCAAGGCCTACGATCCGCAGAAGTATGCGCAGTTCGGCTGCAAGACCTGTCACGGGCCCGGCGCCGAAAAGGGCGAGTTCCACATGCCCAACCCGGACCTGCCCAAGCTGAACTTCTCGGACATGAGCAAGTTCAAGCCAGAGGCGCTTGAGTGGATGAACACCAAGGTGAAACCAACGATGGCGAGCCTGCTCAAGCAGCCCGAGATGACCAAGGACAACCCCGAGGGGTTCGGCTGTCTGGAGTGCCACACCATGGAAGGCAAGTGACGTCGGCAGCGAGGGTCGCTCGACGCCGCGCATAATCCGGGCTAGCACCACCATCCATGTCGTCGTCTGATCGCAACAGCCAACCCCACGGGTTGTCGGAGCACGTCCACCACGAGGACCAGGCCGACATCAACCGTGGAGGCGAGCGCAGGACCAAGTGGGTCGTCGCGCTCGCGTTGGTGATGATGGTCGGCGAGCTGACGGTTGGCTGGCTCACCGACTCGATGGCGCTCACGGCTGACGGCTGGCACATGGGGGCTCACGTCGGTGCGTTGGGGTTAACCCTGCTCGCGTATTGGTACGCGCGTACGCGGTCGGGGAACGACGCGTTCAGTTTCGGCACGGGCAAGGTCTACGCGCTCGCCGGCTACACCAGCGGTGTGTTGCTGGCGCTGGTGGCATTGCTGATGGGCGTCGAGAGCATCGAGCACCTGATCGAGCGCAAGGTGCCCGACTATGGCGAAGCGCTGCCGGTGGCGGCGCTCGGGTTCGTGGTCAACGTCGTGTCCGCGGCGCTGCTCAGCAAGAACCATCACTACGGCCATGGCCACCACGGCCACAGCCACGACGGCCATGGCCACGCCCACGATGGCCACGGCCCCGGCCACGAGCACCACGATCACGAGCCCGCGAAACCGGCGCCGGGCACGCTCGACTTCAACATGCGCGCTGCATACATCCACATCCTCGCCGACGCGCTGACCTCGCTGATGGCGATCGTCGCGCTGTTGCTCGGCATGTGGGGAGGGCTGTGGTTCCTCGATAAGGCGATGGGCTTGGTCGGCGGCGTGGTGATCACGTGGTGGGCGATCAGCCTGTGTCGTCAGGCCAGTGGGCAGTTGCTCGACGTCGTATCGTCACCGCGGCACGAGCAAGTCGTTCGCCAGAAGCTCGAGGCGATCGATGACGTCCGAGTCGCAGATCTCCATGTCTGGGAGCTTGGTCCGGGCCGCCGCAGCTGCATCGTCTCGCTGGTCACGTCGTCGCCGCGCGAGCTCACGTACTACCGAGACACCGTGCTTACGGCGTTGCCGGTGGCGCACCTGACCATCGAGATCCATCAGTGCGGCTTGCCGCACGAAGAATCGATCGCGGCCGCCGCCGAGCGGGCACACGGGCACTAAGGTTCTCGTTCGGCTACTCGGTCGAGCGTGCCGATGGCCTGCGCTTGCGCATCCGCCCGCTTGCGGTCGGCTGAGCCGCGGCGTTCAGCGTCGGCGCGCCGACCATCAGATGTCCGGCGTCGTTGTCGAGATCTTCGCCGCGGATGTTGTTCTTGCCTGATGCGGCCACGGTGTGCGCGGTACGGCTGACCTCTGCGACGAGCTCACGCGAGTTGCCGGGCCACGGACGCAACAGACACGCTTCGACCAGCGTCGAGTGAATCGTGAGCCCGGGCTCGGCGAGCCGCACGGCCTCTTGCACGAGGTACGACATCTCGTCGGGACGGTCGCGGAGCGGTGGCACCATGATCGACGTCGCCGACAGCCGGCGCGCGACGTCGGGCGGAATTCCGAGGTGCTCGAGCTGCATGACCGCAGTAGTCGCGAAGCGAAGATCAGACCGCGTGTCGAGCAGCTTGCCGAGGGCCGCGAGGTTGTTCGGCCCGAGCTTGCCCACCTGTTCGAGGATCAACGTCTCGATCTTCGGACCAGCGACGCGCTCGAGTGGCACCGCTTGAATCGTCGGATTGTAGACCGCTTCGCTGCGATTGCGGCGGCGTGCATAACCGCGAGCCATGCGGCCTTTGCCGCTGCCCTGTTCGCCGAGGATCAGCAGGTTGGCGCCTCCGTCGGCCGCCCGGTGAACTTCGTGCCACAGCGCTGCGGTGCTCGCACCGATGATCGCGTCTTGATCGATCGTGACGGTCGCGCCTTCGAATCGCCGGATGTCATCGATCAGCACCGAGACAGTGCGGCCGGTGCGGACGACGGATGGCGCGGTCACCGTAACCTCGCGCTCGATCAGCGCCTGGCCGCCGGCGTACGTGCCGTTTCGACTGCCCAGATCCGTGACGACGAACCGGTTGTCGCGCCACAACACGCGCGCGTGTTGGCGGCTAATCCGATCGTCTGTGGTTTCGAGCAGCAGCTCACGGCCAAGCACGAGGCCGTCGCTCGGGATGCGAAATGCCTGGATCGTCGGGGACGCACCGGTCCAAACGACAACGACCCCAGGTACCTGCGCGCGAGCGGCAGGTGGCACCTCCGGCATTCGGCGAGTATACCGCCCGGCGGCTTGCTGTAGGGCCCTGGGGCAATGCCGCAGGTTCACCTACCCGGGATGCTGGACAGACGTCGAGTAATCTGCACTGGCAGGGCGTGCATTGACGTGGATGCATGCGAGGGCTATCGCGGATATCGGCGCGGTGACGATCAGGCCAGCGATCGCGATCCACAGCGAACGCTGAACGGCTGCGAGCTGCAGGACGTTTGGCTTCTTGGGCAACGGGAGTGGAGCGCCGAACCGTTGCGCCAGATACACGATGGCGAGTTGGGCGACGAGCGTCAGCGCGACCACGATCGCGATCGATCGCCACTGCGTGCGCGCGATCGCTGCTCCTGTCGTCAATCGATCGGACAGCTCGCCGCTCGCGGTCGCGCCGGTGGTGGCGAACAGCACCAGCAACATCACGCCCGGTACGACCAACGCCGCGCCACCGATCACGATCGCCGCGATCGCCGCGCCACATGCCGGCGCTGACTTGACCAGCACTGCGCCACCGCCGCGGAGCACGTCGAGCTGCGAGCCGGGCGACGAAATCACGTGGGCTGCGGCTGCGACCAGCGCGAGCACCGGCATCCATGCGACCGCACCGAACAGCCAAGCAATACGGATCGTGGCCGTTGCACCTGCGAGGTTGTGCGGTGGCGCGCTCGCGACTGCGATCGCGATCAACGGCGTGAACGCTAGGACTGACAACACGGTCATCGGCACGACATATCGCGCATAGGCGCGAACGGCGGCCCGTGTGGTTGTCATCGCGCGAGCCTACCGCTTGTTCCAGCGTTCGACGCGGCCTCGCACACCACCGAGATCGACCGGATACCCATGGGCCAGCGTCAGGCCGAGGCGCTCGGCGACCGGACCCGTCTTGCGGTGGTTTGGTGTGATCCATACCAAGCGACCACCGGGTGCGAGACGCCGCGCAAACGCGGGCAGGGCAGCGATCAGTAGCTCCGCGGCGTCGAGTTGGACGCGGCTACCGAGCGGTGGATTGGTGATGATCGCGTCTACCGGATCGCCGCTCGGATCGCGGGCATCGCGGATCTCGAGCTCTGCGAGCACCCCGGCGGCGGCGAGGTTGTTGCGCGCAGCCGCGAGCGCCTCCGCCGCCAGATCACTGCCGATGAGCGATCGCAGGGGGCCCAGGCGTGCTCGTTCGACCAGCTCGACGCCCGATCCGCAGAACGGATCCCACACGCGATCATGCGCGCGTGCCTCGGCGACGAACGCGAGCGCGGCTGCCACCGTAGGGTGCGACGCCGCCGGGACGTCGGCTACGCGATAGTCGAATCGTGGATCGTGCGCGCGGCGCGGAACGATCGCCACGCTGCTCGTGTCGAGGTCGAGCACGACGTCCCACGTGGTCTGTGTAGGATCGTTGATCAGATCGGGAGCCGCGGCGGTGACATCGCGCGCGACGCGCCAGACCAGCGACTTGCGCTGGCCGCGAGCGAGGTCGAGTCGCCAGCGAATCGCGCCGTTCGTCCATGCGCGAAACACCGCGGGCACGGTCCCGGTGGTGAGGATGCGTGTGATCCTAGACGCGAGCTCGTCGGCGCTGGTGGCTTGCGATGTAAACGGAACGTAGATCGCAGCGCTGGCCCACAGCCGCGACCGGAACAGGCCATCCCACGGACCGACCAGCCGGACTGCCACGGTGTCGTGTGCGGCGATCCGGGGCGCCCCGGCGATGACGTTACGGAGCTCGACGGTCTGTAGCTCGCGATGCAGCAACTCGGCGAGCCCAGCACGGCAACTCAAGCGCACGTCGAGCGGGTGTGGCGGGGGCACGTTGGTCGCGATGGCGGATCGCTCGGCTCGCTTCGCGGAGCGATCGGCCATCAACAATGCGCGGTCGCGGCGCCGTGCGAGCTCGGCATCGCCTCCGGGCTCGAGCATACGCAGCCGTTGCAGCGCTGGCTCACCACCGATCTTCCCGAGCGCCTCGGTCAACGCGCGGCGCTCATCCGGCGCGATGTCGGCGGCATCCCACCGAGCGGTCAATACGGCTGCCGCCGCGTCGCCGCCGAGCTTGCCGAGCGCGAGGATCGCGGCTCGTCGTACTCGCGACGCCGGCGAACCCACCAGCTCGAGCAGGCGAGTGGTTGCCTCGGGATCGCCGCGCCGGGCGAGCAGGCTGAACACGTTGACCATGCGCGCGCGTGCCGCTTCATCGGAGGTATCGAATCGCGCCGCGACCGCCGATCGGCCCGTTGCCTCGAGCCCGGCCAACGCAGCACTCGCCCGCGCTGCGGCATCTTCCGCGCCGCTGATCACGAGCTCGACGAGCGCGGCCGCGTCGCTTCGCCCCGGCGTGAAGTTGGGCTTCGCGAGCTCTCGCGCGAGATCGAAGTTGGGCGGTCGCGCCACTAGACCGCGCGCGCCATTGGAATCGACAACGCCTGCTCGATGGCTCGCTGGCACTTGGTGTGCGCATGGGTCACCACCGGTCCGAGCTGGAACAACTTGGACCCGATGCCGACCTCGATCCGCGTGCTCGCGCCCTCAGCGGTGATCACGATGGGGTAGAAGAATCCCCACGAGAACAAGGATACCGGCGACGACAGCACGATGATCCCTCGCTGCGAATCGGAATCGTCGACGCGATACGGCGAGCCGACGCCGCAGATTCGGTCGAACACCGTCGCGGCGTCCGCGGCGGAGGTCAGCACGAGGCGTCGAGACCCGATCCGCGTGCTCGCGACGCTGCCCCGACGGGTGAATGCGACCGCGTACCCGATGCCAAGCAGGAGCAGCGCAACGAACGGACCCACCAGCGATCCTGAAGCCATGGCCGGCAGGCTACGTCACCGCCACGGTCCGCGAAACGGCAAATCGCCGCGTTCCATGACGCCGAAGCGAGCCGGCCCTCCCGCGTTAGTGGCGATGCTTGTGATGTCCCTTGTGCCGGCCGTTATGGACGCAGCCGTGGCCGTTCCAGTGATGCGCCGGCGGGCACGAGCGGCCCCGGCTCACCGTCTGACCGTGCGACCGCGTCCGAACGATGCAACCCGTGGCCGGTAGCGTCATGCCCACGACCATCACGATAGAGAGGAGTTTCCGCATGTCTCGATCGTAGCCGCCGACACCGGTGGGAGGCCACGGCCCGGTGTGCTCCACGTCGCCACCACACGGCCCTGTGAGTCTGCACGGTTGCGACACGAAGTTTTCTGTGACGATCGCGAGCGCTCCGCCCACCGCACGAACGGATCACGGGGGCGTCGGGGCGTCGGGGCGTCGGGCCGCACGAACCGCTGCGCGTCGTCGTCGTCGTCCGGTTCTGGACGCGCTCGCGGGCGCTTGTCGCGCCTAGCGGCGGTTCTTCTTGCGCGCGGCCTTCTCGGCCTTGCGCTTGTCCTTCGCGCGCTGGCGATCGATTCCACGCTGCTGGCCAACCAAGCTCTTGGTGCCCGGAGGCGTGTAGCCCTTCGGCATCCCGGGCATGTTGCCGGGCATTCCCGGCAGGCCAGGCATCCCCGGCATTCCGGGCATCGCTGGCATCGCGCCGCCTTCACCGCCGCCGGCCGCCATCAGCGCGTTGATGTCCATGTTGGCAAGCTTCTTCATCTGCGAGAACTGCTTGAGCCCGGGGATCTTGCCCATCATTCCGGTCGACGCGCCGAGCTGAACCATCATCTGGCGCATCTGGGCGAACTTCTGCAGCAGCTCTTTGACCTCGATCTCGGTGCGACCGGAGCCCTTCGAGACGCGCTTGACGCGGCTAGCGTCGAAGTCGGCGCGGCGGCGCTTGGCGCTCTTGCCCGCGGTCGACATGAACTCTTCCCACGTCGTCGCGACGAACACCTGTGGGTTGACGCGCTCCTCGAACGTCATCGACGAGATCATCGCTTCGATCTTGATCAGCTCGCGGTCGTCGAGGTTGACGCCTTCGGGCAGTCCGCCGCTGAAGAACGGCAGCTTCTCGAACAGATCCTTCAGCGATCCCATCTTCTGGATCAGCCGGATCTGCTCGAGGAAGTCCTGCATGTCGAACTTGCCCTTGAGCATGCGGATGGCGTCTTCTTCCGCCTTCTCCGCGTCGACGACCTGCTCGAAATCTCGAACCAGGCCGACGATGTCGCCCATGCCGAGGATTCGCGAGGCGAGGCCCTCGGGCCTGAACTCTTCGAGCTTGTCGAGCGACTCGCCGATACCGAGGAACTTGATCGGCTTGCCCGTGATCTCCTTGACCGACAGCGCCGCGCCACCGCGGGCGTCGCCATCGAGCTTGGTCATGATCACGCCGTCGAGATTGAGGCGCTTGTTGAACGTATCGGCGACGTTGACCGCGTCTTGACCGGTCATCGCGTCGAGCACGAGGAAGATGTTGGCGGGAGTCGCCGCCTTGTCGATGTCCTCGAGCTCCTGCATCAACGGCTCGTCGATCGCGAGCCGACCGGCGGTGTCATAGATGATGACGTCGCAGCCTTCTTGCGCTGCTTTGGCTGCTGCTTCGCGGCAGATCGTCACCGGGTCTTTGTCGGCGATCGTGAACACCGGCACGTCGAGCTGACGGCCGAGTGTCTTGAGCTGCTCGATCGCGGCCGGGCGATAGATGTCCGCGGCCACTAGCAGCGGCTTCTTCTTGTGCGTCTTCTCGAGCCAACGGGCGAGCTTGCCGACGCTGGTGGTTTTTCCCGAGCCCTGAAGGCCGACCACCATGATCCCTGTCGGGCCCTTCTTCGCCCACCGGAGCTCGGTGTCGACGGGGCCCATCATCTTGACGAGCTCGTCCTGGCAGATCGCGATGAACGCCTGCTCAGGAGTGATCGTCTTGGTGCCGTACTCCTTGCTCTTCGCCTTTAGCTCGACCTCTTTGCCGCGTGCCGCTTCGCGGACGCGCTCGAGGAATCGCTTAACAACGCGGAACTCGACATCGCCTTCGAGGAGGGACAGCCGGACATCCCGGAGTGCCTCCTCGATCACGTCATCGCTGAGCTCTGCAACACCCGTCAGCCGCTGGCGAGCGGCCTTGAATCCCTTGGCGAGGGTTTCCAGCACGTTGCTCCTATAACACGGCGGATTGACGAGTGGGGCCGTGGGGAACCCAGCCTGTCCGGACGGCTAGGAGAAGCGGCTTCGTCGAACGGTTGCCCGACGATTCAGCTGTTGCGGAAGGCGCGGAGCGCGACGTCACGAACCCCGGGATCGGGGTCGTCGCGCAGGCGGTCCAGCACGCCAGGATCGCCCCCGGTGCCACGGCGAGCCCATGCTGCCCGGGCGGCCGCAATCCGGATCTCCGGGTCCGGGTCGGTGGCGAGGTGGTCGATGACGACCGCATCTCCGACGAGCGGGAACGTCCACTCGAGCGACCGTGCGACCGCCAGCCGTCGCATCGGGTCCTCGGATAGTGCCCACGTCGTGGCAAGCCGCGTCGAGGTGAGCGGCCGAGCGTGGGTCAGTGCGAGCGCCAAGCTGCGACCTAATGCCGCTGCCGCGTCGGCATGGTCGAGGTGCTCGCGATCGATTGGCGCATCCCCATCCAGCTCGACGTCGAGATCAACCGATTCGGAACGCGGCGACGCCACGGCCGCACTCGTGGGCGCCGCGGTCAGCGCTAGCGCGGTCAACTTCGTAAGCAGCCGGCGAAGGGTGATCGTCATGGCGTGCGCTACTGGGTGTGTACGGTCAACGGCCCCGTCAAGGTGCAAACCACCGTGCTGCGGCTGGCATTCCCGCGAGCACAAACTCGTGGATCCTCAGGTGCTCGCCGCGTAACCTCGGAGTCATGAGGCGGCCCGAGATCGCATTTGCGATCGGATTCGCGATCGTGCTCGCGGGCACGGCAGCAGCGACGGCAGGCACCACGACGGTGCGCTGCGACAATCTGTCGACGGCGGATCTTTCCATCGACGGCATGTTGGACGATTGGCCCAATCCAGCGCTCGCGAGGGTCGGCTCGGCTCCCGAAGGACAGCTCGAGCTGCGCTGCTCGTGGGATGGCGCAGCGCTAGCGGTCTCGCTCAACGTTGTCGATGACCGGTTGATCCGCGTTCGCGGCGCGGGCCACCAAGATCGGATCGACATTTCGGTCGCGGCGGGGGCAGCGCCGCTGCGGATCAGCGTGCTTCCGGGCAACGCGATGGCGCCACCGAAGATCACCAAGCCTGCCAAGGTCGCGGTCGCCGATTCACTCCAGCCCAAGGGATTCTCCGTCGAGCTTCGCATCCCAGCGAGTCAGATTGCCGGGATGTCGGGCGGCACGTCGTCGCTCGAGCTTCGCACCGTGTTTCATGATTCCGATCGCGCGGTCGGTGGCGACACCTTCGACTTCGAGCTCGCGGCGACGATCGAGCTCGGCGACCGCAAGGATCTGCTCGATGACTTTCTACGCACGGTTCGGTTGCGGCGGACCGATATCAAGGTCGACACACTCGCGAACCTCGATCCAGGGCGCCGCGGCAAAGAGCGGCTGATCGCGGGTGGCACGGTGATCGGCGTGCTCACCGATCAGTTCGCGTTCGTCTCGCTACCGGCAGCACGGGCCGCCGATGTGATTCGGGTCGAGCCACTTGCGCTCGGCCGCGGGCATCACGTGATCGCGGCCGTGGTGCGCCAGTACGGCAATGGCGGCAACCGCGACCTGCTCATGTTGTGGACGTTCGCTGGCGGTCAGCTTGCGCCGCTCGCGCAGATCGAGGTCCGCAAGGAGATGGGAACCAACCTCCTCGAAGCGGACTGGAAGCTCGTCGCCGGAAAGAAAACGTCCGAGCTGCGCGTCGAGCCCAAACCTGCGGTCGGTTGGACCGCAGCTACCTGGAACGAGACACCTGCCAACGACGTCGATTCGATCGTGTTGCCATGGGACAGCGAGCGCGGCGGCGTGGCCTATGCGGTCGAAGGCGGTGAGCTGACCCGCCGCGATCTCCCGGTGTCGAAGACCGCCGCGAAGCGGAAACGCTGATCGCCGCGCGCTCCGTTGGATACCGGATTCCGATCGGGTGAACATTGCGAGATGACCACGCCGACCTGTGAACGGGGCGTGGTCACTCGTCGTCAATTGCGCCACGTCCACGCCCGATGCGTTAGCGATCAGGTCGACGACGATGCAGCCTGATCGTCGTCGAGCGGGATGTTGTCGTATTCCTCGCGGTACAGCGCGCCGAGCTTTCGGGTCACGAACACTTCGATCAGCTCGGGGTCGTACATCTTGCCGCCGGTCTTGCGCAGCACGGCTTCGCACTCGTCGAGCGGCAGCGCCTTCTTGTATGGCCGATCGGTCGACATCGCGTCGTAGGCATCGGCGATCGCGACGATCCGCGCCGCCAGCGGGATGTCCTCGGCCTTCATCTTGTCGGGATAACCGGTGCCGTCCCAACGCTCGTGGTGGTTGCGCACCGCCGACATGATCGGGTGGAGCATCTCGATCTTGGACGCGATGTCGTAGCCCTTCACGGGATGCTCGCGCATGTGAGCCCACTCTTGCTCGTCGAGCGGGCCGGGCTTGAGTAGCACCGCATCCTTCACGCCGATCTTGCCGATGTCGTGCAGAAATGCGCCGAACTCGAGGGTCTCGAGGCCATCGGCGGGATACCCAGCTTCCTTGGCGAGCACGAGCGAATACGCCGCGACGCGTCCGCAGTGACCCTTCGTATATGGGTCCTTGGCTTCGATCGCTTCGGCGAGCCCGAACAACGCCTGGCGGTTGGCGATCTTGAGCTTCTCGTAGCTCTCCTCGAGCTCCTTGGTTCGCTCTTTGACGACGACGTCGAGCAAGGTCTCGCGCCGCTGCAGCTTGCTCTGATCGAGCGACAGCCGGCGCACGAGCTCGCGCTGCTCTTCGACCAGCGTGAGCAGCTTGACCGCTTCGCCCACCAACGCGACGAGCCGGCTACGTTCGCTAGGCTTGGCGACCAAGCGGATCACGATCCCGCCGTGCGCGGGACGATAGTCGAGCTCGACCGCTTCGTCCGGTGACGATACGAGCGCGATCCTCAGCGCCTCGGGCGCGTGAAGCACGCTGGCTTCGAGCATGCTGACGCCGTCGAACCGGCCGGCTGCGTGATAGCCGACGATGACGTGGGCCGGTTGCGAGCGGAGCTTGTTGAGCGCTTCGACCGTCGAGCGTGCAGTCTCGACTTGCAGCCCGAGCCCGCCCAAGAGCTCCGCGATTTCCCCCAGTGCCTCCACCTGGGGGTGCGCGACCAAGGCTAAGAATCTCTTAGTCACGTCCGCCACTATATCCGTGGCAAACCCCGCTGCAATGGGTAGATTGCCCACGGAATCGACACGATTTTTGAAAGAAACCTGCCACCAAAATGCAAGAACAACTCACAGGCAACCTCACCGGCCTCAAGGCGAGCGAGATCAAGGCGCTGGAGCGGTTGTACCGTCGGCGTGTTGCGCCCACAGAGGTGGTGTCGTCGGAATTGGCAAGCCAGCTTGCCAGTCACAGCGCAGCTATTCATCGCCAAGTCGGAGTGCTGATCGATCGCCGCGGCGCGATCCAGCACGTGTTCGTCGGTGACGCATCGAAGATCGTGCTTCCGGACGTCGGCCGTCTGCGCGGCGGCCAGGGCCGGTTTCGTGGCCTGCGGTTGGTGCACACGCACCTGCGAGGTGAGGCGCTCACTCGAGATGATCTCACCGACCTCGCGCTGCTGCGGCTCGACATGGTTGCTGCGATCACCGTCGACGCCTCGGGCCGTCCAGGTAAGCTTCATCTCGGCCACCTGACCGCGAATGGACCTGCAGACCGGCCGTGGGTCGAATTGCCGGCGGAGTCGCCTACAGCTCCGCACACCAATTTCCTCGAGTTGATCACTCAGCTCGAGGCCGACTACGGCCGTGTACGGCGCGGTGCTGCCACCGACGCCGGCAAGGATCGAGCGCTGCTCGTTCACGTTCAGCTCGGCCGCGCGCGCGATTCGGAGGCGCGGATCGCGGAGCTCCGCGAGCTGTGCCGCACTGCCGGCGTGCGCGTGCTCGACGTGCTCGTTCAGCGTCGCGCCGAAGCCGATCCGAAGTACCTGGTCGGTCGCGGCAAGATCGAAGAGATCTTGGTGACCGCGATGCAGCTCGGCGCCGAGCTGGTGATCTTCGATCCGGACCTCACGCCCGGCCAGGCGCGCGCGATCAGTGATGCGACCGAGCTCAAGGTGCTCGATCGAACGATGTTGATTCTCGATATCTTCGCGCAGCACGCGTCGAGCCGAGACGGCAAGCTCCAAGTCGAGCTCGCGCAGCTGCGTTATGCGCTGCCCCGGCTGGTCGAGAAGAACACGATGATGTCGCGGCTGACCGCTGGACCAGGCGGCCAGGCCGGTATCGGTGGCCGCGGGCCAGGTGAGACCAAGCTCGAGATCAATCGCCGGCGCGCGCGCGAACGGATCAACCTGCTCGAGAAGCGGCTCGAGGATCTCGCCGGTGATCGCCGGCTGCGCCGCCAGCGTCGCACCAACCGCGATGTGCCGATCATCGCGATCTGCGGCTACACCAACGCCGGCAAGTCGACGCTGCTCAACTCGCTCACCGAAGGCGACGCGGTCGCCGCCGATAAGTTGTTCGCGACGCTCGATCCGATCAGCCGCCGGTTGCGGTTTCCGCACGAGCGCGAGGTCGTGATCACCGACACCGTCGGATTCATCCGCGATCTTCCGGAGGAGCTCACGCGTGCGTTCCGGGCGACGCTCGAGGAGATGTCCGATGCCGATCTGCTGTTGCACGTGATCGACGCGTCCGATCCGGATCGCGATCAGCAGATCCGGGCGGTCGAGCAGATCCTGTCGGATCTCGGGCTCGGCGAGAAGCCGCGGATCGCGGTGTGGAACAAGGCCGACCAACTCGAGTCGGCCGACGCCGATCACCTCGCTCGCCATGGCGACGGCTTCCTGGTGTCCGCCCTCGATCGCGCGACGTTCGGGCCGTTGCTGCTCGCGATCGAACGCGCGCTATGGCGGCAGGGCAGGGACGCGCCGATCGCCCGCGCCAGCTACGCGTAACGCCGCCGAGGCGCGATTCGTCTGGCTTCCTACCTGCGGACGAATCCGATCGCGATCCCGGCGAGGACGACGGCGCCGCCGAGCGCGGCGTGCGCGGGCGGTTGTTCGCCGAACACGGCCCAGGTGATCAACGAGCTGCCGATCGGCTCGCCGAGCACCGCGAGCGCGACGAGGTGGGTTGGCGTGGTGCGGACCGCAGCGTTAAGCAAGCCATGGCCGACGAGGGAGGCGACGATCGCGGCACCGGCCGAGGCGATGTAGCTGTGTGATGGCAGGCCGGCCAGCGATGCGCTGGTGGCGATCGCGGCCGCGATCAGCAGCGTCGCGGCGATCGTGTTGACCGCGGCCAGATACGGCGCGAGCGGCATCGCGTTGCGCAACCGTCGCCCGACCACCAGGTACCCGGCCGCGCTCGCAGCGCCGATCAGCGCGAGCCCATCGCCGATCAGCGCATTGCCGCCCGTGCTCCAATCGCCGCCAGCCAGCACCGCGCAACCGGCCGCGGCGATCATGATACCGACGATCTCGCGGCGGCTCACCCGATCACCGAGCGCGAGCCCGAACACGGCAGCGAAGATCGGATTGGTGCACACCAGCGCGACCGACGCCGCCGTCGACGTAAACGACAGCGATGCGATCCACGATCCGAAGTGGATCGCGAGTAGCGCACCCGAGGCCACGACCAGCATGCGCTCGCGGTTGCCGAGGCGGGTCAAGCTGGCGAGCTCGCGCTGCGCGATCAGCAATAGACCGATCGCCGCAACAGCGACGCGAAGCGCGGCGATCGCGATCGGCGGCGCCGGCTCTGCCCAGCGTGCGAACGGCGCGCCGGTGGAGATCGCGACGATCGCGAGCACGAGCGTGACGGTTCGCCAGCCACGCGCCTCGGAGCTCACGGCCAAGCGAACCGATCAGCTCGGCTTCGACGGACCGGGTTCGTCGAGAACCGTGAGCGCGATCGCCATCGCCTTCTTGGCGCGGGCAACCATCGCTTCGTCGGTCTTGATCTTCTGGTACGCGAGCAGCACCTGCTCTTGGTACTTCGTGTTCTCGCCTTCGATCGCTTCGATCTCCTTGCGGAGATCCGCGATCCGCTGATCGCGCTCGGCGATCGCCTGGGCGTGCGCATGCAGCTCGGCATTGCGGTCGGCGATCGTTTGAACCGCGGCGGTCAGCTCGCCCTCGGTGCGCTTGTGAGCATCGCGCGCAGACGACAGACCGCGCCGGAGCTCGTCGCGCTCCTCGGTCAGCTCCTTGAGCTGCCGAGCGTGTTCGGTGGCGGCGGTCGAAAGCTGCGCATCCTTGGCCGCGATCGCGCGGGCGCGTTCCGCTTCGGCTGCCGCGAGTGACTTGGCCGCTTCGGCGTTGGCATTGGCAAGCGCGCGTTCGTGCTGGCCGCGCTGGACGGCGATCTCTTGCGCATGTGCCTGGTCGGCGGCTTCGCGCTCGGCGACCGCTGCCGCTTGTGCCTTGGCTGCGTCATCGCGGGCAGCGGCGAGCGCCTGTGCGTTTGCCTGATCCGCTTGGTCGCGCTCGCCAGCGTATCGCTGGCGAAGCTGTTCGAGCGCCTGGTCGTGGCGCTGGCGAAGCTCGTCGAGCGCCTGGGCGTGCGCCGCATCGGCCGCGCTGCGTTCGCTGTGCGCACGAGCAGCATCGTGCTCGCGGAGCCGATTGGCCTCGGCGATCGCGGCGCGGTGCTCCTCGTCGGCACCCGCGGCGGCCGCGGTCAGCTGCGCGATCTCTTCGCCGTGCTGCTCGGAGGCACGTTCGAGCGCCGCGTGATGATCGGCGATCATTCGTTCGGTGGCCGCGCGATGATCGGCGATCATCCGCTCGGTGGCTGCGCGGTGTTCCGCGGTGAGCCGCTGAATCTCCGCCGTATGCTCGCCGTGCCGTTCGCTGGCGGCTTGCTGATGCGATTCGGTGAGCTCGGCGAGCTGCGCCGCGTGCGCGTCGGCGGTGCGTTGCGACGCTTCGCGGTGCTCGACCACGGCCCGCTGTAGCTCGGACGCCAGCCGATCGGCAGCCGCGCGCTGTTCGGCGAGCGTGCGCTGGAGGTCGGCCGACGACCGTCGAGCGTCCTCTCCAAGCGCGGCCAGCTCGTTCGCGTGCTGCGCGGTTAGCGTGTCCAGCGCGGTTTTGTGAGCGGCGGCCGCTTCGGCCTTCTCCATCGCATGCTGCTCGGCCAGCTGCTCGGCTTCGAGCCGCGCATCTTCGAGCTTGACCGCGGTGGCAGCGTCACGCTGCTCGAGCGCCGTTGCGTGATCGCGTTCACGCTTGGCGAGCTCTTGTTCATGCTGCTTGGTCTGTTGCGCGAGCGAGGTCGTCAGGTCCGCGACGTTCTTCGCCAGCTGCTCGCTCGCAGCGCGAGCAGCCGTTCGTTCGTTGCGCAGCTGCTCGATCTCGGCGGCCAACGCGGCTGTCTTGTGGGCATGCTGCTCGGCGGCAACCGCGACCTGACCGCCTAGCTCGGTGCGCGACTGCTCGAGCTCGCGGTGATGAGCCGCCTCGAGTCGCTCGATCGCGGCAGCGTGGTCGCGCTGGAGTTGCTCGGCGCGTCCCGCGGCAGCGTCACGCTCGGAGGTGAGCTGGGCGATCGACGCGCGCGCGCGGTCCTCCGCGGCAGCGAGCTTCGCAAGCGCTTCCTTGAGCTCGGCCGACACCACGTCGACGGCGACTTCACGCGCGGCCTCGGCCTCGGCGCGTACCTCATCGAGTGCCGCTTGATGCCGCGCGATCAGCTGTTCACGCTCGGTCTTGAGCGCGGCCTCGGCGTCGGATGCGCTCGATGTACGCATGGCGCGCTCGTTGGCCAGATCGCTCTCGAGCTGGCTCCGCGCTGCGTGATCCGCCTGTGCGCGTGCGGCGGCTTCCTTCTGCTGTTTCGCGAGCTGGGCAGCCGCGTCCTGTTGCGCTTTCGCGAGCTGGGCGGCGGCGTCCTGGTGTGCCTTCGCCAGCTGTGCCGACGCATCCTCCTGAACTCTCGCGAGCTGTTGTTGCGCTTCCGCGAGCTGCTCCTGGACTTTCGTGACCTGCGCGTTCGCGCCTTGTTGTGCGTTCGATAGCTGCAGCGAGGCGTCCTGTTGCGCCTTCGCGAGCGCAGCCGTCAGCTCACGTTCGTTGGCCTCGAGTGTCGCGGCACGTTGCTCGAGCTCGGATACCTTGGTCTCGAGCGGTTTGCGGCCCTGTTCGAGCTCGCGAAGTTGATCGCCAACCCGCGCGACGTCTTGATCTCGCGCCGCGAGCTGCTCCTTCAGGCGCTGTAGCTCTTTGTCCTTGTTGGTCAGCTGTTCGCGGAGGTTGAGGAACTGATTTTCGCGGCCGCCGCCTTTGGCTGCGGCGTCGACCTTGGCGCGTGCGCGCTCGAGCTCGGACTTGAGTTGCGTGATCTGACGCTCGAGGTCGTCGACCTTGCGCAGCGAGCGTCGGTCGAACGCACCTGACTGCTCGCGATCGGCGTCCTGCGCGATCGCATCGAGGCCGAGATCGACGACCGTCGGCGGCACGGTTGCAACGCGTTCGCGTGGAGGAGCCGGTTCGCGCAGGATCGCCGGAGGAGGCGCGGTCGCCCGGGCCGGAGACGACACGGGAGCGATCGGGGCGGCAACCACGACCGGGGCTGGAGCCGCGGGTGGTTCCGCCGCCGCGGCAGCCGGTGCGACCGTCGGAGACTTGCGCGCGACGACCGGCGTCGGTGCCACCGGCGCAGGTGCCACCGGCGCAGGTGCCACCGGCACAGGTGCCGGCGCGGGCGCCGGTGCCGCGGCCGCAGGCGCCGACGACATCGGATGCGGCACGGGCTCGGGAATCGCGCTCTCGTCCTCGCTCACCTCTTCGAGCGGTTGGAGATCATCGACATCGAGGGCGATCGCGGCTGACGATTCCAGGCCAACCGGGATCGAGCTGCCGTTGGTCGGACGCGCCGCCACGCGGCTCGCCGATTCGAAGCTCGATTCCTCATCCGACCGCCCACCGTCTTCGATGATGCCGGGGACGGCGTCGAGCATGGCCGGCTCGGCGTCGGGGGCGGGAGCATCCGGCTCCTCGATCTCGACGGGCAACGGAATGCCGGCGGCCGATTCCTCGAGATGCTCCACTGCGACGAGCGTCGGTGGAATCGTCGGCACGGTGTGCCGAGTCGCCGGAGCCGGCGGCATCGACGGTTCATCGTCGCCGAGCAGCGCGGCGAACGCCGCGTCGGTTTCCTTATCGAGCGATCCATCGCCGCCGTCGTGGAGCGACGTCATCGACTGGTCTGCCACGTCGTCGTAAACCTCCTCGGCGGCGACTTCCTCCTCGAGCACCATGTCGCCGTCGGCGAGCGCGATCTCGTCGACCTCGACCGGGATGTCCATCTCGTCGCCTGCGGAGTCCTCGAGCCCGATCAGATTATCGAGCTTGCCCACCAGCTCGTGATTGGTGAGCGTGCGCTTGTCGAGATATTCGTCGGCATGGGTCTTGAGCCCGCGATGCTTGGCAAAGCTGTCCTCGGGGACGGTCGCGGTGACCAAGATCGTCGGGATCTTGCCGAGCACGGCCGACTTCCGACAGCGCTGGAACACCTTGAACCCGACCTTCTCGGGCTCCTCGACCGCGATGATGATCAGCGCAGGCGGCTCGCTGGTCGCCAGACCGATCGCCTCATCGGCGTTGGGTTCGACGATGATGTCCAGCCGATAGCGAGTCAGCTGCTCGGTCAGGGTCGCGTGAAACCCGGGATCGTCGTCGATCAACAGGATGCGTCGATTCATGCCCCAAGGGCATGATACCCGAGTCAGCGCAGCTGTTGTTGCGCCCGGCGGATCAAGTCCGACCCGGCCACGAGCTGGAGCAGCTCACCCGTCGACAACCGAGGCGAGCTGAACAGGTACCCGATGTGGTCTGCGTCGACATACGACACCGCCGGAATGCCTTCGACATCATGAACGTGCAGGGTCAGCCGGCCAAACTGGACCGGTTGGCCACCGCTGAGCTCACTGGGCCCGATGTCATTGATCAGGTGAACCCGCAGCTCGACGCGGTTATCACCCACCGCGGCGAGGTAACGCAGCTCGACAGCGTCGTGGCCCTTGATCGGGGTCGCGCGCGCGCCGATCAACTGAACATCGGGCTCGATGAACTGCGGCGGTTCGACCGGCGCGAAGTGCTGGCGGACCCACGGTCCCGTGCTCGCGCCTTGTACCTCGAGCGGTAGCGCGCGGGTCTTGGTGCCCACCGCCTCGGAAGCGACCGGCGTACTCGCAGGAATGTTCGGTGCACGGATCGCGACACCGAGGAACAACATCAGCGCAGCGGCCGAGGCGGTGATCGCCGAACCAGGGAGCAACCAGCGCGTCCAGCGCCGGCGTTCCTCGGAAGCCTCGCGGCGATCCTCGTCGTCGAGGCTGCGCGCGATCCTCGCCTTCAGCAGGTCAGGTGCCGGCGGGGGAACGAGCGCACTTCGCAGCATCGCGAGCTCGGAGCGCTCGGCGTCGAGGTGGGAGCGGCAGCTCGCGCACTCTACGAGGTGCAACTCGAGCTCACGGCGCTCCTCGCCGGCTAGCTCGTCGTCGAGGTATGCCATCGAAAGCGTGTCGATACTCGGACACAGACTCATTGCGAACCCGTTGGTTTGTTAGAAGCGTGTTTTTGAGCGCGGTACTTGTCGAGATCGATCGTCTTGTCGTCCGATGCTGTGGGTGACGCGGTGGCGTCGCGAACGTAGCCGTGGCGCGCCGCGAACTCGCGGAGCGCGGTGGCTAGCAGCTTGCGGCCACGGAACAGTCGGCTCATCACCGTTCCGACCGGCGTCTCCATGATCTCCGCGATCTCTTTGTAGGACAGCCCCTGCACGTCACACAGCACCACCGCGGTGCGGAAGTCGTCGGGGAGGGCATCGAGCGCGCGTTGGACATCGTCGGATACGCTGCGATCGAGCAGCGCTCGTTCGGGCGTTTGCCGATCGCGCGCGTCTTCGTGCACCAGCACGCCATCGGTGGCGTGTTGTTCGGCGCTGGCCGCGTCGAGCACTTCGCGCGTTCGCTTCTTGCGCTGGTACTCGTTGATAAACGTGTTGGTGACGATCCGGAGCAGCCATGCTTTGCAGTTGGAGTCCTGCTCGAACGAATCCCAGAATCGATAGGCGCGGAGCAGTGAATCTTGAACGAGGTCCTCGGCGTCGCGGGCGTTGCGGGTCAGGCGATAGGCGGCGCCAAATAGCGCGTCGGTGTGGACGAGCGCTTGCCGCTCGAACTCCGCACGCTTCTCTCTAGCTGCCAGCATGCTGTGGGTACCGGACCGCACACATCAATTGTTCCCGACCTCGAGAGATCGCGCTCGCCGCGGCGTGCCAAATGTAACCAGCTGGGATCACAGGCACCGATGGGTGACGCGGGGCACATTCGGGCTCCGCTTCGTTCGGGACCAGCTCAACGGCAGATACGGAAGCAGAACCTGAATTTTGAACTGACCTAGCCCTTGAATGGGGTATGCGGCACCCCCAAGGCCTCGGCCACCGCCGGATGGGGCACGGACCCACGATAGGTGTTGATCCCCGTCACCATGTGCGGGGTGTCCGCGACCGCCTTTTCGAGACCGAGATCGGCCAGCTTCACGACGTAGCGAATCGTCGCGTTGGTCAGCGCGTACGTCGACGTCCGCGGCACCGCGCCCGGCATGTTCGCGACGCCGTAGTGGATCACGTCGTGGACGAGGTAGGTCGGGTTGTCGTGGGTGGTCGGTCGTGCGGTCTCGACGCAACCGCCCTGATCGATCGACACGTCGACGATCACCGAGCCCGGCTCCATGTCCTTCACCATCTTCTCGGTGACCAGCCGCGGTGCACGGGCGCCGGCGATCAGCACCGCGCCGATCACGAGATCGCTCTCGAGCACGGCGCGCTCGATGCTGAGCGGATCCGAGTATTGCGTCGAGATCCGGCCGACGTAAACATCGTCGAGGTAGGCCAGCGTGTTGAGGTTGACGTCGAGCACGGTGACGTTGGCACCCATGCCGACGGCGATCTTCGCGGCATTGGCTCCGACCACGCCGCCGCCGATGATCGAGACGCGGCCGCGCTTCACGCCGGGCACGCCGCCGAGCAACACGCCCTTACCTCCGCGCTCGCGCTCGAGGTAGGTCGCGCCAGCTTGGACCGCCATGCGGCCGGCGACCGCGCTCATCGGGGTCAGCAGCGGCAGCTCGCCCGGGGTCGGCTCGATGGTCTCGTAGGCGACGCCATTGACGCCGCGGTTCAGCAGCTCTTTACCGAGCTCGTGGGCGGCGGCGAGGTGAAGGTAGGTGAATAGCAGCAAGTCTTTGCGCATCAGCGCGAACTCGGGGGCGATCGGTTCTTTGACCTTCACCACCATATCCGCCGATCCCCACACCTCTTCACGGCTGGCGACGATCTTCGCGCCGGCTTTGATGTACGCCTCGTCGGTGATCGACGAGCCCACCCCTGCACCTTGTTCGACCAGCACCGTGTGACCTCTCGCGGTGAGGATCGCAACGCCGGCAGGGGTCATGCCGACGCGAAACTCTTGAGTCTTGATCTCTTTCGGGACGCCGATGCGCATGTTGAATAAGCATCGTCCCAACGCTCTAGGAGCGTCAATGTTCTGCACCCGCGATTCATCCGCGATTCAGCTAACGCGACGCGCTAGGTGATCGCGATGGCGCTGGAGGTCGGAGCCGGTGCGCTCAATCTTGCGCCGCGGCTTCTTCGTCCTTGCCGTGACACTTCTTGTACTTCTTGCCAGACCCACACGGACATGGGTCGTTGCGGCCAACCTTGGGGCGCTCGCGACGCGTCGGTTCTTGCTTCGCATCGCCATCTCCGGTCCGCGCTGCAGCACCACCGCGAGACGGCCGCCGGGCACGCGCCGTCGGATCCTGCACGGCGCCCTCGTCTTCCGACTTGTTGGCCGCGCCGTGCTCTTCCATCTGCCGCGACTTCTCCTGCACCGCCGGCACCGACTCCTGCGCGGGCTGGATCTGAACGCGGAAGATCTTCGACACCGCGTTCGACTGGATGCGGCCCATCATCTCGGCAAACATGTCGAAGCCGATCCGCTTGTATTCCTTCTTGGGATCCTTCTGGCCGTAGCCCTGGAGCCCGATGCCCTCGCGGAGCGCATCCATCGTCTTTAGGTGCTCGATCCATTGCTGGTCGATCTCCTCGAGCGTGAAGTGACGCTGGAAGTACATCAGCCACGACCGGCCGAGCTCGGTCTCGCGCTCCTTGAGCCGGTTCTCGATCTCGGGCCACGCCTGACCGGCAACCTCATCGAGAGTTCCAGGGCTGATGTCGAACTGGGTGTTGAACTGCTCGCCGAGCGCGTCCTCGAGCTCGTCCCAATCCCACTCGTCCTCGTTCTTCTCGGCCGTCAGTACTTGCTCGATCACCGCGGCCATTCGTGCATCCGAGAGGTCGTACAGTCGCTCGCGCTGCTGCACCAGCGACGCGGCGATCTGCTCGACGCACCAATCGACCAGCTCTTTGAGCGGTTGGTCGTAGCGCTTCTCGAGATCGAGCAGCGATCCGAACTGGCGCCACAGCTCGGCGCGCAGGATCCGCCACCCAGGTCGGGTATCGACCGCGGCTGCCCCCATTGCGACCTGCGCGTCGCGCTCGGCCACCTTCGTCCGGATGACCTCGATCATCTCGGTCAGCTTGGTCGTGAGATCGGGGCGCAGTGATTCGACGCTCCAGTCGCCGCTCGTGGTGACCGGCTCGGGCGTGATGCCGCTCGCGGCCTCCTCCTCGGTGGGCTCGCGGTGGTAACGACCGTCGAGTACCTGCCGGCGCAGCGCGTAGATCGTCTTGCGCTGCTGGTTCATCACGTCGTCGTACTCGAGGACGTTCTTGCGCTGATCGAAGTTGCGGCCTTCGACCTTCTTCTGCGCGCCCTCGATCGATCGGGTCACCATCGGCGACTCGATCGGCACGTCCTCTTCGAGCCCGAGCCGCTCCATCAACCCGGTCATCTTGTCGAGGCCGAAGATCCGCAGCAGATCATCCTGAAGCGACAGGTAGAACCGCGAGCTCCCCGGATCGCCTTGGCGTCCCGCGCGGCCGCGCAGCTGGTTGTCGATTCGGCGCGACTCGTGGCGCTCGGTGCCGACGATCTTCAGGCCACCGGCGGCGAGCACCTCTTTGCGCTCGGCATCGCACTCCGCCTTGAACTTCGCGAGTAGCTCCTTGTAGAGCTTGTCCTCTTCGGCCGGATCCATGTGGCGCTCGGTCGCGCCGCGATATGGATCGGTACCGTCGGTCGCTTCGGGCGGCGCGGCGTCACCGGCGGTCTCGGCGAGCTTCGCCTTTTCCTCGGCGAGCGCGTCCTTCGCCATCGCCTCGGCGTTGCCGCCGAGCAAGATGTCGGTGCCGCGGCCGGCCATGTTGGTCGCGATCGTGATCGCGCCTTTGCGACCGGCCTGCGCGACGATCGATGCTTCGCGCTGGTGCTGCTTGGCGTTGAGGACGTTGAACGGGATGTTCTTGGCCTTGAGCAAATTGGCCACGACCTCGGACTTCTCGACCGACACCGTACCGACCAGTACCGGCTGGCCGCGCTCGTAGCAGTCGAGCACGTCGTTGACGACCGCACGGAACTTACCAGCCTCGTTCTTGTAGACGAGGTCCGGCATATCCTGACGAACCATCGGCTTGTTCGTCGGGATGACGTTGACCTCGAGCTTGTAGATCTGGTGGAGCTCCTGCGCTTCGGTATCCGCGGTACCGGTCATGCCGGAAAGCTTCTTGTAGAGCCGGAAGTAGTTCTGGAACGTGACGGTCGCGAGGGTCTGGTTCTCCTCCTCGACGGTGACGCCTTCCTTGGCCTCGATCGCTTGATGAAGACCATCGGACCAGCGCCGGCCGGGCATCTTGCGGCCGGTGTCCTCGCTGATGATCACGACCTTGCCTTCTTCGACGAGGTAGTTGACGTTGCGCTTGTACAAGGTGTGGGCGCGCAGCGCCTGGTTGACGTGATGGACCAGCTGGATGTTGCCAGCGTCGTAGAGGTTGTCGACGTCGAGCAGCTTCTCGATCTTCTCGACGCCGTCGTCGGTGAGCATCGCCGAGTGCGCTTTTTCGTCGACGGTATAGTCGACCTCGCGCTTGAGCCGCGGGATCAACCGGTCGACCTTGACGTAGAGATCGGCGGACTCTTCGCCCGAACCGGAGATGATCAGCGGGGTCCGCGCTTCGTCGATCAGAATCGAGTCGACCTCGTCGACGACCGCATAGTTGAGGCCGCGCTGGACCATGCGATCTGGCGACGTCTTCATGTTGTCGCGCAGGTAGTCGAAGCCGAACTCGTTGTTCTGGCCGTAGGTGATGTCGCAGTTGTAGTTCTGCTGGCGCTCGAGATCGTCGAGGCCGTGAACGATCACGCCGGTGGTGAGCCCGAGGAAGCCGTGCAACCGACCCATCCACTCGGCGTCGCGCTTGGCGAGATAGTCGTTGACGGTGACGACGTGAACGCCTTTGCCGGTGAGCGCGTTGAGGTACGTGGGGAGCGTCGCCACCAGCGTCTTGCCTTCACCGGTGCGCATCTCGGCGATCTTGCCCGCGTGCAGCACCATGCCGCCGATCATCTGGACGTCGTAGTGCCGCATTCCGAGGACGCGGACACCGGCCTCGCGCACCGCCGCGAATGCCTCCGGCAAGATTTCATCCAGCGTCGCTCCGCGATCGAGCCGCTGTTTGAAATCCGCGGTCATCGCCTTGAGCTCGGCGTCGCTCTTGGCCTTCATCGTCGGTTCGAGACCGTGGATCCGATCGACGATCGGCTGGAGCTTCCTCAGCTCGCGTTGATTCTTGCTGCCGAAGATTTTCTGAAAGAATCCCATGGTGTTTCAGCCAGCCGGGGGCGAAACAGCCTCTTACCATGCTTCGGCATGGATGCCTGCTAGCCGAACGACCGGAAAGTGCCGTCGCCAGTACCCGCTAGCGAACCCGAAAACTGCGCAGAAATCCCGCGAGATCGTGCTTCAAGTCAAAGCTGGTCGTGCAGCGCGCAACGCGGCGGTGATGGTCGTCGACGATCTCGGCGGGTAGGTTGGTGAAGGTGGTCAGCGGGGCAGTCCATCGGATGTCCTTTTGACCGACCAGCTCGTAGGCTTTCCCGTCGCCGCCGACGAACGACAGCTCGTAGCGGATGAACCGTTGGCCGAACGGACGGATCGTGATGGTTCCCTCGGCAGGCACGCCGTCGGCGTGCGGCGGCGCATAGACCTTGCCGCGCAGCGTCGCCCGTCCGTCCTTGAAGTGAGTCCGGGTCGAATCGGCCTCGGCGATCACCTCGAAACGGAACGGGTGCGTGACCCCCGGCTCGGCGTCCCATTCGATCGTCCCGGCCATCGTCTCGGCGAACGAGAACCCCATCACGCAAGCCTACCGCGCGTACCAACGCTCGGGTTCGACTACTTGGCCTGCACGGCGATTGTCGGGCGAGGTCGCCTCGTACGATTTCGACTAGTTCGAGCCATTTGTAGTTGTTTCGTGCGAGCACCAGCACGCGCGATGATCGCCTTGCCGCGTCAGGATCGCGTCGCCGAAACGCGAAACGGGCCGCCGGTGAGGCGACCCGTTACCGCAAGCTCAGCGCGCTTACTGCGCGTACGAAGCTTCGCCACTCATCTCGAACGTCGCGCCGTTCGAGGTGAACACGCGGGCCATGCCGTTCGACGCGTCACACGAGTTGAACCGGAACGACTCGCAGGTGCAGTCGCTGTCGCCGGTGTGGCAAGCGGTGCCGTTCGGCTTGGTGCAGTTGATCCCGGTGTACACCGCAGAGCAGGTGCCGGTACGAGCGAGGCAGTCGCTCTCGTGCGAGAGCGCTTCGCAGGTCGGAGTCACGTCGCAGCTCGCGATCGCTTCGCATGCGCCGGTGTAGCAGCCGTTGAGGATCAGCGGGACTTCACCTTCGGCGCAGCCGGGCGCCGCAATGTTGCAGGTCGAGACGCCACCGCAGGTACCAGCCGCGTCGGCCGGCATGCAGGTGTACCGCGCCTCATCGCAATACGCCCAGCCCTGCTGCTGCGCACCCGCGTCGTCCATGCAGGTGCAGCTCGCGCTGCAGCCACCGGTGGTCGTGTCGCAGTACTGGCCGGCGTCGCACTCGGCATCAGACGAGCAAACGTCCGGCACGCACGACGAGCGGGTCTCGTCGCAATGGAACCCGTCCGCACACTGATCATCGCTGCTGCAGAATCCCGCCTCTTCGCACGTGCCCGACGCGCTGCAGTAGCAGCCGGCCGCGCAGTCGGTGTCGCTGGTGCACGCCAGGTCAGGGCAGGTCGAGCTCTGCCATTCGCAATCGTCGCCCGAGCACACGTAGTAGCCATCGACGTCGCAATACGACCAACGGTCGTCATCGTCGTCCCAGTCGTCATCATCATCGTGACCGAAGTAGAGCTGACAGCCGGACATGGCGAAGGCTGCCGTGACTAGCAGGACGAGGCGAAGTGGGTGGAGCGTCTTCATGGGGTTTCCTTTGTGGCGTGCGGTAGCGAAGGCCAAAGCAGAGGTCGTGCCATTCGGGCAAAGGGATCGAACGTCTGAACAATCCACCGACTTGTTGCGTCGGAGGCTGCGGAGTTTCCACCGCCCGGCCGAATCTCTGACAAAAATGCCCGGGAATTCACCAACGCACGCGATCTGACTTCGCGCCTCGATTCATCGTTGCCAATCTCCGCATTGGTCGCTGATGTAGGACATCGCCAATCGAGCCGTGTGACTGTGAACGGGCGGCCACACCCCCTGTATCGCGGTGCCACGGCATGAGCGGGCAAGCTGTTGGTTAATCAGCCGGTTCGTCACGCGAATCGATGTCGCTCTGGCGGATGATTGTCCGCTTGATCGTCGCCTCTAGGTGGGCTCGTCGATCGCGTGGATCGTGTCTCGTAGTCCGAACTGGGGATGAAATCCGAGCTCGGCCACGGCGCGCCGGCCATCGACCATGCAGACGTACCGGATGAAGTCGAGCTCGGCGACCGGGAAGCTCGAGATCCCCAGCTTGAACGCCGCGGACAGCACGGTCTTGGCGAGCGGATGAGGAATCTTGATCGGATCGCGACCGAGCTCGTTGAGCACGGCAGACAGTGGCACTTCACCGGGTCCGGTGACGTTGTAGATGCCGCGCCGGTTCGGCTTGAGGGCCGCCACGATCGCTTCGGCGATGTCCTGGTAATGGATCAGCTGAACCATCGGATCGAATCCGAGCAGCACCGGTGGTCGCTCGATCCGTAGGTAGTTGGAGGGTGCGTTGTGGACCGGCCCGATGATGTGGACCGGGCGCAGGATGACGGTCTCGGTCGCCTGCGCGCGCCACAGAAACGTCGAGACCAGGTGATCGATCTCGACGAGGTCGCGCATCTGAGGGAACCGTTGGGCAGCGAGTAACGGGGCATCCTCGGTGAGGAACTGGGGATTATCCGGGCGCGGTCCGTAGACGTTTGCCGACGACAGCAGCACGACCTTGGGCACGCGATACGCCTGGCAGTACTCGAGCAGCTTGGTGGTGCCAGCGATGTTCCACGAATAGATCTCGGCCGAGGTCGCTCGCGGATCGTGCATCACGCCGAGGTGAATCAGCGCGGCGACATCGCCGGTGCGGAAGATGTCGCGCGCCTTCTTGGACCGCAGATCGACCTGGTAGTGCTCGATGTCTTTCGGGCGGCCCTGCATCGGCCGGCGATCGAGGCCGACGATCTTCCAGTCGAGATCGTGATGCAGCCGGCGCGCGACGATCCGGCCGAATCGACCCGCGATCCCGGTGACCACGACCTTGCGAGGATGCCCGTTGCCTGCGCTCGTCACGGAATCACCAGAAGATGTGCTCGCGTTCGCGCAAGCCGACGTGAATCATCGATTGAATGCGGTGGCGCACGCGTTTCACTTTCTCGTCGAGAACCTCATCGTCGTCATCGGGATCTCCGCTGAACGTCATCGGCTCGCCGAAATACAACCGGTACTTCACGGGAAGCGGGACCAGCGGAAAGAATGGCGGGTAGGGCACGATCGGAAGTGACGGCAGGCCGAGCAGCTTGGCGAGGGGTTTGACGTTGAACGCGGGAGCTTGTTCCTCGGCTCCGATCACGGCGATCGGAATGATCGGCGCTTGCATCTCGAGCGCGAGCCGCATGAACCCCTTGCCGAACTCGGCGAGCTGATAACGCTGCGAGAATGGCTTGGAGATGCCCTTGGCGCCCTCGGGGAACACCAACACGATCTCCTCCGAGGCCAGCAAGCGGCGACAGTTCTCAGGGGTGCCGGTGATCTGGCCCCAGCGCGCCAGCAAGTACGAAGCGAACGGGACGGTCGGCACGAAGTACTCGACCATCGAGCGCACGACGCGCGGCTGCTCGGGCTCGAGGAACGTCGCCGCCGCGATCACCACGCCATCGAACGGCAGCTGGCCGGAATGGTTTGAGACGAACAGCGCGCGTCCGGAGCGCGGAATGTTCTCGACGCCGTATGCGTTGGCGCGGAAGTAGTGCCGGTACAGCCAGCTCGACACTTGCGCCGCGAGCTTCACCGAATCGCGCGACATCCCGAACGGATCGAACCCGAACTCGTTGCCGTGGATCACCAGAGCCTGGCTGCGCGCGGCGACGTCGTCGACTGGTGGCGGCGCGCCACGCAGTTGACGCAATCGATCGAGCAGGCCCACCGCCGCAGTGTCTCAGGAACGCGATGCGCGTGGTACCGTGAGGCCAGATGATCGAGAGCTTCGTGGACCTCACGTATCGAGGTATGTCGCTCGCGCGGCGAGTGAAGCTCACGCAGGTGCGCCCCACCACGTGCTACCTCGAGATGCCGACGCCGATGCCGGTCGGCACTAGTATCCGGATCACCACGGATGACGGGATCGAGCTCGAAGCCACGGTGATGTCGATCCACGAGCAGGTCGGTGGCTCGGACAAACCTCCGGGGATGACGGTCGCGCCGAAGCTCGCCGCCGACGCGTCGGATCCGGCCGTCGTGTGGTTCAAGGCGCGCGTCGCGCTCCCGGAGGAGACCGCCCCAGCGCCGAGTCGCACTCGATCGATGACGGTGCGGCCGCGCAGCCACACCGTGCCGCAACCGCCATCGGGCGAGGTCATCGATGCGCCGCGGACCGGTGCGCCGTCGACCCCTCCACCACTGCCGCCGCCGCGACCAGCCTCGCCGTCGAAGTCGCCGCCGATCACGATGACCTCGCTGCCGCCGCCGCGGCCACCGGCGACGCCGTCGACCCCGCCGCCGATCGTTCCGGTGTCGGTCGTGGTCGTCGCTCCCGAACGCGCGCCCGACTCGTCGAGTCGCACCGAAGTGATGGAGGCGCCGGATCCGGAGGCGGTCGCGCCGGATACCGCCGTGATGGACGCGGTGTCACCCGAGCCCGACGACGTTAGCGACGCCCAAGCCGTTGTGGTCGATGACGATCGTCGCACCGTGTTGATGAACGCCGTCGATCCGAGCGCGATCGATCCGGGCGCCAGCGGCTCGATCCCCTCGCTCGGCCAGGATCCCACTAGCCCGCCGCGCGACCGCCGCCCGACGGGCGGCTTCTACAGCAAGAAGCGGCGCAAGAAGCGATGACGCCACCGTGGGAGATCGCGTGAGGCCGATCGCGCCACCGCGGCTTCGTCGGGGCCAGACGATCGGAATCGCCGCGCCGTCGGGACCGGTCAATCAGGATCGGCTGCGCCAGGGCCTCGCAAGGCTCGGCACCGAGTTCGGAATCAAGCTCGCGCCGAGCGTGACCGCGCCGGCGGGCACACCGCGCTATCTCAGCGCACCAGACGAAGTCCGGGCTGCCGAGCTCAACGCGATGCTAGGCGATCCCGACGTGCGCGCGATCATTCTGGCCCGCGGCGGTTACGGGTTGACGCGAATCCTGCCGCGGCTCGACGCCGAGCTCGTGCGTCGCGATCCAAAGCCGATCGTCGGGTTCTCCGATGCGACCGCGCTGCTGTCGTGGGCATGGGCCGCTGGTGTGCGCGGCATTCATGGCCCGTTGATCGTCCAGCTCGGAGATCTCCCGGACGATGACGTCGCTCACCTCGTCGCGCTGTTGACCGAGCCACGGCCCGCCGGCGTCCGGCCGTGGGAGCTCCAGGTGCATGGTCGTGGCGTGTATCGCGGCCCGGTGATCGCAGGAAATCTCACGTTGGTGTCGATGCTCGTCGGCACGCCGTGGCAGGTACCACTCGAAGGCGCGATCGCTTTGCTCGAAGAGATCGGCGAGAAGCCATACGAGCTCGATCGCTACCTGACCCAGCTCGCGCTGACCGGCGAGCTCGCCAAGCCCATCGCGGCGGTGGTCGGCGACCTCACGCGCTGCATGGATCCTCTACCTATGGTCGGCGAGCCCGATATCACTGAAGTCGCGTTTGCGACCGTGCTCGAACGACTTCGCGCCACCGGAACACCGAGCGCGGTTGGCGCGCCGGTCGGTCATGGCGCACGCAACGAAGCGATCCCGTTCGGAGCGATCTCCGTGCTCGATCTCGATCGCAAGACGTTCGAGATCACCGAGGCTGCGGTCTCGTAACTGATCATCTTTACGCGGCGTTTACTGGGCGCTCCGGCGCGTCCCCGCACATCGACGCAAGCGGCAGCATCAGCTGGTGTAGGGCGCACGCAGTGGGTCACGCCGGGACGATTCTCCTCACCGGGGCTAGCTGTCCCCAGCAGCGGGAGTGCGCCTTAATGAAACACTGGCTCGTCGTCGGTACCGGTCTCGATCGTGCCGAAGCGTTCCTCGTAGCGCTCCAAGTTCTTCTGCAGAGCTTGAAGAAGCCGCTTGGTATGGCGGGGCGATGAGATCACTCGAGCGCGGACCTTCGCGCGTCCGTTGCTCGGCTGGATGAACGCAAAGTCCAGGACGAACTCGTTTTCGGTGTGGTTGAGCAGCACGAGATTGCTGTAGACACCCTGCGCGATGTCTTCGTCGATCTGCACCTGGAGCTTCGGTGCTGGGTCCTCCGACATGTCGAGCACCCTACAGCATCGCGTTCCAGGACACGTGGCGTCTGCTGTTGCCGTTGGCGCCAAGTGAGCCTCACCGAATTCCTCAATTGAATCGAGGTCATCAACGAAGACCGCTCAAGTGGCCAGTCGAGTGGCCACTGTGAGAACCCATGGTGACAGGCTCAGTGGCCACGCTGAGCGGCGGTTGGTGAGCGAACCAACCATTGTTTGAGGCTAACTACCTGTTTCGTCGTTGGTGAGATCCCACTGGACGTGTCGCAGATTCTGGCCCAGAACCTGCTCATAGATTCTGCAACCGGACGCAGCGGAGAGCGTCGGTGGGGAATATCCCACTTCATCTCCCGGTTCGGCTGACAACTAAAGATTCACACGCGCGACGCAGCGCCAACGTTTCGACTCGGTGGATGATCAGCGGTTCCCTCCCCCTCATCCCGTTGGTCTCCCCCACCACCTGAGGCAACAAGTAGCTCTGCGCCTCTGCGCCCAGGCCCTCCTTGGCCCCCCCTTGGAGGGCCTTTATTTTTTCGGCTTGTGCATCAACGAGCTCATTCGATGCAGCTTGAGCCTCGGGCGATCCGGCCTCGGGCCTCGCTGGCGTCGTAGTCGTGGTCGTCTACGTTGACGGCGACGGCAACGTGAACGTGGTCGCCACCGTTGGCGCGGGATGCTTTGCGTCAACGACGCCGACGACGTCCATGTCGCCGTTCACGTCAAAGTCGACGACCATGACCACGACTACGTCCAGGAGGACGCGAGAGCCGAGCCGAGCCGGACCCACGAGGGCGCGAGAGCCGGGCCCAGCCATCGACAAACCCGATGAGCTCGCGTAGCAAGGCTCTCGATGCGCGCACTCGGGCTGGATGTCGGGAGCAAAACGATCGGAGTCGCGCTCAGCGATGAGATCGGAATGGCGGCGCATCCGCTCACCGTGCTCGCACGTCGCGGCAATCTCGGCGATGCGAATACGGTTGCAGATCTGTGCCGAGAGCACAGCATCACCGACATTGTCATCGGCATGCCATACGAGCTGTCGGGGCGGGTCGGCCATCGGGCGCGCCGAGTTCAACTACTGATCGACGCGCTGAAGGCCGCGATCGCGGCCGTCGCGTTTCACGAGCAGGACGAACGGTTCACGACGGCACAAGCCGAACGGGTGTTGATCGAAGCCGACGTATCGCGTGCGCGGCGCCGCGAAGTGATCGATCAGCAGGCGGCGGTGCTCATCCTCCAGGGTTGGCTCGACGCCAACCGCGTCACCAAGTAACAATCGGGCGCGATGTCCAAACGTTCGTTCCGCGGCGCGCTCGGCGTAGTGCTCGGTTCGCTGCTGATCGTCGGCATCGTGATCGCGGTGATGGTCAGCCGTGCGCTGTCGTATCCGGACCAGCCGCACGAAGGTACGGGGGTCGACGTCGAGGTCGAGATCAAGAGCGGCGCGAGCTTCCCCCAAGTCGCGGCCGTGCTCGCCGAGAAGGGCGTGATCGCCAAGCCCTCGTGGTTTCGCCTCTACGGCATGATGAAGGGCGACACCAAGCGCGTGAAGTCCGGCAAATACTTGATCAAGGACAACCTGACGCCAAGCGAGGTGCTGGCGATCCTGGTCAAGGGTGTCAAGGAGGTGACGATCAAGGTCACGCTTCCCGAGGGCAAGAACATGCTCGAGTTCTTCGAGCTGATCGCGACCGCGTGCCCCGAGGGCTTGAAGCCGCCGTGTCCGACGATCGCCGCTGCCACGGATCTGGAGAAGCTCGCCCGCGATAAGGACTTCTTGGCCAAGCACGCGATTGCCGGCGATAGCATCGAGGGCTATCTGTTCCCGGACACCTATCAGTTCCAGGTCGGAGAGAAGCCGGTCAACGTGCTCGAGCACCTGATCGAGCGCCATCAGAAGGTGTGGAACGAGACCGTCGCGAAATATTCGCGCGAAGCGGCCAAGCTCAAGGCCAAGCTGAGCTGGACCGATCGCGACATCCTGACGATGGCGTCGATCGTCGAGAAGGAAGCTGTCGATCCGGCCGAGCGGCCGCGGATCGCGCAGGTGTTCATCAACCGACTCACGTTCTCGAGCTTCAAGTCTCGGCGGCTCGAGACCGATCCGACGATTCGCTACGGCTGCATGGTCGCGATGCCGCGGTCCGCCGCGTGCGAGGCGTGGCACGAGCCATGCCGCAAGGCAGTGCCGCCCAAGCCGTTGGGCTGCGACCGCCTCCATCGCGCGCAACTCGACGATCGAGACAATCTCTACAACACCTACCAACACGCCGGCCTGCCACCCGGTCCGATCGCCAACCCCGGCCGGCGCTCCATCGAAGCCGTGTTCGCGCCCGACGGCAGCGACTACTTGTATTTCGTCGCGAAGGACGCTCGCAGCCACGTGTTCTCGAAGACGTTTGCCGAGCACACCAAGGCAGTGGATAAGTATCAGCGTTGATGAGCGTATGAGCGCTGTGGCGAGCCCATTGCGAGCGCGCGTAGCGGCGATCCCGGCGCTGGCTGGGAAATATGCCGAGCTGTCAGTCGATGAACTGGAAGCCCTCGGCAGGCGTGCAATCGCGGCCAGCTGCGTCGCTTGCCACGCGCTCGAGAATCTCGACAACGAAGGCGTGCGTGCGGTGCTGCGTAGCTCGAGCATTGCCGGCGAGCAGCTGGTAGCGATCGTGTGGGCGAGCTATCGGTTCGGGATCACGCTCCCGTTCGAACTGTTCGCGGCATGGTTCGACGACTTGTGGTTCCCGTCGGCCGAGGACGTGATCGTCGCGGTCGACGGTGAGGTCCGGCTGATCCTCGATCACGAAGAACAGCTGTCGGTGATGGCGTCGGATCCGCAGTCGTGAACTAGCCGCGACTACCGGTTGATCGTCCCGCCCGCAAATGGCGGCGGAATCGTTCCTTCGGCGAGTCGCGGCCGGAACGACATCGCGACGAGATCCGCAGCTGCGAACATCGGGATCGCGCTGTCCATCGGTGCGCGTGCGTGCACCAGGAAGCACGCGTTGACGCCAACTGGGATGTAATAGCAGCGCTGCACCCACTGTGAATGCCGCGTTCGCTCGGCGAGCTCGATCCAGCGAATCGCTTGCACGACGCCGCACAACGACCCGGCTCCGACCAGCTCGTGGCCCTCGGTCATCAGCTGCTCCGGGCGCGGGACGTCACTCGGCGGCATCGGCCCCTCGATGAACAATCGCTTGTCTGCCGAGATGCCGAGCACGAGCTCGTAGCGCCGGCCCTGCATCGGCCGCGAGTCGACCCGCAGCGTAAACCCGGTGGGCCAGCGAATCTCATGATCGTCCGCGACGATTCGCCAGCCGGCCGGATGATCGGCAGCGCGCAATTGCTGCAGGAAGTCGTCGTAGGTCTGCATGCCGGTGCCCAGCACCAGCTGGCTGGTCCCGCGCTGACCGCTCGAATACGTTACCAGGCCGCCCTCGGCGGTAGCGCGGCGCTCGAGCGAGCAGGTCGGGGCAACGCCCGGTTGCAACAACGCATTCTTGGACCCGCGATCGCGCGCCTCGGCGAGGTTGAGGGGCCCGAGGATGAGCAAACCATCGGCGAGCTGGGCGATGCCGAGCGGCGGGCGGAGCGTCGCTTCGATCCCGAACCCCGCGATCGCGAGCGAGGACCCAGGTGGATCACCCGCCCGCTGATTGAACAGCACGTCCGAAGCCGTCATCGTCTCGTCGCCAGCCGCCACGTCTCAGCGAGGAGGCATAGTTCCCTCGGCGACCAAGGTCAAGCCATCTCGCGATCCCCTCATGACGTGCCCTTACAGCACATCGCGTCGCGCGGATCACGCCACGGTCACCGAACAGCCCCGTCGTCGTCGCTAAACCGGATCTCCAGCTCGGCCCGATCACCGCGCCCGCGGGTCGATGCAGCCGCCCGACGCACCGCGGCTCGGACCAAATCCTCGACGAAGAATTGGCCAAAATCGCGTGAAATTGCGGGCACGATCTGACCCGGGGCAGCGACCGCCGCGTCGATGCATGGTGTGGTACGGTCGATCCCATGAGCCTCGTGGGAACGATCGCCGAGCTGCAGAACTACACGACGTACAAAGAGCTAGCGTGGGAGGGCAGCTTCGAGGACTACCTCGGGTTGGTTCGCCGCACGCCACAGGTCACGCGCAACGCGTACCAGCGGCTGTACGACATGGTGCTGTCGCACGGCGTCGAGGAATACATCGATAACAAGAAGAAGCTCGTTCGCTACAAGTTCTTCCGAGACGAGCCGCACGGTGGCCGCGACGCGGTGTTCGGTCTCGATGTCGCGCTAATGCGCTTGATGAACGTGCTCAAGAGCGCGGCTCAGGGTTATGGCACCGAGCGCCGTATCATTTTGTTGCACGGCCCGGTCGGCTCCGCGAAATCGACGATCGCGCGCCAGCTCAAGAAGGGGCTCGAGGAGTACTCGCGTACCAGCGATGGCGGGCTCTACACGTACTACTGGACGCTGCCCGGTCAGCTCGCCGAGCACGCCGGTGGCTCGGAGATCTTTCACTCGCCGATGCACGACGAGCCGCTGCGGCTGATTCCTCGCGAGTGGCGCGAGCAGACCATCAATCGGCTCAAGCTCGGCAACGATGACTACCGCGTGAAGATCGAAGGCGACGTCAATCCCGCGTGCCGGTTGATCTTCAAGGAGCTGATGCGCCACTACAGCGGCAACTTCGAGAAGGTGATGGGCCACGTGCGCGTGCGCCGCCTCGTGTTGTCGGAGCAGGATCGGATCGGCATCGGTACGTTCCAGCCCAAGGACGAGAAGAACCAGGACTCGACCGAGCTCACCGGTGACATCAACTATCGCAAGATCGCGACGTTCGGTTCGGACTCGGATCCGCGCGCGTTCAACTTCGACGGCGAGTTCAACATCGCCAACCGCGGCATCCTCGAGTTCGTCGAGATCTTGAAGCTCGACGTCGCGTTCCTCTACGACCTGCTCGGCGCGACGCAGGAGCGCAAGATCAAGCCCAAGAAGTTCGCGCAGACCGACATCGACGAGGTGATCATCGGTCATACCAACGAGGCCGAGTACAAGAAGCTCCTCAACAACGAGTTCATGGAGGCGCTCCGCGACCGAACGATCAAGGTCGACATCCCGTACATCACCAAGGTCAGCGAGGAGGTGAAGATCTACAAGAAGGACTTCACCAGCGAGCGCGTCGGCAAGCACGTCGCGCCGCACACGCTATACGTCGCGGCGCTGTGGGCGGTGCTCACGCGCCTCGAAGATCCCAAGAAGCACAGTCTATCTCTGATCCAGAAGGCGAAGCTCTACGACGGCAAGACGTTGCCCGGGTTCACCCAGGACAACATCAAGGAGCTGCGCAAAGAATCGCAGCGCGAAGGTCTCGACGGCATCTCGCCGCGCTACATCCAGGACAAGATCGCCAACGCGCTGGTCAGCGACAAGGCCGAGGGCGCGATCAACCCGTTCATGGTGCTCAACGAGCTCGAGAGCGGGCTCAAGCACCACTCGCTGATCTCGTCGGACGAACAGCGCAAGCGGTTCGGCGAGATGCTGTCGGTGGTCAAGCAGGAGTACGAGGACATCGTGAAGAACGAGGTCCAGCGTGCGATCAGCGCCGACGAGGACATGATCTCGAAGCTGTGCGCCAACTACATCGACAACATCAAGGCGTACACCCAGAAGGAAAAGGTCAAGAACCCGTACACCGGTCAGGACGAGGAACCGGATGAGCGGCTGATGCGGTCGATCGAAGAGAAGATCGATATCCCGGAGAGCCGTAAGGAAGACTTCCGCCGCGAGATCATGAACTACATCGGCGCGCTCGCGATCGAGGGCCGCCAGTTCGACTACAAGACCAACGAGCGGCTCCACAAGGCGCTCGAGGCCAAGCTGTTCGAGGACCAGAAGGATTCGATCAAGCTGACCTCGCTGGTGTCGAACGTCGTCGATCGCGATACCCAGGCGAAGATCGACGTGGTCAAGCAGCGGCTGATCAAGAACTTCGGCTACGACGAGGTCTCGGCGACCGACGTGCTGAACTTCGTCGCGTCGATCTTTGCCCGCGGAGACGTGAAGTCCTGATGGACCCACTGGGCAAAGGGGCCGTCACGGTCGAGCTCAACCACACGTTGGCCGAGCTGTTGGCGAAGCTGTGCGTCGAGCTCGAGACGGACGACCCTACCGGCGTACTATCGCGCGCGCTCGGCTTGCTCGAGATGGTCCAGCGAACCAAGCGTCGCGGCGGCCGTCTCTGCTTCATCAACGAGCATGGCGAGGTCTCCGATGTCGCTTTCTGAGGGGAGGTCGCGATGAGCCAAAAGATCGATCTCGATCACGGGCGGTTTCGGCAGATCATCCGCGGCAAGATCAAGCAGAACCTCCGCAAGTACATCTCGCAGGGCGAGATGATCGCGAGGAAGGGCAAAGACACGGTCGCGATTCCGCTACCGAGCGTCGACATCCCGCACTTCAAGCACGGTGACAAGCAGCAGGGCGGGGTGGGTCAAGGTGATGGCGACGTCGGTGATTCGCTCGGCCAGGACGGCGAGGAGAAGCCGGGCGCTGGGCAAGCCGGCGATCGCCCGGGCGATCACCTGCTCGACGTCGAGATCTCGCTGCAAGAGCTCGCCGAGATCATGGGTGAGGAGCTCGAGCTGCCGCGGATCCAACCCAAGGGCACCGAGAAGATCGTCGCGTGGAAGGACAAGTACTCGGGGATTCGCACCACCGGTCCCGAGTCACTCCGCCACTTCCGCCGCACCTATCGCCAAGCGATGCGCCGCCAGATCGCGATGGGGACCTACGACGCCAAGAACCCGGTGATCGTTCCGATCCGCGATGACAAGCGCTATCGGTCGTGGCGCTCCGAGCCGCTACCGCAGAGCAACGCGGTCATCATCTACATGATGGACGTGTCGGGCTCGATGGGCGACGAGCAGAAGGAGATCGTCCGGATCGAGAGCTTCTGGATCGATACCTGGCTCAAGTCGCAGTACCACGGCATCACCAGCCGCTACATCATTCACGACGCGATGGCGAAGGAGGTCGACCACGACACCTTCTTCAAGACTCGCGAGTCGGGCGGCACGATGATCTCGAGCGCGTACAAGCTATGCGCGAAGATGATCGCCGAGGAGTATCCCTCCGATCTTTGGAACATCTATCCGTTCCACTTCTCCGACGGAGACAACTGGTCGGTCGACGACACGCACACCTGCGTCGAGCTGCTCAAGAAAGATGTGCTGCCGTACGTGAACCTGTTTGCGTACGGCCAGGTCGAATCGCCATACGGCTCCGGGCAGTTCATCAAGGATCTTACCGAGCATTTCGACGAGGACGAGCGCGTCGTCACCTCGGAGATCAAAGGCAAGGACGCGATCATGGACTCGATCAAGGAGTTCCTCGGAAAAGGCCGATGACCGCGATCAAGCGATTCCCCGCGTACCTGCGAGACATCCAGGAAGAGGTCGAGGGCCATGCCAAGAAGTTCGGCCTCGACTTCTTTCCGATCCTCTACGAGGTCCTCGACTACAAGACGATGAACGAGGTCGCCGCGTACGGCGGGTTCCCCACGAGGTACCCGCACTGGCGGTTCGGCATGGACTACGAGCAGCTCTCGAAGAGCTACGAGTGGGGCCTGTCGAAGATCTACGAGATGGTGATCAACACCAATCCCGCCTACGCGTACTTACTCGAGGGCAATTCGCTGGTCGACCAGAAGCTGGTGATGGCGCACGTGTGCGCCCACGTCGACTTCTTCAAGAACAACTACTTCTACTCGAAGACCAACCGCAAGATGATCGATGGCATGGCGAACCACGCGGCGCGGGTACGCCGCCACATGGCACGCCATGGCCAGGATGTCGTCGAGGACTTCATCGATACCTGCCTATCGATCGAAAACCTGATCGATCCGATGTCGCCGTACATCGCGCGTACGCCCAAAACCAAGGGCGCGTTACCCGACGAGCTCGAGGACGACGACACCCAACGGGTCGGCCGGCTTCGCGCCAAGGGCTACATGGATTCGTTCATCAATCCACCCGAGTACCTCGAAAAGCAGCAGAAGAAAAAAGAGGACGCGGCCAAGAAGGTCAAGCGGAAGTTCCCCGAGCATCCGCAACGCGACGTGATGGCGTTCTTGATCGAGAACGCACCGCTCGATCATTGGCAGCGCGACGTGCTCGAGATCGTTCGCGATGAGGCCTACTACTTCGCGCCGCAGGCGATGACCAAGATCATGAACGAGGGCTGGGCCTCGTACTGGCACTCGCGGATCCTCACCGAGAAGGCGCTGACCGCGGCCGAGGTCGTCGATTACGCCGATGCGAACTCGGGCGTGATGGCCACCGCCCCGGGACGACTCAATCCGTACAAGCTCGGCGTCGAGCTGTTTCGCAACATCGAAGAGCGCTGGAACAAGGGCCAATTCGGCAAGGAATGGGACGAGTGCGATTCGATGGAGCAGAAGCGCAACTGGGATCGGCGCACCGGG
>JBFXAI010000024.1:0-122113 GCA_050184455.1 Kofleriaceae bacterium | reverse complement strand
CCGCACATCGCCGCGCTCAACATGGGCTCGATGAACTACGCGAAGTGGAAGTCGGACAAGAAAGTGTTCGCCTTCAACTCGGTGTTCACCAACCACTTCGACGACATCATCGCGTTCGCCAAGGCGATCCGCGAAGTCGGCGCCAAGCCCGAGCTCGAGTGCTTCGACACCGGCCATCTCCACTCGTACGTCGTGCTCGAGGAGATGGGGCTGATCGAGAAGCCGTATCACTTCTCGCTGATCATGGGCGTGCTCGGCGGCATCCCGGCCACCGCGCGCCACCTCGCGTTCCAGTCGAGCAACGTCCCCGCCGGCGCGCGCTGGAAGGTGATCGGCATCTCGCGCGAGCAGTGGCAGCTGGCGATGGCCGCGCTCACGCTCGGTGGCGATATTCGCTGCGGCCTCGAGGACAACTTCTACCGCCCGGACTGCACCACGATGGCGAAGTCGAACGGCGAACTGGTCGACGACGCGGTCAATATGGTCAAGCTGTCGGGTCGCTCGGTCGCCTCGCTCGAGGAGACCAAGCAGATCCTATGGCCGAACGGCAACGTCCCAAAGATCGTCTGATCGAGCACCACGGAGCGCATCATGGCTATCAACCTCGACCTGATCGGCAGCGACATCGATCCCATCACGTACACGTACTCGTGGCGTGACGTGGTGGTCTACGCGCTGGGTGCCGGCGCGAAGGTCAACGAGCTCGACTTCCTCTATGAAGGCGAGGGGCCGAAGGTGCTACCGACGTTCGCGGTGGTGCCGGCGTTCAAGGCGCTCGCGCAGACCGCCGCGCGGCTCAAGACCGATTTGTTGATGGTCGTCCACGGCGAGCAGACCATCAAGCTGCACCGGCCGATCCCGGCGAAGGGCACGCTGGTCACCACCGGCAAGGTGGCCAACATCTACGACAAGGGCACCGGCGCGCTGGTCATCCTCGAGACGACCACGCATGAAAAAGACGGCGGCACGCCGGTGTTCGACAACACGTTCTCGATCTTCGTGCGCGGGCAGGGTGGGTTCGGTGGCGATCGCGGACCGAAGACGTCGCCATCGGCGATCCCGGCCGGCGAGAAGCCGACGTGGGAGTTCAGCGAGCGCACGAGCAACGAGCAGCACCTGCTGTTCCGGCTCAACGGTGACACCAACCCGATCCATGCGTCGCCGAGGATCGCGAAGATGGCCGGGTTCGAGCGACCGATCCTGCATGGCCTGTGCACGTACGGTCACGCGGGTCGCGCGATCTTGCACAACGCGTGCGGCGGTGATCCCTCGAAGCTCAAGCTGTTCTCAGCGCGGTTCACCGGCAACGTGTTGCCTGGTGACACGCTCATCACACGCGGCTGGAAGGTCGCGCCCAACAAGCATCTGATCCGTGTGGAGACCCAGAACGGGACCACCGTGATCGATAACAGTGTCGCGGAGATCGTCGAGTAGGCGAACGCCGAGGCCAGAAGCAAGCAAGCAAGAAGGAAACAGGAGAATCAACATGGCGAAGACCCCCAGCAGCGCGAGTGAACTGTTCAACGAGATGATCCCGAACGGGCTCCAGAAGAACCCGGCCAAGGCCAAGGAAGTTGGCGCGGTCTACATGTTCCGGATCCAGGGCGAAGGCGGCGGCGACTGGGTCGTCGACCTCTCGGGCGATCCGCCCACCTGCAAGCCGGGCACGACCGACAGCGCCCAGTGCACGATCGAAGTCGATCACTCGGACTTCAAGCGCATGATGGCCGAGCCGCAGGCCGGCATGGAGCTGTACTTCTCGGGCAAGCTCAAGGTCAGCGGTGACCCGATGCTCGCCACCCGCCTCCAGCAGTTCTTCCGCTTGGCGGCATAGCGAACGATCGTGCGCAACGAAGCGTCACCATCGCGTACTGACTCGAGCTCCGGCGGTACCGTCGGAGCCGGGTCGGTGCGTTCGATCAGGTCCAAGTCGTCTCGCATCGAACCCTCGCCACGCCCGACCGACCGCAGCATGTGGTGGGCTCGGCTGGCGAACAGTCCGATCCGGTGGCTCGCGTCACCGGTGCTGTACGGACTGGAGAACATTCCGGCAGAGCGCCCACTGATGTTCGTGGGTAATCACATGCTCTACGGCATCTTCGAGGTTCCGATCCTGACGACCGAGCTGCATCGCCAGACCGGCATCGTGCTGCGAGGCATGGGCGATCATCTCCATTTCCGGGTTCCCGGTTGGCGGATGCTCGCGGAGCTCTATGGCGTGGTCGACGGGACGCCTGAAAATTGCGCACAATTGCTCGAACAGGGCGAATGCCCTCTCGTGTTTCCCGGCGGCGCGCGCGAAGTCGCGAAGCGCCGCGGCGAGCGCTACAACCTCGACTGGGGCAACCGGTTGGGGTTCACGCGGCTCGCGCTATCGCACGGCTGCACGATCATTCCGGTGTCAGCGATCGGCGTCGATGACGCGTTCGAGATCTGGCGCGACAAGGATGATCTGACCGCGCGATTTGCAGATTTCCTCGACAAGGTCGGCGTCCGCCGCGAGATTTTGTGGCCGGTCCCGAGCAAGTGGCATCCCGAGCGTATGTATTTCAAGTTCGGAAAACCGATCACCACACAGCGAGGCGATGTGACTCAATCAGCGTGCGAGCGGCTCCGCGAGCAAGTTCGCGCCGCGGTTGAAACCGGCATCGATTGGCTGCTCAAAGAGCGCGAGCGCGACCCCGAGCGCGGCATTACCGATCGAGTCCGTCGTCGGATCCGCGCGGTCGCGAGCGGCTCGGCGAGCGCAGCGCAATTCTTCGAGCGCACCGGTGGTCTCAAGGACGTCACGCCGGCCGGCACGCTGGCCGCTGCACGCGCCATTCGCGGCACCCGACTCGGTCCGCACACCGCGGTCCAGCTCCATGCGGCGATTCGCCCGGACAAGCTCGCGGTGATCGACTCGACGCGCCGGCTCGACTGGCGCGGCTTCGATCGCGAGATCGCGAGCCTCGCAGGCGGCCTCGTCGGACTAGGTGTCTCGGCGGGCGATCGCGTCGCGATGGTGCTCACCAACTCGATCGAGCACGCGTGCGCCCAGCAGGCGTGCATGCGAATCGGCGCGACCGCAGTGCCGGTTGGTTATCGGCTGACCGCGCCCGAGATCGCGTACATCATCGAGAACTCCAAGCCGACGGCGCTGATCTATCACGCGCACCTCGGGGAAGCCGTGCGCGGTGCTCATGCTCGCGCCCAGGTGGAGACGCTTCCGAAGCTGGTGATCGTCGGCGGTGAAGACGCCAACAGCATCCGCTACGAAGACCTCACTCGCGATGGTGCGAGCATCAAGCTGCCGCGCAAGACCTCGCGCGATGCCGGCGGCCTGATGATCTACACGTCGGGTACCACCGGTAAGCCCAAGGGCGCGCGCCGGTCGTATCGCGACAACGGATTCGAAGCGATCATCGACTTCATGCTCAACCTCGGGATGTCCTCCGAGGAGCGCCACGCGATCGTGTGTCCGCTGTATCACAGCGGTGCGTTCGGGTTCTTCTCGATGATGAGTGTGCTCGGTGCGACCACGTTCTTCGCCGAGAAGTTCGAGCCCGAGGAGTTTCTCGCCGCGGTCCAGCGCGAAAAGCTGACCAGCGCATTCCTCGTTCCGACCATGCTGACTCGGATCCTCTCGCTCGGCGATGACGTGCTGAACAAGTACGACACGTCGTCGCTCAAGTGGATCGCGAGCGGCGCGGCGCAGCTGTCGCCGGCGACCGCGCGGCAATTTCAGGAGCGGTTCGGCAACATCCTGTGGAACTTCTACGGTGCGACCGAGACCGGTCTGGTCACGCTCGCCCGTCCCGAGGACCACGACACCCGGATCGGCACGATCGGTCGGCCATTGCGTGGCAACAAGATCAAGTTGCTCGACGACAAGGGCCATGAAGTTCCGCACGGCGGGATCGGCGAGCTCTACGTTCGCAACCGCATGCTGATCGGCGGCTATCACGACAACGACAAGGCCACCAAGCAGTCGATGAACGACGGCTTCTTCTCCGTCGGTGACCTCGCTCGCGTCGACGACGACGGCTACATCTACCTCGAGAGCCGCAAGATCGACATGATCATCTCGGGCGGCGTGAACATCTACCCGCGCGAGATCGAGGATCGGATCGCCGAACATCCGGACGTGCTCGAGTGCGCCGTGATCGGCGTGCCGCACGACGAGTGGGGCGAGAGCGCGGTGGCGTTCGTCGTTCCGCGCGCGGGCAGCAAGCTCGACGTCGACACGATCACGCAGCACTGCCGCGAGGGCCTCGCGAAGTACAAGATCCCGAGGACGATCCAGATCTCGAGCGAGCTGCCGCGCAACGAGACCGGCAAGGTGCTCAAGCGCGTGCTTCGCGAGCGCTGTCAGACGACCGCTTCGTAGCGTTCGTACGCGCGTGCGAAGCCATCTCGGACGTTCGACTAGTCGTCGACGGCTCTTGCCTCGATCTCGAGGAATCGCTGCGCAAGGGCAAGGCGAACCGCGGCGAGCTCGTGAACACGATCACGGCGCGATAACGCCTGCTCGACGCGCGCGTCACAACCACGGCTCGAGGTCTGGGCTGATCGCTAAGATCTGATCCGTCGTGCATCCAAGTGCGACCGCAAATCGGATCAGCTGGCGGGCCTCTCGATCGGTTACGTGGCCTTTCGCCATGCAGACCTCAAGGCCGTCTTGAATGATCATCGAGGCCAGCTTTCGTTTGTCGATCGCGACGGTTCGAAACGGTCCAGCGGCGGTATCTGAGAACTGTTGTGCGAGCTCACGGGAATCGAGTGGATCCGCCAGCATCAGCGTTTCGAGGCCGATCGCCCAGCCCAGCCGGGTGTTGATCCGTCGCTCGAGCCGAGCTCCTTCGTCGCGACCGATCTCGTGATCGGCGCGAGCAACCGCGAGGACGGCGCGCGCATACAGCTGCGCAACCACGGGATCGCCAAGGACTTCAGACGCTGCCACGCCCCATGCTATCCGCTCGGCGCAGAGCGACTGCCTAGCTTAGGGGCTAGTAAACACTCGTCCGGGGTCGGCGCCCAGCTCTGCGCGCGTGTGCCACGGTGTGCCGGAGCGCACGGTTCAGAACCGAGCCCACGGTTACGTAGCTCGCCAACTCTCACGGATGGATGGTAGAGACTCGCTCGCAGCCGGCCCAAACGATGCTTGAGCGCACGTTGCTACATGTCTGACGCCGACCAGCTGTCCCCGATGCTCGTTAGTCGAACGATGTTGGTTCTCGGAACATGAGCGCCGCTATCAAAGGCGGCGAAATGGGCGAACGAATCCGCGCCTTCGATTGGGCGGCGACGTCGCTCGGTCCGATCGAGAGCTGGCCGCAGAGTTTGAAGACGTCGATCAGTTTGATCCTCAACGCGCAGATGCCGATGTGGCTGGGCTGGGGACCGGACATGGTGTTCTTCTACAACGACGCCTACATCCAGGTGCTCAGCCACGCCAAGCACCCGTGGGCACTCGGCCGCCCGGCCCGCGAGGTGTGGAGCGAGATTTGGGACATCTGTGGCCCGCTCGCCGATCGCGTATTCCGTGCTGGCCAAGCGCCGTTCATGGAGGACGTACAGCTGTTCATGGACCGCGGTGGCGGGTTCTTCGAGGAGGTCTACTACTCGTTCTCGTACAGTCCGATCGAGGTCGAGGATGGCAGCGTCGGTGGGCTATTCTGCCCGAACACCGAGGTCACCGCGAAGATCCTCAACGCTCGCCGCCTTCGTACGTTATCGGAGCTCGCGGCCAAGGTGTTGGCCGAGCGCACGCTCGTCACTGCGGCCTCGACGGCCGCGACGACGATCGCGAAGAACAGCGACGATATTCCATTCGCGTTGATCTACCTGGCGGCTGACGGTGGTAGCCGCGCCCGGCTCGCGCAGGCGATCGGCATTCCAGCCGAACACGACCAACTGAGTCCCCGAGACGTGCATCTCGATGGCCGTGCCGATGGCTCACCATGGCCAATTAGCAAGGTGTTCACCGACGGCCAGGTCGCCATGGTGAGTGTGCCAGAGAGCGAAGTCGTGCCACGAGGACTCGCTGGCCAGCGAGTCTGCGAAGCGATCGCGCTACCGATCTCGACGCCGGGCCATCACCGCCCGCTCGGCGTGCTCGTCGCAGGCGTCAACCCGACACGCCGGCTCGATCTCGAATACACGACGTTCTATGAGCTCGTCGCGAGGCAGGTGGGCACGGCGCTTCAGAATGCGCTCGCCGCCGAGGAAGATCGGCGACGAGCAGATGCGCTGGCAGAGCTCGACCGAGTCAAGACCGCATTCTTCAGCAACATCAGCCACGAGTTCAGGACGCCGCTGACGTTGATGATCGGTCCGACCGAGGACGCGCTCGCGAGCTCGACGCGATCGCTGTACGGCAACTCACTGGAGACCGTCTATCGTAACGAGCTCCGGCTGTTGAAGCTGGTCAACGCGTTACTCGACTTCTCGCGGATCGAAGCGGGACGGATGCAGGTCAGCTTCGAGGCCGTCGATCTGACCGCGTTCACCGCGGACGTTGCGAGTGCGTTCCGCTCTGCGATCGAGAAGGCCGGGTTGCGTTTCGAGGTGGACACGCCGCCACTGCCTCGCGAGGTCCTGGTCGATCGTGAGATGTGGGAGAAGATCGTCCTGAACCTGCTGTCCAACGCGCTCAAGTTCACACCGCAAGGTCACATCCGGTTGGCGCTCGAGATCGCCGGGGATCACGTCGCGCTCATCGTCGAGGACACCGGAACTGGAATTCCCGAGCACGAGCTGCCGAGGTTGTTCGAGCGATTTCATCGCGTCGAGAATCCCGCTGCTCGTACGCACGAAGGCTCGGGCATCGGGCTCGCGCTCGTGCAGGAGCTCGCGAAGCTCCACGGTGGCTCGGTGCAGGTAGCCAGCACGGTGGGGCGAGGCAGTCGATTCGTCGTTCAGATCCCGATGCGCAGTGCGAACGACCCGCTCGCGATGCAGCCCAAGCGCGACGCCCGGCCCGGAGTCGCCCGTACCGTGTTCGTTGCGGAAGCCCAGCGCCTGACGCCGGTCATCCCGACCTCGGCAGAGCCCGTGGGCCCGCACATCTTGCTAGCCGACGACAACACCGACATGCGGGATTACGTCCGCCGGCTGCTCGAGGAGCATTGGCGCGTCGTCTCGGTCTCCGACGGCGACGCTGCGCTCGCAAGTGCGCGGCACTATCGGCCGGACCTCGTGCTCAGCGACATCATGATGCCCGGGCTCGACGGCTACGGCCTGCTGCGCGAGATCCGCAGCGACGCGGCACTCCGCGATATTCCGGTGATCCTGTTGTCAGCGCGGGCGGGTGATGAGGCACGCGTCGACGGTCTCAGCGCCGGTGCGGACGACTATCTGGTCAAGCCATTTTCTGCGCGCGAGCTGATCGCCCGGGTCCGCACCCATCTCGCGCTTTCCGAGGCGAGACGATCGGCCACGCGGCACGTCGAGCAGCTCTATGCGTTGCTGATGCAGGTGCCGGCCGTGATCACCGTGCGGCAAGGACCCGAGTTGCGGGTCGTGTTTCAGAACACCGCGGCGTTGAAGGTGAATGATGAGCGTGGCACGACGCTGCGAGAAATGTGGCCGGCTGCGCCGAATGACTGGATCGAACGATTCCAGCGTGTGATGTCGACAGGGGAGACGATCGTCGAGCGCGAGGTCGCCGCCGAGCGGACCTGGGGCGGAGGCGAACAAGCGACGCGTTACTGGGACGTTACCTACGCGCCGGTGGTGCTTAACGGCTCCTCGATCGACGGCGTGATGACGATCGGCGTCGAGGTCACCGATCGCGTGCTCGCTCAGACGCAGGTTGAAGCCGCTCGGCAACGGCTCGACGCAGCGCGCGCAGCCGCTGATATCGGAACCTATCTATGGAATATCAAGACCAACGAGGTCCAACACGACGCTGGCGTGAGGCGGCTGTTCGGGTACCCGCCCGAAGGCGACGTATTCGAAACGTTCGCAGCCCGCGTCCACGAGCAAGATCGGGTTGCTTGGCGCGAGGCGGTCGCGCGGAGCTTTCGCGACGGCTCCGACCTCTTGCTGGAATACCGGGTGACGCTGCCCGACGGCACGCTTCGCTGGTTGCTCGACAAGGGCCAGATCATCCGTGACGACCACGGCGAATACGCGTACATCGTCGGTGCGATCGTCGACATCACCGAGCAGCGGCGGCTCGCTGAAGCGGCGCTGGCCGCGAGCCGCGCCAAGGACGAGTTCCTCGCGATGCTCGGCCACGAGCTCCGCAATCCACTCGCGCCGATCATGACCGCGCTCGAGCTGGTCAAGCTGCGAGGCACCGAGCTGCCGAAGGAGTACGCGGTCATCGAGCGCCAGGTGAACCACTTGGCGCGTTTGGTAGATGATCTGTTGGACATCTCTCGGATCACGCGCGGCTTGATCGAGCTCAAACGCGAACGGATCGCGATCCGGGACGCGATCAGTAAAGCAGTCGAGATGGCCAGTCCGCTGATCGAGCAGCGCCGCCATCACGTCACCGTCGAAGTGCCCGCCGGTCTCATCGTCGATGCCGACGTGACGCGGCTCGCACAAGTGTTCTGCAATCTGCTCACCAACGCGGCGCGTTACACGCCGGAGAATGGACGGATTCGCATCGAGGCCGCCGCGGTGGACGACTTTATTCGCGTCGGGGTCAGCGACACGGGCATCGGCATCGACGCCACGATGATCACCAGAATCTTCGATCTGTTCGAACAAGGAGCCAATCGTGATGCCTCCCGTGGTGAGGGTGGGCTCGGGATCGGGCTCGCACTCGTACGGAGTCTCGTCAAGCTTCACGGTGGCTCGGTATCGGCGACCAGCGAAGGTCCCGGATGCGGCAGCACGTTCGAGGTGCTGCTGCCCGCGGCTACTCGCGCCGGGGACGATGCGTCGCTGGTCGGCCGGTCGGGGCCGGTCGCAAAGCGCGATGCGGGGCGGCGGATCCTCGTGGTCGACGACAACGAAGACGCCGCGTTCATGCTTTCCGAGATGCTGCAGACGATGGGGCACGACGTCGCGGTCGCGCACGATGCCGCGGAGGCGTTGAAGGTCGCGGATGACTACCGGCCGGATACGGCGATTCTCGACATCGGGCTTCCCGCGATGGACGGCTACGAGCTCGGCCGATGTCTACGTGAGAGCGGGTTCGGGCCGCGCCTGATGATCGCGTTGACCGGATACGGCCAAGATCAGGATCGCGATCGCAGCATGCAGGCAGGTTTCGATGCTCATCTGGTGAAGCCGATCAGCCTCGCGCGGCTCGTCGGCTTACTCGAGAGTCAGTGACGGTTCGAGGTTCGATCCGTCAACGAGCTCAGAAGATCACGGTCGGTGCGCACGTCGAAACGCCGGCGCCGACGATCGATCGACCTGGCGCGGGCGTACTGCCCTTCACCTCGCCGGTCGTTCCGTCGATCTGGTGCACCGTGGTCGATGCCTCGTTGGACCGCTTGAGGAAGATCCAGAAGTCACCGCCCCAGAACGCGAACGCCCACGCCCGAGGTTCGCCGGCGAGCGAGGGAAGTGCGAACGTCTGCACCGGTGCGCCTGTCGCCTTGTTGACGTGCTCGACGCGAGGCGCGTTGTCGTCGGGAAACCATCCCCATAGCTCGGCGCTGCCGGTCCCGGTCAGCTCCGGGTTGCCCTGCACCGTTCCGGCCATCGTTGCGGTCATCGTGTTGAGATCGAGGGTGGCCATCACCGACGTCGGCTGCAGGCCCTCGGGACCTCCGACGATGAACAACGAGTCCGTTGTTCCACCCGCGGTGTCGGTCGAGAACCCCATGCCGAACTGCTCGAGCCCGAGTTGGCTGGTCCAGTTGGTCGCGGTGCACGCCACCGTCGCGGTGTCGACCTTGAACAGCTCGCCGGAGTCGTACAAGACCCAGGCGGTCGGCGTCCGATCGATGCCCATCGAGAACGGCGTTGCGCCGTTCTCCGCCGGGCAGTCCAAGGTGCCGATGGTGTGAAACATCTTGGTCGCCGGATCGAAGGTAGAGAACTGATCGTTCTGATCGACCACGTAGACCAGCTTGGCCTCGTCGGAGCACTCCTCGCCGCCTGGCGGGTTGTTGCCGTTGTCGCCGTTGTCGCCTGCGTCGACCCCGTTGTCGTTGCCATCGGGGTTGCCGTCGGCGCCACAGCTGATCGCCCCGGACGCCGCCACCATCAACGCCAGTGCACGGATCGCGCAGCCATCGAACGGTTTCATGTGGAGCCGTCTCGATTCACGGGCTGTGCCGACCTGGCGATCGGCCAACTCCGCGTCGATTCACTGAACCTCGACGACGAACCGGGTCCCAAGTCCTCGATCGCGGAGCACTCACCGCCCTTGATGTGCAGTGGATCACAATGAGGTTGACCAACGGGAGGCGTTCAGCAGATGCCGCAAACGCCCCATGGCGTCTGAAACAAGAAGCAGCAGGACATGCCTTGGTCAGCGCATTCTTCGTCCATCGTGCAGATGCGCTGTTGGCACAACGCATCGGAGTCATAACCACACTGAGTACGATTTTCTCCGGTGACGTTGCAACAGACCATGCCGTCATCGCAGTCATCGGGGCCGTCGCAGCGGGCGCCAAACCCTCCGCATTGGGCGCCTGCAGTGATGCAAGACCCGCCCGACGCGGGGACATAGCAGCACTGCTCGCCATCGCCGCACGATTCCGAGCCGCAGGCGATCCCGTTGCCCGAGCTCATGCCGCCGGTGCACAGTCCGTCCGTGCAGGTCTGGGTTCCGGGACAGGGATGGCTACCGTCGCATTGAAACTGTGCGCCCTCGAGGCTGGGATCGCTGAAGAAGCATCCCTGCGTGATCGCCATCAGCAGGATCACGAACCAGCGCATGTGGGAACGTTATCACGCGGTCGACCTCGCCAGCGTGCCCGGTCGCCTCAGCTGCTCAACAGTCGGCGCATACACCCCACGGCGCATCGATTATGAAACAGCAGCTCAGCCCGAACGGGCAATGTTCGTCGAGCGTGCACACCTGCTCCACGCATGAATTCGGGCCGCAGGCCGCCGTGCTGTTCTCGACGTTCAGGCAACACGCCATGCCAGATCCGCAGTCATTTGGCTCGTCGCACGCCGCCGCGTTGCCGAAGCACTCATCGTCGAGGTCGATGCACTCCTCGTCGAGATAGCTACAGCACTGTTCGAGGTCGCCGCATGTACCCTCTGTGCCGCACATCACGCCATCGCTCGTGCTGACACCTCCTGTGCACTCGCCATTCGTACACGCCTGGCCATCTGGGCACGGGCTGGTGTCGTCGCATTGAAACTGAGTGCGATCCAGCGCCGGATCGCTGAAGAAGCAGGCCGAGGTGATCGCGAGGATGACGAGCGACCATCGCACCGCCCGACGCTACCACGCACGCGACGACCGGATCGAGCGTGGCATCGCGAGGTCAGTTGGTCGAATCGGTGCGTGAATCCCAGATCCGGTCTAGCATCCACGAGCGCGATGATTCCCGCTCGTCTTCGCTGTGTCCTGGTGGTCGCCGATGGGCCATCGCGCCGCGTAGGAGCCAAGGGCGTGCTGATCGGCCGCCAGCCAGATTGCGACATCGTCGCCAACGATCCGAGCGTCAGCCGCCGGCACGCGCTGGTGCGGCTCACCGCATCGGGAGCAGAGGTCGTCCCGCTCGGGCGCGCGCCTGTCGAGGTCAACGGCAAGACCAGCGATCGCGTCCACGAGCTCGCCAACGGTGACACGATCACGCTTCCCGGGTTGTCACTCACCGTCGAGCTGCATGCCCAATCGGTCGATGCCTCGGCGATGCCGATGTTCCGGCTCGAGCGAACGCGGGGCGGCAGCTTCGGGATCGTGCACAGCCCATTCGTCGTCGGTGGCGGCGATACCGACGATCTGATCGTCAAGCGCTGGCCGGCGGGCGCGCTTCGATTTCACGTTGCACAGCGCGAGCTGTTCGTCGAAGTAACAACGGGTAAGGCGACCCGCGGCGGTGTCGAGATCGAAGCGGGTGGGATGGAGCCGCTGCAGGTCGACGAGCACATCGTGTACCGCAAGGAAGAGTTCGTGGTCCGGCACGAGGCGCACCACTACGCTGCGACCACCGCGGTCGCGAGCATGTACGATCTGCCAGTCAAGATCGTCGTCGAGGTATTGCCGCGCGGCGGTCGTGTGGTGTTTTCGATCGGCGATGGTGAGCGCATGGTCTACATGGCCGACCGCCAGTTGGATCTGCTGATCGCGTTGCTGCGCCCGCCGGAGCCCTTCCGCGCCGGCGAGTTCGTACCCGATGACGTCGTGCGGTCGATCGTGTGGCCGCGCGATCCGTCGGTCAGCCGGCCGGAGATCAACATGTTGATCAGCCGTTGCCGAAAAACGCTCATCGAAGCCGGGCTTTCCGGGCCACGGCTGCTGGTCCGCGCGCCGGGTGGTGGTGGCACCAAGCTTGCGCTCGCCGAACGTGCCGAGATCGTGATGGCAAGTTAGAGCCTTCGGTTGGCCGCGATCTGCGCGGTATTCGTCCACGTCCCCAGTGTTATCGTCGCGGGACGTGCAGGCCCACCAGCCCCGGACGTTCGGCCGCTACGAGCTCCTCGCCGAGCTCGGCCGAGGTGGAATGGCCGAGCTGTTCTTGGGCCGACTGGTCGGCATCGCTGGGTTCGCCAAGCTTGTTGCGATCAAGCGGATCTTGCCGCATCTGTCGTCCGATCCGCGGTTCGTCGAGATGTTCCTCAACGAGGGCCGCATCGCTGCGCGGCTGTCGCATCCCAACGTGTGTCAGGTCTACGAGCTCGGAGAGGCGAACGGCGAGCTGTTTCTCGCGATGGAATATCTCGAGGGCGCGGCGCTCGGCGAGCTGATGCTGTCGATCCCGCGTGATCCGATCATGATGGTTCGCGTCGCGGCGAGTGTGATCGGCCAGGCGTGTGATGGCTTGCTGTACGCACACGAGCTCCGCGACGCGCTCGGAACACCGACCCCGGTCGTTCATCGCGATATCTCGCCGCACAACCTGTTCGTCACGACCGACGGGATCTGCAAGCTGCTCGACTTCGGCGTCTCGAAGGTGGTGACCGATGCCGACCAGACCCAGAGCGGCTTGATCAAGGGCAAGCTGCCGTACATGCCGCCCGAGCAGATCCGTGGCGAGCCGATCGACGCTCGCGTGGACGTATTTTCGGCGGGCGTGGTGTTGTGGGAGACGCTGACCGGAGAGCGGTTGTTCCTGCGCCAGAGCGACTTCTTGATCTGGAAAGCGATCATGGAGGAGCCAGTCCCCAAGGTCAGCTCGTATCATCCTGCATACGGCGATGCCCTCGACGCCGTGATCGCGAATGCGCTCGAGCGAGAGCGTGACCAGCGCACGCCGAGCATCAAGGTTTTTGCCGATGGGCTACGAGAGGCCGCGAGCCATTTTGGCGGCCCATTCTCGACGGCTGAGGTCGCCGCGCTGGTGCGTCAGAACTTCGCCTCGAAGATCGCCGATCGGTCGCGCCAAATCGCCGCCCTCGGATTCGTGAAGCCGGTCGAGCGCGTCCAACCCGTGTTCCCTGCGGCCGAGCCGAGCGTCACGCGCTCCATTGGCCTTCGCGACGGATCGGTCAGCATCGATCGGCCGCGGCGGCGTCGTCGTTGGCCCGCGCTCGTGGCCGCGGTGGTGTTGCTCGGCGTCGTGGGCGCCATCGCGATGTCCGTCACGGGTGACAATCGCGACTCGATGGCGGCGCGCATTCCGGTCGCGGCCGATGCGCAGCCATCCCCGGCCGTCGCGGTAGCCGATGCCGGCGTCGACGCGCCGAGCGGCACGATCGACGGCGATGGCAGCGACGCGATCGAGGACCCGGAGATCGCGTTCGAGCCCGACACCACCGTGACGGAGCCTCGCGAGGATCGCCCGTCGCGCGCGACCAAGCCTGCCAAGTTTGGGTTCTTCAGCGTCGACTCGAACCCCTACGCGACGATCTACATCGACGGTAAACGCGTCGATCAAACCCCGCTCTATCACCGCCAGGTGCGCGCCGGGCGCCGTCAGATCCGAGCCGTGCTCAAGGATGGTCGACAACGTACGTTCTCGATTCGGATCGAGCCAGACAAGCATGTAAGCTCTGGCACCCTGTCATGGTAACGACGCAACCGCTATCCACTTGTTCACGGGTCAAGGGTTGATGCGCGGGTGGCTCTTGCTGCTGGTCGTCGCGCTGGCGGCGACCGGCGACGTGCGCAGCGCGCGCGCCGAAAATGCGAAGCTCGTCGAGGCGCGCGAGGCGTTGGCCGGCGTGCGCTACGACCAGGCTCGGCCGTTGCTCGTCGAGGCGCTCCGCCAAGGCACCAGCACACCGGAGGAGGTCGTCGAGATCTATCGATTGTCGGCGAGCACCGCCACCGTGCTCGGCGAGCCGGATCTAGCCGAGCAGTTTTACAAGCGATGGTTGGCGCTCGATCCATCGGCGAGCTTGCCCGAGTCCGTTGCACCCAAGTTGCGTCAACCGTTCGTGGCCGCACAGGCCTACATGGATGCGCATGGTCGGTTGCGGACGAAGGCACGCTGGATCTCGACGACGATTCTCGAGGTCGTGATCGAATCGGATCCGCTATCGATGGTCGCGTCGGTTGCGCTCGATGTCGGTACGCCGTTGGCTCCCATCGCTCCGCCCGCCAACCGACGCGTGCGGATCACGGTTTCCGATACCGCCACGCTCCAACGCATCATCGTGCTCGACGAGTTCGGCAATCACCTTCGCGTGATCCTGCCGAGCGACATCGCGCGTTACGTCGAGCCTGCGATCCCGCCCACCGAAGACGTTCCGTGGGTGCGCAACTACAAGGTCTGGTTGGTGCCGGCAGCCGTGGCTGCAGGCGTCGGCATTGGGTTTGGGGTGGCGGCTCAGAGCGCGCAATCGGAGCTGGAGGACATCGCTGCGAATAGCTCGGAGCACACCCTCGGCGAGTTCGAGCGCGTACGGCAATCTCGCGATCGGCGTGCTCTGGGCGCGAACCTGTCGTTCGCTGCGACCGGGGTTTTTGTCGTTACCGCGGCTGTCATGTACTTCACGCAGCCGTCAGCGACGAGGGCGATCGTTCCGACGGCTTCGGGCGTCGCGTTCGTGACCGCCTGGTGATCCGGTAAGTGTCTAGGATCACGGCGATGTCGGTCGATGTCGTCACGATGTCGGACCTTCACGCCTGTTGGTGCAGAGTGGATTCAAGAAACACTCGTGGTTGGGTGTGAGCCGGGCGAGGGGAACCTCGCCCGGCATTTTGTCTTTGCGAGACCCTTCGCGTTTCGGGCGCTGAGCTCGAAGCGGCCTCGGCGCCTTGTCTTACTCCGCGGCTGGCTTGAACTCGGCGGGGTCGATGCCGTGGCGCTGGAGCAGGCGGCGGAAGTTGGTGCGATCGATGCCTGACATGCGGGCGCCCTCGGCGACCGAGCCCTCGGCGCGCTGCATGATCTGGACGAGGTAGTCGCGCTCGAACTCGGTGGTGGCTTTCCGCTTGGCCTCGGTCAGCGTCAAGGTCGGGATGTCACTGGTCGCGAGCCGGCGCGCCCCCTTGATGTTGTTGCGCACCTGGAGCGGGAGTGATTCGACTCCGATCACGTCGCCGGTTCGCAACGAGATCGCATGGATCAACGCGTTTTCGAGCTCGCGAACGTTTCCGGGCCAGTGGTACGAGGTCATCGCGTCGAGCGTGGCGGGCGCTAGCGTTGGGGGCGTGGCTCCGCCGTGCTTCTGCAGAAACGCGGCGGCGAGCAGCGGCAGGTCCTCGATGCGCTGCGAGAGCGGTGGAATCGCCAACGTCACCACGTTCAACCGATACAACAGCTCTTTGCGAAATCGCTTGCGCTCGACAGCGAGGTCGAGGTCCGTGTTGGTGAGCGCGGTGACCCGAACGTCGACGCGACGCGACGACGTGGCGCCGATCGGGCGCACCTCGCCGTCCTGCAGCACGCCGAGCACACGCGCCTGAATTGCGAGCGGAAGATCAGCGATCTCGTCGAGCACCAGCGTGCCGCCGTCGGCGGCTACGAACTTCCCGGGCCGATCGCCATGCCCGAACAGCTCGCCGTCGATCAGCGTTTCGGGGATCGCACCACAATTGACGACCACGAACGGCCGCTCGCGCCGCAGGCTGCGATCGTGGAGCAGCCACGCCGCGAGCTCCTTGCCGGTACCCGATTCGCCTTGGATCAGCACCGAAACCGACTGAGGTGCGATCCGATCGATCGCCGAGCGGACCTGGCGCATCTGAGGCGACATGCCGACCATGATCGAATCGGTGAGCTCGCCCACCGCGACACGAGTGCCGAGCAGCTCGCGTCGCATCCGCGAGTAGCGCGCTGCGGACTCGACGATCGGCACCAGCTCCGAAGGCTTGAACGGCTTGGTCAGGTAATCGAATGCGCCGGCGCGCATGCACAGCGCGGCAGTGTTGGCGCTGGTGTCGCCCGATAACATCACCACCGAGGCCATCGATCCCGATTCCTTGAACAGATGGAGCAACGCGACGCCGCTCATCCCAGGCATCTCGACGTCGAGCAAGACGACGTCCCACGGCGAGCTGCCCATCTGCAACTTCGACGCGATCGCCGTGGGCTCGGTCGAGACGTCGATCTCGATGCCCCCGGTCGCGAGCTTGCGGGTGATCGTGTTGATCACCTCCTGGTTGTCGTCGACGACCAATAGCCTGATCGGTGGCATCAGCCACGCCTCCCGCGCATCCCATGCAGGATACCGTACAACGCGGCCACGCCACCAACCCGAACGTGGGGTTACCTGTCAGTGTTCGTGGCGCTACCCTTGGCTCGTGATCGTACCTGCCGCCAAGCCACTGTTCCAGATGGCCAGGTTCGCGGTCCGGCCAGCGACGATTCACGACGCCGCCGAGATCGCTCGCGTGCACACCGAGAGCTGGCAAACCAGTTATCGTGGCATCCTCCCCGACCAGCTGCTCGATACGATCGACGTGGCCCATCGCGAGGCGATGCGGCGCCGGCTGCTCGGCAAACGAGTCGGGCTGCATCTCGTCGCGTACGATGCGACGCACCACGACCTGGTGGGGTTCTGTTACGCGAGCAAGGATCACCGGTCCGGGCCGCGGGTTGCCGAGCTCCACGAGATCTATCTGGTCGATCGCGCCAAGTGCTACGGGCTAGGTCGCGAGCTGTTCGGTGGCGTGACCGCGTGGTGCCGCGCGAATCGGTTGACCAAGCTCGTGCTCACCGTGCTCGAAGCGAACCATCACGCCCGGCGGTTCTACGAGGCGATGGGTGGGCAGCCGGGCACGCGCCTGCACACGGCGGTGAGAGGCTATCCGGTCACCGAGCTGTCGTATGTGTGGGAACCGATTTGACGAGCTGCGGACCCCGCCGTTCGCGTTCCCGAGGACGTCGGAGCTCGCCGTTAATATTCCGACGCCAAGCAGAGCCGGTGCGCTTGGTAGCCGCTGTCGTCGATCGAGAACACCCACACCGCGCCGCCGATCACCGCGAGCTCGTAACCCTTGTCGCCAGGCTTGGTGCCGTCGATCGCGAGCGCCATCAGCTCGTGGTGGCTATCGAGAATGCCGACCGTGACGTCGCCGTGCGAGTTCAAGTAGCTGACCCAGAACCGCGCGCCGTCGAATGCGACCCGCGGCGCGCGGGCGGCGTCCTGTAGATGCATCTGATTCGAGATCTCGTTGTGCGAGCTGACCAGAATGTCCGAGACCCACACGTTCTCGCCGTCCTCGAACGCCATCACGCCATTGCGGCGCGCGTAGTTCACCGCGAGCCGTGGGTTGCTACACCGGATCGATCGCGACGACTCGATCTTCGATGCAACCCGCTGGAGGTGACAGCCATCATCGTTCGACCACGCGATCATCGCGTCGTCGCCGTAGACCGCGCCCGCCATCTCGGTGGGGACGCTGTCGGCGACTTGCTCGCTGGTCGTGGGTGCCCACGAGCGGTTGAAACCGCTTTTCACCATGCCCGTGGCTCCGCCGGTCATCGCGATCCGCTCGCCGCGGACATGCATCATCGGGATCTCGCCGACGAACGAGCTGTCGATCACGCCGACCTCGCGGAAGTCGAGCAGGTCATCGCGCAACACGGTGACCGCGACCTTGCCGTCGCGAACCAGTCCGACGACCAGACGGCTATCGATGAACGTACCGGTGACTGCCGTGAAGTCGGCGTCCATGCGTACCTTCGCGCCGGTCGCGTCTCCCATGATCAAACCGCGGCCATCGACGCGGAACCCGAACAGCGGGCCACCCTGACGCGAGATCGCGAGCACGGCAGCCCCTTCGTTCATCGGGACGACCGCGAGATCCGCGTCTTTCGCAGGTGGCACCACATCGGGCCAGCTACGCACCGCGCAGACGTACGGGAACAAGCGACCAGTCGGAATGTCGACGACGTCGATCGGATCGACCACCGGGTCGAAGTCTGCAGGATCGTCGGTGTCCACCAGCGTGTCGTCACCGCACCCCGTCATCAGGACGAATACGATGGGAAATAAAGGCCGCATAATTCCACTATGACGTAGGTGCGATCTGGGATGGAAGAACGCGCGCGCACAAACGCAGCGCAGATCGAGTTTGCCGCCGACACAGTCCTACAGGTCGTCAACTGCTCCGGAGGACGATCAGCGCAAAGCCGCACGGAAGCTGAGCGGACGCTCGCGACCGTGATGAAGGTCGCTGGCTTGGCGCATTACCGGCTGCCAAACCGGCCGCCAACTTTCGAGTGGACGTCGTGCCGGGCTATGATGCTCGAGCTCGCATGGCGCAGATCCGGTTCGTCGATGTGTGGGTGCGGAGTCCGGGGGCGCCGCCCAACCAGCATCGCTCGGTGATGGTGATCGCCGAGAAATGGGGCGAGCAGCGCGTGTTGATGCGCGCGTTCGCCGAGTGCCGCGATCAGACGCGACCTACGATCATGCTGCACGCCGTCGAGCTCGCGATTGGACCCGCCGGGGTCGATCTGGATGGACCGTGGGGTATCCACGTCGACGAGCCGCATCTCGATGGCCGCGCGCAGCAGATCAAGCAACAGCTCGAAGCCGCCGCTCGCCGGCTCGCTGGTTCGAAGGGCAATCCACCACGGTTGCTCGACGAATCATCGACGTTCGACCGCGAGCCGACCGCGAATTGGGGGGCCAGCTCGCCTCGGATCTTGCCGAAGCGTCCCGACGCGGTTCCGACGCCGGTGGACTTCGTTGCGCCGGTCGGCGCAGCGCGCGTTCCGCAGTCCCAAGCCGTCACGTTCGTGCCGCAAGCACAGTACGCGGTACATCACGCACCGGTTGCCGTCGGCAGCTCGGCGCCATCGAACCCCGAGCTACGAAAGACCCCGATTCCTCGTGCGAAGCACCGGACCAAGCCGCCTGTCGCACGGACCGCGCTCGGCTACAGCTCCGGATCCGGAGCGCAGTCGGCGGTGGTCCGATTGGGACTGTCGCCGCACGTCTCGGCGAGGCTCGGCCGCCTCGTGGACCGTGTGGTACCTCCTGATTTTCAGATCGACGCCGCCGAGCGAAGCGTCCTCAATGCGCTCGGAGATGGCGAGTTGACGGCTCGCGCGATCGGTCATCGCCTCGAAGTTGCCGACGCCGTTACGTTCATGGAGGACCTGACGCGAAAGCTCGAGCGATACGGGCTGGATCTGGTCGAGCCTGGCGATCCGCACGGCGGCGAACCAACCTATCGTCTCCGACGCTGAGCCTCCCCGTTGGCGACGCGCCTGTGGTAACCACTCGGTTCCCATGCAGGTACGCATCGAAGACGTTTCGCCGGTCGAAAAGAAGATGTTCGTGGAGATCCCGTGGGCGACGGTGAGCGAAAAGCTTGGCGACGCCTACCGCGAGCTCGGTAAGGGCGTCGCGCTCAAGGGGTTTCGCAAGGGCAAGGTGCCACGGCCCGTGCTCGAACAGGTGTACGGCCAGCGCGTGAACGCCGAGGTCGCGTATCAACTGGTTCGCGAATCGTTCTTTCGCGCGTCCGAGGAGCACAAGCTCGCGGCGGTCGCCGAGCCGCGCGTCGAGGAAGCGGCTCCGATCAAGAAGGGGCAGCCGTTTACGTTCGCGGCGATCGTCGAGATCCGCGGTGAGATTTCACCGAAGGACTACAAGGGGCTCGCGATCGAGCGTCGCAAGCTCGACGTCCCCGAGGCGGCCGTGGAGAGTGCGCTCACCGAGTTGCGCCGCGAGCACACCGAGCTGCAGCCGATCGAAGGCCGCACCGTCACCCAGGCCGGCGACGTCGTCGGCCTCTCGGTCACCGGAACGATCGGCGAGCACAAGATCGAGCAACCGCAGTTCGCGGTGGACCTCGACGACGAGGAACGCGAGCCGCTGCCGGGCCTGCGCCAGGTCCTGCTCGGGATTCCGTTCGACACCAAGGACAAAGAGGTCGAGATCGAGGTGCCGGCCGACTTCAAAGACGAGTCGGTGCGCGGCCGCAAGGCAAACCTGAAGTTCTCCGTGCTCGAGGTTCGTGCGAAGGACGTCCCGGAGCTCGATGATGAGTTCGCGAAGGATACCGGCAAGGCGGAGACTCTCGACGGGCTGCGCACGGCGATCCGCAATGACCTCGAAGCGCGCGAGAAGGCGACGATCGACCGCGAGGCGCGCGAGGCCGTGCTGCGCGAGCTGATCAAGTGCAATCAGATCCCGGTAGCGTCCTCGCTGATCGAGCGCGCCGTCGAGATGCAGTACCAGCGCCTGCGCCAGATGCTGGGCATGAAGCCGGAGCGCGGCAACGCAGGGCTCTCGGAGGATCTGCGGACGAAGATGCGCCCCGCGGGCGCGGATGAGGTTCGCGGTCAGCTGCTGCTCGAAGCGATCGGCGACACCGAGAACATCGCAGTTACCGACGCCGAGCTCTCGGGGCAGATCGAGACGATGGCGAAGGCGCGCAATACGCCCGCGGCCAAGCTGCGCGCCGAGCTGCAGCGCGATGGCCGGCTCGACAACGTTACCTACTCGATGCGTCAGGACAAGGTGCTGAAGTTCCTCGTCGACAGCGCGAAGATCACCGAGGTCGAGAAGCTGTCGCAGCCGGGTACGCCGGTTCCCGAGGCGCCGGAGCATGGCGAAGAGGGACACGTGCACGGGCCCGACTGCGATCACGACCACTAGCGCGCTGGTTGCCTTCCGGTCTCCTCCTCCCGGTCTTTGCGCCTTGGAGACGGCTTTGCGTTTTCCGAACGAAGGAGACGCGAAGCCGCAAACGCCGCAGAGGACTGGCCTGGCCTAGCAAAACCGAGCTGCGTTGCCAAGTTTCTGGATGTGAACGGCAGGCCGGTTTGTCGTCGAGGAGGCGCACTCGCGAGGGTAGGGCTAGGATTCCCGAATGGAGACCGACCCCACCCAGCTGGGGATCGAAGGGGAGAAACACCCGACGATCGCCGAGCTCAAGGATCCGTCGCAACCCAACATCGCGAACCATCTGGCGGGTTGCGCGATGTGTCGTTCGGTCGTAGCTGCCGCCGATGAGCTGAGCGCGCCGATTCCGCTCGAGCTGCCCAAGGGGTTGGTCAGCGAGACCGCGTTCCGGTGGCCCGCGGATCCGATCGCGCGCGGTGGCATGGCGCAGATCTTTGCGGGTGAGGATCGCCGGTTGGGTCGGACCGTGATCCTGAAGGCGCCGCGCGAGGGCGACGAGCTTCCCGCGGGCCTCAACGAGATGTTCCAGCGCAGAGTCACCGCCGAGGCCAAGATCCTCGCCAAGCTCCAGCATCCGTCGATCGTCACGATCTACGAGCTGGGCAAATCGTCGGTGGGCTGGCCGTTCTGCGTGCTCGAGCGCGTGGACGGGACCTCGCTGCGCGATCGGCTCGACGAGCTGTCCGAGCTCGAGGCGAACGACGGCAAGCCACGGACGCGCGAGCGCCTGGAGCTGCTGTCGAACTTGGTCGCGATCGCCGAGGCGCTCGCGTACGCCCACGAGCGCAGGATCGTCCACCGCGACTGCACGCCCAACAACATCCTGCTCGGAAAGCGCGGCGAAGCGACGCTGATCGATTGGGGCATTGCACGTGACCTCGACGCGCCCGGTGGTCAGGACGCGATGCTCAACGACGAGAGCCCGTCGATGAGCGGCCGGATGGTGACGATCAGCGCGGGCACCCCGCCATATCTGCCGCTCGAGCAGAGCCAGGGCAGGGCGGCGGACCCGAGCTTCGACGTCTACAGCTTCGGCATCACGCTCTACGAAGTGGTGGCCGGCGTCACGCCGTTCAAGTGGACGCCCGCTGAGCACCCAGGTGACCGAACGCGACAGCTCGAGTCATTCCTCGGCTGGCTCAAGGCCGAGGACGCGATCCCACCTGCGATGCCTCGCGATCGCGAGTTGTCCGGAATCATCGCGCGCGCGATGGAGCGCGATCCCGACAAGCGGTTCACCGCCGACGAGCTGGTCCGTGCGCTCAAACAGTATCTGACCGGCGATCTGGTGTTCTCGCATCGCTACTCGCTGACCGGCCGACTGGCGCGGTGGGCGCGTCATCACAAGGCCGCTGCGGTCGCGGTCGCTTCGCTGCTCGCCTTCGTGATCGCGGGCGCGCTGGTGTGGGCGCAGCTGTCACGCGTCGCGCGAAACCAAGCGGAGCTGCGCGCAGTCGCTTCAGCGGCACGGGCGGATGCGAGTGAAAAGGGTCGCGAGGCCGATGAAGCAACTCGGGAGGCCGATGCCGCGAAGGCACTGGCGGAACAAGCGCAGCGCGAGGGCAAGGATGCCGAGGCGCTGCGACGGGAGGCGGAGCGCAAGCGCAAGGCCGCCGACGCGGCTCGTGCCAAGGCGGCCGACGCGGCGACGCGCGCGCAAGGTGAAGCGAACGATGCGGTCAGAAAATTCCAAGAGGCGATGAAGGTGAAGGACGAATCGGATCGCCAACGCGCGATCGCGAACAGCGAACGCGACGCTGCTCGCCAGGCGCAGGCCGAGGCCGAGCGCGAGCGCGATGTGGCGCGCCAAGCGCAGGCGACCGCCGAGCGCGAGCGCGAAGCTGCGCGTCAAGCGCGCGAAGCCGCCGAGCGCGAGCGGGATGCCTCGAAGCAGGCGACCGCCGCTGCCGAACAAGATCGCGATGCGGCACGCGCCGGCCAGAGCCGCGCGGAGCAAGACCGCGAGTCCGCCCGAGCCGCACAGGTCGCCGCGGAGCGCGCGCGTGACGCCGCAGAGCGCGAACGAGACGAAGCTCGCAGGCGGATCGCCGAGCTCGAGCAGCGACAACGCGATCGTGGCGATCGCGATCGCGGCGATCGCAACCGCGACGAGCCCGCACCGCCCGCACCGCCGCCTAGTCCCTGATCTTCGCTCCCTGGTCCTTTGCGTGCTGTTCGGCTTTGCGTTCGTGCGGATCGGAGATGAACGCAGAGGCGCTGAGCACGCAAACAGACATGAGGACGAAGATGCGCGGTTAGAGCTCGGCGCCGAGCCACTCGGCGATCGATCGAAACGACCGATCGCCGATCACCACGTGATCGATGATCGGGATCCCCAGCAGCGAGCCGACCTCGCGCAGCCGTCGTGTCAGCGCGATGTCATCGGCACTCGGAGTTGGATCCCCGGACGGATGGTTGTGCACCACGACGCCTCCGGCGGCCGCCATTCTGATCAGCGGACGGAATACTTCACGCGGGTGCACCTCGACAGCGATGACACTGCCACGTGCGACCTCGACGACATCGAGCAAGCGGTTGCGAATGTCGACGCCGATCGTGAGGAACACTTCTTGCGCTACACCCGCGAGCCGCGGCGAGACGCAGCGGAACACGTCCTCGGCGTGATTGAGGATCTCGCGATGCTGAGTTGCATCGACGGCGCGCCGCCCCAGCTCGAACGCCGCGACGATGCGCGCGGCGAGCGCGGCTCCGACTCCGGTGATCTGCGCGAGCTCCCTCGGCGATGCGCGCGACAGCAATGCGATTCCTCCGACATCGTCGAGTAGCTGGTTCGCAACAGCCCTCGCCGATAGCCCCGCGCTGCCCGTCCCGATGATCAACGCGAGCAATTCTTCGTCTCCGATGCCGGCAGATCCGGTTCGCCACATCCGCTCGCGCGGACGCTCTGGGGGATGCTCGATAGGGGTTGGCTCGGCGTCCATCCCATCAGCCACAGCAACCGTCGCGCCATTGCTCGCGCTACGTCATCACACGAGGTTGCGCGCATTCGCCGTCCGAGGACTGGACAGCGGTCCGAAATCCAGCCGGACGCGTGACCGACGCGCGATCGTGAACGTCGTTTCGGCTGGAGCTTCGCCGCTGCTTGGGGCACTGATCGAGCGTGTCTGTCGCATCGAACCACGGCTTTGCCAAGCCGGACGACCCCGAGCTCGATCGGTTGCTCCATGCGATCGCCGATGATCCATCGGACAACGCTGCGCGGAGCGTTCTGATCTGAGCGATCCACTCCGCGAGCTGCGCAGTCATCTCCGGTCGATCCAGGTCGTCGCCGGAGGCAACGATCAGCTGGTCGAGATCCGCGAGGCGTTTCCAGGGATCGACGTCAAGCACTGCACCGATCGCTACCCGTGGCGGAATCGCTAGCGTTGGCCGAGCGCCAGCCTATCGCTGACCGAGCGCGCGGCGCAGCTGCGCCCACGCGTCGGCGAGCTGCCACTCGGCCGAGATCAGATTGCCTTCGGCGAGCGTGACGGCGGTCTGCGCATCGGCGAGCTCGATCTGGCTGCCGAGGCCCTGCACGTACCGCGCGTCGGCGAGCTTGAGCTGAGCACGCGCCGCCGTGACGGCTTCGTTGGACGCCTGCACGTTGGCGCGATGGGCGATGATCTGGGTACGCGCCGAATCGACCTCGGAGTTGAGCGAGACCAGCAACGCATCGCGCTCGGCGATAGCCGCGGTCAGGTTCGCCCGCGACAGCCGAACATCGGCCGAAGATCTGCCGCCATCGTAGAGCTGCCACGACAGTGTGAGGCCCGCGGCCCAGCTCGGTTCGGGACTCCAGTCGCTCGAGTCGGGGCCCCATTGCGTCGATGCCGTGGCGTTGAGCACCGGACGGCGCTCGGCCTGCGCCGCGGTGAGCGAGGCTTCGGCGGCGACGATCTGCTTGTCGAGCTGGATCAGCTCGGGCCGAGACTTGCGAGCCGCGCTGACCAACGTGCCCAGCGCCTCGGGATCTTGCTCGGGCGGAATCGGCCACGTCGTATCGATCCCGAACGTCACGTTCGGATCGAGCCATCCGATCGCCGCACGCAGGTTGGCGAGCGCGACCGCCGCGTTGCTCTGCGCTTGGGCGAGCGCGGATCGCGCGTTGGCGGCACGCGACTGTGCCTGCGCCACTTCGATCGGATCCTTCGCTTGCGCGGCGACGAACTTGCGCGCTTGATCCAGATGCGCGAGCTCGCTCTTCACCGTGGCCTCGGACACCCCGACCAGCCGCTGCCGCGCGACCGCCTCGAGATAGGTCACCGAGACTCGGCTCTGGATGTCGAGCGTGTTGGTCGCGACCTGCGACGCCACCGCCTGCGCGCTCGCCTCGGCGGCCCGAATGTTCGCGCCGGTCTGACCGAAGTCGAAGATCCGCCAATTGATCACCGCGCCGAGTCCGGTCGACGTCGATGGATCGAAGAATCCGCCGCACGTCATCGTCGGGTCGGTATCGCATGGCCGCGGTGGCGTCGACCCCACGCTCGCGGACGCGCTGAGCCCGATCGTCGGCCGCTGCGCGACCTTGGCTTGGTCCACTCGCGCCCGCGATGCCTCGATCGACGCGGCGGTTTGGCGCACGCTCGGCTGTTGCTTGAGCGCCAGCTCGATCGCGCGCGCCAGCGTCAGCGTTTCAGCCTGGCCGGAGGGCTGTGCCGGTGGCTGTGATCGAGCTGGTTGCGCGTGACCGGTAGCTCCCATCGTCAATACTGTTGCGAACACGACGCCGCCAATCGATTTCATGTCTCGTACCTCAGTGCAGTGATCGGATCGAGGCGCGAGGCCCGGATCGCGGGATACAACCCGAATCCGACGCCCACGCCTGCCGAGATCAAGAACGCGACGCCCGCAGTGGCCATCGGGAAAAACATCGGCCACATGAAGTAGTCCGCCATCAGCTTCGCCGCGCCGTAGCCGAACGCGAGGCCGAGCAGCCCGCCCACCGCGGTGAGCGCAATTGCTTCGACCAGGAACTGAGTCATCACGTCGAACGGGCGCGCACCCACGGCCATCCGGATGCCGATCTCGCGGGTTCGCTCGATCACGCTCACGAGCATGATGTTCATCACCCCGATGCCGCCGACCAGTAGCGAAAACGCGGCGGTGATCTTGAGCAGCATGTTGATCCGTCCGGTCGACTCCTGATTCGCCTTGGCGAACTCGGCGTTGTTGCGAACCCGAAAATCATCTTCGTCGGAGGCGTCCAGCTTGTGGCGATCGCGCAGCAGAGCGCTGACCTTCGCTACCGTGGTATCGGATACATCGTCGCTCGTCATCGAGATCAAGATCTGACCGCGCAGGTACTTGGCGATTCCTTTCTCGAACTTCTGCTGGAACGTCTTCACCGGGATCAGCACGGTGTCATCGTTGTCGCCGCGCGGGCCCTGGCCCTTCGGGGACAGCACGCCGATCACCTCGTACGGCTGACCATTGATCCGGATGGACTGCCCGACCGCGCTCGATCCGGGAAACAGTTGGGTCGCAACGGTTTGGCCGATGACGGCAACCTTCGCGCTGGTGTTCCCGGTGTCTTCATCGAAGACCGTGCCATCGGCAGCGGCCCATTCGCGGATCTTGAACCAGACGCCCGTCGTGCCCACGACGTTGGTGTTCCAGTTGCTGCTCTCCAACACGATCTGCACGCCGCGGGTATCGAGCACCGGCGCGACATACTTGATGGTTGGAATGTCTTCGTTCTGCAACGCGGCGAGGTCATCCCAGGTGATCGACATGCCGCCACCACCGGTCGACGGGCCGAGCGACCGCGTCGATACGCTCGAGATCGTGATCGTGTTGGTCCCGAGCGCCTGAAAGATGTCCTTCACCGCCTGCTGCGATCCCTGACCCGCCGATACCATCGCGATCACCGCGCCGATGCCGAACACGATGCCCAACATCGTCAACAGCGAACGGACCTTGTTGCGCCACAACGCGCGTAGCGCCAGTTTCAGCGTCGCGAAGATGTTCATGCCGCGGCTCCTGTAGACACCGGCGTCTGGGTCTTGTCGTCGATGATCAGGCCATCGCGCAGGGTGATCACGCGCTGTGCGTACGATGCGATGTCGCTCTCGTGGGTTACCAGAATCACGGTCTTGCCCTGGCTCACCAGACCTTGCAGGATCGCCATCACCTCGATCGACGTCTTGGTATCTAGGTTGCCGGTGGGTTCGTCGGCCATGATCACCGGGGCCTCGGTCACGAGTGCGCGCGCGATCGCGACGCGTTGCTGCTGACCACCGGACAACTGGCTCGGGTGGTGATCCTCGCGATTCACCAGGCCGACCGCCTTGAGCGCGGCGATCGCGCGGTCACGGCGCTTGCTGCCGTGCACGCCCTGATACATCAGCGGCATCTCCACGTTCTCGAGCGCGCTGGTCCGCGACAGCAGGTTGAAGTTTTGAAACACGAAACCGATCGTCCTGCCGCGCACGTCAGCGAGGTCGGCGCGCGACAGCTTGGACACATCTTTGCCGGCGAGCGTATAGCTGCCGCTGTTCGGCTGATCGAGGCAACCCATGATGTTCATCAGCGTCGATTTGCCCGAACCCGACGTCCCCATGATCGCAACCGAGGTGCCTTCTTCGATCGTGAGATCGACGCCACGTAGCGCGTGCACGTGGTTGTCTCCCATCACGTAGGTGCGCTCGATCGCTCTCATCTCGATCAGCGACATCAGAATGCTCCGGTCCTGCGGGTTGCCTTCGCAACGCCATTGATCTCGGTGATCAACTGGTCGCCTGGCGCGATGTCACCCTCGACCAATTGGGTCGCCGAGCCGTCGGTCACGCCTAGCTTGACCGGGACCATCTTCGGTTTGCCGTCGACGAGCTTCCAGATCGGCTTGCGATCGCCGAGGTCCCTGAGCCGGACGCCGCCGGTGGCACCGCTCACCGCATCGGGAACGCGCGGTGCGTCGCTGGCGCTGGCCGATCCGCCCGACCCGCCGGAGCCGCCGTTGGAACCATGACCGCCGCTCGAGCCATCACCGCGGCGGCCGCGGCGCCCGCTTCCCGATCCACCTTCGCCAGCCTCGCCGCGCAGTGCCTTGAGCTGCTCGCGCGTCGGCTTGAATCGGATCGCTGCGTTTGGAATCTTCACCGCGTCGGCGACGTGGGCGAGCACGAACGTGACGTTTGCGGTCATGCCGGGGCGAAGGATCTTGTCGGGGTTCTCGACGTCGATCACCGCGTCGTAGGTCACGACGCCCTGGGTGGTCGTTGGAGCATTGCGGACCTGTCGCACGATGCCTTCGAACGTCTTGCCCGGGAAGGCGTCGACCGTGAACGTCGCCTTCATCTTCTCGGTGATCTGGCCGACGTCACCCTCGCTGACCTGGGTGTCGATCTGCATGCGCGCAAGGTCCTCGGCGATCGTGAACAGCGTGGGTGCCTGGAGTGACGAAGCCACGGTCTGGCCGACGTCGACCGACCGCGACAGCACGACGCCGTCCACCGGCGAGTAGATCGTTGCATACGACAGATTCAACTTCGCCTGCGCGACATTGGCCGCGGCCTGACTCGCCTGGGCTTTCGCGGCCGCCAGGGCGGTTCGCGCGGTGTCGTACGCGACCTCGGCCGCTTCGACGGTGGCGCCTGCGATCAGCTGCTCGTTCTTGAGCGTGCGCTGGCGCTTGAGCTGGCGATCGGCGTCCATCAACGCGACCTGGGCCTTGCTGACGTTGGCCTGGGCGACGGCGTGAGTGGCTTGGACAGACTCGACCTGCGCCGAGAGCACCGATGGATCGAGCTTGGCGATGACCTGGCCCTTCTTGACCTGATCGTTGAAATCCGCCGAGAGCTCGACGACGCGGCCCGACACCTGCGCGCCGACCAGCACGGTGGTGCGGGCGGACAGCGTGCCGTTGGCGGTCACCTGGGCAGCGATCGCACCCTTGCCGACCGTCACCGTTTGGAACGTGATCGGCGTGGCGCCCTTCGCCCATGGCTTCGTGATCAGCACGAAGGCAACGCCGCCGGCGATCAGAGCCGGCACGATGAGTCGCGGGATCCAGCGGGTTGCTTTCACGGTAATAACCTCGAGCATCAATGAGAACTTTGCACTGAATCGGTGTTGCGAAATGTTGAGCCATTCTGGGCGCGATCACGCACAGCTAGCTTATTCCCGCCTGTGGCAGGCTTAGTCGCGCGATCGTCCCCTGGCCGGGAGCCGAGCTGAGCGTGACGTCGCCACCGTGGGCGCGCGCGATTCGGCGGGCTAATGCGAGGCCGAGCCCGACGCCACCCGTCGTGCGCGTGCGGCTCTGATCGGCGCGCCAGAACGGCGTGAAGGCGCGCTCCAGCTCGTCGGGCGACATCCCGATCCCGCGATCGGTGATCTCGAACGCGATCGAGCTCGCGTTGGGATGCACGACGAACGACACCGGCGCGGCGGGCTCCGAGTACTTCGCCGCGTTGTCGAGCAAGTTGTCGAGCGCGCGGCGCAGCAACACCGGGTCGCACTCGATCGCGCGCTCGCTGTCGTCGATGGTGTGTTGGAGCACGCGCCCGGGGTGGCGCGCCGTGAACCGATCGACGGCGCGCGTCGCGAGCTCGCCGAGCTGCATCGGCCGGCGATCGATGTTGACCGAGTCGCCGTGGAGCCGTGCGGTGGTCAAGATGTCGTCGATCAGTTGATCGATCTCGTCGAGATCGGCGCCGACGTCGGCCAGCACGTCCTTGGCAGCCACCGGATCTTCGGCGGCCAGCTCGAGCGCGACCCGGATCCGCGCGAGTGGCGTGCGCAGCTCGTGAGAAACGTCGCCCATCAACTGACGCTGTGCGCTGAGCACGGCCGCCGTGCGATCCGCCATGTCGTCGAACACCGCCCCGAGATCGCCGAGCTCGTCGTGGCGATCCAGCCGCGCACGCGCGGTGGTGTCGCCGGTTCCGAATTGCCGCGCGGCGCGCGCGAGCTGATCGAGCGGATGGACCAGCCGCCGCGAGAACCACACCGACGCGGCGCCGACGCACACCAGGATCGCCGCACCCATCGGCAGCACGATCGACCAAGGAAACCCCTGGCGGTTCGGCGCATAGACGCCGACCATCGTGCCGTCATCGCTGCGAACCACGATCCGCCCGACATCGAGCGACCACTTCTCGTGGCGCAGCGTGGCCAGCTCCTCGCGCGTCGGCACCGGAAGCGGCGGAGTGACGGTCGTGCGTAACACGGTGCCGTGTTCGTCGAATAACGTGAGTCGGCCGCGTAGCCGTGATTCGAGCCGGGTCGTCGAGGCTGCGAACTCGACCGGATCCTTAGTCGAGATCCGCTCGACGAGGAACTGCATCAACGCCGCCTGTGGCTCGAGGTAGCTCGGTCGCCGCATGTAGCGGGGCAGCGTCAGCAGCGCGACCATGATCGCCACCGATAGGACCGCAGCGAAGGCGTAGACGCGTAGCGCGAGCCGTCGCCGCCGCGGCGGAGAACGCACCACTAGTTACCTCCGGCCAGCAGGTAACCGATGCCGCGCACCGTCTTGAGAATCTTCGGGCTACGGCTATCGTCGCCGAGCTTGGCGCGCAGCCGCGACACGTGGACATCGATCGAGCGATCGAACGACAGATCGGCCGAACCCTTCGCGAGATCGAGTAACTGCTCGCGTGACAACACGCGTCCCGGGCGCTGCGCGAGCGCACGTAGGATCGCGAACTCGTACGCGGTGACGTCGATCGGGTTGCCGTCGAGCGTCACCGTCATGCGCTGCGGGTCGAGCACGAGCCCGCCCACCTGGATGCTCTGCTGCGTCGGGCCGGCCTGACCGCGAACCCGGCGTACGGTGGCGCGGATCCGAGCGAGCAACTCGCGTGGCGAAAATGGCTTGGTCACGTAGTCGTCCGCGCCGACCTCGAGGCCGAGCACCCGATCGGCTTCTTCGCCGCGCGCGGTGACCATCAAGATCGGGACGTCGGTACGCGCGCGCAGCTCCCGCGTGATCTCGACGCCGTCCTTGCCAGGGAGCATCAGGTCGAGGACGACGCAATCGTATTGCCGGCGCAGCGCTTCGGCCTGACCTTCGAGCCCATCACGGCTAATCGTGACGAGCACGCCGTGGCTCTCCAGATAGCGCGCGGTGAGCTGCGCGAGACGCTGATCGTCTTCGACGAGCAGCACCTTGATCGGAGAGTTGGTTGCCTCGACCGTCACCCCCCAAGACTACCCACGCCCGGCCAGATTCGCGATGGAGTTCACACTTCTTGATTGGAAAGAACCCCGGCTATCCAAGCAGTTTCGTGAGCGTTTGCTGGAGGGCATCGAGCCGGAACGGCTTGCGGAGGTATGCGTCCGCGGTCACCGGTCGCTTGCGATCGCGGTCATACCCGGTGCACAGCACGATCGGGAGCCCGGGGTGGGTCTCCCGCAGGGTGGCGATCACATCGGCGCCGTTCATCCCCGGCATCGTCAGATCGACGATCACCGCGTGCACGGGGCTGTTCGCCGCGATGTCGAGTCCGGTATGGCCATCCGCGGCGGTGAGGGCGCGGTAGCCGAGATCTTCGATCATCCGAGCGAGCACGTCCCGGACCAGTGCTTCGTCATCGATCACGAGCACCACGCGCTCGGCGGCCGACGCTGCTGCCGTCTGCTCGGTGGTCGGCGCGAATGACGGCCACAACACGCGGAACCACGCGCCTCGGCTCGGCGCGGAGACCAGGCGCAGTCCACCGTGGTGCGCGCGGACGATGCCCAGCACGGCAGCGAGCCCCAGCCCGTGACCGGTCGGCTTGGTCGTGAAGAACGGGTCGAAGATCCGCCGCCGCAGATCGCGATCGATCCCCAAGCCATCGTCGGCGACGTCGATCACGACGTAGTTGCCTGGTGGTGTGGTCAATACATCGTCGGGATCTGGTTTGCCGTCGTGATCGATCGCCTGCGCAGCGATCGCGATCGCGCTGCCGTGGTCGCGGACCGCGTCCCTCGCATTGAGGATGAGATTGAGGATGACCTGACGAACCTGCGGAGCGTCACCGTGCAGCGTCAAGCCGCGCTCGATGTCGAGGTGGATCTTCATGCCGTCCGGAAACACGGGGCTGCACAGCTGGAGCAGCTCGTCGACGAGGGGCCCGACGGCGACCTGACTGACCGCGACCTCGCCGCGGCCGGCATACGACAGCAATTGGTCGGTGAGCTCGGCAGCGCGCAACCCGGCGTTGCGGATCGCCTCGAGTGCCCCGCGTCCTGGGGTTCCAAGCGGTACTTCGCGCAACGCGAGATCGGCGTTGCCGAGAATCGCCACCAACAGATTGTTGAAGTCGTGGGCGAGCCCGCCGGCCAACACGCCGAGGCTCTCGGCACGTTGAGCGTCGACCAACCTGCGCTCCAACGCGCGCGATGCGGTGACGTCGATCGAGGTGCCGACCGCGCCGACGATCTTGTCGTCCATCCGGTACGGAGCGATCCGGTTGGTCAGGTTGCGACCCATGTATTCGCTCTCGTAGCTCACGGTCTCGCCGCCGAGCGCCCGCCGGTGCATCGCGATGACGTCGGTGGTCGCCGGGTTGTCGTGGAGGGCGTCGTGGATCGTTCGGCCGATGTAGCGATCCTTCTCGTAACCGAGGGTCTCTTCGACGGCGCCTTCGACTTGCAGCAACGCGAGGTCATGATCGACGAGCCAATAGATCGCTGGGATCTGCCGCAGCACCTGATCGAGCGTCGAGGCAGTGCGATCGAGCTCGTTGCGTTGCCGGCGCAATTCGTGCGTCGCCTCCTCGAAACCGGTGACGTCGAGCGCGGTGGCGTCGATGCTCAGGCCGTCGGGACCTTCGCTCGAGTGGCCGAACAGCCGGACCTGAAGGATTCGCCCATCGCGGGCCCGCCACCGCGCAAGCACACCTTCAACCACAGTTCGTGCGCGGTAGCTGGCGATCATCTTGGGGCGATCGTCGGCGTCGACGTAGATCTCGTCGAGGTTTAGGCCGAGAACCTGCTCGGTGGTGTCGTAGCCGAGCATGCGAACCAGACCTTCGTTGACGAAGTGCAGGGTCCCTGCCTCGTTGCACCGAAACATTCCGATCGACGTCTGCTCGAGGAGCCGGCGCAGGTCATGGTCGTTGCCGCGAACCACTCACTGCCGATGATACCCAAGTCACGGGGCAGCGGGGATGTCACATCCCCCTGGTCGTTGATACGAATCCTGCTACTCTGCCGCGATGCTCGTCGTCACCGCGGGGGGGACGTAGGTGCGAGGCCTCGTCGTCTTCGGGGGATTGATCCTGTCCTTCCTGACTTCCAGCTGCATCGTTCATCGGCTCACCACACCCAGACTCACCGGGACGTGTGACGGAGCGTGCGATCACTATCTGGCTTGCAAGGCCGGTGATACCGATGCCGACCGCGAGCGCTGCCGGGTCGAATGCCCACAGGTGTTCAGCGACGCTGATTCGCTGATGGAGTTCGAGAACCTGTCATGTACCGCCGCCGTCGAGTACGTCGACGGTACGCCGAACAAGACCGCCGGCCGGCGCTGATCGTCCGAGCCCGCGCCGAACGGCGGACGGCGGTGGCATGATGCCGCCGTGGCCGAGCCCACCGCCGAAACTACGCTGGACGGCACGATCGATCGATTCGTGTTCCGGAGCGACGAATCGAGCTTCACGGTAGCTCGGTTCGCGACCGCCCCACACGAGCACGTGACGATCGTCGGCGAGCTGGTGGGCGTGGCCGAGGGGTTGCCGCTGCGCCTGCGCGGACAGTGGATCAACGACAAGAAGTGGGGCCGGCAATTTCGAGTCTCGACCTACCAGTTAAAGGCGCCGCAGACGCTGGTCGGGATGGAGAAGTTCCTTGGCTCGGGACTGATCCCGGGTATTGGACCCGAGCTGGCGCGGCGGCTCGTGACCGCGTTCGGGATCGACACGCTCGAGGTGATCGATCGCGCGCCGCACCGGCTCACCGAGGTCGAAGGCATCGGCGCGGCACGTGCGGCGAAGCTGGCCGAGTCGTTCGCAGCGCAGCGCCACGTGCAAGACGTGATGGTGTTCTTGCAGGGCCACGGCGTGTCAGCGGCGTTCGCGGCGCGGATCGTCAAGGCGTACGGCAAGGACGCGATCAACGTCGTGCGCGCCAATCCATATCGGCTCGCCCACGAGGTGTGGGGCATCGGATTTCGCACGGCAGATGGCATCGCCGAAAAGCTGGGGATGGCGCGAGATGCACCCGAACGGGTCGAAGCAGGCCTGTTGCACGCGCTGCAAGTCGCGAGCGAAGACGGCCACATGCACCTCCCCGACGACGAGCTGATCGCTGCAGCCGCCGCGCTGTTGGCGATCGCAGCCGATCGGATCGCGCCGCGACTGGGCGCGCTCGAGCAACGCCAGCTCGTGGTGCGTGAGACCCTCGGACACCGCGGTCCGTGTACGTCGTTGCCGTGGGCGCATGCGGCAGAATCGGAGGCCGCGGCATTGTTAGCCGAGCTGATTCGCACGCCTGCGCGCCGCACGACGCTCGATGTCGGCGCGGCGATCCATGCCTTCGAGGCGGTCACCGGCGTCACGCTCGCGAACCAGCAGCGCCGTGCGGTCGAAGCGGCGCTGACCGACAAGTGCGTGGTGATCACCGGCGGTCCGGGCGTTGGCAAGACCACGATCGTCAAGGCGATCGCTCATCTCGCCAAGCTGACCCATCGCCGGGTCGCGCTGGCTGCACCGACGGGACGCGCGGCCAAGCGGCTCGCCGAGGCGACGGTGTCGGAGGCGATGACGCTGCACCGCATGCTCGAGTTTCAGCCGCAGAGCGGTGGATTCGCCCGGACCCGCGAGAACCCGCTCGACGTCGATCTGCTGGTGATCGATGAGGCATCGATGGTCGATGCCCAGCTGTTTCGTGCGGTGATCGCTGCCGTCCGTCCGGCCACTCAGTTGGTGCTGGTCGGCGACGTCGACCAGTTACCCTCGGTCGGCGCAGGCTCGGTGCTGTCCGACGTGATCGCCTCCGAAACCGCGACCGTGATCCGATTGACCGAGATCTTTCGCCAGGCTGCCGAGAGCAAGATCGTGGTGTCCGCTCACCGGATCAACAGCGGTGAGTTGCCGGATCTCGATCCGAGCGGCGCGACCGGCGACTTCTACTTCATCGCGCGCGACGACGCCGAGGCGGCTCGTCAGACCGTGATCGAGTTGGTCGCCGAGCGAATTCCGTCGCGGTTTGGGTTCGATCCGATCACCGAGGTCCAGGTGCTGGCGCCGATGCATCGCGGCGAGCTCGGCACGTTGGAGCTCAATCGCGCGCTCCAAGATCGGCTCAACCCGAGCGCCGGCACCGGCGAGCTGACTCGCGGCGAACGCGTGTTTCGCCCAGGCGACAAAGTGATGCAGCTGCGCAATGACTACGACAAGAGCGTGTTCAATGGTGACATCGGTGTGATCCAGGCCGTCGACACCGAAGCCCACAGCATTCGCCTCGAGCTCGATGGCCGGCTGGTCGCCTACGAGCGCGCCGAGCTCGATCAGCTGGTCCACGCCTATGCGGTGAGCGTGCACAAGAGCCAGGGCTCGGAGTATCCCGCGGTCGTGATCCCGCTCGCGACGCAGCACTTCATGATGCTGCAGCGCAGCCTGCTCTACACCGCGGTGACGCGCGGCAAGCGGTTGGTCGTGATCGTCGGCAGCAAGCGCGCGATCCAGCTCGCGGTGCGCAACGCCGACGCCAAGCGACGCTACACCTGGTTCGCGGAGCGACTGCGCGCGGCGAGTTGATCACCGAGTCACGCCGAGCACTAGCTCGAACGCCACCCATCGAGCTCGTACGTGTCACGTGCACGTACGTACACGTGACTCCACGAATCAGGTCCACGAGCGGCGTGGCCGCTACGTCGCGTCGCGCTCGACGGCGTGCAACAGGTCGACGAGCTGGCGCACGCCAGTCTCGGGGAACGCGTTGTAGATGCTCGCGCGCAATCCGCCGACCGAGCGATGGCCGCGCAACCCGGACATCCCTTCGCGTTCGGCACGGGCCAGCAACGTCTCCTCGAGCTCGGTCGTGGCGCCGCGGAACGTGACGTTCATCAGCGACCGGCTATCGCGAGCCGCGTGGCCGCGCCACAGCTTGCTGCCGTCGAGGAAATCGTAGAGCACGGCGGCTTTGCGCTGGTTGCGCTCGGCCATCGCTGCGAGCCCGCCGTGATCGCGGATCCACATCATGACCTCGCCGATCACGTAGACACCGAACGTGTTGGGTGTGTTGTGCATCGAGCGCTCGGCCGCGTAGTTGCGATACTGCGCGAGCGCGGGTAGGTCGCGCCGGCCGGCCTCGATGAAGTCGCGCCGCGCGATCACCAGGCTGATGCCTGATGGGCCGAGGTTCTTCTGTGCACCGGCGTAGATCAGGCCATGACCGTCCAGCATCAGCGGCCGGCTGAACAGATCGCTGGATGCGTCGCATACCAGCGGTGCGGACACGTTCGGCGGCTGGCGCCACTGGGTGCCGTAGATGGTCTCGTTGCTGGTGTAATGGACGTAACGCGGATTTTCCGAGCACGCGATGAGGCTCGGTGTCGTCGAGAAGCTCGGCTCCGCCGTGCACGCGACGTGTACGACTCCAAACCGCTTGGCTTCGTCGATCGCCTTGCCGGACCAGACCCCGGTGTGGCAGTAGTCCGCGGTCTGAGCCGGTGCAAGAAAGCTCTGCGGCACCATCGTGAAGTGATGCGTCGCGCCGGCGGTCACGAACAGCACGGCGAACTCATCACCGATCTCGCCGACCTCGCGGATCAACGCTTCGGCGTGATCGAGCACGCGTCCAAACTGGTTACCGCGATGACTGTGCTCGAGGATCCCGATCCCAGATCCATCGAGATCCCAGATTGCATCCTGGGCGCGGCGAAGCACCTGTTCTGGAAGTGCGGCCGGGCCCGACGAGAAATTCAGAATTCGCGGCACACCGCAGAGATACCGCGCCGCGGCCCGGTTCTCAACGCCGGCCCGGGCTCAGCGCCTGACGTCTTCCCAGAAGAACACCGTGATCGCGATGCAGTGGAATGCTTCGTCCGAAGATTGCGTGACCACGATGTCGGTCACTTTGACTTGAGGATTGTGTTGCAGCCAAGCGGAGACCTTCTCGCCGAGCTGATCTCGATCAGCGACCATGGTCGCTGAGAACACTTTGACACCGTTAAACTTCACGTCCCGCCGCAACGTCACCTGCCCCGAAGTGTTGGCTTGGTTGGCAGACATCGACGCAACCTACCACGGCGTCGAGAGCTGACTTAAATTAGCGCACCCCCCTGCGACGTCATACCGCTCCTCGATGCGATGGAGCTGCGCCATGGCTGGTCATTTCCAGCGTGACCACGATCGGCTCGCCTCACCGATCACACTTCTTCACAATTGGAGCGCGCCGCCGCCGCGATGGCCAAGGGCATACCTTCGGCGCGACGCCGCGAACGTCGCAGTGGCCGTGGTCAGTCGTCGTCTTCGAGCGCGCGATCGAGCGCGTTGGCCAGCTTCTCCGCTTCTTGCGGAGACATCGAGGTCGGCGTAAACGCTTTCTCGGCGGTCTCGACCAACGCGACCATTCGCGCTTGCTCGACCGACAACCCCGACGAGTCGGAGCTGATCCACTCGTCGAGCTCCTCGGTGAGTCGCTTGGTCGCGACGCGAGCCTCTTCGCCCCGCGGCGGAATGCCTGCGCCGGTGCCGTGGCGGCGGAAGCTGATCGAACCGTACGCTTGTGCGAGGTCGGTACGGAACTCCGACATGTTCTGGTAGCGCTTGTTCGGATCTTTTTGCATCGCGCGCAGGATCACGGACTCGGCCATCTCGGTGATCTCGCGGTGAGGTGCGAACTCACGTGGCGACGGTGGATTCGCGTGGATGTGCATCGACAGCACTTCGCTCGATTGCGGCGCTTCGAACGGCGGACGGCCGCACAACATGTCGAACAGGATCACGCCGAGCGAATACACGTCGGCGCGGTGGTCGACATCTTCACCGCGCGCGGCCTCGGGTGACATGTACTCCGGCGTTCCGAACACCGCACCTTGCACGGTCTCGGCGAGCAGCTCGTCCTGAACCAGCACCTTCGCGATGCCGAAATCGAGCACCTTGACGAAGTCGTACGATTCCTCGCGCTCGGTGATCCACGATTGGTCCGGGGCCATTCGAACGAGATCGCGGCGCCCGGGCTTCTTCAGCAGCATGATGTTGTCGGGCTTGAGGTCGCGATGGATCACGCCGACCGCATGGGCGGCTTCGAGCGCGAGCGCGATCTGGTTCGCGATGTTGAGGCCGCGATGCAGCTCGACCGCGCCTTCCTTCTCGATCAGATCCTCGAGGCTCTTACCCTCGAGGTACTCCATCACGAAGTAAACCGGCCCGTCGGCGAGGATGCCGAAGTCGGTGACGTCGACGATGTTGGCATGGTTGATCGAGGTCGCCGCGCGCGCCTCGCGGAGGAAGCGATGGATCGCCTCCTGGTAGCGGGCGAACTGCGGATGCAGCACCTTCACCGCAACCGGCTTCTTGATGTAGATGTGCTCGCCGCTGTAGACCGTGCCCATCCCGCCGCGGCCGAGGATCTTGTCGAGGCGATAGTTGCCGATCGACGTCCCCAGGCGCGCGATGTCCTCCTCCTCCACCAACACGGCCGAGTCGTGGAGGCAGAATCGCTCTCCATCGGGAAAGCGAGTGAAGCATCGAGGACAGACTTTCACGGCCTAAGTTCCAAACCTGCTTTGCATGTACAGCGTCAGGAATCGATTGTCGTAGAAGTTACCGGCGGGAGGCTTGAGATCTAGGAAGGTAAACTCGCCGCCGATGTCTAGCTTCTGATTTGGCGAAAATTGGATTCGGGCGGTGGCCGGAACTCTGAAGCTATCGACGTCGGTGTCGAACTCGGGGATCTGGAGCTGCGCGAATACGACCACGGACAACGGTGCGATCGGGTTGGTTGCGATGCCTAGCGACGGGTTCAGATCCGGCTTGCGATCGAAGTTGACGCTCATCAGGGTGTTGAGCGCAATGATCGCGATCTCGGGCCGGGCAACGTAGCGGAACGGGAAACCGATGTCGATCGCCGCCGAGATGTCGCCGGCCTCGTACTCACCGGGGATCGCCATTCCCATCGGATCGGTCGCTTGAACTGCCGCACGGTTGAGCCGCACCGCGGTTCGGAAGTCGACCAAGTCGTAGGCGAGCGCGGCTTCGACGCCGGCGTACAAGCCAAACGCCTTGAAGTTGTAGGCACTCGTGAACCCGCCGATCACCGAGACGTTGTCGCGAGCGCCGTAGATCGCTTCGAGGCTGACGCCGACGCTCTCGAACGCGCCCTTCGCGCTGACATCGGTACCGAGCCCGAGCCGGAGCTGCATGATCCGTTTGGTCATTGTCAGCGGGCGGAACAGCTCGCGCACCGGATAGGAGTTGATCGTGAACATGCCTCCGGCCGTCACCGCCGGTTGATCGTTCTCGTCTTCGTCTTCGGACTCGTCTTCGGACTCGCTGTCCGCCTCGTCGCCGCCATCGCCCTCGTCTGCCTCGTCGCCGCCGTCATCGGCCTCGTCGTCGTCTTGAGCGAACGCAGCTTGCCAATGGCCATGCGCTGCGGTCAGACCGATGGTCATCGCGAGCAACCACGCTCCGATTCGCCTGCTCGGTCGCGACCGCCGGGACGATGGACACCCGTCGTCGAGCTCCGCTCTGCGCAGCACCAACACTCGTAGAAATGCTACCGCACTTCACGTGCGTGCTGCCCTCCGTGGCGCCGCCATTTGACCTCGGCGACCCACACGCACATCGGCGCCCGAGCCCGATCGCTCGCTGACCGCACCGACCGCCCGAATCAGCTGCCCGAAAACACCGAAGGGCCCGTCATCGACGAGCCCTCCGTAGTTTTAATGGAAGCTAATCAGCTCAGCAGCGGGCTTACTTCTTCTTGCCCTTCTTGCCGGCCTTCTTGTTGGCGCCCTTCTTGGCGGACGTCTTCTTCATCGCCTTCTTCGCCGGGGCCTTCTTGGCTGCCTTCTTCGGAGCGGACTTCGCGCTCTTCTTGCGCTTGCTACCGCCAACCTGACGCTCCTTGCGAGCAACGTCGCCGTCGCCGTCGAGGTAGTAGAGGTACTTGCTGTAGTCCATCTCGATGCCAGCAGCGGCGACCTTCGAAGCCTTGCCCTTCGGCTGGCCGGGCTTCTTGCGCGGCGTCGCCCAGACGTCGCCGGTCTTGATGTAGTACATCATGTCGTTGTCACGCTTGATTCCGAGCTTCGCGATCTTCTCACCCATGGTTCGAACCCTCCCTAAGGGAAAATTGGGTCCGCGGACCGTACACAAACCGTGTGACATTCGCTCGGGGGAAATGCGTGAAAATCTCGTCGAGCATCAAAGTTTTTCCGACGACGAATGATCCCTCCCTCCGCCCGGTCCGACCGGCGGCGGCAGCTCGACGGGAATTCCCCTGTGGATAACTGGATCGCCGACGACGCCCGACGACGATCCGAGCGGTTGTAAATCCTCGTCGAGAAAAGCAAAAACTCCGACGAGCATGCCGTGTCGCGCTAGCGGCGACGCGCCGGTGTCCGACGACGGCGCCCGGTCGCTGCCGGCTGTTCGCACACCAGAACCTGGCTCTCGGAGGTCTCCACCAGCGGCCCCCACGAAAAGTCGCCGTACCTGGCGGTGACCCGGAACCCGGCGTGCGCGACGAGCGCCTCGAGCTCTTGAGCAAAGAATTTACGCTGGGACAGCTTGACGATTCGCGCGGGTGCGGTTCCGTCGACAGGTTCGTAGTACAGCCTGATCAACACGATCTGGCTGATCGGATCGTAGTCGTGATTGGTCGAGTAAAACATCGCGCGGCCCGTCGACGGATCGGTGAAGCGCGTCTTCGCCCAGCGCTTCCTGGGATCTCGGATCAGCCACGCCAGATCGGGGAGCTGAACGTCGAATACGAACGCGCCCCCTGGCGCGAGATGGGCCGCTGCGCGCCGCAAACACGCATCGACCTCGCCGCGCGTATAGAGGTGCTCGACGACATTGAACGGCGCAATGATCAGGGGAAATTTGTCCCGCAGGGTGAACGTGCACAGCTCGCCCTGCGCGGGCGTGATGCGGTCGCGCACAGCCGTTGGCAACCGAGCGCGTTTGGCCTCGAGCCGCGAGAGCATCGCCGTCGCCTGGTCGAGCGCGACGACCGAGTGACCATCGCGGGCCAGCGGAATCGAGACGCGCCCCGAGCCAGCGCCGAGCTCGAGGATCCGTCCCTGCTTGCCGAGTCGCCGCTTGGCCAGCTCGCGATAGAACGTGACGTCGGCCCGCCGTCGCCGATATTCGTAGTCGTATAGCGCTGCGTCGGCGTAGTGCTCGCGCGATCCGGCGTCGGCCAGCTCGAGAACCAGGTGCTGGAGGTTGCTGCGCATCACGCCTACGGCGCGCTACGCGCCACCTTGGGCATCGTAGCGGCGGCGGCGGCCACCGCGCCGTCGCCGCCGTCGCTTGCGCGTGGGATCGGGATCATCATCGTCGGCAACCGATGCGCCGTTGGTGCCTGGCGCGACCGTCGCGATCGCTCCCGGATCGTTACCAACCGCGCGCTCGTTGATCTCGAACAACAGCACCGCATCCTCGATCAGGTCGCGACCGCCAGCGAGCTCGGCTTGGACTCCGCGCTTGCGGGCGTTGTACAGGCGCTTTTGCGCGAGCAGTAGATAGCGAAGCCGCTCGCTGTCGCGGCGCGTTACGTGGAGTTGGACGATCATCGGATGCGCGAGCTCTTGGATCGCCGAGTGAAGCTCGCTGCCACGGACGTCTTCGCCGCCGAAGATGAATGGTGCCAACACCGCGCCGAACGCCACCGCGTTGGATGGGTCGCGGGAGTCTCCGACCATCCGATCGATCTCGGCGAGCGCCTTCCAGGCGAGCTCGCGCCGGCGCACCAGCTCCGGTCCGTTGGGAAGGAACGACAGCCGGATCAGCGCCGCTTGTGACGGGCGGGAGATCGGCTCGTCCTGCCACACCCGGTGCCACGACTGCTCCTCGGCGTCGAGCTCCTCGCTGGTGGCATCATCGTCGGCTTCGAGCTCGTCCGCAGGCGAATCGTCGGAGTCTTCGGGCGGATCGTCGGGATCGTGCTCGGCCGGGTCTTCGTCGACATATTCGAGCCGGGCCACCGTCGGTAGCGGCTTGTCGACGATCAACGGCGGTGCCGTCGCCGGGGCGCCGGGGCCTTCGAGCAAGCCGGCGAGGTACGGCGACAGCACCGCGAGCACGCCAGTCTCGACCAGCAGCTCGAACGATCGCCGAGCCGCGCCACCGCGCATCAACCGATGGATCTCCTCGAGGAGGCGCGGCGGAGCGCACTTGCTGATCTCGCCGCGCCAGCGCAGCAGCGCGCGCCAGGTCGTTGGCTCGAACCCGAAGTCGAGCCGAGCCGCGAACTTGATCGCGCGCAGCATGCGAACCGGATCCTCTTGGAACCGGACGTCCGGGTCACCGATCGTGCGGATCAGCTTGGCATCGAGATCGGCGAGACCTCCGACGTGGTCGATGACGATCTCTTTCTCGACGTCGTAGAACAAGCCGTTGATCGTGAAGTCGCGCCGGCGCGCGTCTTCGGTCTCGCTGCCGAACACGTTGTCGCGCCGGATCAGCAGATCGTGGTCATCCTCGTCGCGAGGGTTCGCGCGGAACGTCGAGGTTTCGATGATCTTCGAGCCGAAGAACACATGCGCGAGCCGAAACCGGCGGCCGATGATCCGCGAGTTGCGGAACGTCGCCTTGATCTCGTTGGGGGTGGCGCTGGTGGCGACGTCGAAGTCCTTCGGCGTGCGGCTCACCAACAAGTCCCGGACACAGCCGCCGACGAGGTACGCCTTGTGACCGGCACGGGCGAGCTTGCGGACCACGCGATCGGCATCGGCGTCGATGGCAGCGCGGTCCAGAGAAGGCATCCGTTCCAGCGGTACCACGGGGGCCGAATGCCGAGCAAGTACGCGATCCTCACGGTGTTTGAACCGTCTCGCTCGGGCTCTGAAATAGCCGTTAGCGCGAGCGCAGGCGGATCCAACCCCATGGATCGAACGACGGCGGGGTGGTTGCGTCGAGGTGGAGCTCGCCATCGCCGATCAGCGCTTCGTAGCCGCGTGCAACGACCATCACCGAATAGGTCCCGGGGGCAGGTACCGGCTGCTTGAGTCGAACTTCGCCCAGCGTGTTGGAGCGGCCCCACGACAGCACCTGATCATCGAGCTGATTGACGTCGATCGATTTTGAGTCGACGCCGGGGCGAAGGATCATCACCAGCGCGTTCGCGACGGGTGCCTCGTTGGCAGCGTCGACCACGATGGTCGACAGCCGGATCCCTTCGGACGGCGCCTCGACGGCCGATGGCTGAAGGTCACAATCGTTGAGGCCCTCGCGTGGCGTCCAGCCGACCGTCGCGATCGATAGCAGGCAGCTGGCCGTCGACAGTGGCCGCACCAGCCCGACTTGCGACACTTCGACCAGCCCGCCGTTGGCCGAAACACGGGTCCGGAACGCCGAGGCGATCCCGACGAGCCGGCCGAGATCGTCGACGACGGGCCCGCCAGAGTTGCCGCGCGTGATCGACGCGTTGGTCTTGATGAAGTCCTTGCCGACGGCACCGTCTTCGCCGGTCCAACCATCGACCTCACCCTCGGACAATGTCAGGCCGCCGCCGCCGACGTCGGGGTATCCGAGCACCCACAGTCGCTGGCCCATCTGGACATCCGCGGTGCGCGCTTCGGGCAACGTCGTCCACAACTTGCCGGTGTTGGGTTGCCAGACCCGGCCGTCGAGATCCAGGTCGCACTTGAGCAGCGCGAGATCGACGTCGCGCTGGAGCTTGCCGCGGCTGGGACGACCCGCGCACCACAGCTGCGGCGCGTGATCCTTCTGGCTGAACCGGCCAATCACGAACACGTCGTGCAGTCGGCCGTCCTTGTCGTGGACCACGTGATAGTTGGTGATGATCGATCCGTCGCCGCCGACGATCACCCCGGAGCCGCCGCCGCGCGGCTTGAGCCGGCCATCGATCAGATCCGCGGTGACCACCATCACGGTCGAATCGAACGCACGTTCGACGGCGTTGGGATATTGCCGCTGGGTCAGCGCGCGGGTCTGCGGCACCAGCGGCAACCCGGTTTGCGTCGGAACCCGGAGCGTCGGTGCGATCACCTGCTCGATCTCCTCGAGCTGTGACGCGCTGCCGTACAACGTCACGACGTAGATCTGCTCGCGGTCGATGGTCGCGTATTCGATCGCACGATCGACCCGCGGGACGTCGCCCTTGTCGACGGTGTGCGCGTAGCGAAACTCGGTGCGCAGCCAGTCGTGCCCGGCGATCGATCGAACCGAGCTGTCGTCGAGCGTGTACAGCTCGCCCCATCGGGTGCGGCGGTCGAGCTCGAGTCCGGTGACGATGTTACTCCACGCTGGCTTGCGATCGATCAACACCTCGATCCGCGCATTGGGATCGATCGACGACGTGAATTCCACCGCGTATAGGGTCGACGCCGTGGCGGTCTGCGCCGCGACCTCGTGGATCAGCCGTGGTGGCGATGGCGTCAGCGGCTCGGGCTTGAGCCACGCCTTCGAATGATCGAACTGCAGGCCGCGCTCGGAGAACTTGATGGTCGGTGGCGTCACCAGATTGCGATGCAGCCTGCCGGCGGCGACGATGATCACGAACGCGACGACCAGCACGACGATGTCGTGGCGCTGGTAATGTGTCCGCAGCTCGGCGAGATCGGTGCGCGCACGCTGGCGCAACCGGCCGATCGCCTCGGCGGCGATCTGAACCGGGTCGAACTCCTCATCGCCGTCGTCGGTCGTCGCGTCGACGCTGGGCGCCGACGCCGCTCGCGGAAACTGACCCCGCGGTTGCGATGGCCCGCGATCGGCGCGCGGCTCGCCGGTCGAGTGATCTTGCGCTGCCTGGGTCTGCGCGTGCGCCTGCGCTTGGGTCTGTGCGGCAATGTCCTCGGCGAGCGCGCGCAGGATCCGATCGCGTTGCATTCGCACGGTCGGAACCGGCTCGTCACCGGCCGGTTCGTCGATCGCGGGTGGCACTGCTGCCGGCGCTGGCACGATCGCAGCATCGGGATTTTCGACGGCCGCACGGGACCGCGCGCGTGCGGCTTCGATCGCAGCGCCGGCCGCTGCGGCTGCCACGATCGCCGCGCCGCCGGCCGATTCGATGTCGCCGACGATCTCGCCGACGATGCGAGCGGCTTCGATCGCCGCGGCTTTGGGATCGGGGAGCGCGATCGCCGGAGCCTCGGGCGACTTGGCCTGTTCGGCCTCGGAGGTGTCCAGCGGCCAGCCGTCCTCGGCATATTCGATCAGCTGCGGAACCCCCACCGAAACATCCTCGGGTACGACTTCTTCATCGAGGACGTCGGCGTTGGAGGTCGCCATCAGCTCGTTCGGTGACGCAGTCGCGGTCGCGACTATCGGTGGCGCGGCTGGCGACGGCGGCTGCGCAGCCGCTTCATCCGCGTGATTCGATGACGGCGGCGGCTCGGCGGGGTCGTCGGTAGGCTTGGGCGGATCGTCCGTCACGTGGCTCTCCGAAACGGCGAGCTATCGAGCAACCGTCGCGACGCCAGCCAGATTCCGCCGAACACGGCCGCCGCAAACGCGGCCGCGTAGCCGACGCCGCGCCACGGGTGATCGCTCATCCCGCTGGTCACCACCGCGTATTCGATCACCGCGAACAACCCGTTGAGTGTCGCGGCTGCAACCAGCCCGATCATCACGAGACCGCCGCGCCATAGCGAGCTGCCGCGCGAGAACTTTGCGCGGCCCATGACGTAACCGAGCACACCTGCGAACGATGCGTGCGCCAGCGTGGTCACCACGGCTTGTGCGGCGGCCTTGGACAGAAACACCTGGTGGCCCTGATCCGACAGCCGGTGAAAGTTCGCCCACACCGCGAACCCGGTCCCGCACGCCATCATGTAGACGATGCCGTCCATCGGCTCGTCGAATTCGCGCGAGATGTAGATCGTATAGCGAACGACCGCGTACTTGCACATCTCCTGGGCGAGCCCGGCGATCAGGATCGCGTGGATGACACGGTCGAGCGTCCACGCCTCGATGCTCGGCATCGCCAACGGGGATGGCGGTGCCGCGGTCGACATCACGAAGTCGGCGAGCGGGCCGGCGATCAACCCGCCGAGCACGCAGACGCCGGCGACCAACTGCTTGGGCTCGGGCTCGTGCCTATCCATCAGATAGAACACGCCGAGCCACAGCGCCGCCGGAACTCCTGCCATCATGCCGGCGAGCACCGGCCCCAGATTGACCGCGTGGTCCATGCCCGCGATCAGCTCGGCGAGCCAAGCGATGATCACGAACCCGACGAGCCCGGCGATCAGCAGGAACTTCGTGCCAACCAACACTCGGGCTCGGCGGAGCGACCACCGCGGCCTGCGCATGCCGAAATTCTACGCTGGACAGCCGCGGTGCGCGCGTTCGCGGCGCTCGAAACCCACCGTCGACGCGGTCCCAGTGTAGACTCCGCCCTCCTAACCCTATGGCAAAACCTCGAGGAACAGACGCGCAGTTGCTGACCATGCACGAGCTGGCGGTCTATCTCCATCTCGATGAGCCCACCGTGACGCGCCTGGTGCAGTCCGGAAAGATCCCATCGATCCAAGTCGATCGCCAGTGGCGGTTCAAGCGCGCCGCGATCGATGAGTGGATCGAGCAGCAGCTGGTGGGTGAGGACGAGAACTTCGCCGACGTGCCCGATGGCATGAAGCTGCCCCTAGAGGACCTGTTGCCCGACCAGGCGATCATTCCAAACCTGCGTGCTCGCACGCCGGTGGGCGTGATCGAGGAGCTCGCCGCCCGCGCATATACCAACGGCTGGTTGCTCGATAAGCCGTGGTTCGTCGGGGCAGTCGTCGAGCGCGAGTCACTCGCGTCGACGGCAATGGAGGGGGGCGTCGCGTTCCTCCATACCCGCGCGAAGGACAAGGGCAAGATCGGCCGGCCATTCATGGTCGTCGGCAGGTCTTGGGAAGGCATCATGTTCGGCGCCCCCGACGGCGGGCCGACGTGGCTGTTTTTTCTGCTCGGCCTCAAATACGACCGCCTCCATCTGCCGATCCTGGGCCGGCTGGCCCGTGCGCTGCGCAACCCCGCCACGATTGCCAAGCTGCGCGCGTTGAGCTCGCCCGATCTGGTCCGAGCGCTCCTCCTCAAGGAAGACGCGGCCGTGCGGTCTGGGCTGACGCCGGAGTGGAACGAGCCTGTGGATTTCAAGCCCAAGCTCGACCGCCAGCTCCGGCTCCGGGCGATTCGCCGGCTTCAGCAGGCAAAGAAGGCCGAGGTGACCACGGCCGAGAAGCGCGCCGCGGCGCTCAACCCCTCGGCAAAGAAGGGCAGAGGGTCGAAAGCCAAGGCGAAGCCGGCGGCCAAGCCAGTCGCCAAGCCAGTCGCCAAGCCGCCAGCGAAGCCCAACGAGTAGCAGCCTCGCTGGGGACTGACGACGTGCGGCCGGACACGGCATCGCACGGTGTGCGCTCGTGCGCCGGCGCGATCCGGATCACGCCCATTCGCAGTTCTTGAGCAACGTCTGCTAGGGTCTAAGGATGGGGCGTACTGCCCTTTACCGGGATCCCATTCCGTACTGTCCGGCGCGGGCAAACGCTCGGGTCGATCACGACGCGCTGCTGTTCTCTTTTCCCGACGGCGGGTTGCGCCGATTTGCGCTCGATGGTGCCAGCACCACGATCGTCGATGGGTTCGTTCCGCGCCGCGGCGTCGGCGTGCTCAAGCCGCAGGGTCGATCGGAGCGCCGATTTGTTCGCATGCTGATCCTCGAGCGTGAGCACGATCGACTGGTCGTGATCACACCGCCGGATCGCGGTGCGGTCGCGCCGGGAGTCGTGCACCTCGCCGAGGCGCCGGCGGATGCCGCGATCGTCGATGACGAGACGTGGGACGCGATCGCCGATTGGGTGCTGGGCGGCGGTCGGCTCGGCGCGTGCTCGATTCCGGAGCTGGCGCGATTGGCGGCCGTCGCGACGTCGCCGTTCGCCGCGCTGATCGGCGAGGTCGCTGCCGATCGTGCGCTCGAGCTGGGCTGGACCACGCGTGGGCCGCTGCGCGGAACCGCAGATCTCGACATCGCGCTGCAACCGCTGAGCGACGCCGCGCGTCATTCGGGGAGCGCCGCAGAGGCGCTGGTGTCTGCGCTGGCGCACGTCGCCGGAGCACGCCGGTTGCGGTTTGGCTAGGGATCGCTCGCTGGCTTCACGAAGTGGCCTCCGTCGATCCGGCGCGTTAGGTTCGTAGCGCCATGACGCGAACCCTCGCCGTGCTCGCCATGCTAGCTGGCTCGACCACCGCCTTCGCAGAGGACGAGCCGCTGGAGGTCAGCGCCGAATCATCGATCGCCGACGACGTCGGTGATCAGGGCGTCGGTGCAGAGGTCGGTATCGCCACCGGCGGGCGCGTCACACCGGGTGGGCTTCGGGTCGCGGGTCACTACCTGTATCAGCTGACCGAAACCGACTGGTTCGACGGTCGCGCGAGCTTCACGTTCGGCGGTGGCGATGCCGCGTGTTTCGTCGACGAGATGGACGCGATGAGCTGCGATCACGGGCTGGCCGACGGCAGCGGCGTCGAGATCTCGGCGAGCGTGCGGCGGATGTTCGGTACGCATGGCGCATTCCGCCCGTTCGTGCGCGCAGGGGTCGGGATCGGGATCGTCCGGTTTTCGGATGACGAGGTCACAGGACTGGCGATTCCGCTGCGCGGTGGTGGTGGCGTGCGTGTACGCGTGACCCCGGATGTCGCGGTGGTCGCGGAGGCCGAGGTCGGGCTCGGGATCGGCGCGTTCAATCGCGGGCTCGGAGCGGAGCCGCTGCTCGGAGGTTCGGTCACGGCCGGCGCCGAGTTCCGCTTGCGATGAGCTGGCGGGCCGCGACGCTGGTTGCCCTTGCGGTGCTCGCGGGGTGTGGCCGTGATCGCGCGAAGCCACGCTCGACGACGACGTTGGCGGTTCGCATCCTCGACGGCGATCGGCCGGTGGCCGCGCGGGTGTTGCTGTTCGACGCGACCGGTGCGGCGCTGCATATGGGCAACATCGACATGTACGGCAAGCGCCAGGGTGCTGCCGCCTGCGTGATCGCACCGGACGTCGTCGGTTCGTGGGATGGGATCATCGTCGGTTCGGGGAACGCCGAGATCCCGGTGGGCGCTGACTCGTGTGTGCCGTCGCCAGCGATTCCATATGGTCGCTACAAAGTCTGGGCATGGCGCGGGATCGAATACGAGCGCTGGGAAGGCGAGGTCGACCTGTCTGCGGCGCGCGGCCGTGTCGAGCTGGTGATCAAGCTCGAGCGAGCGTGGTCGGCGTTCGGGACGCTCTCCGCCGATCTGCACGTTCACGCGCAGGCGTCGAATGACTCACGAGTTCCCAATCCGCAGCGCGTGATCGCGCAAGCGGCGGGTGGGATCCAGGTCGTCGGACTCTCGGACCACAACACCAACGGTGATCTCGATGCCGAGATCGCGGAGCTGGGGCTCGAGGACGTCATCGCATCGATCGCGTCGAACGAGCTGACGTCCGAGCACCTCCACGTCGGTGTGTACCCGGTCCAAGTGATCAAGGGCGCGCCCAATGGTGGCGGGCCGCCCTCGACGCTGCTCGTACGTGCAACCCCCCGGGAGATGCTCGCGATCGCACGTGGCATCCCCGGCCATCCGATCGTCCAGATCAACCATCCGCGGTTTCGGGTGACCGCGATGTTCGATGGCACCGGTTGGAACGGTGTGTCGTGGCCGCCGCCGTTTCCGCTCGAGTTCGACGCCATCGAGGTGCTCGCGGGCTATTCCGCGTTCAATGCGAGCGGTGATCGGCGGATCGACGACAGCGTGCGCGCGTTCTACACGTTCACCGATCATGGGTTTCTCGTCGCGGCGCTCGGCAACAGCGACACCCACGACCTCAACTGGGTGCTCGACGGCACCACGCGCAACTACGTATTCGTCGACGATCCGCGGACCAAGCCGTTCGACGAGCCAGGGTTCATCGCGGCGATTCGTGCGCGCCGCGTCGTGGCAACGTCGGGTCCGTGGCTCGACGTCGAGGTGGCTGCCACGGAGGGCGATCGCGCGACCGTCGGCCCGGGACAATCGATCAAGGCGGCTGGCTCGGTCTGGCTCGACGTCACGGTAAAGCAAGCGCGGTTCGTTCGCGTCGAGCGGATCCGCATCACGATCGGCGGATCGGCCGGCCCCAAGCTGGCCCAGACCATCGAAGTCCCGGCGGGTGTGCGCGAACATCGCTGGGCTGGCGCCGTGGCCGTCGGCGAGACCGACACCTGGGTGGGCGTGACGGCCGACGGCGATACGGCGTTGCCGCTCGAACAGACCGGCACCTACCAACGCGATCGCTGGCAGCGTCCGGGCGTCACGCCATTTGCGATCGCGAGCCCGATCTTGATCGATGTCGACGGGGATGGGCGATGGAAGCGCGGCATGGCGGATCTGTTACTTGGTGACGCCTCGAGGCAGTAGCAGCCAGTACTTGCCTGGACCGCCCATCCGACCGCCGCGTTCGCCCGCTGCGCTGTCATCTCCCCAGAAGATGTCGCCGCGAACGGCGCCTTGAATGCCGGCGCCGGTGTCTTGAGCGATCAGCAGCTTGGTCCACGGCGCGGTGCCCGAGCCGCCGACGACGGGAGCACGTGTCTGGACCCAGATCGGCGTCGACGCGGCGATGAACGCGCGGTCGACCGCCATCGAGCGCTCGGCGGTGAGCACCACGCCCTGCGAGCCGATCGCTCCTGGTTGCTTCGACTCGGCGAAGAACACGTACGCCTCGTTTTGATCGGCGATCTCGTCGTACCTCGCCGGGTTCGCCGCGAACCACGCGCGGATCCCCTGCATCGTGCCGTTGAACGGCGGCTTGAGCTCGCCCATGCGCTTGAGCACGCCGCCGACGCCGCGATAAGAGCGGCCATTCTTGCCGGCGAACTCGAGCCACACCGTGGTGCCATCAGGCAGCTTCGCCTTTGCCGAGCCTTGGATCTGCGCGAACAACAGATCGACCGGGTCGTCGGCGTACATCAGCACGGGAGCCGGTACTGCGCGCGCACCGGTGCGGATCTCTTTGCGGGTCGGATACGGAACGATGTTGCCGCGCTCGTCGTGGCGCCCCCAGATCCGCCGGCCGTACGCGTCTTTGATGTGCTTCGACAGATCGACCATCACGAGGTCGCTGGGTCGACCGAGCACCGGAACTTGATACTTGCCCGTCCGCGTGCGCGAGGCGCGGATCGAAGCCACGTAGTAGCCGGTGAGCTTGCCTTGTGCACCTGCCTTGCCAGCGGCGGCGTACGGCACGAGCTCGGCCTCGAACATCGCCCGTGCGGCCGCATGATCTCCCGCGGGGAGCTTGGCTGCGGCAGCGCACGCACGTCGCCAGTGCTTCGCGAGTCCGCCGTGGCCATCGTGACCGATCGGCTGGTCGTCCCTGAGCTCGGCGAGCTTGGCGCACGAACGCAGAAACGACGGAATCGCTTCCGCGTGGCGATCCTTGGCCCAGCCGGGGAGCTCGGCAAACGTGGCGCGGGTCAGCTCGAGCTGATCGTGCGGGGGAGGCGGTGGCTCTGCGGCGGCGTCTGGACACGGCACAGCCGGTAGCGACGGTGATGCGCGCGGGACCACGGTCGTCGATCCGCAACCTGCGACAAGCAGGGCGGTGCAGATAGCGCGCGCTCGCATGTTCGAACGATCGCAACGCGCGAACGCGAGCGCAAATTCCGGCGCTATCGCTACTCGATCAGTCCGACGCTGGTGAACACCTCGACCCAGTTGTTGTTCTTGAAGTCGCCGCCGGGTTGATTGATCACCCACGTCGACATCACGATCTCGTTGCCGCGCATCGCATCGGACACGAAGTATCCATAGCCACCGGGCCATGGATCGGTCGCACCGGCGATCGAAACGTGCGTCCACGTGCCGTCCATCATGCGGTTAGCGAGCAGCAGCTCGTGGGTCGTCGCGTCTTGGTACGCGATCATCGGCATCGTGCCGGCCACGAGCACCAGCGAGGCATCGTCGCCGACCAGGTGGAACTCGGGCTTGGGCAAGCCATCGACGGTCATGCCGACGATCCGGTAGCCGTCGTCGACGATCTCGGCCTTCGCGTTGGCCGCGTCGGTGATGTACTTGAGGTCGTCGGCGGTGGCGCCGACATAGGCGACGTGGACCTTGCCCATCGTGTCGACCTGCACCGACGGTGACCAACCGGCGTCGATGTCACCCGAGCCATCGAGCACGATCGGGTCGCCGAACTGGCCAGTCTGGGTGTTGAGCTTGGCCAGCTTCAGATCACCGGAGCCGCGATCGTAATAGACCACCACCGGCGCCTGATTCGGCATGCGCGCCGAGTCGATAAATAGCCCGAGGCCCTCGGGCAACGGATAGATCCCGCCGTCCTCGGGCAGCGGTGCGGTGTCGATCACCCAGGTCATCCAATCCGCCGCCGTGGTGGGCTGTGGCGTCTGCGCGGCGGCATAGCGAACTTCGGCGCGGGCGCCGGTGCCGTCGCGAACATGGGCCAGGTACGCCACGCCGGGGCGATTGTCGTCGTTGCGCAGCGTGAGCGACGTATACATCCCGACCACCACGCCAGCGCCTTCGATCGAGCCGGTGCCTTCTTCGACGGTATGGATCTGCCAACTGCCGCCAACCTTGGCGGCGAACTTGAGCGAGCCGGTATCGCGATCGAAGTACGTCACCATCGGCGTGCCGTCGGAGCCAACCGCGATGCTGGTGTACTTGCCGACGTCGGTGCCCGCGGCATCGATGCCGCCGCGGATCTTCGAGTCGGGAATCAGCACGGGGCCCTCGGGGACGCCATCGACCCATTCCCACGCCTCGTCGGCAACGCGACCCGGCTCGACCTTGGCGACCACGAGATCGCCGTGGCTCTCCGCGTAGGCAGAGACCCAGATCGATCCGTCCAGACCGGTGGCAACATCGGAGTACGGTCCGACGCGGCCCGCCGGGATATCGCTGTCGCACACGCACGTGCCTTCGATGCAGAACGGCAGCTCACCTTCCTCGCAGAAGTCGGGGCCGCAGTCAGCGGACACTTCGCATGCTTTCTCGCTCGGCTCGCCACAGCTGCAGCCCGGGGCAAGCGACAGCGCCGCCGAGAATCCGACCCACAGCGCGACGCTGTGAACCACGCGGTGTTGCATCACCACCCGCAGGCCGCGACGCCGACGCGTCAGGAGGGCACCGCCGACGATCAGGACCAGCGCGATGCCACCGGGAGTCGGCCCGCTCGAATCGCAGCTGCAGCCGGAATCTGGCGCATTGCCATGGAACGGCGCGATGCGCTCGATCGTGACGTTGCCAGCCTCGTCCTTGGCGAACACCAACAGCTGGCGATCGCGATCGAGGTATTGCTCGATCTCGTCGCGGCCGAGCGTGGCGATGCCGCCGGCCGTCCACGCGGTGGACGGGGTGTCGCTGCCGGTCACGCCGAACGCGTAGTGCACGCGATGCTGGCTGACCACGTCCCACAGCGGCAACCGCATCGTGTCGTCCTCGTCATCCCACGCGAGCTTGCTGACGACGACGCGCGGGCCGACCGAATCGATCAGCACTGGCGTACGGGTTTCGATCGACGTGGTGCGGTAGTCACCTTTGACGCGAGACTTGAGCCCGATCTCGTAGCGGCCTTGCCACGCGAACGCGAGATCGCGAACGACGAACAGGCCGTTCACCGGCGCGCTGTACGAGTGCCACAGCCCACCGTTGAGGTTGTAGGTCCACTCGAGCTCGCGGCCCGCATCGTCGTATGGATCGACGCGGAACGTGACCTCGGGCAGCTCGCCGCCCTCGACCTCGAGCAGCGCTGCACGAACCGTCTCGACCGGAGGCGTCGAGACCGTCACGAGCGCGGCGCGGCCGGTGCTCGGTGCTTGCGGCACGACAAGCTCGCGATCCATCGCGGCGACTGCGGCACGTGCAAACGGATCCTGCGTGGTCGCGGTGCGCATCGCGGCGCTAGCGCCGAGCTTGGCGTAGATCGCGAGGAAGTCGTCCTGGCTGGTCGACAGCTTGTGGAGCGATAGATCCTCGAGCGAGAACCCGGCGAACGCGGGGATCTCGATCGGCGGGATGTTGCCAGCAAACGGCACCACGAGGTTGAATACCGACGGCAGCACCGCCTCGAGATCGGCTGGGTCTTCGCGTAGGAACTCGCTGTTGTGGACCTTGACGGTGACCGTGTTCGCAGAGATTCCGCTGAGCACCGGTTTGATCGTGACGGGCTGGCCTGGCTGCTGCTCGAACTCGAGCCCGAGCCCGACGTTCATCGTGAGCTCCATCGTGAACGCGCGCACGTAGCGCTCGTAGAGGAACGCGTAGAAGTCGACCTCGATGTTATTGACCCCGACGTTCATCGCTGGCGAGGTTGGCGTGTTGTCGCCGATCGTGAAGTCGACCGCCTTCTGCGGCCGGACGACGAGCAGCAGCGGGTCCGTGCCTTCTTCGGAACCGAGCTGTGCGAGCGATGGCACCAGCGCGCCGAGGGTGGAGAGGTTGAGCATCGGAATCGCGTTGGTGCTGATTCCGAGACAACCGGCGCCTGAGGTCACCAGGTGATGACCTGCGAGGTCGAGCATGGTCTCGGAGATGCCAGCGGCGAAGTCGACGTTGGGCGGATCTGCAGCGCCGTCGAACTCGTTGGCCGCGGACAGCTTGAACGTCTTGCGCGCTAGTTCTTGCGGCAGCGACGATGGCGCGATGCCGAGCTGCGGCGGCGGCAGCGCCGGAACGCACAGGTTCGGCTCGCTGTTGATCGGCGACGGGTTGTTGGCGTCGCGCGTATCGGTGTTGCGATCGGCGTTGATGCCGGTGATCACTCCGAGGCTGAGGCCGTTGTTGTTGAGCGCGACGTAGCCGCCCGGTACGACGCGGGCCTCGACCAGCGCGGTGGTTCCGGGCGAGATTCCTTCGATCAGCTCGCCGACATCGGTCATGCCCGCGATGCCGAGCGGATCGGGGAGGAAGTTGTCGATCAGCGGATTGACGAGCGGGGTGATCAGATTCTTGAGCGCTGCGGGAATCGCGTCGATCAAACCGGCCGCGAGATTCGCGATCCCCGAGATGATGCTGCAGCCCGAGAACGTCAGGTTCGTCGTGAAGTTGTTGATCGAGGCGAGCTTGACCTCGAGCTCGCCGTTGGCGGGCTTGATGCCGAGCGAGATGTCGAAGCTGCCGTTGAGATCATTGGTCTTGATGCCGAGGTCGCACTCGGCGACCTCGCCGCCGAGGACCTTGAAGTCGAGATGGATCGAGGTGTCCAGCTTGGTCGAGAAGCTGACGCGCAGCCGTTGCTCGTCGGTGGCCTCCGCGCTCGCGCTGTTGACCGTGACACCGAGCCGGCAACCGTTCGTACAGCCCGTGCCCGAGCTCTGGTGGCAGTACTCCGCGCTTGCCAGCGGCGGCAGCGGCGGCAACAGATCGACGCTGGCATCGCCCGCCGGAATGCAGATGCCCTGACTGATCTGCTGGTTGATCAGGCCGGGAAGGATCGAGGTCAGCTTCGAGAACCCCGCCGGCGTGATGCGAATCTGCGCGCCACCTTCGATCGTTTGATCAGACGGCAGCTTGCCTCCTGGCAACGGCTCCGTCGGCGCGCAGCCACCGCACCCTCCGACGTTCCCGCATGCTGCGATCGCAAACCCCAAGACGGCAGAAACGACCAAATCGCGGCGGACTGAGCGCACCATTAAAGCCTCCGGATCGAGCGAGCGTCCTCGAGAGCCTCAGAACAGACCGCCGGTATACCTGAAACAGGCTTCAAGTTTCGAGTCAAATCCGACGCGTACCCGTCGAATAAACCAGCGGTTTTCTGTGAACTAGCTTTCTAGTGGGTGACCCGGCGTACGCGGCATTCGTCCAGGGACTGTGCGGAGGTTGGCATCGTCACTCGGCAAGCGCGCGAGCTTGCGAGGGGCTTGACAGTAAGGGATGCGAGCCGCTATCTACTCGCCCGCACTTGGGTCCGTAGCTCAGATGGATAGAGCGCCGGGCTTCGAACCCGTAGGTCGGGCGTTCGAGTCGCCCCGGACTCACAAGCTGAAAACTGAAGATCGACACGCCGGGATCCCCGGAACCGGGGGCATAGCTCAATGGTAGAGCATCGGACTCTTAATCCGCTGGTTGAAGGTTCGAGTCCTTCTGCCCTCACTCGCTTCGCTCGTTCGGGCAGCGCGTCGCCTGCGGCGCCGCCGCGTACGCTACGCGCCCGCTAAGGCCTCTGGGGCCCGCGGACATCGCGCCGTGCCGGCGTTCTCCCGCGGGCAGCGAGTCCTCCCGCTACGCGGAGGCTTCGATGCTGACCACGTTCGGGCAGCGCGTCGCCTGCGGCGCCGCCGCGTGCGCTACGCGCCCGCTAAGGCCTCTGGGGCCCGCGGACATCGCGCCGTGCCGGCGCTCTCCCGCGGGCAGCGAGTCCTCCCGCTACGCGGAGGCTTCGATGCTGACCACGTTCGGGCAGCGCGTCGCCTGCGGCGCCGCCGCGTGCGCTACGCGCCCGCTAAGGCCTCTGGGGCCCGCGGACATCGCGCCGTGCCGGCGCTCTCCCGCGGGCAGCGAGTCCCCGTGGGCTTGATCCACTCCCGTGGACACATTCCGAGAGGCGGATACTGTGTCCAAGATGGCAGGCAAGCAGGACGGCACGCGGCGACCGCGGCGTCAATTCACGGATGAGTTCAAGGCGAGCGCCGTGCGGCTCGTGCTCGACGAGGGCAAGACAGTTGGTCAGGTCGCGCGCGATCTGGATCTGACCGAGTCGGCGTTGCGCGGGTGGGTCGAGCGTGCGCGCGCGGATCGCGGGAAGGGCAAGCCGGGCGTACTCACGAGTGAGGAGCGCGCCGAGCTCGCGAAGCTTCGCAAGGAGGTCCGCGAGCTGCGGATCGAGCGCGACATCCTAAAAAAAGCCGCGGCCTTCTTCGCCAAGGAATCGACGTGAAGTACGCGTACGTCTCTGCGGAGAAGGCCAAGGGCGAGTACACGGTGACGCAGCTTTGCCGTGCGTTTCGCATCTCGACGTCCGGGTACTACGCGTCGCTCAAGCGTGAGCCGTCGGTGCGCGCGAAGAAGGACATCGAGCTTCGCGTGTTGGTTCGTACATCGTTCGAACAGAGTCGGCGCACGTACGGCTCGATTCGCATCCACGAGGACCTCGTCGAGGCGGGTGAGCACGTCGGCCGCAATCGCATCATCCGCATCATGCAGGAGGACGGCATCCGGGCTCGGGTTCGTCGACGGTTCAAGTGCACGACGATGAGCGAGCACGACCAGCCGGTCGCGGCGAACGTGCTCGACCGCAAGTTCGAGGCGTCGGCACCGAACCGGCGATGGGTCGGTGACACGACCGAGATGCTTACCACCAGCGGCGGCAAGTTCTACCTGGCAGCGATCATCGATCTGTACGCGCGGTTCTGCGTCGGCTGGGCGGTGAGCGCCGTCAACGACAGGCACCTGACGATGCGCGCGCTCGAGATGGCGATTCGTCGTCGGTGCCCACAAGCGGGCCTACTGCACCACTCCGACCAAGGGTCGACATACGCGAGCGAGGACTACCGCGACATGCTCCAGGTCCACGGCATCACGTGCAGCATGAGCCGCCGCGGGAATTGCCTCGATAACGCGGCCATGGAGAGCTGGTTCTCGACCGTGAGTTCGAGCTCGGCGAGACCTTTGAGTCGATTCACCGCGCGAAGGAGCAGCTGTTCGACTACGTAGAGGTCTTCTACAATCAGCAACGCCGGCATTCATCCATCGACTACGTCAGCCCAGCGCGATACGAACGCGAGCGAGACATGCGAACTCAGTTGGCAGCGTAAGAAACCCGTCCACGGGAGCGGATCAAGCCCACCGCTCGATGCGCGGACGCTGCGTTACCGGACAAAGTGGCTCACGTGGGCCATCGTTTGTTAGCGGTGCGCCCAGCGCACTCATCTCATCGAGCGCTGCCGCAGGCGGATCACCGCTTGAAGCTGGTGCGTGTGCGTTGTACCAGCAGTGCATGAGCGCGACGCATCCAGTCATCGCGAGCCTTCGCAACACGCTGTCAGCCCCGCGCAGCTCCGATGCGTTTCGCCAAGAGCTCGGAGGCCGGATTCAGCAGCTGCTGAGCAACATGGTCGACGGGCGCGTGCTGCCGAAGCCCGACGCGGAGGCGCTTCGAACTTCGCTACTCGAATTTCTGCGCTCGGAAGCGCTGACCACGTTGGCTCACCACAAACCGAGCGCTGCGATTGGCATCCTCGACATGCTGAAGATGTATGGCTACACCCAGCTCGAGTCAGAGCGAGCGCGGCTCGGAGCGGCATCTGCCGCGAAGTTCCCGCTGCCCGCCCCTCCGACGTGGCCGGAGCTGACTGAGTTGCGCGCCCTGGCCGCAAAACATCCTGATGTCTGCAGCATTGCTGCCCCGGTCCAAGCCATGGCCTTCTCGAAGGAGCTCGAGGATGACGGGCTACACCTGCCCGAGGACCTGCTCGCGTTCTACGCATGGGCCGATGGATTCGACCTCGCGTGTGTAGTGGCGCCCTATCTGCCGGTGTTCAGCGTGCTACCGAGCAAGTCGATCGACGTCTCCGATGCAGTGGACGGCTACCCGCGCCGACCGGTCGTTCTAGTTGGTGGGGACTCTGTGCAGTTCTCCGTGTACCGAGATCACCGCCAGTGGTGGCTCGTATACGAGTACGACTTTCGTCCGCTCGCAAAGAAACCACTCGATCTCCCGCAGGCGATTCGGTTCGGCATCCAGCGAATGCTCGCCCCGAGCGATGAGGCGCTCGACGTCGAGCTGTCGTGGGATCGATTGTTCGAGCTCAACGGGCAGTAGTCCGCCCCGGTGGGGTGGTTCGATGAGCTTCAATAGCTCTTCGTCGCCGTTCGATCTGTGATAACCACCGGCGCATGAATCCGCCGCATCCGCTCCTCGCAGGCCTCCTCGTCACGTGCCTCGCGGGAGGATGCTCATCGGGAGCTGGATCGTCGAATGATCCGCCGGCATCGCCAGACGCGGGAGGTTTCGTCGACGGCCAACAGCTGATCGAAGTGCAGCACGGACGAAAGATGTGGGCGCGGACCGTCGGCCAAGGAGCGAGGACGTTGCTCATCCTTCCAGGCGGGCCCGGCGGGACGAGCCACTACATGGAAGCGTCGGACCTGATCATGCTCGCGCAGAGCAATCGTCTCGTGTTTACCGAGCCCGTCGGCAGCGGAACCGGAGGCGGGCGCTCGGACAAGGGCACGCTCGAGGACTACACGCTGTCGAACCAAGTCGAGAACCTCGAGCGAATCCGCGAGACACTGGGAATCGAGCGGTGGACGATCATCGGTCATTCAGGCGGAGCCGTCGCTGGTGCGCACTATGCCGTTCGCTATCCGCAGCGGACGGAAAAGCTCGTTCTGTTATCCGATGGCGCGAGCAGCACCACGACCGGTGCCGCCTACCAGCACATCCTCGACTACTGGCGCACGCAAAAGCCGGCCGTTTGGGAACGGATGATGGGGCTGCGCGAGATCGGGCAGAAGGGAACCGAGCATAGCGAGCTCGGCACTCTGGTCGGGCTGCACTGGCCGGGCTTTCTGTACAGCAGCCGCCCCGAGATGTATCCCCCCGGACAACAGTGGGGAACCATCGAGTTCATGGGCGCGGTCGAAGGAATCGACTCTCCGTTCAACGTGGAGCAGAGCGACGATGAGGGCACTCTTCGTGACCTCGGGATTCCTACGATGGTCGTAGGAGGTGACGATGACGGTGTGTTTACCCCGACCGTCATGGCTGCGGTCGCGAGCTCGGTCGGAGCGCTGGAATATCACTCGCTAGCGAACACGGGGCACAACGTTCACCTGGAAGCGGGACCGCAGACCACCGAGTTGATTCGACACTTCCTCGAGGACGAGGGAGCTCGCTGACGATACGACTTGCTCAAGCCTCGGACCTGGCCACCGGCAGATCACGCCTGTCGCGCAGGTGCCACGCGGACTCCGGTGACCGCCCAGCTGTCCGAGCGGTACGCGAGGTAAGCCCATCCGGCCTTGGCCACCATCGCCAGCGGAATACTGAGCCAGACCCCGAACGCGCCGAGATCGAGCGCGAGACCGAGCAGCGCGGCAAGTGGAACCTGCAGCGCCAGCGTCGTGTAGATGTTGATCCGCAGGCTCGTCCGGGTAGCGCCGGAGCCCTGAAGCAAGCCGACGATCGCAACGTGCACGGCCGCCGGAACCATGCAGTAGCCGAGCAAGTGCATCCACATCACGCTGTAGTTCGCGAGCGACGTTCCCTCGGGAACGTCGAACACCGCGAGCAGGGCAGGGGCAGCGATGAAGATCACGAGTCCGAGCGCGATCATCACGATGAGGCACAACTTGATCGCCGATCGCAGCACCTCGCGCGCCCGTGGCACATCGCCCGCGCCGAGCGCCATCCCGACCAGGGCACCAGTTGCCTGGGAGATGCTCAGGCCCGGGACGAACGCGAGCGACTGCACGCGCATCCCCAAGCCGTGCGCTGCGACGGTGACCTCGTCGATGTAACCGAGCAGCCAAACCACGGTGAGAAACCCGGCGTTGAGCACGAGAAAGTCGACCGCGGCCGGCCAGCCGACACGGACGAGCTCGGAGGCGAGCGAGCGATCGATCGTTACGCGCCGCAGCTTCGGAGAAAATCCGGGCACCGCACCGCGGCGCAGCACCACGAGCAGGATCACTAGGTTCACGAATTGCGCGCACACCGTGGCCACCGCCGATCCGGCGACGCCGATCGCCGGCATTCCGAAGTGGCCGAGCACCAGCCCGTAGTTGAGGAACACGTTGATGATGTTGGCCACGATCGCGCACAGAAACGGCACGTGCGTGTTGCCGACACCGCGCAGGATTCCGGTGTAGAGCAGCGTGAGGTACGCGAACGGAGTGCCGAGCATGAGCGGGCGCAGGTACTCGCCGCCGAGTGCGGCGACCTCGTGCGATGCACCCATCGCTCGCATCAGCGGCACGGCGAACACTGCGCCCACCACGCCTACTGCCACGCCGAACATCGCGGTGAGCATCGTCGATTGCTCGACGACGTGATTGACGCGTGCGTGGTCCTTCGCGCCGTGCGCCCGCGCGACCAGCGCGACCGTACCGACGAGCAAGCCGAGCATGGCGACCAGCAGGAGCCACACCAGCTGCACCGCGTACCCCAGCGCGGCGAGCACCGGCTCGGGGTGGGGCAGCCGGCCGCACAGGGCCGAATCGACGACCAGCATCAGCACCTGCAAGGTGTTGATGCCGATGATCGGAATCGCGAGCGACAACAACTTTCGAGATGTGGAGGGCACTTCTGGCACGGCGGCTCAGCCTAGCCGTCGCCGCCCTGGTACGCCGCTGCACGGCCAACAAAGTTTCTGGCGCAGATCACGCTGCGATGCGATCCCGTTCGCGACGCGGCACGAGCCTCGAACGAGGCGTCGTGCTGGCTTGATCACCGGTGCCGGCTCATGCATCCGCAGCCGAGGTGACACCGACTGGTTCTAGGCGCAACTCGTAGCGGCGAACACCCCGTAGTCGGTCTACACTTGCTGCAGTGCCGCCTCTCGACGTCATCGCTCGAGCCCAGTCCTGCTTCGCCAACGGTCCATCGCCGGGGCGGTCCATGGCCGTCGCCGCGCTCGCGGTCGCCTTCGCAGCTGCCGGCGTCGCGTATTGGCAACGGCAGCACGCTTCACCACCGTCGCCAGTCACGCGCGTCGCGATTCGCGTGCCGTGCGACGATCCAGCTCGCTGCGCGGTCGCCGAAGCACTCGCGCTCGACGTCTGGACCGAACATCGCAGCCCCGGTGAACCGTTCGACATCGTCGTGGCGAGCGACATGCTGCCGGTGCTCGACGCGCACCAGATCGTTTGGCAAATGCTTGTGCCCGACATCGATGAGCTGGCGCGCGCCGAAGCTGAGCGGCTGCGCCGACCCGCGGCGCTTCGCCCGGCAGATTGGTTCGCCGAGTACCACGACTACAACGATATTTCCGAGCACGTGCGCCAGCTCGCGCTGCTCGCTCCGGATCGCGCGTCGCTGCATGCGATCGGCGCCTCGGTCGAGGGGCGCCCGCTGTGGGCGCTTCGGATCGGCGGCCAACATGCGGACGCGACGCCGATGCTGATCAACGGCACTCAACACGCGCGCGAGTGGATCGCTGCGATGGTCACGACGTGCGTCGCCGATCGCCTCGTCCGCGACTACCAGAACGACTCCGCGATCCGCGACTTCGTCGACAGCACCGAGCTGTGGGTCGTGCCGGTCGCAAACCCCGACGGCTATCAGTACTCGTGGGGCAACGATCGGTTCTGGCGCAAGAACCGCCACGGTCGTCACGGCGTCGATCTCAATCGCAACTTCTCAGTCGCGTGGGGCGGCCGCGGCTCGAGCAAGAACGAACGCGCCGAGAACTATCACGGCGAATACGCGTTCTCGGAGCCCGAGACCATCGCGCTGCGCGATCTCGCGATGCACGAACAGATCGCCTTGCACGTCGACTTTCATGCGTACGGCCAGCTGGTGATGTACCCGTGGGGCTACACGGCGAAGCCTGCGGACGATCGCGATCGATTCGCCGCCGTCGGTGACAACATCGCCTCGGCGATGTTCGCGACCCACGAGAAGCGATACAAGTTGATGCAGTCCGTCGAGCTCTATCCCGCGGGCGGGACGATGATGGACTGGATGTACGGCGAAGCTCGCGCGCAGTCATTCACGATCGAGCTTCGCCCCGGTCCGTGGCCGGACAGCGGCCGCTACGGGTTTGTCCTGCCGCCCGAGCAGATCCGGCCGACCTGCGACGAAGGCCTCGCGGCGGTGCTCGCGCTTCGTCGCAGCCACTAGGTAGGTCGAAGGTCGATTGCACAACGACTCGAGGCTTCTCGAGCCTCGGCTCACCGTTCGAGGCGAACCGCTAACGAGGTGGCCCACGCGCCACTTTCTGTTAGCGCCGCATGTGCCATCACATCACTCATCGAGGGCCGACCGTTAGCGCTCGAAATCACGGCTTGAAGCTCGAACGCGCACGTGGGCTCACGAGATCACACAGCGCGCTTGCGATGTGCGTCTGTCACCGCGCCCGTACAGGAACAGACAACACACGCGTGCTATAGTCGCGCGATGCGACTCGAGGGTGTCGTCGCTTGGCTCGCCGCAGCCCTCGCGCTACCCGGGTGCGGGTTCAAGCGCCCCGCGGACGTTCCCGACGATGGCGATGTGGTGGACGCGAACACCGCGATCGCCGAGTGCGAACCGGCGAGCGGCTCTCAGATCAAAGTCGTCATGCGACAACACACCGACGGCTCGCGGCAGTTTGTTCGGTTGATCGACGCCAACACCGGCCGCGCGTGTCGCTTCGTATCGGCTGGAGACGGCAAGAGCCGGTGCATGCCGTACTCGGACGAATACAGTGATGGCTTTGTCGCGTACTCGAACAGCTCTTGCTCGACGCCGATCCTCGGCATCTACACCAATCGGTTTTATCCGGACCAGCTGTTCGTCGGAAACGACGGTGCCGAAACCAGCGGATTCCCAGGTGTTGGTCCCGGAACGTCCGGATGCGTTCCGTCCCGTCGCGTGTTCGCGGTCGGCAACCCGCTCGCTGATCCGGCAGAGATCTACCTTCGTGACGGGCTCGGCGGCTGTGTCGCTCAAACACCTGACACGTTTCTGTACGATTTCTATACCGCCGGCGCGGAGGTGCCTGCGACGAATTTCGTCGAGGGCGTTCCGACGCGCATCGGCAGTGGCCGGATCCAGCTTGAAGTCACCGACGGCACAGATGGCTCGCGGTTTTGCGGCGATTCGTTCTCCGTGTTCCGCGACACGACCCTCGATGTCACGTGCGCCCCGAACGTTACGTACGACGATGTTCCCCGCTGCTTGCCCACGAATACCTACAGCGGAGGCATCTATTACACCGATGCCGCCTGCTCGCAGCAGCAAGCGGCCGGCATCCGTGCCGCGTGCCGATCCGAGTCGCCGTACGTTTCAGAGTTCGCGACGTCGCAGTGCGGAAATAGTGTTGTTCGCATCCGCCAAGCAGGTTCGGCGCTCGGCAGCGTATTTTATCGCGACGCGATGAATGTGTGCCAAGCCATGCCCACGGGGTCGAGTGGCTACGCGGTGGGCGATTACGTCGACGATTCGCAATTTGCGGCCATGAACGCGGAGTGGGTGCCTGCGGGATCGCGGCTCGAGCGAATCGATGCGCTGCTCGATGGTGCGCGATTTCCGATCGGCATCTGGCGCGACACGCTGCTGCAGACCGATTGCGCCTTCAATTCGTACGTCACGGATCGCTGCGCACCATTGTCGACGCTGGAGCAGCCCGTTGCGAACGCGTGGGGGTTCAAGCTCTACGCGGCTGGGAATTGCCCTGAGACGTCCGTTGTCGACTACGCCGTCGTCGACAAGTTCATTGTGTCGGCATGTGCGGAACCGCAAGGTGCGCCGCGTTTCGCGATGAAGGAAGACCCCGATCGCGGCTTTGAGTTCTATCGCGTCGGCAATGTCGTCCCCGGCACGTTCTACATCAAGTACAGCGGCGGCAGCACCTGCGACCAGCTGCCTGCGACCTCGACCGTGTACGAGATTGGCGCGGGCGTAACGGACGAGCTCGTGTCAGGCACCGAGGTGCAGCTGTGATCGGAGTCGGCACACAGATCGGTAATTATCGTGTGCTGCGTCAAATCGGCGAGGGCGGGATGGGAGCGGTGTGGCTCGCGGAGCACGTGATGCTCGGCCGTCACGCCGCCATCAAGGTGCTCCACGCGAGCTTCTCGACGCGCCAGGACGTCGTCCAGCGCTTCTTCAACGAGGCACGCGCAGCGACGGCGATCGCGGACGCGGGGATCGTGCAGATCTTCGACTTCGGCTATCACGTCGACCAAAGCGCGTACATCGTCATGGAGCTGCTGGATGGCGAGCCGCTCGACAAGCGTCTGAGCCGGCTCGGTGCATTGTCGCCACGAGATGCGCTGCGCATCCTGCGCCAGGTGGCTGCGTCCGTCGGCGCTGCGCACGCCCGCGGGATCGTCCATCGCGATCTGAAGCCCGAGAACGTGTTTCTCGTGCCCGATCCGGAGCTTCCCAGTGGCGAGCGCGCGAAGATCCTGGACTTCGGCATCGCAAAGCTCGCGGGCGATCAGCACCAGAACGTCGGGGTCAAGACGCAGCAGTCGCTGGTCATCGGCACGCCGGCGTACATGTCGCCAGAGCAATGTAAGGGCGCCGCAGATGTCGATGCGCGGTCCGATGTCTACGCACTCGGCTGCGTGCTGTTCTGCCTGATCGCTGGCAAGGCGCCATTCGAGGCGGCCGGCCTGGGCGAGATCTTCGTGAAGCACCTGATGGAGCCGCCGCCGCTGCTCTCGAGTCGTGTCCCGGGGATCTCGCTGGAGGTCGACCAGCTGGTGCTGCGATGCATGGCGAAGGACCCTGCCGAGCGTTACGCCAATGGCGGCGAGCTCGCGCGCGCGATCGAGGCGTTGATCCGCGGGCAGTCGTCCTTGGGAGGGGCAGCCTCGCGACCGCTCGTCACATCCGAGCTTGAAACGCCGCCCGTCGCATCGCAGCATCGCTCGGACGCCAGGGCTGTGCCGAAGGCCCCAACAGGTCCGAACACTACGCTGTCGGGTGCCGCGGGCACCTTGCGAGGCATGCCGGTCGCGTCGACGCTGCAGGTTCGCCGCCGCAAGACCGTCATCATCGGCGCAGCGACGCTCCTCGTCGGTGGCACGATAGGCGCGATCATCGTCGCGCAGCACGACTCGACGGCTCCATCGCAGACGTTGGCGACGGCGACGCCCACGTCGACGCCCGCCACGCCCCTGCCAGTACCGCCGCCGCCCGCCGCGCCCGAACCACGCGACGTGACTAAGTCACGCATGCGCGAGCTGTTCGCGGCGTTCAAGCAATGGGCTGCGGCGCATGCGGATGCATCGTGCCCCGAGATCGCCGCGCTCGCACCGTTTGTTGGCGCGGACATGCTGGTCGATCCATGGACGCGGCCGTTTCAGGTGACGTGCACCGAACAGCCCGGGGATCAGCAGATCGGCCTCCTGTCGGCCGGCGCCGACGGCAAGCTCGGAACGGACGACGATCTCGCGTCCTGGACGATGGGCGCCGAGCTCACCGCAACCGTGCGCGGCGGACGCTGGAGAGCGACCTCGTCCAGGGGCGCTGCTGAAGCTGTCGTTCACAAACCGGCGAAGCCGGTGGTGCCGACGAAGCCGCGGAACAAACCTACCGGCGAGGGCCGCCGCTTCATCGACCTCGACGGCGACGGGATCCCGGACAAACGATGATGACACGCGCGTTCGTTCTTGCATCGCTCATGCTCGCGATCACACCAGCGAGCACGCACGCGCAACCGGGGCCAGCGCAGGCAGAGGTGCTGTTCGATCGCGGTAAGGCGCTGCTGGCGCAGGGCAAGACGTCTGAAGCCTGTGCCGCGTTCGAGAGCAGCCAGAAGCTCGATCCGCAGATCACGACGCTTCTCAACCTCGGTGACTGTCGCGAGAAGAACAAGCAGCTCGCGAGCGCCTGGGGGCACTTTGTGGAGGCGGAGCGGCAGACACGCGGGGGGAGCGGCGGCCTTCGCAAGCTCAACGAGGTGGCTAAGCAGCGCGCGAGCAAGCTCGCGCCACGCATGCCGAAGCTGACGATCAACGTCCCGCGTCCGGTGCCGGGGCTCGAGGTGACGCGCAACGGCCAGATCATCGATGCCGGCGCGATGAACGCCGCGCTGCCGGTCGACGGCGGCACCTTCAAGATCGCCGCTCGTGCACCAGGGTACGAGTCCTGGTCAACGACGATCATCGTCGCCGTCGAGCGTGACCAGAAGGTCGTCGACGTCCCGATGCTCGCGAAACCGAACCTGTCGACGACGATGCCGGAGGACGACCTCAAGGCGCGGAGCGCGGCACAACCCGACGTTCGCGCCACAGCCGAACCCGACAAATCTCGTGGTACGTCGCGTATCGTTCCGATCGGATTGTCGATCGCCGGCGGCGTGCTCGCGGTTGGCGTCATCGGCCTCGAGCTGTGGGCGCGCGCGACGTATGACAAGGCGGTGGTCGAGCCAAACGACGCGGAGCAGGAATCGCTCTGGCAGGCGGCGAACACGCGCCGCTACGCGGCCATCGGTACCGGTGTCGTGGCCGCCGGTTGCGTTGGCGTTGCTGTGTACATGTTCACGCGTGCTCCTGCGCGCTCGGCCGAGAACGCGACCGCGAGCGCCGTGAACGTGCGGCCGGTCATCGGCATCGACGTCGCGGGTGTGCTGATCTCCGGTAATTGGTAGCGCCGTTTGCCTCCACGCGGTGATTTGCGTCGATCGGCACCGCGGTGTTTCCCGATCACGCGCTGGCGCCTCGCGTCGATGCTATGCGTTTCATCCGCCGCATCGGCGCAGTCGATCGTGCGTGCAACCGCGGCGACGTTTGCGCCTACGGCAAGAAGCGATACAAGTTGATGCAGTCCGTCGAGCTCTATCCCGCGGGGGGGACGATGATGGATTGGATGTACGGCGAAGCTCGCGCGCAGTCATTCACGATCGAGCTTCGCCCCGGTCCGTGGCCGGACAGCGGCCGCTACGGCTTTGTCCTGCCGCCCGAGCAGATCCGGCCGACCTGCGACGAAGGCCTCGCCGCCGTGCTCGCGCTTCGTCGGGGTCAGTAGCCCAACCAGACCGGTGCCCGCGAGCACCGGAGGTGTCGCGCCCGACGCACCCAAAATCGCGCGGCTAGTCTGAAAAGAATCTGTAGGCCCCTGGAATTTTTTCTCTACTACGGCTGTAGTTGCCGGCCATGAGACACCCAGCGCGTTGGTTTCGCTTTGTCCTTCTCGGGCTCGTGATCGCTCCGGCAATCGCCGCTGCACAACCGGCCCTCGAGCTGCCGCAGCCGAGCCCCAAGGCCCGCGCCGAGCAGCGCGTCGGCATCACCGATTTTTCGATCGATTACTCGAGCCCCGGCGTGAAGGGTCGCAAGATCTGGGGCGAGCTGGTGCCGTTCGACAAGGCGTGGCGCGCGGGTGCCAATCAATCGACCAAGCTCACGGCGTCGCGCGACTTCAAGCTCGGCTCGACCACCGTGAAGGCGGGGAGCTATTCGATCTTCATGGTCCCGGGCCAGAAGTCGTGGACGGTGATCCTCAACTCCGATGTCAACGCGGGCGGCAACCACGATCCGAAGAAGGACATCGCGAAGGACACCGTCACACCGTCGCAGCTGGCGCAGCCGCGCGAGCGCCTCACGTACACGTTCAGCGACACGACCGATGAGCGTACCTCGCTCGACCTCGAGTGGGAATCGATGCGCGTCCGCGTGCCGCTGTCCGTCGATACTCGCAGCCATGTCGACGCTGCGATCAACAACGCGACCAACCTGGCATGGCATCCGCACTTCGTGGCGGCCAACTATTGGCTCCAGGCCGGCGACGTCAAGCGCGCAATGCCGTTGGTCCAGAAGTCGATTTCGATCAAGCCAACGTTCCGCAACGAGTGGTTGCACGCACAGCTGCTGATGAAGACCGGCAAGAAGGCGGAGGCCAAGGCAGCCGCAGCGCGCGCGCTGAAGCTCGGCCCAGGCGAGCCGGCGTTCGAGCAGTTCTTCAAGGGCGAGATCACCAAGACCGTCGCCAGCTGGAAGTAGTGACCGCAGGGCACGACAGCTTGCCGGGGCTCGACCCCGAGACGCGGGCGGCTGTCGTCGCTCGCGCTCGACGCGCGCTTGCCCCGGAAGTCCACCGTGCGCTTGTTGCGCAGAACGCGCGGCTGGCGGCGAGCGCTGCGCGAGACGTGCACCTCGCGGCGCTCGCGTCTGGCGCTGCGGCCGTCGTGACAGGCCAGCAGGTCGGGCTGTTCCTCGGACCGCTGTACACGCTGTACAAGGCAGCATCGGCGATCGTGCTCGCGCGTGTGCTTGCGGCCGAGACCGGCGTGCCCGTGGTGCCGGTATTCTGGCTGCAGACCGAGGATCATGATCTCGTCGAGATCGCGAGCTGCGACGTCGCCGCGGGTGCCAGCTGCGAAACGATCGCCGTGCCGATCGATCCAGCCAATCGGATCTCGATCGCGCACCTCCGATTTCCCGATGCGATCGAAGCCAGGGTTGCCACGCTCGCAGAGCTGCTCGGCAGCGGACCCGACGCGTCCACGCACCTCGAGCGCGTGCGCCGTCACTATCGCGCGGGCGCGGCGTGGAGCGATGCGTTCGCCGGTCTGCTGGCCGAGCTGTTTGCGCCCGAGGGCCTCATCGTGATCGATCCGCGTGATCCAGCGCTCGCCGCCATGGTCGCACCTGTACACGTGCGCGCGATCGCGGACGCGCCGCAGATCTCCCGCGCATTGGTTCAACGCAGTAACGAGCTGTCGCGCGCGGGAAAACCGGTGCCCGTTCATGTCCGTGCCGGCGCGCCCCTATCGTTTTTTCATCCCGATGGCGCGGAAGGGCCGCGGGTTCGGCTCGAGCCATCCAACCGCGACGCGTTCGTCGAGGTCGGTGGCGAACGTGTCCACGCGCGCGGCGCCGTGCTCGCAGCCCTCGCCGCGGATCCCCGGAGCTGCTCGACCAGCGCGCTGCTCCGGCCGATCGTGCAGGACACCTTGCTACCGACCGCAGCGTACGTCGGTGGTCCTGCCGAGCTCGCGTACTTCGCGCAGCTGCCGCCGCTGTATCGAGCGTTCGATCGGCCGATGCCGCTCATCGTCGAGCGCGGTCACTTCCGGATCGTGCATCAGCGTGCGCGCCGCGTGCTCGAGCGACTGGGGTTGACCGCGACACAGCTCGAGCGCTGCAGCGAACCCGAGCTGCTAGCGCGATTGCGCCGGCCGATCGTCGGCGATGTCGCCGGTCAGCTGTTCGGTCCGTTCGCCGCTGCGCACCAAGCGTTCGCGAGCCAGCAAGCCGGCGACCATCCGGCGATCGCACGAGCGCTCGCGAAGACACGCGCGGCGGTCGAGCGCTCGGTGCAGCGGTTCGCCGCGAAATTCGAGCGGCTGTCGGCGTACGAGGACGTCGAGCTGGTCGACGCCGTTCGCCGGGCTCGCGCCTGGCTCGCGCCGGACGGCGAGCTGCAGGAGCGCCGGCTCGGGCTTCCGTGTTTCGCCGCGCGGCTCGGCGATCGCTACATCGTCGAGCGTGTGGTCGCGGCGGCCGCGCCGTTCGACCCATCGGTCCAGGAGTTGTCATGACGGACTTTGGTGTGAACGTTCTGGCGTTCGGCGCGCATCCCGACGACGTCGAGCTGTTCTGTGGCGGCACCGTGATCCGGCTCGGCGAGCTCGGTCACACCACCGCGGTCTGCGATCTGTCGCGTGGTGAGAAGGCTAGCCACGGCAATCCCGAGGATCGCGCGAGCGAGGCCGACGCGGCGAGCACCGAGCTCGGGCTGGCATTTCGCGACAACCTCGAGCTGCCCGACACCGAGCTTGCGGCGACGACGATCCAGGTCACTGCGGTCGTCGCGGAGCTGCGCAAACGCCGGCCCGAGCTCGTGCTCGCGCCTTGGCGCGAAGATCGCCATCCCGATCACGCGGCGGCGAGCGAGCTGGTTACCCGCGCCGTGATGTTCGCGGGCGTGCAGCGCTTTGCGCCCGAGGCCGGCGAACGATTCGTACCGCGCCAGCTGCTCTATTATGCGATGCGGCACCGGATGACGCCGAGCTTCATCGTCGACACCTCGTCGGCCGCAGCTCGCAAGGCTCGCGCGATCGCGTGTTATCGCAGCCAGGTCACTCGACGACCCGGCGACGACGCACCGACGCTGATCAGCTCGCCCGGGGCGTTGTCCGCGATCGAGGCGCGCGATCGCTACTACGGCAGCATGATCGGCGTCTCGCATGGCGAGCCGCTGCGCGCGGTGATGACGCCAGGGCTGGTCGATCCGGTTCGCCACTTCCGCGACAATCCGTTTGCGAACGCGCACGCGTTCGAGCCGGTGCAACCATGACCCGTCCGCTTGCCATCGCGGTGGTGTGCTTCCCCGGCCTCGGCGGCAGCGGCGTGATCGCGTCCGAGCTCGCACGCGGCCTCGCGCAGCGCGGCCATCGCGTCATCGTGCTCGCGACCGCGATGCCCGAACGACTCAAGGTCAACGGCGTACGGTTCGAGCAGATCGACGTTCCGTGCACGCCGGTGTCCGACACCGCGCCGTACGGGCTCGCTGTAGCCAACCAGCTCGTCCATCTCGTCCGCCGCGAAGCGATCGATCTCGTGCATCTCCACTACGCGATTCCTCACGCGACCAGCGCGTTACTGGCCGCGCAGGTGCTCGGCACCGCCGCGCCCGCGATGGTCGTCACGTTGCACGGTACCGATGTGACGCGGCTCGGGGCGCATCCGAGCCTGAATCCAGCCACCGCGTTTGCGCTCGCTGCGTGCGACGGCGTCACCACGCCGTCGCAGTTCCTCCGGCGCGAGGCCGCCAAGTGCTTCGGGCTCGCCGAGCAGCGCATCGAGGTGATCAGCAACTTCGTCGACGTCGGAAGGTTCACGCCGCCGGCGCGGCGCGATCGCACCGCGCTTGCTGCGCTGTTCGGTTCGCCGTCCGACGGTCCGTTCTTGATTCACGTCTCGAACCTGCGCGCGATCAAGCGTCCGACCGATCTGGTCATGCTCGTGGCACGACTCCGCGGCGTTGGCGCCCGGATGGTGGTCGTCGGCGAAGGTCCCGAACGTGCGGCCTGTGAGGCCCGTGCCCGCGAGCTCGGCGTGGCCGATGCGATGCGATTCATGGGACGGCGCGACGACTTCGAGGGGTTGCTGGCGCAGGCGGACGGGTTCGTGTTGCCCAGCGAGAGTGAGAGCTTCGGCGTTGCCGCGCTCGAGGCGCTCGCATCGGGAGTCCCGGTGTTCGGCTACGAGGTCGGCGGAGTACCTGAGGTCGTGACTCCGGCGACTGGAGCGCTGGTCCCGGTTGGCAACATCGAGGCGCTCGCCACTGCGATCCTCGAGGGGCTCGGCAACCGGGACGCACTCGGCCGAGCTGGTCGAGAGCGTGCGACCGCGCTGTTTCGCAGCGAGCACATCATCTCGACATACGAGGCGTGCTTTCAACGCGTCCTCGCTGCCCGCCAGGGAGGGCCACGATGATGCGCGCATTGGTGACTGCCTGTCTGTTGTTCGGACTGCCTGCCTATGCGGACTCCGGGGTCGGGGGCGCCGGCCAGCTCGCCCACGCGCTCGATCGGCTCGGCACGACGGGCCGGGTACTCTACATCGCGGCGCACCCAGACGACGAGAACACGCGGCTGCTCGCGTACCTCTCGAATATTCGCCATCTCGAGGTTGGCTATCTGTCGATGACGAGGGGCGGCGGTGGCCAGAACCTGATCGGCAGCGAGCAGGGCGTGCTGCTCGACGTGATCCGCACCGAGGAGCTACTCGCGGCGCGCGGGATCGACGGCGCCCGTCAGTTCTTCACGCGGATGCGTGATTTTGGCTACAGCAAGCGCCAGGACGAGACGCTCGCGCTGTGGAACCACGACGAAGCGCTCGCCGACGTGGTTTGGGTGATTCGGTCGTTTCAGCCCGACGTGATCATCACCCGGTTCACCGAGACGCCACCGAACCACGGGCATCACACCGCATCGGCGATCCTCGCGCGTGAGGCGTTCGCCGCCGCGGCGGATCCGAAGCGGTTTCCCGAACAGCTGCGATACGTGAAGGTGTGGCAGGCCGCGCGGCTGTTGCGCAATCACTCGATGTGGGGCCGTACGCCGACGCCGCCGCCGAAGGACGCGATCGCGATCGACGTCGGTACCTACGATCCGCGGCTCGGCCTCAGCATGGGCGAGCTCGCGGCGCGTTCGCGCAGTCAACACAAGAGCCAGGGTTTTGGTGTGGCCGAGCAGCGCGGTGAGAACGTCGAGTACTTCGTTCACGTCGAGGGACGCAAACCGGCCAACGACATGTTCGAGGGGATCGACCTCGGTTGGACGCGCTACGGCGCCGCAGGGCGGGCCTACGCCACCGCGATCGCGAATGCGCAGCGGTTGCTCGATCGCGATCATCCCGAGCGCGCGATCCCGGCGCTGATCGCCGCGCAGCGTGCGCTCGACAAGTTGCCCGGCGACCTCCGCGTGCGCGAGGCTCGGCGGGCCCTCGACGAGCTGGTCGCCGCAGCCGGCGGGATATATGCGCGCGTCACAGCGGCGATGCCGACGGCAGCACCCGCTGCGAAGGTCGAGCTGGCGATCGAGCTGGTCGCGCGTGGCACGCCGGTGACCGTGCGGCGTGTCGAGGTTGGCGGAGCGACGCCGGTCGCCGCGGACCTTCCACTCGCGCTCGCCGAGCGCAAGCAGATCACGACGACCGCAACGCTGCCCGCGCAGGCGCCGCCGTCGCTCGCGTATTGGCTCCAGCAACCAGCACAACCCGGCCGCTCCGTCGTGACCGATCCGCGGATGATCGGCGCACCGCTCGGGCCTCCCGCGTTGTCGGCGACCATCGACCTCGTGATCGGCGGTCGCGCCGTGCGGCTGATCCGTCCGGTCGTCCACGTATGGACCGATCCGGTCCACGGCGAGCGAGCTCGGCCGTTCGTGGTCGTACCGCCGGCGACCGTCACGCCGTTGCGCGACGCGGTGCTGGCGCCCGGTCGCCCCGGTCCGCTCGATCTACGAATTCGCGCCGGCCGCGATGGTGTCACAGGATCCGTCGAGCTCGCCCTGCCTGCGGGCTGGACCGCCAAGCCCGCGCATCAAACGATCACGCTTGCCAAGGCTGGCGACGAGATCACGTTGCGATTCGAGGTGTCGCCGAGGGGAGCTGCCAAGGCTGGCGACGCAACACCGGTGGTTCGCATCGACGGCACGAGCTGGTCGTTGCGCGAAGACGAGATCGACTATCCGCACATTCCACGGCAGCTCGTGCTGCGTCCCGCGACGGTGCGGCTCGTTCCGATCGAGCTCCGAGCCCCGACACGTCCGATCGGCTACGTCCGGGGCTCGGGTGACTCGATCCCGAGCGACCTGGGTCATGTCGGCTTCAAGGTCGAGGAGCTCGACGACGAGATGCTGCGCAGCGGCAACCTTCGTCGCTACGGCACGATCGTGCTCGGCATCCGCGCGCACAACACCCGACCCGTTTTGGAGCGCTCGAACGCGCGCCTGCTCGAGTTCGTGCGCGCGGGCGGGACGCTGATCGTTCAGTACAACACGCTTGGACCCACCGGACTCGGGCCTTACCCGTTCGAGATCAGCCGCGAGCGGATCACCGATGAGACCGCGACGCCGGTGTTCCTCGATCCGAAGCACGCGCTGCTCAAGCGGCCCCACGCGATCACCGCGGCTGACTTCGACGGCTGGGTTCAGGAGCGCGGGATCTACTTCGCGACCAAGTGGGATGCTCGTTATCAGCCGCTGCTGCGGTTCTCCGACCCAGGAGAGCAACCGCTCGACGGCTCGTTAGTGGTTGCCCAGCATGGCAAGGGCCGGTTTATCTACACCGGGCTCGCGTTTTTTCGCCAGCTGCCTGCCGGGGTGCCCGGCGCATTTCGGCTGTTCGCCAACCTCGTGGGTGATCGATGACCTCGCACGATCCGAGCGCGCGGCGGTCGGTCGATGAGCCGCCGCCGTTCTGGTCGCGGTGGAGCCGGATCTACACGTTCGTCGCCGCGCTGCTGCTGATCGAGGCGATCGCGTTCTGGATCCTTACCCGGTGGGCGTCGTGACCGGGCTGGCGCTGCTCGACTGGGTCGTGTTGATCGGATCGATCGCGTTCATCGCGATCTACGGCGCGTGGCAGTCTCGCCACGTTCGCGACGCCAACAGCTACTTGCGTGGCGATGGCTCGCTGCGCTGGCCGACCATCGGGCTCAGCATCATGGCGACCCAGGCGAGCGCGATCACGTTCATCTCGACGCCGGGGCAGGGCTACCAAGACGGCATGGGGTTCGTGCAGTTCTATCTCGGGCTGCCGCTCGCGATGATCGTGATCAGCGCGGTCTTCGTGCCCGTGTTCTACCGTCTCGAGGTGCGCACCGCGTACGAATATCTCGAGCACCGGTTCGACGTTCGACTGCGGCTGTTCGGCGGACTTCTGTTCTTGCTCGGCCGTGGCCTCGCGGCCGGCATCACGATCTACGCGCCGTCGATCATCCTGTCGCAGATCCTGGGTTGGCCGTTGCAAGCGATGATCTTGATCATGGGCGTCGTCGTCGTGGTCTACACGGTCGTCGGCGGTACCCAGGCAGTCGGCATCACCCAGAAGCATCAGATGATCGTGATGCTCACCGGGTTGGTGGTCGCCGCGGTGATCGTCGTATCGAAGCTGCCCGATCAGGTCTCGGTCGGCGACGCGGTGCAGCTCGCGGGCGTGCTCGGTCACATGGATGTGATCAGCTTCGACCTCGACTTCACGAGTCGCTACAACTTCTGGTCGGGGATCGCCGGCGGGTTCTTCCTCGCGCTGTCGTACTTCGGCACCGATCAGTCGCAGGTGCAGCGGTACTTGTCGGCGCGATCAGTCGGCGAGAGCCGGCTCGGTCTGTTGTTCAACGGGATCTTCAAGATCCCGATGCAGTTCTTGATCCTGTTCGTCGGCGTGATGGTGTTCGTGTTCTATCTGTTCGTCCGGCCACCGATGCACTTCGACGCGCCAACGTTGGCGCGGGTCCAGGCTGCACGACCTGCGGAGGTCGCCGCGCTCGATGTGCGCTACGAAGCGCGCCTCGACGAGCAACGCGCGGCGGCGCTGGCGTTCCTCGATGCGCGGGGAACGCCAGGGGAGCCCATCGCGCGCGACCGCGTGCAGCAGGCCGCCGCTGCCGTCGACCAGGTACGCGCCGAGACGAAGACCTTGATTCGCGAGACGCTCCCCGGCGTTCAGGCCCGCGACACCGACCACGTGTTCCTGTCGTTCGTGCTCGGCCAGCTGCCAGTCGGCATCGTCGGCTTGCTGTTCGCCGTGATCTTGTGCGCCGCGATGAGCTCGGTAGCGAGCGAGCTGATCGCGCTCGGCACGACTACGACCGTCGACTTCTATCTGCGCCGACGCAAAGCCCGCGGTCTGCCGCCGGACCCACCTCACCGCGAGCTCCGCGTCTCGAAGATCTTGACCGTCGTGTGGGGCGGTCTGGCGATCACGTTTGCGAGCACCGCAAAGTTATTCGACAACCTGATCCAGGCCGTGAACATCCTCGGCTCGCTGTTCTACGGCACGATCCTCGGCTTGTTCGTCGTCGCGTTTTTCCTGCGCCGGATCACCGCAACCCCCGTGTTGATAGGAGGCCTGGTCGCCCAGACGCTGATCATCGTGCTGTTCTTCGTCAGCGATCTCGGGTTTTTGTGGTTCAACGTGATCGCATGCATGACGGTGGTGGTGGTCTCGCTCGCGATGCAAGCGATTCACGGACCTCCTCGTCGAGATACCCCCGCTGGCGGCTAGCGAGCCAATCGCGACTACTTCTTCACATCGATCGTCCACTCCGTGCTGAACACCGACGTCGGGTCACCGCGCTCGCCGAGCGTCTTGGCGAGCGTCGCGATCGTACGCACCGGGTTTGCCGTGCGCTGGGTTCCGTCGGTCAGCACCACCACGGGCTTGTCGAGATCGAGCATCTGGTCGTTCGCGCGAATCGTGAGCTGGGCGATGCCCGATGATTCGATGACGATCTGTTGACCATCGATCGTCGCACTGACCTGGTCGCCGAGCTTCGCCGTCGCTTGATCGACGGCGAGCCAGTAGAACCGTCCGTGTGTGACCTCGTCCTGGCGCCAGACGACGCGCTTGGGGAACGGGTCACGCGTGAATCCCGCCATCCACGGCACGGCCACCGCGTCTTCGTTGTCCATCCAATGGCTCTTGCCGGGGTGGACCTGGGTCATGTGCGTATAACCAGCTGGATCTGCGACCTGGAGCGCGTCCATCTGATGGCCCCATTCGACGAGCTTGAGGTTTCGGTCGTACGCGGTGTCGAGCTCTCCGACGTGACCGGTGAACGGCAGGTTGCGAAGTCCCACGGGGGAAGCGTTGTTTGGGTGCCCGGCCATCATCGCAGCCGCGGCGTAGCGGTCCGCCATCCGAGGCGCGACTTGGTACGCGCCATCTCCGCCGGCGGAGTAGCCCATCAGATACACGCGATTGGGATCGACGTCGGCGAACACGATCAGATCTTCGATCAGGCGGTCGAACAGCGGATCGATATGAGGCGCGTGCCACATCGCCGAGGTGTCGGTCGGCGCGCGAGGCGCGACGTAGATTCCCTCTGCGGGGCTATACAGCGCCTGCTGATTTCGCCACTGCTGATCATTGAACTCTGGAGCGACCGCACCGCCACCGTGCATCGAGATCCACAGGCTGCGGCCGTTGGCGGGCTTGTTGCCGAACGTCTTGAGAAACAGCTTGAGCTCGACCTCGTCATGCTTCAGCGCCAGCTGTTCGATCTCGGGAAGTCGGGTCGCGCGAATCGTCGCGACGTGATCGTCCCACAACAGTTGCTTGGCAGCATCGGAGGCCTCGCGCGACAGCGGCAGGGTCGCGAACGGCTGATCACCGAGCGCCCCTCGCGTCGCTGGGTCTGCGGTGAGCCACGCGCGCAGCTCGTCGACGGCCAGGTCCGACTTGTCATCGGCCGAATCGCACTTGCCACCTTCGCAGTCGACGACGTCGTCGCCGCTGTCGAGACCCGTCGTGCACCCTGAAACAGCTGCAAGCAGGAGCGCCACGATCGGGCGGAGCTTGGTCATGGGCAGCGCTACAGCAAGCGATGGGCCATGGCGTGAACACCTCCCCGAGCGTGACAACCGGGGGTAGATCACAGGCTTGGCTTAGCGATCGTCCGTGTGATCGCCGCGTTGCGAACACCGCTGCAAACGACAGACGGCAGTCCGTTGTCTGAAACACGGCGACTGAATCAGCCGTGCTCCGGCAACTCGTGTGGTCGTGGTGGCACGCACCATGGGGGCAAGCTTGATCGCCCCCGCAACCCCCCCGAGGGTCAAGAACGAGCGGGCCAACGCTGGGTGCTGGGTGAGGTAACCAGTACGCCTGGCGACACTGCGGCGCCGGTGTTCGATATGATCAACGAATGAGGTTTCCACTGGTCGTGGTGACATTGGGGGTCGGTGCGATGGGCTGCGGGGGATCGGGCAGCGAAGGCAGCTTCTCGGGACCGTTGCGGGTGCTCGCGCTCAACCATCAGAGCGCGTGCGTTGCCGATGCCAGCGGCGAGCTGTACTGCTGGGGCAACAGCCTGACGATTCCAGGGATGGAGGTCTCATCGGGTTCCGACAACATATGCGTCGATCCGTTCGTGCCAGCGAACGGCGGTGGACCGCTCGATGACTGCATCACGAATGGATCGCTGCGAGTGCCTACCGATGTTCGGTTCAAGAAGGTCTCGAGACAGACCGCGATCGCCGACGACGGCCAGCTGTACATGTGGCCGTATTGGGAAGGCCTGCCCACGACGTGCGACCCGCAGAACGAGGTCTGTGTCCCCGGCGTGGGCCCGGCCGCTGATGCGTCGATGCGATTCAAGGACGTCGCGGAGTTCGACGGCGGCTGGTGTGGACTGACCACGGACGGAGCCGGCTATTGTCGCTGGCGCAGATACGATCCGACGGGTACGCAAAATACGCTTTGGGATCCGCCGATCGCGTTCGGCGCGGGCCAGACATTCGAGAAGATCTCGGTCAGCGGAAATGCGCTCGTCGTGGTCGATGCAGCGGGCAAAGCATTTCGCGCCACACTCGGCTACGTCTCCGGCACCGAGCAATGGATGGTCACGTCACCTTCGCCATGGGAGCCCGACCGTACGTTCACCGAGGTCGAGGTGAATCATCGCTACGCCATACCGAGCCAAGTGGCGGGAGGTACCGCGGTCTGCGGATTGACGGATGGTGGCACCGTGGTGTGTGACGGAATGAATGAGATGGGACAGCGCGGCAACGGCACGGTGTCGCCGATCGGGATGGAGGACGCGAGCCCGACGGCGGTGGCTGGCTTACCGCCGATGGCGGGTCTGGCCGTGGGCAATCGCCACTATTGCGCGGTCGCGGCGAACGGTGACGTCTACTGCTGGGGGCGCAGCAATGAGGGTCAGACCGGTCATGCGATGCAGATCGAATGCGCGTTGCCCGAGCCGGGGCTCACCCACTACTGCAGCCCGACACCAGCAAAGGTCACCGATATTCCGCCGATGAAACGGATCGAAGCTTCGATCCAATTCACGTGTGGCGAGACGATGGATGGCGAGGTCTGGTGCTGGGGCCTCAACGACCTCGGCCAGATCGGCGAACCCGGCGCGAACGGTAAGGTCGTGGTCAACTGATCAGCTAGCGCGAACACTTGGCCTGCCAGCCACCGCCCGGCTGGCGCTCTCGAAATTCCTCACGGAGCTCACTGCGCGCGTCCGGCCGCAGGAGCTCGCATGGATCGAACCAGTGCGGCGTGACGGCACGGCCGAGTATCGGAGGAAGCTCGCCGAAGAACTCGTCGCTTTGCGGGCAGCGCCAATGCCACAGCGCGAGACGCGTCGGCGGTCGCCTGCGACCTGGGCCTGGATCAGCAGATCGTGATGGAACTCGCCTTGCTGCCAATGATCGAGGAGGCGATAGCCTCCGCACAGCGCGCGCAGCTCGCCGAGTAAATCGCCCAGCGCGAGGGTATTGGCGAGCCGCTCGAGGAAGGTCATGCGAACGTGCAGTGTAGCCAGCCCACGATTCGTTGCAGCGGCATAACTCGGCACGACCGCGTGGCGCGCTTCGTGTGATCAGCGAACGAGCGACAGCCGCTCACCGGCCGTGGCGACGTAGCGCTGGCGCAGCGGATCCCAGCTGTAGACGCCGGGACCCGATTCGATATCGAGATCACGGACAGCATGTTTGATCGGCCGAAATCCATCGGTGAGCGGAATCGCTTCGACGACCCGTAGCCGGCGAGGCCGGGCGTATTCGGGGAGCGTGAGCGTCGCCTCGGCGAGCGCCTCGAGATCGAGCGGTCGTCCAGGCGATAGCTGGATCGCGACGATCGGGATCTCGGTACTTGGCCCCTCACCAAGGTGGTCGGGATCCGGTCGACCGGCGGCGACACACGATGCCACGCCGGGCGCCTCGTACAACGCATCTTCGATTCTGGTCGATGCGACGGGTCCCATCTTGGTCGAGATCATGTGGCTCGCGCGATCGACCAACCAGTAGTCGCCCTGGGCATCGACACGGAACAGATCGCCGGTGATGAACCAGAGGTCGCCGACCTCGAACGCATCGCGGATCAACCTCCGCGGATCGATATGCGCGACGTCGGCGCCCGCGCGTCCGGCTAGCCGTGCCATCAACATGCCGGGTTCGTCGAGCCGGGCGTTCACCAGCCGGCCGGTTCCATCGCGCACGAAGTCGCGCTCGGGAACGCTCCATGCCGCGATCGCGACATCGGGGCTGCCGGGCAACGGACGTCCGACCGAGCCGATCTTCTTGCCCGCCGCGTTTGCGAGCACGGTGTTGGCTTCCGTCGACGCATAGAACTCCAGCACGCCGACCGGACCGAACCGCTCACCGAGCCGCCGCCATACGTCGCGCCGCATCCCACTGCCGGCGAACAGCCGGATCGGATGATTGTTCTCGCCGACCACCGCCGGTGCTTCGACGAGCCGCCGGCACATCTCGCCGGCGTGAAAGATCACGCTGACGCCATAGCGCCGGACCTCGTCCCAGAACGAGGTCGCCTCGAAGACAAATGGCGCACCTGCGAGCTCCGCGGCCGATGCGGGGCCGCGATCGAGCGACGCCAGCGCGAGCCGAGCTCCCCCGGCGAGCGCGCTGCCCGCCGATACCAACATGCCCGACGGGTGATGCAGTGGAAGACAGCAATACACGGTGTCGCGCGTGGTGAGCATCGCTGCGGCCGCCGCCCCGAGCGCCGAGAACGCCCACCGTCGATTGGTGATCCGGGTCGCGCGCGGCGGTTCGTGGCGACCCGACGACACGAACACCATCGCGAGGTCTCGCGCGCGCCCTGGATCGGGCCGGTACCACGTCGGTAGCACCACGGTCTGCGGGTCGATCGTCTCCATGTCGATCACGTCATGGGGCAAATTGCGCGGCGAGCCCGGCGTCCACGGCACCTGGCCGACGCCTCCCAGCACCAGCACCTTGCCGCCGATCGCGGCGCGTGCCCGCGCAGCACTATCCGGATCGGTGATCAAAACGCTGGCCTCGCCGAGCTCGATCGCGCGTGGCAATACGTCGTCGGGAGTCTCGGGAGACAGCAACACTGCCACCGCGCCGAGCCGATTGATCGCGCATACCAGCGATAGATGGCTGGGGCGCGACTTCATCATCACGGCGACGCGCTCTTGCGGTTGCACGCCACACGCGATCAATCCACGGACGATCGCATCGACGCGGCGGTTGGCGTCGGCATAGGTGAACGCGCGGCCGCGGAACAAGAAGAACGTTCGGTCGCCGATCCGGCGCGCCTGATCCGACAGCGATCGGCTGAACGAGACCGGCGAGTCATCGTGCAAGGTGCGGAGCTTGGCCAACCGGGGCAACTGCCAGCGAGCGTTGTCGAGGTAGTTTCCGAGGTCCTCGGCGAGCTCGCTCAATCGATCGAGCGCGGCGTTCGCGGTCTTTTCGACCAGCTCACGCGCGAGCTCGACGTCGAAGCTATCGCCGCGATCGTCGTCGTCGTCGTCATCGGCGTCGTCGTGGTCATCGGCGTCGTCATGCTCGATCGCGGGCGCGGGCGTGGCGTGCACGTCGACGGCGCCCGCGGGCAACGACCCGGTGCCCTCGAGCCATCGCATCCAGGTCGTGACCCCAGGCCACGTGGTCTCGAGCGCGCCTTGCCCGACCACCAAACCGAAGTGACCGGCTGCGAGCTCGACCTCGTACATCACCTCGACCTTGGGCGCAGCGCGGCGGATCCCGCGAACCGCGGGCGGCCGGCCCATCTCGTCGCGATCACCGACAAAATACAGGATCGGACATGTCAGATCCGCGAGCGTGACGGTGTGGCCATCGATCACGATGCCTCCCGACGCCAAGCGATTTCCCACGATCAGCTCGTCGACGAACGACCGAAACGCTGGCCCCGGCCACGCGACGAAGCCTTCGCCGCCGAGGAACAGCCGCTTGGCTTCGCGCTTCTCGAGCGCTTTGCGATCGTGCAGGTTGCGCACGAAGTCGATCAGCGCCTGCGCCTCGCGCCGGGCCGAGATCAACCGAAATCCGGTCGACGTGAATACGCCGGGCAGCCCTTCCATGTGCGCGAGCGGCCATGCGAGGGCCGCGCGAACACCCGCCGCGAGTCGCTCGGTCGCGTCCTCTCCGACGACCAGCGAGCGATGGATGTCGACCGGGCTGCCCATCGTGATCACCGATGCGACACCCTCGGACTTGCGCAACGCAGCCGCCTGATAGCAGAACATCCCGCCCTGCGAATAACCGACCAAGTGAACGTCGGTATTGGTCGCGCGGCGCACGAGATCGATCGCCTCGGAGACCGCGCGGACGTGGTCGTCGAGCGTGCGATTCATCCCGCCTTCCTCACGCTCCGGCGCGCCGAAATCGACCAACCAGACATCGGCTCCGGCGCGGCTGAGGAAGCTGACCGCGCTGTGCTCCGGCGAGATGTCGTAGATCTCCGACGCGACCATCAACGGCGGCACTAGCAGCAGCGGCTTGGAGATCGCCGACGGCGCTGAGTGAGCGCGCGGATAGTGGCGCAATCGATAGACGCGCTCTTCGTGATGGACCTCGAACGGCGCGCTATAGGGCGCGGTCAACCGACCGGCACGTGCGAGCTCGAGCGCGTTCTGCCACGCGAGACCGAGCCGTCGTAGGCGCTTGGCCCACCAGATCTGGCGGCGGCGGCGAGCCGATGACGATCTTCGAGACTTGGTGTCGGCCGCCACGCACGCAGTATATGCACGTCCAGTGGCCGCACGGGGTTACACGTTCAGCTCACAGCCGCTCGCATCGTCAACTGCGTTCAGTTTGGCAGCGCGCGACGCTACTGAGGATCGCCGCCGAGCCGGTAGCCCACACCGCGCTTGCTCTCGATGACGTCGTCGGCGTGAACCGCCGCGAGCTTGCGCCGCACGCGGTGCACCAACTCCCGAACGTTCTCGCTGTCCGCTTGCACTGACTTGAACGACAACGCGTCGGCGATCTCGTGCCACGCGACGTACGCGAGCTCGCGATCAGCAACTGTGCGCCTGCGCTCGACCAATAACTGCAGCAAGCCGAACTCCATCGCAGCGAGCTCGATCGACGATTCTCCGAGCCGCAGGATCCCACCGTCGACGCGCTGACGCAGATCCAGATCGCGCCCACTCGGCGTGGTGACCTTCGCGCTGAACACCAGCTCGTCGCGATGGCTGGGCATCGTGCGCCCCGAGCCGCGCGGTGCTTCGATCTTCGGTAGCGGCGCTGGCCAGAAATACAGCCGAACATCGCCGAGCCGTACCGTGCAACCGCTCTGCAAGTCGGCGTTGCTGACGCGCTGGCCGTTCACCTCGAGCCCGTTGCGGCTCGAATTATCGACGACGCGCCACTGCGTACCCGCAAGCTCGAGGGTGGCGTGGCGACTCGACACCGACGCGTGAAGCACGGCGATGTCGATCGTTGGATCACGCCCGACGACGGTACCCGCGGCGGCGCCGTGCGCTACGCCCCACGCGTCGACCAAACTGACCAGGGGAGCAGGTACGCGAGAAATGATCTGTTCACTCGTCAGCCCAGGTGACGCGATCGCCACCCCATGACTCATGCACAGGACGCCAATCGACCTGGGAGAGCTGCACAACAGGCACGGAACCATTCTCACCGACGATCACCCGGTATCAGGCTCGGGGCAAGTGAACGGATTACCAGCTTCCACCCGCCATCACGCCGAGCTGGCCACGATCTCCCACCCAGGGGGCGTAGGTCGTCGATGATCCGCCTGCGTCGGTCTTTAGGTATTTCGGGTCCGGGGCGGTCTCGCGGGTCATCATGATGCCCAGGCCAAATCCGCCCCACAGGCCGGCGGTCATGCACGCTGCAATCACGTCCCCGTTGCGCTCCGTCGAGCCGCCGTCTGTGTCCTTCTTGGTCGTAAGGCCGGCAACCATTCCGCCGACCAAAGCACCGACCGCTGTCGACGCAAAAACCAGCTTGGCCCGGCGGGGCGACCAATCGAGCTTCGGCGCAATCAGCGCGCCGGCCAGGACGCCGGCATCGAGACCGAGCGCTAGCGCCCCGTTCTCCCAGCTGTCGAACGTGCCGTTGCGGCTGCCGGTGATCGCACCGAGCGCCGCGGTCGCCGAACCGAGCAGGGCAACGTTACCCACGAACGTGGCCTGGCCCGACGTCAGCTCGGCGGCTTGGCCATACACAAAGCCACCGGTGGTGCCGATCGCGCTTCCGAAGAACAGCAGCGCGAGGACCTCGTCAGCATCTTCCCATCCGGTCGGTCGGATCAACAGCGCGCCGTTCGCAGCGCCAACCATGAGGCCGATCGTCGTCGAGTGCGCGGCACCCGCGTTGACCTCGTATTTCTCGGTGAGTAACCAGCCAGCCGCTCCACCGCCGACCACGCCGGCGAGCAGGATCATCGTGCCGGCGCCACCGTTCTCGACATCCTGGCGCACCAAGATGTCGATCGACGCGAGCGCACCGACGGCCGCGAAGTCAGCGATCACCTCGCCCTGATGGAGTCGGCGCGAGATCGCGCTACTCGACACCTGCGGCGTCGGCGTGCTGAACGTGGGCGGCGGCGATGCAACCGGCTGGGGATACGGTTGCGGATACGGTTGTGGCTGCGGATAGGGATACGGTTGCGGCTGCGGATACGGGTAGGGATACGGCTGTGGTTGCTGCGGGTAGGGCTGCGGAGCAGGGTAGGGCTGTTGTGGGGGCGGCGCCTGCGGTTGCGGTGCAGGTGGTGCCTGACCCATCAGCGTCGGATCCATTCGCGCAGCTTGTTGCTCGGCGTGTGGTGCAGTTTGTTGCTGCGGTGCGTACTGCGGTGACGCAACCGGTTGTGGCTGCGTGTACGGCTGCGGTTGGGCGACTTGCGCTCGAGGAAAACATCCCGCGAGCATCAGTGCACCGACCGTCGCTACGAAGTTTCGCATTTGACCATTATCGTCGTTCGCTCGTCGGCGACAATCCCCGAGAGCGTTAGCTCACGGTGATACTCGAATGCGTGGTGAGTGATTCGTTAGGTCGCGTGAGCACAGGATATGATCGGCAAATGCGGCACGCTCTGGCAGCGCTGAGTCTCGCATCCTCGACGGTGGCGTGCTCGATCATCTACGATCCGGGCAACATCCGCGGTAACGACGCGGCGGTGATCGTGCCGCCCGATGCGTATCAACCTGATGCAGATCCGACGATGTTCACCGTCGTCGATGTCGGTCCAACGCTGATCTACGAAGGTCAAGGTGAGGGCGGAACCCGCCGCGCCGTACTGACGCTCACGGGCCACCACTTTGCCGCACCAACGGTGGTCTCGTTAGTTCCCGTCGGGGACACGCCCAATCTCACGGTGCACGCCGAGGAAATGCGGATCGCGCCGAGCGGCGATCTGCTGATGGTGCCGGTGACGATCCCGATCGATACGACGCGCGGCGAAGCGATCGTGGCGGTGACGATCTCGGTGATGCAGGCCGAGATGACCAAGACCCTCGAGGGCAAGCTTCAGCTGCAGATGCTCGAGGAGCTCGACGACAGCGACGCGATCACAAGCGTCGCCGATCTCAAGGCGCTGTACTCGCGCGTCGATCGCACGATGGCGCTGACGTTCCCGCCCGTCGCCAACGCTGCGCCCGTGATCATTCGCGCGGTGTCATCGATCAAGCTCGGCGACGTGGTCGCGAAAGCAATGGGCGTTACCTCCGGGCCAGGTGGCAAGAACGGCGGCGCCAGCATGGTTAAAGGCGGCGGGCTGGGCGGTGGAAATCCGAACCTCAACGGCGGCGGTGGCGGTGGCTATCTGTTCAAAGGCGGAAACGGCAAGAATCTGCTGAACGCCGACTCGGGTCAGGGCGGTCCTCCCAATGGTCAGGCGCAGATCCGCAGCTACGACGAAAACTCCGCCAGCGGCGGTGGTGGTGGCTCTGGATCGATCGGCGGCGGTGGCGGCGGGACCGTCGAGCTCACCGCGGGAGACACCGTGGAGATCGCTTCGATCGACGTCAGCGGTGCCGCCGGATCAGCCGGCAGCGGCCTCATGCTCAGCGGTGCGGGCGGCGGCGCAGGTGGCACCGTCGTGGTTCGTGCGCAAAACACGGTGACGATCACCGGCACCGTGAACGTAAATGGTGGCGGTGGCGGTGCTGGCACCACCGGGACCGGTGGTGCCGGCTCGCTTGGTCGCGTCCGGATCGATGCATGGGACGTGGTTGGCGCTGGTGTGCCTGTCACCGCGCACCGCGGGTTTGCATTCGATCCTCAGACCCCGTTGTTTCAGCGCAACCCGGTCCAATCGATGACCGGAAAGGGCACCGCCACCGATCAGTTCCTCGTGATCGTTCGCAACGCCCAAGGCACGGCGACGTCGCCGCAGCCGCTGTCGCTCGTCGACACCGCGGTGACGTTGTCGCCGGGCCTGATGCCGTTTACCCCTGGCTACAACCGGGTGTGCGTGTATCCCGATGGCGGAGCGCCCGCCCACCTCGAAGCACTCAATTGCATCGAGCTGTCGTACCTGCCGTGAGCTAGCGGCGAAGCGCAGCGTCGCGGCGGATCTTGGTGAGCTTCGCGGCGGTCGTATCGCGGCGCTCCTGACTCGCGATCTCGTCGAAGATCCGGATCATCCGGTAGCGCGTCCACAGATCGCCGGCCTTGTCGCCCAGCGCGCCGAGCTCGCTGCCCACCGCCGCGTGGAGTCGGATCAGCACGTCGCGCGTGATCGGCCCCGTTGGCGTTTCGATCACCGGCCGTTTCGGCGGTGACTTCGGCTGTGCGGTCACTGCCGGAGTTGGTGGAGACGCGACCGGTGGAGGCGCGACCGGTGCAGGGCTCGTCGTCGGAGGTGTCGGTATCCGCTTGGTGATCGCTGGTTTGGTGATCGCTGGTTTGGTGATCGCTGGTTTGGTGATCGCTGGTTTGGTGATCGCTGGCGTGACCTTCGGGCGTGACGGCTTGATCGTCGGCGTCGGCGCAGGCGGACGATTGGTGGCCACGTCAGCCGGCGGCGGTTCAGTCACCGGCGGTGGGCTCGGCGTTGGCTGGATCGCCGCCGGAATCGGCGCTGGCACCAGCGGTGGCGCGGCCTCGCGCGGAGGCTGCGCGGTTGCGATCGTCGGGCCAGGCGTCGAGCCAGGCGTCGGGGCGGCCGTGGGCGCCGGTGCATCGCTGCGCGTCATCGCAAAGCCGACGACGCCGCCGATCAGCAACATCCCGCCGACGATCAACGGCCAGCGGCGCTTCACCGGTACGGGCGCCGATCGCGCCTGCGACCGAACCGGCAGTCCGACCTCGGTGGGGATCTGGTCCATCGCGCGCGGATCGATCGGATGCGAGATCCGGATCTCGTCGGGACGCGGCGTGGTCTCGGGCTGGTGGACGAGCGGCGAGACTTCGATGTTCGCCGGCTCGGCGCGGATCGGCGACGACGACTCGGTGCGGATCGGCGTCATCATCTCGGGCGCAAGCGACGCCGTGAGCTGCTTCGCTGCTTCGATCCGATCCTTGCCGATCAGATCGAGCAGCTCGCGGGCGGCGCGTGCAGTCTCCGGGCGCGCCTCGCGTTGCTTCGCCATCAGGTGCCGCGCGAACGCCTCGAGCAGCGGATCGACGACGAGACCGGGTACGCGCATCGCGATCGCGGGTGGATCGAGCATGAGGTTGGCGCGCGCGACCGCGGCGCCGTTGCCGTCGAACGGGAGCTTTCCGGACAGCATCTCGTAGACCATGATGCCGAGCGCGAACAGATCGATCCGATGATCGAGCTTGTCGGCCACGGCTTGCTCCGGTGCCATGTAGTGCGGCGTCCCCAGCACCAAGCCGTTGGTGGTGAGCCGCGAGGTCATGTCGGATGGATCGCTGCCGTCGCGCAGGATCGCGATGCCAAAGTCGACGATGCGAGGGATCTCCAACCCGTTGGAGTCACGCTCGACGATCACGTTCTCCGGCTTGAAGTCGCGGTGGATCAAGCCATGTTCGTGCGCGTGATAGAGGCCCTCGAGCATCTGCCGAGTCAACGACATCACTCGGGGCGGCGGCATCGGGGCCTCGGAAAGCAGGCTGGCGAGGTCGCGGCCCTCGGCGAACTCCATCACCATGTAGCGCAGACCATCGGGCGTTTCACTGACGTCGACGACGCCCGCCACGTTGGGGTGACGCAACCGACCCGCGAGCTCGGCCTCGCGCTCGAATCGCTGGACCACCTTCTTGTCCTCGAGCATTCGCGGATGCAGGGTCTTGACCGCGAACAGTCGGCCGACCTTGACGTGGCGCGCCTTGTAGACCGCGCCCATCGCGCCTTCGCCGAGCCATGCCTCGATCTTGTAGCGATTCGCGAGGACCTGCCCGATCAACGCTTTGCTGGCTTCGGTCTCGGCGGTGCGCGGCATGGCCACTAAAACCTCCCCACCGCGGAGACCGCAGCGCCACCGCTCTCTGGGGTCACGACGAAGATGGCTTCGCGCGAGGACGTGAAGAACAGCACCGTGGTGGCGATCGCAAACCCCGTCGCGGCGACGAAGCTGAGATCCGCGACCAAGCCGGACGTTCGGATCGACTGGCGCCGACCGTTGGAGCATGCATCCCGAAGCGCTTCGCAGTCGTGATACGCGTTTCGCGTCTTGAGCCCGAAGCCGATCCCGAGACCCAGCCCGACGACCGCACCGCCTGCGGTGAGCTTCGCGGCGAGATTCAAGTGGCGCGGAACCGCGGGGATGAGCTTCCCGGCTGGTCCGGCGGTCGCGGTGACGCGCACCGGCGCATCGGGAAGCAGCTGCCGGGCAACCGCGATGAATCGGGCCTTGGCTTCGTTGGTGCCGGCGATCGCGATCGCTGGACGCGCCATCGACTTACCGGTTTCGACGTCGATCCACGTGCTGTCGACCTGGATCGCACCGCCAGCGCCCGTGTCGACCATCGCGAGAAATAGCAGCTGAGTTGCCGATAGCCGCCGCGCGACGTCGGCGACACAGCTCGGGATCACGAGGCAGTCCGCCGGCACGCCTTCCGGTGGCAGCAAGCGTCGCGCTTCGATCCCGCCGACGGCGTCGATGTCGAGCTCTGCGACCAACGCGTCGACGAGATCCTGACTCAACGAATCCACGCGAGACGCTTCGATGTTGACGGCGATCGGAGTGATCACACCAACCCGCGTCCGTTGTTCGGCCGCGGCGGCAAGTGGGATCATCAAGGCAGCTAGCGCGACCCCAGCGCTAACGAGACGACAGACCTTCGGCACTGATGGTTAAGGATAGCGAGAGTTCGCCAAGAGTTCAGCGTCGCAGGTGTTAGAGATTAGTGAGGATCCTGCGCATTCTCACCACACTTACTTACCAGGCAGCTGTCGCGTTTTGTCACGGTCGAACAGACGCTGACGTGCTCCTGCTCGGTTGTAGCGAAGCGCATAGGTCACACCGGCAATTCCCGACAGTGGGAGCGTCACCAACAGCACGGGCATCAGCAACATCGTCGGTAGGAAGCTCGCTGCGGCTGCAAATGCGACCCACGCGACCGACGCAGGAATCGCCTCCCGCAGCGACCCGGCATAAAGCCAGCCGAGCGGACCGAGCAGCATCGACGCTAGCCCGGACTTGGCCCACGACTTCTCGCCGGTCTTGGGCGTGCGGCTGAGCTCCTGCTTTACGCCGTGTGCGCGCTTGGCGAGCGCGATCGCGCTGCCGAGCTCGTCCGAGTCGCCATCCACCGACGTCGCACCTGGTTCCGCCCGGGCAGTCGGACGGCGCGAGACCAGCGCGGCTTGGCGCGCGCGCAGCTCGTCGCGCTCGGCCAGTTGCGAGGCGCGCTGCTCGCGTACCTTGGCCATCGCCGCGTCTTTGCGGGCCTGCTGAGCCTCGGCATCGGCTTTGACCTCGGCTTCGAGGGCAGCCAAGCGAGCCATCACCGCGCGGTCGTCTTCGGTCACGTCGCTGACTATGGCATGATCCGACCGAATGTCGCTGAGGCTGCTCGTGCTCGCATGCATGGTATTCGGCTGCGGGAGCGGGCCGCAGCCGCTCAAGCCAGGCGAGCCGCAGACCGCGCGCGCCAAGCTCCGATTGCAGGCCAAGAACAGCGGTGAGCTCGACGAGCGCAAGCCGACTACCGGCAAGGGATGGCGCTACCAAGGCGATCGCGACAATTGCTTCTTCTTGGTCGGCGCGCGCTGCTTCAAGACCGAAGCGACGGCGTGCCGAGCTGCGCGTTGCGGCTCGGGCAAGAAGTGCCGCACGGCCGGCGCGGGCCCGGTCAACGTTTCGTGCAAGTAGCCGCGGTACGCGTCACGCAGCCGCGGCGCGGGGCGCGACGACCTTCGGGATTCGGACGCGCGGACCGACGCGGAACACCATGCGCTTGACGTTGCGGTAGTACTCGCCGTCGATGATCGGCGCGAGCAATTCGTCGTCGGTAGCCTCGAGGATCATCTCGCGGCACGGACGATCGAGGATGTTGCGGCCGCGCATCTCTTGACCGCGCGCCATCCGCGGCAGGTTGCGAAGGATCGCCCACGGGCTCGGCGTCCCGACGATCGCGTTCATCAGACCGGGTTGATCGGCCTTGCCGAAGAACCGCAACACGTTGCCGAGGTTGATCGACATCGAGGCGATGTGGACGCCGGTGAACTTATCGCCGGGCAGCTGAGTGCCGTCGAGCGAAACCGTGCAGCTCGTCGGCTCGAACACGTCGCGCGCGTAGCTCGTCAGCTCGCCGAGCGGCAGCTTCGCCAGCGGCGATAGCGCGATCGGCGCCGACGCCACCGTGTTCGCGACGATCTTCATGATCGTGCGCGGGTTCGGATCCGCGGCGCTGTAGTACTTCGAATAGAATCGTTGGCCGACGCCACCGGCTGCGGATGCAAACCCGTAGGTGCGGAACGGGACCGGCTCGCCATCGATCAGCTGGATGCCATCGATCGCCATCGAGTCGACCTCGGTCTCCTCGATCGTCGCGCCATATTCGACGTTGCGGCGCAGCGTCGCCAGGATGCCCTCGGCGTCGCCTTCGATCCCGACGTTGTTCGCGACGAAGTCGATCGTGCCGCCCTTGGTGGGCAACGTCATCGGCAAGCCGTAGGGCAGCGCCGTCCCCGCGAACTCATCCTCTTGGAGGACCTCCATGCCCATTCGAAGCATCCAGTGCAGCGCGCCGTCGCCGCCGTCAGCGACCCAGTAGCGCGCGCGCTTGCGGAGGAACTCGCGCAGCACCGGCTTGATCGACTCGACGCAGTCCGTCTTGTGGACCTCGCCGAGATCGCCGACGATCCGCTGAAGCCGCTCGGCGCGATCGGGCCGGTTGCGGTTCTTGCGGCTGTTCGGGTTCGTGATGACGCCGATTTCCATGCGCGTACCGGTCTGAGTTGCAAGACTCGGGCGCGTGCGCACGGCGACGTAACACCCGAGAATCACGACCGTCACATCGGCAAATGACAGTCCAATGCGTAGCGGGTTACGCGCCCAGGTGAGAAGCCCGCGAACCATTCAGGCGGACATGTAGCGAGCTGCGGGTCTGGAGCATGAACGGAGCGTTACGCGCGATCGTGAAGCCCGAGTCACAGGCTTAGCTGCCGGCGAAACATCTTCGCGGGTTCGCGCGCGGGCGAGCTGGCATTTCGACTGCACAAAGCGCGGCCGTGTTGAACGAGATCTTGAATGGCAGCGCGACGCTCCAGCCGACTCCTGCGAGCCAACCATCCGGCGATGACCAACTCGCGTGCGCGAGTTGTCAAACGCTCGTACCGCGCGCGCAGGCGGTACAAGGGCGATGTCGCGCGTGTGTGAAGGCGTCAGGAGGAGCCGCGGCAGTGACGTGGGCACAGCCGAGCCAGCTCGCGCAGCACTACGAATATCAATACAAGGTCGAACGCAGTCACGCGCTGCTGAAGATCGTCGCGACGACCGTGCTCGTGTTGACGCTACTTGCGATCAGATATGCCTACCGGCGGGCGGCGGCGGAGGAGCGCTACGAGATGGAGATGCGCCGCCGCGGTTACGAATACACCGAGCCGATGTATCGATAACGCGCGCGAGCCCGGCGACCGTTAACCTTCGTACGCGCGCTTGAGCGCGGCGATGTCGAGCTTGTGCATCGTCATCATCGCCTGCATCACGCGCGCGGCCTTCGCTGGGTCTTTGTCAGCGAGCATCTTGCCGAGGATTCCCGGATTGACCTGCCAGGACAGGCCAAACCGATCAGTGACCCAACCGCACGGTCCTTGTGCACCGCCGCCGGCGATGAGCTTCTCGCTGTACTCGTCGATCTCGGCCTGGGTCTCGCAATCCACCGACAGCGAGACTGCTTCGCTGAACTTGAAGTGCGGACCGCCGTTGAGCGCGACGAACGGTTGTCCCGCGAGCACGAACTCGACGGTCATTACCGTGCCCTTGGGCATCGGTGCGCCATCGCCGTAGCGCGTGGTGTTGGTGATCTTCGAGTCCTTGAACGTCGACGTGTAGAGCGTCGCCGCGGCCTCTGCTTGGTCGACGTAGGTGAGAAACGTGGTGATCTTTGCCATGAGTTGGGTCCTTTCGAGTCTAGGACGAACGAGCCAGCCGCGAGCCGACATCGCGCGCGCAGTTATTTGGTCAATTGATCGAGATGCATCCGGATGTGCGCTGCTTCGGCGGGGGTGTTGGCCAGCGCGATCGCACGGTTCAGCGACGTCTTGGCCTCTTTGCGGCGTCCGAGCTGGAGCAGCAGCGCGCCCCTCACGCCGTGAAAATGGAAGTAACCATCGAGCTTGCCCGTGAGCGCTTCGATCATCTCGAGCGCGGCCGCGGCTCCTTTGACCTTCGACACCGCAACCGCGCGATTGAGCGTCACCACCGGTGAGGGTTGGAGTCGCTCGAGGTTGGCGTACAGCAGATCGATCTGCGCCCAATCGGTCGCCTCGGCGGTCTCCGCGCGCGCATGAAGCGCGGCGATCGCCGCCTGCACCTGGTAAGGCCCCGGTTGGCGATGCCGGATCGCCTTGTCCAGCATGGCGAGGCCCTCGCCGATCAGCTTGCGATCCCACCGCGAGCGATCTTGGCTATCGAGCAGCACGAGGTTACCGCCGTCATCGAACCGCGCCGCCGAGCGCGCATGCTGCAGCAGCATCAACGCGGTGAGCCCCATCAGCTCGGGCTCCCCCGCGAATAGACTCATGAGCAACCGGCCGAGCCGAATCGCTTCGTCGCACAGCTGCGCGCGATCGTCGTCCTCTCGGCCGGTCGAGTAACCCTCGTTGAAGATCAAGTAGATCATCGCGGCAACCGCGGCGAGTCGCTCCGCGCGTTCGAACGCATCGGGTGCCTCGAACGGAACGTCGGCGCGCGCGATTCGTTGTTTGGCACGCGTGATCCGCTGTTCCATGGCGGTCTCGTTGACGAGAAATGCCCGCGCGATCTGCGCGATGCTGAGCCCCGACACGATGCGCAGCGCGAGCGCAACCTGCTGGGTGACCGGCAGGTCGGGATGACAGCAAATGAACAGCAACCGCAACACGTCATCGCGGTAGTGCGCATCGTCGAGTCGGTCAGCGAGCTCGGTCTCCGACGCCGCATCGATCAGCTCGCCCTCGGGCATCGGCCCCTGCTTGCGATGGCGACGTGCGACGTCGAGCGCGCTGTTGCGGCCGACCATGATCAGCCACGCTGCAGGGCTACGCGGCGGACCGTTGTCGGGCCACGTCTTGAGCGCGCGCAGCGAGGCTTCTTGAAACGCTTCTTCGGCGACCTCGACATCGCGAAAGTACCGCACGAGGGCGCCGAGCGCCTGGGGGCGCGCTGATACCAGCGCCGCCTCGATCCAGGCGAGATCGATCACGACACGCCGCTCCCCGGGTCGAAGTAATGCAGCGGGCGGATCTCGAACGCGCCGGCCGAGCCGCTCGCGCGCGCCAGCTCGTTTGCGACTTCGAGCGCGGCGTCGAGCGATGCGCAGTCGACGACATAGAACCCGAGCAGCTGTTCTTTGGTCTCCGCAAACGGGCCGTCGATGATGAGCGGCTCGGCACCCTTGCGCACCGTGGTGGCTGCGGTGGTCGGCATCAACCGTGCGACGGGGCCGAGGCGCTTCTGCGCGGCGAGCTTGCCGGTGACCGCAGTCAGCTGCTTCATCACCTGGTCGTCCTTCTCCTTGGGCCACGCGGAGACAACAGCCTCGGAGTCGTAACAAAGGATCGCGTACAACATGGGTCTCTCCTTGAAGACGAGCGAGTATGCCCGTAGCCGACAACGCGGGTTAACGTCTCGTGATCAGGAGCCGAAAATGACAACCGCGGATCGCTGGAGGGCGCGATCCGCGGTGGAGGGACTACGATGTCGGGCTACTAGCGGCCCATCACTTTGTACGCCGAGCGGGCAGACGTCTCGCCGTAGACCACGATGCTACCGATCTGGCGGTTCTGACCCTTGAGGTCGATCACGACGTTCTGGTTGTTGCGGTTCAGTTGCTCGTTGATGCCGCGGACAACCATCTCCTCGCCGTTGGCGAACCGCACCAGGACTTGCTTGATGTACGAGGTCCCGGCGACCTGCTGGAGCAGCAGCTGATCGAATCGGCCGGCCTGTGCGCCGATGGTGATGAATTGCCGGCCGCTGTCGATCCGCGTCGCGTCGGTGAGCGAGAACCAGCTCGGGCGCTGGTACCAGTTGCGGTTGACCGGCATCGAGTAGATCCGACCCTTGTACTCGCTCGAGTTGGCGCCGACCGTCGAGTTGTGCGGCTCCGCGCACGAGTCGAGGTAGACGGGTTGCGGATACGCCGGGCGGCGGATTCGATCGCGAGCAACTGTGTCGGAACGGCGATAGTCGACCGTCCACGTGGAGGTGCGATCGCGATCGTAATCGCGATGGACTTGCGTCGAAACCGGCGAGCCCAGCGACCACGAGGCGTGCGCCGAAGCCGAGAAGGTCGTATCGGCCAGGGCGGCTGACGACGAACCCAGGACGAGCGTGGTGATGAGTGCCTTGATGTTCATGACTGTTTCTCCTAAAGACTGAAGCCAACCGGCTTCGAACGAGTTGAATTGCAGCCCGCGGGCCATCTCTAAGTGGTTGATTCGGCGTGTGAAAATGCGGATCTGGTCTGCAGGAGTAGCAGCCGACCTGCGGAGTTCGCAGGTCGTGAATTTCCCCGGTGTAGGCTGCGTCCATGCCCGACGCTGTTCGCTATGAGACCGACGGAGACGTCGGCGTCATCACGCTCGATCGCCCCGACAATCGCAACAGCATGACGGGGGAGCTGCTCGCCGCGTTTGCTAGTGCGACGGCTGCCGCGAAGCGGGACACGGCGATTCGCAGCCTGGTGATCACGGGGACCGGCAGGTGCTTCTCGGCCGGTGCCGACTTCAAGTCGTTCGGGTCGAGCGAGCCTCAGCAGCCGCACGAGCGGTCGTACGCGATGTACGTGCCGTTCTTATCGGTGCTCGAGCTCGAGGTCCCGGTGATCGGCGCGCTCAACGGTCACGCGATCGGCGGTGGCTTCGGGCTCGCGCTGGTCTGCGATATCCGGATCGGCGCGATCGATGCCAAGTACGGCGCGAACTTCGTCAAGCTAGGGCTCGCGCCTGGGATGGCGATCAGCTACATGCTGCCCCGGTTGATCGGGCTGCCTCGCGCATCCGAGCTGCTGTACACGGCGCGCTTGGTCGATGGCCCTGAAGCAGAGCGGATCGGCATCCTCAATCGGGCGGTGCCAGCCAGCGAGGTATTGCCCGAGGCGATGGTGATCGCCCGTGCGATCGCCGCGAACGCACCGATCGCGGTGCGCGAGACCAAGCGCGGCATCTATCGCGGGCTCGATCTCCACGTTCACGACGCCGCACGCGCCGAAGCCCACGCCCAGGCGAAGTCGATCGCCACCGATGACGCGCGCGAAGGCATCGCTGCCCTGCTCGGCAAGCGCGAGCCGCGATTCACCGGCCGGTAGTAGCTCCGCAGGAAGAGCTAGTCTTCTTGGTCTGGTTCAGCCGCCGAGCTCGTCGAGGAACTGCTGGGCATCGGAGAACGCGGGGTCCTCGCGCAGCGCCTTCTTGGCCCACAGCTCGGCTTTGGCACGGTTGCCACGTGCATGCTCGATCTTGGCCTCCCACAGCAGGGCCATCGGGCGGGTGACCGGTAGCGGGTTATCCATCAGCGTGATCGCACGGAGTGGCTTGAGCGCGAGCTCGTAGTCACCGATCTCGGTGGCGAGCTGGGCCAGCTCGGCAGCGACCTCGGCGTTCTTGCGATCGACGTCGAACGCCTTCTTCAGCCAGCCGAGCTGGCCGTCTTTGTCGCCGAGCATCGACGCCACGCGACCCATGCGTTGCTGCAGCACCGCGAGCTCGGGTGTGCGCTTCTTTTGCGCACTGATCGCAGCCTCGAGCGTGCGGCCGGCATCCTCGAGCTGGCTCGAGCTGATCAACACGTCGACGTTGAGCATCAGCGCGGTGTGATCCTCGGGCTGCAGCTCGAGCGCCTTTTGCGCCGGCACCTGGGCGGCGCCGGCGTCCTCGAGGTGATAGAGCAGGAGCTCGGCGGCGCGTCGATAGTTCGCATAGCGCACCGCTGGATCGGCGCCGTGATCGGCATCCGCGATCAGCACGCCGGCGAGCTGGCGATATTCGCCGGCCGCTTCGTAGATCTCACGAAGCTTGTCACGCAACACCTCGACGCCAGGCTGCGCTTGGTGCACGACCTCGAGCACCGGCACCGCGTCGCCGGGACGACCGGCCTGGGTCGACGCCATCGCCGCTCGCAGCGCAGCGTTGACCTGATCATCGCCCTCGGTGACGTAGGCGAGCCGAGTCGCGGCTGCGCTCACGCCGTCCCAGTGTTGGATCGATTCGTCGAGGTCGCACAACATGTAGAGCGGTTCGGCGTCGCGCTGATCGCGTTCGATCCAGTTCACGAGGAACGATCGACCACGTTCCACTTCGTCGTTGGTGATCAACAAGTGCGCCAGCTTGAGCGTGGCGGTCCGCTCGGTCGGCAGGTCGCTGTCGCGCTCGCCGCGTTGGCGCAGCCGTTCGAGCCCGGTGATCAGCGCGTCGTAGTTCGTCGACTTATCGATCTCGTACGCTTCGCTCAGATCCTGCACGGCGGATGCATCGTCGCCCAGCTGTTGCCGGAAGCTCGCACGCACCAGCAGCAGCTGCATGCGATCTTGGCCGGAAACCGCCGGTAGCGCCTCGCCGATCGTGCGTTGCGCGGCGTCGAGCTCGCCCGCGGTCGCGAGCGCACCAGCGAGATCGTTGACCAGCGCGATGTCGTGCGGCGCGCGTTGGCGTGCCTTGCGCAACACCTCGGCTGCACGGAGCGGCTGGCCGAGCACACCCGAATAGGTCGCCGCGGCGTCACGCAGCCGAGTCACCGCCGGTCCATCTGGCAACCGTTCGGCGTCCCGCGTCATCAGCTCGGCCAACTCGGGCCACAGCTCGATGTCCCGATACCATTGCTCGAGGCGATCGTGAATTGCTTGATCGTTGGGCGCCGAGGCGTGCGCGAGCTCGAGCGTTCGCTGCACCCCCTTCATGTCGCCGGCGGCCTGCCACATCGAGGCGAGTCGTCCAGCGAGCTCGGGCGCGCGTTCGGGCGTCTCCACCGCGAGCAACCGCTCCATCAGCACCGCACCCTCGCGCGGGTTGTCCTGATCGGTCAGCTGGCTGACCACGCGGCGCAGGATCTCGCGATCATCGGGCGCCACGCTGAGCGCTGCGCGATACACGCGGACGACGTCGGGCGAGCCATTCCGTTCGAGCAGGTCGCCGAGCCGCAGCGCGACGTCTACCGTCGAATCGCGATGGCCGCGCCGCTGCGCGTCGTCGAATCTCGACCACAGGAACTCGGCGATCCCATCGTCATCGCCGAGATTGCGCAGCGTCGCCTCGTAGAGCTCCGCCGCCTCGAGGTTATCGGCGTCGTCGTGAAGCGCATCCTTGAGCACGTCGAGCGCATCGTGGTGGCGCTTGAGGTTCTCGATCAGGAACTTGGCGTGCTCCATCCGCAGCGCGTTGCGCTCGGCCGGCGTCACCAGGTTGGGCAGCGTCGACGAGATCACACTGCCCAAGCGATCGCCGTCACCGAGCTCGCGATAGATCGTGAGCAGCGGCTGCCACACGGCGCGGTCGGCGGGGCTGCGCTCGCGCAAGAACTCGTAGATGTCTGCGGCGAGGTCGACCTTGCGATGCGCGAGGGCACGGGTGGCGATCCGCATCGCCAGGCCATCGACATGTTCGGTCTCGGCGATCGGCGCGATCTCGTAGGTCAGATCGCGCGCCTGCACCAGATCGCCGGCGGCGAGCCTGCGCTCGGCGAGTGACAGCACCGCCCATGGTGCCGCACCGACGCCATCGGCGGTCTCGCGCGCCGCGGCGACCGCGCGGACCAGCAGGGCCTCGGCGCGTTCATCCTGGCCTTGCTCGACCGCGAGATCGACTGCTTCGCGGATCTGCTCCGGGGTGGACGACGGTTGCTCGGCGCGGCGCTCGAGGAAATCGAGCAGCAACTCGGCATCACCGCCGTTGCGGGCGACCCGCTCGTACATCGTGAGCACGCGCTCGTCCGCGTTGCCGTTGGACGCGGCCAATTTGAGCAACCGACCTGCCTGCGCCCATCGCGGCTCGGCGGCGAATGCGCGCTCCAGCAGATCGAACCCTTGTTTGCGGCGGGTGTCACTGCCGAGGAAGATCTCCGATAGGCGGTACAGCGCGTCGACCTGATGCGGCGTCGGCTCGGCATCGGTGCCGGCGAGCTCGAACATCTTGTCGAGCGTACGCGCTTGTTCGGCGGTATCGCCTTGCGCGGCGGCGACTCGCGCTTGGGCATAGAACGCCTCCGCGAGCCGTTCGCCGAGGATCTCGACCCGGCGATACAGGCTCGCCGCGCCCGGCAAATCGCCGGCATCGTGCTCGAGCGCTTCGCCCGCGCGCATCAGCAGTGAGGCGATCAGAGGTGGATCGTCCTTGCGGCGCAGTCGCTCGACCACCTGATCGACGGCCTCCACGTATTGTTTGGTCTTGTCGAGTCGCTTGGCCAGCCCGCGCGCGCGATCGAACAGATCGAGCTTCGACGGCATCACGCCGATCGCCTTGATCAACGCTTCGAGCGATTCATCGCTGCGGTTGAGGCTGTCGAGCGCATCGGCCATGTCCGATAACAGGCGGGCTTGGCTATCTGGTTCCGGGTTGGTCGCGAGCCGCTTCTCGACGACCTTGAGCAACAGCTCGCCTTCGCCGTGCGCCATCAAGCTGCGGCGCAGCCGCCGTACCTCGACGTCCGACTGCGTCGCTGTTTCGATCGCCGACTCGAGTAGCTCCTTGGCCTGATCGGAGTCGTTGTGTGACGCGGCCAACTTGTGGAGCTCGAACAACACCTCGCTCGCGCCCACCGCTGCTTCGTCATCGCCCGGCGGCTGGCGGCGAACCACCAACAGCAGTGCGCGATACGTTCGCTCGGCCTTGTCGATCTGACCGGCGGAGCGCGCCATCTCGGCCAGCTCCTTCTGGATCGCCGCGTTCGACACATCCATCTTCGAGGCCGATTCCATTTCGGCCATTGCCTCGTCGACCTTGCCCTCCGCTTGCGCGACGCGCGCGAGCTCGACATGGAGCGCGGCGCGTTCGGGCGACCGTCGCCGGCCGAAGCCCTCGATCAGCTCGTTGAGACCTGCACGCGCCTCCGGCAACCGGCCGGCCACGCGCTGGCCGATCGCCAACGCGGTACGCAGATCCTTGTCGGTCGGGTCGAGCGCCAGCGCGGTTTCGAGCGCTGGGATCGCCTTGGCCGGCGAATCGAGCTTCTGCAGATACAGTGAGCACGCCTCGCGCGCGAACTCGCGGGCGACCTTCTCGTCGCCCTTGAGCAGCGGCAAGCTGCGGGTCAGGTGGCGCGCCAGCGGCTCCCACGCTTCGGCCTTGCGATACAGGTCAGCGAGCAAGGTCCGCAGCTCGATCGCGGACTCTTTATCGTCGAGGTTGACCTCGATCGCCGCGATCGCGCGGTCCGGTTGATTCGCCGACAGGTGCGCCTTCGCGAGCTGCGAGATCACCAGCAGCCGCTCGTTGGCGGGAACCGTGCCGAGCAAGCTCTCGAGCCACGGCACCGCCTGACCGGGCTGGCTGCGCTCGAGGTTGAGGCGCGCGAGCGCACGGAGCGAATCGCTCGTCGGCGACAGCGCGACCACTTTGCGGTGACCCGCGATCGCGCGCTCCACCTCGTGGGTGTTGGTCTCCGCGACCTGCGCGTAGCGCGCCCACAGCTTCGCCGCACGCGCGGTCTCGTTGGCGGTCTCGAGCCGCTGCGCCTGCTGCTCGAGCAGATCGACGAGCGCACGGTGTTGGCCCTTGCTAGCGAGTAGCTCGGCGACCGCATCGATCGAGGGTTCGTGACCGGGCCGATCCTCGAGGTTTGCCTTGAGCGCATCGAGCCGTCCGCCGCGTTCCTCGACGATGCCGACCAACCGCGACAGCTCGAGCCGCAGCTGGAGCTTGCGCTCGGTGTCCGACTCCAGCCCGAGCTGGATCTGGCGCAGCGTCAGCAGCTCGGGTACACGGTCCTCGAGCCCGAGCAGATGTGCGAGTCGCTCGATCACCTCGAGGTCATTGGGCGACGACGACAGCACGCTGCGGTACATGTCGATCGCCGCAGCGTTGTCGCCGAGCTCGACGGTCGCGAGCTGAGCCGCACGCATCCGCATCTCGCGGCGGGTGTTCTGATCGAACGGCAGCCGCGCCGCCTCGATCAAGGTATCTACCGCAGCGCGTGCGCGGCCGCCGGTGCGATACAGCTCGACCAGGGCGTCGACCGCCCACTTGGCGACCGCATCGACCGACTTGGCCGAGCGGATCGACGCGGTTCCGCGCCACGCCGTGGTCGCCCGGCCGAGCACCGACGACAGGATCGCGAGCGCCTGCTCGCGCTCGCCGAGCTTGATCGCAACGTCAGCCGCGCCGACCAGCGAATCGAGATCGCGTTGGTCGGCTTCGGCGAGCCGGCGCAACGCATCGGCCAGGTTGGCCGTGGTGCCGCGGTCGCGCTCCAGCGAGACCAAGTCCGACAGCCAGCTGGTGCGCTCACCGCCGAGCTCGAGCGCGCGGCGCAGCGCTTGGATCGCCGCCGCCTTGTCGTCGCGATGATCGCGCTCGATCAGCGATAGCCGGTGATAGAACAGCGCGGCGACCGCCGTCGGCAAGCGATGACGTTCCAGAGCTTCGCCGAGCGCCGAGACCAGCGCGTCGTGGGCCTTGGCCTTGGTAGCCTCGACCTCGATGATCGCGAGCAACTCGTCATCGAACGCTTCGCGGAGTGCGCAGTAGTTGACGACGATCTTGCACGCGTCCTGCCAGCGTCCGAGCTGCGAACCGATATTGGTAAACGCCTGAACCGCGCGCCGGTTGCCTGGCTCGACCGCGCAGACCTGCGCGTAGGCGTCCGCCGCGAGCGGCTGATCGTTCACCTTGTCCGCCGCAAGATCGGCGTAGGCCAGGCGCAACCGCGCCGCTTCCCGCGGATCGTCGCCGAGCGCGTCGATCGCCTCGTGATAGGCGAACGTGATGGTCAGGTAGTCTCCCGTCGCCTTGGCCAGCGAGTGCAGCTGGTTCTCGATCAGCTGATCGCGCGGCGCGAGCGGGAACGCCTTCGCGAGATCGGCGAGCGCGCCCGCCGAGTCATGCTTGTGCTCGAGCCGAACTTGCGCGGCCTCGCGCAACAGCGCGAGCTTGGTGCGATCGTCCTTGGCCTCGGCGAGCCGCGCCGGCAATAGCTCGAGCACGCCGGTGAGATCGCCGTTGGTTCGCATTGCCTGCGCCAGCGCATCGGCGGCCGCGGCGCGTGTGGCAGAGACTTCGAGCAGCGCCGTGAGACCTGCACGAGCTTCCTTGTTGCTCGGCTCGATCGCGATCGCGTTGCGATACGCGGTGAGCGCGCGGGGAGGCGCATCGAGGTGCTGGCACAGCGCATCGCCGAGCCGGACCAACCGGCCGACCGTGCGCGTCGTCGACCGTCCCGACGAGGTCTCGAGCAAGTCGGCCATCGCGCTCCACCGGCCGGTCTCGGCGAGCAGATCCGCGAGGGCCGAGATCCCCTCCTCGTCGTCCTTGTTGTCGGCGACCACGCGTTGCCACGCGTCGATCGCCGCGCTCAGATCGTTGCGCTCCTGCTGATGGACCAGCGCGACGCGCACCAGATCCGCGCGCTTGAGGTTGGGCGAGGTGACCTTACTGGCCCGCGTCTCGAGCGCGCTGACCAGCTCGTCCCAGCGTTGCTGCGCTTGGAGAATTCCGATCCGCGCGTCGAGGCCCGAAAGGTCGCTCGGATCGCTGTCGATCCGGCGCTCCCACAGCGACAGCGCGCGGTCGGTATCGCCGAGCGACTCAGCGAGCTTGGCCGCTTCGCTGAGCACCGCGCTCTTGGCGACGTCGTTGGCCTCGAGCGCTGCCTGGCGTTCGAGCACAGCGAGTCGGTCCTTGGCCTGGTTGGTCTGCCCGTAGAGCGCGGCCAGCCGGCGCTGGATCCCTAGCTGCTCGTCACGCTCGGCGTCGGTCGCGGCGCTGGCTTCGACCAGCAGCTTGATCGCCGCTTCGGTGTTGTTCGATCGTTCGAGCCGCACCCGCGCGGCCTCGCCGAGCAGCTGGACCCGCCGCGTCGCACTCGCCGCCTTGCGTGCCGCGTGCGCGATGCCATCGGCGTAGCGATCGTGCTCGCCGCCGCGCTCCGCGAGTTGGCGCAGCTTCTCCTCGGTCGATGCCTCGGGGTTCATCGCGAGCAACGCGGCGTAGTGATCCATCGCCGCCGGAAACTCGTCGACCGCGGCCAGCCGCGAGCCGGCCTCCTCATGGAGGGTGCCGATCATCGATCGATCCAAGCCCAGCTCGATCGTGCGCTCGAGCACTCGAATCACGTCGCGCGGGCGCTGCGTGGTGTCGTAGTGCGAACGCAGTAGATCGAGCGCGGCCTCGCGAACCGGCGTCGTCGCCTTCGGCGACTCGAGCAGGCGCTCCAACAGCGCGAGGCTCTCGCGATCGTCCTCGGCGACGGCGAGTAATGGCTTGGCAGCGGCGAGCGCGCGCGCCGGATCGCCGAGGTTGTCCAGCCATACCGCCGCGATCCGCGCACGGCTGCGATCTCGTTCCTTCTTGGTCTGGGTATCGAGCCGGCTCTCCCACAGCGCGATCAGATCGGCCCACCGCTCGTGGCGCTCGAGCAGACGCTCGAGGCTCTGGCTGATCTGGGCGTCGTCGGGAACCAGCGGCAGCAGCAGCTGGTAATAGCTGATCGCGCGATCCGGTTGGTTCGCGACGTCCTTTGCGAGCTGCGCAGCTTCGCGCAATAGGCGGATCCGTCGCGTGTTGTCCTTGGTGGAGTCGACCGCGCGATCGTAGAGCCCGAGTGCATCGCTCCAGCGTTCGGCGACGGTGTAGATCACCGACAGTCGCTGCAGCGCAGAATCCGACGAGGGTGCGAGCGTGGTGACTCGAACCAAGATGGTTTCGAGCACCGCCGGATCGTCACCGAACCATTCATCGCAGAAGCTGCTCGCGCGTTCACCGAGCATCTCCGCGACCGGCGGTTCCAGATCGTTGGCGAGCGCGTAGTTGTAGAGCTTGACGACGTCGTCGGGCTTGTCGAGCTCGGCGGCGAGTCCCTCGACCTCTTCCCACGCACTGACGGCATGCGGTGAATGCTTGACGGCCTCGGACGCTTCCTTGAACTGAGACAGGTCGGCCATAGACTCCTCGGTCGTCGCAGGCAGAGACCCGAGTGCGGCCCAACTCCGCCCTCGTGGCCTCGCTCGTCGCGAAGAAAAATCGTACCACGCGGACACGAGTCAACTCGCGGGAGCCAGAGCAGATCCGACCGGTTGAGTCCGGAGTGGTATCCGCGCTGGCGGTCAGAAGCTGTAGTGAGCGCCTACCACGACCGACACCGGTGCTTGGAACGCAGTGCCGAGGCCGTACGACGTCGATCGTCGCGCCTCGCCGCCGGTCACGGTCTTGAGGAACACCAAGTCTTGCGGCGTTCCACCTTCGATCGGCCGGAGCTCGGCCGGCCCGGCATACACCTCGTCGACGTTGGTCGCCTCGCTGCGATCGAATGCGTTGAACACATCTAGTGTCAACTCGATGCGCCGCCACCGGGCGTGTAACCGGAGGTTGGCTTGCCCGAGCAGCGGGCCGCGACCGAGTCCACCCCGCTCCAGCAGCGGGATGACACCGACATCTGTAATGCCGAAAGCAGTTCGCGGGCGTCCGCTGTTCAGTGACAACCGCGAAGCAACGCCAACCTCGGTGGTGCCCAGCTTGCCGCGGCGGGCGACCTCTATAAACACGCGGTGACCGATGTCTGTGGGAAGCCGGCCGACCGAGCTCCCTGACACGAACGGCGCGTCGAAGTCATCGCTGTCGTAGAGCGCCACACCTTGACGTGGGTCGAACGGTCCCGGGAAATTGCCAATCGTGCGCCCAGCCAGATATCCGGCGCGGAGCGTGGTCTTGGCAGTGGGGGACGTGGCGATCTCGACGGCGACCAGCTCGCTCGCGCGCATCGCCGGCAGCTCGTCGCCGTGACGCCCCGGATTGTCGAAGCCGCGGCTGGTGGTGTCGAGACCGCGGCGCAGCCACCGGCCCTGCGCCCAGATCGTGACTTGAAACACGCGAGACAGCCCGAGCTCGAACCCCGCGGCGAGCTCGTCTTGCGCCATCGGAGTGATTCCGCCGGCCACTCGAACCGGAGCGCCGGGATCGACGGTGCGCGACTGCCCAAACGGAGTTTCGGTGTCTCGGGCGACCACGTCGCGGCCGATCACCGTCGGGCCCAGCCCGGCTGGCAACATTGCGTGGCTGCGGCCCATGCTCACCCACAGTCGCGAACGCTGGTTGCCCAATACGTCCCAGGCGATTCCGACGCGAGGCTCGAGCTCCGATCGAAACGCGAGATCCGGCCCGACCCACATCGCTTCCCATCGCATCCCGCCGTTGACACGGATCTCCGGCTCTGGCGAAAACGTGTCCTCGACGTACGCTGCGGCGTAGCGGCTGCGATACGTCAGCACGGATCGATCGGCGTAGTCACAGCTCGCGCCGGTCGCGGCGACGCAATCGCCATCCACGTAGCGCATGCGCTCGAGGTGGCCATCGAACAGGCTGCGCTGTTGCTCGCCGCCGGTGAACCGCGAGGTCACCACCATGCGCGAGTCTTCGAACGTGGCCCCTGCTCGGACGACGTTGTCGCCGACGCGGCGGGCGATCTCTCCGGTCGCGGTGGGCCGGTCGGATACGACGTCGACGAGCATTCCAGCCCCGCCACTTGCAAAGAACCCGGCGGGTACAGCGCATTGGACGCCCAGCAGCGGAAAGCTCCCGTCGCTGCAACGCTCGGCGAGTACGGGATCGTCGGTCAACGTGGCCGGCACGTACGCGCTCAACAGCTGCGGAAGCTCCGCGGCGGCCGAGCTTCGCGCAGCCTCGCGGTGGTCGTTGCGATGCCACGCGAGCTGGAGCTTGGCGCGCGTCGACGTCCACTTGCCGCGCCAGGTCGCGATGCCATCGCCGATCATGTCGAAGCGATCGATGCCCGCGGCTTGCATGGTTGAATTGGCGAGGAACCGCGCAGTGTGACTCGCGTGACCGATCAGCGTCAGATCGATGGCGTGGGCGCCGCGATCGAAGCCGGCGCGCGCCATCATCGGGACGAGCCAGTCGATCGACTTGGTGTGGGTATCGGAGATCGTCTGGGTGACCACCTGGCGGTTGGCACTAACGTCGGGCACGCCGTCGCCATCGGCGTCCACCAGTCGCGCCGCGTGCCATGCGAACGTGGTGGTAGCGACGATCGGCGCGACGCCCGCTGCGTACCACGCGGAACCGCCCAGCCATCGCCCGAGCGGACCGGTGGCAACTACCGATCCGCTGATGTCGGGACCGGCTTCGACGTCGAGGCGGCGCAATTGATAGCTGATCGGAGCGATCGCGCGATCGCGCGCGTCGCCGGTGACGCCTCCCCAAAGGTGAGCTTCGACGTGATGCGTGGTGGTTCCGCGCCGGAGCTGAGCGTCGATCTTGCCGCCGGTACTCGCTCGATCGCGCGCTGCGAAGCCACCCGCGGTGACCAAGATTCCATCGAGGAACGTCAGCGGGATCCGCGTGTCGTTGGCGCCTGTGCGGATGTTGTCGGACGGCGCATCGTCGATCGTCCACCGGTTCTCGAGCCCGGTCGCGCCTCCGAACATCGCCCCGGTCTCATCGCGTCCGGCGCCGAGACCGTAGTGCGCCACGCCGTCATGCGTGCTGTCGCCGATCGGCAGCCGGAGCAGGTAGCTTGCCGGGAGCCAGGTCGACATCGCATACGGCGATTCGTCGTCGAGCGGATCGGTGGCCGCCGCGCAGCCGAACGTATGCGGCGCATCGCAGTTGGGTGGCGGTTCGACAGCCGGCTGTTTGCCGAGCCCGAACAGATCGCGCGGGTCATCCGCGCGCGCGGTGCTGCTGGCGAGCATCGCGAGCAGCAGGAATCGTCGCACCAGCCGACGGTAACATCAAAGTCGACCGTGCTCGGCCGAGGCCGATCACTTCAGGTCGAACATCGTGGTCAACACCAGCCCGGCGTCGGTGGCGTCGATCGTCATGTTGGCTCGGCCGAACAAGCTGATCAGTCGCATCATCGCCTGATCCGAATCGCTCGCAGCTTCGGCTTGGAGCTGGGCCTGAAGCTTCGCGACGGCGCCATAGTCGAACGTCATCGCCAGCAGCGGAACCTTGGCGCCGCCCTTGGCCGACAGCATGGTCTCGGCGAGCGGCTTGGTGTCGCCGGCGCCCACGACGATCGCGTTGTCGGACACGCCGGCATACGCCGAGACCGGCATCGGCAGCGCGGCCTTGTTGATGTCATGGAGCTTGCCGTCGGATTGGATCCCGAGCATCGCGACTTCGGGCTGCGCTCGGAGCGCCAGCTCGTAGAGCGCCTTCGCGCCACTGGTACTGGCAAATGCGATCGCGTCGAGCTTGTCGGGTCGCCCGCCCTTCATCGAGAGCGACTTCAGCTGGATCATCGCGCCTGACAGCTTGGTGATCTGTTCGGGCAGCGGAAACCTCGACGCCGTCTCCAGCTTGTCGCCGCCACGACTGAAGTCTTCGTTCTCGCACGCGGCACCGAGCCGACCGAGCGCGCTGCCGAACGTGCCGACCAGCTTCTGGCTGTTCGCGATGTCGAGCGCGACGCTGATCGCCATCATCGGGTTGCTAGTCATCACGTCGGTGAAACCGGGGAGCGCGGTCTTGATCCCCTTGAGCTCGCCGGCCACATCGTTCGCGAGCTCGACGACCATCACCGAGGCCATCCGCTGATTCGTCATCTCGGTGGTGCCAAACACGACGCGAGGCACGCGTGTCGCCAGTCTTTGGAGCTCGGGCCCACACGTCGCCGGCGCCTTGGCGCCTGCGAGTTGAAGGGCGTGCCCGATCAGCTTGCTGGCATCGATCACTCCAACCATGTGACCGCCGAGACCGTGTTTGGTCATCGCGTCCTTGAGCATCTTGCCATCGGCCATGCTCGCACCCGGCTTCTCGATCCCGAGGATGAGGTCGAGCGAGCTCTCGATCTGATCCTTGGTCGAGATCGCCGCGATCGCTTGGTTGTCGGTGAGCGCGAAGATCGCGACACCTTGGTTGGGGCCATCGATTCGCCAATACGAGACGTTCCCGCGCTGCTGTTGCGGCGGGACCGTGACTCCGGCCTGCTTCGCGACGCGATCGATCGTCGCCAAGACCGTCTTGTGATCTTTGACGTCGACGCGAAACACCGGCAGCACGCCGAGGCCGTAGACCACCAGCTTCGGCGTCGCCGACAGCCCGAGCGACTCGAGTCCCTTGGCGTTCAACTTGCCGTTGAGCTCCGCCACCAGCGCATCGAACAGCGGCTTGTGCTCGGGGGCGATCGCCGCGATCGAGGACACTCCGTTCTTGATCACGGGCTCCATCGCTGCGACGAACTTCTCGTAGAGCGCGACCGGCACCGTCTCGAACGTCGCGATCACGTAGGGTGAATCGGCCGGGACGTGGGCGAGCAACGGCGCCGACAGCTTGCTGGTGTCGACGGCCACCGGCTTGGGTTGCAGATCACCGGCCGGGTTGGCGGATTCTTTCTTGCAGCCGATGATGAGCACGCCGACGGCAAGCAGCGTCGCGAGCGAATGACGGGACAGGCTAGGCATCGTTGGTCCTTTGAAGCTGGCTATTTCATCTCGAGCGACATCCAAAACCCAACGCCATACGTAGAGACATCGACGGTGAGATCGGCGCGGCCGAAGTGTTTCATCATTTCGATCGACGCTTCACGTTCGGCTGTCTTGTCGCCGTCGTCGTCGTCGTCGTCGTCGTCGTCGAACATCCGTTGGAGCTCGACGAACTTCTGATAGTCGTAGGTCATCGTCAGCAGCGGGACCGGGCTCGTGTCCTTCGCGGCCATCGCCTTCTCGGCGAGCGCGCGATCGCGATCGCCGACGGCGATGACCACGCTGCGCTCGGAGACGCCGGCATAGACGTCGAACGGGATCGGCATCATCGGCTTGAGCTGGTTGAGCTTGCCGTCGGCAACGATCCCCAAGCTCGACCCCATCGGCACCAATCTCATCGCGCTGTCCAGGATCTGCTTGCCAGACGTACCGGTGGCTAGTCCGATCGCTTCGATGCGATCCGGCATGGCTTCGCCAGGCTGCTTGGACAGCGCATGGAGCGCCATCGCAACCCCGGACACCGGCACTGGCAACGGCGTCGCAGCTGCGCGTTTCACTTGCTCGCCGACGTCGCCGAGCTCTTGCGTGTTGCACGCACGCCCGATACCGACGAGCACGGTGCCGAATCGACTCACCAACGCGCGGGCAGCGGTCTCGTTGGCAGCACCACCGAACCCGAAGATCGGATCACCCGACAGCACGACGTCGAGCCCCGGCGCGGGTGCCTTGAGTGCTTTTAGGTCCGCAAGTAGGTCGGGTGCGAGCTCGAACACCGTACCGAACGACGCCCGGTGACGTGTCAGCTCGGTATATCCCATGGCAAACCGCGGGACTCGCTCGGCGAGCGTTCGCAATTCGGCTTGGCACGACGGTGGGGTGGTGGATGGCATCAGCTCTGCGACCTTCGCGATCAACAGGCGGGCGTCCGCGTACGCCAAGAAGCTCGGACCAAAGCCGTGCTTGGTCATCACTTGCTTGAGCGCGGCGCCGTCCGCAAGGTTGTTCGTGGGACGGTCGGTGCCGAGCACGTGACCCAAGGTCAGCGATGCAACGGCGCTCGGTGCGTACGAGATCACCAGCTGGCCGTTCGTTACTGCAACGAACACGGTGCTGTCGCCGCGTTCGAACCGCCACAGCGTGGCGCCATTGCGGGTCTCTGGTGCGGTCGTCCAGCCGACCTTGGCGAGCAATCGCGAGATCGTCGCGACCATGACTTTCTCGTCGCCCACCTCGATGCGACCAACCGGGAGCAGGCCGAGACCGTAGACGGCAAATCGCGGCTTGTCGGCGAATCCGAGCTTTGCAAACCCTTCGTACGTCCAGTTGCCCGCGACCTCATCCTCCAGCGCGCGGAGGATCGTCATCATCGTGCCGCCGTGGCGCTCGAACGTGCCGCGGGTGAGCGGCCGCGTGGCGTCCTGGAGGTGTTGGTAGTACTCGAGCGGAAACGGTTCGAGCGCACCCATCAGATACGGGGTGTCCGCAGGGATGTGTGCGAACAGCGCCGGCACGGCGACGTTCGAAGGCGAGCGTGGGCCTCCTTGCTTGGAGCACGCGATCGTCAGTGCGATCGCGAGCAGACCAACACTAGCGGCGCGACGAACGGCGGTTCGGCGGCGATGACTCTGCATGGTGTCCTTCCCCTGCGAACGACACTAACAGGCCCACCGCTGGCTGTGCGTCGCCGCGGTGCCCGATCCGGAGCCGCGAACGGCGCGACGATGGACAGACCTCAGCGAGGCCTTCACGGACGGTCTCAGTGACCTGTGTCAGTGACCTGTGCCAGTGACCTGTGTCAGTGACCTGTGCCAGTGACCTGTGCCAATGACCTGTGCCAGTGACCTGTGTCAGTGACCTGTGCCAATGACCTGTGCCAGTGACTTGTGCCAGTGACCGGTGTCAGTGACCGGTGCCAGTGACCGGTGTCAGTGCTCGTGGTCGCAGTCCGGACCGTGCTGATGATTCTTGGCGTGCTCGGCGATCTCCTCGCGCACCTTCGCCATATCCAGCTTCTTGGCCTGGGTCACCAGGTCTTCGAGCGCAGCCGGCGGCAGCGCGCCGGATTGGCGGAACAGCAGCACGCCGTCGCGGAACAGCATCAGCGTTGGGATCGCTTGAATCCCGGCTGCGCCCGCGAGCTCCTGCTGTGCTTCTGTGTCGATCTTGCCGAACACGATGTCGGTGTGAGTCTCGGACGCCTTCTCGAACACCGGACCGAATGCGCGGCACGGACCGCACCACTCCGCCCAAAAATCGAGCAGGACGATGCCCGGCTTCTCGATCGTTTGTGAAAAGTTGTCCGCGGTGATCTCGACAGTGGCCATTCCGACAACTTGGCTTGGTTGTCGCTGGTGCGCAAGGGCAGGGCCACGGGATCCCGGTCAATCAGCGACGTGACCGTTCAACCGGCGAGGCTTTGTGTTTAGTCCCGCCGAGGCTCAGCTCGCCGTGGTCTTCGTCGCCCCGGCGGCAACGCGGCGTGCGTGCTAGGTTGAACACGTGTCGAAGCTGCGGATTACCTATAACGCGCCCGTTGTTTTGACCTTCACGATCGCCGCGGTCCTGGTGTTCCTCTTGCCGCAGGAGACCCGGGTGCATTGGTTCGCGGCGCATCCGCGATTCGTCGACGCCGGGAGCTACATCGGCTTGTTCAGCCACATTCTCGGCCACGGCAGCTGGGATCACCTGCTCGGCAACTTCATGTTGATCTTGCTGCTCGGTCCGATCCTCGAGGAGCGCCACGGCTCTGTGTCATTGCGCGTGATGATGTTGATCACCGCGTTGGTAACCGGGTTGATCAACGTCGCGTTCTCCGACAACGTGCTGCTCGGCGCGAGCGGCATCGTGTTCATGATGATCCTGCTCGCATCCACCGCGAACATTCGCCAGGGCGAGATCCCGCTGACGTTCATCGCGATCGCCGTGATCTATCTCGGCGGCGAGATCTATCGTGCGGTCACCAGCGACGACAACGTATCGCGCATGGCCCACCTGATCGGTGGCTGCGCCGGTGCGATGTTCGGTTTCATCGGTGCCCGCGCGAAGGCAGCCAAGCCGGCTGATGTCAAGAATCTCGGATTGCCTGCGGCCAGGACGGCGAAGCGGTGAGTGCGGAGTCGTTAGAGGAAGAAGTCCGGCGTGAGCGGCGCGCTCGGATCCATCGCGTACTCTGCGAGATCGGTCTTGCCCTCGGCGCGGAGCACGTCGTCGTCGATGAGGAATTTTCCGGTGAGCGATCGCGACGGTTTGGTCAAGATCGCGTGCGCCGCGTCGCCCATGATCGACGGCTTGCGCGACCCGCGGATCGCGGCGTCACCCCCGAGTAGATTCTGAATTGCCGCCGTGGCGATCGTGGTGCGTGGCCACAGCGCGTTGACCGCGATGCCGAGTCCGGCAAGCTCGGTCGCCATTCCGAGCACGCACATGCTCATGCCGTACTTCGCGATCGTGTACGCGACGTGCGGCGCGAACCAACGAGCCTCCATATTGAGCGGCGGCGAGATGTTGAGGATGTGCGGATTGGCTGCCTTTTGCAGGTGCGGCAAGCACGCCTGCGAGCAAGCGTAGGTGCCGCGCGTATTGATCTGATGCATCAGATCGAAACGCTTCATCGGCGTATGGGCGGTGCCGGTGACGCTGATCGCGCTGGCGTTGTTGACCAAGATGTCGATGCCGCCGAACGTCTCGACGGTCTTCGCGACCGCCGCGGCGATCTGATCATCCGAGCGGATGTCGCACACCAGCGGCAATGGCTTGCCGCCCGCCTCCTCGATCTCCTTGGCGGCGGTAAAGATCGTGCCCGGCAGCTTGGGATTTGGCTCGGTGGTCTTCGCCGCGATCACGACGTTTGCACCATCGCGTGCGGCGCGCAGGCCGATCGCGAGCCCGATGCCACGGCTGGCACCCGTGATGAACAGCGTCTTTCCGCGCAATGACATCCGCGGAATCTACCGCAAGTGGACCACTCAGAATTCGTTCGCGTTGATCGCGAGGGTGGAAGTCGAGCGCGTACCTCAGAACTGGTCCGGGTTCATCGCATCGGCCATCAAATCTGGATCGACAGGACGGATCGCCTTGGACACCAGCTGTGCACCCGCAATCGCCAGCACCGAGCCGAGCCCGAATGCCCAGAATCCGTGGCTCATCGCGACAAACCCGGGACCTCCCGGCTTGGTACCGACGAAGATGCAGCCGGCGATCAAGCTGATCATGCTGGCCAATACGGCGAGGCTCGCCGGCGAGATCGGAAGGTGAGGCCGCTTGTTCGCGAGCGCGAGACCTGCGGAGGCCGCCAGCGACAGCGCTGCAACGATCAGGGCAACGAACGTGACCCCAGCCGAGCGGGGCAAACGCACTGGAAGTCACCTCGGGACCGGCGTCTGCATCGCTTTCGCGCAGCTGCTCGACGAACTCGCTATTGGACAGGCCCTTGTCCGCAAACATGCATCGTGCCGTCGCGATCGGCTCCATGCGATCGGGGTTGTCGCGATCGTAGATCGTCGCTCGGCCCGCGAGGCAGCTGTTGCAGTTGCGGCACCCGAGCGGGCCGAAGCTCACCCCCATCTGAGGATGGGCCAGCCAGGACTTCGACACGCCGCGAATCCGAGCAGCACGGCTGCGATCACCGTCAGCACGATCCCGTTGTGCTTGCCCTGCTGTTGATCTCGATCTGTGCCCCGTCGCTCATGCCGCACCTCTCGTCTCTTCAAGGCAGAAACGAATACCGCCGCCCCGTGTAGCGCCGCTACTCGGTCTTTTCCCACCACTGACACCACCAGTTGCCACCGACCAGGATCCGTAACTTGGGGTGCCAGCAGTACGAGAGATTCTCGTCCGCGTTGAGGTAGTAGAGGCAGTTGTCGCACTTCTCGTCGCCGTACGGCTGCCCCTTGAGGACGGCGTCCTCAGAGAGGTGCTTGAGCTGGAGCGCCAGCTTCTCGTCGATTTCTTTGGGCTCGGGCTTCGGCAGGTCGTCGGCCATCGCGCGCAGTGTAGCCCGCGCGTTGCGATTAGGCCTTGCGAAGCTGCCGCGAAAACCACGCCACGGTTTCAGCCATGCCGTCCGCCACCTGGTGCGTCGGCACGAACCCAAACGCTGCTTGGATCTTTTCGATCGACGCTTGCGAATGCAACACATCGCCGGGGCGCGGCGGCTCGAAGGCTGGCTCCGCGGTTGCGATCTCGGGAACGTCCTTCGCGAGCGAGTCGCGGATCATCGCGAACAACGCCTTCAGATCGGTGCGGCCGTTACAGCCACAGTTGTAGACGGTGCCAGTGACCGCAGGATCGGGCGCGGTGGCGGCGAGCAGGTTCGCCTGCACGATGTTGTCGACGTAGCAGAAGTCGCGGCTGTTGGAGCCGTCACCGTAGATCACGCACGGCTTGCCGGCGATCAGCGCGCTGATCCACTTCGGGATCACCGCCGCGTACGGACCATCGGGGTCCTGCCTGCGACCGAACACGTTGAAGTAGCGCAGGCCGATCAGCTGCTGACCATAGACGTCATGAAACACCTGGGCGTAGATCTCGTCGGCGCGCTTGGTTGCGGCATACGGCGATAGCGGCTTGCCGATCCGGTCCTCGTGCTTGGGCAGCCCCGGATGATCGCCGTACACCGACGAGCTCGAGGCGTAGACCACGCGGCCGACGTTGGCGTCCTTCGCGGCGATCAACACGTTCAAGAACGCGTCGACGTTGTGCTGGTGCGACGATAGCGGATCTTTGATCGAGCGCGGCACCGAGCCGAGCGCGGCCTGATGCAGCACGACGTCGACCTCGGCGCATGCTTCTTTGGCCACTGCCGGATCGCGGAGGTCGCCCTCGATGAACCGGAACTGCAGGCGCTCGTCTGGGTTGATCGACAGCACGCTGTCGAGGTTCTTCTTGTGGCCGGTGATGAAGTTGTCGACGCCGACGACGGTCTGCCCCAAGTCGAGCAAGCGCTCCAGCAACGCCGACCCGATGAACCCCGCCACTCCGGTAACCAGCCAGCGCCGCGGGGCGTTGACCAGCTCCTCACAGACCTCGTCGTATCGGGTGCGATTCATAGGCTCCAGACCCGGATTCCCCGCGGTCCCTTACCGCCTGGGACGGGTGGTAGTGCGCTCTTGACGTCGATCACGACGCCGCCATCGCGCACACGCTCGTAGATCGCGCCGGGATTCGCGATGTACTCCTTGTGAGCCACCGCGAGGATCGCGGCGTCGAGGTTGGTCAGCTTGTCGAGCGCGGTGAGCTCGATCTTGTACTCCTCGTGCGCCTCGCGGGGATCGCCGAGCGGATCGTGGACCATCGCGTCGATGCCGTATTGTGCGAGCTCGCCGAGGATGTCCGGGATCTTCGAGTTCCGAAGGTCGGGCACGTTCTCCTTGAACGTGAGCCCCAGGATGCCGACCTTGGCCTTCTTCAACGGCACGTCGGACTGCGTCAGCATCTTCACGCACTTCTGCGCGATGAACGGACCGACGTTGTTGTTGATCCGGCGGCCGGCGAGGATCACCTCGGGCAGATACCCGAGCTCCTGCGCCTTGGTCGTCAGGTAGTACGGATCGACGCCGATGCAGTGACCGCCGACTAGGCCGGGGCTGAACCGCAAGAAGTTCCACTTGGTACCAGCCGCTTCGAGCACGTCCGCGGTGCGGATGCCCATGCGATCGAAGATCAGCGCGAGCTCGTTCATCAGCGCGATGTTGAGATCGCGTTGGGTGTTCTCGATCACCTTGGCAGCCTCGGCGACCTTGATCGAGGGCGCGCGATGAACGCCCGCAACCACGACCGAGGCGTAGACCCGCGCGACCCGCTCGAGGGTCTCGGCGTTCTGGCCCGAGACGACCTTCATGATCTTCTCGAACGTGTGCTCCTTGTCGCCCGGGTTGATGCGCTCGGGTGAGTAGCCGAGGAAATAGTCGACGCCGTTCTTGAGCTTGCTCTTGTCGTCCAGGATCGGACCGCAGACCTCTTCGGTGACGCCCGGATACACGGTGGACTCGAACACGACGACGTCGCCCTTCTTCAGGTGCGGTCCGATCGTCTTGGACGCCGAGATCATCGGCGTGAGGTCGGGACGATTATTGCTGTCGATCGGCGTCGGGACCGCAACGATGTAGAACGTGCAGTCGGCGAGCCGGGACGGATCTGCCGTCATTTCGAGCTTGGTCGCGGCGGCGAGTTGCTCGGAGGTGACCTCGAGGGTTTCGTCGTGACCGGCCTTGAGCTCGTCGACGCGGCGCTGGCGAATGTCGAAGCCAACGGTCGGCAGCTTACGTCCGAATGACAGCGCCACCGGCAGGCCGACGTAGCCCAAGCCGATGACTGCGATCTTCTCTTGCTCCAAGGTTCGCATCAGCGTCGAGATCACCACGGTTCTCGATCGCGATTCAAGCCGCCGGGCGGCCGAACGATCAGCTTGCTCCGTAGCGAACCGCAGACTCCCAATCGTGTGTCAGGAACACACACTCGGCGGTCTCGATTGTGATTCGATCGCGGTGCACGATCGGGACGATCTGACCCGCGGTCGCGCGTACGCCGTTGAGTGACATGTTGTGAGGGCGATCAGCTCGAATCGTCCATGATCGCCCCCGTCGCACGAGCGTCGAACCGACGACCTGCTGGATGTCGGGACGCCCGTCCGCGTCGAACGCGAACGAGAGCCCGTGGTTCTCGGCCAACGTCGATGCGAGCTGACTACGGATCGGGATCGGACCGTAGCGGTCTTGTAGCGCCTGGAGGCCCCAGCGGGGAACGATCGCCGCTGAGTTGCGCGCGGGTTGTACCAGGACGGCGTCACCCGGGTCGCCGAACGCGCAACGCTCCCACGGTAGCCACACCTCGCCCGACGCAAGCCGCGCGCGCCGAGTGTCCGCGATCGCGATCTTTACGCGTTTGGTGACGGCGAGCCGTTCCGCGAACTGCGCGGGCGCGTCGAGGTTCATGCTGAAATGGAACCGCACCTGATCGAACCGATCATCGATGAACCAGTCCAGCGGGCGGTCCCGGGTACCTGGGAAGAAGTCCGCGATGTAGACCGAGCGTACCGTCGACGGGATGATGCCGATCAGTTGTTCCGCTTTCAGGCCGCGTGACCGCCGACTCAGGTGAAGCGATAGCTTGGTGCAGGTCGGCGGCAGTTGCCTGAACAGATTGCGTGCTGGTCGATCCAGCTCGCTGATCCAGAACCCGACATGCTCGACGAAGCGGCCGGTGTCACTCGCAAGTAGCTGGAGCGCGCTTGCGATCGTACCTGCATCCGTCGCATCGCCCGAGCGGTCGTGCAGCTCGATGCGTCGAGCATGCGCCAGACACCAAGACACCGACGCGGTGTCGCGGTGCCGGTACTGCGAGCTCACGCGCGCGTGGAAGTCCGCCAACTGCTCGGCTGTCGGTTCACTAGGAAGCGTCAGCTCGAATGCGATCAGCTCCCCACGCGGGTCGCCGCGCGTGATCAGCCAATCCGCGTAGACCGACCACTCGGCGAGCTCATCCTCGGTCGCAGGTAGGCGCGCCGGCTGCACGCTCAACCGACGAGCAGTACGCCCAGGAACCGCCCGCGAGGCATCAGCTGTGCGAGCTGGAGCAGCTCGGCTTCGTGGGTCTTGTGAGCGCGCCCGACCACGACGACGCCGTCCATCAGCGAGGCGGCGCTTGTGTGCTCGCCGAGTAGGTCGAAGCCGGTGAGGTCGACGAGCACGTGCGCGAACAGCTCGCTCCCCGATTGCAACGCGCGAGCGAGCTGAGGAACGACGTCGCCAGCGCGTTCGACGTGCGGCGGGCTGAGCAAGGCGAGCGATCCGCGCAGCCAGCGGGTCGTGAACACCGACTCGGCATCGGCGGCGTGGCCCTCGCCGAGCTTGGCCAACCCCGGATAGCGTACGTTCGCATCGACAACGGCCACCGTGGCTCCGCTGAGGTCGCACAGCGCGAGCCCGAGCTGGACGATCACCGGCGGCACGGCAACTTTGTCGTCGGTAGGAAAGAATCCGATCGCGCCGAGCCGACTCGATCGGATCCGGCGGGCGATCCTCGAGCATTCAGCACGAACCGGGTCGAGCTCTTCGCCATCGATCGCGATCCCCAGCGCGGCGAGGATCTCTTCGTCGGCCGTGGTGACGGAATCGCTCGGTGGCACGTTGGGAGCCTAACACTGGGAGGGCGTTGCCGATGGAATTGCGAACACAACGGCTTGCGTGTGGCGCGCGTGACCTGCACGGTAAGCCGTGCCGGTGTGGTCGATCGTCCACGTGCTGTCGTCGTACGGTGTCGGTGGACAGGAGCGCGTGGCGCTCGATCTCGCGCTCGGCCAGCAGGCGCGCGGGCATCGCGTCGGCGTCGTTTCGTTGGCGCCGCCACCGGATGGCGCGATGGCGCTCGAGTTCTCGCAGGCTGGGATCAGCGTCGGCCGTGTGCCCAAGCGGGGAGGGCTCGATCCGACCCTGGTGCCCAGGCTTGCCCGCGAGCTGATGCGCCAGCGCGTGGACGTGGTTCATACCCACAACCCGCTCCCGCTGATCTACGGCGCTCCCGCAGCGCGGCTCGTCGGCGCGGCCGCGATTCACACCAAGCATGGCGCGAACCCCGGCTCGCGCGGCCATCGCGTGTTGCGCCGGGTGGCTGCGCAGATGACCCACGCGTTCGTTGCGGTGTCAGACACCACGGCGGCGCAGGCGCGGGCGCTCGGTGATGCCCCCGAGGCCAAGCTGCACACGATTCCCAACGGTATCCGTCTCGATCGATACCAGCCGGATCCCGAGGCACGCGCGGCGGCTCGCGTCGAGCTCGGGCTCGGCGATGCCTGGGTGATCGGGACGGTCGGCCGGCTCGACGTCTACAAGAATCAAGCGCTGCTGGTGCGTGCGGTTGCGCCACTGCTGTCGTCGAAGACTCGATTGGTGATCATCGGCGAGGGCGACGCGCGCGGCGAGGTCGAGGCCGCGATCGCCGCGCTACCGGATCCGCGCTGGGTGGTGATGACCGGCCGCCGGATGGATGTGCCGCGGTTGATCCATGCGTTCGATGTGTTCGCGCTGTCGTCGAAGTCGGAGGGCCTGCCGTTGGTCGTGCCAGAGGCGATGGCGGCGGGACTTCCGATCGTGTCGACCAACGTCGGCGGGTTGCCGAGCGTCGTCGACGACGGTCAGACCGGGCTGTTGGTGCCGGTCGATGAAGGCGCGCTGTCGGCTGCGCTCGCCAAGCTCACGGCGGATCACGAGCTCGCTCGCCGACTCGGCCGCCGCGCGCGAGAGGTCGCGCTCGATCGCTACAGTAGCGATCGGATGGTCGATGCGTATCTCGAGCTCTACGACTACGCGCGCAAGTAGCGGCCGCCCATCATCTGTTCGATTTCGCGCTCGAGGTCGCGGCGTCGTTCGCGATGCGTCTCGACGACGTACTCCTTGAGCATGCGCAGGTCGCGTGTAGCGGCGGCGGCGATTCGATAGCCGGTTCGTCGGACCAATCCGAGCACGCCGCCTGTGCGCGTGTTCGACGGCACCACGATGTCGAAGCACGCTTCGCCTTTCGCCCACATCACTTCGTCGAACCCTGGCACCTCGAGCTGGAGTGGCACTTCTCGGCGCGTCGGGCCGCCGACAAATGGTCGCTCGATGCGGACGCCCATCGACGATAGGTCGACGGCCAGGCCGGTTGCTTCTTCGCCATCGACCAGCTCCCAGCACATCGCCTCTACGTCGATCCGAGGACTTTCGCGGCGGAAGTCATGCATCCGAAAATTTTCGGCCGCCCAGCGACGGTGGGCAACTTTGAGCGGTTCGCTCCGAGCTCAGTCTTTGTTTTGCTCGTGCACGTACGCGAGGCCCGGAAGCGCGAACTGCGTGAAATACATGGCGTCCGACATTCCCCGGTCGGTCGCTAACCGTCGCAGGTCGAACGGATCGACCGGGCGGACATTGCGCAGCGACAGCGGCCATAGCCGGTTCACGCCGCTGACGTTCGACAGTCCGATCTGATACCCGGCATCGATCAGGGCTTTGCGAATCTGCGCGTGGCGATGGACGCGGCGGCCGACCGGATATGCGATCGCGCGGACCGGCCGGCCGATCTCCGCCTCGATGTCCTTGCGCGAGCCCTCGAGCTCCGCGCGCAGACCATCCCGATCGAGGGTCTGCAGCACCCGGTGATTTCGAGTGTGCGACTCGATGTCCATGCCGGCAGCTGACAGCGCGCGCACGTGGTCCCACGTCATGATCAACTGATTGGCGTGGCTCGCCTCGATCGATGGGTTCCATTCGACGCCGAGCGCGTTCGCGATCTGGGTGAGGAACTGATCGACATCGAGGTGCGCGGTGTTCTTGATGGTCTCGTTGAGCACGCGGCGCGCACTCGGATTGCGCGGATCGAGCTCGATGCGCTGCGGATAGGTGATCACGCCGCTGCGCGTCGCCTGGCGAACCATCAGCGAGATCCGCTCCCACCAATACAGCGTGCGCTCGGTGATGAATCGCGTCGAAACGAAGAACGTCGCGCGAACACCGAGCTCTTTGAGGATCGGCAGCGCCACGTCGTGACAGCTGCGGTAGCCGTCGTCGAACGTGATCATGACGGCGTTGGTGGGTAGCGGTTTTCCCTCAACCGCACCGACGAGATCATCGACGCCGATCGGCGTGGTGTGGCGAACGATGGTCTCGAGCTGCCGGCGAAATTGCTCGGGCGTTGCGTCGGCGGTGTCTGGGTCGTACGGGTAGGACGGGTCGTCGGCGGAGACGTGGTGATAGGTGACGATCGGAACCACCGCGAACGGCGCAAAGCGCCGCACATGCATGATCGCGCCGAGCGCGCCGGCACGATGCAGAAGTTCAGCCACCCGTTCACGCATCCGCAAGCAGCATACCGCAGCCTGCCACGGTGTATGGTGCTGGGGACGTGTTCGCGATTCCCGGCATTGCCGCCCTGATCGTGTTCATCCTGGCGCGGCCGCAGGAGTTCTTCGTCGACCTGCAGCGGGTTCCATTTCTGCACATCTTCACGGCGCTCGCCGTGCTCGGTTGGGTGATCGACGTCCGGCTGCGCAGGCTCCAACCGATGGGCGTTCCGACGTTGCCGTGGGTGGGCGCGCTGCTGTTGTGGGCATTTCTCGGGATGGCGGTCGTCGCTCCCGCGCAGTTCATCCAGCGTGGCATCGAGCTCGCGATCCTGTTCGCGCTGTACGGAACGATCGCGCATGGGGTTCAGAAGTTTCGAACGTTTCAGATCGTCGCCGGGGTATTGACCGGGACGTGTTTGGTCATCTCGTTCGTGTGCTTTCACCAAGGGATTTCGCCGCGGCAATGCGTTGCTGGCGAGGTCCTCGACGGCGAAGTCATGGGCCAGCCAGACGGCCGGTCGTGCGAGACGGTCGAGCAATGTCGTGGTCCGGATGCCGAGCCGGGCAAGGAGTATCGCTGCGAGCGGGTGGGCGTGTTTGGGACGTACAGCGTCCAGAACCGCGTGCGTTATCGCGGCGAGCTTCACGATCCGAACGAAGTCGGGCTCACGATCGTGGCGGGGGGGCTTTCGCTGTTGATCGCGTTTGGCCGCCGGCGGGAGAGCGTGGTCGGCGGGGTGTTCGTGTGGCTCGCGGTGCTGCTTGTCGTCGCGACGGTGTATCTGACGCGGTCGCGCGGCGCGCAGGTCTCGCTGTTGATGGTGCCGGGGGTGTACGCGCTGCGGCGGTGGGGGTGGAAGGCCCTGATACCCATGGCGGTGTGTGCGTTGCCGGTGTTGTTGTTTGGCGGGCGCAGCGACGCGAACGCCGATACATCGACGGCGCTTCGTTACGAGGCGTGGGCGACCGGGCTCGACATGTTCAAGAACAGCCCGATCTTCGGGGTCGGCGCGCGGTTGTTTACCGAGCATCACTTTCTCACCGCGCACAATTCGTTCGTACTGACCCTCGCCGAGCTCGGGTTCATCGGCATGGTGTTGTTCAGCTCGGTCGTGTATTTGACGTTCAAGACGCTGATCAGTGGACTGATACAGCTGCGCAGCAAGCCAGAGGCGCACGTCGCGACGGTGTGGGGCATGGCGCTGCTCGCATCGATGTGCGGGATTCTGTTTCAGAGCAACACGCTGTCGTTCGCGTATCACTCCGTGCTGTGGATCTTCTTCGGGCTCGTCGGCGCATGGTACTCGTCGATCAAGTTTCACCTGCCCGAGTTCAACGTGCGGATGACCCTCCTCGACTTCGTGATCGTGTTCGTGTCGTGCGGGTTCTACGCGTTCGTGTTCCTCCGCATCTTCCTCATGTACAAGGGCGAGCTCTAGCCGCCACTTCGCTGGCGGTTGGCGGCTGGCCCCCCCGGTAACCTGTTCAGCTTGTCCGAATATCGGACAAGCCGGTCTGCGCCGTCGCCCCCCCCGACCACGTCGCCCCGACCACGTCGCCTCGACGGCGGCGTGCCCCGACGGCGTTACCTGCCATCGATCCGCGACGGAGTTACCAGCGCCAGCCGCGACGGAGTTACCTGAAGACCGATGACCAGCACCAGCCGCGACGGAGTTGCCTGAAGACCGATGACAACTGACTCCAGATGTCCGGTGGCCGGACACCGCGGACGCAGCGACGCGTGATTCCGCGATGTTTCGCCACGGCGCGGTGTTTGCTGTGCGACGTGCCCATGGCGAGCCCACGGCAGATCTTTCCCGGACAGTTCTATCTCCTCACGCGCGACTGTACGCAGC
>JBFXAI010000023.1:0-122618 GCA_050184455.1 Kofleriaceae bacterium | reverse complement strand
CCGAATCCGAGTCCGCGTCCGAATCCGAGTCCGAGTCCGAATCCGAGTCCGAGTCCGAGTCCGATTCCGAATCCCGGTTCCGAATCCCGGTTCCGAACCCCGAATCCCGGTTCCGAAACCCGATTCCGCATCCCGAATCCCGAAATCCGCTTTCCGACCCCGCCCCCCGATCCCGATCCCGATCCCGATCCCGATCCCGACCCAGCTCCCCCTCCCCCTCCCCCTCCCATTCCCACTCCCCGCTCATTCTCGTCGCCACCCCCTCCCACGCAACCATCTCCGCCATCCACGCCGCCCTTTCCTCCCGCCGCCCCCTCGCTCTCCTCCACCCTCGCCTGCCACCCTCAGAGCTCGCCCGCCAGCGCGCCCTCGTCGAATCCTCCCCCATCCCCGATGACGCCGCCGTCATCCTATTCACCTCCGGCTCGACCTCATCACCTCGCGGCGTCGTCCTATCCCGCGCAGCGCTCGAAGCCGCCGCCGAGGCCAGCGCTCGCCACCTCGGCTGGCGTGACAACGATCGCTGGCTGCTCGCGCTATCCACCGCGCATGCCGGCGGGCTCGCGATCGTCGTTCGCTGTTACCTCGCGAACCGTCCGCTCGCGCTCGTCGAAGGTGATTTCGATCGCGATGCCGTCGCCGCGCTGATCGAGACCTGCACGCTCGCCTCGCTCGTCCCTACTCAGCTCGTCGCGCTCCTCGATGACCCGAGCTGGCGTCCGCCCGCCCGGCTTCGCGCGGTGTTGCTCGGCGGCGCCGCCGCGCCACCGGCGCTTCTCGTCGCAGCGGCGCAACGTGGTATTCCATTCCTCACGACCTACGGGCTCACCGAAACCTTCGGCCAGGTCGCCACCGCGCCGACCGATCGCGCTGGCGATCCAGAAGCGCCGATGCTCGCGCTCGCTGGCGCAACGCTCGCCGGCGGGACCCGCGCCGTCCCCGCACCGATCCGCGTTCGCGGGGCGATGCTCGCGACCTGCTACCTCGACGGCGCGCCGATCGCGCCCGAGCTGGTGACCTCCGATCTCGGATTTCTCGAGCACGGCGAGCTCCACGTCATCGGACGCAGCGATGACGTCCTCATCACCGGCGGTGAAAACGTCCAGCCATCCGCCGTCGAGGCCGTGCTGACGGCTACGCCTGGGGTTCGCGCCGCGTGTGTGTTCGGCGTCATGGACCCCCGATGGGGCCAGCTGGTTGCCGCGACACTCGAGGTGAGCCCAACGTACGATCCGCGACGCGCGGCCGCGCACTGGAAGCAGGCATTGCCCAGCTATGCTCGGCCACGCACGATCGCGATCGTGGAACGACTTCCGCTGCTGCCGAACGGCAAGCTCGACCGGCGCGCCGCAGCCATGCTACCGCGTGCACCGGTCAGCTACGATTGACGACTAACAGCTCGGAAAAATCGTCCTCGACCACGACGTGATGTTCACGGTGCGGCCGATGGGAACAGCCGAGCTGACCGACGACGCCCGCGCGCTCAGAAGATCACAAACCCGCTGTCACACTCGGTAAGGGGGCCGGCGAGGCCCGACCAGCCGGGATTCGCCGAGACGGCCGAGGGCCCTGTGCCGAGCGACGGCGACAGTTGGTACGTCGCCGGATCCATCCGGTACAGCTGGGCGTCGCTCGACAGCACGTAGAGCCGCGCCATGCCATCGGTGAACAGCTCCTTGCCGAGCGCATGGATGCCCCACGTGCCACCGTTGCCGCCCATCGTGCCGGTGCCGGTCTCGAAGTTGAACTCGTAGACGTCGCTGGTGTCGATCGCGAGGCCGGGGTTGTCGTGGATCTCGTTGTTCTCGATCCCCGGGCTCATGTCGTCGATGTCAGCGACGACCGCGCTCGACAGATCGCTCACCACCGCAAACGTGAAGTCACCCGCGATCGGGTTGCCGGTGAACCGAAGCAACCGGTTCCCATCGGAGCTGCCGACGTCGACGCCGGTGTCCATGCCGTAGAGCCGGTCATCGCAGTCGGTGTAGAGCCCCTCTAGGTTGATCCCGTCTGGCATGACGCCCAGCAGCACCGCGGTCGCCGGGCTGCCGTCGCGCGGCGGCGACGGAATGTAGAACAGCGTTGTCTCGTCAGCGGCCTGATCTTGGCGACCGGCGAGCAGCGAGCCATCGGGGAGCATGGTCAACATGCTCTGACCCGCGGGCAGCGTGATGCCGCTAAGCGTGCTGGACTTGAAGTCGACGACGTCGCCGTTGCTCGTGTTGAGCGGAATGTAGACGAGCTGATCATCGATCGCATACCAAAGCTCGGCGTATTTCGGAGCGTCGATGGTGATCGCGTCGGAACCTCCGTTGCCACCGTCGCCGTCACCATCGCCATTGCCGGCATCAGAGTCACCGCCCGCTCTCGAACCGCACGCAGCGAGGAGTAGGAACATCGCGACGGGAGCACGCATACCACCACAGTATCAGAACGCGACGCCGGATCAGCCCGAGCGCGGCGGTCAGCTCGATGTGGAGTGAGGTGGGAGTCGTCGAGCAGCCTCCATCAACCACGCAAGACAAGCTCCGTAACCTCAACGCGTTCATCGCTGCTGCCGCGCCAGGGGCCCGCATCCGGTGTGGTATACCGACCGACGTGGGTGCCCGGTTCCTCGACGACGAGGCACGAGCAGCGTTTCAACGAGCGATCGAGGCCATCGAGTCGGCGTCGTCGGTCGAAGTCGTGGTTGCGGTACGCCGCCGATCGGCGAGCTACCTCCATGCGAGCTTGATCGCCGGTATCGCCGTCGCGTTTGCCGCGTTGGCGACCATGCTCTATTCGTCGCAAGCGTTCAGTCTGATCGCGATCCTGTTCGATCCATTCCTGCTCGGGCTCGCCGCGGGCGGGGTGGTCCAACTACTTCCGCAGGTCGAGCGGTTACTGACGCCGCCGCGTACGCGTCGTCGCCTGGTCGCGCATGCCGCGACGGCGACGTTCGTCGAGCGCGGTGTGCACAACACGACCGCGCGCAGCGGGCTTCTGGTCTACATCTCGTGGGTCGAGCAGATCGTCGCGCTGGTCGCAGACAGCGGACTGCGGCGCGTCGTAGCGGACGCCGAGCTTCGAACCCTCGAGCTCGCGCTGACCGATCACATGCGGCAGGGCGGTGCCGCGGTGGCCAACCTCCTCGCGCGCCATGCCGAGCGATTCGCCACGGTGATGCCGCGCAACGCAAACGACGTCAACGAGCTCCCCGACGCGATCGATAGCGATCTGCCGCGACCGCGGAGCAAGCCATGACGCGGAGAACTGTCCGCGTGGTGATCTGCGCGGCGGTGCTGCTCGTGCTCGCCGACCTCGCGTTCGCTCGTCCTGGTGGCGGCGACAGCTTTTCAGGCGGCGGTGGCCACGGCGGTGGTGGTGGTGGGGGCGGCGGTGATGGCGGCGCACTGCTCGAGCTGCTGTTTCACCTGATCCGGCTCGCGATCTATTACCCACAGATCGGAGTGCCACTGATCTGCATCGTCGTGGGTTGGATCGGGTACAGCGCGTACAAGCAGCATCGCAACAAGGACTGGGACAGCGGACCGCCAGTGCAGCTCCAGCGCGCAATCCGGCTCGACGATCTGCGCCGCGTCGATCCCGAGTTCTCACAAGTGCTGTTCGAGGACTTCGCGTTCCGACTGTTTTCCACCGCGCATCGCGTGCGGCATTCGGCGGAGACGCTCGGGTCGGTCGCTCCGTACGTCTCCGACGCCGCGCGAGCCCACCTCGCCGCCCGTAATCCGGTCGGTCAGCCCGTGCTCTCCGTGATCGTGGGTGCGATGCGTGCGTTTCACCTCGAGCTCGGTGAGCAGCGGACTCAGATCGGCGTCGAGCTCGAAGCCAATGTCACCACCGCGCAACACACCTATTACTCGGTCGAGCGTTGGATGTTCGGACGCGATGCGGGCCGGCGTTCCAAGCCGCCCGGTGCCAGCAAAGGCTTTCCGTGTCCCAACTGCGGCGCACCGTGGCAATCGAACGCGACCGGGACACAGGTGTGTGCGTCCTGCGGTCAGGTCGTCGACAACGGTCGATTCGACTGGATCGTCGAATCGATCGCGCTCGCGTCGATCGACGAACGCGCCCCGACGTTGACCACCGAGATTCCCGAACGGGGCACCGACCTCCCAACCTATCGCCAGCCCGACGTCGACGCGCAGTGGTTATCGCTCGAGACCGATGATCCGCAGATCACCGAGCAGAACTTGGTCGCGCGGCTGGCGATGATCTATCAGGCGCTCAATGCCGCGTGGTCGAACAACGAGCTGCGCCCGGTGCGTGGCCTGGTCTCCGATGGACTCTACGACTACCTGCAGTACTGGGTCGATGCCTACAAGCGCCAAGGCCTGCGCAACCAGCTCACCAACATGCAGATCAGCCACACGATCGTCGCCAAGGTCATGCGCGATCATTGGTACGACGCGATCACGATCCGGATCTGGGCATCCGGTCTCGACTTCGTCGTCCACGGCGGAACTGGCAAACGCGTGCGCGGCTCCAAGTCGCGCCCTCGCGCATACACCGAGTACTGGACGCTGATTCGCGCACGTGGCCGAACTGGCGCACCGCGTGCCCAGCCGGTGTGCGGCAACTGTGGTGCGCCGCTGACCATCACGATGGCCGGCGCGTGCGAGCACTGCGGCGCACACGTCACCGCCGGCGAGTTCGACTGGGTGCTGTCGAAGATCGAGCAGGACGATACGTATCGTGGCTAAGGCGCAGGGAGGAGCTCCACGACAGCGGCGTCGTAAACACGGTGCTTACCGCGTCTGCGTGCTCGATATCGATCGTGATCGCCCGCGCTGCAAGACGAACACGCTGGGCGCAAACGTCAGCACGCACCATCGATCACGATCGACCGCGTGAAGCTGCGTGCGGATGGGTCGCTCCCGCTTGAACAGCGCCGCGCTCGACACCTCGAACTTGGCGCTCGAGATCGCGACGCCGCGACAGCTGCCATCGACCAGCGTGCAGCCGATCAGAGCCGGCGGTCAGAGGATCTTTGCTAGGTTTTCGATCGCGATCCGCCGGAGCTTGAGGTACCGGTTCGGATCGTGCACCTGGGCAGTCGCCCAGTCGACCACAGCGCTGGCCTCGGAGCCGAGCTCGGTGAGAAACGTGCGCGGCCAGTGGTGCCGCCATGCGAGGACGAACGCGGCGAGGGCATCGGCGTCGCGGCCGGTCGGGCGCAGCGAGATCGCCTCGCAGACCGCCACCGCGAGCTGATCGGCCCGACTCACCGTCCCCGACGATGGAAGCGTGACTGGCAGCCCGCCGTCGCGGAGGATTTGCCACGGGTCGGCCATGTGCCTAACGTTACCATCATGCCGCCGGTTCGCTTCGACCGTTCTCGAATCCGTGCTCTGCTTGCACTTGCAGGAGACAGGCTGGATGGCGAGTGGTTGTTGATCGGCGGGGGTGCCGCGGCCGCGTGGTTCGCACCTGCTCGCACCACCGAGGACCTGGATCTGATCGGACTGGGGGGCACGCAAGCCGAACGGTTTGCGTTGATGGATCTGGCGGTCGAGGCGGCGATTCCGATCGAGGCCGTCAACTCCGCTGCCGATTTCTTCGTTCGTCGGATCGATGATTGGCGAGATCAGCTGGTCGAGCTCATGCGCGGGGCGCGTGCCACGATCTATCGGCCTTCAGCAACGTTGTTCTTGTTGCTCAAGATCGGACGGCTCAGCGCGGTTGACCTAGATGACTGTCTTGCGCTGATCGCTCATTGTCGGGAATCCGGAGAATCGATCGATCGCGAGCGAATCGCTGCGGTGATCCACGCGTTGCCAGCCACCGACGACCGAGCGCTGTCCGAGCGTCGAGCCGAGCTCGGCGCTGCCGTTCGCACGAGCTGAAGGTTTCGGCCTTCAGCAACCGTCGAAGACTTGAAGCCGTCCCCAGCTACGGTGCCGACAGCTTCGACTTGAGCCAGTCTTCGGCGCGCTGCTCGACCAGCCGCTTCGCGGTGTCGGTCCCGAGCTTCACCAGCTTTTCGAGCTCCGCTTTGGGATCGTCGTAGAGCCCCGCCACCGGGATTTCGATCGGCAGCTCGACGGGCTTGGCACCGAGCAGCCCACCGGATGCCGTGAGCTTGCCGTTCGCGTAGCCGAGCTTGATCACGATGTCGCCGGGCAGCGTCAGCGTCGCGCGCAGCGAGCGCAGGGAGAAGATCCATGACAGCGGCGTCGTGAACACCGTGCTCGCCGCGTCGGCATGCTCGATGTCGATCGTGATCGCCCCGAGCTGCGGGACGAACGCGCTGGGCGCAAACGTCAGGACCGCGTTATCGATCACGATCGAATCGGCGTGAAGCGGCGCGCGCTTGGGTCGCTCGAGCTTGAACAGCGCCGCGCTCGAGACCTCGAGCTTGGCGTTCGAGATCGCGAGCTCGCGACAATCGCCATCGACCAGCGCCCAGCCGAGTATTGGCAGATCGCACCGGATCGATCCAACGTCGATCGACAGCCTGCCGATCAGATCGTCGCGCTTGATCGCGAGACCATCGAGCTCGAGCTTTCCGCGGACCAGCGCCAGATCACTCGACGCCACCGTACCATCCGCGTGTAGCGACTCCTCGAGCCGAGCCACCACGCGGTCGCGCGTCCTTCCCTCGAGCGCAATGCCCAGCACCACCAGGGCGATGATCCACAGCAGCAGCAGTCCAGCCACGAGCTTGGCAACGCGTTTCATCGACCGACCACTGTCGTAGCATTACCCGCCCCCGATCGGTCGAGCCGGCACGCGCGGCTACCACAGTTTGGTCGAACCGATGTGAGCAGCTTGCACGGGGACCGGCTTGCCGCGCACGAGCTTCACCGTGGCCGTGCCTGTTGGATCGACCGTGACCGAGAGCTCGGCCGAGCCTTTGAACGGCGGTGGCGTTCCCCACTGGTTTTTGAACTCGGCGATGGCTTCCGGATCGGTCTTGTCGAGCGTGACGGTCATCTCGCGTGTCGCGGGGATGTGGAGGGGGCACGTGATCGTCGCCCCGGGATCCACTGGGAACGGACAGACCGTGATCAAATGCTCCTTGGTCTCGATCCCTTCACCGTGGTGCTCCTCGTCGTAGTCCCACAGGTCGTTCTCGACCCACAGATACGATCGGCCACCCGCCTTGCGGACGGTCATGGTCCCCAGTTTGAACTCGCGAACATGACGGCGTCCGCCGTTGAGCCCTGATGCCAGGGTAGCGATGGCGTAGCTGGCGTTGTCGCGCTCGATGACGAGCGCGTATCCGGTGCTCTCGCTGAAGTTCGCCGCAACGCCGACCTTCCAAAGTTGGACTCCGCCCGTCGTGCCGATCGTGTGGCAGCTCCCCCGCCCGGGCGTGGGTGGCTTGGGTTCCTCCGCCATCCCGTCATCGAAGAACGTCTCGTCGAACAGGCAATCACACAGCGCGCGCGCGGACGTCGGCTGGTTGCAGCTGGTCGGCAGCGCACGCGTGGGGGAGTCGAGCTGGGCCAGCCGCCGGCTGACGACCTCGTGCGGTCGGATCGCGATGGATTCCTCGTACGCCTTCTTTGCCGCATCGCTGTCCCCGGCTTGTTCGGCGATCCGCCCGAGGTTGTACAAGCTCGCCGCCTTGAGCTTGGGGTTCTTCGCGAGGCGAATCGCTTCGTCGGTTGTGGTCTTGGCCACGTCATACTTACCTGCATTGAACGCCGCCCAGCCGAGCTCGCTCAGCACCACCGCATCCGTGGGGGCTAGCGTGCGTGCAGCCTCCAGCTCGACCATTGCTTCGGCTGGCTGGTTGTCGGCCATCAGCGCGCGAGCCTTCGCTAGCTTCGCTGCGAGATCACCCGCGGGCGGGGCGACCGCCGTCGACGACCGAGCCGCAGATCCTCGCGCCGCCGCGGTCGGTTCGCCGCCTTGATGAAGCTGTTTCGCGTCACCGCAACTCCAGGTCAACGCAAGGGCCAACAACCTCGTGGACGTCATGAACCCTCGACGGTGCGCGGCTGTCAGGTTTGCGCAGTGTCGGCTGACAGACGATGGCAGCTCACCGCAGCTGGCAATGGCCCGACCGACCGGACTCGAACGTGAAGGCAATAACTCCGACCGAATGGTCGTTGCTGCCCAGATGCGAATCGCACCGATTCTGACGAGCATGCTCGGGCTGACCGCGACGAGTGCCGGCGCACCTGCGCGATCGTATGATCCCATCGAGCATGACTTGGGACCACGCGATCGAAGGGCCACTCGCCTCGGCACAGCCCTGGCTGTCGGGAATGCCCGTTTCATCGCCAGCGACCTTCTGGCGCGCGAGCCTGCTCGACTCGATCCATTCACACGCCCACCTCGTCCTCGGGGAAGATCCACGCGGCTTCGAGCCCAACGGCAACGCCGAGCTCGTTGGGGTCCGCGTGCCAGCGCTTACTAGCCGTCCCACAAGGACGTTCGCCGCGGCGACGATCGACGTCTTCGAGGCAGAGATCCCCGGCCGCAACGCAGGCCGCGCGATCGCGATCTATGACCGCGCCAACAAGCGCCACCGCTGGGTCGTGGTGACCCGGGGATGTGTCCAGGGGACAACTGTGCGCTGGCTCGGTGCAATTGGCACGAAGCTGATCGGCATGACGGAGTCGAGACACGCTCGCTATCAACGAGGCGACGCCATTCTCGTCATCGACGTCCTGACAGGAACTGCATGGGCGATCTCATATCCCGAACCGATTCGAACCGCGCGCATGGAGCGTGCCGGCCGAATCGCTGGTTCACTGTCCACGAGCTCGCTCACCCTGCGGTTCGGGCGCGTGTCACAGACGATCGATCTCGCGCCGCTGCTCCAGCGGATTCACTGAGCACGCACTCACGGCCACGAGCGCATGCCGCCATACGCGCCGATGTCGGACCGCGTGGCGTCGAGATCGAGCTCCGCTGGGTCGCCGGCGTTGCGCAGCGGTGACGATGCGTCGAGGCGGAGCATCCAGCTGCGCGGGTTACTTCCGGTGGCGTCGATAAATTCCGGATCTTCGGACACGTTGCCGCCACCGCCTGCCGGGCTGGACAATCCGCTGAACGGAGATCCGCCGTTGCCGAAGAAGTTCGAGTAACGCGCGGTGAGTGCGCTCCCCGCCTCGATCAGCGCCGCGCCGGCCATGTCGCTCGCCATGTTGTCCGTGATGGTCGAGTTGTGAACCATCACGTTTGCGTTCGAGATCGCGTACACCCCGCAGCCCCGCGCGCAGGTGTTGCCGATGACGGTCAGCTGCACGAGCTGCGGTGCACCCGCTTGCACGAACATCGCTGCGCCATACGTAGCCTGATTGCCAGCCAAGATCACGTTGTCGTAGCGCGGCGACGAATAGTAGCTCGCGACCGCGCCGCCCCAGGTATCGCTGACGTTGCTGGTGATCCGAACGCGCTCGAGGGTGGCGGTGTCGTTCTCGTGGTAGATGCCGCCGCCGTAATACATCGAAGTGTTGCCGTGGATCTCGACGTCGATGAGCCTCGCGCTGGATCGGCTCAGCGAGATACCGCCGCCGTAGGATGCCGTCGGTGCATCGGCGAGGTTGCCGGTGATCTCGAGATCCTCGAGCGCCGGCGATGAGCGATCCACACGGATCCCACCACCGTGGCAGACATTGCTGATCACTTCGCACACGCCGCCGCGAACCGTCAGGCCACGAAGGCCCTGCTCGGTCGTGCGGCCGTTGTCGAACGTGGCGACCGGACCGCTCCCCGTGCCTTCGATGATCGTCAGCCCCGGACCAGCACCTTCGACCATCACCCGCGCCGTTCCGAATCGAAGGTCTTCGACGTACGTCGCTCCCGCGAGCTCGACGGTTGCGGACTCGCCGCTCGCTGCCGATGCATCCAGCACCAGCTGAATCGTTGGACACGCAGCAGGCACCGCCACGACCCATGTGCCATCGCAGCTGCGATCGCCCACGCAATCATCGATCGCGTCGGGGTGGGTCTCGACGTCGCCATCGTTGCAGTCGCCCGCACGCTCTACGACACCGGCGGTCGTTCCACACGGCGCTTGTACGTCGCCCCATCCGTCGCCATCACCATCGAAAAACACCTCCGCGCCCGCACACATGAATGTGATGTCCTGGTCCGGCTCGAACCCTAGACGACCGCATCCAACGAGCCCAACGGCGATAACAACAATGGCTCCCCGCATTCGGCGGCGAAGATAGATCCATTTTGCAGCCAACGGATCGCGAGATCACCAAGCAGGGCGTCGCGCGAGCAGCACCTCCGATCGCCATGCCCCGCACGCAATCGGCGTCCCCATCCGCGACCCGGCGCCAGCTCCTCCCCAAGATCTCGCTTGGCTCACCTATCCGTTCTCCACGCTGCACTCACGGAGCTGATCACGAGTCGGTTTCGTCGCTGGTGTAGCGAATCGTCGACGAGCGCTCGCACCACGATCGAGCTGGCGGTGCCGTTGAATCGCAGCGGCGATTCGCGGCGGGCGGTTACAGACCATCGGCTCACCTCGTTCGCGTTGGTGACACTGCGTTGTCGACACTGGGTGCTGGTGGCCGAGGGAGCTGAGGTCGCTGCGATCGCGCGCGTTCAGGCGCTCGGCACCATCGCGTACATGACTCGCGAGCGACGCGGGAACGAGCACCGCGGCCGGGTCGTTAACAGACCAGGCGTGGTGGTAGCCATGTTCGTGACGAGGCTCACGAACACGGCCGCGAGACCCGCCGTGACCATGCAGCGACACCCGATGATCGCCTTCAAATCAGGTGTTTGAAACCCCGATGCAACGCCCCCTCGCTGGTCTCGCCGTTGCTTGAGCACGATCACATGAAGCGCCTGTTGGCTACCGTTGGAGTGGGTCTGCTCGCCGTCACCATCGGGTGTGCAACGGATCCGATCGATGACGTGCACTCGCCCAGCGGCGGTGGGGGTAAGTCTGATGGCGCGAGCGGTTGTCCCGTGACGGACGACCTCTCAGCGCGCGCTCACGACTTCATGGCTGCGAACGGATTGATCCTGCCAGGTGAGGAGGTCGAGCTTGCCAACCTTGGCATCTCGATCCGATGGCACGTCGACCGGACGGTCGCGCGCGATGACGGATGCCTGCTGGTGATGCGACTCTGCACCACCAAGAGCTCGACCACGACATGCGACGGCAGCGGAGGGCTCGAGGTGCTCGCGCAGCGTGGCGACGACGTGATGTTGTTCGAGCACTTCCTCGGCCTGGATCCCGAAACCGCCACGTTACGCGTCAAGGTCCAGGAGCTAGTCGGCTACTACACCACGCTGTCGGGACCCTCGGCCATCAACGCCGAGAAAGCACTGTCGATCGGAGAGCGCTCGATCTCGGGGTTCGGCGGCGTGGCCGTCAAGGCACCGGCGCTGAGCTTCGACCCGACGCCCGGTCGTACCTGGCAGGTCCCCGAAGCCAGCTATGACCTTCGCAACGTCATCTCCGCCGAGGTGTACGACATCCAAGCGTATCAACTCGAAGCAGACTGGGAGTTCTTTTGGGGCGGCAGCATTCATCAAATGACCGAGCTGGGTGAGGGCATCGTGGTCCACCCGTGGCGTTCCACGTTGTTCCGGGTGCTCGAGGATGGCTCGCTCGACGCCGACGACACCGCGCTGTTCTGCAAGCCGTACGACAACACACCACCGAGCATCGACCCCAATTGCGCATCCGCAGCAGATGGCAAGGCGCTGATGGTCTACGCGTACTTCAACAATCCCACTTCTGGCTGCTACCGCGCTTGGTGCGACGCTCACCTGGAGAGTGGGGCCGACTAGCGCTCGCTTGCGATACCGCTTCCCACCGGCGACAAACGGGTCTCCCGGATCGGCGACGAGGATCGATGTCAGGCGCGTGACAGATCTACCTCCGTCGGCGCGCCGATCAGCGAGTGTCAAGACTTGCCATCGCGCACACGGCGGTCTCGAATCGTGAACACCGTACCCTCCGCACATGAGGGCACAACTACTTCCGCTCGTCCTGGGATTTGTCGTCGGCTGCGGCGGATCCAGCGATCCGGGCACCAACAACGCGAATGATTCGCAGGACGAGGGTGGTGGGGGTGGTGGGGATGAACCTGGCGATGGGAATACGTGTGAGTACGTCGACATCCTGTTCGTGATCGACAACTCGCCCTCGATGGGTCCGTACCAGGAGGCGCTCGCCAAGCAGTTCCCTGCGTTTGTCGACGCGATCTACGACAGTCTACCAACCGACGTCGATCTCCACGTCGGGATCACGACCACGTCGTTCTTCTCGGGAAGCTGTTCGGAGTCGACCAATAACTGTGCGTCGGCGCAGACTCCGATGGAGATCAATGCGCACTACGTGAAACCCACCGAGGGCACGACCGGGGTCAACGGCGAGCAGGGACGGCTCTACGAATACGACGGCAAGAGCTACTTCGCTACCAACACGTCCGATCCGGATCGCGCGCCACTCAAGCAGTGGTTCTCGGCCGCGGCGGTCGAGGCTGGTGAGAGTGGCTGCTCGTACGAGATGGCATCCGCGGCTGCGGGCTACGCGGTCCATCCGAGCAACGCGGCGACCAACGCCGGCTTCATCCGCGACATCAATGGCGTGCTGGTGGTGATCTTCCTCTCCGACGAACCCGACAAAAGCCCGGAGGGCGTCAGCGCCTATCACGACATGCTCGTGGCCGCGAAGCAGCAATGCGGCGGGGACGCCTGCATCCTTGCGGCGGGCATCATCAACCCGTGCACGATGGACAACAACGACACCATCTGGCAGACGTTGAACGCGTTCGGCGAGGCGCCGATCTGGGGCGACATCGACGACACCACGAGCTACGACACGGTCGTCGGCGACGCGCTCGCACAGGTCGTCAACCAGACCTGCGAGAGCATCGTGATCCTGTAGAACGGGCACGGTTCGCGCACCCGTCGCCCGTGTTGGACGTCACAAGCTGGCCACCTTGAAACCGTCCCCCGCCGCCGCTTGTTCGGCTGTCCATGGAAGGCGATCGTTGCATCTATCACACGCGGCAAACATTAGCCGACTCATCGACGGGTCGCGCGTTTACGATGTGGAGGTGCGGGCGGCATTCATGTTCGTCCTCGCGGGATGCTTCTCGCCTCGCGCGCCATCCCACGTTCCTTGCGATCTCGCACTCGACAACTGTCCGAGTGGCCAGCATTGCGTGATGGAGGCCGATGGCGCGTTCTGCGATGGAACGCCGGACAACGTGCCGGAGGGCGCACCCGACGGAGCAGCGGACGATGGTTCTGATCTCGACGGCGACGGCGTTGCGAACACGACGGACAACTGTTCCGATGTCGCAAACCCAGGACAGTACAACGAGGACGGCGATCGCTTCGGTGATGCGTGCGATCCATGCCCGCCGTTCGCTGATGGTGATCCGATCGACGATCCCGATGCTGATCACGTTTCGGGCGCGTGCGACCCGCGGCCGCTGATCGCCGGCGATTCGCTGTTCATGTTCGACGGGTTTTCCGGTGATGCGCTCGATCTGGCGTGGAACGTCGTAGGTCCGTGGATTGTTGCGAGCGGTGCCGCGACGGTGAACGTCATTGGTGGCCCGCCTGCAACCATCACGCATCCGGGTCCGCTCGCCGCAACCGAAACACTGTTCGCCTCGGCGCTGCTCGCCGAAACCCCAGCGCCGAACCCGAGCTCTTCGATCGGCGTGCTCACCCGCAAGGCCACCAACAGCGATGCCGCTGCCGAGTGCGCGGTGGGCCAGGACGAGCTCGATGGCTACGTGGCGACGGTGGATCCTTCGGTGGGAATCCGCATGGACAAGAACTTCGATTTCCTGCCCGGTGGGCTCTATGCGCTGTCGTTCCACAGGACGAACGACGACTACGAGTGCTTCGCGAGCTCGCTGGACGACGAGCAGTCCGTCGAGGATTCGCCGTTCGTCCTGACGCCTGCAGATCCTCGTATGGGCGTTCGCGTGACCGGCGCGAGCGCTGCGTATCAATGGGTGCTTGTCGTCGCGAGTCCGTGAACCGGGGAAAACCGTCCCAATCGCTTCACCAATGACGCGGTGTTGGACGTCGCTGGCGCGAGCATCACGCAGTCTCGACTTGCCGGGCCAGACCCGATGGCAGATCGCTCAGTTCTCGCATCCCGTGATGGCGTCGATCTCGATGTCATCGCGGGCGACGCCGCTGCCTGGACGACAGACCATGATGTAGCGCGTTGCTTTGCCGAGGTTGATAAGCTGTCGCCCGTAGTTGGTCCGATCGGCGACCGTGTACTGGGCCACGAACTCGAGGTCCTCGGGATCGGAGTCGTTGCCGGCGAACACATCCATGAGATCGCCGGTGCCGCAGAACGCTCCTTCGCAGGGCGCGCCGTCGTTGCAGGCCTGTGACACCGCGCGCCGATAGATCGCGATCGGATCGCGCAGCCGGCTGGAGCCGAAGTCGACCATGATGCAACCCGCCTCCGAGCGGCCCTGGTACGTGCTCAGCTGTCCGGTCGATGCGAGATCGAGGCCCGCTGCGTCGTTGTCGATGGCCAAGCTGCGGGTCGATCGGCACGCGTTGTCTGTGTTCGCGCTCACGTCTTCGGCGTCGATCGGCAACACGATCGTGCAAGCCGGCGGCGGCGGTTGAGGCGGTCCCGGCGGCGGGGGTGTCGGCGGCTCGCCATCATCATCGTCCGGTGGGGGCGGCGGCGGCGGTGGTGGCGGCGGCGGATCCGGATCGTCTGACTTCGTCTGAGCGTCCGGCTTCAGTTGGTCTTGTTGTCCCGGGTCCTGGCCGCTGTCTAGGACCACGGAATCGCAGCCAACTCCGACCAGGCACGCCAGTACGACATGACCTGCGACACAAAACGCTCGCATCATCCTGTCCAGTTCAGCAAGCCAGGTGCCATCGCAGACACTCGTTCTTGCCCGTTCCTGCGCAGCCTGGCCCGGCCACTCCCCTTGCCAGGAAGGTCGAGGCGTACGTGCGTCGGGTCGACCGTCGGACTTGAAACGTCACCGCCGCTTCAACAAACACGCGGCCTTGGGCGTCACACCTTGACTAACTTGACACCGTCCCTCAGACGTCGAGCTCGCCGATCTCGGCGGCGTTCTCGGTGATCAGCTTGAACCGCGCGGCGACGTCTTTGCCCATCAGCTCGGAGATCGTCCGATCGGTGAGCAGCGCTTCGCTCGCTTTCACGGTGACGCGCAGGGTCTGCCGCGTCTTCGGATCGAGCGTGGTCGACTTCAGAGTCTCGGGGTTCATCTCGCCGAGACCTTTGAACCGAGTGATGCTCGGCTTCGAGTTGACCTTGGCGTGCTGCTTGAGCAGCCGCTCCTTGTGCAGATCATCGAGCGCCCAGTAGGTCTGCTTACCGATGTCGATCCGATACAGCGGTGGCTGCGCGAGGTAGACGTGGCCACTATCGATCAGCGTCCGCATGTGCCGATAGAAGAACGTGAGCAGCAGCGTCGCGATGTGATGACCGTCGGCGTCGGCGTCCATCAGCAAGAAGATCTTGCCGTAGCGCAGCTTGCCGAGGTCCATCGTATCGCCCATGCCGCAGCCGAGCGCAGACACGATGTCCTGGAGCTCCTTGTTGGCGAGCAGCTTCTGGCTGTTGGCCTGCTCGGCGTTGAGCACCTTGCCGCGCAGCGGCAGGATCGCTTGGGTCTTGCGATCGCGGCCCTGCTTGGCCGAGCCGCCTGCCGAGTCGCCCTCGACGATGAACAGCTCGCTGTCGTTCGGATCGGTCGACGAACAATCGGCGAGCTTGCCCGGCAGGTTCAGCCGGTGTGACACCGCCGTCTTGCGCGTCACCTGCTGCGCCGCACGCGATGCCTCTCTCGCGCGCGCTGCGATGATCGTTCGCGCGACCACCGCCTGCGCCCAGTTCGGATTGCCGTTGAGATAATTCTCGAGCGCGGGGCGAACCATCGCTTCGACCTGCGCCGCAACCTCGGGGTTGTTGAGCCGGTTCTTGGTCTGGCTCTGAAACTGCGGGTCGTGGACGTAGGTCGACAGCAGCGCGACGACACCCTCGCGGATGTCCTCGGCCGTCAGCGTCACGCCCTTGGGATCGAGCTTGTGGGTCGCGATGTAATTACGGAGCGCCTTGACGATCGCCGAGCGCAGCCCGGCGTCATGCGTGCCACCGTCTGGCGTCGGTACCGAGTTGACGTAGGTCTTGATCAGATCGTCGGGCGACTCGGTCCACTGAAGCGCGAGCTCGACGCCGAGCTTGGCGTCCTTGTCCTGCTTCTCCATGTAGAACACGGCGCTGCCGGGCGGCACCGGTTGTTTGCCGCGGTCGGCGACCAACTTCGGCAGGTATTCGGCGATGCCCTGCGGATGCACGTAGGTGTGCTCGGCGGGCGGATCCGCGGTCTCGTCCCGAAACACGATCTCGAGGCCGCCGTGGAGATACGCCTTGGTCTCGAGCCGCTCGGCGATCAACTCGGGATCGAAGCTGAACTTGGCGCTGAACACGTCATCGTCGGGACGAAACGTCACCCTGGTACCGCTGCCGCGCGCGTTGCCGAGCGTCTTCAGCTTGCCCTTGGGCTCGCCGCGCTCGAACTTCATCTCGTGGCGCTCGCCATCTTTCTTGACGACGACGTGGAGCTCGCTCGACAGCGCGTTGACCACCGCGGCGCCGACGCCGTGGAGGCCGCCGGATACCGCATAGCTCTTGCCGCGCTCGAACTTGCCGCCGGAGTGCAACGTCGTGAACACGACCTCGAGCGCGCTCTTCTTGAACTTCGGCATCATGTCGACCGGGATGCCGCGGCCGTTGTCATCTACCGTCGCGCTCTTGCCGTCCTTGTGCAGCGTGACCTCGACCTTGGTCGCGTGCTTGTTGATCACCTCATCGATCGAGTTGTCGACGATCTCCCACAACAAGTGATGGTAGCCATCCTTGCCGGTGCCGCCGATGTACATGCCGGGGCGCTTGCGAACCGGTTCGAGGCCCTCGAGGACCTGGATCTCATCGCCGCTGTAGCTCGACTTCTTGCGGCCGGTGGTTGCAGCCATTTCGTTCGACATCTTAGTTCACCTCCGGGCCGCCCTCGGCATTTGCGAGCGGTTGAATGGTCACCGGCGGTTTCACCACCACCAGGTTGGCCCGCTTGACGATCTGCTGGCCCTTGCCGCCGCGTGACGAGGTCTGCTTCGGATCGGCGGCGAGCTCGAACTTCTTGCCGCTCTTCTCGGTCTCCACGATCAGCTGATCGCTCTTGCGACCCGCGATGAACCCGATCACGACGTCATCGTCGGCCGTCTTGATCACGGTGACGCCGCGGCCAGGCCCTTCGAGCTTGGCGATCTCATCGGCCTTGCAGCGCAACACGTGGCCATCGCGCGTCGCGCACACCACGACGTCATCGTCGTTGCACGCGATCACGCCGAGCACTTCGTCACCCTCGGAGGGCTTGGCATACCGCCGGCCGGCCTTGGTGGTCACCTCGAGGTGCTGCGCGACCGCGAACCGCAAGCCGAACCCGCGCTGGGTGACCGCCAACAACGTCGGCGGCACCATCGCGCGCGGATCGAGCGTCATCGCCGCGATGATCTTTTCACCGTCGGCGAACTTGAAGTACTTCTGCGCGGGATCGCCGTAGCCGGTCGTGGCGGCGATATCGTTGATCTTGATCACGTACGCCGAGCCGCGGCTGGTGAAGAAGATGACCTTCTCCTTGGTCGACCCCGGCAGCACGTGGGCGACCGCGTCGCCTTCGCGGGTTCGTGTCGCGGACGGATCCTTGAGCTCGCGCACGCGCTTGATCCAACCGTCGTTGGTCACGACGATGTTGGCGTCCTCCTCGACGATGAACGCGTCGGCGTCGAACTCCATCTCCTCGTTCGCACCGCCGGTCTTGGTCCGGCGCGGCGTACCGAGCTCCTTGGCAACCGCCTCGAGATCCTCGCGGACCACGTCGAGCAGCTTCTCGTCGCTGTTCAAGATCTTCTGGATCCGCTTGGCCTCGGCAGCCTTCTCTTCGAGCTCCTCGCGGATCACTTTGATCTCGAGCTTGGCCAGCTTGTAAAGCTTGAGCTCGAGGATCGCATCGACCTGGATCTCGTCGAGCTTGAACCGCTTGATGATCTTGTTCGCGGCGTCTTCCTTGCCGTCCGACGCCCGGATGATCTTGATGGTCTCGTCGAGCGCATCGAAGATGGTCCGGAAGCCCTCGAGGATGTGGATCCGCTCCTTGAGCTTCTTGAGCTGGTACTGAAATCGCCGCTCGGTGGTGTGGATCCGGAAGTCGAGGAAGTGATCGAGCACCTCCTTGATCCCCATCCGGCGCGGTTGCGGTGGCGCCTCGGCGGACAACTTTCGGCCCTGCTCGTCGTCGAGATAACTCGGCGGCACCAGGCACGTCAGGTTGACGTGGAAGTTCGACTGCAGCGACGTGTTCTTGTAGAGGTACGCCATCACCAGCTCGGGGTCGGCGTCCTTCTTGATCTCGAGCACGATCCGAACGTCGGTCGTCGATTCGTCACGCACGTCGAGCAGGTACGGCAGCTTGCGCGAGACGATCACCTCGGCGATCTTCTCGACGACGTCCGCCTTGGTCAGCGCGTACGGAATCGACGTGATCACAACATCCGTGCCGCCGCGCTTCTTGGTCTCGAGCTTGTACTCGCCGCGGACGCGGATCGTGCCCTGGCCATCCTTGTAGATCTGGCGCAGCTCGACCTTGCTGTTGAGCAGCTGCCCGCCGGTCGGGAAGTCCGGACCGTCGATGTGCTTCATCAGCTGGACGTGCTCGATGGTGCGGTCCTTCGATAGCGCGATCAGCGCGCTGACGACCTCGCGCAAATTGTGCGGCGGAATGTTGGTCGCCATGCCGACGGCGATACCGGTCGAGCCGTTGGTGAGTAAATTCGGGAATCGCGCTGGAAGGACGGTCGGTTCCTCGGTGGTGCCGTCGTAGTTCGCGCGCATGTCGACGGTGTCGAAGTCCAGCTCGCGCAGTAGCTCCATCGCCGGAACCGCGAGTCGACACTCGGTGTAGCGGTAGGCGGCGGGCGCGTCGCCGTCGAGCGAGCCGAAGTTGCCGGAGCCATCGACCAGCGGCATGCGCAGCGAGAAATCCTGCGCCATGCGGACCATCGCGTCGTACACCGAGGTGTCGCCGTGCGGATGGTACTTACCGAGCACGGCACCGACGACGGTGGCGCTCTTTCGGTGTTTAGCGTCGGGCCGGAGATGCTGGTCGTGCAGCATCGCGTACAGGATCCGACGCTGAACCGGCTTGAGCCCGTCGCGAACGTCGGGCAACGCGCGCGAGGTGATGACACTTAGCGCATAGTTTAAATAACGACGCCGGGCTTCTGCCTCGAGCGAAGCATCGCCTTCGGAGCCACCACCGTCCGGCGGAGCGCTCGAGCCAAGGCCCTCGCCACCACCACCCGCTGCTGCCTCTACACTTCCCTCGCGCGATTTCCGAGAGGGCTTCGTCTTGGAAGGATTCGACTTCTTTGCCATGTCTGGTCCCGGCGGAGTTACCGCTGCGCCGGCACCTTGCCCCGAGTTGGAAAAAAGTTCCAGCTGCTCGCGCGGCGGCAGATCTGTTCCCGGGCCACCCAGGTGAGGGCGTGTGGTACCCGTCTCGAACGATTCGCTCGTCGAAGCTGGGTGCAAAGGAGTGCTCGCCATTTCCTTGGTCCTTCGGGAGGCTCGTGATATTGCTGGCCTCCTGCGACCCATGGTCAGGAGGCGGAGGACCACGCGCAAGAAAACGTCAGGCCGTGCCGTCATCGGTGCGCCCCTGAACGCCCTGCCCGCGCGCCGAAGCAGCGGTTGGGTGGCGCTCGTGCTCGGCGCCCTCGTCCTCGTCAACCTCTACGTGTTCGTCTGGGACAAGAAGACCTCGGTCGGCGCGATCAAGCGCGAAGCCGAGGGCAAGACCGCGCCCGTGATGGCGCTTCCGTCGCAGCCATTGGTCCAGACGCCAGCACCGTCGGTGGCGGCGATCGCGGCCACTCCGGTCGGCCCGCCCGGCACGATCAATGGCCAGGTGTCGAAGTCGGACACGCTCGGCAAGCTGCTCAAGAAGAGCGGATTGTCGGCGGCCGAAGCCGATGAGGTCATCCGCTCGCTGTCGGGCGTGCTCGACTTCAAGAACATCCGCGCCGGTCAGAACTATCGGATCGAGCGCGGCGCGGACGGCCGGGTGAAGGCGTTCGAGCTGGTGGTCAGCAAGATCGAGACCGCGCGTGCCGAACGCGACGCTTCGGGCGCGTTGGTCGGTAAGGCGAACACCTCCGACACGCATGTCGAGATCAAAGCGATCGGCGGCCGCATCGATTCGTCGCTGTACGCCTCGCTGGTCGGGGCTGGCGAGACCGGTGCGCTCGTCGACTTCTTCGTCGACGTGTTCGCATACGACCTCGACTTCTACAACGACACCCACGAGGGCGACACGTTCCGGGTCGTGGTCGAGAAGGAGTTCACCGGGCAGGAGTTCCTGCGCTATCGCCGGATCCTCGCCGCCGAGTATCAAGGCAAGGCGGGCACGTTCAAGACGTTCTACTTCGCCCAGACCAAGGGCTATTACGACGAGGCCGGCCAGTCGTCGGAGAAATCGCTGCTCAAGACTCCGCTCAAGTTTCAGCGGATCTCGTCAGGCTTCGACCGCAAGCGCATGCACCCGGTGATGCACACGGTCCGCGCACATCTCGGCGTCGACTACGCGGCTCCGGTCGGCACGCCGGTGTGGGCCGCGGCATCGGGCACGATCATCCATCGCGGACCCGCGGGCGGCGCCGGAAACCTCGTCATGATCCGCCACGACAGCGGGATCGAGACCGCGTACATGCACCTCAGCAAGTTCGCCGGGGACCAAAAGGTAGGCCAGCGCGTCGCGGCGAAGACCGTCATTGGCTACGTCGGCACCACCGGGCTCTCCACCGGACCGCACCTTCATTTCGGCGTGAAGCGCAACGGCCAATACATCGACCCGAGCAAGTTGACGCCCGTGCGCGGCCGCGGCGTCTCGGCGAAGGACCTCGCGGCGTTCAAGGCCGAGGTGGCAAAGCTCGAACAGCAGTTCTCGACGATCGCGATCCCGTCCGGCCCGATCTGAACCACCGCGCATATCGAGCGTCAGTGGATTGGAGCGATGATCAGTCAGGGGATTTCGGCTTGCCGATGCCGCGGTTACTCGTCACACTCGCTAGGTGGTCAAGCTTTTCATCGGCATCCTGAAGGGTGCGATCCTGGGCGCAGCGGCGGGCTACGGGGCGCATGCACTCCATGAGTCCACCGGGTTTTTCAACGGGTGGCTGACCTATGGCGTGGTGGGGGCGCTGATCGGATTGTTCGTGGGCCGACCGTTCTGGGCGCTGATTCGCGACAAGAACGCGACCACGGTCGTGGCCGGGCTCAAGGCAGCGTTTGGATTTGGCGTTGGATGCGGTCTCTATGCGTTGGTCGCGAAGGTGTGGAACCCCGAGCTTCACATCACGGCGTACGACGGCAACGTGCTCCAGTGGTCGCCGGTGCTCGGCGGGCTGATCGGAGCCGTGTGGGGCGGATTTGTCGAGCTCGATGATTCGATCGGTGATGACAAGCCGGAGCCGAAGAAGAAGCCGAAGCTCGCGGCCGGCGAAGACTGAGCGCGCGCGTTATTGCGGCGCTGGGGCGCCGACGTGTGGCTTCGCGAGTTGCCAGTAACGTCGCGGGAGCCGCTACGCTAGCCGCCCCTGTCGCGAGTGATCTCGATGACTTGGGATCGGCACGACCCGTGCTCCTCCCCGCCGCATGTCCCGCAACACCCGGCTGTTCATCCTCGCGCACGTCGTGCTCGTGATGATCGCGTCGCTCTCGCTGGCCAACTGAGCTGAGCCAGCACCGTTCGATCAGAGGTCCGAGCTTTCCGTAGCTCCGAGCTCGATGTCGATGAGAATTCCGAGCTGATCGACCGCTCCATCGAACCGACCGGCCGGCACCGCCGCATCGCCTGCGCCGAATGGATTATCGAGGCGGAGCAGCTGTCCGCCGCGCCGCGCGATCGCGAACGTTCGCGACCAACCAAGCGCGAGCGAAAAGCCGCCGGCGTTGCCCTCCAGGCCGAGTGCGATCGTGTGACCACCGAGGTCACCGAGCGACGTCGACAGCCGACCCTGTGACGTCGCACCGACGGTGTACGCATAGCCGCCCGACGCCCACAGAAATCCAGCGATCAGCTCGACGTCGACCGCGGCACGGATCGCACCGTGGGTTCGCGTCGATAGCCGCGACGGTACCGCCGTCACTGCCGCGGTGACCGTCGACGGATCGACGGCCGTGATGCCGCGGATCTGCCAGGTCGCCTCGCTCGCGGCGTCGCTCGCCAGCCAGACATCACCACCCAGCTCGACGGAGAACGCCTCGCCCGCGTAACGCGCGCCGGCGCGGACAGCCACCGGCTGGCGAACCAACAAGCTCGCATTGGGATTGTTGGTGACGACGGTGGTGCTGCCATTGGTGTCGCTCGCAGCAACGTCGCCACGTATTCGCGCGCCGGCCGACCAGCCCACCGAGGCACCGAGCTCGAGCGGCGTATCGAGCGGTGCGAACAACACACCGATCACGGCGCTCGGAACGAACCACCGATCGCCAGCGAGCTCGAGCTGCACATCGCGTGTTTCATCGCCGGCGCGCGCCACACCGGCGAATCCCGCCCAGATCCGTCGAGTCTCCCCGACCGCAACGCGTGATGCGCCCAGCGATGCGCCGAGCGCGAGCGAATCACCGAACCGGCGCGAAACACCGACTACCACCGCGTCTCTGCGCAACGATCCGGCGATCCCGCTGTAGCGATAGTCGAACAGCGCCTCGGTGTTTTGGTTGGTTGGCACCGGGTCGCGATACGCGCGCTCCGAGACCGCTGACGTCATTACCCCGCCGCCGATGATCCACGATCCGACCGAGCCAACCACGGCTGCCGTCGGCGCCACGCTGGTACCTGCTTGATCGCGCGACTGCGGCGCGCCGGGAGCCACACTTTGCCACCACGTCGCGTCCTCGATCAGCGACACGCCGAGCTGGATCCGCGTGCCGTCGCGTCGCGCGGTCGCCGCAGGGTTTACCAACAGCGCCCCCGCACCATCGTCACCGACCGCCGACGCGCCCGCATGACTGATCGCCCGAGGCGTCCCACCGACGACGACCAACCCACCGGCATGCGCGCGCGTCGTGACGACAATCACCAAGACGATCAGGCCAACGCGCACGCGACCGGTACCGTATCGCGGAGCGGACGAACTCTGAACCGCGAAGGCTGCCAACACCGCCGCGCACAGAGTTTTGCTGCCCTTCAGCGGCGGCCCACGATGCGTCGTGGACGGTCCTCCGAAGTGGCCGTGTTAGCGTGCCATCCATGTCACCCCGCCATGCAGGTGCCGGCGTCAATAACCTCGTGCTAGTGACCCTCTGCGTCGTGGCCTGTACCGAGGCCCGCAATCCCGACAAGCCAGCGGTTCCGTCCACCCCCGCGACCGAACCGAGATCGCATCAGCAACCGAACGAAACGCAGGGGCCCTCGAGAGGGCGCTACACGGTCGAAGAGATCGATGCGGCGATGGCAAGGTTGAAAACCTGTGCCGAGCAGGATTCCAGCCCTCACGCCATGGCGACGTGTGGATGTCGTACCGATCTCACGTTGTCGAAGGTGACAGGACCACCCGATGCGACCGCGCATTGTTCGGAGTTTGCTGACCGCTTCGTCGCAACGGCGAAGCTCCCCGACGAAGCGCAGAAAGCAGCTCGGTTCGTACCCGCGGCGACGGATGTGATGCCCGGGAGCCTGATGTTGTTCGCGTTCGGCGCGCCGTGCTTCAGCGATGCAAACAAAGCCAAGTCGAGGGAGCTGGCAGCGTGGTGCATCTGCCAAACCCATGCTCTCGCGAACCTCATGGCAGACGTCAAACCAGCGTCCCAAGCGGAGCTCGCAGCAACACTGACGAGGACGATCGATGACCTCGCGGGAACATCGCGTTGCGGCCTGCGACCGCGCTGACATGAGCTTCGAGCTCTAGCCTCACAGCTGGCAGGCGCAGCACTTCTTCTTCGCGGCGTCGCAGCTGGCTTTACCGCTGATGCACTTGTCGTTCGCGTACAGGTCGGTGTCGCCGAGGTCGTTCGCGATCTGGCAGATCTTGCCAGCGTTGGCGCAGATCGAGGTCGCGAGCTTGCACGTGTCGGTGCAAACTTCGGAAGCCGCAGGGCGGCACTCTGGATCTTCGAGCGGCGGGGACGTGTTGGTTGCCTCGGCGGTCATGCATGAGGCGCTCACGCATGCGGCAGCGAGCGGCGGATCGAGCTCGAGCGTCGCGAGATCCGAACGGATCAGCTGATCGAGCTGATCGATCGCCGCGCGCGGACTGCTTGGCGTCGGCGGCACAGCCTCGGTCGCAGCGGGCTGCGACCTCGCTTGCATGGATGACTGCGCCGCTCCGCAGGCGGTGGCGATCACCGCCAGCCCGAGCACGACGAGGCGCCGCCATCCGGTCATGGAGTGCCTCCGGCTGGCGGATCGGCCTCGGAGCAATCACAGCAGCGCTGCTTGGCCTCGCGACACGACGCCTTGGCGCTCGCACATTTCTGTTGCGCGAAGTCGTCGTCTTTGCCGAGCTCGTCGGCGATCCCGCAGATCGCTTCGGCGTTGTCGCAGATCGCATCGCCAATACTGCAGATGTCGTCGCACGATTTGGGAACCGGATGCCCATCGGGGCAGACCCGCGCGGCCTCACGCACTGGCTTGCTGCCAACCTGGCTCAACAGGCCTGGCGGCGGGTCGAGCTCCATCTTTGCCTCGCGCCGCCACGCACGGATCTGGGTCCACAAGTTCGTGATCTCGGTGTGCTTGGACATCCGGCGCTGCAACTCGGCGCGGTAGTCGGAACCGCCACAACCAGCGAGCGTCGCCGCAACCGCGACGATCGCAACCACCCACCCGGTGACCCGCGACGCGATCATCGCCCCTCCCACAGCTGCTTCTGCAGCTTCTCGTTGATCTGGATCGACCGATCGAACGCTTCGATCGCCGCATGCCGCTCCTGCGTCGCCCTCGGCTTGCTCGCCTCGCCCTCCGCGTCGAGCTGGGCTGCACGCGCCTCGTGAATCTCGCCCTGTACGGTGTAGAGGTTCGCGACGAAGAAGCTCTCGCGCTGGCTCCCTGCGAGGCCTTCGCTCACGGTACGCATCGCTTCGTCCAGCTGGTTCTGACTGACCAACAACTTGGCGAGCAACGCGCGCGCATCGAGCCGAACGTCTTCGGCCTCCGGTGCGCCCCCAGGAAACCGCAACGACAAGATCTGGCGCACCGAGGCGGTGGCTGCAGCGAGGTTGCCATCGCTCATGTAGACCTTGGCCTTGTGGTGAAAATTCTTCGCCTGGGCGAGCGCGATCATCAACTCCTGGTCGATCGCTTCGGTGGGCTCGGGCAAGCTGGTGACCGAGCTCGGACTCGGGCTCGGCTCGCGTTCGGCCGAACATCCCGCATATCCGGCGCAGAACACTGCAACCGCAATGCTCGCGACCGCTGCGAGTCCTCTGCCATGGTTCATCGCGCACCTCCCGCTCCGGCCAGCCGGCGCTCACGATAACCGTCGAGCCGATCGGCAAACAAGTAGTCGATCCGGCTCACGGCATCTCCGGCGCGCTCGCGCGCGATCGGACCGATCAAGGGATCAGCCGGACGCGACATCCACTCGGCAGGCAGCGCGTGTGGCGTTGACTGCGCAGACTCTGGCACCGCGACGGTTGGTGCCCGTAGCACCAACACGAGCACTGCCGCCGCCGCGATCGCCACACTCGTACCCGCCACTGTCCACGGCAACCAGCGCTTCGCGCGCGCCTGCTCGATCGGCGTCGCCGAGCTCGCCGTAGCACCCACGCCCACTACCTGCCGCAGCGCCGCCTCGACGATCGACTGCTGCTTCGCCGCTGGTAACGCCACGTTGCCACTCGCCGCCCGGATCACCGTGGCGACCTCGAGCAACGCGCGATCGTCCGCAGACATCGCCGCAGGCGTTCGTCCTGCCAGCGTCTTGTCGACGATCTCGGCGAACGTCCTGGCGTGTGCACGCTCGGCTGGCGAGGCGTCGGCATCCGGCTCGGGCACGGGTCCGCTCAACATGTCGTCGTCATCTGCGTTCGCCATTACCGTGCTCCCGGCGCTGGTGATTCGCCGCGCTCACCAAACTGCTTACGAAACGCGCGGACCGCGCGAAACAGCAAGACATCGAAGGTTCCGACCGTCACGTTCAGCCGGCGTGCGCACTCCTCGCGCGTCAGCTCTTGGATCAATCGAAGCTCGATCGCCACCCGATAGCGCTCGGTGAGCTGCTCCATGGCGGCGTCGATTCGCGCGCGATGCGCCTGACGCTCTTGATCCGCCATCAACTGGGCATCGGCGTGGCCGTCGGGATCGCTCTCGCCGGACAGCTCGTGCGCCATCGCGTCCGCGAGTCGGCGCGATCGCTTCGACTGGCGATGCAGGTCGTAGACCTTGTTGATCGCGATCTGCCGTAACCACGGATAGATCGACTTGCCCTGCCAGTTGAACCGCTTGATCTTCTCGACCGCGGTCGACAGCGTGTCGCGCAGGACATCCTCGGCCGACGCCGCATTGCCCAGGCGCGGCAAGATCACCGTGCTGTAGAGCGGTTGGGCGTAGCGTTCGAGGATCGGGCGCATGGCGTCGAGGTTGCCGCGTTGAGCCTCCTCGATCTGGCGCTGCTCCTGGTCGAGCTCGGCGCCCAGCTGATCTCCGGCTGGATCGGAGGCCACGGACTACCCACTAACGCCTTGGCGTGGCCGCAGCTTACACATCGGATCGCCGCCGGCCGTCGTAGCGCACGTGCATCAGCTCGAGGCCTTGCGGCGGGGCCGTGATGCCCGCCTGGGTCCGGTCCTTCGACGCAAGAATTTCAGCCAGTTGCCCTGCGGACCGCGAGCCCGTACCGACCTCGGTCAGGGTGCCCACGATGATTCGGACCATGTTGCGGAGAAACGCGTTGCCGTGGACATCGACCAGCAGGATGTCCGGCTCCCCGGGAGTCAGCTCGATGCGCTCGATGTAGCGGGTAGTCGTACGTGCGGTACAGCCCGCGGCTCGAAACGCCGAGAAGTCGTGCTCGCCAACCAGCGCACTGGCGGCGCTACGCATCGCCTCGACCTCGAGCGGATCGGGATGGTGCCACGCTCGGTCGCGCCAACGCGGCGAGCGATCCGCGCGGGTGAACAGCGTGTAGCGATAATGCTTACCGGTCGCCGAGAACCGCGGATGAAACTCGTCGGGTACGTCCTCTGCGCTTCGAATCGCGATCGTCTCGGGCAACAACGAGTTGAGTCCGCGCCGAATGCCGTGCAGCGGAATCTGCTTCTCGGTACGCAGGCACGCGACCTGACCGCGCGCATGGACGCCAGCATCGGTGCGCGACGCCCCTAGGATCTTGATCTCGTGGTCGAACAACTTCGACGCAGCTTCTTCGAGATGCTGCTGAACGGTCGGAGCGTTCGCTTGACGCTGCCAACCGCATAGCGCCGAGCCGTCGTATTCGACGACGAGCCGGATCTGTCGCACGGCTGATATGTACTACAGAGAGCGGGCGTTCCCGCTTGTGTGGTGCCGCATTCACCCCGCCGTGCATCGCCCTCACAACAACGACCACTCGATGCCCACCAGCGGCGCGTGTTGGAAGATCCAACCGTCGCTCGCAGGCCGGCGTACCAGTGCGGCGTCGTACCGGAGGAACCCCGCGGCCTGCGGCAGCGCTGGTACGCGGAACCGCACTCCGATCGAAGCGGCCGGACCGGTGCCATCACCGAATCGAACGCCCAGGCCTGGCGCGAGCTCCCACCGCGTCGCGAGCTCGAGGATCGAGGCGGTGGCCAGCACCTGCCCTTGCGCATCGCGGCCGCCAAACCACACCGAGGTCTCGGCGCCGAGCGCCAATCGGCGGTTGACCGCGATTTCGTAGCGGAGGCTGCCTCCGAGCACCAAGTCCGAAGCGCTGTTTGTGATCGCGATGCCACCACCGAATCCTCCAGACAGTCGCGGCAAACGTGGCAGCGGCCGCGACTCTAGCGCGACCGGCGCAGCCGCACGCCCGGCCGAGGTGGAGCTCGGCGCCGTCGCCTCGGTTTCGGCGAAGGACTTGGCGTCGTCGTTGGAGTCGTCCTCGCGAGCCGCGCCGGCGAGCGGCTTCGGGCTCCCGGCCGTTCCCGGCGGAGCTGCATCGATCTGCGCCGATGACTTCTCGAGCTTCGATCGTTCGAGCGCGGTCGCGTGGATTCCCGCAGGGACCGCTACGGGAACCGCGACGGTGTGCTTCACGCCGTTGCGCACGACGACGTCACTGCCGATCGCGACCAGCGCCGTCTCCGGTGACACCAACCCGAAGCGCAGCGCGTGCGCCGTGATTGCAGATCGATCGCCGTCCGCGATCAACTCCTCGAGCCGCGCGCGCGCCCATCGGCGCCCAAGCGGACCAACCGCGGTAGTCATCCCGTCGACCGGCCTCGGCGGTTCGCCCGGCACGATCGCAAATAGCTCGCCATGTGCACGGCCGTTTGCGAGCTCGGCGCGCTCGATCCGCGCGAGCACCAGCATCGACTGCCCGCCGCCGAGCCGGGGCAGAACGCCGGGCACGACGTCGCTCACGGCAAGCGTTCCCCACGTCACGGTCATCGCCGTCGCCGGCGACGCCGCATCGAGTACGCTCGCGCTCGCGATCGCCGATAGATCATCGCCGACCCCGGCGAACCGAATCGTGCCTCGGGTCGCCGCCGCTAACTGGGTCAGCAGACCCCGCGCGGGTGCAGGTCCGACGCCGATCACGTGGATCGGAATCCCGAGCTGCTTCGCAGTCGCGATCGCCGCTCGGTCATCGGCGACCAGCCCGTCGGTGATCATCACGACCGCGGCGCGTTCTGCGCGCAGCCGCGCCAGCACGCTCGTTAGATCGAATCGGCTCGAAGTGCGCTGCCAGATCGATTCGATCGCGGTGAGCGCGTCAGCTGGCCTCGCCCACGCAACCTGCTCGCTGCCTACGATCGACACGCGATCAGCGGCCGATAGGTTTGCGAGCAGTGCGCGAACGAGCGGACGCTGGATCGCATCGGCGTCGCCGCGAATCGTTGCCGAACGGTCAAGCACGAGCACCAGCCGCATCGCGCCGCCACGCGCCGGTGCAGGTGGGGCCGTGACCATCACCGCGGCAAACCCACCATCGCTTGCGGGTTCGCTCCAACCCGCCGCGGTGACCGAGGTGCGCCACTCGATGATCGCATCGTGATCGGTGCGCGGATCGACGAAGCTGACGTCTTGCTTGCCGGTCAGCTGATGAGTGGCACTCGTGACCTCGAGCAACGGATCGACAAAATGGATCGATACCGCCGTCTTGCCGCCCGCGGTGGATGACGTGTTCGGCGTGATCCGTGATGCGTCGGGTGCACGATCGGTGTCGGCTGCGCGCCCGGTGCCGGCCGTCGGTACACCAGTGGCGATGCCCGGCACCATGCGCGGTGCGACCACCAACGGAATCACGAGGCGCCATCGATCGCCGTGGAGCTGAGCGAGTGCGTCGTAGCGCAACGTGACCTCGACGACGCCGCGCGCCGGAATCGCGGATACCGTCTGAGTGAACACGTCGTTGCGTTCCTGCTCGACGAGCCCGGCGATCAAGCCAGCGCGAACCGCGGCCTCGTAGCGGCGCTGCGCGTCAGCGCGCTTCTCGATCGCGGCGCGGATCGTGCGCGTCCCGTGGCGAATCGACATCGCCGAGACCGCGGCGTCGCCGGGCAACGGAAAGATATAGGTCGCCTCGGTCACTCGGTCGGTCTGATTCCGAAATCGCTGGGTGACCACCGTCTCGACGATCGGCCCGCGCACCGTGATCGTCTGCGCGCTGTCGATCATCACCAGCGGCGGTTGGCTGGGATCGGCGACATACATCCCCATCGGGCGAACGATGTCGCCGGCATGCACCACACCCGCCATCGCGATGACCGAGCTGATGACGGCAAGGCGCACCATGGCGTGGACACGTTACACGCACCAGGTAGGCATCCGGTCTACCGACCCGCTCGATGCAACGCCTAGCTGGCGGCTGGCATTCCACGTGGCTTGGCACGTGGCTCGCCGTCGCACGCGTTGTGTCTAGCCCGCCACTCGATGACTAACCCCACAGAACTACGCGGCCGCGGCGCGGCACTGCGGATGCACTGGAGCGGTCCAAATGATTCGGCATGTACGAACGACGGCCCTGATCGGTGTAGCGGGTGCGCTGGTGGCAGTCTCGAGTTGTGGAGGTGGTGGCCCACGTGATCTACACGTGATGTCGTTCTCGCCGCAGGGTCCGATCGATAAGACCGAACCGCTCGAGATCAGATTCGACAAGCCGGTCATCGATGCAGCGATGGTGGGCACGCCGGTGTCGCCGGGGACCGTCACGATCGGTCCCGAGGTCGCGTGGAAGGGGTTCTGGCAGGACCGCCAGACCCTGCTGATCGAGCCGACCACCGACCTCGCACCGTCGACGCGCTATCGAGTCTCACTCGCCGGCGAGCTGGGCAACCGCACCTCAGGGTTTGGATTTTCGTTCGTGCACCGGCCGCTCGTCGTCGAGGGTGTGTGGGGCGTCGACGCCAACGCGCTGTCGCCCGATAGCGGGCTGCCGCTGTCGTTCAACCAACCCGTGATCCCGAGCGAGGTCGCCGCGCACTGCAAGCTTCGCAGCGCGACGGGCGACATCGCGCTCGCCTCCACCGGTAGCGACCCCGCAACTCACGTCTCGGTGCGCCCGGCGTCGACGCTGATCGCCGGTGCGAGCTACACGATCATCTGTTCCGAGCTCACAGGTGCCGGCGGTAATGCCGCGCTCTCGACACCATATTCGCTAGCGGTCCGAGCACGCCCGACGCTGTCGATCACCAACGTGTCCCCATCGGGACGCGATGTCGCCGCCGATCAAGTCGCGATCACGATCACATTCTCGACGCCGATGTCGCTCGACACGGTCCGCGATGCGGTGACCAGCAAACCGACGATTCCGGGCCTCGATCGCGGCGAGCTGTCCCGCGATGGCACCGAATACAAGGTCACCGCCGACCTCGACGCCGAGACCGACTATCAACTCACGATCGCGCCGCTCACCGACACGTTCGGCCAGAAGCTCGCGAAGCCGACGGTCCAGAAGTTCCGCACGGGCGACGCGAGCCCGCGGCTATCGATGGAGCGTGGCATCTTCGCCCTCGAGGCCAGCGCTGCAGGTTACCCGCTGTGGTCTCGTAACGTGGGCAAGTTCTCCGTCGAGTGCGCCGCGATTCCCAAGGACAAGCTCGTGCAGGTGCTGACCACGGACATGAACTACGACCCGTGGGGCGGCAACGACGACGATCAACCGATCGATTGGAAAGCGCTCAAGCTCACCGCGAAGACCACGCGATTCACCACGCCGGGCACCAACAAGTGGTCGCTCAACGTACTGCCCCTCGGCACGCTGTGCACCAGCATGCAGCCAACGACGCGCGGTGTGTTTCTCGCCGAGGCGAGCTCGAACGAGATCGTCACCGATCCCACTCGAGGTTGGTTGACGCCCCGCCGCAATCGCGTGCTCGCCAACGTCACCGACCTCGGTGTGTTGATCAAGACCGGCACCGCGTCGGGTTTGGTGTGGGTCACATCGCTGGCGACCGGAGCGCCGATCGAAGGCGCAAAGGTCAGCGTGTACACCCCGCAGGGCAAACAGGTGTGGACCGATGTGACGAGCAAGGACGGCATCGTCCGCATCCCGGGCAGCGCGTTGCTCAAGCATCAGAAGCCTGTCGAGGATCTCGAGGAGGAGTACGACTGGGACAGCTATCGCAGCCAGCGCTTGATCGCGATCGTCGAGAAAGCGGGTGACCTCGCGGTCGTCGATGGCAACTGGGCCAACGGCATTCAGATCTGGAACTTCGGATTGCCCGAAGATCGCCGGGGCGGCGCGACCAAGATCCGCGGCTTCATCCAGAGCGATCGCGGGCTGTATCGCCCGGGTGAGAAGGTCCACTTCAAGGGCATCGCTCGCGAGATCGCGCAGGGCGCGCCACCGAGGCTGCCGACCAAGCGCTCGGTCGCCATCGAGGTCCAGGACAGCCGCGGCCAGACAGTGCTCACCACCAAGACCAAGCTGTCGAGCTTCGGCGGGTTCGCGTTCGATTTCGCGCTCGGAGCCGACGCGGTGCTCGGCGACTACCACGTCCGCGCAACCGTGGCCGAGCAGGTGTTTCGCGAGCGGTTCTCGGTCGAGGAATTCCGCCCAGCGACGTTCGAGCTCAAGCTGACCCATCGCAACCCGCATCCGCGGCCCGGCGACCGGCTCGCGTTCGATCTCGACGCCAGCTATCTGTTCGGCGCGCCGGTCGATGCAGCCAACGTCGAGTGGAGCTTGCGCAAACGAACGCACGCGGTGCGGTTCGCCGGCTACGACGAATTCACGTTCTCGGCGGACCCGTATCGCTGGTGGTGGAGCGAGGATCAGGATTACGGCGAGTTCCTCTCGGATGGTAGCGGCGTCACCAACGCTCGCGGTCACCTTCAGATCGCCGCGCGCGACAACGCGACCTCGTTCAACGGCCCGGTCGACTACATCCTGTCGACCAACCTGACCGATCGCTCGGATCAGACGCTCAGCAAGTCGATCGTCGTGACCGCTCACAAAACGGCGTTTTATCTCGGCATGCACGCCAACGAATTCGTTCAAGCGGTGGGCATGCCGTTCGGCGTCAACCTCGTGGCACTCAAGCCGGACGGCACTCGCGTGACCACCACTGCAAAGCTGACATTTACCAAGACCGTTCGGACGTGCAGCTGGAGCGAGGTCGGGTCACGCAGCTACGAGCGCTGCGATACCTCGGACAAGCCCGTGCTGTCGCGCGACGTCACGATCGCCGCCGGCGGATCGCATACCGAACGGATCTATCCGACCGAACCAGGCGACTACGTCGTCAAGATCGAAGCGAAGGATGACCGCGGCAATTCGGTGGTCGCGGCGAGTCAGATCTGGGTGATCGGCAAAGGCGAGGCGTTCTGGAGCGGCGACGAGGGCGGTCGGATGACGCTGGTCGCCAGCAAGCCATCGTACAGGCCCGGCGACACCGCGCGCCTGGTGGCCCAAGCAAACCTCGTCAAGCCAACGGCGCTGATCACGATCGAGCGCGACGGCATCATCGACGCGCGCGTCCAGAAATTGGCGTCGGCGTCTCAGGGCGTCGAGCTGACGATCGTCGATTCGTGGGCACCGAACGTGTTCGCCGGGGTCACGTTGGTCGCTGGACGCCATGGCGCCGGCGATCGCAATCGCCCGATGTTCAAGATGGGGATCGTCGAGCTCAAGGTATCCAGCGCACACAAGCAGCTCGACGTGGGGATCTCGCTCGACCGCGCACAGGTTCGCCCCGGTGAGCAGGTGACTGGCAAGATCAAGGTTACGCATCGCGGCGCGCCGGTCGCCGCCGAGGTCTCGCTGTCTGCGGCCGACGAAGGTGTGCTGCAGCTGATCGCGTACCAGACGCCCAATCCGATGACGACGTTCTACGCGTCGTTTGGACTCGGTGTCGACGCCGGTACCAACTGGAATCGGATCGCGCGGCTCGCCGATCCCGAGGCCGGCGATCCCGATGAGGGTGGTGACTCGGGGTCTAGCGGCGACGGTCAACGCGTTCGATCGAGGTTCGTGTCGTCGGCGTATTGGGCGCCGATGCTGGTGACCGACGAGCGCGGCGAGATCGCGTTCTCGTTCACCGCACCCGACAACCTGACTGCGTTCCGGCTGATGGCAGTGGCGGCGGATGCCGGCGATCGGTTCGGGGCCGGTGAGCTGCGGCTGACCGTGAACAAGCCGTTGATGGCGGCGCCAGCGCTACCGCGCTTCTTGCGCAGCGACGACACCGCGTCGGTTGGCGTCGTGATTCACAACCGGACGGATCGCGCTGGAACCGCGACGGTGACCGCGACTGCCAACGGGGTTTCACTCGATCGCACCAAGGCATCGGTCGACGTTCCGGCCAACGGCTCGACCCGCGTACGATTCACTGCGAAGACCTCGAACAACGCTGCCGCCACGTTTGGATTCGCAGTGGCGATGAACGGGGAGACCGATGCCGTCCGCGTCACGATTCCGATCGACCGGCCGCGCGTGATCGACCATCGCGTACTCGTGGAGCAGCGACTCGATGGTGGCGCGGTGTGGGAGGGCAACATCGCGGCTGCCAGCGACGTCATCCGCGCCGAGAGTCGACTCGAGGTGACGATCGATCGAACGGGCCTCGGCGACCTCGCGCCCGGTCTGCGCTCGCTGGTCGAATATCCGTACGGCTGCCTCGAACAGACGATGTCGCGGTTCATCCCGTTGGTCGCGGCGAAGGACCTCGCGCGCACCCTCGATGACCCGAGCCTGCAGGGCACCAAGGCCAACCAGTTCATCCGCGCAGGGACACAGAAGGTGATCCGCCACCAACAGGGCGATGGGCAGTTCTCGCTGTGGCCCCAGTCGCAGACCTATCCACACCTCACCGCCTATGCGCTGTGGGGACTGACCGTGGCCGAACAGGCCGGCGAGAAAGTACCCGCCGAGGTGTTCGACAATGGCATCCGGGCGCTGTCGAGCTGGGCGAATGCGACCGGCACACTGAAGGCCAACGGCGACGGCGCGACGCTCGCGATGACCGCGTACGTGATGGCGATGCGCGGCAAGCCTGACGCCGGTCTCAATGCTCGGCTGTTCGCGCTGCGCGCCGGATTGCCCAAGTGGGGTCAGGCGTTTCTGCTGCGCGCGCTGCATCGCGCGAACGCAGATCCAGCGCAGATCGCCGAGCTCGAGCAGCTGATCGCGTCGAACATCGCCGTGACCAATGGCCGCGCGCTCGTCCACGAGTCGATCCCCGGACACGAATATGAGATGTACATGACCTCCGACGTGCGAGCCACGGCGATGACGCTCGCGGCGCTGCTCGAGGTCGATCCGAAGTCGCCGCTGATCGATCCGCTCGCGATCGGGCTCAAGGCGGCGCGCTCCAAGGTCGGGACCTGGGTATCGACGCAGGAGACGCTGTGGTCGTTGATCGCGCTCGCTGACTATGCGCGTCGTGGCAGCTCCGGTGAGACGGTCGCCACGGTGTGGGTCGGTGGCAACCAGGTGTTCAAGAAGCGACTCACCGGCGCTGAGGTGGCGACCGCGCGAGTCCCGCTTACGAGCGCGAGCGACCGCGTAAAGATCGTCGTCAATCGGCCCGCCAACGTCGCTGCGCGGGTGATCGAAGCGCGCGTCGACCCTGGCGCCGCGATCTCGAACGGTTTCACGATCGCGCGCGCATACTACAAGACCAGCGGCGTCGAGGCCGCCTCGTTCAAGGCGGGCGAGCTGGTCACCGTCAAGCTGTCGATCGAAGCCGCCGCGAGCCGGCGGTGGATCGCGATCGTCGATCCGCTTCCGGCCGGCCTCGAGATCGTGAACCCCAAGCTCGCCGGCGCGCCCTCCCCCAGCGGAGGCTCGCCGTGGACCTACGTGCCCTACGATCACCAGGATCTGCGTGACGATCGCGTGCAGTGGTTCGCCGACGACCTGCGCGCCGGCCGCTACGAGCTGTCGTATCAGGCGCGCGCGACGATCGATGGCAACTTCTCGGCGATGCCGGCGACGATCGAAGCGATGTACGAGCCGAGCGTGCGCGGTCGAACCGCCACCGCGAAGATCGTCGTGACCAAATGATGCTGAGACGGCCATGGTTGGTCCGCGCGCTGCGCCACGCGCTGGTCGCGATCCTTCTCCCTGCAGCGTTCGTGGTGCAGCTCGCGATCGTACTGGTCGTCGCGCGTCCACTCGATGCCGCCACGCTGATCGCGACCAACGAGCCGTTGGTGATGGTCGATGTCCGCGGCGAACCGATCGCGACGTTTCCGGCGATCGGCGCGGATCGTACGACCTGGACTGAGCTCGGCAAGCTTCCAGCGATCGCGGTGTCCGCGGTGATCGAATCGGAAGATCACAACTTCTGGCGCCACCGCGGCGTGGACGGCATGGGGATCGCGCGTGCGGCGTGGCTCGATCTACAAGGCGGGCGCTACGGCGGCTCGACGCTGACGATGCAGCTTGCGCGGATGATCGCGACGGCAGACGAGCCTCGCACCATGTCGGCCAAGCTCCGCGAGTCGCTGCTCGCGCTGCGGCTCGAGCGCGCGGTCGATAAACGCACGTTGCTCGAGCAATGGATGAATCGCGCGTACTTCGGCAACGGCGCTCACGGGTTCGCCGCGGCGGCGAAGCTGTATTTCGACAAGCCGCCGAGCGCGCTGTCCGACGGCGAGGCGGTGCTGCTCGCGGTCTTGCCGCGCGCGCCGACCGCGTACAACCCACTGCGCAACCTCGATGCGGCGATCCGGCGACGCGATCGCGTGCTCGCCCTGCTCGTCGAGCGCGGCGTGATCACCGAGGACACTGCGCGAGCTGCGCGGACCACTCGAATCACGATCGGCCGTCACACGCCGGATAATGCAGCGCCCCACTTCGCGGCGTGGGTCGCGGAGCAGCTGCCCTCGGACGTGCGAACTCGCGGTGGCACGGTCCGGACCACGCTCGATCTCCAGCTCCAGCGCGTGCTCGCACATCGCGTCGCGGAACAAGTCGCGATGCGCCGCAGCCGCAACCTCGATCAGGCCGGCATCGTCGTGCTCGACGCGAACACCACCGCGGTGCGCGCGATGGTCGGCTCGGTCGACTGGAATGGCCGCGACGGTCAGATCAACATCACCACGCGTCGCCGCCATCCCGGCTCGGCGCTCAAGCCGTTCGTCTACGCGGCCTCGATCGAACGCGGCGCGAACCCAGCGAGCATCGCGTGGGACGTTCGCGAGGCCAGCGCGGATTACTTTGCTCCGAATGCGGTCGAGCACGGCCCGGTGCGCTACCGCGAAGCGCTCGCGAGCTCGTACAACTTCGCGGCGATCGACGTATTGCAGCAGGTCGGCGTTCCGCGCGTGATGACCGCGCTTCGGCTCGCTGGTGTCGCCGAGCTCGATGGCTCGCCGGATGACTACGGCCTACGACTCGCGCTCGGTGCGCCAAAGGTGCGGCTGCTCGATCTCGCGGCTGGCTATGGCTTCACCGTCAAGGATGGGTTCGTCGGCTCGCCGCGCGCGATCGACACCGTCGTGCTTCCCGATGGCACGCGCTGGTCGCCACCGCGGGTCCCGGAGCGCCGGGTGTTTTCACCGGAGACGTCGTGGATGGTGATGGACATGTTGGCAGACACCGAAGCACGGCGCCCCGGGTTCGGCATGGAGCTTCCGCTCGATCTCCCGTTTCGCGTCGCGGCGAAGACCGGCACTGCGCGCGGGTTCTCGGACACCTGGACGATCGCTGCGACCGAACAGGTCATCGTCGGCGCGTGGGCCGGCACGTTCGATGGCACGTCGACCCAGGGCATCGTCGGCATGGACGCCGCCGCGCCGCTGGTTCGCGACGCGTTGCTCGCCGTGGCCACCACGAGGAAGCTCACGTTGCCACCGCGTCCTGCGACGGTCGAGCCGATCGAGGTCTGCGAGACCTCGGGCATGGTGCCGAGCGCGAGCTGTCCGAGGATCCGCGACTACGCCGCGCGCGGCCACGCTCCGACCGAGCGCGACACCTGGCACGACGCCGACGGCAACGTCCGCTATCCGGACCGCGCCGCGGGCTGGTTGTCGCGCCGTAGCTATGCAGCTCGCTAGGCGCGCACGCTCTCGACGCCGCGCGGCGACAGCGACGGCGTGCATGCCAAAATGCCGTCGACGATCGCGAGTGCGGTCGACGTCAGGTCGGCGAATGCGTCGCTGCCGACGACATCGCGCGCCGCGGGGTAGATGATCACGAGTCCATCGATCAGCTCGACGACCAGGTCGCGGCGGCCGTGCTCGGTGAGCGTGCGGGCAAATCCTGTCTCGAGCCAGCGTTTCACCGCATCGGCGTCGCGTGAATACGCGCGCCACTGGTCCGGCACCGCGCTCTCGATCGCCGCCTCTGGCAACGACGGTGGCAGCTCCGCGGCGTACGACCGCGAGACCCCGAGTCGGTCGCGCATGTTCTTCGCGAGGTGGCCGAGCCGTTCGATGTGATTGTCATCGGTGAGCTCATCGCCGCTACCTGCGCGCTTGAACAGCACGTGCGGAAACGCGAAGTCTACCTCGCAGACCACCGCGCTCACCGTGCCGGCGATTCGAAACGGTTGATCGACGGGTAGGTATGCCCACTCGCCGCGGCGCTCGCGGAGCGTCTCGAGATCGAACGCCGTGATGTCGATCTCGTGCGCGTTGCGCGTGACCACGCCGTGTACGACACGGCGCTCGAACCCGCCATCGCTAAGGCACCACAGCGCGCTCCGCTGCAGCGCGCTGGGTAAATGGCTGAGATCGGCGACCGCTTGCAGCCCGGCAGCCGCTGCCGCTGCGTTCTGCTGTGCGCGTCGTGAGCCGGTTCGGCCGAGCAAGAACGCTAGGCCAACGCCGAGCAGCGCGATCAACGGCCAACTGGTCACGGGCGCAAGCTAGCACGCTCCCCGTTGCCTGCGATGTTCGCTACGAGTCGCGCTCTGGCTCGGGCGGCTCGGTCGTCGGATCGCCCGCGACCGTGTACGCGCCGGATCCTTGCGCCAGCCGCCACACCTGCTCGGCGCGCGCCCATGGCTCGTCAACGTCGACGGCCGGCATCGCGGGGATGCTGCCCCGCGGCGGCCTCGGCGGAGCAATCGGCTCGACCACGGGTGGTTCCCCCGCAAGCAGCTCGGCTTGCGCCACCGGGTCGATCGCCTCCCACTCCTCGGCGGTCAGGACGAATCCTGCCAGCGCGATGTCCCCCTTCATAATTTCACCTTCTCCAGACGGCGTGCGCGCTGCAAGTTTTCAACGTGACGAACTCGCACTGTGCTAGACGATTTCTAGACAGCTCTGCGCACACACGTGGCACGCACGATTACACACCGCTACATCGATCCGCTGTCCGAGGTCTGGCTCGGAGCGGCGCGTCGCATTGGATTACGCGTGGTTCGCACGCAGCACGCATATGCTGCGAGCGATGGCGCCGGAACCCTCGCGATCGCGACCGATGATCAGCTCGACGCCGACGACAGCCTCGCGCAGATGATCTTTCACGAGCTGTGTCACTCGTTGGTCGAAGGCGAGGAGTCGTTCACCGCCGCCGACTGGGGCATGAACAACACCTCGAGCGATCACGATTGGCGCGAGCACGCATGCCTGCGCGTGCAGTGGCTGCTCACCGGCCGCTATGGGTTGCGCGGCGTGTTCGCACCGACCACCGAGTTCCGCGCGTTTTGGGATCAACTCGCTGGCGATGTGCTCGCCGATCGCTCCGACGTCTCCGTGCAAGCCGCCATCACGGGCGTTCGGCGCGCTGGACATCCGCCATGGGCACCTGCGCTGACCGAGGCGTTGGCCGCGACGGCGGCGATGGCGGCGGCGGCGTCGGCGTTCACCAAGCCCACGCCTGGCGAGCCTCCGACGCTGTGGTCGACGACATCACCCGTCCGCGCTCCGCATCCGTCCGGGCTACCCGCCGGTGACACCGCGGAGACCTGCGGCAGCTGCGCGTGGCGCTACACGGCACGCGGCACGACGCGGTGCCGCCAAGCCGACGCGAAGATCGACGATGCCTGGCGCGGCTGCGAGCGCTACGAGTCCGCGCTCGACTGTCAGACCTGCGGTGCTTGTTGCCGCGCGGCCTATCACTCGGTCGAGGTCAGTCCACGCGATCCGGTGGTCAAACGCCAGCCGTCGTTGATCGTCGACCGCGGCAGCTATCTCGAGATCCAGCGCACTGGCGATCGCTGCGCGGCTCTGCACGGCGGTGTCATCGAAGGCGAGCACCAGCAGCGGTTTCATTGCGCGATCTATGACGACCGGCCCCGCACCTGCCGCGATTTCACGCTCGGCTCGGCGCACTGCCTCACCGCGCGCCGGCGCGTCGGTCTGAGCCTTTAGGCTGGCGCGGATCAGCGAAGCCGATGCAGGTTCTGGACGTTCGTGGACGTGCACACGTCACGTGTACGTCGGCGTTAGATCGTCTTGGAGTTACGTCTTCGAACCCGGCGGCTTGCCAGTGCCGAGCGACAAATTCGTATCCCCCGCGAGCCGCTGCGCCGCCGCCGCGAGATCGACGCCCATCATCTGCTTGAGCTGTTCGGCGGTCACCGCCGCCTTCACCGCGAAGTTCGAACCGTTGGCGGCGAGCTGGCTGTCGATCACCGTCACCTTGTCGATCTGCGTTTCGCCGACCGTGCTCATCATCGTGTTGACCAGCCGCTGCAGCTTTTGCGCGACAAAGATCTGGCGGGCGCTGTCGCCGGCCTTATCCCAGGTCTCGCCGAGCGAGCGGATCGCCGAGGCCGACGCTTTGCCTTCCTCGATGATCTTCGCTGCAACACCGCGGGCCTGCGCGACCATCTGCGCCTTCTTGGCTTCGGCCGGTTTCACCTTGTCGGCGACCAGCTGGAACCGCACTTGAGCGAGCCGCGCGCGTTGCACGTCGAGCTCGGCATTCGCCTTGGCAACGAGCGCCATCACCTGGCCCTTCGACTCGGCGATCAGCGCGCCTTTGCGGGTCTGGGCTTCGGCGATCCGGCGCGCTCCGTCGGCGCGTGCCGTTGCGACCTGCGCGTCGAGCTTCGCGATCTCCTGGTTCTGCAGGTTCTCGGCGTTGTTCTCCGCCGATAGCGCCTTGTTCTCTGCCTCCGAGATCCGCGACCGCTTGATCAGCTCCGCGGTCTGCCGCCGGCCGATCGAGTCGAGGTAGCCCTTGTCGTCGGATACGTGCTGAACCTTCAGCGTATCGAGCTCGAGCCCGAGCTTGGCGAGGTCGTGATCCGCTTCGTGCAGCAGCTCGCCGGCAAACTTCTCGCGGTCCTGGTTGACCTCCTCAGGCGTCAGCGTCGAGAGCACGCCGCGCAGGTTGCCTTCGAGGGTCTCGCGCGCGACGCCCATGATCTGCTCGCGTGTCATCCCGAGGAACCGTTCGATCGCGTTGGCGAGCTGCGTGGTCTTGCTCGAGATCTTGACGTTGGCGACGCCTTGGACGTTGAGCGGAATGCCACCACGCGAATAGGCGCCTTGCACGCGTAGCTCGATGATCATGTTGGTAAGGTTCATCCGATCGACGACCTCGATCAGCGGGATCCGCAGCCCTCGACCGCCCTGGATCACACGATAGCCAACCGTGCCGTCTTTACCGGCGATCCGGCGATGACCACCCGAGAAGATCAACACTTCGTTGGGCGGGCAGATATAGATGATGCGCGACACGATGAATGCGATCAGCAGAAGAGCGCCGACAACGCCCACGCTTCCGACGACGAGTAGGTTCTGCATGGTGTCCTCCTTAGCTCCGCACCGGGTGGCCATCGCCGTTGGCGCTTGCTGCCCGCGTGGGTTGGCTCGGTGATCCGGTGATGACCTTCGCGATGTCGATACCGAGCGTCCGGGTGACTTGTTCGAGCAGCGACGCCATCGTCGCGGGATACGACGACGCATACGCAGGCAACGTCTTGCCATCGCCGCCGTCGATCAGATTCACCTCGCCCACCGTCACACGCTTCGCCGCGCTCGCGACGTCGTTGAAGATCGCGTCGAGGTTCTGCAGCACGAACATGTCCATGGCGCGGCCACCGCTGTCGCGCCATGCCGATGCAACGTCAGCGAGCGAACGCGCCATCGCGTCGCCATCAGCTGCGATCGTCGCGGCTTGTCCTGCAGCGAACAGCTCGCGCACCTGCGCGTCGACCTCGGCGGGGATCGTGACCTCGGCCTCGAGCCGCAGTTGCTCGAGCTCGCCGCGGATCTTCTGCAGCGCTAGCTCGGCCTCGGCGCGCGCTTGCTGGCCTGCTGCCTCGGCGCGAACTTCTTCGGCGCGCGCTTCGGCGTCGACCTCGGCTTTGATCTGACGTAGCTCGTTCTGCTTGCGCTGAACCGACGCCTGGGCGTTCATCATCGCGACCTCGCCCCGCGCGCGCGCCGCAGCCTCGGCCTGTTCGGCGGCTCGCACCGAGTCGGACTCGGCAACCTCGGCGGTTCGCAGGATCTCTGCGATCCGCTGGCGACCGATGCTCTCGAGATAGTTTCGCTCGTCGGCGACATGCTGGATCTTGAGGGTATCGAGCTCGAGCCCGAGCTTCTCGAGGTCGGGACCGGCGCTCGATTCGAGCTGGCGGGCAAACTTGAGCCGATCCTCGTTGAGCTCCTCGGGAGTCAGCGTCGCGAGTACGCCACGCAGGTGGCCTTCGAGGGTCTCCTTGACCACGCGAGCGATCTCACGGGGCGGCATTCCGAGAAACCGCTCGATCGCGTTGCCCACGAATCGGCGATCGGTCGAGACCTTGATGTTCGCGATCGCGTGGACGTTGAGCGGAATGCCACCCTCGGAGTACGCGCCCTGCACTGCGATCGGTACCGAGATCAGCGACACGTCCATCTGATGAACCGTTTCGACGACCGGGATCCGAACCCCGCGCCCGCCAAACACGACGCGATAGCCGACGACCCGGCCGTCCTCGGTTTTGTGTTTGCGTCCAGAGAAGATCAGGATCTCGTTGGGCCGGCAGATCCTGAGCAGGTACCGATACACGATGATCAGCACCAGCAGGACAGCGACCCCTGCGGCGACCCCGCCGATGATGTCGGGTGGAATCTTTGGACTCATCACAGACCTCCGTAGTGAACACACCGCGCCCGCTGGCGAGCATCACCCGCGAGCCAACAACGAAACCCCTCGCACGAACCGTCCGGCAAGACCCGGACGGCAATGACGCTACATTTCGCCCCGGGCCACGAGCAACGATCCGCGCTCGCCTTCTGCGACGACCAGCACCGGCGTACCGCTCGGGAGCTCGATCGGATCGACGACGTTGGCGACGAAGTCTTCGGAGCGACCTTTGATCTCGAGCCGCACCTTGCCAGGCCGATTCGGCCCGACGGGCAGCAGCACCGTGCCGGTCGCACCAACGAGCTCGTGCGATGCAATCGAGCTCGACACGCTGTTCTTGGTCAACTTGCGCACCACCGCAACCGCGAGGGCGCCGGACACCCACCCGATGACACCGGCGCCGATTGCGCTCACCACCCTGCCCGAGCCGAGGTGATCGAGCGCTAAGCCGGCGCCACCGCCAAACGCGAGGAAGAACACCCAGAACCGCAGTGACGTGAACGGAGCCCAGCCCAACGCGACATCACCGGTGTCATGCTCGGCGCCGTGGTCCGTATCCTTGCCGCCGAGCACGAGCGATGCCAACAGCAGCGTGACCCCAAACCCGACGGCGACGAGATAGACGTGATGCACGCAGCCTCCACCAACAGGATGCCCCGACTGTGGTCACCGTTGCAGGGGTGTGCAAGGGGATTTGAACGTGCTAGCCGCGGATTTCGCGTGACGGGACTGTGACGACTGCGGCCATCTACTGGTTGGCGCGCGTTTCGACCCACGCGGCCACCAGCTCGTCGAGCACGCGCAGCGATACCGCGCCCGCACCGAGCACAGCCGCGTGGAAGCCCTTGAGATCGAACTTGTCGCCGAGCCGCGCTTCCGCCTCGCCGCGGAGCCGAACGATCTCGAGCTGGCCGACCTTGTACGCGAGCGCCTGACCGGGCCAACCGATGTAACGATCGACTTCGTTCGAGATGTTCACCTCGGTCAGCGCCGTGTGATCGCGCATGAACGCCTCGGCTCGCGCGCGCGACCAGCCGTTCGCGTGGAGCCCGGTGTCGACGACCAACCGCGAGGCTCGCCACGCGTCATAGCTAAGCTTGCCGATTCGATCGAGATCGGAGCTGTAGAGCCCCATCTCATCAGCGAGCCGCTCGGTGTAGAGCGCCCATCCTTCGATGTACGCCGTCGAGCCCTCGAGCTTACGAAACGCCGGCAGCGCGCCGAGCTCCTGCGACAGCGCGATCTGGGTGTGATGTCCAGGGATCGATTCGTGCCAGGTCAGCGCCTCGAGCTCGTACTTCGGCCGGGTCTCGGGTCGATATGTGTTGACGAAGTATTCACCCGGCTTGGAGCCGTCGTAGTGCGGCTCGCGGTAGTACGCGATCGTCGAATACGGCGCTTCGTAATCCGGGATCTCGCGCATGACGCAATCGATCCGCGGCACCGTCGAAAAAAATCGCGGCGTCGCGGCACGCGCCCGATCGAGCGCCCGTTGCGCCGCTGCGAGGATCTCCTCGCGCGATCCGAAATACAGCGACTTATCGGTACGCAGCCTGGTGATCGTGGCGGCGAGGTCGTGCGTTCCGAGTACCGCTTTGCCGAGCTTGGCGATCTCGCGATCCGTGCGTGCGATCTCGGCGAGCCCGAGCGCGTGCAGCTCGTCGGGAGTCATCGGCAGTCCGACGTGATGGTTGATCGCAGCCCGGTAGCACGCGGCACCATCGCGAAGTCCCGCGAGCCCTTCCTTGTCAGTGCGCGCGTTGGGGAGCACGCGATCGCGCAGAAAGTCGCGCTGGCGTACGAACGCGGGGATCAGCGTGGTTCGCACGACCTCGCGAAGCGACTCAGCATGCCGCTGGCGAACTCCCGCAGGCCACGGATCACGCTTGACCGGCGCGACCCACGCGGGTTTCACCATCGCCCACTGTTCCACCGGTTTAGCGAGCGCGTTGTCGAGCTGTTCGATCGCGCGGCGGACCTTTTCCGCAGAGGCGACCCGGCTCGCAGCGAGGCCGAGCGACAGGTTAGCGATCGTGTCGTCGATCATCCGTTCGCCGGCGCGCAGCCTCGCGATCAGATTCTCGGCGTTGATCGGGTCGGTGACGGTATGGGCTTCGACCAGATACGACAACTCGCCGAGCGCACTGCCACCCCCATTCTCGACGCGCCACTCGTGGATCTTGCACACGTCGAGCTGGAGCTGGGCCTCGAGTCGCTCGCGCAACAGGCGAAATGTCACCGCATCGTTGCTCGAGAGCTGGCGAACGTCGAGCCTGGTTAGCTGTTCGAGCATCGCGGCACGCTCGCGACTCGCCTCGGCGAGCGAGGCGGCATCTTCGCGACCTAATTGATCGTCGTAGCGATGATCACCCAGCGTCGACGCCCACGTTGGAGATCGCCGCATCAGGTGCTCCCAGTGACGGGCGACCACCGCAGCGAGCGCGGGATCTCGTATCCCTGCCACCGCGTCGGCGGCAAGTGGTGACGACGACGGTGATGAATCAGACCCGGCGGATGTCATGGGGCTCCTCGCGCACGCTGATATCAGCAGGGCAATCGCAGCGGTGGCGCCACGGCGAACCATCAGCATGGCGACGTTGTACTCGCGGTCGGCACCATGCTCAACGGGCTCGTTTCGCTGCAGCAACCCGAGTAAGGTCGGCGCGTGCGTGTTCATCTGTTCGACGGAACCTACGAGCTGTTCCGAGCCTGGTTCGGTGCTCCGCAAGCGCAATTCGAGGGACGCGAGGTCGGCGCGGCGCGCGGTGTGCTGCGAAGCCTGGCGGGTCTGTTGCGCACCGGTATCGTCACCCACGCGGGTGTCGCCTACGACCGCGTGATCGAGTCGTTCCGCAATGATCTGTTCGCTGGCTATAAGACCGGTGAAGGGCTGGCTCCAGACCTCGTCGGGCAGTTCGAGCTCGCCGAGCGGGTATCCGCAGCACTCGGGCTCGTGGTGTGGCCGATGGTCGAGTTCGAGGCCGACGACGCGATCGCGACCGCAGCGGCCCGCACCGCTGGCGATCCTGCGGTCGAGCGCGTCGTGATCACCGCGGTCGACAAGGACATGTGTCAATGCGTGGTCGGTGACCGCGTGGTGTGCTGGGACCGCTGGAAGGACATCACACTCGACGAAGCTGCGGTGATCGCGAAGCACGGCGTCGCCCCCGCGTCGATTCCTGATCTGCTCGCGCTCGTCGGCGATACCGCCGATGGGATTCCTGGGATCCCCGGATGGGGCAAGAGCTCCGCGGCCAAGCTGCTCACCGCGTGGAAACACGTCGCGAACATTCCCGACGATCCTGCGACCTGGAATGTCGCAGTCCGTGGCGCCGACCGGCTCGCCGCAGCGCTGCGCGCACATCGCAACGAGGTCGCGCTGTACCGCACGCTCGCAACCTTGCGGACCGACTGCCCGATCACCTGCGACGTTGCAGCACTGCGTTGGAACGGCCCGGATCGCCCGGCGCTCACCCGCGTGTGCGAGGAGATCGGCGTCGACCCAGACTCGGTCCGGCTGTAACCCGAAGCACTGCGACGGCACATGATGCGGACATCCGCCAGCAAAGTTGGCCTCTGCAAGCTGTCCGCGCTTGGCCCGCCGCGTGAAGGTTGCGATGGTGTGCAGGTGAGAGTTGTCGTTGTGATGGCGCTGATCGTCCTGTTCGCTGGCTGTGGAGCGAGCACGACACCAACGCGACCGCGGGTGGGCGCGGTTGCTGGGCTGGTCCGCGACCGCGATAGCGGCGAATTGATCGCCAAAGCGCGGATCGAGTTGCGTAGCGACGGCGCCAACTCCAAGCTCCACACGACCACGACGAACCAACGCGGGCTGTACGACTTCGATCACCTATCGCCCGGGCGCTATCATCTCAGGGCCGAATATGCCGGCCAGCCCGTCGAGATCGTGAACATCGTGGTGGCGCCTGGCGAGGCCTCGCTCGTCGACGTCATGTTCACGTTGGGTCGGCCCGATCCGCTACATACCGACTTCGGCGATCCACGCGCCGGTAGCATCACGACGTATCACCGCAAGAATCGCGGCGCATCGGTCACCGCGATCGAAGGTACGGTGACCGATCTGGCGTCGCGCGCCGGCGTCGCGGGAGCGATCGTGACCGTCGAAGGTCACGAGATCCTGCAGACCGCGACCGACGAGCAGGGTCGCTATCGGTTCGATGCTGTCGCTCCCGGCACCTACGCCGTTAGCACGTACTACAGCATCGGCGGCCGCGGTCAGATCGAAGTGCGGCGCAGCGACATCGTCGTGCGCGAGACCGAAACCGTGGTCGTGCCGCTGTCGATCGAGCTCACCCGGTAGCGACCGCGCGGGCTACTTGAACCAGTAGCGGATGCCGATCGAGCCGTTGATGTCGGCGTACGCGCTTCGATAGTAGTTGGTGTAGAAGTCGAGCACGAACACCAGCTGAAACCAGATATCGAGCGGGACGTTGTTGAAGTCGATCGCGATGCCGCCGGGAACGCGCACGCCAAACGCGAACGGATCATCGAACTCGTCGCGACGATCGTCGGTGAAGTCCCACACACGGCCGCCGATTCCGAAGTACAGCGGAAGCTCGAACGTCGGATTGGACGCGAGCGACACCGGGTGAAACAAGTAGTCGAGATAGAGGTGGAGACCGTCGCGCTGGCGCCAGCGATAGATCGTGCCGATGCCGAAATCGAGCGCGCCGTTATCCGACAAGAAGTACTTGCCGTTGATGCCGGTGGGAGCACCGAGCTCGAGGCCGAGGCCGAACGTCTTGTTCGCCTGGAACCCTCTCGTTCGACCCGCAGGGCGCGGGCGCGCGTCCGCAGTGGCAGCGAGACCCACAGCGAGACCGATGGCAACAAGCAGCGTTGTGCGCGTCATGCAGTGATCCTATCCCTGGTCATCGGATCGCGGTTCGATCGTGCAAGAATATCGATGTGCACGTTGGGCGCACGATCGGGTTCAGCTTGACGATCGCCGCTGGTTGTGGCTCGGGGCCTGCTGGCCCGAAGGCTGCCCCTGCGGAACCGCCGCCCGTGCCGTTGGCTGCCGGCTCGGCAGACGCCGCGGTCGATGAGCCGGCCGCCACGCCAACGCTGACGTGCGACAACGGCACCACACCGAAGCTCGCGCCAGCGCCCGAGCCGACGGTGTTCTGTGCGCGCGCCGATGGAACCCGCGACGGCCCATTCATCACGACGTTTCCGGATGGCTCGATCGAGATCGCCGGCTCATACGTCAAGGGCGCGCTGTCCGGACCATGGCAGCGACGTCATCCTGGCGGTGCCATCGCCGAGGCCGGAAGCTACGCTGCGGGCCTGCGCGACGGGCGGTGGCGGCAGTCGAGCACCAGCGGCGTTCAGCTCGGCGAGTACGAGCTCGCGGCCGGCACCGGCACCGAGAAGCGCTGGTACAACGACGGTCAGCTCTACAGCGAGCTCGGCGTGAAGGCCGGCATCCCGCACGGCGCGTTTCGGGTGTTCGCGCCCGATGGCGCGCTGCTGATCAACGCGAAATACCGCGACGGCAAGCTCGATGGCGCGCACCTCGCCGGAACCCGCCAAACCCTGCGGCTCGAGGAGACGTTCGTCAACGGCGTGCTGCGCGGCCCCCGCAAGATCTGGATGCTCGGCGCGTTACTCGCCGACGAGTCCTACGATCGCCGTGGCAAGCTCGACGGTCCGTTCGCGCTATGGCGCAACTCGCGGATCAAACGGGTCGAGGGAACCTACGCGCATGGCGTTCGCACCGGTGCTTGGACGTGGAGCGATCGGTGGGGCAACAAGGAGCGCACCGGCAGCTATAGCGACGGCAAGCGCGACGGTACATGGCTCGAGTATCGCGAGAACAAGTTGTTCATGTCCGGGGGCTACGCGCACGACAAGCCGACCGGCGAGTTCATCTACTTCGATCGCACCGGTACCGAGATCGGCCGCTCGACGTTGGCCAACGGTACCGGAACGCTCACCACGTTCTATTTCAACAAGCGACCATCGTCGCGGCAGCAGCTGGTCAACGGTCTGCGCGACGGCGTCTACCAAGAGCTCACCGCGCGGGGCACGCTAATCGTCGATGGCCGCTATCGCGCGGACCTCAAGCACGGCATGTGGCGCGAGTGGACGTCGGACGGCGTGCTGATGCTCGAGCAGTCGTGGAAGCGCGGTCGGCTCGATGGGCTGGTCCGCAAATACGCCGACGGCAAGCTGGTGCTCGAAGCAACCTACAAGAACGGCAAAGCCGAGGGCGCATACACCGAGCACCGGCTCGGCAAGCCCGCCGTCACCGGTCAGTTCGCAGATGATCAGCGCCACGGCCGCTGGACCTCGTACGACACCGAAGGCTCGGTCGTGCTCACCGCCACCTACAGTCACGGCGTGCTCGACGGGCCATGGCGCGAGCTCAGCGGCGGCGCCGTCGTCGAGGGTTTGATGACCGCCGGGCGCAAAACTGGCACGTGGACGCGCACGGATCGCTCGGGCAACGTAGCGAAGCACACGTACGACGTCGTCGTGCCGTAGTGGCGCTGTAACAACGCGGCGACAACACCGCGGCGAGCACGTACAACCCGCGACGACGGACCAATATTCCCGTCGAGCCGCGCTGTCAATCTCGCCAATTTGGCAGTGCATCGAGCATGCAACCTCGACGGGGTTCGCGCGTTCCAATAGCACAGGCACTCCGTCAACCAGGGGCCCGTCGTGAACCGAGACGCAAAGACCCAATCTGCATTGATCGCTCTCGCGAGGTCGCGCCGGATGCAGCGCGCGCTCGCACATGCGTACCTGCATCGCGACCAGCCGATGACCACGCTGCGAAGCTCGCTGGGATTCATGGTCGGAACCGCGAGCATCACCAGCGAGCCAACCATCGGCCGCAGCGCGGCCGGCACCATGCCACCGCAGACCGCCTCGCGCGCTGCGGAGATGACGGTGGTCGGGGTTTCGCATGCCGAAGCCGCGGCGTACGTCGTCGAAGAAGTCCGCGATCAAGAAGTACCGATCGTGTACCGGCTCGGACTACGGGGGCCGCGCCAGGGGTACTTGGTTCCGATCCACGCGTGGTACCAGCAGTCGGGAGATGCGGCGGAGATTCGCGCACGGCTGGCTGCGATCGTCGCGACTCTCGAACCGGTCACGCGCAGCACTACCGAGGCATGGATGTTGTCGACCCGGATCGTCCAGCGGCGAGCGCTCCGCGTCGGTGCGCCAAGCGCATGCGACGAGCTGCCGATTCGAAAGTTCGCGCTCCAGCTCGACGTCGAACCGGTCAGTGGTCACGGACCGAGCGGCCGCACCACCGCGACCGCATTCCTCCGCCCGCATGCGCAGCTCGTCGATGTCTGGACGATCCCCCATAGCGAATTCGCGATCGCTCGCATCGCATTTACCGGGGTGCCGAGCGGCGTCGGCCTGTCCAAGGACGCGGTCGTGTTGCTGTCGACCGACGGTTGATCTGTGCTCGAAATCAGCTCGGCAGACAGAACGTGAACATCACCGTATCGGTGTTGCCGTCGGCGGTTGCCTCGATCGTCGTCTCCCATACCCCGGGCATCCACAAGTTGAGCGGCGATAACTTGTACTGGCCTTCTTCGGTCAGCGACTCGATCGTCACCGGAATGCCGGCGTTGTGGCCGTGGTCAGGCATGAACGGAGTCACGAGCATCGTCGCGCCAGACACAGGATTGCCGGGAACACCGCCCGACATCGCCTTGACCTGCAGCGTCCAGGTGTTCTTGCCACGCATCGGCGGCGCTGGGTCGGCGGCCATCAGCGTGAAGTCGAGCTTGGCGTCTTGCCCGGGCTTGTTGAGTCCGATCACGAACTCTTCGCCACGATCATCCGCGGCGCAGTTGTACGACTCGTCTCCGCTGTCGTCATCGCCATGTTCGTGTCCTCCGCAGCCAGACCCGGTAGCCGCAATGGCAAAGGCGAACACGACAGCGGATAAGCGCATCACGTGGTCAGAGTAGCCAATGTGGGCCCACGCCGGGAGCACGATCGATCACCGCGGCTAACTGCCATCGAAGACCTGAGAATTCGAGGCCGCGCCTGGAACGCGAAGCCGCGAAGATCGCGGAGGAGCTACTGCGGATTGCAGTTGGTATTGATCGATGCGCCGGTTCCTGCGGTCGAACGCAACCAGGTCCGCGTCGCCCCGGCGACATCGAGCGTCTTGATCTGGCTCGCGATCCCTGGCGCGAGGTCTCCGGATGCCTCGAGCGAATGGATCAGCTCGAACGGCAACGGCCGGATCCTCATCCGCGCGGTGATCCGATCGATCTGACTGAATGCCGGTCCAATCGTGTATTGCTTGGTCACGGAGTGGTCGTACGCGGGGTCGAACGGATCGCGCGTCGTGGGTCCCTTGAGTAATTGGCTGTCGATCGTCGCGACCTCCCAGAACATGTGCGCCGGGGTTCCGTCGTCCTTCTTCGTGCGATCCCACAGCCCGAGCAGGTTCGGATCATTGATCTGCTCGGGGTCCATCCCATCCGGCACGACGCCGCTCGAGAACACGATCTGGTCGTTCGCATCGTAGGCGATCACCTCGAGCCACGCCCGTCGATCCTGCGCGGCGCCGCTCGGCCACGAATGACCGGTCCCGATCGAATCGACGCGGATCGACAACACGCCGGGCGGGTCCAAGCAGATTCCGCCGGGCGCATGTGGCGACGTCAGCGGCGTCGGACCGACGATCGCGATCGAACCGTCGAGATCCTCTTGGACCGCCTGCGCCATCGCCTCGGTTTCGGGCCACGGGGTCAGCGCTTCATCGATCGCTTGCCAGCGGTGCTCGTGGAACCCATTCCGTCGCAGCGAGACGTCGAGCCCGGGACCATCGGCGATCACATCGTCGCGCGAGCGCATGTGACACGACCCGCACGAGTTGTGGATCAGTGGATCCTTCTCCTTGGCGAAGATCGTCTCGCGCCACTCCGCAAACGTGCGCTCCACCGCGACCCCGCGCGGCGTGATGATGTCATGGCACGATCCGCACATCTCGGACTCGTTGACGTCGGAGTCCATCAGCTCGTCGTACCGCGAGTGATGCGCAGGATTGTCGGCGGGATCTTTGACGCCGCCGCGCATCGTCTGGTCGTTGGCGATCACCAGTCCGTTGTTGTGAGTCTCGACCACGCTCGCGACGTTGTGGCAGAAGTAGCAGGTCACCCCGCGCTCGGTGGCAGGCAGCGTCGACAGATCGAAGTCGGCGGCGTTTGCGTCGGTGATCGTGCCGTTGACCACCGCCATCGGCGCGTGACAGTTGATACAGAACGTCCCGAGCTGCGCTTCGCGTTGGCCGCGCTTGTTCATCGCCACGAACACCGGGTCGTCGGTGGCGTAGGCGTGCATCGAGCCCGACCACTCCTGGTAATGGGTCGCGTGGCAGTCCTTGCAGGTCGATGGATCCTGAAGCGCCGAGACCGGATAGACCTCGTCGCCGCAGCCGACGAGCATCATCGAGACCACGGCGAGCAAGGCGATTCGTACGATCATCACGGCACCCTCGGAGCCGGTTGGCCGGGCCCGGGCGCCCCCGCCTCGACCCATTTGATCAGCGCGCACCGCGTCGCCGCCGACAGCGCATCTCCGGGCGGCATTTGATAGTCCTTCCCGGGCGAGTTGGTGCGAACGACAAACTCGCTGCACGACGGATCCAGTGGCTTCACCAGCCCGCTCGCCGTGAGATCGGCATATGCAGATTCGATCGTCGCAAACGACGTTCCGCTCTCGCCGGTCGGCGAATGGCACGACGAGCGATCGATGCCACAACCCTTAACGATCGTCATGTTGTAGACGTTGTCGAACGTCGGCGTGTAGAGCGGCGAGCATTCCGTGTCGACCACCATGCATTCGGGTGGCGGTTCCTTGCAGCCGTGGGCTGCGAATACAAGCGCCACGACGACAACCCGGGGCATTGGCCGCACTCTACCCGCGTTTCGCTGTCGGGAGAATACAAGCCGCCTGGCCGCAGCTCGGCCGCCGGTTCCGCTTCACATTCACGATTCGCGCTGCGATCCCGGCTCGAAAGGGAGACCGAACAAGCGCAACAGCGAACGAGAATTATTGAGATCCCGGCGGGCTGGCGAGCGGGCTCAGGTGAGCGCCTACTACCTGGTACCGCTGGTACGCGGACTCGAGCTCCATGGTGGTGGCGGGCGTGAACGCTGTCACAGGCGTTGGCACGAGCGAAGCAGCTGCGACCAGGTCCGGAAACCCGCCGGCCGCGACCAGCGCGATCATCGCAGCTCCGAGCGGACAGCTGTCTGGCTCGGTGGCGACGCGATGCACGCGTCCTAGCGCATCCGCACGCAGCTGCGCCCACACCCGACTGCGCGCTCCGCCTCCACTCAGCACCACGGTATCGGTGGGGAGCCCCAGCGCCGCCAGTCGTTCCACCACATCGCGACACGCAAACGCGAGCCCCTCGAGCACCGCTCGTGCAATGTGCGGACGATCATGTGCCGCCGTCAGGCCATGGAATCCGGCGCGCGCGTGCGGACGCCATACCGGCGTCATCGCGCCCGCCAACGACGGGATGAACGTGACGCCAGCTGCACCTGGAGGCGCGGTCTCGGCGAGCGCATCGAGTTGCCGATCACCGGCAAGTCCGAGCAATCGCACGGCCCAGCGAATCGCGCCGCCCGACAGCCAGCCCGGGTTCTCGATGAAGAATCCTCCGGACGGAAACGCATGGGTCTCGACCATCGGCTCGGGACCAACTTTGTCGAGCACGCCATGGGCCGAAACGGTCCCGACCACCTCCGCGGTTCCGATCGAGCACATGACGGGGCCGGCATGCGCGATGCCCGCGCCGAGCGGGTTGGCGAAGTCATCGCCGGTACCGACCGCCACCTGCGTCCCTGCGCGCAACCCGGTGAGCGCCGCGCCGGCGCGGGTCAACGTACCGGCGACCGACGACGCGAGCCTCACGACAGGAAGTTGATGATGTGCCAGCTCGTAGCTGGTGAGCAGCTCTGGCGACCAACGCATCGTCGTCAGATCGAACAGCATCGTCGTGGACGCGAGCGCCGGATCGATCACCGCTTCGCCGGTGAGCCGCTCGACCAAATAGCTCACCGGTTGATGAAACCGTGCCGCGGGAATGCCATGCGATCGAAGCCATTGGATCTTCGGCGCCATGTGGCTGGCATCGGCGACCTGGCCGGTGAGCGCGAACATTCGGTTCGCCGCGATCCGGGTGGCCTCGGTGACGGCGCGACGGTCCTGCCAGATCAGCGCCGGATGCGTGGCGTGGCCACCGTTGTCGACTGGAATACAGCCGTCGAGCTGCCCGGCGATCGCGAGCGCGCGTACGTCATCTGCTTGCACCCCTGCCGCGGCGAGCGCACCGGCGATCGCGGGCGCCAGCGCCGCTTCCCACGCGCGCGGATCTTGTTCGACATGATCGAGGTCGATCTGATTGGTGGGATAGGACACAGCGTATCGCCCGCGAACGACGAGGCCGTGGTCGCACACGACCGCCTTGAGGCTTTGTGTGCCGAGATCGAGACCAACGACGAACACCGGTGCATGCTAGCCCGACGTGAACTACTTCGGGCATGCAGCCGTCGCGAGTTGGCAGATCGGTCGCGGCGGAATCCCGCTCGGCGCGATGCTCCCGGATTTTTGCACGATGTGTCGTGCACGAATTACCGGGACACATGACACAGAAGTCGCGTCCGGCATCGATCTTCATCACACCACCGATGCCGCGTTTCATAAGTTGCCTTCAGTGACCGCGCTGATGCGCGAGCTCGATGACCGGCTGCTCCGCGGGGGTTGTGCGCGCGGGCCACGCCGAGCCGTGGCTCATATCGGCGTCGAGCTACTGCTCGATGGTGTGCTCGTCGAAGATTCCGAGTATCGCGACGCGTATGTGCTCGGCATCGAATACGACGCGCAGCTGTTGTGGCGTGATGAAGGCGATGCAGAACGATTCGCCGCGCTGCTCGCGCGCCTCCGCTCGTATGGGGTCCCTTATGATCTCCAACGGCCCGAGGCGATCGGCCTTCGGCTATCGCGCATGCTCGCCCATCGACCGCTGCTCGCGCCATCGAGCGCCGATCTGGACGCGATCAACATGGCGCTGTTCGAGTACAAGCCGCGCGTCGAGGTCGCCGCGGACGCCGTGATGCGCGGCCTGCGCGCAGCCCTTGGCTAACGAATCGACGGAAGTGCCTGGCTAATCGCCGCCGAGCCGGTACGAATGATGGATGCGCGTGTCGCGAAAGTCGGGCGGAATCGTCGCGTGGGTCATCTCGCGCATCGCTTCGGCGCCCGGCGGCGCCGCGAGCTTGAACTTGCGCTTGTTGGTCGAGAACCATAGCGCGCCGACGCCGCTCCACACGGCGAGCACATCCTCGAGCAGCAGCGTGTGATCGCGCTGGACGTCCCAGGTGTAGTCCATGCGCTTGGAGTTCGAGAACGTCGGCGGATCGACGATGATCACGTCCCAGCTGCGACCTGCGCGCTTGGCGTCCCGAAGAAACCCGCGGACGTCGGCGTGCACCAGCTCACCCGTAAGCTGATTGAGCGCGAGGTTCTCGCCGGCCCACTCGAGGTAGGTGTTCGATAGATCGACGCTGGTGGTCTGTTTACCCGCCGCTGCGGCGTACACCGAAAACGAACCGGTGTAGGCAAACAGATTCAGCACGGTCGCGCCGGGTTCGGCCGCGACCTTCGCGCGAGTGATCCGGTGATCGAGAAACAGCCCGGTGTCGACGTAATCGCTGAGGTTGACGCGAAATGCGTGGCCACCTTCGCGCACCGTTCGCCAACCTCCCGCGCGCGACTGACGCTCGTACTGCTGGCCTTCACCGCGATGATCGAGCCGTTCGCGCTGCTTGATGTGGACCTCGGGCGCATCGAGCGCGCCGCGCGCTGCTTCGCTGATCTCGTCGAGCCACTCGGCGCCGCCCCGCCGATCGTCGCCTTCGGTGTCGCGGTCGACGTGGCGATAGTCGTTGATCACCAACGCGCCTTCGTAGGTGTCGATCGTCACCGGCACCTCGGGAATGTCGCGATCGTAAACCCGCCAGCACGTCACGTGCTCGCGCTTGGCCCACTTGCCCAGGTGGCGCGCGTTCTTGCGAACGCGATTGGCCAACATCTCGGCGGCGGACATCGCTAGACGCCAGCGACGCCGCGCTGACTTCGAACCCGGTATTGCAGGGTGACGGCGCGCCGCCCGAATGCCGGGAGCTCGATGCCCCAGGTCACCAGGCCATTGTCATCGATCGCGCGCGCGGTGACCTGCGTGATCTCTTCGCCACCCGGTTCCTCGTCGGTGCCTAGCAAATACGCGTCGGGCGACGCGACTTGGATGTCGACCTGCTCGACTTCGGAGATCGGGATCCGCTCCGTCACCTCGAGCTCGCGGCGCTCACCACCAAGGTTCGAGATCCGGACCGCGACCCGTACGGTCTGTACGTTCCACCCGCCGAGCACCCCTGGCTCGTCGTGATCGCGCGTCTCGGAGCGATGAACGCGGATGTCGGCCTCGGGACCGAACCCGAGATAGAACTTTTCGCCGGCAGCGACGAAGCCGATCTCGCCGCGGCCGACATAGCCTGACGACATGATCAGATCGACCGGTCCCGCGAGCAGCGGCGTCGCACCGATGTTGACGATCCGCGCGCGGAGGTGAACCCAGGGCGAGCGCAACGGAATCGAGACCAGTGACAACGTCGCCGGCGCGGTGAAGCTCGCCACCGGTACCCGGTGCGGCATGCCGTCGCTGATCACGGTGGCGCGCGCGGCCGTCAACGTGACGCCGACGCCGCCATCATCGATCCCGAGGACTTGCTCGGATCCCAACCCGGTCGATTGCACGTCGTGCTCGCGCGCCTCGACCGCGACGGACTCGGGCCGCCGTCGTGCGGTGAGCTCGTCATCGGCCAGATCGGGTGGATCGACGCCCAGCGACGCTCGCTCGAGCGAAAACGTCAGCGCGACATCGACCCAGTCCTCGCCGGTCGCCTGCCACACGCAGGCCGTGGTGGTCCAGTCGACCCGTCCGGCCGCGCGCGCCAGCGCGGCTCGATGATACGGTCGCCATGCCGCGCCCGGAACGACATAGCTCACCGTGATCACCGCATCCGCCGCGGCGTCGGAGATCACGTCGATCACCAGCCGCGCGGCCTGCTCGCCGGCGTCGGCTTCCGCGCGGCGAATCCGCGCATCGAGCCGCGCGATCACCGGCGCGATCGATTTCGCCTCGAGCTCGGCATCGACGCGGCGCTGGTACGCGGCTGCTGCCAACCGATCGAGCTCGGCGAGGCGTGCCGCCGCCCCATCCGCGGTCACCCCGCGCGATGCCGCCGCCGCGAGATCTCGATGCGCCGCGCTCGCGACCTCGCGAAGTGCCGCGATTCGATCGGATTCCGCATGGACGCGGGCGACGGCTCGATCTCGGACGGTCTCTAGCGATACACGCTCGGCTCTCAGCGCCGTCACCTCGGTCTCGGTGGCAGCCTCGGGATCTCGCCAAGGTGCCAGGTAGCGTTCGCAGCGAACGTCGAGAATGCGGACGCCTTGCGCCGTTGCCGTCAGCGTCTTGTCGGCGAGCACCGCGGCGACGTTTTCGATCATCAGCCGGTGTTGACCCGCTGCCAGCGGCAGCGCCGCCCGGCGGGTGACCGACGCGCGATCTTCGTGCACGGTGACTGCGACGATCGGCGCGTTCATGACTCTCTCCGATTGCCACCGACGAGCTCGTGCTTGTTGGCGATCTTGACCTCGTAACCAGCGCGCAACGTACGCTTCGCTCCGGCCGCCAACGCGAGCCGCCAGCGATGACCTCCGCGCAACCGGTGAGCGTGAGGCGAATCGGCGTCGGGGGTCCAACGCTCCCACGCGGGCTCGACGCGCCCGATCACGACCTCGACGTGGTCGTCGCCATCTCGCGTGACCGGAACGCGCTCGCGAACCTCCAGATCGATCGCGCGCCCCGACAGATTCTCGATGTCGATCGCGATCGCGTGGACCAACCGCAAGCTGCCTCGCAGGACTCCTGCGGCTTCTTCGTGGAACTCGCTGTTGCGCGCGATCTTGACGCTGGCATCGACGCCGAGCCCGAGCTCGAGCACCGCATGTGGCGGTGTGAAGTCGATCCGGCTGGTGACCAAGAACCGGCCGCGGTCATAGACGTCGATCGGTCCCGGCAACAACGGCGCGGCGAACGGATTGACGATCACCGCCACGCGAAATGCGTCGGGCTGTTCGCGCGGTACGGTGATGTGACGCAGCTTGGCCGTGCTCGGGCGCGCAGTCACCGCGATCGAGTGCCACCCTCCGTCGGCGCGAACATCGACGGCGCCTTCGGTCTCGAACGCATAGTCATACAAGTGAGACCACTCGACGACACATCCCGCCGGTAACGCGAGTGAGGTCACGCGGGTCACCGCCGCAGCAACCTCGTGAGCGACCGCCGTTGCGTGACGATCGGGCGCTGCGGGAACCAACGTGCCGCGCGCCTTCGAGGTCGGTCGCGCCATCCGCAGGTTGCCGTAGTCGAGCCGTGGTACGGGCGCGGCTGGCCAGCCCACCATGACGGTCGACGCTTGCATCGCCATCGCTGGGGCTGGTGCCTGCGGTGCCGGCTGCACCATCGCCGCGCCTGGCATTGGCGGCGGTGACGGCGCGGGGCGTTGCCGAAGCACCGGCTCCGCGCGGCGTACCGGTGACACTGGCATCGGTGCGATCCGCGTGCGCTCACTCGCACCCGCCGTGCCACCCGCCGTCGCCGCGATGATCGCGTTGAGTGGGGTGCCGAGCGGAGGCGTATGAAACGCTTGCTTCGCGCGGGACGAGTCCTCATCCCAGACTTCATCGGCAAGCGCATGCTCGAGTTCGACCGCTTGAGCGACGAACGTCGCGGTATCCGGGCTTGCCGCTGGATGGCGCCGCGCGCGCTGCGCTCGATCGTAGTCGGCGTACAGTGCATCGGTGTCGCTCGGCGCAGGCCGAAACCCGCGGCGCGGTAACTGACTCTGGCGGCGCCCGATCCGCTGTGCCGCGAGCTCGGGGAGCACCGAGAACCGATCCGGTTCTGCGGTCGACAGCCGCAGCGCGACCGCAGACCAATCCTCGCCGGTGTCCTGCGCGATCGCGGCGCGCACCTCGAGCGCTGCGTGGTCGCCATCGAGTCTGACCACGTAGCTCGGCGCCCACCGCGCCGCGGCCACTTGATAATCGATGTGGATCACCAGCTCGCCGGCGGCTACGACCGCGAGGTCGAGCTCGAGATGCTTGCGCAGCTCGTGGATCTTGGCGGGACGCGCGGTGCCGGCGCGGCGTTCGCGATCGAGCGCCGCGTCGAGTGCTCGCTTGGCTTCATCGAGCTCGCGACGCGCCGTGGCGAGCTCGCTGCGAACCGCCAGCTCGCGCTCTGCGCGCACGGTGACCGTCGCGAGTCGGGCCGCGACGATCGCGTCCCAGCTTGGCAACGGTTGCTCGACATCATCGGTGGCCGACACCACGGGACCTTGTGCAATCACTTCGAGCGCAGCGGTGAGTCGCACGACCTGTGCCTCGGCGTGCGCAGCCCGGGTCTTCGCGGCCATCAGCTCGGCTGAGTCCTCGGCCGCAGCGTCAAAAGCGGGCGGACTCTCGAGGCCGATCCGAACCAGCGTTGCGGTCGCAGGTCCACCAACTTCGACGCGCACGGTGTCGTCGATCACCGCAAGTGGCAGACCGACGATGCGGACGCGCTCCGGCAATGGCGCAGGAACGGTTGCGACCCGCCGTACCCGAGCACCGTTGGCGAACACGGTCACTTGCTCGATGCGCGCCGCGACCGAAGCCACCGACATGACAGAAGGGTCGGCCGCAGCTCTAACGACTGTCAAGCCATTGCCCGCGCACTCTGCCTGTTCTAATGTCGGGACGTTTACGGCCGTCACACGGAGAAGGGACGCGACATGCTACGGAAGCTTTCATTAGGTCTGGTGCTCGCGACACTCGCTGCATGCGGAAGCGCCAAGGTGATTCAACGCACCCAGAGCGGCGGAGTCATCGAGCTCAACGGCGATCGCGGCAAGGCGATGGAGCAAGCGAACCAGGAGATGTCGGCGCACTGCGGGCCGGGCAACTTCACCATCACGCAGGAAGGTGAAGAGGCGATCGGCACCGACACCATCGTGGCCGAGGACACGGCGCAGGACTCGCGGACGTCTCGCAGCGGCCGTCGCAGCAGCACCGACACCAGCACGACGCAGACGACCAGCACGCGCACCGCTACGGCATGGCGCGTCCACTATCAGTGCAACGGCGCGGGTGGCCCGCCGCCTCCGCCGGAGGCTGGTCCGATGCCGCCTCCGCCGCCACCGGGTGGCGACCAGCAGCCGCCACCGCCGCCGGGCTACTAGCCCAGCGCGCTGATCGAACCGATCAGCACATGCGACGAGGGGTCTCGACCCCTCGTTCGCGTTTTCGGCCCGTTCTCCGCGCCTCGCTGCGTCCGCCCGTGAACCTTCTGCTCATCGAACCTCACGAAGTCTCTGCCGATCAGCTGTGCGAGCTCAGCGATCGGCGTGCCGAACATCTTCGTAAGGTGATCGGCGTACAGCCCGGCCAGGTTGTCCGCGCGGGCCTGCTCGGGGGCAACCACGGCTCGGCCACCGTGCTCGCAGACGATGGCACCACGATTCGGTTGGCGGTGACGTTCTCGCAGCCGGCCAGCGAGCCGCTTCCCGTCGAGCTGGTGCTCGCGATCCCGCGTCCCAAAGTGCTCACCCGCGTGATCGAAGCAGTGGCCGCGTTCGGCGTTGCGTCGATCGAGCTCACCAACGCGTGGCGCGTCGACAAGAGTTATCTGGGCTCACCGCGGCTATCGCCCGAGGTGCTGAACGCTGCGGCGAGGCTCGGTGCCGAGCAAGGCGGCGTTACCCACCTCCCGCGCATGGCGATCCATCCCAAGCTGATGGGGTTGCTCGACAGCCGATGGCCGGGTCCTCCCCGCACCAAGCTGATCGCACATCCGGGGGCACGGCCGCTGGAGACCGTGATGTCGGAGGATCCGGTGGTGCTCGCGATCGGGCCGGAAGGCGGATGGATTCAACGCGAGGTCGACACCTTTGTCGAGCGCGGATTCGAGCCGGTATCGCTCGGTCCAACCATCCTGCGGGTCGAGACGGCGGTCGCGGCCGCACTCGGACAATTAGTGATGCTCCGCCGGCTCCGCGAGCGGTAGGCGATCGTCATCACGCCGCGGCGCGCGATCGGGGGTGGCTACCTGGGACTGCCTCCCGCGGGTGACAGCTGGGGTTTACGCCGCCCTGTAACCCGCGGATTTCATGCCCTGAGTCGTGGCACCCCAGGTGCACAAGGGACTGCCATGCGGAAAGCCCCCCTTGCTCCGACCCCCGCTATTGAAGCGATCCCTGATGACGATCTCGCCGACGTGAACGGCGGCTGCAAATGCAAAGGCAGCGATGAGATCAAAGTCCAAATCGGCAATCCGGTCCAAGCCGATGTCGGCGCCGCGCCTCCCCCAGGTGGCTACGGCGGCGGCTACGGCTACGCCCCTCCCCCACCACAGCCTGGCGCATTCCAGGTCAGCGGCGGTGGCGGCGGCGGAATGTCGCCGGCGCAGCTGATGATGCTGCTCAGCATGATGTCCGGCTCCAAGTAAGCCGTCATCAACGCGCGTTCCATCCACGACGACGGCTGCGGCACGCCTGGTACGTCCGTGGGCGATCACGATCGCTCATCGAACGATCAGACAGCTATCACCGAGCTCGTGGCTCGATAGCCCGTGCTCGCTCGCGAGCTCGAGAGCTCGCAGCAATCGCTCTGCCGGCGCCAACGCGCTGAGCAGATCGAAGTGGCTTTCGCCCGGAACGTGAAGACCGCTGATCACACCATCGACGACCCGCAACTCCGACGTCGCATCGATCCGCTCCGTGGCGATCCCGGTGCCACTGCGAATGCCGTCGCTGGTGGCTGCTGCTTCGAGCGCACGCACCACGGTCGTACCGACCGCGATCACACGACCGCCATGCCCGCGAGCGCTCGCGATCGCGTGCGCGGTCACACCCGGAATTTCGTAGCGCTCCGGCCATGGCAGTAGGCGATCGAGCTCATCGTCACCGGTCGATGACAATCCGGCTGCATGGGTGAGCGAAGCGATCGCGATCCCTGCACGACGTAGCGACAGGATCACCTCCCAGGTCACCGGGCGCCCGGCAGATGGCATCTCCGCCGCCCACGGACGCGCGGCGTACGAGGTCTGCACCGACCACAGCGGCAACGCGTCGGCGCGATGGGCGTACTGGATCGGTGCCCCTGCGGCATAGATCGCGTGCCATAACGCGTCAGGATCGCAGTTTGCGGCGAGTTGAACCCGACGGCCTGCGCGTTCGACGAGGGTGGTGTCGAACGCCGCGAACCGGATCTGCGAGCCGATCGCCAGTGCAGGCGGCGCAGGCCGACGTTCGGTCGGCGTCCGATGATCGCCGGCACCAAACAACACACCGGTCAGCCGCGTGCCTTCGACCGGTCCCGACAGCCGCAGCTCGAGCTCGCCGCCGTCGTCAGTCCTCCCGCGCAGTGAGCCCGGCAGCGTCGCGGCGTCGTTGACCACCACGACGTCACCCGCGCGAAGCAGGGTCGCGACATCGGCGAATCGTGCCAGTGCGGGCTCGCGATCGCTCACGACCACCAGCCTCACGTCGCGCCTCGCCACTTCGCTGGTCCGCAACGCGAACGCTCCGCCGCGCGATCGTGCGCGCTCTGCGGCGTCGAATTTCGGCCGGCGAGCGACCGGGGCGAGCCTCATGACGCCCTCCAGCTAGGCGCCACGATCCGCGAACCGTTAGTGATCCGCTCGCGGTGCTCGAGGATCTCGACGATCCGCGATGCGACGACCGCGGGGCGTTGCAACGTCGCGCGATCGGCGTCTGGTATCGCCGCAGCATGCATCGCGGTATCCATCTCGCCGGGATCGATCGCGAGTACGCGCACACCGGTGCCCTCCAGCTCGGCGGCGAGGATCCGGCTCAGCTGATCCTGCGCGGCCTTCGAGATCCCGTACGCGCCCCACCGCGGATACGCTTCGACCGCGGCATCGGAGCTGATGTGGACGATCACGCCATCGCCGCGGATCGCCATCGCGCCCGCGAGGATCTTGGTCAGTCGAAACGGGCCCACCAGGTTGGTCTCGAGCACATCCGCGAGGTCCTCACACTCGGTATCCAGCAGCAGGCGCAGCGGCGTCGGGCCGAGCGAGCTGGCGTTGTGAATGGCGATCCCGATGTCGCCGACTAGCCCCTGCGCCTGCCCGGCGATGCGATGGATCGCGTCCCTGCTCGCGAGATCACCGACGATGGCATGCGCAATACCGCCGCGCGCGCGAATCGTCGCGACCGCATCGTTCAGCGGGCCCGCATGGCGCGCAACCATCGCCACACGAACGCCACGACCCGCTAGCGCTTCGGCCACTGCACGTCCCAGTCCCCGGCTGGCTCCGGTCACCAGCGCTGCTTGTCCTTGAAGGTTCGACATGGCCGCAGCGTAATCCGCTTCGCCAACATGTCATCACTTCTGCCAATGCATTGGCATGCCGCCAATCCGTGGCCTCACGGCGAGTTTGCCGGACTGAACCCAATATACCTAACACCGCTATGCTTTCAGCTTGACGTTGATACATCGCGGTTCTATGCCTTGCGCTATGAGGCATCAAGCCAACGTTACCTACGCCGCCAGACGCGCGCGGATCGCCATCACCGGGACCAATTTCGTGTTCGCCGGGTTGCTCGCCATCGGGGCGTGCGCGCACGACAGCACTCCACCAAGCGAGCACTCGCCTTCGCCGAACCAGGCCACCGCCACTCCCGTCGTCGTCACACCCGACGCGTCAGGTTCGTCGGCGGCACCGTCGCGGCCCGCTGCGATCAGCGAATCCGACATTCGTGTGATGGATCGGCTGCTCGCAACCCTGATCGCCCTCGACGAAGCGATTCGCGGTCAGCGCGATTGCAAAGCAGCCGCGAACAGCGTGGGCGACGCGGTGCGCGACGCCGGCTCGGTGTTGTCGGAAGCGGCTCGGGTCGATCGACGGACACGTGCGGACGAGCAAGCCACGGCGTGGGCGTTCGAGCACTACGGCACCAAGATTGGCCCGCTGATCAAGGGAATCATGAGCCACGCGTGCGCACGTGATCGTTCGTTCAAAACAGCGGTCGCCAAGCTTGTAGGCGCACCGTGAATCGCGGGCCGCATTCGCCGCCGCGCTGGTTCGATCGTGTGCTGGCAACCACCCTTGGCCTGGTGTTCGTGCTCTACGCGGTCGCGAAGTTCGCCGGCACGCAGTTCATCCAGTTCGAGCTCGACGCACCGATGTCGGACGTGTCGCCGGTAACGTTGGTCTGGTACTTCTTCGGTTATTCGCGGCCGTACGCGCTGGCGATCGCTGTGACCGAGCTCGCGGTCGGACTGTTGGTGATGGTACCGAGAACGGCTCGGATCGGCTACCCGCTGTACCTGGCGGTCGCATCCAACGTCGCCATGATCGACTGGTGCTTCGGCCTGCCGCGACCTGCGACGCTGCTGGCGACGTCCCTGGTCGTCGGTGCTGCGGTCCTGATCGTACGTGAGCGTTCGGCGTATCTGGCGTTGTTGGCGCCGTGCGCTTCATCACCCCATGACAAATCTCGCGTTGACTTAGTTGCATAGCAGTTCTATGCATCGCGCCATGAGGCTACGCAGCAAACAGCCGGCGCCCCGAATCAGCAAGGATCTCGTGGCCGCGTCGGCTACCCCGCTGCTGTTATCGATCTTGAGCAAAGGCCCGAGCTACGGCTACGCGATCATTCAAGAGGTACGCGAGCTCTCCGGCGGAGAGCTCGCGTGGTCGGAGGGAATGCTGTACCCGGTGCTTCACCGGCTCGCGGATCAGGAGTTGATCGAGGCGTACGAAGATGTCGGCGAAAACGGCCGCAAGCGTCGCTACTACCGACTGCGCCCCGAAGGTCGGCGCGCGCTGGTCGCCGAGCGTCGACAGTGGGAGGTCGTCCACAGCGCGCTCGCCAAGGCCGGGCGGTCGTGACGATGGCGGAGGCCACCGCTCCACAGCAAGCGCGGATCGACGCCGCGATCTCGAGATATCTCGCCGAGCTCACGGCGGGCGGAGAGCTCGGGCCGTCCGATCTCGACGAGATCGAAGCTCATCTGCGCTCGCTGATCGATGATCTTCGCGACGCCGACCTGACCATCGACGATGCGATCGCTGAGGCCACGCGGCGGATGGGTGAGCCTTGCGCGATCGCGCGGGAGCTCACATGCGTCCGGTCGCCATTCGGCGCAACGCTGTCGCGTGGTCGTGCATGGAGCTCTGCGGTGCTGCTGGTTCCAGTCATCGTGCTCGCACTGGTCGACGCGGTACGATCTCACGGTGGCGGCTTGGGCGTTGAGCTCGCGCTGTGCGCGATCGTCGCGCTCGCGCTCGCGGCACGGCTGTCGTGGGCGCGCCCGATCGTGATCGGCGCGATCGGATTTCTCATGGTGCCGATCGCGATCGCCACGCTCCGGTACGAGAGCCATCCGTTGTGGTTGGTCTGGGCGGCGGGAACGCTTGCATTCATCGCACCGTGGCGTCGTCGCGAGCTCTCGAAGCCAGGCTGGAGTCTCGCGCTTCAGCTGGGCGGGATGTTCGCTGCGCTGTTGATCTCGGTGTTCCCGGCACCAGATCCGACGATGATTCGATCGCTCGCCGCCCTCGCGTTGCCATCGTGCCTGCTCGGCATCATCGGCACGATCGTGCGTGCACGATGGGCGGTAGCTGCCGTCATCCTCGGTGTGGTCGCACTCGTAGCGTCGGTGGCCCAGCTGTGGATCCAACATCTCGCGGCCGGCGCTGATTCGTTCACGCTCGCGCGCCTAGTGACCAACAGTGCCGCCATCCTCGCCGCCGCCATAGGCGGGGTGCTAGCGTGGCGAACCACCGTCACGTCGCGGCGCTCTGCGGGATCCGCTGTTCGCCAAGTAGCGCCGCTACGCACGGTCGTCGTGATCACTTCGTCGTTGCAATTGATCGCGTAGCGGTCCTAGTGTCGCGTCCGCAATGAACCGATCGCGGCAGTCGAAGCGCTGGAGCCGGCGCGAGGGCCTGGCCTGGGCAACGATCCCTGTGGCGTTCATCGCGGGCTGGATCGCGTTCTTCCGCTACTTGCCGCGCGATACGACGGTCGCCGCACTGATCGCACTAGCTACGGTGGCGACGATCGCGCTCGCGTTCACCGCGGCGATGGTGATCGCCGGACGTCGGTTCGACGCAACTGTCCACACGCTCACAGATCCGCTGCTCGGAACGTTGACGTACGATGGCAAGCACTGGGTTTCGACTGTTTCGTTGAGGGGTCGCGATATCCGGTTTCTCGTTGGAGGAGACCTGAGCCCAGATCCAGACCAGCTTCGACAAGCTCAGCAGCTGCTGTCGTCATTCGACGAGCTCCTCGACGCGATCAGGCGATTCCTCGACAGCGAAGCTGGCAGTCGTGAATTCGCGCCGTTTGCGGACGAGATCGCGCATTTGGAGGTAGAGCTGATTTGGATCGACGCCGGTGGCGTCGAGCTCTGGTTCGACGGCGGCAATGATGAGCGCAGCTGGCAATGCGATTGGACAGCTGGCAAGCCTTCAGCGCTCGACTACACGAGCTAGCTCGCCGGCAATCCATTGTCGGTTACGCTCATCCTCTGACCATGAGCCGCGAGCCCGACTACCTGGCGAGCAACATCAAGGCGATCCGCGAAGCGCGCGGGCTGTCGCAGCAACAGATCGCGAAGACCGCGGGGATCCCGCGTGCGACGTGGACGCATCTCGAGTCTGGCTCGGCGAACCCGACGCTCGCGGTGTTGATCAAGGTCGCCAACGCGCTGCAGGTCCGGCTCGACGAGCTGCTCGGCTCGCCACGTCCGGGTGCGCGGCACCTCAAGGCGAGCGCGCTGCCGGTGCGCCAGCGCGGCGATGTCGCGGTGCGGCGGCTGTTGCCCGAATCGTTACCCGGTCTCGATCTCGAGCGCATGGAGCTGCCCGCCGGCGCACGCATGGCCGGCGTGCCCCACACGCCAGGCACGCGCGAGTACCTGACGTGCGAGCGCGGCACCGTCGAGCTGGCGGTTGCCGGTGAGCGCTACGTGCTGGCCGAGGGCGACGTGGTCAGTTTTCGCGGCGATCAGCGCCACGGCTATCACAACCCCGGTCGACAAACTGCGATCGCCTATTCGGTGATCGCATTCGCACCCGTCGAGCCGCGGCCCTAAGATCGATCGGCCATATAGATGTCGGCATCCGAATAGTTCAGCACGTTGCGCGAGTAGTACAGCCGACATCCATCGGGCGACAGCCAGCCGGGGACGCTGTGATGACTGCTCGCGTTGAGCTCGGCGACCGGCGATGGCGCCGGCCAAGGATCGACGACCGTCGCTCGGTGCGATCGCCAGATGTGATAGGTGCCCGACGTCGTCGATCCAGGCAGCGGGCGCTCGGACGCGATGTAGATCGTCCGTCGATCGGCGCTCAGCGTCGGCAGCCAGTCGTGAAAGCTCGAATTGAGCGCTGGCACGATCGTGGCGTTGCTCCAGCCGGTGGACGTCCGCTTCGCGTACCAGATGTCGGCGCCGCCCTTGGTGCCTGGCTTCGTGCTCGTCGAGCTGAACCACAGCTCCTCGCCATCGGTCGACACGAACGGCTGGCGTTCGTCTTCGGTGGACGTCGTCGCCGCCATCGCGGGCAGCGCGATTGGATTGACGAAGTCGTGAGCGCCGGATGACCACGTCGCGCGCCACAGCCGCACCACCGGATCAGCGCGGCTCGAGCCAAACAGTAGGGTCTGTCCATCGCTCGAAACGAACGGATCGTAATCAGCCGCGCTCGCCGAGTTCACTCCGAGCGCGACGCGCGGGCCAAACGTGTCGGTGACATTCGCCCGCTTCGCCACGAACAGATCTGTCCCCGAGAAATACATCGTGAGCTCGTCGGAGGTCAGTCGTACGACGCCCTCCATCTCGGCAGTCGCGAACCCGGCGACGGGATCGAGCGTGTGAAACGGCGCGAGGGCGCCACACTGCACGGGCGCGTCGATCCCTGGCGCGTCGATCCCTGGCGCGTCGGTCGGCCCTGTCGGCATACCCATCCCGCCATCGGTCTTCGGCGGCTTCCCTGCATCGAGCAGCTGCGGATCTTCGATCGCCGGCGGCAGCTGAAACGTACACGCGACAAGCGTCGACCCGAATGCGATGGCAACGAAACGCATGAGCTACGGTGCCGTGATGTAGGACGATTCACCGCCGACGCGCGGCGGCAGAAGTCGTTCGGCGCCTCATGCGAGTGAATTGGCGCGATCCACACCGCACGACGGCCATGAGATGCTGGCGACATGGCGGACCGGTCGAATGCGCAAACCCGCCGCGGGGCACTCAAGCTATGCGGTGCGCTCGCGATCGGCGGTGCAGCGTGGAGCTGTCGCTCATCGCGTCCGACGCCGCTCAGAACTTGTACGACAGCCCGAGCCGCAGATAGAGGTTGTAATCGGTCTCGAACATCGAGTGCGCAAACTTCTGCGTGAACAGCGCGCGCTGCGATTGGAACGGAGCACCCTCGAGGATCCCGTATACGTTCCAGCGCTGGTAGACCGCCACCTCGGCGATCACGCTTGCCATGAACCGAATGCCTTCCTCGCGTCCGAAAAACCCGTCACCGCTGCTTCCAGTGAGGTCCTCGACCTCGCGGCGCTCTGCGGCAGACAGCTGGTTCGAGCCCATGTTCTCGATCGTGTTGCGATACTGCCGGCAGATATGGATCGGCTTGCCGGTGAACCCGGCGGTTTCGGGATCGCCGGTGTTCGACGAATCGAGCTCGGGACAATGCCGATCGCTCCACATGTTCAGGTAGACCCGCCCCGTGATCGTCACGTGCGATAGCGCGGTCAACGACGCGAGCGCGCCGACGTCCCAGGTCAGGCCGTTGCGCTGCGAATCATCGAGCAGCTTGCTGCCCCACCAGATGCTCGTGAAGATCGCCGCCGAGAACGGACTCTCGTCCGCCACCATCATCCGGCCGCCGATGCCGAGGTCCGTGCGCGCGAACATCGAGCGAACGCTGACGTTGGCGTCGAATCCGAACTGCTTGGCGAGCTTGCCGGCGCCCACCGTGACCCTGCCGTTCAAGAAATACGGATAGCCCGCATCGAAGTCGACTACCGAGCGGTTGCGGCCGAGCGTGCGCGCACCAAACGACGACAGGCCACGCTGCTCGACCTCGCGCTCCGCCTCGCTCTGACCTGCAGCCGCAAGCTCGCGCGTGATCACCTGAGTCTTGCCACCCTCGATGTTGAGCGTCTGCTCGAACGCCTGGTAGCCCGGCATCTCGATCCGCACCACCGTTTCGCCGACCTCGACGTCGATGTCGATCGGGGTCTTGACCTGATTGCCCGACGCGTCGGTCGCCGGCAGACCATTGATCGTCACGGTCGCGGCCGATGGCGTCGACAGGATGCGCAACCGTCCGACCGCCGGAAGCTCGGCCTGCAGCGTTACCGTCTGTCCCGGCTCGATCCGGACCTTCTGCTCGAAGTTCTTGCGTCCCGCGAGCCGCACGAGCACGAGGTGCTCGCCGGCGGCCAGCCGCTTCTCCTGGGGCACCTTGCCGACCGTGGCGCCATCGATGATCACCTCGGCTTCGGGCACCGTCGAAACCACCTTGAGCAAGCCCTCTTCGCCGGAGCCCTCGGTGTTGAGATCGAACTTCACGACCTGGGAGCTGCCGGCGGCGACGGTGACTTGGCGCTCGGCCGTCTGAAACCCGGGCGCCTTGACCTGAATGATGTGGTCGCCAGCCTTCACATCCTTGATGTCCACCGGGACCGGCCCCATGTCGGTACCATCGATGAACGCGCGAGCGCCTTGTGCATCGGACAGCACGCGGACGACGCCGACGCCGCCGTTCATGAGCGCTGCGAGCTCGGCGCGCACCTTGGTCTGCTGGCTAGCGGTGACCTGAATGGTCTGCTTCCACGGCAAGCCGGGCGCCTTGCGCACCTCGACGACGTGGACCCCTTCGATCACGTTGTTGATCACCGCCGGCGTGTTGTCGGGGTGCTTGTTGCCATCGATGTAGACCTCGGCATCGGAGACATCGGCCTCGACGATGATGGTTCCGTATTTGGGCTTCGCGATCTCTTTCAGCGTCGGCGCCATCGTCTGCGTTTGGTTCAGCTGCACTTCGATCCACTGCGACAGCGGCTCGAACCCGTCCTTGCGGAGCTCGATGAGATGGCGGCCCGGCGTGGTCGTGATGACCATCGGGGCCTGGCCTTGCGCTTGGCCATCGACGATCACCGTCGCGCCGAACACGTTCTTGTCGGCATCCGCCCGAACGTCGATCCGCGGCGGATCCTGTTTCTTCACCAACGGAACGAACAGCTCCTGGACCTTGCGGACCTTCGCGACCTTGAACGTCCGCGTCGCGGGTTCGTATCCGGTCGCCTCGAGGATCACCGCGAGATCTCCCGCGGGTAGCGATCCATTCCACGGCGTCGCGCCGATCGCGCCACACGCTTTGTCTCCGATGTAGACAACCGCGCCTTGCGGCGCCGAGTCGATCTTCACCTTGTACTTGCCCGGCTTGGCGGCAGGACAGTTCGGCGCTTGTGCAAACGCCGGCGTGGAAAACGTCGCGAGCGCCAGCGCGATGGTCACAAGCCAGGACCAGCGAGGTAGCGAAACCAGGCGAACTAATCTCATCGGGTCCCCTCGGTAGACGGACGGTTCGAGGTTAACAGGACTCGCTGCGCAACGCCGCCACGCGTGCGGACTTTCACGGCAACTGGCAATCCAGTTATTGAAGCTAGTGCCGATTGGACCTACACCAGCCCCCGCAACACCGCAGCGAGCAGGGCGAGGCCAGCAACGATTCGATACACCGCGAACCCGACGAGGTTATGTGAACCGAGCCACTTGAGCAGCCATGCGATCGACACATAGCCGGTCACCGCCGCGACACTGGTTCCGACCGCCAGCGCGGGGAGCGCGTCACGGCCGAGCACCCGGAACGCTTCACGCGCTTCGAAGATTCCGGCGCCCGCGATCGCAGGAATCGAGAGGAGGAACGAGAACCGAGCCGAGTCGCTGCGCGAGAACCCGAGTAAGAGCGCCATGCAGATCGTCGCACCCGAACGCGACACGCCTGGAACGAGCGCCACGGTCTGCGCGAGCCCGACGATCAACGCGTCGGCCAGCGTGATGCTCGCCAGCGTACGATGGTCATCGCGCCCGCTGGCGATCCGGTCGATGACGATCATCACGATGCCGACACCGATCAGCGCGGCCGCGATAACGTAAAGCGAACGCAGATCGCCTTCGATCTGCTTCTTCAGTAGCAGACCGGCGATCACGATCGGCACCGTGCCCGCGGCCAGCAACCATGGCAGCCTGCCTTCGAGGCTGCTCGGCGCACGAACCATCGCGACCGGAAACGCGACCAGATCCTTGGCGAAATAGGTCAGCACGGCGAGCAGCGTGCCGAGCTGGATGACCGCCGTGAACGGTGCGCCGGCATCGAGTTGGCCGAACAGCGCCGGGAGGATCCGGAGATGTGCCGTCGACGAGACCGGGATGAATTCAGTCAGGCCCTGAACCAGGCCGAGCAAGGCGGCGAACCACAGCGCCATTGGTAGATCTAACCTTCTCCCGTCTCTCGACGGGTGACAGCAAGACCCCCTTTCAAACCGTGCATGCGGATTTCCCGCACACGGCTTACGGGTGGTCTAACGAGAGGCGGCATTACGGAGCCTCCGGATACTTGATGGAGCCAAGGAGACGGTGCAGCCCGAGGGCGTAGAAGTAGTGCGGAGTCCAACGACGTGCTTCACCACATCTGAGGTGACGACCCTTGCGCTGCACCTGCAGCTTCTTGAGCCGACGAGCCACATACTGGTCGACGTCGTTGAACTGGTCCGTGGCATTTCCGGTGCAGAAGTACTGGCCCCAACCGCGCAGCACGGGATTGAGCACGGCGATCACGTCGCGCGGGTCCTCGTGACAGCGGCCTCGGTGGGTCAGTTCTTTCACGCGTTGCCGCACGCGCTTCATGCTTTTCATCGACGGGTGCCGCTGGAGGAAGTAGAGGCGTTGACCGCTTCGCTCCCACACGGGCCCGGAGAATCGCTTTCGCAGCGTGCAGCCGAGAAAGTCGAAGCCTTGCTTACCCCAGCTCAGCTCGACGCGCCTCGTTTTGTCCGGGTGTAACTCCAGCTCGAGCTCCGCGAGGATCTTCTTCACGCGACGCTCGGCCTCTCGACAGTCGTTCGCCGTCTTACAAATCACGGCGAAGTCGTCCGCATAGCGCACCAGCACGCCCAATCGCGCGTACCGTTTGTGCCATTCATCGTCGAATGCGCTGAGGTAGATGTTCGAAAGCAGCGGAGAGATCACTCCACCCTGCGGTACCCCGCTGAGCTTCGTCGTCTCCCTGCCGCCCTCCATCACCCCCGCTTGGAGCCACTGCCTGACCAGCTTGATCACCCGTCGGTCGCTGACCCTCCGCGCCACCCGCGTCAGCAACCGCTCTTGATCGAGGCTGCCGAAGAAATCGCGGATGTCTGCATCGAGCACGTGGTTGCCGCCGCGGTTCGCTTCGATCCGCAGCTTTTCCAGCGCGTCAGTCGCCGTGCGGCCGGGCCGAAACCCGTACGAGCAATCCCGGAAGTCGACCTCGAAGATCGGCTCCAGCACTAGCTTCGTCGCCGCCTGTACGATTCGATCGCGCACCGTCGGTATCCCACGTGGCCGCTTCGTTCCATCGGCCTTCGAGATGTACCGGCGCAGGACCGCCTGCGGCCGGTACGCGTTCTCGCGCAGCACGGTCTGGAGCTCTTCGAGGAAGCGCTCCACCCCATACTGTTCGATCTCCACGATCGTCTGGGCGTCGACGCCCGCGGAGCCTTGGTTCTTTCTCACCGCGTCCCATGCCTCGTACAGGACGTCACTCCTGTAGATGCGGTCGTACAGCGCATGGAATCGCCGTCCCGGTTGCTGCTTGGCCACCTCTCGCAATCGACCTTGAAGGCGTCGCACGTTTTCGCCGGGTCTTCGCCCGACGGGGAAGTTGGGACGCTTCGCGTCCATGCCCTTGCGCGTTCCTTCTCCGTCGACACGACCACCCCAGGGACCCCTCCCTCCGATCGCGTTATTCGTCACGATCCTCGTCGGTGTTTTGGTCCCCTCGGACTTCCGCTGCGCAGTGCTCGATTTCGCCGTGGGCTTATACGAGCCACCTTGCCGTGACCGCGGCAGCGTAGACGGATCTCCCGTGTTCCGTGACGATCCTTGTACACGTGCTGCTCCCCGTACCCCGCCGAGGCCTCCGGCCTGCGCCTTCGGTGTTGCCTTCGCCGTGACATGACCGGCTCGGCCCTCGGATTGTGAGTCTTTCGAGGCTGCAGGTTTCACTTCATGTTGCGGCCCGCGTACTCGCTCCCCGCTGAGCAGGTTTCCCTGGTTCACGGGCTTTCGTCGGCCAGCTTCGTCCACGTCCCTCTCGGGTCGTGTCGTGGCTCTGCTACTCGGCGCGTTACCGCTTACCGAGACGGGACTTGCACCCGTTGGATCTTCACAGCATGAAGCCGGTTTCCCGTCGTCCCTGACAACGAGGCGTCCGTCTTCGTCACGACGCACCATGGCGACACGCTAACATCGATGGCGACATGAGATGGCTGATCTGGATCGCGGTCGCATCGTGCTCGAGTGGAACGACCACACCGAGCAAACCCGCACCAGATCGGTCCCCGCGCGACGCGGGCACGATCGCCGCGGCTCCGCCAAGTCAACGCGAATGCGAGGCATTGGCTGGACACGCCATCGAGCTCGCGACCAACGAGCGCCGCGACGATCCGCCCACCACGGCGACCGAACGCGAGCAGGCACGCGGCAAGCTGCGCGCCTACGTCGACGAGTGCATGACACTTCCCCGCGAGCGGTTCGACTGTGCGCTAGCTGCACGCTCTCTCGATCAGCTCACGGCATGCAGCGGCGGCAACTAACGCACGCCGAGTAGCTCGACCTCGAACAACAGCGTCGCTCCCGGCGGAATGACCCCTCCCGCACCGCGCTCGCCATAGCCAAGGCCGGGGGGAATCAAAAGGGTTCGCTTGCCGCCGACCTTCATCGACGCGACACCCTCATCCCAACCCTTGATCACGCGGCCCATGCCCAGCGGGAACTCGAATGGGGCGCCGCGGTCGACGGAGCTGTCGAACTTCGAGCCCTTGGCCCCGTTCTGCCAGAGCCAGCCGGTGTAGTGCATCACGCACGTCTGTCCGCGCGAGGGGCTGGCGCCCGTACCGGTCACCGTGTCGTCGTATTTGAGTCCAGTTGGGGTCTCGGTCATCGGCGCATCCTACACGCCCCGTCCCGCTTTCGTCGCCCCGCCCCGGCAAGGTACGATTGCCGGCGCTTTGCGCCGGGTTGGCAGCAACTCCTGGCACATGCATTGGAGCGGCAGATGATCTCGATTCGTTGGCTTGCGCTCGTGACGTTGGCTGCGGTGATGACGGTGTCATCGGCCGTAACCGCCGCTCCAACCATGACCCCCAATCCGCTCGACGTCGGAACCGTCGCGGTTGGATCGTCCGGATCGGTCGACGGCCTGCTGTCGAATCCCGGCGCGACGTTCTCCGAGCTCGCCGACATCGTGGTCGATCCGACGTGCGCTCACGCCGGCGAGTTCACGTTCATGCCGAATACGAACATCGTGATTCCTCCGCAATTCATGCCGGGAACCGGTGTGAATATCAAAGCCGGCTTCGCGCCGACGACCCGCGGCACGGTGTCGTGTCGCGTCGACATCATCGCGAAACAGGTGATTCCCGGAACCACCAGCTTCGTCGTCACCGGCACCGGGCAGGCGCCCGAGCTCAGTGTCACGACCTCATCCCCTGTGGATTTCGGATCGATCCGCGTCGCCAACGCAGCAACGCTGACCTCGACGCGAACGGTCATCGTGCGCAACACCGGCGAGCTGCCGCTGACGATCTCGTCTCTGACGATGTCGGGCGCCGATCCAGGTGACTACACGGTGATGTCGCCCTCGATGTTGCCGCAGACCGTGGCCCCCAACACCAACCTGTCGGTGATCGTCGTGTTCAATCCGTCGTCGAGCGGCACGCAAACCGCCAACCTCGAGATCAAGGGCAACGACCCGATCGAGGACACCGAGGTCGTCGCGCTCACCGGCATCGGAACCAACGCGTTGATCGACGTCACCGACGTCGACTTCGCAACCGTGGACACCGGCGACACATCGCCTGCGCAGACCATCACGATCTCGAATACGGCGAGCGCACCGGTTGGCACGCTGACGCTCGGCACCGCGACGATCACGCAAGCGAGCACGTGGTTCTCGTTCGCGGCGAGCAACGGTTGCGCCGCAGGAGCGACCACGTGCACCCCCACTGCCAACACATTGCCACCGAATCGGACGGTCACCGTGCGCTGTCACCCGCCGGCGAATGGCACGGGAACGCAAACCGCGACCGTCTCGTTCGCGAGCGATACCGACGGCGGCGGCGACAACCAATCGACGCTCACGTGCGAAGCGGGACGCGCGGATGTCAGCCCGGACGTGACGGCGCTGAACTTCGGCGACGTCCTGGTCGGCGATACCAGCGCGCCGCAGACCGTCACGCTCACCAACAATGGCAACGTCAACCTCAGCTTCACCCTCGCCAAAGGCGGCACCAACCCGGGCATGTTCAGCGTGAGCCCCGCGTGTTCTACCGCGTGCGTGGTCAACCCGGGCGCCGACGCGGTGTTGACGGTGACGATGGCCCCATCATCGGTCGGCGCGAAGTCGGCGACGATCGTGGTCACAAGCAACGACCCGGACAACGGCACGCTCACGATCACGCTGGCGGGTACCGGCGTGTCACCCACCGCGAGCGTGGATCCAACGTCGCTGGCGTTTGGCACTGTCGAGGTCGGAACCCAGAGCGCGGGTCAATCGGTCACCGTGACCAACACCGGCACCTCCGATCTCTCGATTACCGCCGCCGCGCTGACCGCGGGCGCTGCCGACTACAACATCCTCGCGGGGCCGACGCCGACCGCCGGCTCGCCTACGGTGCTCGGCCCTTCGGAGAGCGTGGCATGGACGCTCGCGTGCGAGCCCACGACGTTCGGTAACCGCCCGGGCAACTTCCGGATCACGAGTAATTCGTCGGCCGGCGCGCAGATCAACGTGGGACTGACGTGCTCCGGTCATCAACTCACGATCAGCCCGGCGACGTTCGACTTCGGTGGCGTGCGCCAGGGCGAGATCGAAACTCACAACTTCACGCTGACCAACAACGGCAACGTCGCGGTTTCGAACATCACCGCGATGTTGAGCAACACCACCGCAGGCTATTCGGTCACGGCACCGGCGTTCCCGGCCAGCCTCGCCGCAGGCGCGAGCACGACGGTGACCGTGCGATTCGCTCCGGCCGATGGCAACGCCGGCGGAACGATCCAGATCACGTTCGCTGGCACGTGGGGCAGCGCGATCGCGACCTCGACCGAGGTGACGATCAGCGGCGACGGGCTCACCACCGGATTCGACGTCACCCCATCCGCGATCGATTTCGGCGAGCTGCGGTTCGACACGACGTTATCGCGCACGTTCTGCATCGTGAACACCGACGAGAGTGCGCTGACGATCTCCGCGTTGTCGATCACTCCCGACGTGGGGACGATGTCCAACGAGCTCAGCGTTCCGCCCGGCGGCGTGGTGCGCAAGGCGGTGTGCGGCGTCGGCACCGGTACCAACGCGCCACTACCGCAGTCACTTGCGGCCGGTCAGCTGCTCGAAGTCACCGTGATCGCCAACCCAGCCAATCGCGTCGGCGTGATGGGAGCGACGGTGACCGTGACCAGCGACCTCGCGATGAACCCGACCCGTACGGTCGATCTCGCGGCGGTCTCGACGACCGCGATGTTATCGACGACGGTCGATGACGTTCCGATGATCACCGTCGAATTCGGCGCGGTGGACATCGACACCGGACCAATCACCAAGACGATCCGGATCATCAACACCGGGGAGGGCCCGCTCGATCTCACCGGGTTCGCACGAACCACTGGACCTGCATTCACGCTGGCGCTGCCGTCGAACCAGACCGTCCCGTCGGGTGGAATGGTGACGATCCCGGTGACCTATACGCCGACGATGGAGCGCGCCGCGGGCCAGGAGGAGCAGATCATCCTCAGCCACAACATCGCCGGCATCCTCGGCGGCCCGGCGATGCAGATGATCACGATCAGCGGTCGCGGCATCGATCGTCACATCGCGCTCGGACCGACCCCTGTGTTCCCCGACACGTTCCGCAATCCCGGTGACGCGGCGCCGATGCGTCCGGTGATGATCACCAACACCGGCGAAGCGACGCTGCGGATCTCTGCGGTGATGGTCAGCAACAGCGACATCTGGGAGCTCGTCGATCCGAATCCTGTCGATGTTCCCGGCGGAGCGACCCACACCTTCAACGTCCGGTTCCATCCCAAGATGGCTGGCGTTGCACCCACCGGCGAGCTGGTGATCATGAACGATGACAACACGACGTCGGACACCCCGATGGCGATGGTGTTGCTCAACGGCAACGGAATCGATCGCAACGTCACGATCAGCGATCCGGTGATCGACGTCGGCTATAGCGGCATCGGCATCCCGCTGACGGTCCCCGACATCCTCGCGGTGACCAGCATGGATCCTAACAACGGGTTCCGGATCCGCGCGATCCAGCTCGCGGATGGCAGCGTGTTCTCGATCCCCGGATCGCCGATGGATCTCGACCTCGCGCCGGCGACCACCGCGCGGTTTGCGATCACGTTCACGCCGACGCTCGAGGGTGACTTCGAGACCAAGGCGCTGCTGTTCCTCGACATGGATCCGGAGCCGCAAGCGGAGGTGACGATCCGCGGCCACGGCGTGTTCGTCGATGCACACGGTAGTGGTGGCTGTGCTAGCACCGGCGATGCTAGCGGTGGAGCGCTGGTGTTGCTCGGTGTGTTGTGGGCGATGCGGAGGCGCCGGAGAATGACCGGGGTGGTAGCGGCGATCGTCGCGATCTTCGTGACCACCGGGGTCGGCGTACACAGCGCGCACGCCCAGTCGTCGCGCAACCTCGATCTGTCCCTGTTCAACCCGGCGCCGTCGACCGCTGGCAACGGCTTCCAGGTGCAACCCGCGGAGGTTGGTACCAATGGCGCGTGGATCGCAAACGCGTTGTTCTCGTACTCGACAAATCCGCTCGTGCTCAGCTACGGCGACCAACCTCCGCACCTGGCGATCACACGGCGGACCACGATCGAGCTCGGCGGTGCATATGCCTTCTTGAATCGATTCGAGGCCGGCGCGCGACTGCCGATGTATGTCCAAGAGGGCGACGACACGATGGTGGGGGTTCCGCCGCCGAGTGGGACGTCGCGTGGCGATCTCACGCTGCACGGCAAGGCGCGACTGCTGACCGCCGCCCGGATCTCTCTGGGCGTCGGGTTGCACGCGACGTTACCGACCGCAACCGATGGAAAGTTCGCCGGCGTGAACTTTCCGACCGCTCGGTTACTCGGACTCATGACCGTCGTTCCGACCAAGCGGTTTTGGTTGTCGGTGAACGCGGGTGCGGTCGCGCGCAAGGATGCCGAGTTCGCCAACATCGAGCAGGGCAGCGGATTCACCGGCGGCGCCGGCGTATCGCTCCGGCTGTTTGATTCGGTCGTGGTGACGGGTGAGGCGTTCGGCGAAGTGATTCCGTTTGGTAAGCGCATGCGTCCAGCGACGGGCAACTCGCGCGGCAAGCTCGCGACGCTGACGATGTTCGAGTTCTTGGTCGGCGCGCAGTTTCAGCTCGAGCGCAGGATCTCGCTCGGGCTCGCCGGTGGCCGCGGATTGAACACCGGCCTGGGGACTCCGGAAGTGCGCGGGATCGCGGTGCTGTCGTTCACCCCCGCGGCCACCGATCTCGCCAACACGAACTATCCCGGCTACGGCGTCGATGACACCGATGGCGATGGCTTGCTCAACTCGGTGGACAAGTGTCCGAAGGAGTCCGAGGACAACGATCAGTTCGACGACTACGACGGCTGCCCAGATCCGGACAACGACAAGGATTTCTTTGCCGACGATCAGGACAAATGTCCCAACGATCGGGAGGACGTCGATGGCTACCAAGATGACGACGGTTGTCCCGAGCCCGACAACGACGAAGACGGGGTCGTCGACCTGAAGGATAAGTGCCCGCTGTCCGCCGAGGACAAGGACGGCTTCGAGGATCTCGATGGCTGTCCCGAGGTCGACAACGATCTCGACGGCATTCTCGATCTCACCGACCGCTGCCCGATCGAGGCCGAGACCATCAACGGCGTTCAAGACGACGACGGTTGTCCCGACAACGGTGACTCGATGGTGATCTTGACGCCGAGCGGCCTCGAGACGCTCGACACGATCCAGTTCACCAGGGACAAGTTGTCGCCCAGGAGCTTCAACGTGCTCGGGCAGGTGGGGGCAACGCTGCGCGCACACACCGAGATCCTGCGGCTCAAGATCATCGCCCACGTTCAACCGACGGGAAATGCCAAGCGCGATCAGGAGCTGTCGGAGAAGCGCGCCGATGCGATCCGCGACTGGCTGATCGGATATGGGGTCTCGGCGACTCGGCTGTCGAGCGCTGGCGCCGGCGGATCGAAGCCGCTCGTTCCCGCCAAGCAGAAGGGCTCGGCGATGCTGAACGACCGCATCGAGCTGGTGATCCTCGAGCGCAAGTAGCGGCGCGGCTAGCCATCGCTCGACGCGCGGGCTAGCGCGATACCGAACACGGCGCTCGCGCCGGCCGCGAGCAGCGGCCGCGCAGCCGCCGCCATCGTCGACCCGGTCGTCACGACATCGTCGACGAGCACGATCGTGCGACCGGTCAGCTCGCTGGTGCGCCTAGCTCCGAATGCGCCACGAACGTTGGCTCTGCGCTGGAGCGCGGGCAACGTGCTCTGTGGTGGCGCGCGGTGGATCCGCCGCAGCAATGGGCGTGGCTCGATCGCCAGGTCGCGGCACGCGTGAACCGCGAGTAGCCAGGTGTGGTCGTAGCCGCGCTTGAACCGGCGAGTCCAGTGCAGCGGGATCGGAACTACGATCGGGTTGTACGCCGCGACGAACGCGCGCAAGAGCGGTGCCCACAGCGGCACGAGATCGCGAGCGATGTGCGAACGTCCGGCAAACTTGAGCCGGCGAATCGCGATCGCGAGCTGGCCGCCGAACCGCCACGGCGCGACGATGCGATCGAGCGGCAGCGGATCGACGATGCAGCGCCGGCACACCGCGTCGTTCACCGCGGGCTCGGCACACCGCGGGCACGCGGCGGCATTGTCGACCAGCGTGCGACGGCAAGCGTCGCACAGCACCGAGGCCGCGACCCCGCACGCCGTGCACTGCGGAGAGAACATCCAATCGAGCAGCATGACAGCGGGTTTCGACCAGCCGGTCGCGCGGTTGCGTAGCGTGGTAGCGTGACCCGCCAAGTGACCGGACCGAGAGACCGCGGCAAACGCCGGGCCGCCGGGAGCCCCGGCGCTGGTGATCGTTGCTACGTCTACGAGCCAGCCTTCATCGATGATCCCTCACACGACGAGATCGTCGGCTGGCTCGCCACGTTACGGCCGCTGTGGGAGATGCGGTACTCGACCAAACGTCCGCTGCCATCGGGCAAGCAGCAGCGCGCCCTGCTGCGCCCGGTGTATTGGCTCGGCAACTGGCAGTTCGCTTGCCTGGGTTACTACGAACCGCCAAAGCGAACGTTCGATGTCGCCGTCGCAGCCGAGCCATTTCCGCCGGTGCTCGCGCGCCTGGTCGACGCGATCGAACGCAAAGTGCGTGCAGGATTTCCGGCATCGGTGGTGCCACGGCGATGGCATCTCAATACCTGTCTGGTGAACTTCTATGGCGACCGAGACGAAGCGGGCAAGACGATCGATGCAGCGCGTGTCGGCGAGCATCGCGACTTCGAGCCCGGCCCGGTCGCATCGCTGTCGCTCGGCGAGCGCGCGCGGTTTCAATTCGTCCGGCGCGGTGCGCGCGACGCACCGCCGGTCCGCACCCAGTGGCTCGAAGATCGCTCGCTGCAGATCTTCGGTGGACCGCATTGGAAAGACGATCTGTTGCACCGCGTGCAGCGCGTCGAGGACAAGCTCGACGTCGACCTACCGCCAGCGATCGATGGGTTTCGGACCCGGCGGGTGAACTTCACGTTTCGCTATGTGCCGGACGATCACGTCGTCGAGTTCGCCGCGTTGCCGGCGCACGCCCGTGATGACGTGCGGGACTACGTCGCCACGCTCGCGGCCAGCTCCACGTTCTTCGCGCGAGCGCTGGCTAGCGAGCGATCCCGAACAACGGCGGCGCGCTAGCACTCGGAGGGGCTGACACCCCGAGCAGCGCGGCTACCGTCGGCGCGACCTGTAGCAGCGTGCCTTTGCCGGCTTGAGCGGTCACACCTGGCGCCATCACGAAGATCGGGACCCGGCGGTTGTCGTCGAACGGCGCATCATGATGGGTCCCTGTCGCGTAGTCGGTGATCAGCGAACCGGCGGCGGGCATGACGTACAGCTCGCCGGATTCACCGGGAGCGATCGACAGACAGATCGCGCGGTCGAGTCCGTCGCGATCGTCGCACCCGCCGCTGATCTGATCCGTGCGCCCGGCGGCCGCGATGCTCGGTAGCGCGGCGATCGCATCGACCGCGGAGCTCAACGCCGCATCGCGAGCGCTCGCCGGCACACCCGCCCAGCGCTGGCTCAGATACACCTGGCTCGCGGTGACCTTGGCCACCCATGGCCCATCACCGAGCACGCGGGCCAGCGCCGACTCCGCCGCGGCGGCGATCTCCGTCGGTTTGATCCGGCGAGCCCCGGGCCACCGCGAACGCTCGACTACCGGCGTCGCGCCATGGTCACTCGTCAACACGACGGCCCATCCTGCGCTGCCGAACCGCTGATCGAGCGAGTCGAACAGCGCGCCGAGCGCGACGTCGAGCCGGAGCGTCAGATCGAGGACCTCCCACGAGTCGGGCCCCCAATTGTGGCCGACGTAGTCGTGTGCATTGAGGCCGATCGCCAGCAGGTCGGGCACGTCGTCGGTGCCGAGCTGCATCGCATCGATCGCCGCGTAGGCCGTATCGAGCACGATCTCGTCACCGTACGGCGTATGTAGCAAGTGATCGGGATTTTCGATCCGATGCGGAAACGCCACCCCGAGCCCGTGCAGATCGCCTTCCCCCGGCGCGTCGTCGGCGATCTCGGTGACGCCGGCGAGCAGCTCGGGATCGAGCGCGTTCCACGCGGTGCCGATGAATCGATCCGGTGGGCGATTGCGGGCCATGTCGAGCAGCCATGCCGGAACGGTCTGCGTATATGCGCGGCTCGTCGTCATGCCGCCAGCATCGGACTCGAACCACACCGCCAGATCGGGCGCACGGCCCACGACGAAACAAGCCGCACGTGCCTTCAGCGCGACCGCGACCGAGCGCGCCTTGCCGGCCGTATCACGGCGAAGTACATCGGCGACGCCGTCGACGCGGAGTGCCTTGGCGGAGGCATTGACACCGCGCCGTAAGCCGTCGCCGCGGATCGCGAACATCGGTGCCGAGGGGTCGTATTCGGCGGGTCGTTCCTTGCCGTCGCTCCGGCGATACCACTGGTTGCCGATCACGCCATGAATACTCGGCGGCGCTCCCGTTCCGATCGTCGCGTGGCCGGGTGCAGTGAACGTGCTTGCGTACGGCAGCTCGGCGTCGGGCACGTAGGCGCCGTGTTCGAGCAACCGCGCAAGACCGTGGCGGAATAGCCCGCGATCGCGCTCGAACACCCACGACGGAAGTTGATCGACGACGATCAACACGACGAGCTTCGGCTTGTTGCCGTGCGCCGGAGCGACAACCGCCGCAGGTCGTGAACAACCCGCTAGAACCGCGAGCCAGAGGACGAAACCGCTCCGCACGGCCGCACATCCTACATGGCCCGGCGTATGTTCGCGCCCATGTCCCTCACCGAACGAGTCTCGCCGTTGTGTGATCTGTTGCTTGGCGCGGCCTACGCCGACGACCACTTCAAAGACCGCGAGCGCGAGGCGGTGACCGAGACCCTCACCGAGCTGTCCGGATCCGGTCTACCTGCGGAGCTCGCGACCCGAATCAACACGTTCAGCAAGGCGTCGTTCGATCTGAACAAGACGGCGGCGGCGTTCAAGAACGATTCGGTCGAGGATCGCAAGCGGGTGCTCCAGCTGGTAGCCGCAATTAACGACTCCGACGACGAGTTCGACTTCGCCGAAGATGACTACCTGCGAGCGCTCGGCAAGGCGCTCGATCTACCGGCGGACGCGCTCGCGGGCCTCACCCTCGACGTCGAGATCGACGAGCTGCAACAGGACTTCGCAAAGATCGGCAAGATGCCGCCGCCACCGCCGCCGGCCGTCAAGAAGGCCGGCTCGGTCGACGTCGACATCGACTAGCGCGACACCGCCGAGGCCGCCGCGCGCCGCGCCCTATCGAGCTTGCTCTTTGAAGAACGTGAGCTGGGTCTCGGGCGCCGGCTCGCAGCCATAGTTGGTGGCGAGCTCGTTATCGTATCGATCGGCGAGCTCGATGAATCGCGCGATCCATCCCGCAGCGTCGGCATGATCGCCGAACACGTCCGACGCGTGAAACGTCAGGTTCAACCGAATCAAGTTGTCCGAGACGTCGAACGCGAACGGTGCGTGATCGGGTGCGAGCAGGAATCGAAATAGCTCGCCCAGCCGCTGCTTGCCTGGTTGCGCGAGCGGCGACGAGAAACACAGGTGGTGCGCGCAGCACGACCAGATCTTGATCGGCGCGCTGCCGCTATAGAACGACCAATTGTGCGAGCCGTGGCGCGCCAACACCGGCTCGATGTTCGCTTTGATCAGGCCGCGTTCGACAAACGCTGCGACCGGATCGGGATCGGCCGGCTCGAAGTAACTTCCGAGCTCGAGGTCCTCGAGATCCGAGCCGCAGCTCGCGCAGTAACGATCGGCGCCCTCGAGCAGCACCTGGCAGGCCGGGCACATCACGCCGAATTCGGCGGTCTGGGTCCGGAAGCCCTCGACAAACGTATGGACATCCGCGCCGGGGATTCCGAATCCGACCATGTCCGCCGACGTCAGCTTGCACGTGGTCACCGCGACGATACGCTTCTGGTCGTCGAGCATCGGACCGCCCGAGTTGCCCGGATTGATCGCCGCATCGGTCTGGACGAAGCTCTGACCATCGACGACCTGTTTGGGATTCGAGACGACGCCCTCGGTGATCGACAGGGGTAGCCCGACCGGAAACCCGACGATCTGAACCGTTTGCTTCGGGCGAAGGTCATCGCTCGGATGGAGCGCCCCGAGCTCGCCATCGAGCGGCGTCGCTAGCTCTACCACCGCTAGGTCGCGACGCGGGTGGACGCGGCGGACGGTCCCGACGATCCGGCGACGATCGCGTTTCTCGATCGCGACCGTACGGTACGGCGCCACGACATGCGCGTTGGTGACCAGCAAGTTTGGCTCGATCAGAAACCCGGAGCCGGTGCCGCCGCCGGTGAACACCTGAAACACGCCGAGCTTTTCGATGTCGATATGGGAGCTCATGGCTGATCTTCACCTTCCTCGTCGTCATCGCCGGTGAACGTCGCTACCAGTTGTTGCGCGTGATCCCACAACACCGTGGCCGCCTCGCGCCACGGCTTTCCCGACGCGCTCTCGAGTCCGGCTCTCAGCTCGGCGGCGATCAGCTCGGGCCACGAGTACCGTGCGAGCAAGAAGTTGTAGGTGCTGATCAGCGCGAGCGCAGCGTCGAACGTCTTGCCGGTTTCGCGCAGCTTGCTGATCGCCTCGGTGTAGTTACCGGAGCCCAGGTAGTTGTCGAGGATGTCGGAATCGCCGTCGCTGAGGGGACTGATCTCGTAATGCCGATGACCGAGGTTGGCCCGGAGCTCCGCGGTGGAGACCGCCTTCATGTCCTTGATGCACTTAGCGAGCGCCGCTTCTCGTTTCACCGGATCGAGATCGCCGTCGTTGAACGTTCCGGCGGCTTCTGACAATCGCGACGATAGGAATCCACTGAGCGGCAACGCAAACCACACGCGATAGATGGTGTACGCGGTGACCTCGTTGAGGAAGAACGTCGAACGCTTGCGCTGCGACTCCTTGAGCAACTCTTCGATATCGGTCCAGTGGCTGGCCCAGATCGCGTCACAACGCGCGAGCTCTCCATCGTCGAGCGGCTCGGCCTCGACGCGATCGAGCGGCAGCGCAGCGAATTGACCGATCATCCAATCGTCGTGGGTGTCGGCCTCGACTGGCATCCGGCGGAACACCTCGACGATCTTGTTGGGATGGAGCCGCGATAACTTGTCGCGGAACTCGAGATAGATGTCGTCGCCACGAAGTCTGGGTTGATGGAGCTGGCCCGAGCCGCTGATCTTGGTCAGCACGTAGCGCATCGCGGCGATCGCGTTGCCGGCCGACGGTAGCTTGGCGAGCGGGACGGTCACGATCAGCTCGCCGTCGATCAGCTGGACACGAACCCGCGACGAGCCTTGGACGAACGCAAACTCGAGGCTCGACGACGCCGGATCATCGAAGCTCTGAGACTTGGCCGGAAACAGGTGCTCGAACATCTTCGACAGTGACTCGCGATGCTTGCCCTCGTCGGATAGCGACGTCGCCTGCTCGTAGGCCTCGTAGTCCAGCTTCGGCGGCAGCACGCTGCGACGCACCGGAGCTGCGTAGGTCAGAGAACTGATCGGCATGGCCGAGCAGCATGCGGGAACGCAGTGCGTCGCACAAGTGCACCCACCCGCATCAACCCCACGGGCTACAACGGTTTGAGCAGGCCCGATCGAAGCTGGTCAATCTCCGCTGGACAGCCGCGCCGGTTTGCGTAGAGTTGAAATCGGCGCGACCGCTCGCGCCCATGATGACCCTCACTCCGTGAACCACTGATCAAGACGCTGGCGCCGCAGGCATTGCGGCGTCGCTCTGTTCGTCGCGTTCGCGAGTGTGTCGTCGCCCGAGCCACGTTGAAGGCCCGGGGCGCAGCCGTGCGCGCGATCCCTCATTCGGCGGGACTTCGCGTCCTGCATGGAAACCTCTATGCCTGGAGTAGACCTTCGCGAGCTGTTGAATCGAAAGCTGCGTGCGAGCTCTGGTCGACGGACCGACTCGAGTGAGCCGGCGACGGCGATCACGCCAAGACCGAACCGAACGGCGAGCGCGCCGCGGCCACAGCCACCGGCGCAGCCGAACCGTGCGCTGCGACCACGGAGGCGATCATGAGGTCACGGTAACGCGAGCGGAGTGCGCGCAAACCCCAGTGAAACGCCTGCCATCGTCCGAATCATGAAGTTCCGGATCGGTGGCAGGGCGTTGCCGACGGGGAACACCCAGTCGCGCAGCCACCCGAACATCCGGCGGTCCGACTGGAAAACCGGCGTCAGCATCCGCGTCATCCACTGGTAATACCGGAGATGCCGACCACGCTGCGTGCAGTAGAGCGCGAGAGCGTGGTCGATCGAACCGCCACGCCCGACACAGTCGGCAAGCACCATCGCGTCGAGCAACGCGAGGTTGGCGCCCTGCCCTAGCTGCGGACTCGTCGCGTGGGCGGCATCGCCGATGAACACCACGTTGCGATCGCACCAGCGCGCCATCCGCACGTCGCGATAGCGCGCGAACGTGAGTTGACCGTGATCGGTGATCGCGTCGAGCACCACGTCGATCCTCGGGTCGAGCGCGCGCACCTCGGCTTTCCAGACATCGAGGCTCGTCGCCCACCACGCGTCGAGCTCGCGAGCCGACAAGCTCCAGAACAGCCTGACGACCGGAGTGTCGCCACGCGGACCGAGCCCGGTCGGCAACACGCCGTAGAGCCGCCGCGCACCTACCGCGACCTGATACAGCTCGCCAGGGAATATGCGATCGCGATCTTCAGCGACGAACCACAGCGCACCCCAGGGATACGGTGCATCGCGGATCGTGTGCCCTGCGTGGGCCCGGAGCTCGGACAACGCGCCGTCGGCGACCACGACGAGGTCGAACGGTCCGTGCTCGTTACCCGCGTCATCGCCGATCCAGATCCGCTCGCCATCGCGACGCAGAGCGCAGATCGCGTGGCCTGTGCGAACCTCGACGCGCGGCTCGGCACATGCAGCACTGTGAAGCGCTTCGAACAGGACGCCGCGATGTAGCCCGAGGCCAAACCAGGCGCGATCGACCGCTGCGTAGTGAAGATCCACGACGGTCCTGCCGTGTGGCGTGCGAAACCACAGTCGATCGATCCGCGTGCATCGCGCCGCGACCGCGTCGTACAGTCCCATGCGCGCGAGCACTGCTTGGCCGGTCGGCTGCAACAGGATCCCCGCGCCAACCGGTCCCGGGTTGGCGACACGCTCGAGGACCACGACGTCACGGCCGGCGCGGGCCAGCATGATCGCTGCCGCGGCGCCAGCTGTTCCGCATCCGACAACACCGACCGCAACCATGGATCTCAGGTTGCCTCAGATGATCGCGCCGCGAAACTAGTTGCATGCGCGACGCTCCGAACCGTGACGACGACGCCGGGCCTCCGACGAGAATCGAGCTCGTCTACAGCGCAGCTCAAACGAGCGCGTGGACCTGCGGGGAATCGAACCCCGATCTCTGCGGTGCAAAGGCAGCGTCTTCCCCTTTGGACGACAGGCCCAACGGCTCGGCGGCCGAGCCCCGAGCATGTCAGTCGACCGCCGATTCGTCGTCGGTGTCGATCTGACCGGTCCAGTACACGTAGTCACGCCACGCATCCGGAACCGACTTGGTGCTCACGCGGATCTGCACGGCCGGCATCCAGGTCGGGCGCGCCGGTACCGTACGCAGCGCCATGCGCGCCTCCGCCGGCGTGCGGTTCGCCTTCACGGCGTTGCACGTGTAGCAGCAGGTCACGATGTTGTCCCACGTGGTGCGACCACCGCGCGAGCGCGGGATCACGTGGTCGTAGGTCAGTTGGTCGGTCGTGCACTTCGCGCCGCAGTACTGGCAGCGGTAGCCGTCACCGCGTAGATGTTCACGCGCGAGAACTTCACCGGCTTGGCGTGCCGGCGAAATGCGCGGCGCAGCCGGACCACGGCAGGGACCTTGACGATCAGCGAGGTCGCGCGAACCTCGGCGTCGTACTCCTCGACGACCTCGACCTTGTCGAGCGTGACCAGGGTCATCGCGCGCTGCCACGAGATGATCTTGATCGGCTCGTAGCCAGCAGACAGCAGCAGCGTACACGTAGTGTCGACATGCATCACGGCACGCCTCCTTCGCAGTCCGGACGCGTGACGTGACATGACGCGGGCGCCGGATCGCGCGCGTTCACCGGCCCGCAGCACGCGGGCAAATTCGTCTACGTGGCTGGAATCGCACCAGCGACTTCGTGTACCCGAAACACGCGCTCTCCTCCTGAGCTACACGTAGATAAGACTGACCGTGTCATAAGGCTGGAGACGATCCAGCGGCTGTCACACCACACGGCGGCCCACGCTCGACGAGTCGAGCCCAGGCAGAACGCAGTCGCAGCCGACGGGATCGAACCGTCGCGTTCGCGGATATGGGCCGCGGCGGTGCCCAGCACGAGCTGCAAACATCATGACGTGATGACGGACAAGGCAAGTAGACCTCGAGGGTCGCCCTTACTCGCAAAGCACAACGAGCAGTGGGCACGCAATGAGCTCTAGCCGAAGCCGTTTCGAGAGAGCCTGCTGCTTCGCCGCCCCGGTCGCCCGGGGGTAGCTACCTTCGGACCGTTATAGTTACGGTAATCGAGGCCGTTCGGCCCGACAGACACGTCGCGGGATCGGTTGGGTTCGAACCAACGCCCATCCGGTTAACAACCGGCCGCTCAACCAGCTGAGCTTCGATCCCAAATACCGGCAGCTCGCGCTGCCGGCAGCGGTCGCAAGGGCCGCGCCTTCGCTCAGCTGCGTAGTGCACTACGCGCGAGCGAAGTCGGCGATGACCGACGGACTCGACGTGTCGAAGCCGACAACGTCGAGCATGCCGGCGTCGTTCGGATCAGCGATGCTGAATCCGTTCGACGTCATTCCGACCACGACCAGCTTGGCCGGAATTCCCCGTGCGTCTCGGTACGCCCGCAGAGCCTGGGACGGGTGCACGTCTCCCGCCCAGGTCTCGTTGTCGGTGTAGACGACAAATGTGTCCACATCGACGCGGTGCTTGTGCGCCCACAACATCGGAAGAGCGCAGTCAGTTCCTCCCATCGGCAGCGCCGACACGCTGGCCACCACATCGTCGAGCCGCTGGCGCGGCGAGATCGACAGCGGCGTCAACATCGCCGGTCCACCACCCCATTTGCCACCATAGCCATCGGCCGCGGTGAACGCGACGAATGCGTGATCGCGCTCGGTCGCGGCCGTTACCAGCGCCATGGCAGCGCTCGCGACGCGCGGTGTCAGGTTTGGAACTCCCGACACCTCGCCGCCGTCCATCGAGCCCGACACGTCGAGCGCGATCAGCATGCGCTTACCCGCAGGCTCGATCAGGCCGAAGCTCGCGTAGAACGCGGCGTCGAGTGCGTCGACGACCGAGCCCACCGGTTGCCACGTTCCGAGACTGCGTGCGCCGCGCCCCGCCCTGTAGGTGATCAGCGCTGCGAGCACGGTGATCGGATGGATCCGCGCACCAACTAGCCGCTGGCGATCGCGAAGCCGTTCGGCGACGACCGTTGCGGCGTCCGATCCTGTCGCGATCAGACCGACGCGAGTCATCGTCGCCAGGTTTCGGAGCATCGCCGTCATCGGCATCGCCTCGAGCAGCGCATCCCAGATCTCTGGCGAGCTCAGCCATTCGGTCGGCACGCACTCGCGAGGGATCCGCAGCTCGCGGATCAGCCGGGCGCCCGATGCCTGATCGAGCTGCTCGAGCTGCTCCATCGCGACGATCAACCCGAGGGCTGAATCGTCGCTGGCGCCGGCGGGCAACTGACCGTGGACCGCCCACGCGTACAGCCGGTCATGCGATCGCGTGGACGCTCGCGGATGCGAGAGCCTTAGCAGATCGCGATTCGACCAACCACCGCGCGATCGATACTTGGCCAGCTGGTACGCGAGCTCTGCGGCGGGCTTGCCGTTGAACCACGCTCCGACCGCTTTGCGCATGCCGCGCCCCCAGCCGCCGAAGCCCTGCGCGTACTCGGCGAACTGCATCAGGTGCGGCGCGATGCGGCACACCGCGGGTAACGCGGCGTACGCGGCGCGACGCGTCTGCTCGTCGCCCAGCTTGGCGGCCATCGCGAGAGAAAAGCTCGCCGGATCGTTCTTGGGCGCACGTCCCGTATCTGAAATAGCAACGATCCGGTCGATGGTACGAATGCCGTCGGCGGCGATGCACCGCGCGACGAGATTGGCGTTGTCGATCGTGAGCTCGCGCTCGCCGACGTAATAGGTCCCGCCTTCGCAGCCGAGGATCAGGAATCGATCGAGCCTCGTCCAATCGGCGAGTTGCCACGCATGGCCGCCCGCCGAGTTGGCGACCTGGTCACTACCGGGAATCGGCTCGGACTGTGGCGTCGCTGTGGTCGAGAAGTACTTGGTGAAATCGAACATGACGTCCTCCGCGTGGCGGTTTGAAAAGTGCCTCCGCGTGCGGAGGTGGGTTCGATCGCCGGGTGGCGATCAGCCGCAGGCGCGGCTCGTCGCGTTGTCGCGACGGAGATGACGGGAGCAGGCGGTGGGAATTGAACCCGACCATGTCGGTGTGGCGCACCGACGTGTCACCGCAACACTTCGCCTGCTTGGCGGTCTGCCCAACACGCGACCCGGGCGGAGTCACGTGCTGGCGACCTTGGTTTTGGATCCGCGTGGGCGCCCGAAGGCACGTCCGTTGACCCCTACGTCCCACCCTCTGGAATCGAACCAGAACCTCTCGGGCTTCAACCGAGCGCGCAGACCAACTACGCAAGAGTGGGTTCCACGTGCTGCGCGCGATGAAGCGCGCGACACGCTGTGATCGGGTGCCTGCCACGGCACCCATCGTCGTCACTGTTCGGTTGTCACAGATCACCGCGATGCGCACGCGCAGCTCGGGCCTCGATGCGATCGCGAAGCTCGCGGGCGCACCCATCGCGACTCGTAATCTCGAGCTCAATTCGAGATCCGTATTCGCAGAATCAGATTGTTGAGTTGCGGTGCCGAGAACGCGGCAACCGAAACGAAAACGGCCGCCCGGTTTCCCTGGGCGGCCTGCTCGACAACGTCGATGGATCGACGTTCGTCTAGCCGTGGCCTTCCCAGGTAGCCGCAAAGCTCCAGCATCCCGGTTCCGTTGTACCGACGCCGAGATTCATCGCTAGCTGGCGATCTCGACCGACGATCAAGCGGAGGTCATGTGGTTTGGTGCTCGTCATGATGGGTCCGGTTGGAGACGGATCGCTCACCCATGAGCGACCGTGGATGAAACGGATAACAGCGCACTATCGATCTGTCAAAGGATTTCGCGAGCGCAATTGTATTGCGGAGCTGACTACTCCAATGACACGTGCGAGTTCGCGAGCAGTTTCGCGGCGGTGATCGCGATCGCCGCTACGATCGATGACTCGACAGCGACACCAGGGTGACCGCGGGAGCGATCGCGAGCTCGAGCTTACGCCGCCGACCCAGCAGCTCGCCGCCCGCTTCGACCGCAGCGTCGGCGTCGAGCTCGATCGTCACGCGATCACAGACGAAATCGAACACATGATCGGAGAAGTAGTCGCCCCGCCGCGCGGCTGGCGCATTTCGTACGATCTCGAACAACCCCGGATCACCACAGCGCAAATGGAACTTCGCACCATGCGATCCGGCAAATGCGAACATCTTCAGTCCGAATCCAAAGAATGGAATCGTCGCACCTGCCACCAGCGTGCACGGCCCTGACCACATGACCTGCCCCGCCGGAATCTGTCGTCCAGCCGCACCCTCGCGCGTCATCTGAATCGCCGGCGATCCGAGATTGGTGACCGTCACATTTGGTCGGGTACCACCGACCAATCGCGGGACCGAACGCAGTGCCATCGAGATCGCCGCGCGCGTCGCGCCACCGACCAATCGGCGCCCCCCCGGAACGCGGTCGACGACGCGCCCGACCGCCTCGTGATCCTCGAGCATCTGGGCATCGACTCCCATGCCCACGAACGGCGCACGAACACCGAGCACGTCGAGCATCCGGACCTTGCGCCAGGCGCCTTTGCCGCGCGCTAGGAGCTCGAGATCGGCAGCAGCATCATCGGTCGCGTCGACGGTGTCGGCGATCGCGTTGGCGGCGCCCAGCCGGAGCACACCGATCGCGGGTTCTGGCTTGCCGAGACTGCGACAGGCCTCGGCGATCAGCGTGAGTCCCATGACGATGGTGCCATCGCCACCGCCGAGCACGACGAGGTCCGTACCACGCGAGATCTCCGCGTGGAGGATCGATCGCGCCTCGTCTAGTGATGACGTGAACCGGACGCCGCCCGGCAGCGCGCGATCGAGCTTACGCCGGATCCGGCCCCGCGCCTTGCGCGCGTTACCGTTGACGATCGCTGCGACTCGCACCGCGGCAACATACCAAAGCCTTGCGAGCCCGCACTACTGCCGGGCGCGATGCGCGGCAAGCTTGAGCTCGAGCACTGCGTTCCACGGATCGTGCTCGAATTGCGGCGTCTGCGCTGGCGCGAACGCCGGTTTTTGCGCCCCAGAGCGTCCTGTATCACCGAGCAGCTCCGAGATCCGGAACAGCACCTGATCGCGTTCATCGGATGGCAACCGCGACGCGACGGCGCCGTGCGTGGCGTTGGGGACCCAATGGATCGAGGACGACGGCTTCATCGGCGCGGCGAACGCGCCGCCACTCCACGGATCGTATTGGCCATAGATCAGCAGCAAGTTCTCGGCGGCGTTCTCGACGTACGCTCGAGTCTGGAGCGTAGAGGTCGGATCGAACGCCGGCAGTGGCGCATCGGGGAACAGCGCCCGGAAATCGTCCTCCATCGTCGTCTTCGGATACAGAAAGTACGGCACGATCGCGGGGTTCACTTGCAATGCAAACCCCTGCTCGGTGAGCCACTCGTACCAAAGGCCAGCGATGTCTCGATACTCCTCGGGAGGATCGGCTGCGGCCACCGCCGCAACATCGAGCTGGTTCACGAACGCAAAGAACGACCAAAACTCGTCGTCGCTCGAGCTCGCGGTGGGGACCTGCGCGCATGCGTTCACGCCGACCCGCTGCCAGAACCCCCAATCGAAGTGCTCGAGGTAGGCCTCGAGGTACCAGTCCGCGTCGGCCTCACCCGCGATCGCTGCCAGCCGCGTCGTCATCATCGCTCGTCTCGTGGTGAGCGCGGCGATTTGGAAGTCGACGATGCCACTGGCACACGCAGCCGGCAGTGCCTCCGCCATGTGCTGCTGGTAGGCCGCATCGATCCGTGCTCGCGACGCGGGTGCCACGTACGCAACGGTGCCGTCGACGTCCTCGGGGAACGTGCGGCGATGGTAGATCGCGGTGATCCCACCCTTGCTGGCGCCGGTGGTCAGCCAGTTCCGTTTGTACAGCGGTCGAAACGCCGACACCACGCGATGCATGTCGTTCGCTCCGTTCGAGATCGAGAGTCCGTTCCAGTCCCACGTCGCCGGACTCGACTCACCTTGATAGCGGTGCTCGAGCGCGATCACGTTGGTTCCCCAGCCTTTGGTGATCTCGCCATCGTAGGACGAGATCGACCGCGCATACCCTGAATCGACCATCACGGTCGGCCGATCGCAGCCGCGGTGGATCACCGACAACCGTTGCTGCAGCTGCACGTCACCCGGCGTGTCGTGATGTACGGGCTGAGCGAACGTCGCGGTGAAACAACGCGCTGGAGCGTTGCACTCGACCTCGGCGAGATTCGAGACACCCGCGATCTGGACGAGCGTCGTTGCGATGTCGGCATCGTTGCAAACGACCTCGGGCGCGTCGGGTTGCGCGGCTGCCGCATCAAGGGTATCGGGCACCGCCGACGGACCACCCCCACAGCCGCTGATCACGAGGACGACGAGCATGAGCAACCGTTCGCGCATGCCGCGACGGTTGCTCGAGCCACACCTGGCGAACCAGCGCGCTGCGCCAACATCCCCCAGCGACTAGCGGCGTGCAGCTAGCAATTGCGACCGTGTCTCGACGTGATCGCTACTCGCCATAGTCTTGAACGATGGTCACCACAGCGCCGGACTCGAAGATGCCGCAGCCGAGCGTTCCGTAGTCACCCATCATGTTGTTGTAGTGGCCATGCGCGTCACCGGTGCCAGGACCTTCGTCATAGAACGCCTGGAGGCACGCAGCGACCAGCGTCATCATGTCGCCGCCGTGCCACGCGAGCTCCCAGTTCGGGCATTCGTTCTCCGCGAACGCGATCCCGCCACCACCGGTCGAGATGAAGTGGTGATGCGGTGAGCTCGAAGAGTCGATCATTGCACCGTGGTTGGCGTAGGCCTCGAGCTGCGCCGAATGCTCGATCGCCGGCCGGCCTTCGATCCCCCGGAACCGATTGGTCTCGGTGATGCAGAACAAGTGCGCCGCGGTGCTCTGGCCGCCATCGGGCAGCTTGAACTTGTCGTCGTCGGGGTCTCCTCCGATCGAGCCCGTGCACGCGCAGAGCACGAGGGCGACAGCGATCAACGGCTCGCGCATCGGTCCATGCTAGCGCGCGGTGGTGGTGGGACGGTGTGATTACCGCCTCGCGACGCCGACCGACATATGCGTGCACGTGCGCCGTGCGGTGGTCAGCTGAATACCAGGCGAATTCGCCCGATCGCTTCCTCGATGTTCGCGCGCGAGTTGAACGCGGACAGCCGGAAGTATCCCTCGCCACCGGGACCAAAACCCGCGCCCGGTGTGCCGACGACCTGAGCATCGTTGAGCAAGCGATCGAATAGCTCCCACGACGACGCACCGCCGGGCGTGCGCAACCAGAGATATGGCGCGTGGACGCCGCCGAACATCGTGAACCCCGCGGCACCCAGTCCTTCGCGTAGCAGCTTGGCGTTCTCCATATAGAACGCGATCTGCGCCGTGGTCTGCGCCAGGCCTTCAGGCGAATACGCCGCCGCCGCGCCGCGCTGCACGACGTACGACGCGCCGTTGAACTTGGTCGAGTGGCGGCGCGACCACAACGCGTTGAGCGAGACCCGCTTGCCATCGGGATCAACCCCCATGACCGCCTTGGGTACGACGACGAACGCGCAGCGAACGCCGGTAAATCCGGCGCGCTTGGAGAAGCTGCGTAGCTCGATCGCGCAGTCGCGCGCGCCCGGGATTTCATAGATCGAGCGCGGCAGCGTCGGGTCGGAGATGTATGACTCGTAGGCCGCGTCGAACAAGATGATCGAGTCGTTCGCCTTCGCCCACGCCACCCAACGCTCGAGCTGAGCGCGGGTCGCGACCGTGCCGGTGGGATTGTTCGGCGAGCACAGATAGACGACGTCGACCGGGTTGGCCGGCGGATCTGGCTGGAACCCATTGGCCTCGGTGCCCACGAGATAGACCAACCCGCTGTAGCGGCCATCGGATCCGGCGTTCCCGGTGCGCCCGGCCATCACGTTCGAATCGACATAGACGGGGTACACCGGATCGGTGACCGCGACCGTCGCAGATAGCGCGAAGATCTCCTGAAGATTTCCGCTGTCGCATTTGCTGCCGTCGCTGACGAAGATCTCGTCGGCGCCGACCTCGATCCCGCGCGATGTGAAGTCGTGGGTGCGGATCGCCTCGACCAGAAAGTCGTAACCCTGTTCTGGACCATAGCCACGGAACGTCTCGCGCTTGCCCATCTCGTCGACCGCCGCGTGCATCGCTTGGACGATCGCTGGCGCCAGCGGCTCGGTGACGTCTCCGATGCCGAGCCTGATCACTCGCGCCTCGGGGTGCGCGGCCTGATAGGCGCGAACGCGCCGGCCGATCTCGGGAAACAGGTAGCTCGCGGGGAGCTTCGCGTAGTGCTCGTTGATTCGCGCCATCGCGGCCGCAATCTACCGCGAACCACCGCGTTCGGATCGGGTTCGAGGAGCTTTGACTAGATCCACGGTTGCCGCGTTGCCCGAGCAACCGCGACGCCGCCTCGCAAGACGAAGCGGCATGAGAGCTGCTGCGATCGTGTTGTTGGCGTTCGGTTGCGCGAGCGATGTCCGCGCACGTTACCCATCGCTGCCCAGCGACCCGACAGGAACCATCGTGCTGCTGTTGTCTCAGCCCGCACATGACGTATCGGTCGCGGTCAACGGCACCCTCGTGGTCCACGACGAGCACACTTCGCGGATCGAGATCACGAATGCTCCGGTGGGCACCACCGAGATCGTGATCACCGCCAACGGCACCGAGAAGGCGATGAGCGTCTGGGTCTCCAGCGAGCGCCCGATGACCATCCCGCTCGGCGTCGTCGATCCGACCCCCGGCCTGATCAAGACCGTGATCGGAACGCTCATCACGATCGCTGCCTATACGCTGCTCAATTGAGCCACTCCGGTCGGGCGGCGAGCGCCTCGCCGGTGCGGTAGAGTGCCAGCGCTATGGCTGGCGACCGCAACGACTTCATCCGCGACATCATCGACGAAGACCTCCGAACAGGCCGCCACACCCAAGTCACGACGCGGTTTCCGCCCGAGCCCAACGGGTACCTTCACATCGGACACGCGAAATCGATCTGCCTCAACTTCGGGATCGCGCGCGACTACGATGGAACGTGCAACCTCCGGTTCGATGACACCAATCCGACCAAGGAGGACGTCGAATACGTCGAGTCGATTGAGCGCGACGTGCGGTGGCTTGGGTTCGAGCCGACCGCCGTGCTGTTCTCGGCCGACTACTTCCCCAAGATGTACGAGCTCGCGGAGAACCTGATCAGCGACGGCAAGGCCTACGTCTGCGACCTCACCGACGATCAGATCAAGGAGTATCGCGGCACGCTGAGCGAGCCCGGCAAGCCGAGCCCGTTTCGCGATCGCAGCGTCGCCGAGAACCTGGATCTATTGCGCCGGATGAAGGCGGGCGAGTTTCCCGACGGTGCGCGCGTCTTGCGCGCAAAGATCGACATGGCGTCTTCGAACATGAAGATGCGCGATCCGCTGCTCTATCGGATCCGCCACGCGCATCACCATCGAACCGGTGACGCCTGGTGCATCTACCCGATGTACGACTACGCGCATCCACTCGAGGACGCGATCGAGCACGTCACGCACTCGATCTGCACGCTCGAGTTCGAGAACAACCGCGAGCTCTACGACTGGGTGATCGAGCATACCGGGATGCGACCGCGACCCAAACAGTACGAGTTCGCGCGGCTGGTGCTCGATTACACGGTGATGAGCAAGCGCAAGCTGCTCACGCTGGTTCAAGATCGTCACGTCAACGGTTGGGACGACCCCCGGATGCCGACGATCGCCGCGATGCGCCGCCGCGGGTTCAGCCCGAAGGCGATCCGCACGTTCTGCGACATGATCGGCATCGCGAAGGCGAACTCGGCGGTCGACATCGGCAAGCTCGAGTACTGCGTGCGCGATGACCTCAACCATGAGGCGCCACGCGTGCTCGGGGTGGTTCATCCGGTGGAGGTCGAGCTCGTCGGATGGCCCGGGGGCACCGAACAGATCGAAGCTCCCTACTTCCCGCCCGACGTCGGCAAGCCAGGTTCGAGGACCATCGCGATCAGCTCGCGGATCTTCATCGACCGCGATGATTGGCGCGACGACCCGCCGGCAAACTATCAGCGGCTCGCACCTGGCCGGACGGTTCGGCTTCGCTATGGCTACTGCATCACGGCCCAGGAGGTCGTCGAACGCGATCTCGCGGGTGACGTGATCAAGCTCCGTGCCACGGTTCATCCCGAGACCAAGGGTGGCAAGAACCCTGCCGACGGCCGCAAGGTCTCCGGTGTGATCCACTGGGTGGACGCCGCGAGCTCGATCTCCGCCGAGGTTCGGCTGTACGGCCGGTTGTTCAAGGTCGCTAAGCCGGAGGAGGGTGGTGGCAACTTCCTCGATCATCTCGATCCGGAGTCGCTCAGCGTCGTGCATGGTGCCCGCGTCGAAGCCAGCTTGGGGAAGGCGGACGTCGGCTCGCGCTGGCAGTTCGAACGGGTCGGCTACTTCGTGATCGATCAGGACTCCAAACCCGGCGCGCTGGTGTTCAATCGAATCGTCACGTTGCGCGACGCACGAGACAAGCCGGCGGAAACGTCGCAGGCACCGGCCGAGCGCAAGCCGAACGCAAAGGCGGCGACCCGGCCCAAGCTCAAGTCCGCGGCCGAATACCGGGCCGAGGCACGTGCAAGAGATCCGCAGCTCGCAGCCGCGCACGCTTCGATCGCCGCGCTCGCCGGCGTATCCGACAAGGATGCGGACTTGCTCGCTGGCGACCTGGCGACTGCGAAGCTCGTGCTGGACGCGGCGGCCCATGCAGCCCCCGCGACCGTGGCGAAGTGGGTGATCAACGAGTTGCCTCGCGCACTGGGCGAACGTCCAGTTGATGACGTCCGCGCGAACGAGCTCGGCCAGTTGCTCGCGGCCGTCGATCAAGGAACTGTCACGACCGCAGCTGCCAAGACGCTACTCGCCGAGCACGTGCGGACGCAAAAGCCGTTTGCGGAGCTGCGTTCCCAGGTCGCCGGCCAAGCCACCGATCTGACCGCCGCCGTCGACGCGGTGATCGCCGCGAACGCGGATAAGGTCGCTCAATACAAGGCAGGTAAGACCGGGCTGCTCGGGTTCTTTGTGGGCCAGGTGATGAAGTCATCGCCGGCTGCCGACGCCGCGGCGGTGAACCGGGCGGTTCGCGATCGATTGGGGTAATCCTCGGCGCGGACCGGCTGGAGATCTTCAGGACCGACTGGGGATTCTGTCCCCGATTTCTCAGCATGACCCCCAGTTGTGGAGCGCGTGGCGGCTTGTCAGAGTGGCTCCATGAGGAGCGGGGTGATCGCTGCATTGCTGTGCATCGGTTGTGGTGTGCAGGTCAGCAACGACGAGAGCGGCGTTACCGACGACCCCGACGATCAAGCCGACAGCGATTTTCCCGACGACGATGACGGCGCCTCGCCCGACGCCGGGCAACCGGAATCGCCGGCGTGCTTCAACGGTCGCGTGGTGTATCTCAACTTCGAAGGTCAGACGCTCACCGACGCGACGACCAGCGACGCGACGTTGAACCAGGCCAGCTGGATGACGATCGCTGCCGGCACGGCGCCGAAGTACCGTGCGAATTCGCCGTCGCGCGACGCCGACATCGCGGCGATCGTCGACGGCGTTCGCACTCAGCTCGCGACGTTTCCGGTGACCGTGGTGACGACGCGCCCGGCTTCGGGCCCGTACGTCATGATCGTGTTCGGCGGCCACGCGACCGATGTCGGGTCGCGATTCAATGGCGCGGTCAACGAGCTCGACTGCGGAGACGTTCAGAACAGCGACGTGGCGTGGATCTCAGACACCGTGAATCCCACGCAGCGCGTCGTGAACTATGCGATCGGCGCGATCGGCTTTGGTCTCGGCCTCACCGCCACGACCAACCCGTCGGATTGCATGTGCTCGTGGGACAACAGCTGCGTTCAGCCCGCAAACGCTGCATGCACGCTGTCAGCGATGATCGATCGCGACCCGAACGCCGATCAGCTGTGCGCAGGCGCCACGACCCAGGACGAGGTCGCGGCATTCCGCCAGGCGTTCTGCCAGTAGCCACGACCCGTCACAGCCGGCGGCGTCTTTGCGTCCCTTGCGGCGCAAGGATGCGGCGGCTGACTTCCTAGTAGTTGCATATCGCACCTGTAGGTTGGCGCCGGTCGGTTTGACACCAGCGAGGTCACCCGGGATGATCCACGAGTGATCGACACGGTCGTGGGGAGCTACAAGATCCTCAGCGAGCTAAGCGTGGGCGGAATGGGAACCGTCTACCGCGCGGAGCACACGCTGATCGGTCGCCCCGCCGCCGTGAAGGTGCTGAGGCCCGAGCTGTCGAGCAATCGCGACATCGTCGATCGATTCTTCAACGAAGCGAAGGTCACGACGTCGATCAAACATCCAGGCATCGTCGAGGTGTTTGACTTCGGCTACATGCCGTCGGGTCACGCGTACCTGACGATGGAGTTTCTCGAGGGCATGACGCTCGCGCAGCAGTGCGAAGCTCACGGCAAGTTCGACGAAGCCGAAGCCGCGATGTTGCTCCGCGGCGTGTGCAGCGCGCTCACCGCGGCGCACGCCAAGGGCATCGTTCACCGCGATCTCAAGCCCGACAACATCTTCATGGTTCCGGATCCCGATTTTGCGACGGGAGAACGGCCAAAGCTGCTCGATTTCGGAATTGCCAAGCTCACCGACGCGGCGAACTCGCGCGGCAAGACCCAGACCGGCGCGTTCATGGGCACGCCGACGTATATGTCGCCGGAGCAGTGTCGTGGCGCGGGCGAGGTCGATCATCGCTCGGATCTGTATTCGCTCGGCTGCATCTTCTACGAGCTAGTCACTGGAAACCCGCCGTTCACCGGCGATGGCGCCGGCGAGCTGATCGGTGCACACCTCCATCTCGCGCCGACTCCGCCCTCGCAGCACAATCCGCAGATCTCCGAAGCGACCGACAAGCTGATCATGTCGCTGCTCAGCAAGAAACCGGCGGAGCGCCCGCAATCGGCTCGCGAGCTGTCGCAACAGCTGACCGCGATCGCCCAGACCAAGGGCTGGCTGTCGCCGACCCATTCGGGCCCGACGATCGAACGCCCCGTCGCGACGCCGACCGCTGGGTTACCAGCGACACCGACACCGTCGGGCGTGCATGCATCGCCCTCGGTCCCAAGCTCACAGCAGATCACCAAGCCGGAGGGCCCCAAGAGTCCGACCGGGACACGGCTCGGAACGACTAGCAAGACGATGTCGACGCTGACCGGCGCTGCGAGCGAGTCGCTCGACGCGGTGTCGCCGCCGGCGTCGAGGAAGAAGCTCGGGATCGCGATCGCGTTCGCCGGCGCACTGGCGATCGGCGGCGTGGCGTTTGCCGTGGTGAGTGGCGGCAGCAAGGCGACGCCCCAGGCCGCGAGCCCAACGACGCCCACGATGATCGAGCCGACGACGCCCACGCCCACAGCGCCGCCGGAGCCGCCGGAGCCGCAGAAGGCGCCGACCGAACCAAGCAACGCGCCGATCGAGCCCGCAACGGCGACCACGGCGACCACACCACCGTCGACGACCGAATCATCCCCGCCGGCCGCAACGCCGACGAAACCCGCACAGCCGGCGAAACCGCCGAAGTCTCACGCCAAGCCCCAGGTGAAGAAGGCACCCGAGGTGAAGAAGCCACCCGAGGTGAAGAAGCCCGAGACTAAGAAGCCACCCGAGACCAAAAAGCCGCCCGAGACCAAGAAGCCGCCATCGCTGATCGAAACCGACCTCTGAATCATGACGAAACGATCGATCCTCGCCGGGTACGCCACTCTCCTCGTGCTCGGCGGACAGGCCGCCGCCCAGCCCGCGCAACCTGCCCCGCCCGCACCACCGCCGCCCGCGGACCAGCCGTCGGGAGCCAAGGTCGACGCGAAGTCACTGATGCAGTCGGGGGTGAAGCTGCTCGAGGCCAAGGACTACCTCGGTGCGCTCGCGATCTTCAAAGGTGCATACGCGCGATTTCCCAGCGCGAAGATCATGCTCAACATCGGTACGACGCTGAACCTGCTCGACCGCAAGGCACCCGCAGCGAACGCCTACCAGCGCTATCTCGAGCTCAAGGACTCTGACCCCGCGAAGGCGGATGAGGTGCAAGCCGTGCTCGCGGAGCTCGACAAGTCGGTCGGCCGGATCGAGATCGCGGTGACGCCGGACACCGCCGAGATTCAAGTCAACAGCGATGAGTGGGGAACCTCGCCGCGGCTCTATCGCGTCAACAGCGGTGCGTTCACGGTGCGTGGTCGTCAAGCCAAGTACAACCCCGGCGAGGCCTCCGGATCGGTCAATCCCGGCGAGACCACCAAGATCGCGCTGAGCCTCACGCCGATTCCCGAGTTTTCGACCCAGCCCGCGCGGTTCGGCGACGACGAGCCCAAGGCCGTGGTCGAGGAACCGCGCTCGCGGTTCGGCGCGATCGCGACGGCGCACCTCGATCTCCCGCGGTCGGGTGGCGCTGCGTTCGTCGGCGTCACTGCCGATGTCACGTCGCAGTTTCGCGTCCAGGCCCAGGCGATTCTCCACAAGAATGCCGGCGGCTTCGCCGGGGCGGCGTACTCGTTTCTGCCGGGCACGTTTCGACCGTTCGCGGCGGCTGGGGTTCCGATCGTATTCAACGACGGTCCGCGCGTCAGCGGACGCGGCGCGCTCGGGCTCGAGGTCGCGTTCAATCGCAAGTTCTCGCTGCTCGCGGAGCTCGGCGTCGAGGCGCTGCTCAATCCCGGCGACAACATCATCCGGACTGTGATCATCCCGGTACTCGGTGCGACCGGACGGCTGTAGCCGCGCTGTTCGCGTTGAGGATCTGTCAGCGAATGCGCCGCATAGACCAAGCTCGGCGCGTCATCTGTTGCCCATGGCTCTGCTCCACGCGATCGCGAAGGCCTGCCGCACCCGCACCTGGCTCGAGTGGTTGCTGCTAGCAACGTCGGCGACTGCCATGGCGACCCTGCCATTCGCGTGGATGACCGTATGGGACCTGGGCGTGGATCACGGGGAGGTTCTCTCGCGGCCCAGAGCGATCTCCGCGACTAGCGTCATCAAGGGCGATCCTTCGATGCTGATCGCCGTCGGCATCTGGGTAAGCGGCCTACTGTCCGTAAGCCTACTGCACCGACGAAGACTTGCCGTTGCCGCGATATGTACCGTCTCGGCTTTGGCGTTTCTGGTTCTGCTATTCGCCGTTGGCTTCAGCGCGTTCGTCTTCGATCCTGACGTCGTTCAGGACTACGCGCTGACGCCTGCCGGACGCGTCGCGAAATTCGCCACCGTCGTAACCATCGTCCTGGCGTGGATCAATGCGCTTGACCGCGACCCAACGGCTCACCCCGTCGAGCTCCCTGCAGCGCACATCGTCCAGTCTGGCCCCCACGCATGACCGTCACGGGCCGCGCTTACGCCGGCGCCAGCGATTCGCGTCACGCACGCGCCAGCGTTGATAACGGCGTTCTGCGGCGAGCTCGCGCGGATCGACCACCATCGGCTGTTCGCCGCGCTCCATCGCGGCTCGGCACTCGGGGCAATCGTGAATCATCTTGCGCGCCAGCTCCTCGGGATCGAGGCCGGCGTACTCGTTCGCCCTGTCGATGTTGTCGAGCAGCGCACGGGCCTCGCGATCACCAGCCTTCGCGCGCTGTTCCGCACGTTTGACCTGCTCGGCCGTGTAGGTCTGGCCATCGCGCCCGACGACCAGCATCTGGCCAGTCGTCATGTCCGTGACGAGGTGATAGTTCATGCGACCGCGTTTCGGCCGCACCGCAAGCGGGTTGCGAAGTTTCTGTCACCGCCTTCGGCGAGTCAGGTCACGTCGAGCGGCGCGCGTTCGATCAGTGCGCTGCACTGCATGGCTAACAGCCTTCGCGCTGTGATCAGTCGCCGGTCAAGACCGGCAGGCGCAGCTTGCCGCCTACCATCACTGGCAGCGCCGACGCGTGTTGCGCGCGTGGCTCGGGCGTCACCGCCGGCCGAATCTCCGGATCGCGTTCAGCCCACGCGCGCTGGACGTCGCGATCGAGCAGATGGGTCGGCCGCACGTTGCGAAGCGCGTTGAGCATGATCGATCGCACATGCGGATGATCGCGCTCGAGCTGAGCGAGCAGCGCGGTCATCGCGTCGCGCTTGAGGCCCTGCTGTGAGCCACACAAGTTGCACGGGATGATCGGGAACGCCAGGTGTCCCGCGAGCGTCGCGATGTCGGCCTCGGCGCTTTCGATCAATGGGCGGATGACTTCGAACCGGCCGTCATCGGTTCGGTAGCTCGCGGGCATCGCTTGCAGCTTGCCGCTGTAGAACAGGTTCAGCAGAAACGTCTCGAGTGAATCATCGCGATGATGGCCGAGCGCGAGCTTGTTACAGCCGAGCCGCTCGGCGGCGCTGTACAAGATGCCGCGGCGCAACCGCGAGCACAGCGAGCAATACGTCGCGGTCTCCGGCAGGTGCGCGGTGACGACCGAGTAGGTGTCCTCACGCAGGATCTCGAACCGCTGCCCCGATGCCTCGAGGTACGCGCGCAGCCCGGAACCATCATAGTTGGGCTGCACTTGATCGAGGTGCACCGCGACCAGCTCGACGCTGAACGGTAACCGCGGGACCAGCCGGGTGATCAGGTGAAACAGCGTGTAGCTGTCCTTGCCGCCCGACATCGCGACCAGAATTCGATCGCCCGGCGCGAGCAACTGATAGCTCTCGCAGGTGGCCTTCACCTCGCGGTAAAGCCGCTGCTCCAGTCGCGCCTGCTCGGTCATGACCCCGGATTCCTACTCGATCTGGGCAGGTTCAGGTAGGGGAAACGTGGCCGGGCAGCTCGCCCGGGCGTACAAGTCAGCGATGCCAAGCGATGATCTGGTGTGGAAGCTCGGAGCGCGGCTGCCAGGACACGACTACCGAATCTTCCGGACCGCGTTCGTCGACGCGCGCCACCCGCGCACCGGCGTCGAGCGACGGTTCTCGCTGATCGAGTGCGCCGATTGGGTCAACGTCATCGCGATGACCGCCGACCACCGCGTGGTGCTGGTCAGCCAATACCGGCCGGGGAACAACACCGTATGCCTCGAGATCCCGGGCGGCATGATCGACCCGGGTGAGAGCCCGACGGCCGCCGCGATGCGCGAGCTGCTGGAGGAGACCGGCTACTCCGGTGGCGTGATCTACGAGCTCGGTAGCGTGGCACCCAATCCGGCGATCCAGAACAACCGGCTCTATACGGTGCTCGCGCTCGGCGTATCGAAGACCACCGAGCCGACCCCGGATGGCGGTGAATGCCTGGACATCACGACCGCACCGCTCGCCGAGGTCCAAGCGAAGCTGCGCACCGGCGAGATCGACCATGCGCTCGTCGTCGTCGCGTTCGGCCAGCTCGCGCTCGCGCAGCACGAGCTCACCGCCGACCCAGCTACATTCCGAAGCAGTCGATCGTCGTGACCAAGCGAAAGTGGGACTCGGTGGTGTGGCGCTCGGCGTGGAATACGTCGAGCGGATAGCTGTTGCCCGGCACGATTCCAACACCACTCGCGATCAAGTCGAAGTCGACGGTCTTGGACTGGTTGCCGTGGACACCGCCGAGATCGAGCACGAGCCGGCCGTTCACGAACACCCAGACGTCGTCGTCGCCAGCGAACGACAACATCTCCCCACCGCGATAGCGGAAGGTGTCGTGAATCTCGGTGGTGAAGTGGAAGTTGTGGCCCATGAACCGCTCGGGAAACCCTCGATCGTCGAGCGGAAAGAACTCGTCGTCCTCGAACGTGAACGTTCCGGTTGGCCCCTCCGCGAGCGGTAGCGGTTGCGTGAATGTGAGGTTCACGCTCTGGGTGTCGCGATACCACTGGTCGAAGGATTCCTTGCTGGAGACCGTCGACGTCCCAGCCATCGGCGCGTAGATCGGCTTTCGGTCGCCGCCGAGCTCGAAGTGCACGAGCCCACGATCATCGCCGAGAGCGCCTTCGAAATCGGGATGGTCAGCTCGAAAGTCGCGCAGCACAGCGGTCAGGTAGCCACAATCGCGCGCATCTGGCGGCGCGTCATCGACGTCGACTGGAGCGTCGATCGTTCCGGGCGCAGCGGAGAACCCGCAGCCGGCGACGCCAACCAGGAGCAGTCCACATCGCACGCCTGCGAGTGTAGCGCGCACTCCAAATTTCTGGTGACATTGCGGCCATGCCACCCAAGACCGCATGTCCCGTCTCGCTCTCGCAGTTCATGGAGAAGGCCGAGCCGCTCAAAGTGACGATCAATGGCCAAGAGATGCTGGCAGAGGTGAAGCAATTCTCCACGGGTAGCTTCGGCTGGTACATGAACGGCAAGACCGTGGTGACGGTGGATGGCAAGGCGATCTCGGTCCAGATCGGCATGAACCTGACCGTGGTTGGAAGTAAAGAAGCTGCCCGCTGACTCAGCGCGGGGTTCCCCGGGCACGCACCGATGGACGCGTCCGTGATACGCCTGTCGCGCCATGAGCACACGCATCGCTTTGGTGTTGGCGGGCGCGGAGCCCGTCGGTAGCCGGGTCACGGTCGAAGGCTGGATCCGAACGCGTCGCGACTCGAAAGCCGGCCTGTCGTTCCTCGCGATTCACGACGGCAGCTGCTTCGACGCACTCCAGGTCGTAGCTCCCGCGGAGCTCGCGAACTACCAGACCGACGTCCTCAAGTTGACCTCGGGATGCGCGGTTCGCGCGACCGGCGAGGTCGTGGCGTCACAGGGCAAGGGCCAGTCCGTCGAGCTACGCGCCGAGACCCTCGAGGTCGTCGGTTGGGTCGACGATCCTGACCACTATCCGATGCAGCCCAAGCGCCACACCATGGAGTACTTGCGCGAGGTGGCCCACTTGCGGCCACGCACCAACGTGATCGGCGCGGTCACCCGGGTTCGTCACACGCTCGCGCAGGCGATCCATCGGTTCTTTCACGAGCGGGGGTTCTTCTGGATCCACACGCCGATCATCACGGCGTCGGACGCCGAGGGCGCCGGCCAGATGTTCAAGGTCTCGACGCTCGACTTCGCCAACCTGCCGCGCACGCCCGACGGCAAGATCGACTTCGACAAGGACTTCTTCGGCAAGGAGGCGCGGCTGACCGTGTCTGGTCAGCTCAACGTCGAGACCTATTGCATGGCGATGTCAAAGGTCTACACGTTTGGCCCGACGTTCCGCGCCGAAAATTCTAACACGCGGCGCCACCTCGCCGAATTCTGGATGATCGAGCCCGAGATCGCGTTCGCCGATCTGGCCGCGGATGCCCAGCTCGCCGAGGACTTTCTAAAGTTCATCTTCCGGGTGTTGCTCGACGAGCGCCGCGACGACATGGCGTTCTTCGAGAAGTTCGTCGACCCCGAGTGCATCAAGCGGCTCGGCGCGATGATCGAGTCGAAGTTCACGCGGATGGATTATGGCGATGCGATCAAGACACTCGAGCAGTCGAAGCAGAAGTTCGAGTTCCCGGTGAAGTGGGGCATCGACCTGCAGAGCGAGCACGAGCGCTACTTGACCGAGCAGGTGATCAAAGGTCCGGTTGCGGTCGTGAACTATCCGAAGGACATCAAGGCGTTCTACATGCGGCTCAATCCCGACGGAAAGACCGTCGCGGCGATGGACGTGCTCGCGCCGGGCATCGGCGAGATCATCGGCGGCAGTCAGCGCGAGGAGCGGCTCGATGTGCTCGACGCGCGGATCACCGAGATGAGCCTCAATCCTAAGGACTACGGCTGGTACCGCGATCTTCGCCGCTACGGGACCGTCCCTCACGCGGGGTTCGGCCTCGGCTTCGAGCGCGCGATCCAATACGCGACCGGGATGGAGAACATCCGCGACGTGATCCCGTTCCCGCGCGCACCACGACAGGCCGAGTTCTAAGGTGGCCGGCGACGTTCTCGCGGTGGAGAAGGCGTACGTCGCCGTCGCCACCGGCCGCGCGGTGACTCGCGGCGACAACATCGCGCTGCGGCCGCGTGCGCTCGCTGCGATCGGTGCGGTGGCATCTCGCTACCTCGCGGTCGGCACACCGCGCAGCTTCGGGGTGATTGCCGATCCACGGACCCTCGACGCCGCAGTCAGCTCGCTCGCCGCGCATCGCACCTGGTTTCAGCCGAGCGATCTGCGCTGTGCCGGCCCCGCCGGTGATGCCCTCGCCGCCGCGATCGGTGGCCGCACCGTCACGCTCGACGAAGCGCTCGCGAGCGACATCGTGTGCATTCACATGCCGATCACGCTCACCGCCGAGAAGCTGCGGCGGGGCAGCCACGTCAACGTGCTCGTGCCATGCGAGCTCGCCGACGATCTCGAGCGCGCGGCGATGATCACGCACGAGCACCCCGGCCTCGGCGACCTCGCTGCCGGTCTCGTCGACGGCCGTCAGCTCGACGAGATCACGGTGTTCATCGTCGAGGATGCGGTGATCGCGATCGGCGCGCTGGAATCGTCAGCCAGCATCCGCTGAGCGGCTCTCGCGGCGCGGACGATCCCCGCGCTCGCGACCTCTCGATCACCACGTCGACTGAGTGTTCGTGATGAACGTGTACGGATAGCCGAGGTCGAACGCCGATGCTTGATCGAGCGCCTGCACGTGCGCCGGCGTGAGCTCCAGATCGGCGGCAGCGAGGTTGATGTCGAGTTGATGGGTGGTCCGAGCACCGAAGATCACCGAGGTCACCTGCGGCTTGGCAAGCAGCCACGCGAGGCTAACGGCAGCGGGTGTCGCGCCGGTCTCCGCCGCGACCGCGCGCACGGCATCGAGGATCTTCCAGTTGCGGTCGAGGTTGTAACGCGCGAACCGCTCGGCCTTCTCGCCGAGCCGAGTTCCCTTGGTCGGTGGCATGCCCTTCTCGAACTTGCCGGTGAGAAATCCGTTTGCGAGCGGCGACCACGCGAGGATGCCGAGCCCGCGGTGTCGGCACAGCGGCACGTGCTCGCGCTCGAGATCGCGAACGATCAAATTGTATTGCGCCTGCAGCGTCACGTAGCGAGCCATGTGCGCGGTATCGGAGCGCCACAAGCTGTCCATCAAGCGATACGCGGCATAGTTCGAACAGCCGGTGTAAAGCACCTTGCCAGCGCGCACGAGGTCGTCGAGGGCGCGCAGCGTCTCCTCCTCGGGAACCGTGATGTCTTGCATGTGAATCTGATAGAGGTCGATGCGATCGGTCTTGAGCCGGCGCAGCGAGTCCTCGCAGCACTTCACGATCCGATAGCGCGACGCACCGCTGCGATTCGGACCATCGCCCATCGTGAATCGAAACTTGGTCGCGAGCACGATCCGATCGCGGTTGTTGCGAGCGGTAAGCCAGTTGCCGAGCACGCGCTCGGAGAGGCCGTCCTGACCGTACACATCGGCGGTATCGATGAAGTTCACACCGGCGGCGAGCGCCCGATCGAGCACCTCGTGGGCGGTCGGCTCGTCGGAACCGACCTTGTGCATGAACGACTTTTCGTCGGCCTCACCAAACGTCATCCCACCCAGGCACAGCGTGGAAACCTTGACGCCAGACGCTCCGAGGTTGCGGTATTTCATGGCGCCGACAACCTACCAGGCGCCCGATGACCAAACCATGACTCCCGCCCCTTCCAAGCCGGCGTATGTTCGGGGTAAGCGATGGGGATGAACGCGGTCGAGACGGCACGAGCGCAGGGCTGGCGTCGCGTCTATTTCAACGCACTCACGCTGCCGTACTGGGGCGTGCACGTGCTCGCGATCGTCGGCGTCGTGCTCACGGGATTCTCGTGGTACGGGCTCGCGCTCGCGATCGGCCTATACCTGCCGCGGATCTTCTTCGTCACCGGCGCGTATCACCGCTACTTCTCGCATCGCAGCTACAAGACCTCGCGATGGTTCCAATTCGTGCTCGCGCTCGGGGCGACCGCGACCGGGCAGAAGGGCGTGTTGTGGTGGGCGGCCCATCACCGGCTGCACCACAAGCTCTCGGACATGCCGGGCGATCTGCACTCGGTGCGTCAGTCCGGATTCTGGTGGTCGCACCATGGCTGGTTGCTCGCGCGCGATCTCGAAGGCACGGACCTGTCCAAGATCAAAGACTTCACGAAATATCCCGAGCTGCGCTGGCTCAACACCTGGTGGATGCTGCCGCCGGTCGCGGCCGGCGTCGCCACGTTCTTGATCGGCGGCTGGTTCGCGTTGGTGTGGGCCTTCGCGGTGTGCCAGGTATTCACGTGGCACGGCACGTTCACGATCAACTCGCTATCGCATCTGTGGGGTGGTCGCCGCTACGCGACCGACGACGACTCGCGCAACAACCTCGTGCTCGCCTTGATCACGATGGGCGAAGGCTGGCACAACAATCACCACCACTATCAAGTGTCGGCGCGCCAGGGCTTCTTCTGGTGGGAGATCGACGGCACGTACTACGTGCTCAAGGTGCTGTCGTGGTTCGGCCTGATCTGGGATCTCCACGGCGTCCCCGACCACATCCGCACGCCGGACGGTGAAGCGCCGGCCGAGGTTGCGCCCGAACCCGCGCAGCCGATGCTCACCGACGTGGCATAGTCCTCGGCGTGCGGTTCCCGCCCGCCAACATGCAGCTTCGCCGCGCACAGCTCGTGCTGATGCTCGCGGTGTTGATTCCGACGGTCATGATGACCGGCGTCGGAATCGTGCTGCTGGCGACCGGCCGCAGCGCGACCACGCTGATCGCGGGCGTGCTCGTGGTGACGTTCTGCACCAGCGGGATCACCGGCTACATCCTCGGCTCGATCTTCGTCGGTAAGGGCGCGTCGCTGGTCCGTGTCCAGAATGACTTCGTGTCCAGCGTGTCGCACGAGTTGCGCACCCCGCTGACCTCGATCCGGCTGCTGATCGAGTCGCTCCGCACCGGCCGGCTCGACGAAGCTGAGCGCACCCAGGTGCTAACACTGCTCGGGCGAGAGACCGATCGGCTCGACGTCCTGGTCGATCGCGTGCTCGAGCTATCGCGACTGCAGACCAGTCACGTCTACGCGCGCGAGCCCGTCGACGTCACGAACCTCGTCGACGAAGCGATCGCCGCGTTCGACGCCGTCACGCTCAGCCGCCCAACGCCGATCACGCGGCGCATCGAGCCAGGACTCAGTGTCGTCGGAGATCAGCCCACGTTGGTGCGCGCACTCGTCAATTTGTTAACCAACGCGTGGAAGTACAGCGGCGATGACAAACGGATCGAGATCGAGGCGCGCTCCGCGTCGCGATGGATCGAAATCGCGGTGATCGACAACGGCAGCGGGATCCCGCGCGCCGAACAGTCTTCCGTGTTCGAACAGTTCAGCCGAGGCAAGGCAGCCGTCGATAGCGGCGCACCCGGGTTCGGGCTCGGTCTCGCCTTCGTACGGGCGATCGTTCGCGGCCACAAGGGCCGGCTCGAGGTAGCGTCGCAGCCTGGCCGCACCGAGATGAAGATCCGCATTCGCGCGAGCGCGGCGATGCGCAGCACACCATCGCGCCTGCAGACCCCCGGCGAGGCCGCGTCGTGACCGGCGAGATCTTGATCGTCGAGGATGACGAAGCCATCGCAACGGGCCTCGCGCTCAACCTCAAGCTCGCGGGCCGGCCGACCCGGATCGCGCGAAACGGTGACGAAGCGCTGCGCGTCACTGCCGCCGAGGATATGACGCTGATCTTGCTCGACATCAATCTGCCCAAGAAGAACGGCCTCGAGGTGCTGGCCGCGCTGCGCGCCGCCGACAATCTGGTCCCGGTCATCGTGCTGTCCGCGCGCGACGGCGAGTTCGACAAGGTAGCCGCGCTTCGCCTTGGCGCCGACGACTACGTCACCAAGCCGTTCGCGAGCGCCGAGCTACTCGCGCGGATCGAAGCGGTGCTCCGCCGCGTCCAGCAAGTCACCGCGACGCCGATCGCGACCGTCGACGGCGACGCGATGCAGTTCGGCGACGTCACGATCGACCTCGCGCAGCGCATCGTCACCCGCGGAGCCGACCGGCCGGTCGAAGTAAAGCTCACCCACCTCGAGTTCGAGCTGCTGGTATTTTTTGTCCGTCACCCAAACCAGGTGTTCTCGCGGTCGCAGCTGTTCAACCTGGTGTGGGGCCAGACGGTTGGCTCGGTCCGCACCGTCGACAATTTCGTCGGCCAGCTACGCAAGCGACTCGAGCCGAGCTCGGAATCGCCGCGCCACTTCATCACCGTTCGCGGCTCGGGCTACCGGTTCGATCCGTAGCCGATCCGGAGTGTCGGCCGGTCACCACGGTAACCGCACGGAGCGTCGCCGTGGCCTCCGACCGCGATGCTACGCTCGTGGCATGGCCGAGACGGTTTTCGCAAAGATCCTCCGGGGAGACATCCCTTGCCACCGCGTCTACGAGGACGAGCACGTGCTGTCGTTCCTCGACGTGAACCCGATCGCGCGCGGCCACACGCTCGTCATTCCCAAGGAGCCAGCGGAGACCCTCGACAAGCTGTCGGATACCGCAGCCGCGGCGATCGGACGCGTGTTGCCGAGGATCTCGCGCGCGGTGCTCGCCGCGACCGGCGCGCAGTCGTTCAACGTGCTGCAAAATAATGGGGCCGCCGCTCATCAAGCCGTGTTCCACGTTCACTTCCACATCATCCCCAAACACGACGATGGCAGCGGGCTCGGCATCGGTTGGCCGGCGTCCAAGATCGACGATGGTGCCGCGCTCGCGAAGGCGATCGCCGGCAAGCTATGAGGCTCGCCGCGCTCGTTGCCTTGGCCGTGGTTCCCGGCTGCCTGATGACGCGCTACTTGGCGCAAGCCGGCCACGGTCAGCTCGACCTGATGGCGCGCGCCAAGCCGCTCCAAGAGGTGATCGACGATCCGACGACCCCGCTCCGCACCGCGCTGCTGCTCGCCGAGATCCCGGCGATCAAAGACTACGGACGCAGCTACGGGCTCAAGGTCAGGCGCAACTACAACACCTACTCGGCGCTCGGCCGCCCAGCGGCGGTGTGGTTCGTCGGCGCTGCCGACCCGGTCGCGTTCAAGCCATTGCGCTGGTGCTTTCCGATCGTCGGCTGCTTCGCGGGCCTCGGTTGGTTCGATGAGGTGGAAGCGGTCGCGCACAAGCGCCAGCTCGATCGCCGCGGCTACGATACGATCGCGCGGCCGGCATCGGCGTATTCGACCGGCGGTTGGTTCCCCGATCCCGTGCTGTCGACCATGCTCGGCGGCGGCGACGACGCATTCCCCGGGCTCGCCAACGTCATTCTGCACGAGTCGGTGCACGCCACGGTGCTCGTTCCCGATCAGCCGTTTTTCAACGAGAGCTTCGCGTCCTACGTCGCCGACGTGCTGACCGACCACTGGATCGTCGATCGGTTCGGACCCGGCTCGCCCGAAGAGCTGGCGTGGAACCTCGGCCAGGCAATTCACCTCCACCGCGTGGCGCGAACCCTCGACACCTACCAACAGCTCAAGAAGCTCTACGAGTCCAAGCTGCCGCGTGACGCCAAGCTCGTGCAGAAGGCGAAGATCATCGACGAGCTCGTGGCTGATCTGAAGCTCAAGCGGCGGCCCAACAATGCCTCGCTTACTGAAGCGCGGGTCTACAACGGCGGCGTCGCTCCGCTGATCGATGCCCATCGAGAATGCGGTGATCTGCGTGCGTTGGTGATGGCCGGGCAGACGCTGACCCGCAGGGACTTCGCGAAAACCTTGCAAGAAGACCTCGCGCCGATCGGCACGCTGCTCGGCCAACGCTGTAAGGCCAAGCGTCGACCCGGCTGACGAAACGAAAAGAAACTGGCGCACCGCGCGCGGCGGACCGCACGATGCGAAGTGATGCGGTGGTCTATTCCGACGGTCGTCGGCTGTCTCGTCATGTGCTCGATCGCCGCGGCACAACCACCGCCGCTGGACAACCGCGCGTCGACAGCGCCGCGCGTCGCTGCGACCCTGCCCAAGCCGGGCACGACGCGAGCCGGCCAGTCGGTCGGGGCGCCATGGGCAGGCCAGCTCCGCAATGCCACCAAGCTGCGCGCGAACCATCGTTACTTCATCCGCCGGCCGGGACGCGCGTTCGGTACCCGCACGACCGTCGATCTCGTCTATCGCGCGGTGGTCGACACGCTCGCGCAGTTTCCCAACACCCACGTGCTCGCGATCGGCGATCTGTCGGCACAGCGCGGCGGGCCGATCACCGAGCACAGCTCGCATCAGTCGGGACGCGATGTCGACCTGGGCCTGTTCTATAAGACCAAGCCTGCGGGTTACCCGGCGAGCTTCGTCCGTGCCACCGAAGCCAACCTCAATTGCGCGGCAACGTGGAAGTTGATCGCGCGGCTCGCTGCCACGACCGGTCGCGATGGTGGCGTGCGGATGATGTTCCTCGACTTCGAGGTCCAGGGGATGTTGTATCGCTGGGCGATGGACCACGGCGTCAGCGCGCAACGGCTCGCCCTGGTGTTTCAATATCCACACGGCCGCGGCGCGCCAGTCGGGCTCGTCCGGCACGAGCCCAATCACGCGGACCACGTCCACGTGCGGTTCAAGTGCAGCGCCGTAGATAGGCAGTGCTGGTGATCAGTCTGGCGCCAGATGCAGCGTCGTCATGAAGCTCAGCTCGGTGGCCTGGCCTTCGACGTCGGTCGCCGCCGGGAATCGCCAGCGCCGCATCTTCGAAGAAATGCACGAGTCCAGTTCGCCGGCGAAGCCCTTGGCCTCGCGGTGGCTCGTTCGTCCAGTGCCATCGATCGTGAACACGACGGTGACCTTGCCACGCGCCTGCGGATCCTTTTTGAGCCGGTTCTTGTAGCAGCGCCGAATTCCCGGCATGTACGTGGTCTGGATCATCGAGATCACGCGATCAGGCGTGAGCTGCGCCCGTGAAGCCACCGGGCGCTTCAGATGTCGCTGCTGCTCGGACTTCACAGGCTTGTTGCCCGCACGCACGGGAGCTGAGGTCACGGTGTTCGCTGCCGGGCGCGGCGGCTTTGGGGTACCCGCACAGCCCGCGACGACCACGAGCGCGAACGGGACCACGAGCGAGGTCAGGGTGCGCGTCAACGAAGTCTCCGCAGCAGGTCCCCCGCCTTCGCGACCACGCCACCACCATAGAGCTGCTTGATCATCGCGCGGATCCTCTTCGACATATCTCGTGGTTGCCGGAACGACATCAAGTTTATCGGCATCGGCACCACCTCTTCGGCGATCGAGTGCGTGCGCGTGAACTCGCGAATGCCCTCATCGCCGTGGATCCGACCGAACCCCGACTCGCCGATGCCGCCAAATGGCAGCCCAGGAATCGCGCCGAACGCCAACACCGAGTTGATGGACGTCATCCCCGAGCGCAGCCGCGCCGCGATCGATCGTGCGGATGATGCGCTGAACACCGACGAGCCCAAGCCATACTTCGTGTCGTTGGCCAGCTTCACGGCCTCGTCGATCGAGCGAACCCTTTGGATCGACACGACCGGACCGAACGTCTCCTCGGTCATCACCTTCATCGAATGGTCGACGTTGGTGAGCACGGTGGGCTTGATGAAGTTGCCCTGAATCGCATCGGGACCGCCGGTGAGCGCTTTCGCTCCCTTCGCGAGCGCGTCGCTGAGGTGGTCCTTGACGATCGTTACCTGCGACGCGCTGGTCATCGCACCGATCTGCCGGTGCTCGCCGTCGGTGCGGATCTTACCGACGTAGCCCATGACGCTCTCGACGAATCGATCGTGGATCGCATCAGCGACGTAGACGCGCTCCACCGAGATGCACATTTGACCCGCGTTGACCAACGAGCCGAACACGCAGGCCTCGGCGGCCTTCTCGACGTCGGCGTCGTCGCATACGATCATCGGATCTTTCCCGCCGAGCTCGAGCAACACCGGCGTCAGTCGCTCCGCCGCCGCGATCATCACGCGCTTGCCGGTCGCTGCTGAACCGGTAAACGAGATCTTGTCGATCGCCGCCTTGGCGAGCGCGGCTCCAGTCGTGCCGGCGCCGGTCACGACTTGCAGCACATCCGGAATCGAGAATGCCCCTGCGGCGATCTCGCCGAGCTTCACGCCGAGCAGCGGCATCAGCTCGCTCGGCTTGAACACCACTGCGTTGCCTGCTGCGAGCGCATACGCGATCGAGCCAAGCGGCGTGAACATCGGATAGTTCCATGGCCCGATCACGCCGACCACGCCGAGCGGCTGATAGCTGATCGTTGCGCGGTAGTTCGCCATCAAACCCGCGCTCACACGCCGCGGTGCCATCGCGGATTCCGCGCGCGACATCGCATGCTGAACGTGGCCGATCGCGAGCATCAGCTCTTGATAAGCCTCGAGCATCGGCTTGCCGTTTTCGCGATGCATCAGCTCTGCGAGCTGATCGACGTTGGCGGCGAGCGCTTTGCGAAACGCCGTCAGCTGATCCGTTCGCGCCGCGAACGACAGCGCGGCCCACCGCTCTGCGGCAACCCGCGCGCGACCGACCGCAAGGTCGACGTCCGCCGCCGAATGGATCGGCACCGTCCCGAGTAACTCGCCGGTTGCTGGGTTGTAGCTCGCGAGACGCTCGGTAGTTTGCGTGGTGGCAACGGCCATGGCCGCGACCATGTCACCTCCCGCCGAGAGACCTCAAGCGGAACTTGGAGGTCAGACTCAAGTTGCCCAACTTACGTCCGGCAGTCGTCGCAAGTTGCGCGACTTGGTCTGAACCCCAGGCCGCAGACGCCGTGGCGAGCTAGTGCAACGCTGCCCAAATCAGGACGATCGCTGCCAACACCAGGAACACCACGCCGCCGACCAGCCATGCGTTGTTGGCGGTGACCTTGAAGTTCTCCGGCACGACAGGCGGCTTGGGGACGTCGTTGGGATCGACCCAACCGAGCCGAGGATCGTCGGCTCGCGGACGAGCGATCAAGTCGCCCGGCGCCATCACTGGAAACGTCGGCGGAGGATTGGGGAGCGGCGCGGGTGCGGGGCCGGGGAGCGTCCGCTTCAACGCCCCCGGATCGGGATGCGTCGGTGGCCGCCCGGAAACCGTCGGGGCATCGATAAGCTTCGGATCGTTGGCATCGAGCGTTTCGTACGCAGCCGTCGGCGCGTCATGCACGCCACCCTGCATCCCCGGCGATGGCTCGCGGATCATCTCGTCGGGCATCGCGCGGTTCTCGAGCACCGAGGTCTTTTCGTCGTCGGGGTCCGTGCTCGCGGCGACGCTGACCTCGGTCTTTTCGGGATGCCCGTGATCCACCCACGGTTCCTTCTTGGTTCCGAACAGCTGGACCATGAACCGGCCCATCGCCGTGTTCGAGCCCGTGAGCTTGGCGCGTACCGCAAACGCATCGAGCGCTTCGATCAGCTCCTGCGACGTTTGGAACCGCGCGTTCGGATCACTCGCCATCGCCGTGAGCACGATCGCCTCGAGCTCTCGCGGATAACCGTTGACGGCGACCGACGGCAGCACGACATCGCCCGCGACGATCCGCTTCATCGTCTCGAAATCGTCGTTGCCCTTGAACGCTCGGCGCAGCGTGGTTAGCTCGTACAGCACGATGCCGAGCGCGAAGATGTCGCTCCGGCGATCGATCGGCTTGCCCTTGCACTGCTCGGGCGACATGTAGCCGTACTTGCCTTTGATCGTTCCGCCGACCGTCTTGGTCGCGCGCTCCTCGGCCTTCGCGATTCCGAAGTCGAGCACTTTGATGCTGCCGTCGTAGCCGACCATGATGTTCGCTGGCGACACATCACGATGGACGATGTTGAGCGGTTGTCCGGCTTTGCCCCGGCGCTCGTGCGCGTGATGCAGCCCAGCCGCGGCTCCGCTGATGATCATCACCGCAAGCTCGAGCGGAATCGTCCAACCTCGACGCAGCGAAGTCTCCAGAATCGCGCGCGCGTTCTCGCCGTGAACGTACTCCATCGCCATGAAGTACGCGCCGTCTGCCTGATCGACCTCGTAGACCTGCGCGACGTTTTGGTGATTTAGCGTCGCGGCTAGCTTCGCCTCGTCGAGGAACATCGTGACGAAACGTTGATCTGAAGCACGCTCCGCGAGGATCGTTTTGAGCACGACGTGACGTTCGAACGAACCCAGCCCTGTGGTGCGAGCAAGGTAGATCTGCGCCATACCGCCGGTGGCCAGGTGACTAATTACTTCGTACCGGCCAATCCGCAGAGGCGAGCTTTCCGCGCTTGGCTGGGGCGGCGCCACGTTTATGAGAATCAGCTGGTTGTCGTAGCGGTGTCAAGGTTCGCTCCGACGACAAACGCGCGGAATGCCTGCATACTCGACCAGCTGTGGAGGGCAACTTCCAGGTCGCGTTGTCAGGTGCGATTCCTGCTTTGATCGCCATGTGGGTGGTCGACCGCCTCGATTTGAGGCGGCCGGAACCGGTTCGTTTGCGCAGATGGGTCGCGATCGGTGGAATGGTGTCCGTTATCCCGGCCATCGTGGTGGAGCTGTCGCTGATGGCAACCGTGGGGGCCCAACTAGGCTCGGAGCTCACCTACCAAGGTGCGAGCTTCCATGCGTTCGTGGTCGCGGCCGGTGTGGAGGAAGCCTGCAAGATCGCGGTGGTGTACTGGGTGGTGTGGCGGAGACGGGAGCTCGATGAGCGGATGGACGGCATCGTGTACGCGAGTCGGGCCGGCTTGGGCTTCGCGCTGGTCGAGAACGTGATGTACTTGCTCGGACAGCAAACGTTGTCGGGCCAGCTGTACGTGTGGGTGGCACGCGCACTGCTGGCGATCCCGGGCCACGCGATGTGGACAGGGATCATCGGCGGCTTTGCAGCGCGCAGGCGATTCGACGGACAAGGCCTCGGTTTTGTCGGGGGCTACCTGCTCGCGGTCGCGATGCACGGTGCGTACGACTGCTCTGTCTTCCTCCAACAGCCGCTCACACTCGAGGGGAATGACCAGCTCGCCAAGGGGCTGCTGCTGGTTCCCGTGGCGATCACGGTGATGGGGTTCTTCGTGATGAGGTCGCTCGCGCGAACCGCGCTTCGGCTCGACGACGCCGATGCGGCGCGCGCGGCCGCCCATGCAGCAGCGACCTCGGCGGTGGCTGCCCGTGCTGCGGATCTCGGCGCACGCCCCGTCGCCTGAGCAACCGATCCGATGCCGCTACGATCGAGCGCGTCGCCACGCCACGATCGACGTGGCGAGTCCGACGATCACCGCAGCACCGAACAACCACAAGTCGCGAGCGATCGTCGCTTCACTCGTCGCGGCGTTGATCGAGGAGACCTTCACGACAAGCGTTCCGCCGACGATCGCAGCGGTCACGAGCGACACGATCGCGGTCTTCGCGGCGAGCACCGGACGACGATTCGCAGCCACGCCAGCGCCGAGCGCGAGCAACACGACCATCGAGATCATGCCGGCCGCCCACGTCGCGACGCCAAACCGCGTCAACTCGAACGGGACCGATCGCGGCGGCCCAACGGACATGTTGTGCACTGACCACCAGTGGCCCGCCTGCACCGAAATTGCGAGCGCGGCTGCACAAGCTACAGCGAGAGCGGTTATAACCCAGCGACCTTTCACGATGCGGTCGCATCTTGTGGGCTCACTGTGACGATGGCAACCGACTCCTGGCACTCGCTTACATGCCTGAGATTTTTTCCCAGAGGCTCACATTGACGTGCGAGGTTCGCCGCCCTTCTACTGGAAGCTTGAGCTGAGTCTACTTCGTGAGTCGCCTCCACCTCCTCCTCATCCTCGCCTGCTCGACGGCGCAGACCTCGGCGGCTGGACCTGATTCGACGCGACCGCAAGCGGCGCTGAGCCGGATCACCACCGTCGACGAGGTGTCGGTTCCCCCGGTGGTGTTGGACTCGGCAGTGCGAGGGCATCGCGCGTTTCGCAATGCAGTTCAGGGTGCGGTAGCCAAGGTGGCTTCCGTCGCCGGCGCCACCTCCGAGATTCCCGACCTAACGGTCCTCACCGCCGAGCCAGTCTCGTTCGAGCACCTGCGTCGTGATCGCGGCGAGCCGTCGTCAGGGTACGGCTGGCGCGATGATCCGATCCGCCACCGCGCGAAGTTCCATAGTGGAGCCGATTTCCGCGCGTCACCTGGAACGCCAGTGGTCGCGGCCGGCGCCGGCGTCGTCGTGTTCAGCGGCCGGCGTGGTGGTTATGGCAACGTCGTGTTCGTCGATCATGGTGGCGGGCTGATCACTCGCTACGCGCACCTCCGCCGGATCGAGACCACGACCAACGCATCGGTGGTCGCGGGACAGCAGATCGGCCAGGTCGGATCCACCGGCCGCGTCACTGGACCGCACCTCCATTTCGAAGTCCGATTCGACGGTCGTCCCCTCGATCCGATCACCGCGCTCCGCGTCGGCCACCTCCAGCGCGAGAATCCTGCCGCTGCGCGAGAGCTCGAGCGCCAGCTGACCCCCGAAGCACAGGCCAACGAGCAGTCGGAGCAAGATCCGCCGCGCACGCGGCCTCGTACGAAACGCGCGCGCCCGGTCTCGTGACAGCCACGTCGACGGTGCCATAGTAGCGCCGTGAACATGTTCGAGCAGCGCGCCCGGCGATATGTCGCCTGGATCAAGCGCCGAGCGCTCGCGATCATCGTCGCGCACATCGTGCTGGCGATCGGCGGCCTGTATCTGATCGCAAACCACCTGCCGCTGTTTGCGGACTTCTCCTATCTGCTGCCGCAGGATGCGCCGTCGGTGCGTGATCTGCGCAAGCTAGAAGCGCGGGTTCGCGCGAACGCGATGGTGCAGGTGATCGTGCGTGCACCTTCGCCGAACGAGCGCGCCGCAGCGGTTCACGAGCTGGTCGCCGGATTTCAAACGATCCCCACCGATCTAGTCCAGAGCGTCGAGGCCGGCGACACCGAGCTCCAGCAATTCATCAAGCAGCGCCAGCACCTGTTCGTGCCGCTCGCCGACCTCGAGCGTGCTAAGGACGCGCTGCAGCACCAGATCCAACAAGCCAAGCTCGCCGCAAATCCACTGTTCATCGAGCTCGACGACAAAGATCCCGCGCAGGAAGCAGCGGACAAGCGCCAGCTCGAGGAGCTTCGCACCAAGCGCAAGGAAGCCGAAGCCAAGCTCGATCGGCTTACCAACATCAGCCCCGATGGGTTGATCGCGATGATCCAGGTGCGCACGCCATTTGCCGCGACCGACGCGAAACGGGGCGAGCGGCTGATCGAACGCCTCGCCGAGGTGAGGGCGAAGGTGCTCGCCGCCCATCCTGGCGTCGAGGTCGGGTTCACGGCCGGCGTGATCACGGCGGTGGCCGAACACTCCGCGATCTTCAAGGGCATGGTGCTGTCGAGTGTGATCACCACGCTGCTGGTGGCTCTGGTGCTCGCGCTGTATTTCCGCAGCGCGACCCTGCTGACCCTGCTGCTCGCGACGCTCGGGCTGGCAACGATCATGTCGTTCGGCCTGGCGGCGATCACGGTCGGTCACCTCAATGCAGCCACCGCGTTCCTGGGCGCGATCATCGCCGGCAACGGCGTGAACTACGGGATCCTCTTGATCGCGCGCTATCTCGAAGAGCGCCGCGATCACGACGTCGAGGACGCGCTCGCCGAGGCGATCCTCGCAACCCTTCGCCCGACGGCGGTCGCATCGCTGGGGGCGGCGATCGCCTATGGCTCGCTCGCGGCAACCAGCTTCAAAGGGTTTGCCGACTTCGCGGTGATCGGCGCGCTCGGCATGTTGGTGTGCTGGATCGCGAGCTACGTGTTGCTACCAGCGCTGCTGCTCGCGTTTGGTCGCCGCACGCGGATCTTCTATGGCAACCCCGTCGTCGGCACGACGCTGGTGAAGCTGCTCGGATTCCGCAACTCGCGCGCCGTGATCGCCGTGGCGATCGGCGTGGCGGCGATCGGTTGTGTCTTGGTCGCGCGCTACATCGCGCACGATCCGTTCGAATACGACATCAAGAACCTGCGATCGGAAGGCGCCGATGCGGTGCTCGACCGCAAATGGCTCTCGCTTTCCGATCGCACGTTCGGCCGGGGGTTCTCCGGCCGTACCTACATTGCGGCGGATCGGCCCGAACAGGTACCGATGATCGTGAGCGCGCTGCGCGCCCGAGATGCCGGTGTGGCACCCGCGCACCAGACGATCGGCGCGATCGAATCGATCCTCGACATCGTCCCCGCGGATCAGGTCAAGAAGCTCCAGGTGCTCGACGAGATCCGGACGATCCTCGACGATGACGCGCTCGAGGCGCTGGATGACAAGACCCGCGCCGAGCTGATGCAACTGCGACCGCCCGACAACCTCGAGGCGTTCACCAAGGACGACCTGCCCACCGGGATCAAGGACAAGATCACCGAGAAGAACGGGCGGATCGGCCTGCTGGTTTCGATCCGTCCTGCGGACCACCTCGACGAGTGGGATGGGCGCGATCTGATCCGGTTTGCCAATGCGGTGCGCAAGATCGATCTCGCTGACGGCGAAACGATCACGACGTCCGGATCGAGCGTGATCTTTGCGGATATCGTCGAGTCGATCGAGCGCGACGGTCCGCTGGTGACGATGATCGCCACGCTCGGTCTGGTGATCATGGTCGTGCTGCTCGTCGGCTGGAACCGCCGCGCCGCGGCGGTTCTCATCGGTACGGTCGCCGGGTCTCTGTTGATGGTCGCGTTCTGTGCCGCGATCGATCTCAAGGTGAACTTTCTCGACTTCGTCGCACTGCCGATCACGCTCGGACTCGGCATCGACTACGCGATCAACATCGCGCATCGCCACGATCACGAGGACAATCCCGATCCGATCCTCACGCTGCGCACCAGCGGCAGCGCCGTGTTCGTGTGCTCGCTGACCACGATCATCGGCTACGGCTCGCTGCTTGCCAGCGAGAACCTCGCGATCCGCGGCTTCGGTACCGCGTCGCTGATCGGCGAAGTCGCCTGCGTGTTCAGCGCACTCGTCCTCGTGCCCGCGATCCTCGCGCTCGGCCGGCGTCGACTGCCACCGGAAGCTCGAATTCACCGCTCGGACTGATCGGGCTTCTCGACTTCGCTTCGAACGTGAAGAGGAACCGCAACGGAAGCGCAAGCGTGTCATCCTCACAGAGCAGCGCATCGCGGCGCGCCTGCACGGCGTGACACGTTCGGCGCGTAGCGCGAGGAGGGTTCCCCGGGCGTCGCGAGCGCGCAGCGGTGCATCGTTTCGGACGGGCGGAGAGCGCGAGCGCGAGTGGGCGATCTCCACCCACGCCGTGGCTCTCCCGGGAGACCAAGCAAGCGGCGCAGCCCGGGGTCCCTCCTCGGTAAGCAGCGCCGACGTGGCGCGCCGTGCCCCGCGCATGATCACATCCTCGCTGAGCCTCGCATCGCGGCGCGCTTGCACGGCGTGACACGTTCGGCGCGTAGCGCGAGGAGGGTTCCCCGGGCGTCGC
>JBFXAI010000022.1:0-126428 GCA_050184455.1 Kofleriaceae bacterium | reverse complement strand
TTTGCAAGCCGAGGGTCAAGGGTTCAATCCCCTTAACCTCCACGGAATTCGAGGTCTGTATCGCCGGGTAGGTACGGCTAGGCGCGGAGCGTCATCGATGAAGATGGTACCCAGATGACGTGGCGGGTCGAGCCCTCTGAATCAGGCACGTTCGCGATCACGACGAGCACGGGGGCGGTGTCGCGGGCAACGTTCGTAGCAGCACTCGCCGATGATCGAGCTGTTCGCCTCGCGTTGACCAACACGCTGCGCGCGTCGCCGTACGCTGCCTTTGCGTGGGAGATGCCAGCGCTGTCGGCAGCGACCTCCGATCGCGATGCAGTGTTCGCGATCATCGATAGCCCGGAGCTCGCACGCGTTCACGCAGACCCGTCCCCGTTTGCGGCACAGCTCGCGCAGTGCGACCGCATCGCGACATTCGCCAACCTCGGTGGTGATGCGACGTTAATCGTTCCCTCGCCGCGCGCGGCGCCAGACGCAGCGCATCTCGCAGCGTTCATCCGCAGCGCATCGGTAGATATCATCGACGATCTCTGGTCCGCGGTGGGGCGGGCCGTGATGCGCCGGCGAGCTGCGAAACCCGATCCGGTCTGGATCAGCACAGCGGGGCTCGGCGTCCACTGGCTTCACGTTCGGCTCGACGATCGTCCGAAGTACTACCGCCATCGCGCATTCACGAATCCGGCGGCGTGACTTCCTAACTGTCGTCGCCGCTCCTAGTCGCACCGTTCGCGATAAAAATCACCAACTGTCAGCGATTCTCGACGGAGATGCTGGCGAATCGACTTGCCTGGCTGCCGAGGTTTGTGAATGTCCGCGCTCTGGTTCTGCCGCGTTGTTCGCGTCGCGATGATGGCAACGGGTTTGCTTTGCAGCGGCGCCATGACGACTCGATTGCTTCGACATCTCACCTCTGCGCTCGCTGTGTTCGCCGTCACTGGGTGCGCCTCGGATCCGTGTCCGCCGGATGATCAGGCGTGCATCGCCGCACAGAACGGCGACGACGGGAAGGCGGATGGGACGAATCCGTCGGCCGGCACCGGTGTGCTGGTGATCGAGTCTCAGGGCGATGCACCTGTGACGCTGTTCGCACAGCGCAGCGATCGGCCGAAGCCACCGACGCGATTCGAGCCTGGTGTTCCGCAGACGGTGTCGCCGGGCGCGTACTGCGTTTGGACACGGCTCCCAGGGGCCGAACCATTCGAAACGCAGAAGGACTGCACCGTGGTCGTGGAGCGCGAACAAACGGTGACGTACAAGCTGGGCTCCGTGCGATTCGTACGTAGTCGCGCGGATCTGATCTGGGGTATCGATTTTCCGCTAGAGCAGTCTCGGAGAACAGCCGCGGCCAACGGCTTACTGCGGCGAACCGACACGGTCGCGCATGCGGCCGGCGACGCTGTGTATGGATTCGGGCTGACTGGCAGTCGGCTCGAGTTCCACGTCGATCAAGGCGAGTCGATCGACGTTGACCTGACGATGACGACTGCGCCGACGATCCGGCTGCTGCCATCGACGGGCCGGTTGTTGCCGAACCTGCCGCAGGACTATGCGAACTACCTGCGCTACTGCGTCAATAGGTACAACTGTCAACCGTACAGCGTTGCGGATCAACCGCTCATGTTTGTGCAGGCCCGCCCCAACGAGTCGTTGTCGCTTCGCAATAACATCGAGGATGGGGGCACCCCGGTCATGAGCTTTCCGTCCGAGGTGCAGCTGCGCCGGATCGATCTCGAGCACGTGGAGGTGCAGATGCCCACGGGAATCGAAACGGCGATGGGCAGGGCGCGGGTCGATCTCATTGATGGGCAGACGGTGATTCCGCTCTCGGATGGCCTGCCAACCGGCTACGGGCTTGATGTTCCGCCGGGAAAGTACCGCGTTACCACGAAGTTCATGCACCCCGCAGATCAAGCGTTGACGACGATCGTGACGGATTTGGATCTCCAGTAACAGGCGATGCCGCGGGAGCATGTCCTGCGATTACCCGGACAGCGCACGTGCGTTCGCGCACGCCAATTTGACGCTTCGTCGTCGAGCATTTCATGACCCGACGCCGACGCTCGGTGGTACCACTCGCGCATGGCGCTGTTCGGCAAATGGTTCGGCGGTTCCGCTCGCGAAGCGGCGCCGGTACCGCCGGACCGCGCGGAGATCGTGGCCGCACTGTTGGCAGAAGTCCGGGCGCTGGGCTGTGAGGGCGAGCTGCGCGTCGAGGGCAACTACTTGTTCATCGACGAGGGCGCAGGGGTCGTTCGTCACGTGTTCCTCGGCAACTTCGCTGCCGAATACGCACTTGCGACGCCGACGGAGCGCCATGCGGTGATCGCGCGTTACGCGCGGCTGACCGTTCGACCGGTCCGCGTGGCGTCGAGCGATCTTCGCACTCGGCTGCTGCCGAAGCTAGCGGTGCGCCGCGAGCGCGAGCAACTGCGCTTGCGCGTTGGAAGCGATGCCGCGGTCACGAACCTGATGACCGGCCGGCCGATCGCCGATGGCCACTTGATGATCGATCTCGCGGTCGACGATCCAGAAACGATTCGCACCGTCCTGCCCTCGGACCTCGCGGCGTGCCGGCTCACCGAGGAAGCGGCCTACGTCTGCGCGCTCGCAAACCTTCGGGCGCGCAGTGGTGGCCAGTGGCACGAGATCGTGCCGGGCCTGTTGCTATCGCCGTGGGCAGACTTCTGGGACGGCGCACGGCTCGCGCTGCCATCGCTGTTTCGCGGGCTGCCGATCAAGGGCGATCCGATCGTCGTCGTTCCGAATCGTTGCGCAGTGCTGGTCACAGGTAGCGAAGAGCCCGATGGGCTCGCAGCGCTCTATCGCGCGACGCGGTCGCTGATGACCAAAGAGCGCCCGGTCTTCGTCTCGCCGTTGCGCCTCGATGGCGATCACTGGCGCCCGATCATCCATCTGGTCGATCGCGGCACGATCCGCATCGCTCCGTCGCTGATGTTCCTGTCGTCGCTGCAGGACACGCTCGATTACGGCGCTTGTGAATCGCTCGTCCACGATCGATTGACGGGCTGGGGCTTCGATCGCGTTGGCTTGGTCGGCACGCTCGAAGCGCAGGACGTGCTGATGACGGTCACCGAATGTGGCCCGGGTGCGCGGGTTGCGATCCCGAAGACCGACATGGTCTCGTTCGATCTCGGCCATCGCAGCGCACTGGTCGCCTGGTACAAGGTCGAGCAAATGCTCGGCTCGGATCTCGTGCCGCTCGACATCTGGCCGTCGTACTTCGAGCTGCGCAGGCATCCACGTGAGGACGAGGTCGCGCCGCTCGAGACCCCGCGCCGAGCTCGAGCTAACTAGCCGATCGGGGTCGCAGGTCGATGACGTTCGTCAGTCACAGGCATGCCGAGTAGCCGGCTGGGCAGGTGGCCGATGCCGGTGTCCAAGGGGGGAGCTGATAGATTGACGACGAGGCCGATACGGCACGGTAGTTGCTGATCTAGCCGCGATGCTGACGCGGTTCGCTTCCCTCTCGGTGTTTACACTGATCATCGCCTGTGCCGCCGACGGCGGACAGCAGGTCGCCGGCGACCACGACGGTTGCGAGGGAGCGAAGTGTGACGACGGCACGCTTCCCGCGTGTCCGGCGATCAATGGGCTGATCGGTGGCGGCACGGCTGCGCCGGGCCAGTTGCCGGCGACTGCGGGGCTGTTGGTCGCGCCATCCGGCGGGCCTCCGACGTACCTCACGTGCACGATGACCAAGGTCGGACCGCGCGTGTTCGTGACCGCAGCGCACTGCATGTTTCCCCACGGTGAGCAGGATGGCTCGGCGACGGTCCGGCCCGAGGTCACCCTCGGTGCCGAGATCGGGATCCTGTTCGGCGTGTATCAGCCGAGTGACCCGTTGCCCGGTGGTCACCCCGCCAGCGTCGTCACGACAGCACGGGTGGTCGACCAACGAATTCATCCGACCTGGTTCGAGCGCATCGCTACCGAAATCGTCGATGGCAGGCTGCTGGCGACAGATGCCGACGTCGCGCTCCTGATCGTCGACGTCGATACGCCGGACATCGCGACGGCCACCTTCGACCTCGACGGCGTCGACCGTTGCGCTCCGCTCGTCATGAATGGCTACGGCTGCGACTTCTTCGGGGCAGGCGCGACGACGACCGAGCTGCGGTTTCTCGATGCCCAGCTCGAGCAAACGGTGGGCTCGTTGCACTACATCTCCTCAAGCTTCACCGCCGCGGCCAACAACGGCGGGATCTGTCCCGGCGACTCGGGTGGGGCGCTGTTCGCCGCTGAACCGGCAGACAACCTCACGATCGTCGGCATCAACTCGCGCTTCCTCTCCGGTCAACTGCTTGGCTCTCAGCTCGAGCCGAACCAATCGTACTTCACGCGGCTCGATGATGATGGGCCGCAGCAAGTCGCCACCTGGTTGCGTGACCAGCTGAGCGAGCTCGGGATTTCGCCGAGCGAGTAGCGGCGCTCGTCTTGGTGATTGCAGCTGAGCGCGCGGCTCGTCTTGCGAGTGGTACGGTGACCAGCGCGGGCAGCTCGCGCGACGCCCGTCACATGGCGCCCGTCTGCGAATGTGTTAGCACCGGCGGGTGCGTCGAACGAGCGTTGCTGCATTCGCAACCGTGGTGGTGCTTGTCACATCGCCCGCTGCGCGCAGCGCGCCACTGACCCATGACATTCGCTGGACGCGGAGCAAGGAGGCGGCTGGCTGCGTCGACGAGCGGACGCTACTCGAGCGCGTCACGACGCGACTCGGCGATCGTCCGACGCACCGCGGAAGCCGCGTGATCGCTGGACACGTCGAGCTCACGGCGGACGGGTTTCGCGCGCATATCGTGGTCAGCGACCGGCATGGCGCCGTGATCGGTGAACGCGAGCTCGTCGAGGCCAGCGCTGATTGTCGGCGGCTGGATGACAAGCTGGTGCTCGTGGTGGCGATGCTGCTCGATCGCCCCGAGCCGCCACCGCCACCGGTGGCGGTGCAACCAGCGCGTGTCGAGCAAACGCCGGTCAGCTCGAAATCCGGGGGGTGGGGCAGTGGGCTGGGCGTATCCACCACAACGGCGGTCGGGATGCTGCCGGGCATGAGCTTGAGCGGGCGCGTCTCGGTCGTGATCGATCCACCCGCTACACCGGCGATCGTGGCCTCGCTCTCGGGGTGGCTGCCGCGCACCGAGACGGCGGACATGGGCGCGAGCCGGTTCACGCTGGTTGGCGGCGCACTCGCGGCGTGCCCTCGGTTGTGGGCCCGCGGTGCGTTCGGTATGTCGGCGTGTCTCGGCGCCGAGGTCTCGTGGATCGGCGCTCGGGGACGTGACTTCGATTCGAACCAACACACGTCGGCGTGGTTGGCTCACGTGACGGCGGACACAAGCGTGACGTTAGCGATCGCGCCGCGATGGACGGCAAGTCTCGGGTTAGTCGGATGGATTCCGCTGGTGCGGCCTCGGTTCTTCTATTCCGATGGCATGACGGATCGCACGCTCTATCAGGCGCCATCGGTCGCCGGTGGCCTTCGGGTTGGCATCCAGGTCGCGCTCTAGTTGGAAGGTTTTAGCGGGGCGCCGCCGTTTCGATCAGAAATCCCGTCTACGGCTGGCACTCACGTACAAGTGTTCGCGCGTACCGCCACCACCGACCTCGTGAGCGACGTTCTCGACGAGCAGCGGTGCCTGCCTAACTTTCGCGAGGTCTATACGATCCACGCAGCGTTCGTGTGGCGCGTCGTGCAGCGGCTCGGTGTGCCGGCGACCGATGTCGGCGATGTTTGCCAAGAAGTGTTCTTGGTAGTGCATCAGAAGTTGTCCACGTTCGAACAGCGGTCGGCGATCCGGACGTGGCTCTACGGCATCGCGGTGCGCTGCGCGTCGAATTATCGCCGGCGTGCGCACGTATCCCGCGAGGTGCCGAGCGACCCCGGTGGGCTCGGTGATCCCGTGGTCGAGCCCGTTCAGCCGATGATCGTCGGGCAGCACCAAGCGCGCGCGTTGCTCGACCGCATCCTCGACACACTCGACGAGGACCGGCGCGCTGTGTTCGTGCTGTACGAGCTCGAGGAGCTGACGATGCCTGCGATCGCCGAGATCCTCGGGTGTCCGCTGCAAACCGCGTACTCGCGCCTCAATTCGGCACGCGCAACGTTCGAGGCCGCAGCGGCGAGGTTTCGCGCCAAGGAGTTTCGACCATGACTGCGCCGGTTCGGCTGAACGATCCGACTTCGAATGCATCCGACGTCGTGCGCGCGTTGCTGCGCTCGGCGAGCAGCGATGGTCCGTCGGCTGCCGAGCTCGCGCAGCTTGGAGCTCAACTCGCGCCGGTGCTCGAGCCGCTGCCTCCACCGTCGCCGACCGTCGCCGGAACGTCGGCGACGTCGGGGCCCGCGGTGACCGCGGGTGCTCACGCAGGTGCGATCGGAAGCGCCGTGGTGAAGGTGGCGATCGTGTTCGCCGTGGCTGCAGGCGGCTACTGGTTCTCGCGGAGCGAGCAATCACCTCCACCACCGCCGAGCATCGAGATTGCAGCGGTTCCGATCGCTGGGTCGGGTTCCGGATCGACATCGCTAGCCACCGAGATCGCGCTCACGACGGTGACCACGACTCCTCCATCGATCGGCCCGAGTCCCGCTACCGCGACGGCTACACCGCGCAAGCGCCGCCGACCGCACGTACAACGCGCCGTCGTGACGCCGGTGCCGGCACGTGTCGTCGATCAGATCGACGAGGTCACGTTGCTCGACACCGCGCAGCGCGCGCTCGCGATGGGCGATCTGCGGGCGGCGTTGGCGACGGCAGCGCGCCATCAGCAGCAGTTTCCGGCGGGCAGTCTGAACGAAGAGCGTGAGGCGATCGCGATCGAGGCGCTGATCCGACTCGGTCGCACGGCCGAGGCGTTGCCTCGGCTCGATCGGTTCCGCTCGCGATTTCCACGGTCGGGTTATCGCGACCAGCTCGATCGACTGTTGCCGAATCCATGAACGTTAGTTAGTTCGTAATCGCGACGCTCGCCGCCTACTCACAGCTCAAAGGAGAGCCGATGAAGATGCAACGACGATCACTGAGTGCGGCCTTGATGCTTTGCTCGAGTCTCGCGGCGTGCCAGCCGGACAAGGGAGTAGGGATCAACGACGGCGAGGATTCGAAGAGCCTTTTGATCACCGAAGATCTGGACATCTTGTTCGTGATCGATGATTCACCGTCGATGGCCGACAAGCAGGCCAATCTTCGCGCCAACTTTCCCGCGTTCATGGCGGCGCTGGAAAGTTTACCCGGCGGGTTGCCCAACGTTCATATCGGAGTGGTGACCTCGGACGTCGGCACGAAGAGCACGCTCGACCCAGACGCCGGGTCCCAGCTCGGCCAGCTCGGCATGGGCGGCTGTGCAGGCACCGGCAAGAGTGGCGTTCTGCGGACCGGGACCATGATCACAGGAAACTTCATCAGGGACATCGAGCAGCCGGATGGCACGCGTTCGGTGAACTACACCGGCACGCTCGCCGACGCGTTCAGCGAGATCGCATCGGTTGGTGCAGGCGGCTGCGGATTCGAGCAGCACCTCCATGCGATGAAGCTCGCGCTCGACGAGCATCCCGATAACGCGGGATTCCTCCGCGACGACGCGATGCTCGCCGTGGTGTTCCTCGCCGACGAAGATGACTGTTCCCTGTCGCGAGCGCAGGCGGTCGCTGACGATCCAACTCTCGGACCGCTGCAATCGTTTCGTTGCACCCGGTTCGGCGTGACCTGCGATCAGGGCGGCGAAACTGCCGACGACATGAATGTGACGGGGCCCAAGGGTCAATGCCATCCCGGCTCGGACACTTCGTACCTCGACGACGTCGCAGACTACGTAAGCTTCCTCCAAGGACTGAAAGCTGATCCGCGCTTGGTCGTGGTCGGCGGCATCATCGGTGATGCCGGCAGCGTCGCCGTCGAGCTGCTGCCACCGCCGAGCGGCGGAAATCCGATTCCAACGCTCGTGCACTCGTGCAGTTACCAAGGTGCGTTCGGGCTCGAGGTCGCGGATCCAGCGGTTCGGCTGCAATGGCTGCTCGATCAGTTTCCGGGCCAAAGTGTGTCGACCTCGATCTGCCAAGCGGACCTCACCGGCGGACTAGGGCACGTAGGGCAGACGATCCGCCGCGCGCTGCTGAAGTAGCTGACTTGATCTCGGGCCGTGTTTCGCGAGATCCGCGGCGCGTCTTGAGGCAAAGTCCGCGCATGGGGACGCGTACATTTCACGGCAGCTGCCATTGCGGCGCCATCACGTTCGAAGCCGACCTGGATCTCGAAAACGGCACCGGTAAGTGCAACTGCACCTACTGCTGGAAGGTCCGCAACTGGAGCGCGATGACCAAGCCGGAGTCATTCCGGCTGCTCTCGGGCAAGGACATGCTCGGCGACTACACCAAGCACCCAGCCGGCCATCACGGGTTCTGCAAGACCTGCGGCGTGCGGACGCACAGCTGGGGAGACATTCCCGAGATCGGTGGGCCGTTCGTTTCGGTCAGCCTCGCGGTGCTCGACGATCTGCCGGCGGCTGATCTGATCGGCGCGCCGATGCGGATCTCGAACGGTCGCGACAACGACTGGTTCAACGTTCCCGCGGAAACGCGTCACCTCTGAGCTGAGCGCTGTCGCTGCGATCGCGCGAACAAACGCTGCTGGCGCGACCCAACGAGCTGACGCGTTTCTGCTGATCGATGCAGTGAAGCGCGAACCATTCACATGTGGGAAGGAAAGGTCACGAACGGTGACCTTGTCGCGATGTGGTTCTCGCGAGTTGACCGCGGAATGGCATTTGCACAACGCGCCGTCGTGCGCATTGCGATCAGACCAACTAACCGAACTGCCATTCGCTCTTCGCTACGCGTGGCGGCTTTCAAGCTGTTACTTGGCGGCGCAGCGTGTGTCGATCCGAACGAGTCAAGTCCAGGCGTCGAAACCAAGGTGCTAGCGCTCGAGCAAGCGCAAGGGTATTCGCGCCAGGGCTATATGCGGCTGGGCTACCAGCGACAGGGCGGCTCGCTGGTGGAATTCGAGCAGACGTTGAAAGGATTCCAGCTGAGCTCTCTCCGCATCGCTGACGACAAGGTGCCGACCGTCGTCACTCTCGACGAAGGTAAGATCGTGATGAAACAGAGCCGACCTGTTGGAACCACCCCGAGCCTGACGCCATGCACTGAGCGGCGATCCGGCCACCGCGCAAAGTGTGGGTGGCAGTTCGCGGGACAGGGGCGTTGCGTTCCTGGTTCCCGCGTGGTGCTCCGGTCACCAGTGCACGCGGACGCGATCAGAGTGTGCGGAGGCACCGCGCCTTGTGAACGCCGAGATCAGTTGGCGCCGTCGAGTCATCACCCTGACGCGCGGCAGCTCGTGTTTCGGTGCCCCTCGTCGAGCCAAACTCGCCGTTCGAAGCGATCACCGGCACTACCGATTCGGTCAACACGTTGTATTCCCCGTCTATGAGTCGTCGAAATCTGGCGGTGACTTGGCCGGCGCGCAGATGCTCGCCGAGAGGCTCGATGGCACTCACGTTGTCGCACGAATCGAATCGGTCGTGCCGGAGTTAACCGACCCCGAATTCGTAACGCGGCCTCCGAGTGGCGATATCGGCACCACGTATCGCTACGAGGTGGCGGTCGATATCAATAACGGCGCGAGCGGCTGCTATCCGTGGCAGATCGGCGGCTACGGCGGCGACGGCAACAATGCGACCCAATAGCGCGCCGCGAGCTACAGATCGTCTAGCGTGAACACGTACGCCGCACCGGCGTTACCGGCCGAATCGTCGAGCTGATCGCCGTCGATACCGGTCGCCGCGCTTGCCTCGCCCGGCGCGGACACCGCGAACAGCTGCCCGTCTCCAGTCACCGCGATGCCGAACCCGAATTGATCCTGGGCTCCGGTGTTGTAGGCCTTCACGTAGGCGGTCTGACTCCACGTGGTCCCGAAACGATCGAATACGTACACCGCGCCGGCGGCGTTGACGGAGTTGTCGGCGCCGTCGCCGTCGAGCCCGACCGCGGCGCTGTCCTCGAACCATGCGCTAGCCACCAGGCGAGCACCGAGCGTGTCGAACGCGAGGCCGATGCCGAACGAGTCGTTGGCCCCGGTGTTGGACGGCTTGAGGTAGGCCTGCTGTGCCCAGGTTCCGCCGTTGCGGTTGAACACGTAGACGGAACCCGCCATCGCAGCGGTGTTGTCGGCCTGGTTGCCATCGATTCCGGTTGCGGCGCTCGCCTCGCCCCAGGCCCCCACTGCGAGCGTCTCGCCATCGGGGGATAGCGCGATCGATCCTCCGAACAGGTCGCCACCGCCCGCGTTGGACGCCTTCACGTAGGCCTGTTGGCTCCACACGCTGCCGGTGCGGGTAAACACGTAGACGGCGCCTGCGCCACCGGCGGCATTGCTCGTTTGGTCGCCATTGACACCGGTGGCTGCGCTGTCCTCGAGCGGGGATGCGAGCGCGATCGTATTTCCGTCGCCGGAGATCGTCACCGCCTCTCCGAAATCGTCGACGCTGCCCGGATTGGACGCCTTGAGATAGGCCTGCTGCGTCCACACGCCACCGTTGCGGACGAACACATACGCGGCCCCGGCCGCATTGAGCGCGTTGCTCGCCTGGTCACCGTTGATCCCGGTTGCAGCACTGTCCTCCTTGGGGGCACCGACGACCAACGTCGCGCCGTCACCGGCGAGGGCGATGCGGTTGCCGAACCAGTCGTTGGCGCCGGTGTTCGACGCCTTGAGATAGGCCTCCTGGGTCCACACGCCGCCGCTACGGTTGAACACGTAGACGGCTCCGGCCCCAGCAGCGGCGTTGCTGGCTTGGTTGCCGTTGACGCCGGTGGCCGCGCTGGCCTCGCGATCCGCGCCCACCGCGAGCGTCGCGCCGTCGGCGGACAACGCGATGGTCTCGCCAAACGCATCGCCCGCGTCCGCGTTCGACGCCTTCAGGTAGGCTTGTTGGATCCACGTCGTGCCCGAGCGGACGAACACATAGACCGCGCCGGTCGACGCGCCGGTGTCGTCGGCCTGATCGCCGTCGATCCCTCGCGCTGCGCTTGCCTCGCCGGGAGCGCTCACGACGAGTGTCGTTCCATCGGCGGAGATCTCGATGCCCGTGCCGAACAGGTCGGCACCGTCGGTGTTGCTCGCCTTGAGGTACCAGCGCGCTGGCGCAGCACCGTCCGTTGTATCGGGAAAACTGGCTGGCAACGAGTCCGCCGGTACCTCGCGATCGGAGCCGCCCAATGGATCGAAGTCGATGCGACCGCAGCCGACCATGCTCAAGGAGCAGAGCATTAGCCACCGCACTTCGATCAGCGTAGCATCGGTGATCGCTCGCCGATCGGGTTGCTCGCGGGGCCTCACCGACGAGCAGCGTTGTATGGAGTCGTCCTACGTACGGATGTCACTTCAAATACAGCGGGGTCGCCGTCGCGCTGCGGCATTGCCAGTTGAAGCTGCGCAGCTGGCCGATGTCGCCGTGCTCCGCGAATCCGGTCGCCAATTGATCCGCCGCGGTTCGGAGCTCGGCGCTGGAACGCCCGCCGTAGTGCCACGCCATCGCGACGACGTACGCCGATTCGCCCCAGTGCTCGTCGTAGTCGTCGACCTCGCCGGTGCCCGCCTCCACGGCCATCCAGTAGTACGGCTTGCCGTCGGCGTCGCGTCCGTGGCGTGCGATCATGGTGCCTAGCTTGACGAGCGCTCCGCGAGCGAGCGCGGCCTGGTCGCCGCCGCGCTCGGCGGCGTAGCCATCGAGCCCATCGGCGAGGATGCCACTCATCCAAGGGCTGCATCCCCAGTAGCCGAAGTCCTCGCCATGAGCCTCTGCGGTATGCGCAAAGCACCGGGCATCCGGCTCGCCCGCCGCCGGATACGTCACCTGATCTTCGGTGTACGCGCGGACGGCGGTGTCGGCGAGCACTTGAAATTCCTCTGCGTGATCGTCGGACACGATCATCGCCCACACGTACGCGAGCAGCGCGAACCCTGCGTTGCGCTCGGTCCAGAAATCGTCACCGCCGGCGTACCCTGGATCGCGCCACAGCTCGGCGACGCGCAACCCGACGTTCTCGGCCGCCTCGCGGAACCGATCGTCGCCGGTCAACAGATAGTGAATCGCGAGGTTCTGCGTGTAGTGATACTTCAGATCATCGGCAGCGGTAGGAATGCCGATCCGGGTGCCGGCGCCCGAGCCGGTCAAGCCGTTGCGATAGATCGACGTCTCGCGATACGCGGAGCGCAGCGGTGACAGGTCGCCGCGCTGCGCATAGCCCCGGTAGAACACGGTGCCGCGGTCGTAGAGCCACACCGCGCGATCGGTCATCTGCGGTAGGAACGCCTCGGTGTCCCACTCGTCGTAATCGCAGAGCGTCCCCCACGCAGCCATCGGCGGCGCGGTGGCGTCGGCCTGGGTGAGCATGACGCCGGCGACGCCGCTGGCCGCGAGCCACTCGGCGGGTAACACCGCCCACACCCGAGGACCTTGGGTTCCATCGGCAGGGGTCAGTGTTTGCTCGACGGCCACGCGATCGAGGTCACCGGCGGCGGGCGTTCCGCCGAGGTGGACCTCGAGGTCCGATTCGGCGTCGGCAGGCGCCTCGACCTGGAGCTGCACGCTGCGAACGCTGCCGTCGCTGTAGTGGGCGAGGGCGCGGCGCGCTGCAGCGAGCTCGACGCCGTTGGCGAGCACACGCACTGCGTCGGCCGACATCAGCTGGCCGCGCTGGAGCGGCACCGCGAAGTTCACGCGCTCGACGCTCGCCGCGGTCGGTTGCGGGACGAGATGTACCGTCAGCGTGGTCCCGAGCGGTGGGACGTCCGTCGTCGGCGGATCGTTCGGATCGGGCTCCGTATCGTTCGGATCACTCGGATCGGTGTTCGGTGGATCCGCACACGCACCGCTGATCAGTGCAAGCAGCGCGAACGCGCGTGCGGCGTTGTGGACATTACAGATCATGAGGTCTCCTCGAGTGCATGTGACTCACCGTTCATTCGGCGAGCTGGTCGACGCTCGCGTCCAACGTCGTGGTCGTGCCACCGATCGTCAGCGAGCCGCCGATCGCATCGTGCTGGAACGTCACCGTTGCGGTGCCGCCCCCGATGAGGCCGATCGCGACGCCGTCGGTTTGGGCTGTCACCGATGACACCGATCCGTCGAGCGACAGCACGTGAAGGTATCTATGGTTGCCGCTCGCCATCGTCGCGTCGAGGCGGAACCCGCCGTTGTAGTCGCTGTCGGCCGCAGCAAAGCTGAACACCGTCGACGTCGCGCTCGCGGGGAGCACGCGATCGATCTGAAGCGAATGATCAGCGGTCTGGATCGTCGCTCGCGAGCCGTTGATCGACGGGGTCACCGGGACGACGAGCTGCCAGACCTGTTGTCCGCCCGAGCGCGTCGCGACGCGATCATAGACCACGACGATGTTCGGCTCGATGTAGACCAGCTCGCGCTCGAGCTTCTCGACCGCGGCGTGATCCTTGTACGCCGGCTCGAGATCCGCGGCAGCGTGAAGCCAGCCCGGACCGCGATGCAGCGCGACGAGCTTGGACTGGGTACCCACGCGCTGGCGCAACGTCTCACCACCATCGACGAGACGGACCAAGCTGTGGTTGTCGACCTCCTGGCGGATGCCCTCGTGCGACTGGACGTTGGCGTCGTACGCGAGCCAGCCGTCCTTGTAGATCATGAGCGAGCCCTGATCCTGGTGCGCGTGGCCCTGGGTGTAGGGACCGGCGATGAAGCTCAACCAGGTCGCCGAGGTGTCCCAGCTCGAACGTGCGTACAGCTCCCCGATGCCCGGAGCGTAATAAGCGGTGCCGAGCCCATCCAGCGTCGTGGGCGCAACGTTTGCGTTGCTGTACAGAAAATCGTTTACATACATGAACTGGTTGGTCATCCGCGGTACCGACGACGCTGCGAGCATCGCCTGGGCGCGTGGCGACGCCGGGTCGTTCGGAAACATCGCGATCAACGTCTGGAGATACGCGCGGTGGTAGTCGAACAGCGCGGCCGTCGAATCGCGCGCGTGATCGCCGATCGGCGCGATCCGATCGAGCGTCGGAACCACCGAGTGCATCATCGCGAGCATCGACGCACGGGTGTGGCCCGTGCGGGTTGCTAGATCCTCGGTCGTCGACGCCGCCCACACGTCATAGAGCTGAAACAAGCCGCGGAGCGCGACGCCATACCCGGTTCCCTCCGGCGAACCCCCACCGACGAGATCGGCATTGAACGCAGGGATCACGTTGGCCATGACGTGATCGTCGCGGAACGACGTGAGCCACTCGCTTGCGCGCGGATGCTCGTCGTGTGCGGCGAGCCCGAGCAGCATCGTCGCCCGAAGGAACGAGTAGTAATAATTGTTCGCGGGATCGTCGGTCGCCCAACCGCTCCACTCGTGCGGGACGCCGCCCCACTGCGCATCCTTGTGGTTCCACACGTTCCACACCGCTTGATCGGCGTAGGCGAGCCATGCGGTCTTGCGATCGTCGGCGATGTGATCGAAGCACCAGTCGTAGACCAGCGCGAGGTTCCCGATCATCTCGCCGACGTGAAGGTAACTATCGCGGCCGACGACGGGGACGGCGCCAGCGGCAGCCGCGGTGTTGGCGTCGACGACCTCTCGGTCCACGACTGCGACGGCGGCGGTGCAGTACTTCGGATCGTGGGTGAGCTGGCCGAGCAGCGCGGCATCCGACGTCAAAAACCCCCAGTAGTCCTGACCGCCGACCCAACGATCGACCATGTCTTTGAACCGGCTCGCTGCGGCGGCGCCAGCGGTTAGCTCCGCCGATAGCCGCTCGCGATTCGCCGCGAGATAGATCCGCGGATGATCGGTGGCATATGTAGGGTCGTTGTAGGTGTCGGCGCCCGCATCCGCGCCGGTCCCCGGCGGGTCTGAGCTCGAAGACGATCCGGAACACGCAGCAGCGAACCCTAGGATCCAGAACAGGTGGCGCCTCATGGCAGTCCTCTCCCGTGACGTGGCGCCCCCAAGTGGCCGCTCACGTGATGGCGACAACGAGCAGCTTCCGTGCCTCGCGCTCGCACCGCGCTCTTACTGCGATCTCGATAATCGAAGGACGATCCTTGGGGGCGTCCGGCCTCTGTACCTACACGTGCTGCGGCTCGAGACACCCATGAACCACCGCGGCGATCGCGTTGGCGCCGCCGCGGCGTTCGCGCCATCGCTGGGCATCGGCGACGCAAGGTCTCGACCCGGAGCGCCGGGACGAGGACGATCCGTTCGACCGGCTGGTGGCGGCAGGGCCGGTGCAGTGATCAGCTAACCCAGAGATCTGCGCCCTGAAGTGCCGCACGGCCGCCAAGGTCGAGTACGATAGGCGCGATGAGTGGTGCGGATAAGCGCAAACAGTCGCTGTATTTCCCCGAAGACATGCTCAAAGAGATCCAGCACGAGGCCGCGCGCCTCGATCGATCGCTGTCGTGGGTCGTTCAGAAGAGCTGGAAGCTTGCTCGCGAAACGCTGAAGGCGTTCCCGCAGAGCATGGAAGGCTCGCTCCCAGATCCACGCGAAGAGTCCTGAGAACCGGCTGGTAGGGTGCCGGCGTGTCATCGGGGGGTGACGCACGGCGAGCCCGTTTGGGGTCGTGCGTGTAGACTCGGTACATGCGCGTCGCACTCGCTATCGCCCTGATGGTTGCGGGTTCTCGGGTCCACGCCGCTCCGCCTGACGCCGAGCGAGTGCACATCACGCTCGGCAGCGATGCCTTGGGCACTGCGCGCGCCGTTTCGGGTCAGGTGGATGCCCACCTCGAAGTGTTGGGCCAGTCCGGTCCAGTAGCGATCGCGGCGGTCGACGCGGAGGACCTCGATGCGCTGTCACATGCGATGCACGAGCACCACGATCGGTGCGGTGGGTTCATGGTGCACGACTCGTTCGAGGATGCGCAGGCCGCACTCATTCCGACGCGGTCGGCAGCGCCACCGGACTACACGCTCGATCGAGCGCCACAGGTTACCGCTGCGCTGGCCATCCTCGACCGCGAGCGCATCGCCAACACCATCCGCGAGCTGTCGGCAATGCGCAATCGGTACTACCGATCCGAGCACGGAGCGGCGGCGTCGACGTGGCTGCGCGATCGCTGGATGGGTTTTTCGAATCGGCCCGATCTGACGTTCGAGCTCGTCGATCACGGGTACGCGCAGCGCTCGGTCGTCATGACGCTCCGCGGCTCGACGCGAGCCGACGAGATTGTGGTGATCGGCGGCCACTTGGATTCGATCGCGATCGGCGGCTCGTCAGCCAACGCGCCGGGCGCGGATGATGACGCCTCTGGGATCGCGACGCTGACCGAGATCGCGCGGGTGTTGCTAGCGAAGAACTATCGCCCGGAGCGCACGCTGAAGTTCATGGCGTACGCCGCTGAGGAGGTTGGGCTCCGCGGCTCGCTATCGATCGCCAAGGCGTATCGCGAACGCGGGATCAACGTCGTCGGGGTGTTGCAGCTCGACATGACCAATTATCGCGGCTCCGACCGTGACATTTGGCTGATCGATGACTTCACCAACAAGCCGCAGAACCGCTTCCTCGCCGCGTTGATCGAGACCTATACCGACGCGACCTGGGGCTCGGACGTGTGCGGGTACGCGTGCTCGGATCACGCTGCGTGGACTCGCTATGGCTTTGCGGCATCGATGCCGTTCGAGTCGCGCGCGCACGAACGCAACAAGAAGATCCACACCGCACGCGACACGCTCGAGACTAGCGGTGGCAATGCGGATCACGCCGTTAAGTTCGCCGCGCTGGGGCTCGCCTATGCGATCGAGCTGGGGAAGGGCGCGCTTGCACTGGAATCGCCACAGCCCCCGCGCCACGCGAGTACGGTAAGGAATGCGCCACCGCGCGCACCCCAGACCGACGGACGTCGTGTGCTCGCGATCAGCGGCGCTGTGCTGTTGCTGTTCGCGGCTTCGAGGCTGACCCGCCGAGTCCAGTGACCAGCGTCCGGCACCGACCCGGCGGCCGACGATGGTGCAGGCAGCGTGCCGACCGTACACGGCGCGTGGATCGCACCTTGCTTTGGACAGCCTTCCAAAGGAGTGTCCTATGCGTACTCGACTCAATAGCTTGGTGTTCGCTAGTGCGATTTCGCTCACCGGTGGCGCAGCGCCCGCGTTTGCGGCGCCAGCGCACGCAGTCCCTGCACAGACCGTCGCCGTGGAACAACAGCAGGCAGCGGTCCCTGCGGAGCCCGAGCAACGCGACCAAGACGAAGCGCGTTACGCCGAGCGGGAGAAGCAGAGCGAGAAGGCGAAGGAGTTTTCCGGTGGCAACACGGTGCTGGTGATCTCAGGAAGCACCGTGTTGGTGGCGCTCCTCGTGCTTCTGCTGATCCTATAGAGATCGGCGACGATCAATCGAGCTGATGGGCGGCGAGGAACGCGGCCATCTCGGGCCATCGCGCTCCGAGGAACGCGTATTCACCCGGATACGCGGCACGTGCGGTGTCGAGCAAGCTGGCCGCGACTCCGGCGTTGCGCGGGTCGGTGGCAGCGATCGCGAACGCTCGTACGACGCGGAGCGGCCGCATCGTCTCGCCCATCAGCACGCCTTCGTATTCGCTCCAACTCTCCTCGAGCATCCGTGCCGCCTCGTCGGCGCGTCCGGATCGGCAATCGACGACCGCACGTGCGAAGCCGAGCATCGCGGGCAGCGTTGGAGTCGTGAGCTCCTTGGCGCGCGCTTCGGCTTCCGCGAACCACTTGTCGGCGCCGTCCAGGTCACCGAGGAGGCCGTGATACAGCGCGAGATCGACGGCGCTGGTCGGAAACAAGCCGACCGCACGCAGTGCGGAGCGGTGATTCTTGTCGTTGTCGGCGGCGATCTCGATCGCCTGCTTGAGCTCGCACTCGCGCATCAGCGTCCACGCGAGGTTGTGGCTCGCCAGCGCGGTCATTGCTGGGAGCTTCGAGTTCTCGGCCCAATACCAATAGATCTCGTCTGCGGCTTTGAGGTCGCCGCGGGTCAGCGCGGCGATCGCCTCGTTGTTGTCCTCGATGAACTTTCGACGATGACGAGCGAACCGGACCATATTGATCACGAACAACACGACCATCGCGCCGGCGCCGACCAGGAGGATCGTGACCACACCACCGCGTTGCGCGGGCGTCGAGACTAGATACAGCAGGGCGCAAATCGTCGCGATCGCCGCCCACACCACGATCGTCCACATCGCCTTGGGCGCGGCGGACCGCGGCACCATCGGTCGCTCCTCGCTCATCTCGTGAGTTTACCCAATCTCGTCGCGCCGGCGCGCTGCGACGTAGCCGCCCGAGGCTGCTGCCTGCCTCGTGGTCGGCGTGGCTGGCGTTCGAGGGAGCTCGTGCGGACGCACCGGCTCGACGGCGAGGGACGCGCGCGCGGCCGCGGCGATCGCGCGGCTCGAACCCCGAACCAACGCGTTGAATCGCTCGCTCTCGATCCGCACGCGATTGCCGTGTGCCCGCAGCAGCTCGAGTTGGTCATGCGGCAGCATCGGCTCGCGAAGCACCGCCAGCCGATCGACCACGTCACGGTCGCGGCGCGGCGCGTGGATGCACGCGGTGATACCCGGCTGCGATAGCACGTAGCGCAGGCAATCGACGGGCGAAGGTGCTCCGTGACCGGACGTCATCCGTCCGTGACACAGCGCCGAGAACGTCAGAATTGCCGTGTCACGCGCGCGTGCGCGCGGCAGTAACTCGGTTTCGATCTCCCGATGGGCGGCGCTGTGACGGACCATCACGACGTCCCATGGGCTGTGGTCGAGCGCATTGCGAGCGAGCACGCCGCGATGCGCGGTGAATCCGACCGCGCGAATCTTGCCAGCGCGGCGGATCCGATCGAGCACGGCGAACGCGGCCGGATCGACGCGGGCTGGCGAACGCGCTGATAGCAACAAGAACACGTCGAGTGTGTCGCGCCGCAGGACGCGCAGCGCAGCATCGACATCGGCTTCGATCGCAGCGGCCGTCGCGTGGTAGCTGCCGGTCACGACGTGCGCCTCCGGGCGGCATCGCAAAAACCCGGTCATGCTCGCGTAGCCCGGTTCCCAGAACCACAGATCGACGCCGGCTGCCTCGGCCAGTGCGAGCGCGGCGGCCGATAGGCCGTGGGCTCCCGAGATCGCCAGCGGAGCGACGGCGAACCCAGCGCGGCCGAGCGCCCGCTGCGTCGGCCTAGCGAGATCGCTCGGCGCAACGGACGGGCCGATGATCGGTCGTGGTCGAGCGACCGGTTCGATGGAAGTGACAGCGCGGACGCGGGCAACGCCGCGGGTCGCCGCATCCGCGACCCACGGATCGGGATCGCCGATCAAGTCGCATGCGTTGCTCGCATCGAGCGCAGCCTCGCGTACCGCCGGATCGTGGTCGAACGCTCCAGCCGGCCACCGCAGGTGCCGAACTGCGACGGCGCGCGGCTCGTAATGGGCATCGGTCAAGCCACGTTCGACGACCGCCAGCAGGTCGCGTCGAGCGGCGGCGTCGATCTGAAGTCGCCGCGTGCGATGATGGGTCGCGGCATCGAGTCCGAGCAGGGCGGTGTGTGCATCACGCGAACCACGCTCGAAGAGCTCGGCGGCGATCGCGTCGAGCAGACCGCGGTCGGCCCACGCCACGAGATCGGCGATCGAAGCGATACGGATCGCGCCACGTCGCAAACCGCGGTCGGTACGTGCGCGAGCGACCACCGCCTCGTATAGCTCATCGGATTTCGTGGCGACGACCCAGCGGATCGCCCACCGCGTCGCGCCTGGTCGGTCCGACCGGGCGAGTGCCCAGGTGGCGAGCTCGGCCCCACGCGCGCCGAGCCGGTCGAGCAGGCGCTCGACGGTATCGGCGCCGTATGGAATCCGAGGTAACTCGAGCCAATCCAGCGCGGAACGGTAGGCGGCAAGGTCGCCGCTGCGTTCGATCAGATCACTCGCCAATGCGCGCAAGGGCGGATGTGGATCCGCGAGCAGCTCGATCAGCACCGGCGGAGCTGCGAGCGCCGGATCGCGCGCGAGACGTGCGGTGATCACCGCCGGATCGGCATCGCGCAGGGCACCGGGCAATCGGCTCGATGCCTTGGTTCGCGCTGGTGACGTCACCGCCGCGGGACCCCAGCTCGCTCGGAGGAAGCCGACGGCAGCTTGGTCGGCATCCCGCGCGACCGCCTCGCGCACCGACAGATCGTGCGCACCCAATCGCGCGAGAACGTCGACCGCCGCCTGCCGCACTCGCCAATACGGATCTGCTAGCGCTTGACGCAAGACATCGAGCTCGTCGGATCCCGCGATGGCGGCAAGCGCATAGACCGCGCTGCGTCGCAACCACCACACACGATCGCCGGACACGATGTCGCGCAGCGGACTGCGTGACGCCGTGTCGCCGCAGTTGGCGAGCGCGCGAACGATCGCCCCGCGCACCCGAAGCGATCGATCGTCGAGGGCGTCGGTCAGCCATCCTGCGATCGCCGGTGCGCCGATCGTCCCCAGCCGGTAGGCGGCCGCGGCGCGGACCTTGGCGTCGGGATCGCTGAACAGCACGCGTCGCAGGGCGTATGACAGCTCGGTGGTTTCGGGCAGCGAGCGGACCGCGCGGAGCCGGACCCTGCGCGATTCGCCCAACAGGTCCGGCATGGTCGACAAGGCTGGGCCAAGACGCACCTGCATCGCATCGACGACGTCGGCCCCCACGGCACTAACACGATAGAATCGTCGAGGCGGCGACTCCAGTGCCTGCGGGCGATTTCGTCGTCCTCGCGTCTGGAGCCGATCACCCCGCACGAGAGTGCCACCGCGATGAGGGCTGGGTGACCGGAGAGCCACGCCGGACGACACAGATCATCACTACAGGTCTCACTGAGCGAGGCGCGCTCGCTGTGCCTGGCTGCACCAAGCTGCTCGACGCCGGCTCCGGTGGTTGCGCGATACTCTGCGTAGTTACCGGCGCTGGCCAGGGTTCTGCAATTACTCCCGAGCATGCGGAACGTAACTTTTCTTGCAACAACTCTGGTCGCGGCTGCATGTGCGCTTGTCGGTAGTGCGGCTGCAGATCCAGCACCTGCGGCGCCGGACTTCTGGGGCAACACGCCGTCGCGTGGCGTCTACAACAGCCAGGAGCTCGCTGCTTCGTCGGCGCAGCGCCCGATCGAGCCGGGCGATGTGATCGAGTTCAGGTTTGGATCGTCTGCTCTCGACGACGCGGACCGCACGCAACTGCAGGCCGCCGCGCAGTGGCTGCGCGCGCATCCCGAGTATCGGCTCGTCGTGGAGGCTCACACCGATGCGGTGGGTGCGGACACCTACAACTTGGGGCTGGCGAGTCGGCGCGCGCAAGCGGTCCGAGAGGAGCTCGAGCGGCGTGGCATCGCGCGCAGTCGCGTGCTCGCCACGGTGTACGGCGAGTCGAAGCCGGTCTCGGCGATCCCGACCGCCGGGGCGAATCGCGTGGTCGTGATGTACGCGACCAAGCTGTCGCCGACCGAGATCGCGCGGCGGTCGCTGCCGCCGAGCACGGCCGTGATCGGTGTCTAGCAGCGCTAGCCGGGAGCCGGATCGATCGCCACACCGGCGGCTCGATCGCGACGGCGGGCAGACCACAGGTAGAGCGCAGGCACCACGAACAGGTTGAGCAGCGTCGACGTCAATAGGCCGCCGAGGATCACCACGCCCATCGGCGCCTGGATCTCGTTGCCAGGCTCGTGCGACGACAACACGAGCGGGACGAGCGCCAGCCCGGCGCAGAGCGCGGTCATCAGTACCGGGCTGAGACGCTCGAGCGAGCCGCGCTGCACGGTTTCGTCGAGCGAGGCACCCTCCACGGTGCGCACGTGCTCGTAGTGCGAGAGCAGCATGATGCCGTTACGCGTTGCGATCCCGAATAGCGTGATGAACCCGACCAGCGAGCCGATCGACAACACGCGGTCGGTGACGAACACCGCGACCACGCCGCCGATCAACGCGAGCGGAAGGTTGGCCATGATCACCAGTGCTCGAACCGACGAATCGAACGCGAGCTGGAGCACGAAGAAGATCGCGATTACCACCGTGAGCCCGAGCAGCAACAGCGTCCGGCTCGCGCGTTGTTGGCTCTCGAATTGCCCGCCATAGACCACGCGATACCCCTCGGGTAAACCGACCTCGCTGTCGACGCGCGACCGGATATCGGCAACGACCGAGCCGAGGTCTCGGCCGCTGACGTTGGCCATGATCACCATCTTTCGCTGCGTGCCTTCGCGTACGATCGTATTAGGACCTACGTCGCGGCGAATCGAGGCCAGCATCCCGAGCGGAAGCAGCCCGTGATCGGGGACGTCGATCGGCAACCGGCGGAGCTCGTCGGCGTCGCGCTCCTGTTCGGGGTAGCGAACCACGACGTCGTACGTGCGCTGGCCCTCGAGAACCTGGGTCGCCTTTTTTCCGGCGAGCGCGATCTCCATGGTTTCGGCGAGCTCGCCGCGATGAGTACCGGCGCGCGCGACGCGATCGAGATCGAAGTCGACGACCAGCTGCGGGATGTCGATCTGCTGCTCGATCGCGACGTCGACCGCTCCCTCGACCTCCGCCATGATGCGGCGGATCTGCTCGGCATGCAGCCGCAGGGTGAATAGGTCGTCTCCGAACAGCTTGACGGCGATCGCCGAGCGAGTGCCAGACAGCATGTGATCGATCCGGTGCGAGATCGGTTGGCCGATCGTGAACGTGGTGCCGGGAACGCTCGCCAGGGCACGGCGCAGCTCGCTGAGGAACTGCTCGCGAGGGCGATCGGTGATGCGGAGTCGCACTTCGATCTCGGTCGAGTTGACGTCCTGCGCGTGCTCGTCGAGCTCCGCGCGGCCGGTTCGGCGTGCCGTCGAGATCACCTCGGGGAATCCAAGCAGGACGTTCTCGATCCGCCGGCCGCGCGCATCGGATTCGGCGAGCGTCGTCCCAGGCAACGTGACGGCGCTGATCGTCAGCGCGCCTTCGTTGAACTCCGGTAGGAACGATCGGCCGAGGAACGGGATCAGGGCACCGGCGCCGCCAGCGAGCGCGAGCGTGGCGATCACGGTGATGCGGATGTGACCAAGCGTCCAGCGCAGCGCGCGGTCATAGCCGTGCTTGAGGTGGCGAACCACGAGGCTATCACCGTGAGGTCGTTCACTGAGCTTGGGCAGCAGCACGGCGCACAGCGCTGGCGTGACCGTCAGCGCGACGATCAGTGACGCGAAGATCGCGATCAGGTAGGCAAAGCCAAGCGGAAACAACAGTCGACCCTCGACGCCGACCAAGAAGAACACCGGCGCGAACACCAGCATGACGATGATCGTGGCGAACACGATCGACCCGCGGACCTCACGTGATGCCTCGTAGATGATCTCGGTCGCTGGCAGGCGGTCCGGCCCCGGGCGCGCGGCGTTATCGCGCAGCCGTCTAACGACGTTCTCGACGTCGATGATCGCGTCATCGACGAGCGCGCCGATCGCGATCGTGAGGCCACCTAGCGTCATCGTATTGATCCCGGCGTCGAGCCATTCGAGCGCGATCACGGCGACCAGCAGCGAGATCGGCAGCGCGATCGCCGAGATCGCGGTGGCGCGAAGGTTCACGAGGAACAAGAAGATCACGACCACGACGAGGATCGCGCCGTCGCGCAGCGCCACCGCGACGTTGTCGACGGCAGTCTCGATGAACTCCGCCTGGCGGAATAGTTGGCGCTCGATCGTCAGGCCGTTCGGCAGGCTGCGCTCGATCGCATTGAGCTCGCGATCGACGGCCGCGGTCAGCGACAGCGTATTGGTCCCGGGCTGCTTGGTGATCGCGAGCACCACGGCGGGCTTGCCATCGACCGAGCCCTCGCCGAATCGCGTGCCGGCGCCGATCTTGACGTCGGCGACTTGTCCGACGGTGATGGTCTTGCCGTCTCGCGTCGCGATCACCACGCGCTCGAGGTCATCGACCGAGCGCAATCGACCGAGCCCACGCACCAGGTTCTGCTGGGGACCGCGGATCGCGAACCCGCCCGTAGAGTTCTGGTTCGAGGTCTCGATCGCGTGAACGACGTCCTCGAGCGTCACCGCGTGACGGCGTAGCCGCTCAGGATCGGCGGCGACTTGGTACTGCCGCAGTCCGCCGCCGATCGGGACGACCTGCGCGACCCCCTGCACGCCGAGCAGGCGCCGCCGCACCGTCCACTCGGCAGCGTCGCGGACCTCGAAGCCCGGGCGGCCATCGCCACGGAGCCCGACGAACATGATCTCGCCCATCACCGATGACGCAGGAGCGAGCTGCGGGGCAGGGACGCCGGGTGGCAACTGAGTCTGCGCGACCGGCAGCTTCTCGTTGACGAGCTGCCGCGCGCGCCCCATGTCGGTGTCCCAATCGAACTCGACCCAGACGATCGAGATGCCGACCCCAGACGCCGATCGCACGCGACGGACTTCGGTCTGGCCGTTCATTGCCGCTTCGATCGGTGTGGTGATCAGTGACTCGACCTCTTCGGGCGCGAGGCCGTGGCCTTCGGTCACGATGGTCACCGTCGGGGCGGTGAGATCGGGAAACACATCGATCGGCATGCGCGCGAATGCGAACGCGCCATAGGCCGACACCGCGAGTGCCACGGCGAGCACGAACGTCCGGCGCGCGATCGCCCACCGGATGACGCCATCGAGGATCCTCATCGGCGGCTCCTGGTCCGAACGCTAGTGTGCATGGCCGTGCTCCGGCACCGCGCCGCCCGCGGCGGCGAGCTTGATCTCGTAGGCGCCGGTGGTCACCACGCGATCACCCGGCGAGATGCCGGCGATGACCTCGACCCAACCGCCCGAACGGGTACCGAGCGCCAGCACGCGACGCTCGAACGACTCGGCCTCGACTTGCACGTAGGCAACCTTGCGACCGGCATCGTCGACGATCGCGGTCTCGGGGATCGCGAGCACGCGGGAGGGGGCGCCGGTCTCGATCCATACCGTCGCGAAGCTGCCGATTCGTAGTCGCTGGTCTGGGTTGGTGAGCTCGAAAATGATCGGGACCGTCCGCGTCTTTTCATCGACGAGCTGGCCGATCGTCACGACGCGTCCGTCGGGCGGTTCGATCGTGATGGGCTGGTCATAACCGTCGACGCGAAACGTGGCGCGGGTCGCGGCTTCGACCGAGCTGATGTCCGGTTCGAACACATCGGCGTGCAGCCACACGCGATCGAGATCGACGACCGTGAACAACAGCTCGCCGTCCTCGACGGTTTGGCCCGACGAGACATGGATCGCGACCAACGTGCCCGCGACCGATGATCGGACCTGAAACGTCGCACGACCGTCACCACGACCAGATGCGCTGGTGTCGAACTGTGCGAGCTTGCCCTGTGCCGCGTCGAGTCTCGCGCGCGCAAGTGCGACCCGCGTACGCGCCTCCTCGAGCTGTTTTTCGGGGATCGTGCGTTCACTCCACAGCCGCTCGGAGCGCGCGAGCTGACTATCGGCCGCCGCCTGTTCGACGCGCGCCTGGCGAAGCTCGGCGACCAGCGACACGCGATCGCCGGTGTTCTCGACCTGCGGCACGATCCGGGCGAGCACTTGGCCCTGGCTGACCTTTGCACCGAGCACCGGGACCGGCGAATCGATCAACACGCGGCCATGCGCAGTCGCCGTCAGCCGGGCTTCGCGCCCTGCGGTGGCGCGGATCTCACCGCTGGTTCGCAGCGTCGGTACCAGGTCGTGTTGCGATGCCGGCGACGTCGCGAAGCTCGTCGACCACGCGCTCTCTTTGACAAACGTGATCCGGCCGGCCGGTGGTTCGGATCGCGCCGGTGGCGCGGCTCCTGGCGCGAGCACCACACAGTCGATCGTGGTCTCGTCTGTCTGGGCGCCGGTCGCGATCCGAATCGTGAGCTTGCACGGTCCGGCTTGCGTAGGGACGAGCACCGGCGTGAACACGCCGGGGCGCCCCGGCGTTGCGACGCTGGCTTCGACCTTGGCACCCGAGGCCGCCTGGATCGTGGCAGTCACCGTACCGGACGCCACGGCCGTGTGACCGTCGAGCTTCGTGATGTGGGTCGCGAGCTCGGCTGATCGGCCGGCGATCAGCACCGGGTGCTCGACGAAAAACTCGTGGCGCGCGGTCCATCGGGTGAATTCGACCTCCGGCTGGTCGGCCGAGGTGTCGTGATCGTGTTTGTGGGCTCCGCAGCCGACAGCCACGAGCAGCACGAGCACCGCGATTCTCACGGCGCCCCCAGCGAGCGCTGAAGTACCAGCTCCGCGCGGCGCGCTTCGTAGATCAGCTCGAGCCCGCGGAGTGCGGCATGCCGCGCGGTTCGATGGACGTCGAGTAGCTCGAGGATCGGCCGATCGCCTTCGCGGTAGGTCACCGTCGCGCGGCGCTCCAAGTCGCTCGCGCGTTTCGCCGGACCTGCGGCGAACGCGATCGCCTGGTCGATTCGAGCAGCCAGATCTCGACGCGCTTGTTCGGTCTCTGCGCGAGTCTCGAGCGCGGCGGCTTCCGCTTCGTGGCGCCAGCGGGCCGCTTCGGCGCGGCTGCGCGCGGAGTGAGCGCCGCCGCGGTCGAACACCGGCAGATCGCCCTGGATCCCCACGACATAGCCGACGCCATCGCCGCTGGCGCTCGTCGAAGCGATCATGCCGGCGACCAGCTCGAACCGCGGCACCCAGCCACGTCCGGCAGCGACGGCTTCGCGCTCTGCCTGACGCGCGCGGGCGCGGGCAGCGAGCTCGTCGGCGCCGGCGCGGACGCGATCCTGCAGCACGGGTTTGGCGGGCACGACGAGCTCTGCCGATGTGTCGTACGCGGCCGTGGGCTCACCGGCGAGGGCTCCCAAGCGAAGTCGTGCGGCATCGAGCTTGCGTTGCGCCTCGGCACGCTCGTCATCGAGGAGCTCGAGCTCCAAGGCGGCGCGGTCGACATCGTAGTCCGACGCATCCCCCTGGCGCGCGCGTGACCGCAACGCATCGACGATCATCGATAGACGGGCGCGCGAGCGCTCGAGCTGCGCGACTCTCGCGCGGCAAAATGCGGCCTCCGCATAGACGGTCCTCGCGTCGTTGTCGAGGAGGAACTCGTCGCGGTTCGCCAACGCGTGCTCGGCATCGGCACCAGCGCGCGCGGCCTCGGTGGCGAGCCCACGCCGCCCCGCGAGGTCTAACGTCCAGCCGAGCCGCACGAAATCGTCGGCGGCATCCAGCGAAGGAACCGCCTCTCGCTCGTAGCTCAGCGTGAGGTTTGGCAGCGGAGCTGCCGCCGAAATCGCCATGTCGGCCGCGCGATGGCGAGCGGCATGAACCGGCCGGCGCGGCGAGTGGTCGAGAACAAGGCGCACGTACGCTGCTTCATCGAGCGCACGAATAGAGTTGTCGTCCGCGCGAGTGGCTGAGGGGACCGCCGCGAGCCATGTCGCGACAGCCCCGGCCACCGCGCGGTTAATCCGCGGGAGCATGGAGACCTCCTGAACGAGCACCGGCCCTCGAGTGAGGGCAACAGCTTGCAGGCGTTTAAGCGATCGAAAGCCCGATCGGAGGCCGATGCGGCGGTTCTAGCGAGGTCAGATCAGCGAGGTCGCGGGTGCGAATTGCAACCGATGAAACGATCGAGTCGCCGGTCATCGCCACTCGCGCCAGCGCGCTCGCGGTGACCAGGGTCTGATGGCAGCTACACAGGTGGATCAGCCCGGTACAGCCATGTTCGTCACCCGGCTGGCCATCGTGGTGAGCCGAGTGATCGGGCGCCTCGCCCTGCAACGCATGGGTCACCGCGTGCTCGAGTTGCTCGGCGAGCTCCAGCGAAGGAAGCACCGCAAGCAACAGCAGCAGCGCGAGGAGCCGCGAAGGCACGGATCCACAGTGACGTACGAACCCTCCACCGTCAACGGCTCATCGAGCAGGGCGCCACTGCATCTATATAAGCGTCACCGGATCAGTGCTTTGCGTACCAGGCCTTCACCCCGGCGTGGTCGCGCACGGCGTCGTGGATTCGGTTGAGCTTGGGATAGCCGGCAAAGATCGTAGATGGAACGTGATCGACCTTGCCGCCGATGAACCAGCGCACCGCCATGTGCAGCTTGAGGTCGACGACGTGGAGCTTGGCTCCGCCGAAGAACGGCTCATCGACGATGTTGGCCTCGGCGCGCTCGGCCCACGCGGGGAGCGACTTCGCCACCATCGCTTCGCGTGCGAGCTTCTTGTCGGCGTCGTTCATCTGCAGCGTCGGGCCGACCAATGCACGGAGATCTTCGACGTGGATCATCATCGCCTCGTGGCGAGCCGCCTCGAAGTCATCGCTCGGGTGGAGGCCGTGGCGGCGGCCGATCAACACGAGGATCGCGTTGCTCTGCGCGAGCGGCGGCTTGCCTTCGATCTCGAGCACCGGCATGAGGCCGTACGGGGTGCTCGGTTTGATCGCCGGCCAGTCGGAGCCTTTGATGCGGTTGTCGTGGAACGCAACGCCTGCGAGGTGCAGTGCCAGGCGGCATTCCTCGCCGCGACTCACCGGGGCATCGAAATAGGTCAACTTGACGTTCGCCATGTGCCGCGCACGATACCAGACCGCGCCGCGCCGCCACGGTGAGCGTTCGTGCGCGGTAGCGAAAGCTCGCTGAAACCGCGAGCTGCTCCGGAACCAGGTGGCTCCCGGGTCGCTATAGTCCTGTTACACCCAGCACCAAGGAGGCGGTGATGAGCTACATCGACGGTTTTGTGATTCCAGTTCCGATGGGTAAACGAGACGCGTATCGAGAGATGGCGACGAAGGCAGCGCCGATTTTCAAGGAGTACGGTGCGACGCGCGTCGTCGAGTGCTGGGGCGACGATGTTCCCGAAGGAAAGGTCACGGACTTCAAGGGCGCGGTCAAAGCCCAACCCAACGAGGGTGTGGTGTTCTCGTGGGTGGTCTGGCCGTCGAAGGAAGTTCGCGACAAGGGCAACAAGGCGATGATGGAAGACCCGCGTATGAAGGACGTTGGCGACATGCCGTTCGATGGTCAGCGCGCGATCATCGGCGGCTTCGAGATCTTGCTCGACACCGGCAAGGACATCGCCTAGCGCGCACGCAACCGCTGCGGCTGCTCGCTCGGATCGCGATTTGAATCCGAGTGATCGAATGATGAGCAAGATCGTGGCGCGTTACGGGTTGGCGCTGTCGTGTTGCGCGTTGGCGCTGAGCCTTACGCTGGTCGGCGAGCCGTGGCTGCGGGGCACGATCTTGCCGCCGACGCTCGTCGCGGTCGTGATCAGCACGATCTATGGCGGCCTGGGGCCCGGTCTGGTCGCCGCCGCGGTCGGCGGCGTGATGATCAAGTGGTTCTTCATACCGGAGACTCGGTCGTTCACCGTCGACGAGACCGGTGGGGTGGTCCGGATCGCGATGTTCTACCTGCTCGCGCTACCGCTGATCGGCTTGTGCAGCCGGTTGCGCGGTGCGCTGGCCAGGGCGCGCGCGCAGGATGCGATCTCGGCGCAGACCTCACGGTTCCTCGATTCGATCATCGAGAACATCCCGGACATGGTGTTCGTGAAAGATGCAGTGTCCGGGCGGTTCGTCCGATTCAACCGCGCAAGCGAACAAGTGTTGGGGTGGCGACGCGAAGACCTCCTCGGCAAGACCGACGCGGATGTGTTCCCAGAAACCGAAGCGAAGTTCTTTCGTCACAAGGATCGCGAGGTGCTGGCCACCAAGGCCCTCGTCGACATCCAGGAGGAGACGGTCGAGACGCGAACCGGGCGGCGGATCCTCCACACCAAGAAGGTGCCGATCCTCGACGAGCGCGGTGACGCTGCGTACGTGCTCGGCGTATCGGAAGACATCACCATGCTGCGCGCCGCCGAGGAGCAGATCCGGCAGATCGAGGCCGTTGCACAGCGCGCTCACAGGATCGAGCGCGCGTTGGCCGACGCTACGGCTCAGCTCGCGGCGACGCTCGATTACCATGCAGCGCTCGAGCGGGTTGCTCGCCTGGTGGTCAGCAATCTGGCGGATGTCTGCGCGATCGACGTCGTCGAATCGGGCGGCGACCTCGAGCGAGTGACGATTGCCGTCGGCGATGGCGTTCCGCGTGAGCTGTCGACCGCGATCACGTCGGTGTTGCGGCACCCGCCGGTCGGTGGATCGCCGGATCCGATCCGGCGGGTGTTCGAGACCGGGCGCGCCGAGCGAATCGGTCCGATGACGAGCTCGTCGATCGCACCCCGCGAGCCTGAGCGGTTCGAGCCACGCTCGGCGGTGATCGTTCCGATCAAAGCACGTGGCCGCTGCATCGGCGTGGTCGCGCAATGGCTGCTCGATACCTCGAGCCGGGCGTTCGACGCAGTCGATGAGGCCGCGGCAGTTCAACTCGCCGACCGCGCGGGGCTCGCGATCGAAAACGCATGGCTGTATCGCGATGCGCAACAAGCGATCGCTGCACGCCAGGACGTGCTCGCGACCGTGGCGCACGATCTGCGAAACCCGTTGAGCTTGGTGATGCTCGGCACCGATCGGTTGCGCCAGCGGCTCCGAGGCCCGGTCGACGAGCACCAGATCGCCGAGAGCTTGAAACGGATCGATCGTGCGGTGAAGCGTATGGAGCGGTTGATCCAAGACTTGCTCGATATGTCGAGCGTCGAGGCCGGAAAGTTTGCGATCGATCGCAAGCTCGAATCGATCGAGGACATCGTTCAAGAGTCGATCGAATCCCATGCGGCCGCAGCGGCGGAAAAGCAGATCCGACTCACCGGGCCCGACCACACGACGCACACACCGGTGTGGTGCGATCGCGGCCGTGTGCTGCAGGTGTTGTCGAACCTGCTGGCCAACGCGATCAAGTACACCCAGCCGGGCGGCGCGATCGCGATCCGCATCGATCGCGACGCCGAGCGGCTGCGCATCGCGGTATCGGACACGGGGCCCGGCATCCGGGAGGACGAGCTACCCCATCTGTTTGATCGGTACTGGAAGGCGCGCTACGCGGATCGCCACAGCGTGGGCCTCGGTCTGGCGATCGCGAAGGCCATCGTCGAGGCTCATGACGGCGAGCTCGCTGTCGCGAGCGAGCTGGGCACCGGAAGCACGTTTTCGTTCACATTGCCGAGCGCCAGATTGGAAGACGCTCGCGCGATTCCGAGCCACACGACGCATTAGCAGCGACGAAGTGGGCAGATCGACCACGCCGTGCGATTCCGCCCGTATCGGCGGGGTTCCGCTGAACAGATTCGCGTTGGCTACGATACCGACGGAGATGGACGCGCAACCGACGACCGGACGAACTCGAGCAGCTCGAGGCCGTCGACGGGCTTGCGGAACACCTTGTAGCCTTTGGGGGCGAGATCGGGCGAGCCAGACACCACGACGACAGGGATCCTCGACAGCTCGGTGTCGCTTTCCATGTGCTCGAGCAGCTCCTGGCCGACCACACCGGGCATCAGCAGATCCAACACGATCGCGCACGGTTCGTGATGCTGGAGCCACTCGATCGCCTCGACGCCGTTGGCAGCCGTCGCAACCTGGTAGCCCTCGTCGGAAAATAGCTCCGCGAGCGCGGTGCGAAACCCCAGATCGTCTTCAACGATCAACACCGGTTGCGGACTCGCCCCGCTGGTGGCTCCCATGGCGGTGAAGTATTGCACATGCTGTGCCCGGCGGATCGGTCACGAGTGACTCGTTGCGGCGTATCTGTACACCGTCGAACATCTCGCCGATCCGTGCGTGTCATCCCCCCGCGATGGCGGTGATGATCGAGAGCTCGTCGTTGGCTGCGACGGGTTGTCCCAGCTGATCGCGGCCGAGTAGGTCGCCGTTGAGAAACAGGCGATGGATCGCGCGTGGGCTGCCATGGGCGTCGAGCAAGACGCTGCGGAGTTGCGGATGGGTGGCGACGAGCTCGTGAAGCGCCGCGAGGATCGTGGTCGCTTCAACGTCGAGTTCGCCTTGGAAGCTCACGAATCGCAGCAGGTTCCCCGATAGCTTGATCCGCATTGGTCTGACTGGTCCTTCGTTGGTGATGACGCGAAAGCGCGATCTCTTCGATCGCGAGTACGCCCAGATCGACGTGCAGCGTTGCGAGCGTTCCGGCGATCGGGTTGAGGCACTGTAGATCTCGGCACGTGCGTTCGTAGGCATGCGATTCGAGCACGGCGTAGCCACCCGTGATGTCTTGGATGATGCGGACGATCAGCAGCGCCTGCTCGATCACGTGGCTCTTGACGACCGCCAGCTGTGGCTCCCACAGAAAATCGCCGCCGCCCGTGCCCACGCGATCGAGTGCTCCGCGGAGTACCGCGCGGCTGGTCTCTAGCGCGATGACCAGCTTGCCGACCGCGGCTTGGATCGTCTGCATCTCGGTCGCGGGTCGCCCGAACCGGATCCGCGTCGACAGATCGGATACGCACGCCTCGAACAATCGGCGCATCCGACCGAGCGCCCAACACGGCATCTCGAGCCGGCGCTCGTTCAAGAACCGCTGGCCCCAGCTGATGCCGTCGGATTCGACGATCAACCTGTCCGCGGGAAGCTCGACCCGATCGAAGCTCCACGACGCCATGCCTGCGGCGCGCAGTCCGGTGGCAGGCATCGCTTGGATCTCGACGCCGCGGTCGGCACGCTCGACCAGTACGGTGACCACGTCGTCGGTCTCGACGCTGCGAGCGAACACCATGACGACATCGGCGATCAGCCCGTTCGCGATCGGCCCCTTGAACCCACACAGCTCGTAGCCGGTTGCGGTCTTGCGTAGCGTGGTTTGGAACGCGAACGGATCGTTACCTTCGCTCCATGCGAAGCCGCCTAGCAAATGACCGCCTACCATCGTGCGCACGTAGCGATCGATGATGTCGGCGCGACCCGTGTCGTACAGCATCCTGGTGACCGTGCCGCAATACGCGAGCAGCATCGGCAGGGCGGTGTCGTCGGTGTGATATCCGATCTCGTGAAGCACGAAGCCCCAGTCGCGCCAGCTGCGACCCTCGCCACCGAGCTCGGTGGGCATCGTGAATCCGAGCAGCCCCAGCATGCCGGCCTCGCTCATCAGGTCGCGATCGATCGGCTTGGCATGGCGATCTCGATCCTTCGCGCCCGGGTTCACACACGCGGTGATCCAAGGCGCGTAGGACCGAGCGACCTCGTCGACGATGTCCGGCGGAGACAGCGGATGAGTCACATGTTCGAAACGATGTCGGGACCTGGACAACGTGCGCAGCGACTGCAAGCAGTTCGCCGATCGGCCCTGCGCTCGTTTCGACGACATAGCCGCAGCGCCGTAGCTCCGGCCACGCGGCGACCTCACGGGATGGCGCCTGCGGCTGCCACCGAGCGGCAGTTGCCCACGCCGCTGGTTACAGCGCGCCTGAACGAGGCACATCATCACTGAACGACACGGTTCGACGATCCTGTGATCTGGCCCACGCGCTGATTCGAAACGAGGCAGCGACGCCGTGATGACTAGCTCGACGAACGAGCAGGCGTGCGAGGCAGCTGCACTGTGAATGTAGTCCCCGCGGGCTCGGTCGAGCTGACCTCGACGCTGCCGCCGTGCGCACGAACGATCTCTTTTACGATGAACAGACCGAGGCCGAGACCACGCGCGTGCTCGCGGCGATGTTGTGCGCCGCGAAACGGATCGAATAGCGTGGGCAACAGATGTGCCGGGATCGAGCCGTGGTTGTGAACCTCGAGCGAGACCTGGTTGGCGAGCTGCCCATCGATCGTGATGGCAATCCCGCGCTTGCCATCACCGTGCTGGCCGGCGTTGGCGATCAGGTTGGACACGATCTGCAGCAATCGATCGGGATCCCACGTGCCGCTGACGTCGCCGCGGACCTCGCAACGAAACCGCCAATCGGGATACGCGAGCTCGAGCTCGTCGATCACTTGGCTGCATACATCGGCGAGGTTTGCCTCGCGGGGCTGCACGCCGATGCCGCCTCCCGCGCGCGCACGCGTGACATCGAGCAGCTGATCGATCATACGTGTCATGCGTTGGCCGCTCGACAGGATCCGGCTCAGCGGCTTGGCGTTGCGATCGCCTTCACCTTCCTGGCGCATCAGCAGCAGCTGCGCCGCGGTCAGCATCGCGCCGAGCGGATTGCGCAGATCGTGGGCGAGCACGCCCGCGAACATCTCGTTGTAGTGGATGGTGTCCTCGAGCTTGGTCAGCGCGGCAAATCGCGCGATCACCGACGCGAGGTGGCTCGCGATCGCGGTCGCCAGCTCGAGCTCTTCCGAGGAGAACGGGTGAGGTTCCCCGTAATACACCATGAACTTTCCGAGCAACTTGCCGTGCGCGACCAACGGAATGAACGCGAGCGCACCGATCGCTTCGCGCCGAAACAGCGGCAGGTACGCCGCCATGGCAGCATCGGTCTCGACGTTAGGCACTAGCACCGGTTGCGGCGCGGTCGCGTTTGCGGGCCATGGTGAGTGCCCGTCGACGGCGTGGCGATACTCGTCGGAGAGCTCGCGCCATGCCCGAAACCGCATCACGCTGGTTTCGTCGAACAGCAAGATCGACGATCGCGACGCGCCGAGCACCGTGGCAATCGCATCGAGGGCAGCGTCGAGAACCTGCTCGAACCGCTGGGCGGTCACCACGACCTCTGCGAACCGGTACAGCTGCTCGGTGCGGGTGCGACTGCGGCGTTCGACCTCGAGCAGGCGAAGCCGTTCGATCGCCTGACTCGCGTAACGGGCGACCAGCTTGAGAAAGTCGCGCTCGTCTTCGGTCGCCGACGTGTCGTCTTCGATGGTCAAGCCGAGGGCACCGAGGGTCCGGCCATGTGCGACGAGCGGCAAACACGAGATCCGGTAGCCACGGCCGCGGGTCACGTTCGCGCGTAGGTCCGGGTAGGCCGCCAACAACTCGTGTTGCGACTCGATCCAGATCGGTTGCTTCGCACGGATCGCATCGAGGGCAGGAAATCGCGCTGCCGCATCGATCGGAACTGCGGCGAACCGCTGGCGCGCTGCATCGGTATAGCCGATCGAGCGGACCATCGTCGCCGTGACGCCGCGGTCGTCGACTAGCCAGAGCCCGACACTCGATGCCTCCACGGCCGCGCCGACGTGGTCGACCACCGCCTCGAACACTTGCTCGCTGGTGACCGCCTCCGCAACCGCAGCGGTGATCCGTAGCAGTCGCTCGGAGCGCCTCGTCGCGGCGACCGTCGCCGCCGCGAGTCGATCGCGTTCCTCCAGATCCGCCGGCGGCAACTCCGACGCATGAAGCGCCACCAGTGGCATCTCGACCGTATCGGTGTGCGCTTCGACGATCCGCTGCAAGCCCACCGGCTCCTTGTAGAATCCGGCCATTGCATACGCGCACAGCAGCGTGAACGAGTACTGCCGTAGCAGGTCGGTCCACCAACTCTCGAGTTGGAACGCGGCTGTGCGGTGTCCGGCGCGCCACAACACGTCGACCATTTCGCCGTAGGCGCGCAGCCCTCCCGTCGGCGTAGCTTTCGCGGCGAGCATCGGAAGCAGCTCGCGTTCGAACGCGGCCCGGTCGAGCTGGCCGTCGCGCATCAACCTCGCGAGCGTTCGGTGCGCATCGAACAGCATCAGCTGACCGGATTGGCAAACACCGTCGACCGAGACACCGAGCGCAGCTAACTCGCGCAGGATCAGCTCGCGGTGGGCCTCGGTGGCGACCGCGATTGCGGGCTCACCGGCGAGCAGTGCGACGCTCAAGAACTTCGCGACCGACGCTGCGAGCAAGTCGTCGGACGAATAGAACTGAACGAGGTGATTGGGTCCGCGATGAGCGAGGCTTCCATGACCGCCGCCGTGGACGCTCGCTCGTAACGTTTCTTCAATGTCGGTCATCTCAGCCCCTCCACGCACGCCGCCCTCCGACTACCACCACCCCACAGCGCCGCGCTTCGATGACCCTACACGCGGCCTCACCGCGTAGGAACACCGATCGTTTCCAAAACACGGCGAACGCGAAGCCTGCGGGAGTTGCCGAACGCGATGGTCAACCCAGCCTGCTGGGCTTAGCGCTTCGCCGACCCGGGCTTGGTCTGCCTCCCGGCAGCAGCCGCCTTGGTGGTCTCGGGAAGCACCTCATGCATCAGGCCCTCGACCTTGGACTTCAAGCCTCCAGCGAGCACCGAGTCCTTCCCGGCCATCATCGCTTCGAACCCGTTCTTGGCGACCAACTCCGCCGAATCCTTTTCGGACTGGCCGACCTTGGTGTCCATCAGGTCGGCGCGCTCGAAGAACTCGGTGTCGGTGCCGCCGGGCTGGACTACTGTCACCGTGACGCCCGAGTCCTTTAGCTCGTAGCGGATCGCCTCACCGAACGACATCACAAAAGCCTTGGTCGCGCCATAGACCGATTGATAGGGGTTCGGGGAGGTGCTCACGACCGATCCCGTGATCAAGACGCGCCCTTGGCCCCGATTCACCATCTGCGGCAACACGCGCTTGGCGAGATGAACGGTGTGGCCGCAGTTCAGCGCGATCATTCGTAGCTCGGTGTTGAGGTCGGTATCGACGAACGCGCCGCCGAGCCCCACGCCGGCGTTGAGAAGCAGCGCGTCGACGGGGAACGGGTAGTCGTCGATCGCGGCGGCCAACGCTTCGACGCCTTCGAAGGTGGCAAGATCTGCTTGGACTGGAATCACCCGCGCGCCCGATGCGCCGAGCTGGCTCGCAGCGGTTTCGATGCCGCGGTCCTCCGAGCAGATCATCACGTCGAAGCCGTTGCTGACGCATTCACGGGCGAGCGCGAAACCGATGCCCGTGGACGCGCCGGTGACGACGGCAAATTTTCGCTTTGATTCGATGGCCATGATGGTCTCCTTGGCGAGACACCGTGCGAGCGCGATGCCACGCTGGCGCCGCGCATAAAGGCGCGGCGCAGATCGTTCGCATCGCGCGGTACATCGCGGCTTCACGTCGTCCTCGAGCTGGCACCGAGAGTGCAGAGACTCCCGGCATGCGGAAAGACTCAAAGACCCTGAACGTCCTGGACCTGCTGGAGAGCCAGCACACCGAAGTCGACGCGCTGTTCGAGCGACTCGAGACTCAGAAGGGTGATCGGACTCCGATCTTCCAAGAGCTCGCCGACAAGCTCGCTGCACACGCCAGCGTCGAGGAGAAGCTGTTCTATCCGACGGTCATGAACGACAACACCTCCGAGCTGCTGCACGAGTCCGTCGAGGAGCACCTCGCGATGAAGCGCACGCTCGCGGACATGCTCGATCTCGACCCCGAGACCGACGAAGAAGCATTCGATGCCAAGTTGAGCGTACTCAAGGAGCAAGTGGCTCACCACGCCCACGAAGAGGAAGAGGGCAAGCTGTTCCCGCAGCTGCGCAAGTCGATGAGCGAGGACGAGCTGGCCGGTCTCGGCAGCGAAGTGCTCGCCATGTTCGAGGAGCTGATGAAGGAGGAACCGCGCTACAACGTGCCCGACGAGACGGCCGAAGCGGCTCCGCTGCCGGGCTGAGCACTGGGCCCCAGCGCGCTGTTGTAGCCGGCGCGCACACCACGCCGACGGTAACTCGCGGGCTTGCAAATGCGCCCGCGTCTTGCAATCGCGGGAGTGATGTCTCGAACCGTCGATCCAGTGCGTCGTGTGCGCGAGGCGACACCAGCTCACCAAAGCTCGGGCGCGCTCGTGCACGAGTTCTTCCGCCGTTTCGCACGAGCGACGTCAAACGCGATCGGTTCGCCGATCGCGTTTGTCGTGGCGGTCCTGTTGATCGTGGTGTGGCTGGTGACCGGTCCGTGGTTTCACTATTCAGAGACCTGGCAGCTGCTCATCAATACCGGCACGACGATCGTCACGTTCTTGGTGGTGTTCATGATTCAGAACACCCAGAACCATGATTCGCGAGCGATTCACCTCAAGCTCGACGAGCTGATCCGCGCGATGAAAACGGCGCGCAACACGATGGTCGATCTGGAGGACTTGCCCGACGATGCGCTCACTCGGCTCGAGCAAGAGATGCGCGCGATCCGTACCGACCGGCGCGCCTCCAGCGCGTCGGTCGAGCGGAGGACGGACTGAGGGTGGGCACGTGGAGTCGTCGCGCCGTGCGAGGTGGGGATCGCTACGGTGGCGGGCCCGGCGTGAACAGCTCGATCGCATCGGTCACGGCGGCGCCGCCGGCGATCAACACCTGATCGGTCGGCAGCGCGACCGCAAACGCTCCCGCGCGAGGCTCGAGCGCAAGCTCGGTCAACCGCGCCAGCGTCGTGGCATCGAACACCTCGGCGGTGGCGATCGGCGCTCCGAGCTCGTCGACACCACCGGCGATCACGAGATGCCGCTGGGTCGCTGCGACGGCCGGCGAGTAGCGCGCGGTGACTAACACGCCGGTCGCCGTCGTGATCGCGCCGGAGCTCGGATCCACGGTCACCAGGTCGCGTGCGGTGTCCGCGGCTCCGCCACCGGCGACGACGATCGTGCCGTTGGGCAGCGCTGCCACACCGGCGCGCGCGCGGTTGCCCGGCGTCACGATGAATTGGTCGTCGTGAAACCAGATCACGCCCTCCGCTCCGGCCAGGACGGCGACGAATTCGCCGGTGCTGGTGAGCACGGTCGCTCCGGCAGCCGGCAAGCTGGCGAGGTCGGTGCGTGCGGTCACCCCGCCGCCGTCGAGCAGCAGCGGTGGTGTGCCCGAGATCAAAAATCGATCGCTGCCGATGCGCAGCGCGATCTGATGCGACCGAGCGAACCCGGGCTGATCTCCGAGCGTCGTCGCCGCTCCGTTCGGCGCGACTCCGGTGTCGTAGCGGACCAGCGCGCCGGTATCACTGCCATCGGCTGCCGTGCCGCCGAACATGTAGACGGCGTTGACCACATTAGCCGCGAGCGCGATGCCGCCGCGCGCGAACGGCGTGTCGACGCCGGCGGTCACCGTGTGATCGAACGCGTTGTAGATCCCGACGGAACCGACGGGCGAGCCGGCTGCGTCGCGGCCACCGGCGAACATTGCTCGGAACGGCAGCGCGACGACGGCGAGATCGCTCACCGGGATCGCTAACGTCGACGGCGACCGCCCGATCGACATCGGTGGCGCGACATAGATCCGAAGGTGCGCTTCGATCGCCGCGATCGGAAATGGCGGCGACATTCCGGATGCGATCAGCGCGTCATTGGCATCGAATCCCTCGATGATCAGCGCGCCGCTGTCGCCGGTAGCCTCGACTTCGATGGCGAGATTGAAGCCGTTCGCGCCTCGGGTCGCTTCGAGCTCGGCATGCGGGTTGGTCACCGTCATGCGAATCCGAGTGACCGAGTCGATCAGCTGAGAGCCCGGCGCGGTCGTGAGCTCGACCGACACCGTGCCGGTCTGACCGCTGCACGCGGTGACGAGCGCGATCGCGAGCCACTTCACTTGGCGAGCCCCTCGATCGCAGCCGGGGATACGCCAGCGACCCGAATCGTCTTTCGCCGCGACGACGCGCCGGCGATCACCTCGATCGCGGCCTTCGCAACACCGAGTTGTCTAGCGAGAAGCTCGATCACCGCCGCGTTGGCCTCGCCGTCGACCGGCGGTGCGGTGACCGCGACCTTGAGCCGGCCATCGTGCATCGGGCCGAGCTTCGCGCGCGACGCCCGTGGCACGACGAGGATATCGAACGTCACCGAGCCGCCGGAGCGCGTCATTTGCTGCCACGGCCGAGCTCTCTCGCACGCTTGGTCGCGGTCTCGACGGCGTTGATCAACGTGGTGCGCAGGCCGCCTTCCTCCAGGGTGTGGAGTCCTGCGATCGCGGTGCCACCAGGCGACGTGACCATGTCCTTGAGCCGCCCCGGATGCTCGTCGGTCTCGAGCAGCAGCTTCGCCGAGCCCATCACCGTCTGCGCGGCGAGCCGCTGCGCGTTGCGCCTCGACAGCCCTACCTTCACGCCTGCATCGGCAAGGGCCTCGAGGATCAAGAAGATGTACGCCGGTCCCGAGCCCGATAGTCCGGTGACCGCATCGAGGTGACTCTCGTCGAGCACCACCGAAATCCCGACCGCGTCGAACAACGCCCGGGCTAGCGTCAGATCGGCTTCGCTCGCGTGGCGACCCGCCGAGATCGCGGTCGCACCGGCGCTGACCAGCGCAGGCGTGTTCGGCATCGCGCGCACGACCCGCACGCCATCGGGCAGCGCGCTCTCGATCGCCTCGGTATCGACGCCCGCGGCGATCGACACCACCAACGTGCCCGCGCGCAGCTGCTCGCCGATCTCGCCGAGCACCTTGTCCATGATCTGTGGCTTGATCGAGAGAACCACGACGCCGGCCGCCGTTGCGAGCTCGCGGTTGTCGGTGGTCACGGTGATGCCATAGCTCGCGCGCAGCTCGTCGAGTCGCTCGCGGCGCGGACCCGAGGCGAACACGCGATCCGCAGGAACGTGACCACCGCGGACCAGGCCGCGGATCAACGCCTCGGCCATGTTGCCGGCGCCGATGAAACCGATCGTGTGAGACGCGAGGATCGACACCGCACGGGTGTAGCACGGCCGACGCGTTACCCGATGTTGAAGTCTTCCTTGTCGTGATGCGCTCCGCTGCCGTCGCGAAATCGCCCCAACGTGTAGCGCGAGAAGATCTCGTGCGGCCGGCCACCGCCGAGCCACTCCGCATACAGCTTGCCGACGATCGGCGCCATCATGAAGCCATGACCGACGAACCCACACGCGAGGAAGAAATCAGGATGACCGGGCGGACTTCCAAGGATCGGATTGCCGTCGGGTGACATGTCGTACGGACCGGCCCACTGGCGAAGGATCTTGATGTTGCCGAGGATCGGCATCAGCCGGACTAGCCGATGTGCGTAGGTCGCGAGGAACTCGAGCGTCGATCCCATCGCGTAGGTCGACGCATGACCGGGTAGGCTGACGCCGCCGACGATCTCGCCGCGCATCGACTGGCTGCAATACAACCCGCTCGCGAGCTCGGACACCATCGGCCGGAGGAATGGCTTGAGTGGTTCCGACGAGCAGATCTCGTGACGGATCGGCCACGTCGGCAGCGCGACGCCGATCATCTCCGCCAGCTTGGGCGACCACGCCCCGGTCGCGTTGATCACGCGGCGCGCGCGCACGGCACCGCGCGGCGTGTGCACGGTATAGCCGCCTTCGGCGATCCGCTCCAAGCTTCCGACCGGCGTCTGCGTGAAGATGCGGACGCCCATCGCGGCGGCTTGGCGCGCGTAGCCCCACATGAACGGCCAGGGGAACAGAATCCCATCCGTGGAGTTGTAGGCCGCGCCGACGATGCCGGTGAGATCGAGCTCGGGCACGATCTGCTGCGCCTCCCCGGGATCGAGCATACGGGTCGCGACGCCGCAGCGGTTCTGCACCGCGATGTTCTTCTCGAGTCGTGCGACTTCGCGTGCACTACGCGCGAGAAACAAGTAACCGCCCTGGCGGAACCACACGTTGACACCGAGGTCGACCGCGAACCGCCGGCACAGCTCGACCGATTCCTGCATCAATCGGATGTTGATCTCCGTCGACCATTGTTGGCGCACGCCGCCGCCATTGCGACCGGACGCACCTTCGGCGAGATAGCCGCGCTCGATCACGACGATATCGGTCAGGCCGCCACGCGCGAGGTGATACGCGATCGATAGTCCGACCACGCCGCCGCCGATGATCACGATCTCCGCGGTGTCCGGCACGGGCCCAGCGCCCTCGAGCGTCGCCGGCAAACGGATCTCGCCGGACACGTCGGCTCGGCTCGGATCTTCCTCGTCGTCGTCGATCACGGGCTCGAGTCATCCTGCGAATCATCGTGTTCGTCGTCGAAGCGATGCGCCGCGGGATCGCGCGCGAGCAGGCGCAGCGGCGTGGGCGCGAGGGGAGGGCGCGAGGTGAACGGCGGAATCGCCCCGGCAGGTTGCTCGGTGAGCGCCGCCAGCTGGATCGCGATGCCGGCGAGGCATTCCTTGCCCTGGCACGGTCCGGTGCCAAAACCGGTGTAGCGCTTCACCTCTTCGATGTCGCGGTAACCGCGCGACACGCAATGCTCGAGGTCAGCGAGCGTCACATCTTCGCAACGGCACAGCACGATCTTGCCTGCCACGGAACCGACGATACTACGACGCCGCGACCTTGGCGCCGACGTACGCACCGTGAGCCGCGGCGGCGCCTGGACCGACGTATCCGGTGACATCGCCGCAGGCCCACACTCCCGGCGTGGTCGTGCGACCGTCCTCGTCGACCACGACCCGGAATCCACCCGCACCCGGATCGAGCATCACGCGGCATCTCTGCTGGCGCGGTCCCTCGGATGCTGGCGCGGGGACCCCAGCGACCGCGACCAGATCGCAGTCGACGCGCCCCGCGGTGGTCTCGACCGACGTGACCCAGCTGCGGCCGCGCGTGCCCAGCACATCGCGCAGCTGGACCCGCGTGACCTCGGCCCCTGCGGCAGACAATGCTCGCGACAGCGCGTCCATCGCCGCCTCGCGCGCGGGCACTTCGACGATGCAGATCTTGTCGCCCGACAGGATCCCGTGCTCGACGAGCAACCGGCCGACGGCGCGCGCCGCGACGATGCCCGGGCGATCGTTGTCGGGGAACCCGAGGTTGACGACGTAGCCGCCGGTCGCCCAGATCCAGCGCTTCGCGTAGACGCGATACAGGCGATCGGGCGCAGCGACTGCGAGCACGCCCCCATCATCTTCAGGAAAGAAGCCGATCGCCGTCGCGCGCGACAGCACGAGCGCATTCGCGGCGAGCGCGTCGCCGCACAGCGCCTCTGCTTCGTCGCGGCCGTGGCGCGGATCGGCACGCAGGCTCCCGCCGGGTCGAAGTTGATCGTCGATGATCACGGTGGACCGCCCTGCGCGCGCGGTGGCGAGCCCTGCAGCGAGACCGGCGGCGCCGCCACCGATCACGCAGACCTCGACGTCGATGCGGTGCACTTCGGGGAGCTCGGTCGATGCGGTCGACGGCAACTTGCCGAGGCCGGAGAGCTGGCGCACGACCTTGTTGGCGAGCTTGTTTAGCACCGACGAGCCGGTCATCAGCGTGTGATGGTCCATGCCGCGCGAGAACAAGAAGTCGACAGCGCCGAGGAGATCGACTTCGGCCGACGGAAACGCGTTTTGCCCCGAGACCTCGGCGCCGGGTGTGCACGGCGCCTGGCACGCACGCAAGTTGGGCACGCCATCGAGCCGGACCAAGCAGCCGCTGCAATGCCCCTCGAAGCAGAAGAACGTGCGTGGGCGGTGGTACTTCAGCGAGCGCGACAGCACGCGCGTTCCGCTCGCGAGCGCCGCGGCGGCGATGCTCTCGCCTGCATAGCCGCGCACTGCGGTGTCTGCGATGCGCATCTCCACGGCCTCACCGCGAACCACATCGTGCCCGGGAAGGCGGCGTGCCACGCAAAACGAATAACACGGTGGGCATGCTGGCCACATCACTGTGCGCTCACGCAGCTGATCAATCACCGCGCGGTGATTTCGATCGGTTTGATTGCGACGCCGGTAGCCCTGCGATACCGTTCTCGAAAGGACAGGGGAGCCAGCATGGCAACACCAACTAGGCCGTGTCCGTACTGTGGTGCGGCCGTGCTCACGAATGCACCCGCATGCGGTACGTGCGGCAGACCAATGCCGCCGTTGCAGACCGGTGCACCACCCGCCGGCGGCGCGCCTGCGAAGACGATGTTTGGCTATGCGGCTCCGGTCTTGCCGACGGCGAATCGGCCATCTGGCGCGCCTGCGCCCGCACCTGCAGCGGGAGCACCGGGTGCCACGCCGCGTCCGGTGCCGCAGCCGCAAGGTTTCCCGCCGCCGCAGCCGCAGGGCTTTGCGCCTCCTCAGCAACAGGGCTTCGGTCAGCCGCCGCAACCGGCGCAACCGCAGGGCTTCCCGCCACCCGGGCAACCCGCGCCCGGACAACCGGCATACGGACAACCGCCCGCGGCGCAGCCGGGATACGGACAGCCGCCCGGACAACCGGCGTATGGACAACCACCCGGACAACCGGCGTACGGGCAGCCGCCCACAGCGCAGCCGGGATATGGACAGCCACCCGGACAACCGGCGTATGGACAGCCACCCGGACAACCGGCGTACGGGCAGCCGCCCGCAGCGCAGCCGGGATACGGACAACCGCCGGGACAACCGGCGTATGGACAGCCGCCGGGACAACCGGCATACGGACAGCCACCCGGACAACCGGCGTACGGACAGCCGCCGCAGGGGTATGGACAGCCGCCCGGCGGGTATGCGCAGCCGTCGGGATATCCGCAGCCGCCGGCTGGTGGCTATCCACCGCAATACGGATCGCCGCAGCAGGACCTGCCGGGACCGCTCGATGACCTCGCGCGCAAGATGCCGGCGTCAGCACCAGGGACGGTGTTTGGATTCTCGGTGACGCGCCTCCGAGATCCGGCGCTACAGAAGAAGGTACTGCTTCTGGCCGGCATCGCGCTGGTTGCGTATGTCGTGTTGCCATTTGCCACGAAGCCATCGACGACGTTTGCGTGGAACGCCGGTGACACATTCCGCCATGTCGTATGGCCGATCATCGCGGCCGCTGGTTACCTGTTCTTGACGGTCGCGCCGCCCGCCATGCGGCAGAAGATGCCGCCGGCAGTGCAGCATTGGTTGCCGTTCGGCATCGCGATCCTAGGTGTGTTGTTGATGGGATCTGGGCAGGGGCTGTTTGCGTTGGTGTCTCGCGGTGTCGGCGGCACCTATTGGTTTGCGTACGCCTTGTTGTGCTTCGGCCTGCTATCGCGAATCGCGCAGCCTCAAGATCAAGTGGCTCGCATCATCATCGGGATCGGCGGCATCCTGATGTTGATCGCGTGGATCAACAGCTTCGACTTCGTGTTCCAGTTCAAGTACGTGGGCGCGGTCGGCATCATCCACAACTTGCTGTGGTTCGTGGTGATGCTCATTGGCGTCGCGAGCATCGCGTTCGTCGCACCACCGCAGAAGATGCCGCCGGCGCTTCAGGCGTTCGATGCACTCGCGCCGCTCGTCACTGCCGTGTTGTTCGCATGGCTCCCAGTTCAAGCGCTGCTAGCCTGGTTTCAGCTCATGGATCCGCTCGGTTTCGTGAGCGCGACGTTGACGATGCTCCACATGCTAACGCTGATCGTCGCGTTCTTCGGCGTCCTGATGCTGACGTCACCGGCGGCGTATGAAGAGGCGAAGCGCGTGTTCGCGGGCGGCGGCGGCGGTGGTGGTGGCGCCGGCACGCCGCCGGGTGGCTACCCGCCGGCGGGCGGTGGCTATCCTCCGCAGGGTGGAGGCTATCCCCCGCAGGGCGGAGGCTATCCCCCGCAAGGCGGAGGCTATCCTCCGCAAGGGGGCGGCTATCCGCCGCAGGGCGGAGGCTATCCGCCGCAGGGCGGAGGCACTCCAGGCGGCTGGCAATAGCCAGCAATCTCCGCCGATAACCCGGCACATGACCCGGCTCACAGCCCGCCCGCGGGAGGTGATGCCGGGTTTGTTTTTGGGGCCGACGCTTGTTGCGCTAGATTCGCCGGATGCGCGACCGCGGGCTCGAATTCAAAGTCGGCCTGCTGATCCTCGTCTCGAGCGCGATCCTGTTCGGGTTCATCTTCGTGCTCGGCAATTTGTCGCTGCGCTCGGGATTCACGTTCTCGCTCGACTACGATTACATCGGCAGCCTGCAAGCCGGTGCACCGGTCAAGGTCTCTGGCATCAAGGTCGGCAAGGTCCAAGACGTCGTGTTCTTGGGCGGCCAGATCGATCCGAAGACCAACAAGCGCGTCCAGGTCCGGGTCACCGCGTGGGTGGAAGATCGCGCGCGCGACAGCATCCGTAGCGACGCCGAATTCTTCATCAACACTGCTGGCGTGCTCGGTGAGCAATATCTCGAGATCGTCCCAGGCAAGGACTGGGAGCGTCCAGCGATCGAGCCCGGCGCGATCATTTCCGACGAACATCGCGTTCACAACCCGCCGCGCACCGACCTGGTGGTATCGCGGCTCTACGAAGTGCTCGACGGCGTCTCGAGCGTGCTGCGTGACGATCGCGATGCGATCAAACACCTGTTGTCCAATGGTGCGAGCGCGGTGTCCGAGGTCAATCAGCTGCTGGTCGACAATCGCAAACAGCTCGGCGAGCTGATCGGCTCGGCAGCGGACCTCGCCAAAGAAGGCAAGACCACGCTCGCCAAGGTCAACGCGGGCCTCGGCGACGGCAAGCCGATCGCGAACCTGCTCGCCAGCGTCGACGCCACGCTGGACACCGCGCGGTCGTCGATGACCACGTTGACGCCGAGCGCCGCGGCGCTGATGACCGACGCGACCCGGGTCACCGGGATGATCACGGATCAGCGGCTCGGTGGCGTCGATCGGATCATCGACACGGCCTCGGTGGCAGCTGGTCGCGCGAGCACGCTGCTCGACAACGCCAACGGCATGCTCAGCGACATGCGCGCCGGCAAAGGCACCGCGGGCGCGCTGCTCGTGCGCGACGAGCTGTACAGCGACCTCCGCGAGATGATCCGCGATCTCAAGCGCAATCCCTGGAAGGTGTTCTGGAAGGAATAGCGTGAGTCTGCTCGCCCAGGATGAGCGCCTGACCCGCCGGGTCGGAGCGGTGACGCTGGTGCTGTTGGTCGGCACGATCCTGTTCTTCGTGTTTCTGCTCGATCGGCTCGACCTCGGGTCGCCAGTTCGAATCCAGGTGTACTTCGCGCACAGCGGATCGTTGCGCGCGCACGCGCCGCTGATCGTCGCCGGTCAACCGGTCGGCCGGATCGAATCGATCGACCCGGTTCCCCACGGCGCGCAGACGCCGCTCAACGGCGAGCTAGGCTCGGTCGCCCGCGTCGCGATCAAGCGCAAACACACCTGGCGCGTCCCACGTAACGCCGAGATCTTCGTGTCGTCGCACGGTCCGCTCTCCGAGCGCTACCTCGAGGTCGCGCCGCCGAAGGACGTCCCGGGTCCGCCGGTTCGCGATGGCGAGCAATTCCGCGGTGCCGATCCGCCGAGCCTCGACAGCGTGCTGAGCCACACCTGGGGCAACATGAACACGTTCCGCGCGTTCATCGCCGAGATCGATCCCGAGCTCGACGCGCTGATCCGCGAGCTCAAGCGGCTTGCAGCTCAGCTCGACAGCTCGGCGCCCGATGCGGCGACCGCGCCATCGCTTGCACGAATCCGCTCGCTCGCCGGAGACGTCGATGCACTGGTCACCGAGCTGAGGGTCACCACGGATGAGTCGCTCGGCGGGCCGGTCGGGCTCGCGCACATCGCGGCGACGATCAAACACACGCGGGGGACGATCGCGCAGGCGCGCGCGATGTTCGATCGGCTCGCACCCAAGATGACCGCGATGGGCGACGAGCTAACGCGCGTCGGTGGCCACATCGCGGCGCACGATCCGGTGGCCAAGGTGCAAGCTACGATCGCGCTGGTGCAAGAAACGCTCGCGAAGATCGATCCGGTGCTCGCGGCGATGGACGAGGTGATGGATCGGTTCGCCAACGGCGAGGGCACGATCGGCCGGTTGATGAACGATCCCGAGTTTCCCGAGGACGCCAAGGACCTCGGCAAGATCATCAAGCGCCAGCCGTGGCGCGTGATCGCCCGCCCGAAACAGTGAGCGGCGGTAGCCGGCTGCCAACCGAGCTCACGGTACCGAGCGGAGCTTACGTGCGGGCGGGCGTTTCCGCCGGCTGTCCTCGAGCACGCGCTTGAGCACTTCGAGGGAGACCGGCTTGACGACGTGGTCGTCGAAGCCGGCCGCCAACGCGCGAGCACGATCCTGGTCCTGACCGTACCCCGTGATCGCGATCAGATAAGGACGCGCCGAGAGCTGGCGAGTCACTTGCTGTGCGACCGCGAGCCCGTCGAGCTCCGGAAGTCCGATGTCGATGAACGCGACGTCGCAGTGCTCGTCAAGCAGGCGAGCCAGTCCCTCCCGACCATCGGAGGCGGTGATCACCGAGCAACCTTGGAGCTCGAGTAGATCTTTGGTCATCTCGAGGAGGTCGAGGTTGTCCTCGATCACGGTAACCCGCAGCCCGACGTTGGCGGCGGCATCACGGGCTCGCGTCGGCCCGACGGCGGCGGGGAGCTGGCTGACCAGCGGCAGCTGCACGGTGAACGTGCTGCCGAGGCCGAGCCCACCGGAATGCGCTTCCACCGTGCCGTGATGCAGCTCGACCAGCGAGCGAACCAGCGTGAGACCGATGCCGAGCCCGCCCTGACTGCGATCGAGCGATCGCTCGGCTTGCGCGAACAGCTCGAACACGTTGGCGAGCAGCTCGGGCTCCATCCCGATCCCGTTGTCGATCACGTCGACGGCGACATGATCACCGGCTCGACGCGACACGATCTGAATCCGTCCGCCGGGTGGCGAATACTTGAGAGCATTGTTGATCAGATTGTTGAACACTTCTTCGAGTCGCACCAGGTCGCCGCACACGGGCAGCGGCGCATCGTGCAGGTCAGCGCTCAACACCATCGAGTGATTCGCGGCAATGAGCTCGGCCCCTTGCACGCACCGCTTCAATACGTCGTTGATGTCGATCGTGCCGCGTTGCAGGGTGATCTTTCCTGACGTGACGCGCGCGACGTCGAGCAGGTCGTCGACCAGGCGCGCGAGATGCCGCACCTGCCGATCGATGATCGTGCGTTGCTTGGTGCCGACCGAGCCGCTGACGCTGTTGAGCAGCTCGAGGGCGAGCAGGATCGCGGACAGTGGATTGCGCAGCTCGTGGCCGAGCATGGCGAGGAACTGATCGCGGCGCCGGATCGCCTCGCGTGCCTGAAACTGACGCCGGCGCCCGCGCAGTGCCGCGACCACCGCACTGAGCAGCGTCCTCGCGCGCACGGGGCGTTCCAGCACGGTCACGTTGCCGAGCAGCTCGGTGGCGTGTTGCGCATCGCTCTCGCGGTCGGCGCCACGCGGCGCGAACAACACGATCGGCAAGTCAGACCACGGTGGTTGGTGGGCTAAGGCTGCGCCCAACTGGGTGCGGCGCTGTGCTGTCAGCGATTCAGCGGTGATCAGTGCGCAGCCCGCATCCGGCAGCGCGGCGACGAATCGATCGAAATCACCGAACGTGCTCGCCTGAAGGCCATGGCGTTGCAGCAGCTGCAGCGAGATCTCGGCGTCGCGCTCGCTCTCGGTCCACACCGCGATGACTGCGTCGTCGCTCATGGCTTTGCCAGGTCGGAGACCTTCCCGGTGAATGACGGCACTCCGGTGAGCACGCCGCTGAAGCCATCGAGTGGCCGCCCGACCGTGATCTTGCCACCACCGATCGACAGCTCGCGGATCAGGTTTTCGTGCGCACCACTGCGCTTCTTGACGACCGAGATCGCCTTTCTGATCCGGCCCTCTGCTTCGAAATAGCGCAATAACAACACGGTGTCCGCCAGGTAGCTCACATCGACAGGTGCAGCCATCGTGCCGAACAAGCCATGCTGCGCCATCGTGAGCAAGGTAGTGACGCCTTGCTGAGCGAGATAGCTCAGGAGCTCGTGCAGCTGGACCGTGAGCGCGGTGTCCTCGGGCATCGCCTGGAGATAGCCATTGAGACTGTCGACCACGATCAGCTTCACGCCGTCGTTCTCCACCATGTTGCGGATCACATGAGTGAGCTCACCGACGCTCATCTCGGCGGGATCCACTTGCTGAACCGACAACCGGTTGGCAGCCGTCAAGCCTTCGACATCGACACCGAGAGCTCGCGAACGGTGCACCAGCGTGGTGATTCGCTCGTCGAACGCGAAGATCGCGGCGCGCTCACCGCGGATCGCGCTCGCGGCTGCGTACTGGACGGCGATCGCCGACTTCCCGGTACCGGCGGGGCCAGTCAGCAAGGTGCATGTTCCGCGATCGACGCCGCCGCCGAGCAGCGCGTCGAGCTCGGTAATGTTCGCGCTCAGCTGTTCGGCGACGAACCGGGTGTGGTGCTCGGCGGCAACCAGCCGGGGAAATACCTCGAGGCCGCCGGTCCTGATCGAGTAGTCGTGATAACCACCGCGAAACCGCACGCCGCGGAGCTTGCGAACCCGCAGCCGTCGTCGATCTTCGCCATACAGTGGCGCGATCTGCTCGAGATGGATCACGCCGTGAGCGAGGCTCTGCAGCTGCAAGTCATTAGGCTCGGTGGTTCGATCGTCGAGGAGCAGCACGGTCGAATGCTTGTCGGCGAAGTACTGCTTGAGCCCGAGCACTTGGCGCCGGAACCGCAGGGCGTTCTGCGCGAGCAGCCGCAGCTCGGACAGCGAATCGATGACCACCCGGGTGGGCCGGACTCGCTCGATGTGATCGAGCAGCGTGCGTGTGGTCTCCTGGAGCTCGACCTCTGATGGCTCGAATAGCGTGTTCGGTGATTCGAGTCCGGAGCTCTGCTCGATCGCCGACACCTCGACGATGTCGACGCCGCTGAGGTTCCAGTGATGTGACTGCGCGACCGCTTGAAGCTCGAGCTGGCTCTCGGACAGCGTGATGTAGAGGCACGGCTCGCCATTCGCAGCGCCAGCCATCAGGAATTGAAGCCCGACCGTCGTCTTGCCGACTCCCGGGTCGCCCTGAACCAGATAGAGATGGTCCCGGGGTAACCCTCCGGACAGCACGTTGTCGAGACCGGGGATGCCCGTCATTGCGAGTTGCGTAGCCGTCACGGCGCGACCCTACCGCAACTGGGTTGCAAAGTGCCTCGACCGCCACAGCCGCGCGCCCGCGCACAGTGAGCGGATACGCCGCGCCCGAGCGGTGATCGCGGATACATGTTCGATCAGAAGCCGGGAGTCTCCATCGGACCGCTGGACTGTCCGGTGATGAACTGCTGCACGACCGGGTCGGGCGAGGCGCGGAGCTCGGCCGGGGTGGCAACGGTATGAACGATGCCCTGGTATAGGAACGCGACGCGATCGGCGGTGCTGAAGATCGACGGTGGGTCGTGTGACACGACCACCGCCGTGACGCCGAGCTTCTCCGCGAGCTCGCGAATCAGCCGATCGATTCGCCGCGAGCTCACGGGATCGAGTCCGGTCGTCGGCTCGTCGAACAACACGACCTCGGGGTTGAGCGCGAGCGTGCGAGCAATCGCTGCGCGTTTGCGCATGCCATCGGACAGCTCGGCGGGGAACCGCTCGGCGTATTCGGCCATGTAGACCTGCGCGAGCCGCTTGCGTGCTTCCACCAGCGCCGCTTTGGTCCGCATCCGCTGATGCTTGCGCAGCGGCAGCGCCACGTTCTCTTCGAGTGTCATCGAGTCGAACAGCGTCGCGCTCTGGAACACCATGCCGATCCGCTTGCGCAACGGCGCGTAGTGACGCTCGGGCAGTTGATCGATGCGCGCACCGTCGAACCAGATCTCGCCGCTGTCGATCCGCAGCAGCCCGACGAGGTGCTTGATCGTCACCGACTTGCCGACACCCGACGTGCCGATGATGAACATCACCTCGCCGGCATTGATCGAAAGGTTCATCCCGCGCAACACCGGCTTGCCGGAGAACGCCTTGGTGACGTTGCGGAACTCGATCAACGGTGACGGCGCGGTCACAGATCTCCTCCGGTCACGAACAGCGCAGCCGCCGAGAGCACGAAGTCGAGCACGATCACCGAGAACGAGGCTCCGATCACCGCGGCGGTGGTCGCCCACCCCACGCCTTCCGAGCTGCCGCGTGCGCGCAGTCCGCAGAACCCGGCGACCACCGGGATCGCCGAGCCGTAGGCGACCGCCTTGACGATCATCAGGATCAAATGGCGTGGCCGGATCAGCGATAGGTCGAAGTAGAGGTTCGGATTGACGCCGAACGAATATTGCGCCGTCAGGCCGCCCAGCCCGTACATCACGACGCCTCCGACGACGCTGAGCATCAAGGTCATCACGATCGACGCGATGAACCGCGGGACGATCAGATAGTCGATCGGCAACACGCCGCTCATCCGCAGCGCGTCGATCTGTTCGGTGACCTTCATCGAGCCGATCTCGGCGGCGATGCCCGCGCCGACCCGTGTCGCGAGCATCATCGAGGTCAACGTCGGCGCGAGGTCCGCCACGATCAATCGAACGAATTGCTGGCCGACCTGCGAGAAGTCGCCGGTGACCCGCGCGAGCTGCAGGCACGCCTCGTAGGTCATCACCATGCCGATGAACCCGAGCGTGACCACGATGAACAGCAGCGATCGATTGCCGATCGAGTGCATCTGGCGAACGATCTCGCCGCGCGGTCGACCGGCGCGCGACCCGCGCGAGAACCCGCGGACGATGCCGGCGATCGTGCCGACATAGACCAACCACAGCTCGATCATCGCGCGCCACGCCGAAACGGCAGGCGCGCCGGTGGCTTCGATTCTGCGGCTGAGGTTGACGGTGATGCGCATCGCTTATCGGGTCAGATAGGTGAAGAAGAAATCGAGCAACATGATCGAGACCGCAGCCGCCACGACCGCAGCGTTGACGGCCTTGCCAACGCCGACCGCGCCGCCGCGGACGGTGACGCCGAAGTAGCAGGACGACATCGCGATCGCGGTACCGAACGCGATCGATTTGTAGAACCCGTGGAGGAAGTCGCCGATCTTGAGGTTGTCGGCGAACGAGTAGTACATCGTGGTCCAGTCGATATCGAGCATCGCGCGCCCGAGCACCGCGGCGCCGAGCAGCGCGACCAGATCGCCGATCACCGTGAGCGCGATCAGCATCACGATCATCGCGATCACCCGCGGTACGACGAGGAATTGCACCGGATCGATCGCCAGCGCGCGCAGGCCATCGAGCTGCTCGGTCACCGTCATGGTGCCGAGCTCCGCGGTGTTGTTGGCGCCGACGCGGCCCGAGAACATCAGCGCGATCAAGATCGGACCGATCTCGCGAAGCACCGCGTAGCCGGCGCCCCAGCCGGCGAGCGAGGTGGCGCCGAGCTTCTGCACGAACGGGCCGGCCTGTAGCATCATCAAGCCGCCCGTGAAGAACGCAGTGAGCGCCACGATCGGCACCGACCGATTGCCCATCTTGTAGAGATTTCTCACCAGCTCGGGTCCATCGACGCGCGGTGGGATCAGCGCGCGCAGCACCAACGCAGCTAACACCACGATCCCGCCGACCTCTTGAGCGATCCGGATCGTCGTCGTGCCGACGCTCGAGATCGTGCGCGACACCATGCCAGGGGCCGCCGCGGTCATCCGTCCTGCGCTCCCTGTAGATCATCGAGCGGCCCGGTGAGCTCACCGCGGACGAACTGCCGGACCACCGGATCGGGAGCGTCGGCGATCGTAGCCGCCGGGCCACGGTAGATCAGGCGACCGCGGTAGAGGAACGCGATCTCGTCCACGAACTGTGCGAGCGCCACGACATCGGACGATACCGCGAGCACGGTGGCCCGGGTTCGCGTCTGATCGGCGGCGAGTAGGTCGTAGATCTTCTGGGTCGTCACCGGATCCAAGCCAGCGCTCGGCTCGTCATAGATCACGAGCTCGGCATCGGCCACGGTGGCGCGTGCGATCCCCACGCGCTTCTTCATGCCGCCGGACAGCTCGGCCGTGAGCTTGCGTTCGCTGCCGGCGAGGCCGACGGCGCGCAGCCGTTCGGCGACGCGCTTCGTCATGTCGTCGGCGGACATCCCGCCGCGTTGCTCGAGCGGGAACGCGACGTTTTGCTCGACGGTGAGAAAGTCGAACAGCGCATAGTTCTGGAACAACATGCCGATCCGGCGACGCAGATCGCCGAGCTCGACCTCGCGCCGGCCGACGACGCTCTCGCCGAATACCTCGATCGCACCGTGATCGGGCTGCTCGAGCCCGCATACCAGCTTGAGGATCACGCTCTTGCCCGAGGCTGCTGGACCGATCAGCCCGAGCCGCGTGCCGGCGGCGACGTCGAGCGATACGCCCGACAGCACGGTCTGCGCGCCGTAGCGCTTGTGGACGTCGGCGATCCGGATCGCGGTCATCAGCCGCACCCCAGGTCCCGCGCTTTGGCGAGATACTTGGAATCCGGCGCGCGCTTCGCGAGCGCGGCGACCGAGCGACATGCTCCGGTGTGGTCGCCCGCCTTGTTCAGCGTCACCGCGAGCTCGTATTGGGCGTCGTCGATCAGCGTCGAATCGGGATAGTCCACGGGGAGCTTGCGGAACGCCGACACCGCGCCGGCGAGATCGCGCAGGTCGTCACGCAACACTTTTCCGAGCTCGAGCTGCGCATCGTCGAGCCAGATCGAGAAATACGAGCCGGCGCCGATCGCGACCTCGCGGGTCGCGAGCAGACCACGCAGCCGAGTCACCGCACCCTCGGCATCTCCGAGCACGCGTGAGATCCGTGCGGCATGCCAGCGGGCATCATCGCGAAGGCCGCTGTCTGGATGATCGAGCGGGATCCGATCGTAGAGCGCGCGGGCGGCCATCGGGTTGGCGAGCTCGTGCTCGGTGAGATCGGCGAGCGACCACAACAGATTGTCGGCGACGGTGGTCGCCGCGAGCGGTGTGATCAGCTTGGTGATCTGCTCGGCGAGCGCTCGCGCGTCGCGGCTTCGGCCATCCTCGGTGAGCCGGCGCAACGCGTCGCCAGCCGGTGCCTCGTCGGGCCAGTTGGTAACCACGCGCCACAGGGCCGTCCACGCATCGGTGATCAACCCTGCTCGCAGCTGGAGCTCACCCGCGCGGTACACCGCGGTCGCCGCCGTCGTATCGTCGTCGATCGCACGCGAAGGAATTGCCAGATACACCGCGATCGCTTCGGCGGTGCGTCCGCTGCGTTCGAGCAACTCGGCCTCGCCGAGCAACGAATCGGCGCACGCGGCCTTGGCCCGTGGGGCAGGGCGGAGCGAGCGACACGTGGTCTGCGCCGTGCGATACGCGGCGAGCGCACCCTCGACGTCTCCGGCGTCCGCACGTTGCTCCGCGACCGAGAGATCGGACAACGTCGCCGGTGCCGAGCACGCGAGCACGAATATGAGAGCGGCAGCGCTGCGCATTACGCCAACGAGCTTGCGATCTCGGCGATCACCTGCGCCGCCTTGGTCACGCCAGCCCGATCCACGTCGAGGTGGGTGACGGCGCGGACCCGCTGGGGGCCAGCCGAACCGAGCAGGATGCCGCGCTCTCGAGCGGCCGAGATCACCGCCGCTGCGGTACTGCGCTCGAGGTCGAGCATCACGATGTTGGTGTGGACGCGGTCGAGATCGACGGCGACGTTCGGGCAGCCGGCGATCGCCTCGGCGAGCACCCGAGCATTCGCATGGTCGACCGCGAGTCGCGCGTGATGGTGATCCAGTGCGAACGCACCGGCGGCCGCCAGCACGCCGGCTTGGCGCATGCCGCCACCGTGCATCTTACGCAGGCGATGACAGCGCCGGATCAGCTCGCGCGAGCCCGCGACCAACGAACCGGCGGGGGCGCCGAGGCCCTTGGACAGGCACACGCTCACCGAATCGAACCCTGCGGCGAGCTCGCGCTCCGGGACCCCACCGGCGATCGCGGCGTTCCATAGCCGTGCGCCGTCGAGGTGAGCGATCATGCCGAGCGCGTGCGCGGCCGTGGTCACTTCGGCGAGCGCGCTGCGATCCCAACACACGCCACCGCCCATGTTGTGGGTGTTCTCGACGCTGACCACCCGGGTTGGCGCGACGTACGGATCATCGGCTGACTTGAAGGCCGCGCGGACCTCTGCGGCGGTGAATCGATGGTCGAGCAACATCAGCGTCTGTGCGCCGGCGAGTGCCGCGAGCGCGCCCGATTCATGGCGCCAGCAATGCGCGTCCTTGCCGATGATCACTTCGTCGCCGGGGCGCAGATTCGCCTTGAGCGCGATTTGATTCGCCATGGTTCCGGTCGGCACGAACAGCGCGGCTTCCTTGCCGAGCATGTCGGCGACGCGCTCCTCCAGCTTGCGTACCGTCGGATCTTCTCCGTACACGTCATCGCCGACGTCGGCGTTGGCCATCGCGGCACGCATCTGCGCCGTCGGGCGCGTCACCGTGTCGGACCGCAGGTCCACGAAACTCATGGCGGGCAGCCTAGCGCAACCCGGCTGCCCGATGACGACTAAGGTGTTGGTGACACCGGCGGTCCGCCTTCCGTCGGCGGTGGCGGTGTGAGGTTTTTTGCCGGCGGTTCCTGTTTGGGTGGATCCTTCGGCGGGTCTTTGGGCGGTGGTTTCGGCCGCGGTGTCGGCGGTGCGCCGAGCTCGGAACGCAGCTTGCGCTCGAGCCGCGTCAGCATCGCCACTTCTTGCCAGTTCGGTCGATCGGCGAGCTGAAGCACGAATTTTACCGAGGTCTGATTGTCGCGAACGATCGTCACCAGCTCGAGCGAGCCGCGAAACGTCTTGCCCTCGTCGCGAAGCTCGAACATGACGTAGCCGGCGTCCGGGTCCTTCTCGACCACCTTGACGCGCTCGTCGACCACCAGGAACCGCACCGAGGTCGGCCATACTTGGTCGCGTGAGTAAGTGAGGGTCTTCTCGGAGCGCGCGAACGCGGCGGTAGGGGTACCGAGGAACAGCGCGAGCCCGAGCGCCGCGGCGCTAGCCGGTAGCCGTCGCATCCGGTGGATCGTCGCTGCTCGCTCGCACGGGCGCCAGTTTCTTGTCCTGAGGGAGGATCGTGGGATGTCCAGCCACCCCGTTGGTCGTCGCTTGGGTCGTGCGCGCAACCCGCAGATCCGCGATCGATACCCACGGGGTCGCCAGGGCGAGCGCGCCCATGCCGACGTACCAAGCGACCTGCAGCAGGTGCTGTGCGATCGCACAAGCGAACGCCGTCGAGTACAGCGGGCTGGTTTCTTTCACGACGTCGGCGCCGAGGTAGAGCGAAAATCCGGCGAGCGTGAGTGCCTGGAACTGGCCGACCAGCCCCGGTGCGTTGGGCAGGCTGATGCCGACAGCGACGACACCCATCGTCGCGAATCCACCGATCACGTCGAGGGGCAGCCCGAAGCCACGAGCGATGACCCACACACCGAGTCCATTGGCTCCCCAATAGAACAAGCTCCACACGCAAAACGCGGTCAGGTTGCGCCAGTCCTTGAGCACGGCGAACCCGCGGATCATGTCGAGCACCTTGGTCTCGATCATCGTCGCGATGCGCGGCGCGAATCGCGGGATCAGTGACAGTCGCATGCAGAACCGAACCGTCGGTTCCGCGCGCCACAGCGCGAACACCAGGAACACGAGCGCGGCCGAGAACAGGCCGAGCGTGGCGTACGCGGCGGGCATCATCCATGACGGTGCGGATGGTCCGGGATGCGAGACGAACACGATGAACACGAGCAGCGAGATCATCAGGCCGTCGACGATTCGCTCGACCGCGACGGTGCCTAACGCTGCCGATGCCGAGATGCCGCGCCGGCGCAGCAGCCCGGGCCGCACGAACTCACCAAGCCGCGCCGGCAGCGCGAGGATCGCCATGAAGCCGACCGACGAGATTGCCAGCAGCGGGCCAGCCGGCACGTTGACGTTGAGCGGGGCGAGTAGGTGATTCCAGCGCAACGAACGACACACGTGCACGACGAGCTGGAGTCCGATGAACGCCAACAGATACGGTGCGAACGATGCCCACTCGAGGCGTCCGAACGCCGACGCGAGCTGTTCGCGCTGGCCGGGGTTGGGCCACACGAGCCATAGACACAGCGCGAGCATCGCGAACGACAAGACCAAGTTGATCGCGAGCTTCATCGCGCCACCGCCTGAGCATCGAGCATTGAAGCATCGAGCATTAGAATCAGATCGACTGCGGGCTTCATCGCTTCATCCGGTCAATCCGGTAGGTCGCCCGCAAGGATTGCGCGCGGAGCGTGGTCGAACAGCCGCGTGACCGCAGCGTGGCCCAGCTTCTTGTCGATCCACGCAAGCCCGGCAGCAGCCTGTTGCAGGTCGCCGAGTTGATGGGCATCGGTCGCGACCGCAGCGGCGAGCCCGGTCTCGAGAAGGTGTCGCGCGGCCTTGGTCTCGCGCCGACCGTGAAACCCGGCGATCGCACCGAGGTCGATGACGAACGCGCACACCCGCCGCAGCGACCGGGCGAGCTCATCGTTGTCCCACAGCGCGTGATAGCGCTCGGGGTGCGCGAGCACCGGAAGCTTGCCGGTCATCCTGAGCTTGAACAGCTGTTCGGCCATCACAGGTGGCATCAGCGGAGGCGGGATCTCGACGAGCAGGGCGGGAGTACCTCGATAGCCGGGGATCGTTCCGTCGGTGAGTCGCTGGTGGAACACATCGTCCCACATGTTCTCGGCGCCGAGCCGCAGCGTGGGATGGTGCGGCTTTCGAACAGTCTCGAGGTGCCCCAATGTCTGCTCGATCCGGTCCCAGTCCGGAAGATATTGAGCAGCCTTCTGGTGGGGGGTGAGACACTGCTCGCTGACCCCTAGCGCGGCCAGACCATCGAGCATGGCCAACGCAGTCGCCTGATCCGGGGCGCCGTCGTCCAAGCCATATAAAACGTGGCTGTGGAGATCGACGTAGCCCATGCGGCCCGGGGTGTATCGCAAGGCGTTGCATCACACAACCTTGCGTTGCCGCGGGGGATCCTGCGTGATAGAGATCGAAGGGTCCGGAGGCGGCAGTCTCCGGCTTTCTTTAGTGAAGGACCGTTTTCATGGCCCAGTCCGAGAAGCGTGAAAATTCGGTGTTGTTCTCTCTCCGGGAGCTCCGTCAGATCGAGGAGAACCGCGTCCAGGAGGAAGAGGAAGCACATCGTAGCGCCGAAGAGCAGCGGGTCCGCGCCAAAGAAGACGCGGAGCGCCGGGTTCGCGAGGCAGAGGAAGCCCGCATTCGCGAGGAGCGCGAAGCCCAGCTGCGGATCGAGCAAGCTCGTGAGAACGCCGAGCGTGAAGCACGACTCCGCGTCGAGCAGGCTGAAGCAGCCGAGCGCCAGCGCCATCAGGCAGCGCTCGAACAGCAGCGGCTGCAGCAGGAGATGGAGATTCGCCGCGCTGAGGTCGCGAAGAAGCGGCCCACGTGGATGGTGGCCGTCATGGGCCTGGCGATCGTCGCTGCCGTCGTGATGGTCGTGTTCGCGATCGCCAAGATGACGCAATCGGACGCTGATCGTGAGAAGGCGCAACTCGCCGAGAAGGCGCGCAAAGAAGCCGAGAAGAAGGCGGACGAAGCTGCACGCGAGCTCGAAGGGCTACAGCGCCAGCAGTCGGACATGATCAAGCAGATCAACGGCGCGATCGCAGCCGTCGATGCAGCACAGGGCGAAGCAGAGCGTCGGGCCGCCAAGGAGCGCCTGGTTGCGCTACAGAAGGCGCAGGCCGAGATGGAGGCGCGGGTTGCCGAGGCGAAGGCCAAGGCTGAGAAGGCTCAGCGCATGAAGGGCGCGACGATCAGCAAGGAGTGCCAGGAGAATCCGCTGGCGCGCGGTTGTTCGTAACGCTACCGAGCCGAGACTCGAACCACGACGGGCGCTCGCAGTTGCGGCGCCCGTTGCTCGTTTCGGCGTTGCTCGTTTCGGCGTTGCTCGTTTCGGCGTTGCTCGTTTCGGCGTTGCTCGTTTCGGCGTTGCTCGTTTCGGCGTTGCTCGTTTCGGCGCTGGCAGTTGCGGCGCGCGTTGCTCGTTTCGGCGTTGCTCGTTTCGGCGTTGCTCGTTTCGGCGCTGGCAGTTGCGGCGCGCGTTGCTCGATTCGGCGCCGCTCGTCTCGGCGCCGCTCGTCTCGGCGCCGCTCGGTGTATTCAGACGCTAGCGGCGCTACGCGGCGCTACCTCACGAATCGAATCGTGAGCGGGTCGCGATGCTCGAGCGGTCCGAGCACGCTGCCGAGGGAGACGACATAACCGGCGAACCCGAGCAGATGGTTGAGCATCGCGATCGCGTCGGAGTTGCCGTGCGGAGCCCGGTGAGCTGGGACGCACTCCAAACAAGGCCGAAAGGCAAACGCCCGGAAGGGTAAGATTCCCCGCCGGGCGTTTGTCACAGTCGTGACGATGCAGTGGTGATTACCAGCCGCAGGTCTTGCCGTGCGCGGTCTTGATCTTCTCCGCAGCGGCTTTGCAGTCGGTCGCGGCCTTGACCTTGTCGGCGCCGGTGGCGGTCAACGCGGCGAAGTCCTTGTCGAACGATTGCTTCAAGGTGTCCTTGTCGGCAGCCGGGACCTTGTCACAGGTCGCGAGCTTCTCCACCGTGGCCTTGTAGTCCGTGCACTCGGCGGGGATATCGGTCGCAGCGGCGGGTTGTCCTTCAACGGGCTTCGCCTCGCTCGGGGTCGGCGCGGCCGCCGGGGTGTCCGCCGCAGGTGCGGCCGGCGCGGTCGGCGTGGTCTCCGCCGGCTTCGCGGCCGGGGCCTTGCCTTCCTCGTCCTTCTTCTTGTTGCAGCCGGCGAGTGCGAACGTGGCCGACAGTGCGACGATCCCGAGCAGAGTGGTGAGCTTCTTCATGGATTTCCTCTTGGCGGACCAACCGGTCCAACGTGTGATGAAAAGCTACGAAGCGGTGCCCGGTCGTTCCAACGTTTTCTTGTAATTTCAGCGTAGTAAAAACTTCTCCGATGTAATCGGCGGACGACGATCGGATTCGCGGGCCGCTGATTCCACCAACATGTGACTCGCCGGTTCGCATCGTGATCTGCGTCAATCGAGTAAAGTGAGACGGCCTCGGAGCTCGTGGGAGGGCTGACATGCAGATCGAACAATCGAGTTGGTCCGCGGATACCGGGTGGATTCCTGCGGTCCCCGGCGAACACGGCGCCGATGCGCAGCTCGTGCTGGTGTTCGGCAGCCGCCGATTACTCGAAGCGGGCACCGAGCTCGCACGAGTTCGGGCAGCGTATCCGAATGCATATATGACGGGCTGTTCGACGGCCGGTGAGATCTGCGGCGATCACGTGCTCGACGACACGCTGGTGGTGACCGCGTTCTCGTTCGAGCGCAGCACTGCGCGTGGCGTTTCGGTTCAGCTCGACGAAGCGAGCTCGAGCAGCGAAGCCGGCGAGTTGCTCGCGCGCAAGGTTCCCGATCACGACCATCTGAAGCACGTGATCGTGTTCTCCGATGGCCTGCACGTCAATGGCAGCGAGTTGGTACGCGGGATCACCCGCGCGCTACCGCCGCATGTCACGGTCACCGGCGGGCTATCTGCCGACGGGCCGCGGTTCGAAGCCACCAGCGTAGTGGTCGACGGCGTGGCGTCATCGCGCGTGATCGTCGCCGTGGGATTCTACGGCGAGCTGCGAATCGGCTACGGCTCGCTCGGCGGATGGGATCCATTCGGGCCGTACCGCCGGGTGACTCGCTCGGCTGGAAACGTGCTGTACCAGCTCGATGGCCAATCCGCGCTCGCGCTCTATAAACGTTACCTGGGCGAGCAAGCGCGCGGGCTGCCCGGTTCGGCGCTGCTCTTTCCACTGTGCGTGCGTACCGTCGACGCCAAGCTCGGCGTGGTGCGAACGATCCTGAGCGTCAACGAGACCGAAGACAGCATGACCTTTGCGGGCGACATTCCCGAGGGAGCGTCGGCGCAGCTGATGAAGGCCAACTTCGATCGATTGATCGACGGCGCCGTCGGTGCGGCAAAGGTCAGCACCGGCGCGTTGGGCAACACTCCCGAATGCGCGCTGCTGATCAGCTGCGTCGGTCGCAAGATGGTGCTCCAGCAGCGCATCGAAGAGGAGATCGAGGGCGTGCGCGACGTCGTCGGCGCGGCGACCGTGCTCACCGGGTTCTATTCGTACGGTGAGATCTCACCGTTCACACCCACGGCGCGCTGCGAGCTCCATAACCAGACCATGACGATCACGACGCTGTCGGAGCGGTGACGGTTGACGGATCGGGTCCGCAACATTCACAGCCTGCTGCGCCGGCAGCTCAAGCGCTACTACGCCGCGTCCGGCGGTGACCTCGCATCGCTGCCGCCGGAGCTGGCGCCGCTGCTGCAAGCGGTCAACGACGCGTATCATCAATCCGACGTCGATCGCGCGATGCTCGAGCGATCACTGGAGCTGAGCTCCGAGGAGCTCGGCGAGGCAAACACCGAGATGCAGCGCGCGGTCGCGGCGCTTCAGGATGCTCACGGGGCGCTGGAATCGCGTGTCGAGCAACGCACGCACGAGCTGCTGCAGGTCGCCGAGACGCTGCGCCAAGCCAACCTCGATCAACAAAAGCTCGAGGCGCAGCTGCGACAAGCGCAGAAGATGGAAGCCGTCGGCCGACTCGCAGGTGGCATCGCGCACGACTTCAACAACCTGCTCACCGTGATGTTCGGCCAGCTCGAGGTGCTCGAGGAGTCGGATCCCACCGAGCAAGCGCGTGGCGCGATCGTTGCGATGCAGCAGGCCGCGGAGTCTGCGATGTGGCTCACTCACCAGCTGCTCACGTTCAGCCGTCAACAACCCGCGAGCTCGGCGTCGGTCAATGTCAGCGAGCTGATCCGCACCACGCAGATGCTGTTACGCCGGCTGATCGGCGAGGACGTCGAGTTGGTGACCCAGCTCGATCAGACCGCGGAGGTGGTGCGCGGCGATGCCGGTCAGCTCCAGCAGGTGCTGCTCAATCTGGTCGTCAACGCCCGTGACGCGATGCCTCGGGGCGGGCGACTGACGATCACCACGGCGGCGCGCCGGATCGACCCAGGGACGCCGGGGCTAGCGATGCGCCCGGGCGATTACCTGATGATCTCGGTCAGCGATACCGGTATCGGCATGAACACCGAGGTCAAGGCGCGGATCTTCGAACCATTTTTCACCACCAAGGAGGCAACTCGTGGCACCGGGCTCGGGCTCGCCACGGTGTACGGCATCGTTCACCAAAGCGGTGGTTACATCGAGGTCATCAGCGAGGTAGGACGGGGTTCGACGTTTCACATCACGCTGCCCCGGGTCACCGCCGCGACCCTAACGGCCACCGATGCCCGCGGGCGGCCGCCCAGCGGTTCGGGGTGCATTCTCGTCGTCGAAGACCAGGAGGCCGTACGCAAGGTGATGTGTCGCAGGCTCGAACGCGCGGGGTACACGGTACTGGAGGCGACCAATGGCGAGGTCGCGTTGGCCGCCGTCGCCGCCGCACCGCGAATCGATCTGGTCCTGACCGATGTGGTGATGCCGCAGATGAATGGCCGGATGCTCGCCGAGGAGCTGGCGCGCCTCCGCCCGGAGATCAAGGTGTTGTACATGACCGGGTACAGCCAAGACGTGGATGTCATGCAGGACATGCGCGAGCGATCGCGCACGCTGCTGCAGAAGCCATTCAGTGCTGCGGCGCTGCTTCGCGCCGTAGAGCAGATGTTGGCGAGCTAGCCCGGACTCCAGGTGTACACGGCCGCGACCCTGGCGTTAAGATGCGCGCCAGGAGGGTGTAGATGTCCACCATTTTGATCGTCGATGATGCGAAGACCGATCTCGAGCTGATCGCTCAGGTCGTGAGCTCCACCGGCCACCACGCGGTGCTCGCCAGCAATGGTTCGGATGCGATCGAGCTGGCCAAGCGGCACAAGCCCTCGCTGATCTTCCTCGACGTCGTGATGCCGGTGATGGACGGCTACGCGACATGCCGGAACCTCAGCAAGGATCCCTCGACATCGTCGATTCCGGTCGTGCTCGTGACGTCGAAGTCGAAGGAAAGCGACGTGTTCTGGGGCAAGAAGCAGGGCGCTGCGGGCCATATCGCGAAGCCGTGGGCGCGCGAGGCGATCGTCGACACCATTCGCCGCTACTGCTGAGCGACCGGAAGACGCAAACGCGCAGCGACGCAAAGCGCGGAGCACGCAAAGCGCGGAGGGATGCTAAGGGGTGGGACTTGATTGCGCGCGCGACCCTCAGCGCCCGTTGCGTCTTGGTGTTCCGGATCTGGCGGGCGTCACTTCTCGCCGAGACGTTCAGCGTCGGCGAACCGCGCGGCGGCGACGTCTCGGGTCGCGCCGGAGAACCCGTGCAGTGCACGGGCGATCACGCCGGCGAGCTCGTGATAGGCCTCTTGGATGACGTCTTCGCGTCGTGCGATCTCGGCGACGATCTCGACTTCGCGATCGGTGATCCGCCGCATCTCGGATTCGTGACGCGACAGCGTCTCCGCGAGTGACACCGTCATCAGGTCGATCTTGTTGTCGATCACCTCATCGATGGTGTCATCGACGGTGCTCGTCCGATCCTTGGCGAGCCGCATCTCGCCGAGGCTGAACCTCAGCGACGCCTCCTGCTCGCGTGCGACTTGTTCGGAGTGTGCGCACTGCCGCTCGAGCTCCTCGAGCTCGTCGATCAGGGCGAGCAAGGCTCGGTCGAGCGTGTCGAGCTCGGCGACCGCGAGCACCAGCCGGACGTCGCCACAACCTCCGTCGAGCAGCACGTCCGCGGCGTTGCGCAGCGCGGAGCGGCGCTCGTTGCCAGGATCTTCGGCGGTCGCCGGCTCGGCCCCCCCGGGGTGGCCACCGCTAACTGCCGTGGCTTCGTCACCGATCGTCATCTGCAGCCAATTCAGCGTGCGCGACTTGCGGCGCTCCTTTGGCCGCTCCGGCTTAGCGATCAGCGCGTTGAGCGCCGCGCGTACATGACGGGCCGACTGTGGCCGGCGCGCAGGATTCTTCTCGAGGCAGTGCAATACCAGCGCATCGAGGTCGTCGGTGATCCCGGAGGTGGGCTTGATCGTGCTTGGCTTCGGCGGCGGATGGTTGATGTGCGCGTTCGATAGCGCGGTGAGCCAGCCGGCAAATGGCACGGATCCGGTCAACATCTCGAACGCGATACAGCCGAGCGAGTAGATGTCGGTGCGCGCGTCGTGGCCGGGACCCAGGAACCGTTCGGGGGCCATGTACGCGGGCGTTCCATAGATGCTGCCGGCGGGCGTGTGATGGCTCTCCTGCAGCTGTGGATCGACGATCTTGGCCAACCCAAAGTCGAGCACCTTGAGCACCATGTTGCCGCGGTACTCGGTCACGATCAGGTTCGCCGGCTTGAGGTCGCGGTGAATCACGCCGCGATCGTGTGCGTGCTCGAGCGCCTCGCACAGCTGAAGCAGGATCTCGATCACGCGCGGGATCGCCATCGGTGCCTCGCGCGTAAGCACGGACTGCAAGCCCTCGCCATCGGCGAGCTCCATCGATAAGTAGTAACGGCCATCGGGAAGCCGCCCGAAGTCGTACAAGCTGACGATGTTGGGGTGATGGAGCCGATTGATCGCGCGGGCTTCGCGGCGCAGTCGTGCGACGAGCTCGGGAGACCAAGCCAGCTCCGGGCGTAAGATCTTCAGCGCCTCCTGCCGACCGAGCTGGATGTGCTCGGCGAGGTAGACCTCACCCATTCCCCCGGCTCCGAGGTACGCCACAACGCGGTACCGGCCATCGAGCTCCGATCCGATCACCAACTGCGACGATATCACGCCGCCATTGCCGAAGGCGCGAGCTGTCGTTCGAAACTACGGGGCTACCACGGTGATCGTGGCGATGCCGACGACGTCCGGATCCTCGACGGCGGCGCAGGTCACATGGAACTCACCGGTGGTGGCCGGCGTGTAGACCATGAACACACTCGATGCGACGTCCTCGGTCAGCGTCCCTCCCGCGGTGTCATCGGTCGTCCACGTCGACGCGGAGCGATTGCCATCGATCAGGTAGGACGACGAGGTCTCGACGGTCACGGTGCAGGCGAGCTTCTCGGTCGCGCCGACGATCACGGTGGTCATTTCGGGGATGATCTCGATCGAGACCTTGGCGTCGCTGGTGCACCCGGTGACGCTCAACGCGACCGCCACGAGGACGGCTCGGCTCCCGCGAACATGCATCGCCGCGATGGTAACGCGATCACTGCCCCCTCGACATCCGGGCCGTTTCACTTTGAACCCCGCGGCGGGCCGTGTTACGCGGGTTAGAGATGAGGGCACGTAAGCTAGCCGTCCTAGCTGTGGTCGCGGCGTGTGGCGGAGAAGGCGCGGGTGACGACCCCGATGGACCGACGTTCGCGGAGGATCACCCGCGGATCTACATCGCGCAGAATCGCGACCGGTTGGCAGCGCAGCTCGCTGCCACCGCGCCCCCGGCGATGCGGTTCAAGTCGATCGTCGATCGGTGGACCGACGGACAAGACGTCTACGGGTTTTCGGCATGGAATGCCGCGCTCGTCGGCCAGCTCACCGGTGATCCGAAATACTGCAGCGCTGCGATCGCTGCAGTCGACGAACAAGTCACCGCAGCTGAAGCCGCCGCGGCCGGCGGTGACTCACCCGAAGTCGCCCGCGATAGCTACCTCGAAGTCGGTGGCATGATCGGCGACGTCGCGCTGGTCTACGACTGGTGCTTCGATCAGATCTCGGAGGATCGACGCGCCGCGTGGCTGAGCTATGCCGATCAAGCGGTGTGGAACGTGTGGAACCACAACGATGCCGCGTGGGGTGGCACCGAGCACAGCTGGAGCGGGTGGGCGACCGACGATCCCTCGAACAACTATCACTACTCGTTCCTGCGCGCGACGATGTTGCTGGGGCTTGCGGCGCACGACGAGATTCCGCGTGCGAACGAATGGCTCACCGCGTTCCACGACGAGCACATCATGGGCGAGCTCATTCCGACGTTCGAAGCCGAGCTCGTCGGGGGCGGTTCGCTCGAGGGTACCGGCTACGGAATCTCGCAGCGCGGCCTGTTCCAGCTCTACGATTTCTGGGCGGCGTCGACCGAGGAGGTCCTCGCGACCAAGACCGGCCACACCCGCGCGTCGATGCTCGCGATGATGCACTCGGTGGTTCCGACGCTCGATCGGATCGCGCCGACCGGCGACCACGCGCGCGATTCGAGCGCGGCGTTCTTCGACTATCACCGGGCTTATCTTCAGACCTTGGTGTCGCTGTTCCCCGACGATCCGGTGTCGCCACGGGCGCAAGCGATGCTCGAGGCGTCGTCGGTGCCGCGGATGCAGAACCAGTTCATGTACGTCAGCGACTTTCTCTATGCCAACGAAGCCGTCGCACCGACTGGCCTCGATGGGCTCGGCACTGCGTATTACGCCGAGGGGATCGGTCAGCTGTATGCGCGGTCGAGTTGGGAGTCCGACGCGACGTGGTTGAACTTGATCGCCGGGCGGTATTCGCAGTCGCACGCGCACCAAGATCAGGGCTCGTTGATGATCTACAAGGGCGAGTGGCTCGCCTACGATTCGAACATCGATTCGAGCTCGGGCCTGCGCCAAGAAGTCGACGCCCATGGCCTGGTGCGGATCGTCGATGGTGGCGAGACGGTTCGGCAACGCACTGGAACCCAGTCGAAGCTAGTCGCGCTTCATCGCGGAGCCGGTTGGTTGCACGCGGCTGCGGATCTCAAGCCGGCGTACAAGGGCAACGCGGCGGTCCAGAAGCTAGAGCGCGAGATCGTGTTCATCGAACCCGATATCGTCGTCGTCTACGATCGCGTGGTGACCAAGGCAGGCGGCGAACAGATCTGGCAGCTGGTGTCACCGGCGGCTCCGGAGATCACGGGGACGCGTGCGACGCTCGCAGGCGGCGCGCATACGCTCTATGTCGATCGCATCTTGCCGGCGGCGGCGACCTCCACGTCATTCAACCTCGCCGAGAGTGACTCCGACTTCCGCGGTGGGTTCCGGCTGGACACCATGATGCCGGGCGGAGACCAGCGCTACCTCCACGTGTTGTCGATCGACACGGCGGTCACCTCGGTGACGGCCGAGACCAACGGCGTCACGATCGCGCTCAGCGCCGGAGGATCGGCCACCGTGACGTTCAATCCCGACGCAGTCGGTGGCTCGCTCACGCTCGGGGGGACCACTCACACGCTGAGCGCAAGCGTCGACAAGCTAGCCGAGTGACGTCGCGGGTCTCCCAGTTGGTTGCGCTTGGTGCGGTCACGATGGCGACCGCTGCGTGCGGGTTCGAGGTCACGGCGGTTCCCGATGCGGCGATCGATGCATGCCCTGCATTCACGACGCCGGTTTCGTCGTGTGGCCTGACGATGGGGCCCGAGATCACGTTCGCCGCTGATCGCCGCTACAACACCGACACGTTCGTGCTGAGCAACCTCGATGGCAGCGATCCATCGACGCCGGCGCATCGCGTGATCGCCGCGTCGGATGGCGAGATCGATGTGTGGCTAGTTCCGGCGTTCACCTTGCCGACTGGGCTCAGCCTCCGTGTCGAAGGCTCGCGGCCGTTCGGCATCATCGCGTTCGGCGATGTGACGATCGCTGGGGCGATCGACGCGGTTGCGGGCGCCGGATCACGGTCGCCGGAATCGTGCGCGGGAAGTCGTGGAGCCGAAGGACCGCTGGATTCGGGCGGGGCACCGGGTGGTGGCGGCGGTGGGTTTGGCGGGGTGGGTGGTCGTGGTGGCGCCGCGAACCTGGATGGTTTGCAGCTCGAGGGCGGGGCCGGTGGCCTACTCGCCTCGTTGCCGCGCAGTCCGCTCGGCGGATGCCCCGGTGGTCGCGGTGGTGACGGGCTGGCCGCGGGCGGAGAGCCGGGTGTCGGTGGCGGCGCGGTGTACATCGCATCGGCCACCAGCATCTCGATCGTCGCGGGCGCGGTGATCAATGCCGCCGGCGCTGGCGGTGCGGGCGGAGCTGCGATGGGCGATGCCGGCGGCGGCGGTGGTGGCTCGGGCGGAATGATCGTGATCGAAGGCCCGGTGGTGGGAATCGGCGGCGTGCTCGCGGCCAACGGCGGCGGCGGTGGCGGTGGCTCGACGTCGGGCGGCGTCGCCGGAGGCACCGGGATGGCCGGCTTGCCAGCGGAGATGCCGGCGTCCGGCGGCATCGGTTCATCCGCCGCGACGCCTGGTGGCGCCGGTGGTGCGGGCGCCGCGCCTGACGGCGTGATGCCCGAGGGCTTACTCAACGGCGGTGGTGGCGGCGGTGGCGGTGGCGTCGGCTTCATCACGATCCTCCGAGCGTCGCCGGTCGTCACGGGCACGATTTCGCCGCCGCTCACCGCCTGGCCGTACTGACCCAGCGAACCACAGCGCTTCGCTTCCTCGGTGTTCCTGCGACGCGGCTGCGACACGGCAGGACGCGTGCAGCGGGCCGGCGGTCGTGCTCAACTGCCCGGCATGCGAGCACTCAGGCTTTCTCTAGTTCTGTCATTGGTTGCGTTTGCGCCCGTCGTGGGCGCCGAGCCGGCTGCCAAGGTCGCTCCAACGGTGGCAGCGCCGACCACCGCGGTGGTCGGCAAGCCGGCGCCGGATTTCACGCTCAAAGATCTCGACGGAAAAACCGTCAAGCTGTCGTCGTTCCGCGGCAAGACCGTCGTGCTCGAGTGGTTCAACCCGGGCTGTCCGTTCGTGAAGCGTTCGCACGAGATCGGATCGCTGGTCGACACCGCGAAGCGCCAGACCAAGGCAGGGGTGGTGTGGTTAGCGATCAATAGCAACGCGCCGGGCAAGCAAGGCTCCGATCCCAAGGCCAACGCCGACGCGGCGAAGCAATGGTCGATGACGCATCCGATCTTGCTCGACCCGGCCGGCGCAACCGGCAAGGCGTACGGCGCGACCAACACACCGCACATGTTCGTGATCGACAAGAAAGGTGTCCTGGTCTACGCGGGTGGGATCGACAACTCACCCGACGCCGAGCAGAAGTCCCCCGAGGGCGGAACGCTGGTCAAATACGTCGACGCCGCGCTGTCCGAGCTCGCCGCGGGCAAGCCCGTGAAGCTGTCGACCTCGAAGGCGTACGGGTGTTCCGTGAAGTATGGCTCGTGATCGGATCGCAGCGGCGATCGCGGTGCTCGCTGGCTGCACCGGCGAGGCAACGCAGCAAGCACCGGCAGCGGTGACGCCCGCTACACCGCCTGCGGGTAACGCGGGATCGGCGAACCCGGCGGCAGGAAGCGGGGCTGCGACGCCACTGGCGAGTGGTCCCGAATATCGCGTGGACACGGCGTCCACGCCGCCCTGCACGCCGGGCGCTCGGTGCGAGCTTCGCGTCGTCTTGACCGCGCTCGGTGCGTACAAGGTCAACAAGGACTATCCCACCAAGTTCGTTCCGGTTGCGGACGACGCGCTGGCACTCGAAGCGCCTGCCGCGTTCGAGGTCGTCGAAGCCAAGCGAGGTGTGATGACGCTCGCATTGCAGCGCGCGCCGGAACAGCCGGCGACCCTGCGCGGCACGTTCAAGCTCAGCGTGTGCACTGACGACAACTGCGAGATCGAAGCACCTGCGATCGCGATCCCGGTCTCGATTCGCTGAGCCGCGGGTGACAGCATCTGCCGGCGCGTCGCGCGAGACACTCGCGGACTGCGCTCTCAGTCTGCCACCCCGATCGCGCGCGTTTCACCACGATGACATCAACGAACTCACGATCCTCGACGGAGATGTTCGACGGTACGCGCGTTGCTCTGCGATTCGCGCATGCGGACGAAGCTCACGTTGACGCTTGCTCTCATCGCTGGCGCGAGTTGCCTTCCCGGGCTCGAGTCACCCGTCAATCCAACAGATGGTGGCGGTCTCGACTCGCCATCGCCGTCGGTGGATCTAGCCGCGGCCAAGAAACTGTTCGACGATAACGTGTATTCGATCGTCGCCGGAAAATGCTCGGGGCCGGCCTGTCATTCCGAGACCGCGATGAGCGCGACGCTGACGCGGTTCGTCGCAAGCGATCCCAACCGCGGATGGGAGCTGGCCACGAGCTACACACCGCTCGTCGGGTCGTTCGAACCCGCCAGTGCGCCCATCCTCCGAAAGCTAGCCACCGCCCATTACGGGATTGCGTATAGCGGCGACGAAACGACCAAGATCACCGAGTGGCTCGATAAGGAGCTCGAGCTGCGCATGGACAACCCGTTGCCGCCCGGCGAAGAGTCACTCGCGCAGGCCTCGGAGCGAGTGCTCGGAGAATTCGCTGGCTGCATGACGGTCGCGAACTTTCAAACCTCGAACATGGCCGAGGCGTTCGGTGGCTTGCGCTCGGAGAACAACACGTTGTGCGACAACTGCCACGCCACCGGTGGTTATGGCTTCATCGCGAGTCGCGCCGAGCAGTTCTTCTACGATGTGATCTCGCGGAAGAAGTACTTCCTCCTGCACTACGTCACGGTCGACACCACAGGCGGTGCCGCGGCGGCCAAGGTGGTCGTCAACACGAACGCATTCTTCGGCGTCGCCAACGGCGAGGACCCGCATCGCGAACATCCGCGGTTCCCATGCGCGCGGCCAGATTGCGACAACGAAGGCATGCGCGCACTGCGTCAGTTCTACGATCTGACGATGGCTGCGAAGGCCGCTGGCGGCTGTGCACCGAAGATGTTGGAGAACTAGGCGCCCGTCGCGGTGCGAGCGGCTTCGCTAGGCTGGGTTGCTGATCCGAAGATTTTCATCGCTGCGATCCGATCACAGTAGCTAACGATTCGAGCTGAAACGGGTTTTGTAAAGTTCTGCTTGGAGGTGAGCGTTCGATTTCGTTACCGTGAGGCGCAGGAGGCACGATGCGAACGAAGCTGCTCGTCGCGGGCGCACTGAGCGCAGCTGTGGGTTGCGTGCTCGAGCTCGAGCCCACCACCAGCCAGGGTAACGGAGATCCGCCTGACCCGGTGGTCATCGATGCTGGGAGCGTCGATCCGCCCGACATCGCGCTGATTCGCGCAAAGCAAGCGTTCGACGCAAACGTCTATCCGATCCTCGCCGCGAAGTGTTCGGGAAGCGCGTGTCACGCGGAGAACGGGTGGGGCGCGACGATCGTCCGGTTCGTCGCAACCGATCCGGCAGAGGGTTGGGCGCTGGCGCGGAGTACTCGACCGCTTGTACCGAGCTTCCTGGTGTCCAACGCGATCAACACCGTGCACAACGGCGTGAGCTATACCGCCTCCGAGATCGCCAAGATCGCCGAATGGCTCGACCTGGAGCTCACGATCCTTGGTGCCGAGCCGGTACGCGCCGGCTACGATGCGAGCGTCTTCGCGAGCCGGCCCTGACGGAACACCCACATCGTACCGGGCACTCCGACGGTCCAGGTCTCGTCGACGGTGAGCGGCATGGTCGCGATGATCGCGACGCGATCTTTTGGCGTCGTGACCTCCGCGAAGTCGACGCATAGATCCTCGTCGGCGAGCGTCGCCTTCTTGAACGGCGCCTGACGAACCACGTGATGCAGCTTGGTCGCGCACCGCGCGAACAGCTGTTGACCGTCGCTGAGCAACATGTTGAACGTGCCGCCGCGACCGATTCGACCCGCCTTGGCGGCGACTGCGGCACCGAGCTCGGCGCTCGACGAAGGTCCCTTGGGAAACTCGTGCTCGAGCGCGCCGAGCAGCGCACAGAACGCACGTTCGCTGTCGGTCTTGCCGATCGGCTTGTGACGACCGAGCTTGAGCTTGTCGACGTTCTTGACCGTACCGTTGTGCGCGAACACGAACTGCCGTCCCCACATCTCGCGCGAGAACGGATGCGTGTTGGCCAAGCTGACCTGGCCGCGCGTCTTGCGCCGAACGTGCGCGATCGCGAGCAGCGTCTTGATCGGGTGGTCGCGAACGAACCGGGCGAGTGGGGAGTTCGCGGCCGCGGCGGGCTCGAGGAACATCCGGGCGACGCGGCCCTCATAGAGCGCGAGGCCCCAGCCATCGCCATGCGGTCCCGCGCGCCCACCTCGGCTCGCCAGTCCTGCAAACGAGAACGTGATGTCGGTCGGGACGTTGCACGCCATCCCGAGCAGCTCGCACATGCCCCTAAGATATCTCGGCGGCCCGCCGGGTGCGACACCCGGGCCGTGTTAGCGAGCTTGGCTGCCGCTCCCAGGAGATCGCGGTCCACCGAGCGGGACATCGTCGAGCCGTACGTCGGTTCCCGGCGATGTCCTCGGCGTTGGGGCAGGTTCCCCTGGTGGCGTCGCGAGATCGGTGAACACGGACAGCACGATCACCACCGCGAGCATCACGACGATGATCCACACGGTCAGCCGGTGGAACCGGCGCGGCGGCCGTTGGTTGCGCGCGATGATGTTCTCGAGGCGGCCCACGAAACGAGATCTACGCTATTCGACCTCGAACACCAGGGTCAGCGTGCTCTCCTTGGGGAGCTTCACGTCGATCTTGTGGCGGCCGGCGCCGGTCACCGCGTACGACGGCTCCGAGTCGATGACCTGACCGTTGCTGAACGCTTGGCGCGACGTCATCGTTAGCTTGGTGAAGCCATCGAGCGCGATCGTGCGCGCTAGCTCGCTCGCCTTCGAGTTCGCCATCGCGACCACCAACGTGGTGTCCTTGATGAACGCTGCGGTGGTGAGTGCGCTGTCTTTTTGAGTCACCTGAAGCGCCGTGGCGTCGTCCGGGATCTTGGGCAACAGCGTCTTCATCGCGTGGAGCATCGGCCTCTCCTTGCTACCGGTCGCGGGGGACGTCAACAGGCCCCACGTATGGGTGGACCAGTTCTGATCGGCGCCTTGCCAGATCATCGGAACGTTGGTTCCCATCAGGATGTAGAGCAGCGTGTTCTCGAACAACCGAACCGCATACTGGTTGCTGCTCGATGCCGTACCGCCGGTCTGCGGATCGGTGAATGCCGCACCGTTGAACTTGGTGCCGACCACGCCGTATTCGGTCAGGTACACCGGCTTCTGGCCGGCGGTGCCGCGGGCTTGAATCGACTTGCTCCAGTTGGCCCAGCGCTCGCGCAGGTACCCGAGGCCGACCTCGGCGTCGAACGTGGGTGCATCCCACGCGTGGGTCGACCAGGCTGCGATGCCGCCCAGCCCGTATTGATCGAGCGCATTGACGTACGACGCGCCGCTACCGAAGTAATCCATCTTGTTGAGGCCGGGGCCGACGATCCCGACGTCGGTGAACCCACGCTGGTTGAACTCTTGGCGCGCAATCTTGATCAGGATGTTGTAGTCGCCAGCCGACAGGATCGCGTTGGTCGGGATGTTCGGCTCGTTCATCAGCTCGACGGCGTGCGGGCGCATGCCGCGCTTGTTCAGATACTCGAGCACCGAGCCCCACAGCCGCGCGAAGTCGTCGAGGTGCGGGCCATCGAGGACCTTTTGGCCGATCACGTCGGTGCGGATCCACGCGCTGGGCGGATCGAACATCACGAGCACGACCTTGGCGTTGTTCGCGGTCGCCATGGCCCAGGTCTTCTTTACGCCGGCTTCGCGGTTGGCGAAGTCGCCGTTGAAATTCGCTTCGACATAGGCATCGAGCGTGGCGCGGGTGGAGTCCGCCGGCGGCTGCTGGGCGAGCCGCGGCCACTCCGGGTTGACCGCCATCCGTACGTAGTCGAGCTCGAGGTCCTTGATGACCTTCTCCACGGCGTTGTCGCCGGTCCAGATCGATGTTCCGAACCCATCGACGTGGCCGAGCGTCTTGCCGCGGTCGAACACGATCTGGGGGTCGCCTGTACCTTCGCCGTCGGCCTTGCCGTCGACGTCGTCGTCGCCACCACCCATGTCATCGGGCGACGTCGCGCAGGCCGCCAGGAGGCTGGTGAGGAGCAATAGCTTGCGGGTGGCGGCCATGGACGCCGACTAGAGCAACCCGCGTGCCGGCTGCATTGCCGCGGACGCTGCGAATTCCGTGAGGAAGACAGGGCAGGTGGCCAGTGGACCGGCCGGCGGATCGTGAGGCCCCTGGACACCGGACTGCCCTCGGCAGGTTGCGGTCGCGGGCGGGCAGTAGCGCGTCGGCCGTCTCGCTTCGTCACCTTGGCATCGTCTGCGGCTTCGTGTTCGTGTTCGTCTCACCTGCGACGCGCGCGGACGATTCCGATCGCGGCTGGCTGTGGTGTTCTCGCAACGCTGGTGCGGCGAGACCTCTCGGCAATCGCGATGCGCTTGTGCGAGTCCAGCCAGTTGCGAATGGTGCCGCGATTGCACGCGCTTACCGCATGAACCCGACCCGTCGATTCATCATGCTGTCAGTGCTGTTAGGTGCAGGCATTGCGGGATGTGCGCGCGGAGCTCCGCCCGGATTTTCGGGCGGGGTCTCCGGCGAAACGGCGAAGGCGACCGCATGGACGTTTCCGCTGGTCGATCCACTCGCCGATGGACGGTTGATCACGCCGGTCTACCTCGATGGTCGCGGACCGTTCCTGTTCGCGATCGATCCCGACGCCGAGCGCACCGTCGTGGATCGCTCGATCCTGTACCGCACGCCGTACATCGTGCGCTCCGGGCTGCGGGCTACCGATGAAAACGACGTCTCGCACCCACGCTCGTATGTCGAGGTCACAGCGGTCCGGATCGGTGATCTGACGATCAGCTTGGCGACCGTCGAGCTCGGCGACGACGGTGCGTTCGATGGCGACGCACGGCACATCCAGGGGATCATCGGACGCGACGTGATCGCTGATTCGTTGGTGTTCGGATTCGACCGCGAGCGCGGCGTCGCGTGGTTAGCGACGCAGGAGGCGTTTCAACCGCCAGCCGGCGCGCAGGTGATCGCGTTTCAAAAGGGGATGCGCGACACCGGCAACGTCGTCGTCCGAAAGCTGGTGACCGCGCAGGTCGGCGGCACGCAGGTTGATCTGCACCTCGATCTCGGTGCCGTGTCCAACCAGCTTCGCATCGAGCATTGGCGTGACGCGCGACTTCGGCCGGTGCCCACGCACGAGCTCCTGGTCGATGAAGTGGGGACGCGTCGCGAAATCACCAGCGCCGGGGTCGCCGGCCAGGTGATCGCCGGCGAGCTCACTCGCAACGACGTCACGTTCGTGCCGTACGACGACAAACGATGGCCGTTTGGTCAGCTCGAAGGCACGCTGGGTCTCGCGTTCTTCCGTGGCTCATCGGTGGCTGCCGATTGGCACCACCAGCGATTCTATGTGACTCCGCGAACGCCCAGCGCAACGGCAACGGCGGCGAGGTTCGCGCGCTGGGGCGCGGCGCTGCCGTCATGCGCAATCGCTGGCTGCGCCACGATCGCTGTAACGTTGCCCGCCGATCTTCCGCCGTCCGGCGTCGTCGGGATGGCGAACGATCAGGCGGCACCGCCGGGAAGCTGGGCGCGCGCGACGGTGATCCGCGATCCCGCGACCGAAGACCACGCGCTCGAGGTGGTGTTCGCCGCGACGTCGCGCACCGGTGATCAGCTGCCGCCGATCGTGGCGAGCTTGCCGGCGACCACCGACGAGTTGATCGTGCCGATCGAGCCCCGGTACGGCCTCGCGACGCTCGAGGTGATCGACGTCAGTCCGTTCCCACGCCCATGCCCGGGCGGCTGCATCGAACCACTCCAAGATCAGCCGAATACCTGGCCGAGCTCTGGCGCGCCGAGCGCAACGCGGGCTTCGGCGGCGCGGTCCTGGGGTACCAGCACGATCGCCGGTGCCCATGGGCCGAAGAACGCGAGCAGGGTGCGCAGATTGCTCGCATGGATGTGGCACGGGATCGATCGCGCGGCGAGCACGTGCTCGACGACACCCGCGCGCTGGATCTGATGCAGCACGTGAACCGGGACGAGCGTGGCTCGATGCGCGCGCGCGTCGTCGATGATGTCGAGCACGACGGCTGCGCATACCGGAATCGCGGCGAATGGCACCACGAGTGCGTACGGCGGTTTGTTGGCAGCCCCGACGTGGCCGACCATTGCGATCACGACCAGGAAGCCCGCCGAACCCAGCGCAGCGCGCCCCCAATCGTTCCACCTAGGCGGAGCAGTATTCGCTCGGACCGCCACGTCGGCGATCAGCGCGGGCCGCGCAAACAGCCACGCATATCCGAACGCCATCGCTGCGGTGATCACCAACTGCCACACGAGATGAAGGCGGAACGGATCGAGCGCTTGTAGTGCGCGCTGGACGTCCTCTCCGGCGACCGCGCTGACGAGCGTGGCGACGCCAAGGAGCGCGCCCACAGACTGCAACGGTGCGGTGCCTGGCGTCGGAACGCGCAGCGCGCTGGTCGTGTCGCCGACAACTCGCCAGCGTAGCACCACCGCCGTGATCACCGCGATCGTGAGCGCGGAGACCAGCGCGAACACATGCGCGTGGGTCATCGATTCGAGGATGTACGTCGGCTGCAAGTGGATCCACTGCTTGGGTTCTGCGATGTAGTCGGGGAGGTCGATCACGATGGCCGACGCGAACAACACGCCGTATCCGTTGCCAAGCCCGTGCTCGCGGATCAGTCCGGCGACCACGGCGAGCAGCATGGTTCCAGCCGCGAGCGTCACGGTGGTGGTCAGCTGAAACCACGCGTCGTCAGCGATCGCGAAGTCGCCGCCCGCGAGTTGAAGCGATTCGATGTATCGCGCGAGGAAGTAGCCCGGGATCAGCACGGTGACGGTCGCGAGCACCGCAGTGGCCTTGCCGAGGCTGATCCGTGCTCGCGGATCGTGCCGCCACGCCGGCTTGATCAGTGCGAACAGCTCGACCAACACGAATGCCGACAAGATCGCCGAGATGCCGAGGTCGGTGATTCCGATCGGATCCGCGTGTAGCCATTGCTCGTGATTCATGCCGGGAATCGGAATCCGCGCTCCGACGAGCAGCGCCGCAGGTCCTGCCAGGGTCACCGCGAGCCGGCGATACGGAAACCGCCCCACAGGACGTGCAGACCTTGTTCGCCAGCGCGGGCGAACGATGCGCACGACGACAAACACGAGCCCGCCAAACAGCACCGCAGCAGCGATGCCGCACAAAAAGCGGCTCAACCATTCGTATGAGGAGACGTTAGCTCGCTCGTGCCACGTCGTAGCGACGATCGTGCCACCAGACGGCAGTCCGCCGGCCTTGAGAACGTGTGCCAGCGCGTTGGCTTCCTGCTCCATCGCGTAAGGCGCGCCACCGCCTCCCCAGATCGAAAGTCGTCCACCTCGGATCGGCTCGTTCACGGTGGGCGCCGAGACCACGCGGCCACCCACTACCATGGCGAGCTTTCTTCCCACCATTCGCTCGGTCGCATTCGCGAAGCGACGGGTCCCCTCGCTCGTAAGGTCGATGAGGGTGGCCGGGCGGTTGGTGTCTGGGTCGTAGCTGAGTGCCGCGTCGGCGACCATGGTGCCGTCGATCACGACGATGTCGCTCAGTAGATAGGTTCGCCACCGGACCCCGTCGGGCATGTCTTCGCGCTCGTATTGCACGAAGCTGTCCGGGGGTGGCCGCCAGCCTCGAGCCTGCGCGGCGCCGATCGCAGCTTCGAGCTGCTCGCGCGTTGGCGCGGTCAAGAATTGGTCGATGTACGGGTGACCGTCCTCCACTCTGAAGCGCTCTTCGTCGAGCGAAATCCCCTCGCTCGCTCCGATGTCGCGCGCATACGAGGTCACCAAGACGGGATGCACCCGCAGACCGCCATTGATCAACATATCGAGCAACGCCGGTGTGGCGTCGTTCGCGATTCCGGGAAACTCGAGGACCAATGTGTCAGCATCGCGCGCGATCGTCGCGCCGGTACGGGCGAGCTGGCGCTCGAGCGCGGCCGCGTCGACGCCGGGAGGTGGCTTGTAGTGGACCTCCAGCCCGCCATCGCGGCGAACGCCGGTGGGGCCGCCGAGCATCGCGATCATTCGGTCGGGGACGCGATGGGCCAGGAACGCTACGACGACATAGACCATCGCGAGCAGCCCTGCGGCGATCGCGGTACGTCGAGCATTCACGGGCAGGGCCATTCGAGGATGACGCATCACGATCTAAACGCGCGTCAATCGAATATGTCGCGTCTAAACCGCCTGACTACCCAGGTTGCGCGACGGGATCGCCGAGCAACCGGCTGAGGCTCAGATCGAGCTGGCTTCGGACCGAGTCGAGCGCGCGGTCGAGATCGGAGCCGCCAAGCCCCCAGTCCTCGGCGAGCAGCTTGCGCGTGTGCTCGGCGATCCGGGTGCGCGCATCGCTCAGCCACCGGCTGACTGTGACGCGATGCACACGATACAGCCGGCTGATCTCGTCGACGCTCAATCCATCGACGAGGTGCAAGCGCAGGAGGTTGAGGTCACGGGTCGAGAGGGTGCGGATCGCGTCCTCGAAGCTCTGCTTGAGGTCTCGGCGACCTCGTTCGTGCAGGTACGCCAGCTCCGGGGTCGCCGAGATCGCGGGTAGATCGAACAGCGCATCGTCGGGGTCGACCTCGCGCTTGTTACGGCGCAATTGATCGACCGCGGCGCGGACGGCTGCGGTGCGGACCAACGCGCCGAGCTCGCCGCGCCCCGCGTATTGGCAGACCCTCGGCCATGGTTCGCCCTCCGCGCGCACGAACAAACGCTGTCGGAGCAGCTGCTGGATTTCGGCGACGCCGTCGCCATCGAGATTCATACGGCGCAGGATCGGACCGGTGGATTGGAAGTACATCGCCTCGAACGCGGAGATCGCCGCATTGTCGCCGTCCGCACAGCCGCACGCGACGTAGAGCTCGGCTCCGTCGAGCGCCGCAACGCCCTCGAGCCAGTCCTCACCGGGCTCGGACAGCTTGGCCGCGAGCAACTCGAGCATGCGCGCATCCGATACCGACAGCTGCGGCCACGTCGTGCGTCCGGCATCGATCAGGGTCGCGAGCGCTCGCTCGGCGGCTTGTTCGTCACGCGTCGTCGCGGCGCCGGGGCGCAGCGCGCGGAACTGCTGAAACAGAGTCGGAGAGCGAGCCATGGCGGTCAGTGAGCCGAGATGCTTCTCGTGTCTATCACAGGCACGATTACCGATCGACGTTGGCGAGCGCCGCCAGCGCGGCGCTCGCGCTCGTGATCGCGGCCTCGCGCTCGAGCGCGGCGAGCGTCCACGCTCCCGACATGGAGAGCGCCGCCGCGGCCGCCGCGGCGCACGCTGGAAGCTCGCGTTCGAGAGCCTCGAGCGTAGCGGTGAGTTGCGCGAGCTCGCGCTCGACATCGCCCCGAGTCGCGACGAGCGGCGCGAGCTCCAAGCGCTCGACCGCGATCGCCGAGCGCTCCTTGGCCACCGCGCGATCGAGCCGTGTCATGCGACGGTTCGCCGTGTCGGTGAGGCGCGACGACAGCTCCTTGGCCAACGCCGTGTGGAGCCGGGGTTCGACGTCGAGCAGGTCGGCGCTGGCGCGCTCGCGCAAACGGCCGATGTCGTCGCGGACCTGGTCGAGGACCTGCGCTCGTCGCGTCTCGAGCGATCGCAACAGGCCGGTCAGCCACTGGCCCACGCCGCCTCGCTTGCTGGCAAGCGTCACGGCGAGTGATGGCAGCACGTCGACCGGATGGATCGTGATGGTCCGGGGGCCGGACCGTTCGTTGTCGTCGGGCAAATGATCGTCGCCGAGGCCCGAGGCGAGGGAAGGGTAGAGGTCGTGACCGCAGCCGTTGACCCCGCCGGTGACGAGGATCTGGGCCTCCTGCACGATGCGACTGGTGGTAGCGGTCCACTCCGCATCGACCCGCGCGGCGGCGGCCTTGAGCTCGTCGCCGGTGGTCGCGGATTCGATCGCGCGGATCCAATCAGCGGCGACCTCTTCGAGCGCAGCACCGACGTGCACCGAGGCGTGTTCCATCACCGAGTGGACGCTGGTCACGATCTGCGGCCGGGCGCGCGTGATTTGCTTGGCCACGAATTGCGCCGGATCTGTGATTCGCAACATCTCGAGCCGCGCGATTCGATCACGGAACGCTTCCTCGGCGCTCGCCAGGAGCTCGTCGAGGCGCTTGGCCGCGGCGTCGGCGCGATCGCGAACTCGCCGGCCGAGCCGAAGCGCGCGGGTACATTCGAGCAGCACCGGTAGCTCGGCGATCGAATCGTTGAGCTCGCCGATCCGAACCGGACCGCGGTCGGCGGTCCCCGGCGCGTACATCGCATCGCGCGACACCAGCACCACCGCGTCGACCGCCGCGGACGCGCGGGTGGTCCCGGTGAGCTCGACGAGCTCGATGCCTTCTGGTAGCTGCCCATCGGCAAGCTCGAGCTCGATCTCACTGATGCTGCGACCCATGCTCGCCGATCGCAGCTGATCGTAGAACAGCTGGCGCTGTTGTCGGGCGCGACCGTCGGCACTCGCGAGCCGATGTTCGAGCGTGACCAGCTCGGCCTCGAGGTACTTGATCGTCGTCGCTTCGCGGTTCGGCGCATCGAGCGCATCGCGGCGAGTCAGCGTCCACAGCCACCTCAGGAGCCACTGCCACACCATCCACCAACGCGGCCGAGCTTTGACGATCGCCGGCAACGCGCGCTCGGCGTCCGCGTAGGCGCGCCGGTGCTCGGCAAGTCGAGCGCGAGCTCGCTCGACGTGATCGCGCACGTTGGGATCGTCGTCGCGCTCGGGCGCCATCGTCTGCTCGTCCGCTGTGCCATCGTCGTGGACGACGCGGAATCGGGTGACCGGCCCGCGGTGAACCCGCACGGCCGGAGATCCGAGCGTACGAACCTCTGGATCGAGTGCGCGCGCACCACACAACAGATTCACCAGCTCGGTGCGTGCAACGACCTCGGGACCGCCCAAGCCGATCGAGAACGGCATGAGTCGCCAGCCCGCTTCGAGCTCTTCGGCGGCAACACTCGCTGCAGCAGCGACCGGCGGTGCGTCGGCCAAACGACTAAGTGTGCGACGCGCCTGCTCGATCACCCCGCGATAGTTGGTGGGGGCCAAGCTCGATCAACGTACCACGCTGATCATTTCTGAGGCGCCTCATCACCGAGAGCTATCGGTCACACCTCGCGCCGGTGCCTTTGTCCTCGCGGTGGTTTCCAAACGAACGCAACGTCGCAGAGGACGCAAAGGTGGGATGGCGACTGCGGTGGGGGTACGTCTGACTACGGATCCTTGCGGCTGCGGCGCATCGTGACGATCGAGATCAGCGCGAATACCAGGATGACCGCGCTGGTCAGCGCACGCGAGCTGTTTGCCGAGGTCGAGCAACCGCCGGCATCCGCTTCGGACATCGACTCGCCATCGTCGTCGCCGTCGTCGCCGTCGGCCTTCTCATCCGGATCGACGTCCATCGTCTGGACGATGATCCCCTGGCCCGCGACGAACGCGTCCGAGAACTGGAACAGCACGCCGCCCTCGTAGCTCGAGTAGAGCTCCGGACGATAACCGACGATCGTCGTCACCATCTTGCCGCTGGTCGGCGCGAGCGTGTGCAGCGTGTGCCAGTTGGCGCCATCGTACTGCTGGACCTTGACCGGCTTGGTCGACGAGTACTTGAACTTGATGATGTGCGGCTTGGTCGGATCATCGGGATACGACAGGATGTTCGCGTCTGCCGCGCTCGCCTGCTTGCGGCCATCACCGAGGTCTGTCCAGTCCGCGTGGTACAGCGCCGACTTCACGATCGGTAGCTCGGAGACCATCAGGCTGCCGAGCCCGCGCAAGGCGCGGATACCGCCGACGCCGTCGAGCCGCTGGGGTTCGAACGCGTTACGCACGGTCGCGTGCGCGATCGGATCGTAGCTGCTCACCGTCGCGAGGAAGCCGACGTCGAGGCTCTTCGGGTACGCCATCTTCTGGCCGCCCGCGATGTGGCTATTGACGGTCGCCGAGTCGACGGTGGTGTGCAGCAGATAGGTCTTCACGAGCTTCGCGACGTCATCGCGAGTGAACTCGATACCGGCCTTTTCAGCGCGCATCACGAAGTTCATGTTGAGCGCGGCGTGCGGCAGATCTTCGCCGGGGCTGTTGAAGCCCGGGTTCCAGTAGTTCCACAGATACGCGCCGGTGGTGGCGCTCGTCGTCAACCGCTTGCGAAATCGCTTGGCAAGCCGAGTCGCGCGATCCTTGTAGAGGTCCTCGCCGGTAGCTTCGTAGAGCGCGATGTAGAGCAGGCCCATCGCGCCGTACATGTTGGGCGGCACTTCCTGGCCGTTGTACTGATAGAACGTCGCGTCGGGCGGGAACACGTACCAGCCGGTGGTCGCATCGCTGCGCCACTCGACCTCGTGAACCGTGACGCCTTCCCTTGCCGCGGCGAGGAACGTGGCGGCCTTGTCGCCGAGCGTGGTCCCGTCGTAGGTCTGATGGCTGGCGAGCGTCGGCGCGTTCTTCAAGATCAGCGCGAACTCGGCCATCGACGACGTGAGCATTCCGGTGTGCGCGGCCCAGCAGACGGGCTGGGTCGAATAGCCGGTCGATTGCCAGCACAGCTTCGATTCGTTGCGAAAGTCCTTGAGCCCGCGCGCCTTGTCGGTGACCGCGAGTGCGTTGTCGATTCCGTAGGCGAGCCGGTCGAGGTACTTCGGATCGTGCGTCGCATTGAACGCGTCGACATACGACATCAGCACGTAGGACTGCCCCCATGGCATTCCGTTCGGGTTGTTCTTGTACCAATCGCCGCCCTGGGCATCGGCCTCGTCGAATCGCTCCTGCAAAGTCTTTGCGTTTGCGGTGCCGCTCGCGACCCCGAGGGTCGCCAACAGCGCGATTCCGGCGATCGCTTTGCCTACTACGTGAACGGAGGGCTTCATGGTCAGCAGCCAAAGAGCAACCCACGGGCCACGGAGTACGTACTGCAGTACAGGGACTTAGGCCTGCCCTGGAGCGAGGTGGCGCCCGCGCGAGCCTCCCGCCCGGCAAGCGCAGTGTCTAGTGACGACAACAGGTTGCAGTCAGCCCGCGAGGTCGACGACCGCAAGAGGCGCGGCGAGCGGGGCTGCCGGTCAGCCGCTCGGTTCGAAGTTCAGCTTCTGCCCGGCGACCGAAACCTCGACCATCAAGCCACCGCGAGGCAGCTGAAACACCGCGACACCGTCGGCGAACGTCGCTGACGCCGCGGCGCCGGCTTTGATCGCCACTGCCGAGGCATTCGCTCCGAGCTCGAACGGCTCGTTCTTCAACCGAGCAACCGCGTATCGGTCGCGGAGCACGACCAGCTCGGACATCGATTGCCCGCCCACCTGCGCACCGATCGATCCCTGACTGAGCTCGACGAACCCACTCGGTCGACCGTTCTCGAACAACACGCCGCGCCCCCAGGCGCCGCCGACGACGGCCGCAGCCTTGCCGACATCCGGGAACACGACGTAGCCCGCCGCGGCGTCGAGCAGGCCTTCGAGGCCCGGATCGCGGACCAGCATTTCCTGGAGCGTCGTGCGCGCCTGTTGCTCGAGGCTCTGGCGTTCCTCGACGGTCTTGGGCGCAGTCGCGCAGGCGAAGAAACTCGCAGGCGTCAGCAACGCAATGATTGCGATTAGCTTCATCATGATGAACCTCGCGTTGAGCTCGACCTCGGTAGTGCATCGCGCTTGCCGGGTTCGCAGCTCCGGGCGTCGCGGGGTTCGGCGATCGCGTGCTCGCGTCGTCGGTCCGGCTCCGCACAGCGTGGCCGCCCCGCGCGCGGAGAATCTCCGCCGCCACGGTGTCGACGCGCAGCAACAGGTCAGCCCGCGGACGCAACGACAACCCCGCAAGATCTCGAAGCCGGCCCTGGCCCGTGAGCTGCACATGGGCGCGAACCATGCGCATCTTGTCCGTCGTCTTGGTGGGTGCCCTAGGTTGTGGATCGCCGGTTCGGCCGACGGTCCTACCCACCGTCGACTCGTTGCCGGACGATCAGCAACGGCGTGACGAACGGCTGGAGTCCATCGCGGTCCGACCAGGACCCGAGACGCGGCCGCGATTGGCGCCCAAGCTCGATGCCGCCGAGACGGTCGCTGCGACGGCGGCGGCGCTGCTCGGGATGGCCTACTCGCGCTCCTCCAACGTCGAGCTGGGGTTTGAATTCGTGGTGGTCGAACCAGGGGGCGATCCGGGGCAACGCGGCGCGGCGTCAGCGAATGGAGCGAACGCACCGGAGCCAACGCCGAATCCGAACGCCCTGGTGCCGTGGGTGAACCTACCGTCGTCGACGGCGAACGACTGACCGCAGCGGCTGGAGTGCCAGGTGGGGCTGTCCTCGCCGCGGGTCGCGCGGTCGCGCCATGTCCGGATCAACGCGGCGGCGCGGTTAGCCGACGACGATTGCCAGTGTCTCGAGGCATGACCGTTGCACTGCGCAGCTTCGCCTAGATGAACAACACGTCGATCGACCAGGTTGTCGTGATGGCGTCGTCGGCGCGCGGTGGGGTAGCGCGGAATGTTGGGGCGACCACGCGCGCTACAGTGGCGTCGCATCGTGTGTTCGCCGGTCGACTGTCGTCGGGCGACTGGTCAGGTGGTGTTAATTGTCGTGCTGCCCGGCGGCGCGATACGGGGGCGCGCAATGGCCAATAACCTTCGATTCGTCCGCGTCGATTGGGGCTGGAGCGACCGCTCCGAGCTAGAGCGGGCGATCGTGCGTAAGTATCAGCCGCAGCTCGATGCTCGAGGGCACGTCGTCGATAGCTTCGCGACCGTGCTCGCGCGTGCATCCGCCGAGCTACCGGCGCTCGAGATCGTCGCATTGGTCGAGGACGACTATCGCGCACGCACGCTGCTGCACGCTCGCGGTGGCGTGACCAAGCGGATCGCGATCAAAGACACCACGCGGCGCGGCCAATGGGCGATGCGTCCGTGGTTGCCGCTCGATTCGGTGGTCACCGTCGTGAAGTCATCGAAGGCGCAGGAGGTGTGGGACGTGTTGTGCGAGGCGAACACCGCCGACCCACAGCTCGTGCGCAGCGGCGACGAGATGGAGCTGCCGCTCGGCTATCGCTCCGAGCGCCACCTGCGCTGGGCGATGGAGTTGGTCGCCGATGCGATGATCGGTCCGCTCGCTCAGTTCGTCGCGCAGATCGGGCACCAGCGCCAGCTCGTGACGCTGCGTTCGAAGTCGGTGCAGATCGAGCCGCTGATTCAGTGGCCGAGCTCGAACTCCGAGTTTCACGAGCGCCAGGTCGAATCGCTGCTCGCGGCGGATCCCGAGGAGCTGTTCCCGGTGGTGGTCTCGGCGCGCCGTCGCATGGAGACCCATCCCGGCACCAAGCTCGACCAGGCGATCTACCTTCCAGAGACCTTGCTCCACGACATCGAGCATCAAGCGGTGCGAACCGACCGCAGCCTGTCGTGGGTGGTTCAAGAGGCGTGGAAGATCAGTCGCGATAGCGTGGTCGCGCTGCCGAGCCGCGATGCGGCGCGCGCGATCGTTCGCCACCACGATCGGACGCGCAAGCGCAAGCTCCACTTTCCCGGCGAGATGCTGGTCGAGATGGAGGACGTCGCGGAGCGGCTCGGCTGTTCGATCTCGTGGATCGTGCAAGCCGCGTATGCGATCGCGCGATCGTCGATCGCGGCGTTACCTGCGCCGGAGCAGGGCGACGAGCTCGCGCAGTAGCGCTGCGCGTTCGGCTACCAGCTGATGGTCACCTGGCCGTTGCCACCCTGGAAGTTCGGGGTGTGGGTCACCGCGGTCGCCGAGCCCGTTGCGAAGCCGCTGCCGCCGGCGCCGCCGTAGTTTCCGCCGCCGCCACCGCCGTAGAAGCCACCACCACCGCCGCCGCCGCCACCGACTTTCGTGAGCAAGCCATCGCAGCCGGCTCCGCCGTTGCCGAGCGAGCCCGGTACGCCGGCGCACCAGGTGGCGTTCCACTGACCACCGATGCCACCGCCGACCTGGGTTCCCGGCGTCGGTTGTGTCGTGCCACCGCAGCTCCCCTTGGGTGCGGGCGGACCGCCGGAGATTCCGCCACCAGGGCCGCCGAAGAACTGGACGTTGTTGCAAATCCCGGTACCGCCGCCGCCACCCGCGACCACGACGCGATCGGCGAGCGAGACGCCATTGATACGGATGTCCGAGGCGCCGCCGCCACCGCCGCCGCGCTGCATCGCGAACGACGCGCCGCCGCCGCCGCCGTTGAAACCGCCCGCTCCGGGTGCTCCGCTCGTCGCGTTCGTGCCGGCGCCACCGACGAACACCGTGATCACATCCGTTGGAGCGACCGCCAACGTGGCACGCGTCCGACCACCCAGGCCGCCCATGACCGGCGACACCGTGGAGAACCCGGCGCCACCTTGCGCACCTCGAACATCGACCTGGATCGTGGTGGCGCACGCCGGAACCGTGAACTGCTGACTCGCGCCGGTGTACGTGAACGTCACGCTGCCGCCGCACGCTTCATCACACGCGCCGGCGATGCAGACCGGAACGAACGAAGCCGAAGCTGTACAGACGTGATCGCCCGGGTTCGGAACGCCCCCGCAACCACCGCAGTTGTTCGGATCGTTGTCGGTGTCGACGCAGGCATTGCCGCACTTGGTGGTGCCGCCCGAGCACACGAGCTCGCAGGTGTCACTCGTGGTGTTGCACAGATATCCGACCGCGCATCCTGAGGGGCCGAAGTCGCAGCGATCGGCGGCCTCGTTGCACGTCTCGACGCCGGTGCAGGCGATGCCGTCGCTGCAGCTCAGCGTGCCGGTGCTGTTGCAGGTACCACCACCGCAGACGTCACCGGTCGTGCAGAACAATCCGTCGTCGCAGGTCGCGCCGTCGTTATTGACGAACGCGGTGGTCGACTGCGTCGTGTCGCAGACCAGGCATGCATTGTTGGGATCGGATTGTCCCTGGCCATAACATGTGCCGTCGATCATGCAGCCAGGGCACGCGACGCTCGGAATGCACACGTCGGACTGAAAGTCGCACAGCGAGCCTTCCGCGCAGGTCGAGGTCCCGGCGACGCACTTGTCCGCGGTTTCGTCGCAGGTCTCGGTGCCGTTGCACGCAACGCCGTCGCCGCAGTCGCGCGCCGCGCCACCGACACACGCGCCCGCACTGCACGTGTCGGTCGTCGTGCAGAACGATCCGTCGTCGCACGTCGCGCCGTCGTCGTTCGACCAAGCGGTCGCCGAGGAGCTCTTGTTGCAGACCTGGCAGCCGTTTGCTGGGTTAGCGACGCCGTCTGGATAGCAAATGCCGTCGATCGTGCAGCCGTCGACGCATTCGCCACCGTTGTTGACGATTCCGCCGTCGGGCTCGTCGTTATTGCTACTGCCGGCGCACGAAGCCATGCCAAGCGCACCGATCACCAAACTGACTGCGGCCAAGAACTTCATGGGGCTCCTCGATCACGCGATCGCGCGACGGAGCCTACTACCAGCAGCCGATCGTGTGGCTGTCTGTTTCGCCCGAGCGACCGCGCACGCCGTCGCGATCCCGACCGAACTTGCTTCGGATCAACGATCCGCCTCCGGGCGCTACCAGCTAATGATCACCTGGCCGTTGCCAGCCTGGAATCCGCTGGTGTGGGTGACGTTGGTCGCGGAGGCAGTGGCGAAGCCGCTACCGCCGGCGCCGCCGTCCCAGCCGCCACCGCCGCCTCCGTAGTAACCACCACCGCCACCACCGCCGCCACCGGTGCCGGTGCCACCAGCGCATGCAGCGCCACCAACGCCGAGCACGCCAGCCGCACCCGTACACCAACTGCTATTCAAGTTCCCGCCTGAACCGCCAGCGGCCTGGGTTCCCGGTCCCGGTCGGGTTCCACCGCAGGAGCTCGCTCCAACGAGGCCTGATAGGCCTCCGCCGGCGCCACCGAAGACTTGGCTCGTACACGACGACCCACCGCCGCCACCGCCAGCGACAACGACCCTGTCCGCCAGGCCGGTACCGTTGACGCGAATGTCCGAAGCCCCGCCGCCGCCGCCGCCGGAAGTCGGACCATTGGTACTGCCCGCTCCGCCGCCGTTGAAGCCGGCTGTTCCTGGGACGTTGATCACGGCGGCACCACCAGCCCCTCCCACAAACACCGTGACGACGTCCGACGGAGCGCGGCTGAGGGTTGCGATGGTTCGCCCCCCTAGGCCAGGCGCAGTCCCGATCCACGAGACACCGCCCTGCGCACCTCGAACGTCGACCGTGATCGACGTGACGCACTCGGGGATGTCAGCGACTTGACTCGCGCCGGTGAAGTCGAACGTCGTGCTGCCACTCGAACAACCGAGAGCGCAGCCGCCGTTGATGCATACGGCTGGAGAAGTTCCTGCCGGATTGCACACGTGATCCCCGACGCTCGGTGTATCGGCGCAGCCGCCGCAGTTGTCGGGATCGTTGGTGATGTCGACGCAGCTAGAGCCGCACTCGGTGGTGCCGCCGGAGCACACGAGCTCGCAGGTGTCGCTCGTCGTGTTGCAGAGCAAGCCGCCGGTGCAGGTCGTCGTTCCGGCATCGCACAGATCAGTGGTCTCGTTGCACACTTCGTCGCCGTTGCAGTCAACGCCGTCGCCGCAGCTACGCGAGCCGCCGCCGTTGCAGGTGCCGCCGCCGCAGGTGTCATCGACCGTGCAGAACAGACCGTCGTCGCAGGCCGCGCCGTCATTGTCGACGAACGTGGTCGTCGAGCTCGACGGATCGCAGACCATGCACGGGTTGTTCGGATCGAGCTGGCCGTCGCCGTAACAGATGCCGCCGATCACGCAGCCCGTACAGGTCGCGACGCAGAGGTCATTCTGCACGTCGCAGACTTCGTTGGCGCCACAGGTGAGGGTGCCCGCGTCACACGTGTCCGCGTTTTCGTCACAGGTCTCGGTCCCGTTGCAGGCGACACCGTCATCACAGTCGCGCGCCGAGCCAGCGCACGTGCCGCCGCCGCAGACGTCGTCGATCGTGCAGAACGAACCGTCGTCGCAGGTCGCGCCGTTGTTGTTGACGAACGCGGTCGCTGACTGCGAGGTATCGCAGACCTCACAGGCGTTGAGCGGGTTGGTCTGACCTTGGCCGTAGCACACGCCGCTGATCACACAGCCATCGCACGTCGCGACGCACGCGTCGCTCTGGGCGTCGCAGACCTCGTTGCCAGCGCAGGTCACACTACCCGAGTCGCAGCTATCCGCGCCCTCGTTGCAGGTCTCGGCGCCGTTGCAGTCCACGCCGTCGCTGCATGCGCGAGCACCACCGCCGTTGCAGGTGCCGCCACCGCAGCTGTCGTTCACGGTGCAGAACGATCCGTCGTCACAGGTCGCACCGTTGTTGTTGGAGAACGCGCTGGCCGACTGGCCAGCATCGCAGATCAAGCACGGATTGTTGGGGTCGACCTGGCCTTGGCCATAGCAGATGCCGCCGATCACACAGCCGGTGCAGGTCGCGACGCAGGCATCGCTCTGCACGCTGCAGACCTCGTCGTTGCCACAGGTCGGCGTGCCCGGGTCGCACGCGTCGCTGCCTTCATCACACGACTCACTACCGTTACACGCGACGCCGTCGTCGCAGCTGCGGGTCGAGCCGGCGCACGTGCCGCCGCCGCAGACATCATTCACCGTGCAGAATGATTCGTCGTCGCACGTTGCCCCGTCGTTATCGGAGAACGCTGTCGCTGATTGCGCGGTATCGCAGACTTCGCACGCGTTGAGCGGGTTGGTCTGGCCCTGGCCGTAGCAGATGCCCCCGACGATGCAGCCGGTACAGGTCAGCACGCAGCTGTCGGTCTGCACGTTGCAAACCTCATCGCTGTCGCAGGTGACGATGCCCGGATCGCAGACGTCCGCATTCTCATCGCAGGTCTCGGTGCCGTTGCAGGTGACGCCATCGCTGCAGTCACGCGCGGACCCATTGCATAGACCGCCGCCACACACATCACCGGTGGTACAGAACGATCCGTCGTCGCAGGTCGCGCCGTCGTTGTCCGAGAACGACGTGGCGGACTGCGCGGTGTCGCAGACCTCGCACGCGTTGAGCGGGTTGGTCTGGCCCTGGCCGAAGCATACGCCGCCGATCACACAGCCGGTGCAGGTCGCGACGCAGGCATCGGCCTGAACATCACAGACCTCGTTGGCGCCGCAGGTGATCGTGCCCGGATCGCAGGTGTCTGCGCCTTCGTTGCACGTCTCGGTGCCGTTGCACGTGATGCCGTCGTCGCAGTCGCGCGTGGTGCCCGCGCAGGCGCCGGCATTGCAGACGTCACCTGTCGTGCAGAACGATCCATCGTCGCAGGTCGCGCCGTCGTTGTTCGAGAACGTCGTGGTGCTGACGTTCGTGTCGCAGATCAAGCAGGGGTTGTTCGGGTCGGTTTGACCCTGGCCGTAGCAGATCCCGCCGACCACACAGCCCGTGCAGGTCGCCGTGCACGTGTCATTCGCCGTGTTGCACAGCTCGTTGTTACCGCACGTGGTGGTTCCAGCCTCGCACGCGTCGGTGTTCTCATTGCACGTCTCGCTGCCGTTGCAGGTCACGGCATCGGCGCAGGCACGTGCGGAGCCCGCGCAGACGCCGGCGCTGCAGGTATCGTCGGTGGTGCAGAACATGTCGTCGTCGCACGCCGCGCCGTCGTTGTTGACGAACGCGGTGGTCGATTGATCGATGTCGCAGATCAAGCACGGATTGAGCGGATCGCGCTGGCCGTCGCCGAAACACGTTCCATTGATCGTGCAACCGGGGCAGGTGACCGTCGGCGTGCAGGTGTCGCTCGAGAAGTCACACAGCGAGCCGACGCCGCAGGTCGACGTGCCGGCGACGCACTTGTCGGTGGCCTCGTCGCAGGTCTCGGTGCCGTTGCACGCGACGCTGTCGCTACATTCGCGCGCCGGCCCGCCGACGCAGGTGCCGGCGTTGCAGGTGTCGTTGGTCGTGCAGAACGATCCGTCGTCACACGTGGTGCCGGTCGAGGCGGTCCACCCAGTTTTCGACGCGGCGGCATCGCAGCGCTGACACGCGTTGTCGGGATCCGCGACGCCGTCGGGATAACACGTCCCGTCGATCGCGCAGCCAGTCGGACAGAGATCGACGTTGTCGCCGTTGCACGAAACGACAGCGAGTGCGCCGAGCAGCAGATAGAGCGGTACCAACGTCTTCATCGAGACCCCCAAACAAGAACGGCGACCTCTCGGTCGCCGTTGGCTGCTGTTACCAGCTGATGATTACTTGGCCGTTGCCGGACTGGAACCCGGTGGTGTGACTCACGTTGGTCGCGGTACCAACTGCGAAGCCGCTTCCGCCGGCACCCGGGTACCACGCACCGCCGCCGCCACCGTAGTAGCCACCGCCACCGCCACCGCCACCCGAGTTATTGCAACCTGCTGAGCCGAGGCCCAACGCTGCCGCGCCAGCGCTGCAATAACCGGAATAGGAACCGCCTGAACCGCCAGCGGATTCGGTGCCGCCGGTGGGGGCTGTTCCGCCACCACAGTTCGTCACTGGACCGCCGCCGACCAATCCGCCGCCATGGCCACCATCGAATGGGTGACCGCTGCACGATGCCGCGCCGCCGCCGCCACCGGCAACTACGACCCGGTCAGTCAAGGCTGTTCCATTGATCCGGATATCCGACGCACCGCCGCCACCACCACCGTTTTGTCCGCCCAGCTGTCCACCGACAGCGCCGCCGTTGAATCCACCAGCGCCTGGAGACCCTGATCCCGCAGCACCCGCTCCACCAACGAAGACGTTGATCACATCGGATGAATCAATCGCCAGCTTGGCAATCGTACGACCGCCCGAGCCGGGGGTGCCACCGAACGACGACGTTCCGCCTGCCGCGCCTCGTACGTCGACGGTGATCTCGGTAACGCAATCGGGGATCGCTGCGACCTCGCCAGCGCCGGTGAAGTTGAAGGTCACGCTGCCAGTTCCGCAGGCCAGACGGCAGCCCCCGGCGATGCACACCGCGTCGAAGCCCGCAGTCGCCGTGCACACGTGATCGCCGACGCTGGGCTGATCGCCGCAACCGCCGCAGTTGTTCGGATCGTTGTCGATGTCGACGCAGCTCGATCCGCACTCGGTGGTGCCGCCGGAGCACTCGAGCTCGCAGGTGTCAGTACCGGTGTTGCAGAGCAGGCCGCCGGTGCACGTCGTCGTGCCGGCATCGCAGAGGTCGGTGTTCTCGTTGCAGACTTCAGCGCCGTTGCACGCGACGCCATCGCTGCAGCTGCGCGAGCCACCGCCGAGGCAAAGTCCTGCACCGCAGACGTCGCCGACGGTGCAGAACAGCCCGTCATCGCAGGTCGCGCCATTGTTGTCGACGAACGCGGTCGTCGAGACCGATGGGTCGCACACACGGCATTGATTGACCGGATCGAGTTGACCATCGCCGTAGCAGATGCCGCCGATGATGCAGCCGGTGCACGTGAGCACACAGGTGTTGGTTTGAACGTTGCAAACCTCGTCGTTGTTGCACGTGACAGTACCGGGATCACAGGTGTCGGTACCTTCGTTGCAGGTCTCGGTACCGTTGCACGCGACACCGTCGTCGCAGCTCCGAGCCGAGCCGGCGCAGCTGCCGCTGCCACACACGTCGTTGACGGTGCAGAACGATCCGTCGTCGCAGGTCGCGCCGTCGTTGTCGACGAACGCGGTCGTCGATTGCGACGTATCGCAGACCTGGCACGAGTTGAGCGGGTTCGGTTGTCCCTGGCCGTAGCAGATGCCGCCGACCACGCAGCCATCGCAGGTCGCGACGCAGCTGTCGCTCTGAACATCGCACACCTCGTTCGCCGCACAGGTGATCACGCCCGGATCACACACGTCGGCGTTCTCGTCGCAAGTCTCGGCGCCGTTGCACGCGACACCGTCGCTGCAATCACGCGTCGAGCCGGCGCAGCTGCCCCCGCCGCACACGTCGCCGGTGGTGCAGAACGATCCGTCATCGCAGGTGGCGCCATCATTGTCCGAGAACGACGTCGCCGACTGCGCGGTGTCGCAGACTTCGCACGCGTTGAGCGGGTTGGTCTGGCCCTGGCCGAAGCACACGCCGCCGATCACACAGCCGGTGCAGGTCGCGACGCAGGCATCGGACTGAACATCACAGACCTCGTTGGCGCCGCAGGTGATCGTGCCCGGATCGCAGGTGTCTGCGCCTTCGTTGCACGTCTCGGTGCCGTTGCACGTGATGCCGTCGTCGCAGTCGCGCGTGGTGCCCGCGCAGGCGCCGGCATTGCAGACGTCACCTGTCGTGCAGAACGATCCATCGTCGCAGGTCGCGCCGTCGTTGTTCGAGAACGTCGTGGTGCTGACGTTCGTGTCGCAGATCAAGCAGGGGTTGTTCGGGTCGGTTTGACCCTGGCCGTAGCAGATCCCGCCGACCACACAGCCCGTGCAGGTCGCCGTGCACGTGTCATTCGCCGTGTTGCACAGCTCGTTGTTACCGCACGTGGTGGTTCCAGCCTCGCACGCGTCGGTGTTCTCATTGCACGTCTCGCTGCCGTTGCAGGTCACGGCATCGGCGCAGGCACGTGCGGAGCCCGCGCAGACGCCGGCGCTGCAGGTATCGTCGGTGGTGCAGAACATGTCGTCGTCGCACGCCGCGCCGTCGTTGTTGACGAACGCGGTGGTCGACTGATCGATGTCGCAGATCAAGCAGGGGTTGAGCGGATCGCGCTGACCATCGCCGAAACAGGTTCCGTTGATCGTGCAGCCGGGGCAGGTGACGGTCGGAGTACAGGTATCGCTCGAGAAGTCGCACAGCGAACCGGTGCCGCAGGTCGACGTGCCGGCGACGCACTTGTCGGTGGCCTCGTCGCAGGTCTCGGTGCCGTTGCACGCGACGCTGTCGCTACATTCGCGTGCCGGCCCGCCGACGCAGGTGCCGGCGTTGCAGGTGTCGTTGGTCGTGCAGAACGATCCGTCGTCACACGTGGTGCCGGTCGAGGCGGTCCACGCGGTCTTCGACGCGGCAGCATCGCAGCGCTGACACGCGTTGTCGGGATCCGCGACGCCGTCGGGATAACAGGTCCCGTCGATCGCGCAGCCCGTCGGACAGAGATCAACGTTGTCGCCGTTGCACGAAACGACAGCGAGCGCACCCAACAATAGATACAGCGGTACCAGCGTCCTCATCGCGAGCCCCCTCAGGATAGGAGCCACCACTCTATAGATTGGTAGTTCGCAACTCCATGCGTGTTGGCGATTCTCGCAGTGAGGCGATCAGAATTTTTCGATCCCGTCTCGTCGGGTAGCGGCTCCCACCTACACGCGCTTTCAACTGGCAGTTTGCGCAGCCCGAACGGTTTGCGCAGCGGCGCTTACCGGAGCGCGCTGGTCCGATCGATCTCGGCGGCGAGGCGATCGACGAGTTGTCGGCGCAGCTCGTCATCATCTAGAAGCGTTCGCTCGTGAGGATCCGCGGACAGCTCGAATAGCTCGGCGGTCCCTCGATCGAGATCGAGGATCACCTTGTGGTCTCCGAGGTACCCAGCGATCGCATTTCGCTTGAGCTTGGGGCCATGACGGAGCTCGCTGATCACGAGCCGTGCAGTTGCCGGTGCGCCCAACCGGACCGTCGATGCGAGCGAGCTACCCGTCATCGACTGCGGAGCGGCTACCCCAGCGAGGTTCAGCAAGCTGGGTGCCACATCGGTCAAGCTGACCGGGGTTGGCACATTTCGCGGCAGCCCGTGTGGTGCAGCGATGACGAGGGGAACGTGGACCTCTTCATCATAGAGCCACGATCCGTGAAAGTGGCTGTGGTGATCGTCGAACGCTTCCCCGTGGTCCGCAGTCACCGCGACGATCGTGTGCTCGGGTGTGAACGTCGCGAGCAGCTCGCCGATCGCGGCGTCGGCGCTCGCGATTTCAGCGTCGTAGGTCGCGATCGCATCGGTCCCGAACCGCGGCGCACCTGGAGGTTGGTGATATGGGTAATGCGGATCGAGCAGATGGATCCATACAAACAGTGGTTTCCCCGGCGCACGGGCGGCGTGGATCGCTCGGGCGCGTTCGCCGATCTGTCGAGCGGTGTCCTGATTTAGCCCCACGATGTCGTGTGCCAGGCTGACGACCTTCTCGAACCCCGCGAGGGTCGGCGGCGATAGCAGCGTCTCACTGCCGACGATGGCGGAGGTCTGGTATCCGGCATCGCGAAGCGTGGACGCGAGCGTGGGTAGCTGGTGATCGACCATCACCGGCCAGGTGTGGGTGTCGACCATGGGCAGCGCACTAACGGCGCGACCAAATAGCAGGGTGGGAAGCGACACTCGGGTAACTGCTCCCGCAGCGATCGCTTGGTCGAACCTCGTACCACTGCGGGCGAGCGCTTCGAGCACGGGGGTTGTCGCGCGGTGGTACCCGTGCAGCGACGTGTGGTCGGCTCGCACCGAGTCGATCGAGATCAACAGGATGTCAGGGCGCTCGGTGGCTGGTTGAGTGGCCAATTGTGTGATGGAGCTCGGACGTTCGCGCAGGTCTCCACCTACGCAGTTATCATCGATGCCATTCGCGGGTTGTTCGCGCGCGCGAGGATGGATGTTGGGGTTGGCATCATTGCAGTCGAGACCGCCAAACCAGCCCGAGAAACCGTCACCGTCGCGGTCGGAGATCGCGAGTAAGGCGTCGGTGACCGCGTCGCCAACCACGCCGAATCGCAGCGCCACTCGCGCCGGCTCGCTGTGGCCCAACCAGATCAGCGCTGCCGCGGCGAGCAACGGGTAGGCGACGGCGTCGCGCATGCGGCGATCCGTGGTGCATCCGACCCGCGCGATCGCGAGCCAGGTGGTTGCGGCGATCGAGCCCGCGATCAGGTACAGCGGAAACGGATCGAACAGCGGGGCGAATACCCAGAGCGTGGTTTGCACGGTCGTGCCGACCCACACGACCAGGGCGACCGATAGGATGCGCCATCGTCGGGGCTGTGCGATCGCCACGAGGGTCGTGCGCTGACCGGCCCATCGCGAGATTTCCGGCGTCACTGCGAACAATGCTGCAAAGGTGCAGAGCGCGGCCGTCGTGACCACGCCCGCCGTAACGAGCGCTGCGCCTTGCGCGAGGCGGTAGCGCTCGTGGCACCACATCGTCACGTAGTAGCTAGCGAGCGCGATCACCGACAGACCAAGGATGATCAGTACGGCTTGGGTGGCGGCTTCGATCCGCGCGCTACCACCGCTGCGGAGCTTGGTCAGCCAGTGCAGCGGCGCCGATCGACGGGCCAGCAACCGCACCGCGGCGATCCACGGCGCACCGATCACGACGCTCGCGATCACCGACAGTCCGATCGCGATGACCGCCACCGACAGCGTATCGCTGCCACGTACCGGCGAGCGCCACAACACCGCGATGAATTCGACGAGCCCGATCGCAACGCCAACCCGTGCGGCATCGACGATGCATCGAGCTGCTCCAAACCAGCGTGGTGCGGACGACAACAAACTCTCCAGGTCGGTGCCGCCGGTCGCGGCACAGCGCACCATAGCCGCGCGAGCCGCCCGAGGCTCGGCACGTTCTGGTCAATTTCGGCGGTGACTGGTTCAGGTAGGACGCTCGATCCGACCGTCGACGTGGCGCGCAAACCGACCTTCCGTACCGTGCACGGGTTCCGCCGACGACCAGCTCCAGCCGCCAAACTGGGTGCGCTGGTATTCCATGATTGTCTCGCGGATCTCGTCCTGCGTGGTCATCACGAACGGCCCGTGCTTCACCACGGGCTCGCCGATCGGCATGCCCTGAAGCATCAACATCTCGGTGTCCGCGTCGCCGTTGTCGATCGTCGCGGCGACATCGCCGTGGAGCTCGACGACGTGGCTACCAGGGATCGCGCGCGCGCCGACGCCAAGGCCGTTGCCTTGAAATACGTACAGCCAGCGGTTGGCCCCTGGAACACCGGCCGGAATTTGCCACTGCGCACCTGGCGTCATCCGGATCGTCCAGATCGCGATCCCTGCATCAGCGCGCGATGCCCACGAGCTCGGCGGTGGGGCAGGTGCGGCGATTCCTGCGAGGGTTCCGGCGATGACGGTGACCTCGGTGGTGCGGCCCCGACCATCGCGCGTCGTATGGCGCGGAATCGTCTGATCCCACAGCATCGAGAAGTGCGGCGCGGCGAGCTTGTCCGCGCGCGGTAGGTTCAGCCAGATCTGGAACAGCTCCACCGGATTTGGCGAGCTGCGCTCCACGAGCGGGAACATCTCTGCGTGTTGAATGCCGCGACCGGCGGTCAGCCATTGAACGTCGCCCTGGCCATACCGCGCCGCCGCCCCGAGCGAATCCGAATGATCCAGCAGACCCCGCCGAACCACAGTGATCGTCTCGAAGCCGCGGTGCGGGTGGCGCGGAAACCCCGGCACACGATCACCGTGATACATGCGCCAACCGTCTTTGCCGGCGAAGTCGCGCCCGAGCTCGCGCCCCTCGAGCGATGCCGCGGGACCTAGCAACTCGTTGCCGTTCGGATATCGATCGTCATGGTGGACGCAGAACAGGAACGGGTCAGGCGTCGGCCACTGCATTTGGTCGAGCGGGCGGATTCGAATGACCGGCTCGCGTTCGGCGGCGCGCTTAGAGCGACCAGGTGTACAGGCCGCCAAGCTCGCGGCCGCGATCCATGTCAGCGCCTCTCGGCGATCGACCAACGACACCCATCCATCATACGAGCAAAGCCCGTGGCGGATAGCGTCATCGCCAGGTGCGGGCTTTGCTTGATGGATCGCATGACCCGATCTCCACATCCTGTCGCGCTAGCGCAAGGAATTTTCTATGTGGCCACGGGGCTGTGGCCGATCGTGCATCTCCGCAGCTTCGAGAAGGTCACTGGGCCAAAACGCGACAAGTGGCTGGTACGCACACTGGGCGGCTTGATCGCCACAGTGGGTGTGACGCTGATCGCCGGCGCATTCGACCGCAATCGGTCGCGCTCGCTCGAGGTCCTCGGTATCGGCAGCGCCCTTGCGCTTGGTGCCTCGGACGTGTTCTTCACTGCGCGAGGAACGATCTCGAAGGTCTATCTGGGCGATGCCGCGGCAGAGGCGGCGCTAGCGGCGACCTGGGCGCTGACCAAGAACTGACATGTCGCGGTCCGCGGTGTCCGCGCGGACACCGCGGTTCATGATGTCAGCAACCTGCGCGCTGGCTGTACGATCATCGAGTGCGTTGGGTGATCGCACTCGTGGTGGCGGCAGGGTGTGGTCGCATCGGATTCGATCCGATGTCGGATCGGCAGCCTGCCGATGATGCGGCGAGCGATGACGCTGCAACGGATGGGGGTGAGCCGCCCTGCGATCCGGTGGCATGCATGGCCGCCGGCGGCGCATGCACGCCGAACGCCTGCCTGTTCCTGTGCGTCGATAGCAATTGTACGAACCAAATCGTATGTCCTCCGGGTACCGGTTGCATTGTCGGCTGCGCAGCGGGCGAGTGCCCAGGCGGCGTTGATTGCGGAGGCGCAACCGAGTGCCGCATTTCATGCACCGCGGGTGCATGCGGAGGCCCGATCAATTGTGGCGCCGCCGGGCTCTGCATCGTCGAGTGCGACGGCGACAACTCGTGCAGCGATCTCGTGACGTGCGGCCCGCAGAGCTGCATGGTCACGTGTACGGGAATCGGTTCGTGCGCGCAGGGTGTTGCGTGTGGGACCTCGTGCGGATGCGACGTTAGCTGCTCGGCCGCAAGCGACTGCGCCGGCGGCGCCAACATAACCTGCCCAGCGGGTTGCGATGACGCAACCGGCTGCTCGGCGTCGGGCGCGTGCAGCTCGTGTTAGCTCGTCACCACCACCAGTAAAGATCATCGGGCGAGTAGCCGGGCAGCACTGCGTCGGTGACCTTCGCCAAGTCGCTGAGGCTGTGCACGGTGATCGCCTTGTCGCTGATCGCGTAGATGTAATCGCCCATGAAAATGCTGCGACGGATATCGTTGTAGTACCAGTACTGATCGGTCGGGTAGTACGCGCTGTGATCGATCGCGCCGCGGCGGGTGAGTCCAACGCCGGGCTCGACGGTCACCAGCTCGAGCTTCGACAGATATCGATAGTTGCCGGCGGTGTCCTCGATGTAGTTCGACTGCGGAACCGCGAGCAGCTGCTTGGGCGCGAAGTACTGAAACGCCTTGTGCTCCGAGAGCGCTTCCGACCAGCCCCAGCCTTGTTCGCCGTCGATCGGCAAGCTGGCGGTGAGCGCCGGATGCGCGAAGTCGCCCACGTTGAACATCGAGATCGTCGTGCGCCAGTTGGCGCCGTTCTCGTCGCCGCCGACGCCGATCGAGAGCAGCTCGGTGTCACCGAGCGGATGCAGGTAGGTCGAAAATCCCGGGACCTCGAGCTCGCCGACGACACGCGGGTTCGTACGATCTGCAAGATCGATCGTCCACAGCGGGTCGGTCCGCAGGAACGTGACGAGATAGCCCTTGTCGCCGAGGAACCTCGCCGATTGAATGCTCTCGCCAGGCGCGATATCGCCGACGTGGCCGACGGTGGTCACCGTGCCTGCGCCGTCGCCTTCGAGCACCCAGACGTTGTTCGTGATCGGGGGCGGCTCGTCGTCGTCGATCCACCATCGCCACTGGTTGGTGGTCGTGGCGAGCCGGATCGCGCCTTCATGCTCGGAGATCGAGAACTGATCGACCAGCCGGCCTTCGATCCGACCGGAACCGGTATATCGGGTCTGGCCGGGGACCGAGATGTCGAACGTGTGGACGTTGAGCTGATCCGGATCCTCGGGGAACCACCAGTACCACCACCACGAATGCGCGGGCTCCGCGAGCACCATCGTGTCGGTCGATGAATAGAACGTCGCGCCGTTCGAGATCACGTGGTCGGCGTCCCACGCGAACGTATCGCCCAGCAGGTCGAGCGAGATGATCGACGACACACCGTAGCCATGGCTGTCGCTTGGGCGATGGAACGCCTGGCAATCCTGACGGCTCAGCGCATCGGTGACGATCTGACCGTCGGGCGTGCGCACGTACATCTTGGGGATCAGATCATCGAGCGCCATCGCGCGGATCCGGTTGGCCGCCACGCGCTTGGCGACCGTCTTGTTGCCATTGGCTTGGTCCAGGATCTCCCACCAGCTGTACGCCCAGTCGTGCGCGAGCATCGCAAACGTCGACACGCGGACCGAGCTGTCGACCTTGCGCGCGGTCTGATACCAGCCTTCGTAATACACCTCGCGAATCAGGTTCGGCTGCCTACGATCGGCGATGTCGAGCACCGTGATCTTGGTCAGCGTGGGCGCTCGCCACCAGTAATAGTCATCCGTGGTTTCGTCGGAGATCCCGGTCAACGCGCGCAGCGGGTGCCCCACGGGGAGTTGCGCTGGAACGATGAACGAGAACACCACCGCCCGGCCCGCGTCGCTGTCGATCAACATCTCCTGCGGATTGCCCTCGAGCTCGGTCACGCTCTCGGGAACCAGATCGCCAAACTGCGGCACGCCGAAGATGTGGAGCCGATTCCCGTTGAGTGAATAGATGTGATAGCCGTCGGTCTTGACGAAGTCGGCCTCGTCGACGCCGGTCTCTTGGTTGTTGGTTCCCGAGTAGTCCTCGCCCTCGGTGCGATCATCATCGCCGCTTTCGGGCGCGCCATCACTCGCGTCGTCGACCCCACCGCCGAACCGACTGTCGCCGGACATCTCGATCGACGCCCACGCCTCGCGAATCAGCATGGTCTCGAGGTCGTACTCGAGCTCGTTGCACGTCGAGTATTGGACCAGCTCCGTGGTCCGGGCCAGCAGGTGATCGTCCGGTGGTCCGAACTCATCGGAGCAGGCGGCGATCGCCAGCGATGCCATCCCGATGCGAGCAGCGAGCCCAAGCTTGGTCATGGCGCCGGATGCAGCAAGAACGCGGCCATCCGCCAGTCGTGTGGTGGCAACAACTTAGCCTGCGCGGCGCTGGGGGAATCCGACATCAGCCACCCCGCTGGCTCAGAAATTTGAGTACCCACCGGGATGCGGGCGCTCGTGGGCGCCGGCGGCGAGCGGGTTTGGGACGGTGAAGTGGCCGAACCCCAGGACACCCAGCCAACTGTGCCGCCGTACGCCTGGAACGTTGGTTGCTCCTAAGCGGGCTATGGAGTCCCTACAGGCAGCGAGAAGCCGTCCCAAAGATGTCGACCGTCGTCACATTGCGGTTGCGCGCAGTGTCGGTTGGTTCAGCGTTGCGCTGGGCACCGCAGAGCTTGCGATGCCGCGGGCGGTCGCGAGGTTCGTAGGTGTCGAGGCGAACAGCTCCGCCCCGATGATCATGCGCATCCTCGGCGCACGTGAGATCGCGTCGGGGATCGCGACGCTCGCACAACCGACCCGGTCGTGGCCGCTGTGGCTCCGCGTGCTCGGCGACGTGGTGGACCTGGGACTCCTCGCGGCGGCGCGGAAACGCCGTGTCAGCGCCGCTCGCTGGCTCGGCGCATCTGCCGCGGTCGCGGGGGTAGCGGCGGTCGACGTCTGGGCAGCGCAGCGCGCTCGCGCACGGCAGAGCTCGTCGCCGGTCATCTATTCGGTCACCGTCAACAAGCCGCCTCACGAGGTCTACGCGTTCTACCGCGAGCTTTCCCAGCTGCCGCAGTTCATGGACTACCTCGAATCGGTCACCGAGCATGGCGAGGTTTCGCACTGGGTCGCCAAGCTGCCCCTGGGCAAGACCATCGCGTGGGACGCAAAGATCATCGAGGATCGTCCCGGCGAGCTGATCGCATGGCAGACCGTGCCGGGCTCTCCGATCAAGCTGCGTGGCCGCATCGAATTTGCGCGCGCGCCCGGCCGTGACGCGACCGAAGTCCGCGTCGAGATGCAGCTGGGAATTCGCGCCACCCCGACGAGCAGCGCGCTCGCAAAGTTGCTGACCAAGCCGCAGATCAAGGGCGACCTCCGCAGGCTCAAGCAAGTGCTCGAGACCGGGGAGGTGCTGAAGTCGGATGCCAGCGTCCACACCCTGCCGCACGCCGCGCAGCCGCCGGAGACCGGAGACCGCGACACCGTCGTGCTGATCGAGCCGAATCCGCACGCGGCCCAGAAAGGACTCGAACCATGAAGGCGACCTGTTGGATGGGGAAACAACGCGTGAGCGTCGAGCGTGTTCCCGATCCCGTGATCATGAACGCTCGCGACGCGATCGTTCGAGTGACCGCGACCACGATCTGCGGCTCCGATCTACACCTGTACAACGGCTACGTGCCGACGATGAAGAAGGGCGACGTGCTCGGCCACGAGTTCATGGGCGAGGTCGTCGAGGTCGGCAAGGGCGTGAACAACCTGGAGGTTGGCGATCGGGTCGTGGTTCCATTCGCGATCGCGTGTGGCTCGTGCGAATCGTGCGAGGCGGGCAACTTCTCGTGCTGCGAGAATTCGAATCCGAACGCGTGGCTGCCCGAGAAGCTGATGGGGCACGCGACCTGCGGAGCGTTCGGCTATTCACACCTGACCGGCGGGTTTGCCGGCGGCCAGGCCGAATACGTCCGCGTGCCGTTCGCCGACGTCGGTCCGCTCAAAGTGCCGTCCGCGATGTCCGACGAGCAAGCGCTGTTTCTTTCGGACATCTTGCCGACTGGTTACATGGCTGCCGAGTTCTGCGAGATCACGCCGCGCAAGGTGATCGCCGTGTGGGGCGCTGGTCCCGTGGGCCAATTCGCGATCGCGTGCGCACGCATGCTCGGAGCCGAGCGGATCATCGCGATCGATCGGTTTCCGTATCGTCTGAAGATGGCTGTCGAGCGCGCAGGCGCGACCGACGCGATCAACTACGAGCAGCAATCGACGCAGGAGGTCCTACGCGATCTGACCGCGGGACGCGGACCGGACGCGTGTATCGACTGCGTCGGTCTCGAGGCCCACGGCCATGGGCTCCAGTTCGCGTACGACCTGTTGAAGCAGAAGGCGCGGATCCAGATGGATCGACCGATGGCGGTGCGCGAGGCGATCCTGGCGTGCCGGAGCGGCGGCATCGTGTCGATCGTCGGCGTCTATGCCGGCTTCGTCGACAAGTTCCCGCTCGGAGCGCTGATGAATCGCGGGCTGACGATCAAGACCGGCCAGTGTCACGTGCAGCGCTACATGCGGCCGTTGCTCGAGCGCATCGAGCGCGGAGAGATCGATCCCAGCTTCGTGGTCTCCCATCACATGGGGCTCGACGATGCCGCGCGCGGCTACGACATGTTCCTAAACAAGCAGGACGAGGTGATGAAGATCGTCCTACGGCCCGAGCTCAACGGCGGATCACGCAGCCTCGCGGTGTGAAGCTTCGGTGCGTCAGGGTTGCCCGAGCGCGCGCCGGATCGCCGACGACAGCGCTTGTCCGGTGAACGGCTTCTCGATGAAGTGATCCGCGATCGGCAGCGAGTTGTCCTTGACCGCCGCGTGTTGGGCGTACCCCGACATGAACAACACCTTGGTCTCGGGACGATCCTCGAGGACTCGGGTCGCGAGCGTGCGACCGTCGATCCCCGGCATGACGAGGTCGGTGAGTAGCAGGTCGATCGGTGCGGTCCGTTCGCGCAGCAACGCGAGGGCTGTTGACGCGTCTCCGGCCTCCATCAGCCGATAACCCCACGACGTCAACTGGCGGCGGAGCACCGCGCGAAGCGATGGATCATCCTCGACCACGAGGATGGTGCCGGACCCGGTCTCGGGACGGATTGCCGGGAGCCGCGACGTGGTGGCAACCACGGCGTGCTCAGCGCACGGGAAGTACACGCGGAACGTCGTGCCGCGTCCAACTGCCGAGTCCGCGACGATCGCGCCGTCGCTCTGTTTGATGATGCCGAACACCGTCGAGAGTCCGAGGCCGGTACCCTTTCCGGGCTCCTTGGTCGTAAAAAACGGATCGAACATGCGTGCCTGCGTCGCGGCATCCATGCCGCATCCGGTGTCGCGCACTTCGAGCACCACGAACCGTCCTGGGGACACACCGAGCGAACTAGCGTGAGCCGATTCGACCACGACGTTTTCGGTGTGGATGGTCAGCCGCCCGCCGTGTGGCATCGCATCGCGAGCGTTGATCACCAGGTTCATCAATACCTGGTCGATGTGGCTCGGATCGGCATCGATCGGCCACAGCTCCGGCGCCAGGGACGCCGACAGCATGATGTCTTCGCCGACGATGCGAGCGAGCATGCGCTCGACCTCGGTGACAACCTTGTTGAGCGCGAGCGTCTTGATCTCGCGACGCTGTTGGCGACTGAACGCGAGCAGCTGACGCGTGAGGCTGGCGGCGCGGTGGGCAGAGCTCACGATGTCGCGCAGATCCTCGGCGACCGACGGATGGCCGGTTCCGAGATCTCCGATCGCGAGCTCCGCGGCGGTCAGGATCGCGGCTAGGATGTTGTTGAAGTCGTGCGCCACACCGCCGGCGAGCCGGCCGATCGCTTCCATCTTTTGCGCCTGACGAAGTTGGTCCTCCATGCGGCGCGCATTGGTGACATCGAGTCCCAAGCCGAGCACGACCAGATTGCCGTCCACCATCGTCACGTGCGACGTAAAGTCGAGCTCGACGACGCGGCCGTCCTTACACGCATAGTGCAAGCTGTTCTTGGAGCGCTTGGGGTTGGCGAGTGGCGCCGGAGACCCGGTGCGTGCCTTGAGATCGACCGTGCGCATTCGGAGCAACTCGTCGCGCGAGTAGCCCAGGGTTCGGGCGAACGCGTCGTTGACGGCGAGGATCTCGAACGTCGTCGGATCGAACACCCAGATCGGTAGCGGGCTGGCGTCGAACAGCATGCGATGCCGCTCTTCGGACAGTCGCAGCGCGGTCTCCGCCGCTTCGCGCTCGCGCGCCTCCCGCATGAACTCGGAGATGATCCGGGTGTGCGATCGGACGTTCGCGATCGCGTTGGTGAGATGGGGCTGGAGCTCGTCGAGCAGATACAGGTCGTCCTGGACCAGGTGACTGGTCCAGCCGAAGCAGAACGTGCCGCACAGCTCGCCCTCGTGAAGTACCGGGATCGCGAACACGTCCTCGAGGTCCAGCTGGGCCATCAGCGGTGCGTAGGGGCAGGGTTCGCGGTCGCCACGCGACCAACCGCCGAGCACGCGAGTCGCGGCGTCAGCGCGCTGCCAGGTCACTGCTGCTAGCTCGTGCGGCTTGGTCGTGGACATCGAGATCAAGTCGAGGCGGGAATCGCTGACCTCGAAGTAGGCGGTGACCTCGATCGGAAGCGAGTTGTGGAGGATCCGAGCGATCGCGTTCGTTACGGTTTCGGGATCGAGGCATCCGGCGACGTCGCTCGCGACCCGCGAGATCAGCTTCCAGCGCCGCGCTTCGCTCTCGGCGTTGACCCGGTGGCACTGATGCGCTTCGTAGTACGCGCTGAGCAGCAACAGGTTGTCGACGCGCGCGACGAGCTCTTCGCTCTGGATCGGCTTGGTGAGAAAGTCCACCGCGCCGGCAGCCTTGCCGTCGGCGCGCGACCTCGCATCTACCAACGCGCTCATCAGGATGATCGGCAACACATGCTGCTCGAGGTCCACGCGGATCCGCCGGCACACCTCGATGCCATCGATACCGGGCATCATGACGTCGAGCAGGACGAGATCGATGTCGCACAGCGCGATCCGATCGAGCGCCTCTTCGCCGCTGCCAACCTCGATCAGCTCGTGGCCTTCACGCGCCAGGATCTCGCGAACCACCCGGCGAGCGAATGGATCGTCATCGACGATCAAGATCGTCGAACACGGTGCCTTCACGGCGAGTCACCGTTCGATGAAATTGAGGTGAGTGCCATCACGTCCTGATAGGTCATTCGACCGCGGACGGTTTACCGCCAGGTACGAGCGGGGTAGGGCGCGCCGACGACCGTGTAGGTCACGCGCCGATAGCAGTCGGGCGGCAGGAGTTACTCGATGATCGGCGCGTCGGTGGCGACACCGGCGCCAAACCATCGAACGTCGCCTTCATCGAGAACCGTGCCTGCGCCGGTCGCTGGATCGATATCGATGATCTTGCCAGTCGCGGCCATGAAGCCACCGTCGACGAAGCCATAGATCTTTCCGTTCCAGTACGCGAGCCCGAAGATGTTGTCGAAGCCGGTGCCGGCGCCGATCGGCGTGGCCTTCCAGTTATTCGCGGGATCGATCCGCGCGAGATAGTCCATCGCATCGTCGCCGACGTTGACCGTCGCGTAGATCCCGAACCCACGCACGCCGATCAGATCGCCGCTCGAAACCACCGGTCCGTCCGAGGTGGAGCCGAAGTTGCCGAGCTCGGTCGCATTCCCGGTGACCGCATCGATCTCGAACACCACCCCGTCGTCGTTGGCAGAGACGAGAATGTCGGCGCTGTTTGGATTGCCGAGATCCTCGGGGACGAACGATAGGCTGGTCAGCCCACGCGCGCTCATCGACAGGTCCTTGATCAGTGTCGTGTTGCCCGTGGTGGCGTCCACCTTGACGAGCTTATTGAACGTGATGCCGACCATCGCGTCGTTCTTGTCGATCGCGAGATCCGTGAGGCTCTGCGTGCCCAACCCTGACATCGCGCCGATCGGTGTTGCCACCAGCGTGTCCGAGTCGAGCTGATAGAGCGTTCCGCCGCTATGAGCGTAGACCCGGGAGATCGTCGGAAACGGCGCAGCATCGATGCCATCATCGGCATCGGGCTTGTCGTTTACCGACCCGTCGGCCGGCGCGTCTTGACGCCCCGCTGGGCCACAAGCTGACAACATCGCAAGCCCCGCTCCGAGCGAAAGCCAGCCTGAAAGCTTCATATGGGCCCGGACTGTATCCACTCGGTCCGACAGAAACACCTCAAATCTGGGGCGGCTCGGTGACCGAATCCAACTCGGCAGCTCCCCTCTGGCGTCGAACCGTGTGTTGCGCGAGTAGTCGACCCCACGATTGTCGCGGGTATCGCGCGCTTGCATACGACCGGACGGCGCGATCTCGCCCGCCGCGAAGCTCGCTACTTCGCCTTCCATTTCGCGAGCAACTCGAGCTCACGCTCGCGGGTTGGCCCTGCGCGCAGCGCGCCTGGGTCGGGCGGGGTCTTGGGTGGCGGGGCGCCCTTCGCTTTGGCCTGCTCGACGAGCTCGCGGGTCACACGCACCCGGCGCTCGACCTCGCGGGGATACCAGTCGAGGATCGCGCTCAGCGTGTCGTCGAGCGATCGGAACTTCAAGCCGGTCGCCTTCGCCGGCTCGTTCTTCCATCGGTGGAACCCGGCGAACTGACCACTCGCTGGCGTCCAGATCGGAAACGAGTCTTCACCGCCCATGCCGTGGGTCTCGAGCCAATCCGCAGGGACCCATTCGAGCTTGACGTCGCTGCCGCCGGCCTTGACGCAGCTATTTAGGACCTCGCCCCAACGCCCGGGCGACGCGGGACCGACGGCGTTGAACGTGCCGGTGTTGCTGTTCTCGACCAGCATCACCAGCCACTCGGCAAGATCGCGAACGTCGATCCATTGCAGCGGATCGCTGGGTGCGCCCGGCGCCAACATCTCGCCACCCTTCGCCGCGCGCACCGGCCAATACGTGAATCGATCGGTCGGGTCGCCGGGACCGACGATGAAGCCGGGGCGGACGATGGCCGCCCGGTCGGGGAACGCGGCGGCAGCCGCGCGTTCGCACAGCACCTTGAGCCCACCGTAGTTCTCGAACTGTGCGCCCATCGTCTCGACCGTCGGATCGGCGAGCTCGGCGAGCTTGGTGTTCTCGTCGCCACCCGAGGCAGGATTCTCGGCGTACGCCGATACGCTCGAGATGAAGATGTAGCGTCCGACGTTGTTCGAGAGCAGCTTCGCCGATGCCTCGACCATCCGCGGGAAGTAACCGGAGTTGTCGATCACCGCGTCCCAGCTGCGGCCCTTGAGTTGCTCGAGGCCCTTGGGTGTGGCGTCGGGGTTCAACAGCTTGCCATCGGGGCTGCGCTCATCGTCCGCCGGCAGCAATGGATCGCGGTTGCCATAGAGATGCTCGACCTCGAACTCGAGCGGCAGCAGCTTCTCGCGCTTGCCGCGGTTGAAGATCGTTACCTCGTGACCTCGCGCGAGCGCTGCTGCCACGGTTTTCGGTCCGAGGAATCCGGTGCCACCGAGGATCAAGATCTTCTTCTTCCCGGCAGGCGCAGGCGCAGCGCTGCTCGGTCCGGGGCCGCTCGACGGCGCGGCCTTCGAGCAAGCAGAGTAGGTGAGTCCGAGCGCCGTGGCTGCGAGACCGCCACGGATCACGTCTCGGCGAGTGAGGGTTCGACGAACGTTTGACATGCGCGTCGAACCTAACGCGCGGCGATCGTCGACGAGAAACCAAATCGCATCGCGTCGCATGCGTCGCACGCGGTCGCACACGATGGTCGATCGCGTCGCAGCGGCCGCAGCGCTGATCGCTCAGCGTAGGCGAAGCCCTTCGACGCCCCAGCGTCCCGACCTGAACTGCGGGCTCGCGAGCTGGCTAGCGTCGCCGATCGTGATCACATCGCAGTTTCGTGGATTGGCGAGCGTGTCGAACGTTTCGACCGCGAGGTGCAAGAATCGCATCGCGAAGCAGCGAATGAACAAGCCATGGGTCACCACGATCACGCGCTCGGCCGCCTTGCGATCGACCTGGCGCATCATCGATTCGAGAAACGTCGACGCGCGGTCGTAGCAATCGGCTGGGCTCTCGCCGCCGCGAAACCGATAGTAGAACCAGCCATGGCGCTCGCGCAGCTCGCCTTGTGCTGGCACTTCGTCGTAACCGTGCTCGACCTCGCGCAGCCGCGGATCCTCATAGACGCGGAGCGTGCTGGCAGCGATGCCGGTGCCGTCGAGGATGCCGGCCAGCGTCTCGCGGGTCCGGCGATACGGCGAGACGTAGACCAGCGAGCCGGTGATGAACTCGCTCCCGATCTCCCGCCCGGCGTCACGCGCTTGGTTCTGGCCGCGCTCGGAGAGCGGGATGAGATGGTCGCCCATCTGCTGCGACGTGACGAGCCCGAGGTTGGCGTGTGATTCGCCGTGGCGCACCAGCTTGATCATCAGCATGGACGTACGATGCACCAATTGCAGCGTTCGCGCTGGTTCGATGGTTAATCCACGCTAGGGTCCCAGCATGAAGCTCTACGCGACCATCGCGGTCTACGTGCACGCCGAGGACATCCTTCGGGCACCGGGATTTCTCGACAAGATCAAGCGCGCGTTCGGCGGCAAGCCCGATCTTCGCACCGGGCGGGTGCGGTCCGCGCTCGAGGCCACCGCGGTGGTCGAGGCCGCACGCGATGCATTGCGCCGGATCGGGGTCACCAACGGGGTGTCGCTCGTGATCGACGGCACCGTGCTGTTCCACGATCGCGAGGGCAATCCCGACGATCTGGGTGACCTGTTCATCGCGTTCCACGACAACGAATCGGTGTTCGGTCAGGGTTTCAAGGAACTGCGGCTAGCGGTCGAGCATCAAGAGGCAGGGATTCGCACCATCGTAGAGATCCAGGCGCGCTCGGAGCATCCGCGCGAAGCTGCGGCCGCGCGCGTCATCGTGTCGGGGCGCGTCGAAGCGCTGAGTCCGCGCCCCGGTGAAACCGCCGAGCAGTACCGCGCACGTGCCGAGCCGGTCGCGACCGATGGCAAAGCCCTCGAGGTCTACAAGCTTCAATTCACGTCGCAAGTCGATCGAATCCGCGAAGCGCTCGCCAGCGCGATGCCGACCGCACGTGTCGAGATCGAGGTTGCCGAGCCACGCGTCGTGCGGCCGGGCACCGAGCCGGCGCGGCAGCCGCAACCCGAAGAGCGTGGCTACGATCCGTTCGATTACTACTACCCAAGCCCATTGGGGATGGTCGCAAACGCGTTCATGTGGTCGGCGGTGTTTTCGATGGCGATGCCGCCGCATGTGGTCGTCGTCGATGGTGCCAATCACGTCCAGGGACACGCGGACGATCCGGGGATCGCGGACGGCCCGACATCTTCGGACACCAGCAGCGCCGCGAACGGCGACAGCTGGTGGGACGCCAATGCATCGGAAGCGCCTGCCGACACCGCGAACGTTAGTGAGCCAGCGAGTGACGGCGGCAGTTGGTGGGACGGCTTTGATGGCGGCGGCGATGGCGGCGGGTTCGATGGCGGTGGGTTCGATGGCGGTGGATTCGACTGAGCCGCATCAAAGGCTGCGTCGGTCATGGATGCGTAAAGTACAAATTGCCCTGACTTCCCACGACGACCTCGATCGCACCTGCGGGCACCGTCACGATCGCGCGATCGAACCGCATGATCCAGGAGGGATGCTGCTCGAGCCCGGAGCTCTGGCGAGGGAACTGAGCGATCAGTCCCCCGGGAATCGTCAGCTCGCCATCGTCGTCGGTCTCGCAGCGCAACATCGCTTCGTACGGTGCACCGTGCCATCCGGTGATCAGCGCGATCGCGATCCGAGCGTTGGCTGCGGCGGTCCACTGGATCTTGGCGTCGTCGCCATCGATCAGCTTCAGATTTTGGCTCGGCACGGTGAGCGGCGCGACGCCGGCGAGCTCCGCCGTGAATGCCGGAGTCATATCTCCCGGCGCGGTGATCTGGATCGCCGCGTCGGTTTCGAATAGATCGAGCGGCGGCGCCGGCTCGGGGACATAGCCGAACGGACCGGTGCGAAACGTCAGTGGCTCGCGCAGCCCGGTGACCTCGATCGGGCCGGCGCTGGCGTTCTGCGGCCACGGCGTGCACGTATTGGTCGCCGTACACGACGTGGCGCCACCGCATGGCGGATCGCACGAGGGGATCGCGGCTCGCGTGTAGATCGCGCAGTCGCCATCGCGAGCGGTCAGCACCGACGGCGGCTGCTCGGGCCGGTCGGTGATCAGCGCATACACGCCAGTAAATCCTTCTACCAGATCGATATAGCCGATCCGGTCGGGATGATGATCGTCGGGGCCGCCCACCAACGGTGGCGCGTCGACCGTCGGCTGGCCGGAGCTTCCACAGCCCAGCATCACGGCGGAGACGACGACGAAGCGTCGAGTCATGGCACCTGTTCCATTCGGTAGGCCGATACGCTGATCGCATCGAGCGGCTGTTGGCTCGCATCGAGCGTCCACGCGGCCTCGAGTCCCTCGGAGAGCTCGGTCTCGTCGAGCCAAAGTCCATAGACCGAGTGCCCGGCGTACGCCACCGGCGCGTCGAACAGCACCCAGTATTGATTGTTCCAGTTGTGGTGCTCGCCCGCATAGACCAGGCGGAAGTAGTCATCGACGACGGTGGTCTGGCCACCGAGGGTTACCTCGGCGCCGGTGACGAGCAGCGGCCCCGAGCCCGCGAGCGGCACCTCGTACCGGACGTCGATCACGAAGCCGTCACCGTCGGGCAGCTCACCGCGGATCTGCCACGCCTCGAGGTTCGGTGCGTGACACGACGTGAGCAGCGCGATCTCGTTGTTGTCCGATGTACCGACCGGTCCTAGCAGTGGCTCGATGCGGCCCTGAATCTGCGGCTCGGCGATCGGCACACCGCCGCCGTCGGACCGCACCGACCAGGACAGCTCGTAAGGTTCACCTCCGGCGTCGAACAGCTGCCGGTAGGTGCGTTGGCCGAAGCCCCCGGCGGTGATCTCGTACGTGCCTGTGGTGCCGGCCGGCACGAGCGGGACCTCCTGTGGACCGAGGGTGCCCGCGCCGAACAGCGCTGGAATCGTGTAGGAGCCGGGCGTCCCATCGATCTCGTAGACGCCGGGCATCACCGCGAGCGTGGCCTTGCGGGCGTGTTCGGTTTGGATCGTGCGGTCCTCGATGAACTGTCCACACAGCGAGACCGGCTCGGGGACGATGAAGCAATCGGTGTTGGGCTTGGTGCACTGCACTTGGCCGCAGGCGCGCGGGAAATGACTGGTGATGCGGGTGAACCGGCGCGCGCGCTCGATCGCTTCGTCTGTGGTTGGCGCGTAGGTCAGCGGCAACCGGAACTCGGTGGCGAGCAGCGAGCCGATCGCTTCGATCTCGGCCTCGGTGAGCTCCTCGTCGGGAATCGTACGGTCGACGATGACGTCGAAGCCGTACCCGGTGATCGCCCCGTCCGGATCGCGAAGCTGGAAGATCGCGCCTGCCCAGTATTGCCGCGTCGCGCGCAGCTGGACCAGCGTGCGGTACGTCTGCGGCGCCATTCCACCGAAGTATTCGGTCAGGACTTGCGTCATGAACGCGAAGTGGAGCCGGTGGGTCTTCACGTCGTGAAATACGACCTCCTGCAGCGCGGCGGCGGCACTGGCCGGTGCGATGTACTTCGTCTCCTGCGCGAAGTCACAGCGCGGTCCGGTGTGGTCGGTGCTTACCGCGGCCCACTGCTGTTCGGTCTCGATCGTGGTGCGGCAGGGGCGATCCGTGCACACGCCGGCGTTCGGTTCATGATCGCCGCTGCACGCCGCGATCGAGGCGATCGCGAACACGCAGCTCGCCGCGACCTTCATCGTCCGCGTCCCGGGAACGGCCGTGCCTGCTTGATCCATACTCGCCGAACGCCCGTGCCGTCATCGACGACCTTCCACTCGACGTCCATCGGCAACCTTCCGTACCCCGCCGGTGGCTGATAGATCGCCGAGAAGTGGTTTCGGATCGCCCGCAGTGCCTCGCCGAGCTCGAACAGCTCACTGCGCGACAGCACGGGTTGGCCAGCGTTGAGGTTCGACCGCGTGTAGTAGGTGGCGGGTTGGCCGACGTGAAAGTGGTAGTACATCAGCGAGTCGGCGGTGGCTCCAGGCTCGGGTTGGACCACGCTCTCTTCGCCGACCTGGGCGTTGACGAACAGCGCATCCTCGCCGCCGGGCTGCGGGTCGTAGACGTTCGCGGTGATCGCGACGCCGTTGGCGTCCTCGTCGGAAAATGACGGATTGGCGAGCACGCCCATCGCGACGTTCAAATGATCGATGCCGGCATAGTCGCGCTCCTCGAACGCGCGCACGTTCCACACGCTGGCCCACACCGTCTTGAGTGCGACGTCGATCGGTCGTTCGGGATCGCCGACCTCACCAGACTTCGAGTCGTACAGCCCCGCGCCAGTGTGGCGCGCGAGGTCCTCGGCGTTGGTCGACGATCGGAATTTCATCCGGGTGTCCGGAAAGTTCTCGACGAGATAGCTCTCGATCGCTGCGAGTGCGCTCGCATCGACCGGCGCTGCCAGCATGTCGGCCCGCAGCTGGTCGAGCATCGTCCGCCGCACGTTGCCATCACCGCGAAAGCCCGGATCGGCGAGCATCGCGGCGATTCGTGAATCGAAGCCATTGCCGACGATGAACTGGCGATAGAACGCCATCGGAATCGCGAGCGCCGGCCGGATGTGGACCATCGAGCCGATGTCGCGCAGCGCGCCGTAGTGCGCAGCCTTGCCGCCGATCGCCGGAATGTCGTCGACGCCAACCGTGTCGATGTCGAGCACGGTGGTTACGGTGTAGTCCGGCGCGGGAATCTCCGCCGGCGGCGGACGATGCGCTTGCCACCATGCTTCGGCTTCATCGGCGGAAACCTCGACAACCTCCCAATCGAACGCGCGCACCGTGAGCCGCACCCAACGGCCTTCGAATGCGGTGAATCGCTCGGCGGCGCCGTCGAGTCCCATGTTCGGGGTGCCGCGCTGTTGCGACAGGACGTTGATGTGAGACAGCGGGGTCTGAAACTCGTCGGTCACCACCGCAGCGACGACCGACAGATCGTTCGGTACGCGATCGAGCACCGCGATCTCGCGCGGGCTGACGTACGTGGTCTCGAGCTGCTCTGCGGTGACGACGCGGACCCGTGCGTACGTCTCGCCGAGGTTGAGCGGTTGATACGTGATGCCGCGCCATAGCTGTTCGGTCGTGATCGTCGCGATGTCTGCAGGCAGCTGTTTCGCGAGCGCGACTTGCTCCTCCGACGTCGGGTGGAACACGAGCTGGTCGCCAAAATACGTGGAGGCCGCGATCGAGCGGAACGCCGTCGCGATCATCTCGGCATCGGCGGTGTCATACGGCGCGAGCTCGTAGGCGAACACACCGGGCTCCTCGTAATAGGTCAACGACCCGAGCAGGAACCGGCGCTGCGGTGCGAAGTACTGGTCGAGGAACGGTGCGCCCGCGGGCCAACCCAGGTGATCGACCGCGAAGCTACGGTGCAGCGGGTACGACCCGGTGTCCTGAAACGTCAGGGAATCGCCGTTGGCCCGGTCGACGATCGTCTTGATCGTGATCGCGCCTGGCAGCGACGCATCGAGCGGTCGCGCGGCTTGTGCGCGCAGCTCTTGCTCGCAGCGTAGCTCCGTTCGAGCCGCGAGGGTGCCGGTCTCGCAAACCGACGTTTGGTCGCCGCAGGCACTGGTGGCCGTGATCACCGCGACGATGAATGCCGATCGATACACACCGCATCGCACAGCAAGCCGTACGCCAAGCGAGTCCTGATGGGGTTTCGCGAGCTTGGGGGTGACAGGGACGGGCAAGCCTCAGGATTCTGAGGATCCGATCGCGTCACACGACGGTTCATAGATTCGCGATCGATACCCGCGAGCCGCCATCGCTCTCGGCTGTGATCTGCCCGCTAACCCCGCTGTTTGCCGTCGAAGAATTCGCGGTCGACGCGCAGAGCTTCCGGGATCCGATCCCGCCGCGCGCGCACGGCCTGGGTGGTCGCGGAGTAGCGCAACGCGTGTGTCGGCGGCAGCGACACGCCACGCGGCAGGTACAGCGTGGCGCACGCCGGACCGCCTCCCGCCTTGCCGAACAGCTCGAACAGCGGGACCTTGTGCGTGGTCAAGCCAAGCGATTCGATCGCGGCAATGAACCCATCGGACACGCCATCCGGGACGAGCACGCCGCCTCGGACTTGACGCGAGTTGCCGGCGTACTGCTCGACGGCATCGTTGCGTTCGATGCCGACGATTCGATCGCCACCGAGCGCGGTCGCGACGATCGCAGAACCGTCGTCGTACAAACCGCCAGCATAGTGAACCAGCACTGGCGCGCGAGGCGCAGCGGGCCGCGCACCGAAGTGAACGGTGTCACCATGAAAGTGCGGATACACCAACTCGACGAAGATCCGCGCGTCGTCGGGCACGCCGGCGAACTCAGCCGCGAACGCGACGCCCTCGCGCGTGCTGCGCGGTGTCTTGGGTGACGTTGCGCGATCGTAGTGCCCAGGTACCGCGTAGGTGAGAACGACCCGGTCGCCGACGGCTGCAACGTCCGCCATCCCTTCCCAGCGATGGGGATTGTCGGCGATCTCGAGCGCGACCCCACTAGCCTCGCCGAGCTCACCCAACAGGTCGCGGTAGTACGCGGCTTCGGCGCGGCGATGCTCGAGCATATTGGGCATCACGGCGCGCAGCATGCGGTCGCGCATGGTCACCCACGGCCCATTGGCCGCGAACACGCGACCGGTCATGATGTCGGCCATTCGTCCGAGCACCTCGCGCGAGCCCGACGGTCGGATCGCACCATCGCCATCGACCTCGAGCCCATGATGATCCAGAAACGGCTCATCGACTGCTTCGAATCGATACAGCGCATCGCCACCACACGCGACGATCGCGTCCAAGATCGACAGCCACTCGTCGAATGCGCGGCGCGGTGAATACTCGAGGTGCGTGACCTCGCTCTTGTAGTTCGCACCGGCCTTATTGCAGGTCGCCGGAACCGGCGGGCGAACGACCAGCAGGTCGCCATAGACCTCGGACAACGGGCTCATGTCCCGAGCGTAGCCCTAGAAGCCGCGCAGCGGCAGCTGCGGACCACGCCGTAACCAGTTGTCTGCGCGGTAGCTGGCGTTGCCATCGATCACGTGGAGCGAATACGCATGCCGTGACTGCGGCGAGCGGTTCGGTCCGCTCTTGTGAGGTAGCAGGCCGTGGAGCACGACGCAGGTGGCTTTCGGCACCTCGAGAGGGATCATGGCGTGTTCCGGCAGCGGTCGGTCGTCGAACACTTCGTAGCGAGTGCCGCCGGCGGGCGCTCGGCAGAACCGCTTGCGAGCGGGTTCGTGATGGCCACCCGGGGTGACCCACAAACAACCGTTGTCGAGCGTGGCATCCTCGAGCGCGAACCAAAACCCAATGACCGAGGGCGGATCGGTCCACAGAAACGAATGGTCCTGGTGAGCAGTGACCTCGCCGCCGATGAACGGCTGCTTGAAGATGTACATCGATTGAATCAACAGCGGGCGGCCGACCCCGAGCGTCGACGCGAGCTCGGCGAGTCGCGGATCACGCGAGACCCGGGCGAACACCGGATCGAGGTCGTGGAGCGCGTGGCCGATCTTGTTGATCGCTTGCGCCACCGGACGCTGCAGCGTGCCGGTGGCGTCGAACGCATCCTCCTCGAAGAAGCACCGGACTTGATCGCCAGACTCGAGGAAGTAGTCATCCGATCGCCGCGTCTGCTCGTGGGTGGTGAAGATCGAGACGCTATCGGGACGAAACCCGTCGACGATCTCGTTCGCACGCGCGCGCAGCTCGTCACACGCGGCGTCGGTGAGAAAGCGCTCGAGCACGACGAACCCATCGCGCTCGTAGTCGGTTCGGTGGGTCACGGCGAGCCGAGTGTACCCGGTCTTGCGGTGACTACGCGCGCAGCAGGTCAGTGCGCGGCGGCACGCCGCTGTCCGCCGCAGCGTTCCATTCATCACCTTCGGTGAAGAAGCGCAGCTCGGCGTTCGTGAACGAAGGCAAGGTCGCGCGGCGCGACCGGCGCGGTGGCTCGTCGACCACGAGGGCAGGAGGCAGCCGGCGCTCGTCGACCTCATCGTCCTCGGTTGTCGCCGCGCCGTCGTCGACCCGCAGGTACACCGCCAAGATGCTCGCGATCGCCACGAACGGGATCAAATCGATCATCCCAAATCCCAGGCCATAGACTGCGGCGCCGAGCGCGAGCGTGGAGGCCTGTCCCGCCGCGAACGCTTCACGCGTGCCCAACAGCTCGGTTGCGACGCCGTAGCTCACCAGACCGTAGACCGCCCACGCAGCGGTCTGCGCCATCGCCATCGCGATGATCTTGCGAAGCCAACGATGGCGACTACCGGTATTGCGCAGCGCGCCGAAGATCACGCCATGGACGAAGTGACCGATCAGATAAGCGCTTCCGATCGAAGCAGACCACGCGATCACCGCGGCTGGGTCCGCCACCGAGATATAAGCGAGGCCAGTCGCGCCGATCAGCGCGAGCGCGCCAGCGAACACCAGCGTCGAAGCGCGACGGCTGCCATAGAGCTCGCGCACGAGCGCAACGGCGAACAGCGTCACCGGGAACGCGAGCGCGCCCACCGGTACTTCGAGCGCACGCGGCAGCTCGACCGACGGCGCGATCCGCGCCATGACGTCATTCAGATCGAGTACGCGTTCGGCTCCGAGAAGCACCATCGCAACCGTTGCGCCGATGAATAGCGTTGCGAGCATGAGAAAGCTCGCTTCGCGCCGGCCGTGGACCTGCTCGACCGCCAGAATTTCGCGCAGCGGATACTCGTGCTGCCGCGTTGGAACTAGCCAAGAATCGTGAAACTCAGACGTTGGCATGATGCACCCTTATCTCGAAAAATCTGATCTGCCGCGGAAAACCGCACGAGCTACGAAATAGCCAGAACCGTGCCAGTACGTGTGTTCACCGACGGTGACAACTGGATCAACGATTCCCGCACGATGCCTCCGCGATTGTCGTCGCGTGGTCGGTTGAACATGACCGACCGCAGTGGACCGCGAGCTACGTGTCGCGAACGCGAACCACGTGCGCGCGATCTCGGAATCCTCAGTGTGATCGATCCGACGCGCGACCGAGAACAACCAACGCGGGGCGACCCGCCGGTTGCCATTCAGCATCGAGATCTTCCCATCGGCGAACCTGCCAGCCGCGATGCTTCGGCATGCCCGGATCGATCGTGATGAACTCGTTGCTCGTGCCCTGTGCACGCATCGCGATCACGACTTCGAAGTGCGCGAGCTTGCGATCGCCATACGGACGAAGCAGTCCGATCATCACCGGCCGGCCCGAGCGGATCTCGTGCTCGAGCACGCCGCGATCACCTTCGATCGCGTAGGCGACGAGCCCGTGCGCTCGCGCGTGGTCGCGGAGCACGCGGAGTCGGACGCCTTCTTTGGTGACTGGAATGCTGTCGCGATCGATGGCTGCTTGCCAGCGTCCGGCCACCATCGCCAACGCCGCCGGGCCACAATCACCCAGCTTGCGCTGGCTCACCGTCGGCGTCGGTGGAACCACGATCCACCCCGACTCGGCTTGAACCTGGGTGGGGGCGATCGGCCGCGCGTTGCCGGTGTAGCGCGCGCAAGCCGACAGCCCGACCACCACGATCAGGATTCGCAACACGTTGGTCATCGCCGTGACTCAGGTGATCAACAACAGGACGAGGAGGGCGATCACCAGGCCGGTGCCCGACAAGATGATCACGACGTTGCCGCCCTTGAACTCGCCGGCCTTGGCGCTGTCCTTCTCGCGTTGTTCGTAATGCTCCGCATCCGAGCTCGGCGTCTCGGCAGCCGCTACGGCGCGTGTTGGGGTTGACGCGTGCTCGGTCACCGCCGTCGGGCTCGCGGCCGTGTGCCCCGGTGCCGCAACCGCGGGCGCGGACAGCCCACCGAGCGAAATCGCACTGGCAAACAGTAGGGTCGTAAGTCCAAATCGCATAGTCGCTCCTTTGCCTGCAGGACAAAGCAAGCCGCAGACCATGCTGGCTAACCGCGTGGCATTGTCCGTGCACCTCTGGTCGCGTTTACGTCGGTGCTCCTTCGGTCCGGTGAGCCGACGAGCGGTTTCCGAAATCGACCATCGCGCCGCCAGCACGTGGTCGGTTTGTTCAGCAGTGCGTTGTCGGATGAACAGAGGGTATAGGGCACACCACGATCTGGCAGTGATCGATCTGCAAGCGGAAATTTGCGATCGAGATCGTTAGAGACGGGTGAGGCTCGGGTCCGTTCAGCGCGGTGGCATGATGATCGAGACATCAACCTCGGGGGAGGTTTCATGCGTGTCTTGTTGGCTACGCTCGTACTCGGTGCCTGCAGCTTCTCTAACTATCAATCCGCGCGGATGTTGCCGCGCGGTGGAACGAATCTGACCGCCGCGTTCACCAGCTACGACTATCACGAGGATGGCGAGAGCCCCGGCGAGGGCGCGATCGAAATCATGGGTAGCCATGGCGTGAGCGAGACCGTCGAGCTCGGTGGCAAGGTGTCGTGGTTCTCGCCCGAGGGCGACGACTTCTTCAACTTGTTCGTGGTTCCCAAGATGTCGCTCATGCCGAACAAGCTGGCGGTCTCGGTGCCGACAGGATTGTTGATTTCGGGTGCTGACGATTCCGAAACCATCTGGGTAACCGCGCCCACGCTGATCTTCACCCAAGAGCTACATCGCAACGTCGATCTCGACATCGCAGGAAAGCCGTACATCACGATCGCGAACGACTTCGACGACGCTGCGATGGCGTTTGCGTTCAATCTGGGCGTTCGGCTCCGCATCCCCGATACCGCCTTTTCGTTCATGCCCGAGATCGGCTTCATGTTCGATGACGACGAACCCGAAGGCACCGATGGCGGTTACTACATGCAGATCGGGTTCGGCTTCAGCTACGACTTCTTGCCGGCATCCGCCGCACTGGCTTCGCAGCCGATCGCGCCGCAGCCGATGGGCCCGCCACCGCCACCTCCGCCACCGATGGCACCGATGCCGCCACCGCCACCGCCACCCGAACCCGCTCCCGCGACTCCGTAGCGTGGGTTCAGAACACTTCGGGACACCACGGCGCGATCGCAGACATGAACAGGCGATCGGCGCGTGTGATCGCGTTCGGCTCGCCTTGAATCACGTCGGCGCGGGCGAGCTGTGACGCCGAGGTGCCACCCAAATACAGCGACCCGAGGCTCGGTCGATCGAGGCGCAGCTCGGGCGCTTGGGTGGTCGCCGTACACGCGCCTCGGCCGTCGCGCACACTGAGCTCCCAGCTCTGATCGTCGACGGCGAATCGCAGCGTGCCGTCGGATTCGTAGCTGCGTGCGGTCAACGCGGCGGGGATGTCCGCGATCCGCAGCCATAGGTTGTCGGTCCGCTGCCGCTTGACGCGTCGGATGTCAGGGACCAGCCACGGCAGCGAACCGTCGGCTGGGGCGTTCCACAGCGTCACCGTGGGAAACAGATCGACGCTGAGCGCGAACCGCCACAGCGTCGCCTCGGCGCGTGCATCGATTCCGAACAGCTCGGTGATCTCGAGCCGGCCGTCCGGGATCCCGTCGGTGAACTTGGCGCGCTGGCGATACACGATGTAGCCGACATGCTCCGAGCCGCGGCGCGCCAGCACGAGCCGCAGGCGACTTGCGCCGGCGCGGTGCCGCGGTGCTTCAGAGAACCGACGCTCTCGCCACCACGCGTCTGAACGCCGGAGCGCGCCTGGCCGGGTCCGGGTAGCGCGCTCGTAGATCGCGGGGAGCAGCTCGCGACCACGCGCCTCATCGATCCATTCGAGATCGTCGAGCGGCCGCCCCGCAGCGACCGGCAGGGTATGCGCGTTCGCGATCTCGTAGACCTCCGCATGCGACGCAAGCCCGTAGCCGAATCGCTGGTAGATCGCGGCCTCGGAGGCCCATAGCCCGCTCACTGGAACACGACGGTCGTGCGCGTCGTCGAGGTGATGGCGGATCAGCTCGCGCAGGATGCCACGCCGACGATGACTCGGTCGCACGGTCACGATGGTCAGTCCTGCCATCGCGAGCGAGTTGCCGCCGGGAACGCCGATCTGAAAGTCGAGCGTGGCGGCGGTGCCGACGATGGTGAGGCCGTCGAACGCCGCCCAGCTGCGACCGGCTGCGATCAGCTCGCGGTGTTGTTGTGCGCCACCTTGATCCGCATCGGCGTCGGTGCCGAACGTGACCATCGCGGCTTCGCGGAAGGCGGGAATCTCGGCTTCGGTGATCGCGCGAATCTCGAGCGTCATGGCCGCGGACGATACGCGACAACCGTGCGGTCGTGCGTGCACGTACATCGCGGCAGGTCGGATCCGCCGATGTACCCGTCAGGTCCCCCAGCCGAGGAGGCTGCGGTTGATAGAACTGGTTGCTCAGGAGGAACGATGAAGATCTGGCTCGCAGCGCTCGCGCTGATGGTTGCGTCGGCTTGTGATGATTCGAACGGCGTCGGGGATCAGGGGCCGGAAGGTCCAGCAGGGCCGGCGGGTCCGGCCGGTCCCGCTGGTCCGGCGGGTCCAGATGGAGCTCAAGGCGGCAGCGGAGCGCAGGGCGAGCAGGGAGCACCGGGATCGCAAGGCGCGGTGGGTGACCAGGGGCCCACGGGTGACAAGGGGCCCACGGGTGACCAGGGGCCGATCGGTGATCAGGGCCCGCCTGGCAACCAAGGGCTACCCGGAGATCAGGGCCCGCCCGGGGAGCAAGGTGCCGCCGGGGTGTCGTATCTCGCGTCGCAGCAATCGACCACGATCGACGATGCAGCGGCGGTGGGAACGATGGGCGTCGGATTTCAGAATCAGATGACGCCGTCGGCGGCAGGGCGTGAGTTCACGATGGTGGTCTACGCACAGGTCCAAGATGCGACGACGTTTGCGCCGGCGGTTGCGGATACCCCGGGCGACGTGGTGTTCGACGTCACGTGGCAGTTCGGCCATCCAGCGGATTTTCAGCTGACCCAGTACATCACGGCCGGAACCGCAACGGTGACCCTCGATGCCAGCACCGCGGTCAAGAAGGTCACGGTAACCGGAACGATTCCCGAGGCGACGATCCTGTTCAACCGAATCGGTGCTGCGGTGAAGCTGTCGTCGAAGACCGCGGTGATCGGAGCTGGAAAACATCTGCAGCTGGTGACCGAAGCCGTTGCGAACTGAGCCGGTCGCTACGATGGGAGCTTTGCGCGTGCGTCATCGATCGCCGCACACGCGGCGACACGCAGCATCCGGAGCTCGTCCAACTCGCCGGCCGTGGGTTCGCGCGTGCGTGCGTACCAGCGATCGAGCCAGTGTAGCGCCGCGAACGGTGACGCGACCGCGATGGTGGCCGCGAGCAGCGACAGCGGGAATGGGAACACCACGAACGATCCGATCACGAGACCTGTGGCCCAGACCGGATAGACGATCAGCGCGGCGCCGAGCTTGATCGTCGAGCGGGCATCAGGATCGGCGGACCGCGCGATCCAGCGCGGGAGGAAGTATGGAATCGCGTAGAGCACGAAGCCCGACGCAGCGAGCGGCGCGAGCAGAGCGCGCTGCCAGCCGGGCAGGGGGACGCTGGCTTCGGCCGAGCTCGCGCCGGTGATCTGCGCATCGGTCGCGCCGGCTCGCGCCAGTGCGAGGTAGTAGGCATCGACGCGTTCAGCAACGCGCGCGATCATGGATGGATCGACATCGCGGAGCGTTCGGCTCGCGAGCTCGACGCGCCGGCCGTGCTCACTCCAGCCTCGTAGCGTCGGATCTCCTGCGTCGGCGGCCAGCAGCGCGGCGACGCGGGCGACGCGAAGCCGGTCTTCGGGAGTCGCAGCTTCGACCAGGAGCTCCTTGAGATCGGACTCCATGATGGCGGTCGCGGCGCGAATCCGGTCGTCGCCCACGCCCGGGACGTCGGCGAAGCTGCGAATCGGTCCCCACAGCACCAAGCAGCGCGAGCGAAAATCACTCGGATGATCGAACTCGAGGCCGACCGCCTGAAACGTCGGCGGCGTGCCTCCGTGCTGCTCCGCCGCAACCAGCATCCGCGCGGCGCCGCTCCGCAGCGGTGCGAGTTGCGGTCCGCTGTGACTCGTTCCCTCGGGAAAGATCAACACGTTGCCACCAAGCCCGAGATGCGAGGCGATGCGATCGAACACCGCGGCGTTGGTGTGCTCGGCTTTGTCCGGCGCGTCTTGCCGCCGAATGATCGGCACTGCGCCCGCGCGATCGAGTAGCCAGCTCAATCCTGGAATCGACCACAGCGTGGACTTCGCGATCGGGGAGATTTCACATGCAGCGTCGGTGATCACCAGGATCGGATCGATCAACGCATTGGTGTGATTCGATACGAACACGCGTCCGCGCGTCTGCGGCCCAGGCGGCTCGCCGAGCCGCTCGACCTCGCGGAAGTACAGCCGCATCACTCGACGAAACGTCGCGACCAGCACCGCTCGCACAGCGCTGGTCGGTCGTGATCTCGTCGGCCCTGCCACAGCTGCACGATGCCACGATCCGTGAATCACCGGCGGCGCGGCAACGATCGAACAAACTGTGGAGCCGCGAAGATCACGACGCCGGATGACGATCGGTGCGGGTGCGGGTTCCAGAGGCCGCTTGCGCCGGCCTACGTGATCGCAGAGCCGATCACTTCGGCATGCAGAGACAGAAGCCCGAGATGTCGACGGCCTCGGTGCTCTTGGGGCACAGTCCGGCGCCATCGCACTTGATCACGCAGTTCCAGTTGAGACCGGTGTACGACTTGCCAGCGACGATCGGGATGTCCATTGGCACCCACGACTCGACGGCGAAGCATACCGGCGTCCCGACCGTGCCTTCGAACGCGGCGACGCATTGCGCGTTGCTCGGTGTCGGCGCGACGTTGTTGAAGCCACCCGTAGCGGTACCGATGCCGGTTCCGCCGTCGACGCAACGCGGTGTGCAGTACGTCGTGGTGCCGTCAAACCCGGCGCAGTTCGGAGCGTTGGATGGACAGTCAGCGCCGCCCAGCGAGATGTCGCATTTCTGGCCGAGCCCAGGCAGCTCCGGCCTAACGCCGCCCGCGTCGGGCTTGATATCGTCGTTCTTGCCCGGGTCATCGCCGCCACCGACGGGCTCCCCGCCAAGCGAGCACGCAACGAGCGCAACCGCGAGCGCTGAGAACGAGCCGACCGTGTAGACGCCGTTTGCGATACGCTTCAATGAAGTCTCCATGTCTCGACCATGTGCAGGTGCAATGCCGTTGTGAGACACGGACAGTTACTGTGTGTGTTCTAGTGATCTCAAATGGTTAGCCTGTGCGATTGCCGGGGAGTGCACACCCCTTGGTGGGTGGTTGTGGGTCCGGCCTGATGTCCCCGGAGTAAGCCTCACTACCTTCGAATGACATTGGCCCACGCTGACTGGCCGCTCGCCGGTTGCCCTGTGTTGGCGTCCAAACCTCGCAACGACTCGTGGTCGATCGGTGCTTCGTTCGATTCGTTGCGACTGGACGGTTGTGATGGCGGTTGCCGCCGCTTGGATCGCCCACGGTTCCATGGAGCGCTGCAATCGTGCTAGAAGCATTGGCAATCGGTGCCATCGCCAAGTGGTAAGGCAGTGGTCTGCAAAACCACCATCCCCGGTTCAAATCCGGGTGGCACCTCCACATAGCTAGCTGACCGCCTCTGCGACAAACTACGCCACCCGTCGGCGGTTCAAATCCGGGTGGCACCTCCACATAGCTAGCTGACCGCCTCTGCGACAAACCACGCCACCCGTCGGCGGTTCAAATCCGGGTGGCACCTCCACATAGCTAGCTGACGGCCTCTGCGACACAAACCACGCCACCCGTCGGCGGTTCAAATCCGGGTGGCACCTCCACATAGCTAGCTGACCGCCTCTGCGACAAACCACGCCACCCGTCGGCGGTTCAAATCCGGGTGGCACCTCGAGGGAACCCGGCAATAGCGCCCGCCGGGTTTTCCATTTTGGGGCGCTTCGATCGGGCGCGGATCGAGCGTGGTCCCACACGCGAGCACGCGCCGCTGGAGCGCGCGCGCCAATGCCGATCGGTTGCCGCTCTACGTCGTGCACGCGGCGCTAACTCGCGTCGTCGCTGCGCAGCTGGTTCTCGTCGCAGCGGTCGCACGCGGTCGCAGTCTCGACACCAGATGCCGACGCGGACAACATCGCCTCGTTGTATCCTCCTCGGACGCGCCTCGAGATCGCGATCGTGCTGTGCAGTGCAGTCACGTACTTTCTGCTGCTCGCGAGCTACATGGCGTTTCGCCCGGTGAGAGACGCGCTGATTCTCGACGGCAATCCCGACAACATTCCGTGGCTGTTCACGGGGACGTTGCTGGCCACGCTGATCGTCTCACCTCTGTGGAGTGCGCTGCTCGCTCGTCGTGAACGCCGGCGCGTTGTTCCCGTCGGATTCTGGGCGTTCGCGGTGTGCCTATTGATGTTCGCGGGACTCGTCTACAACCAGGTTTCGCCGGTGTGGGTCGGTCGTGCGTTCTACATCTGGTCGTCGGTGTTCAACCTGTTTGTCGTCTCGGTGTTCTGGAGCCTGCTTGCCGATCTGTTGGGTCCCGGCACCGCGCGACGGCTCTATGGTCCGATCGCCGTGGGAGGCACGGTCGGCGCGCTCGCCGGTCCCGCGTTGACCAAAGCCGTGGTCGGCCTGATCGGCGTTGCCGGCGTGCTGGTGATGTCCGCCCTCCTGCTCGTCGGTGCGGCGCTCGTCGTGTCGCTCGTTCGCCGGCTCGGCGAACAACTCGAGGATCACGACGCCTCCCCGGGCGCGGCAGCACCGCCGTCCGCGCCACCTGCGGGAGCCTGGCAGCCATTAACTCGCGTCGTGCGCCAGCCTTACCTCGCCGCGATCGTCGGCTACGTACTGTGCACCGCGTGGGCCGCGACGTTCTTGTATCTCGAGCAAGCGTGGGTCGTGAAGGCGTCGTTCGCGACCCAAAACGCGCGCACCGAATACTTCGCCTCCGTCGATTTCGCGACCCAAGCCGGCGCGCTGATTCTCCAGTCATTCCTCGCAGCGCCGTTGCTGCGCTGGCTCGGACCGGGACTGGTGTTGTGCGCGCTGCCGCTGGTTCAAGGCCTCGGGATTTCGGCGGTCGGCATCGCGCCCACGCTCACGACGCTGGCGATCGCGCAAGTCGCCGCGCGCTCGGTCACCCATGGGCTGACGCGGCCGGCGCGCGAGCTGCTGTTCACCGTCGTCGATCGCGACGACAAATACCGCGCCAAGAACGCGATCGACGTGATCGGTTATCGGTTCGGTGATTTCAGTGGGAGCTGGCTGCACCGCGGACTGATCGCGCTGTCGATCGGCAATGCGCCGCTCGTCGTCGCCACCATTCCGCTCGTCGGACTGTGGCTGGGTCTCGCGGTCAGTCTCGGTGCTGGATTTCGCAGGCGCGTCGCGGCGTCCCGGATCGCGGATCAGCGCTGACTGACCTCGCGCAACGCTTCGTCAAACGCCGCACCATCGGTGTAGATCAGCATCGTGTCGCCGAGCTCGGCGAATCGCCGCACGAAGTCCGCGGTCAGCTGCACGAACCGCGAACCCGTGAGCATGTGGATTCGATGGAGCTGATCGCGATGAGACCGCAGCCATCGCGCCCACACGTTGCTCACGTCGATCGACGCGCCAGCTCCGCGGCGTGCGTCGACGAACAGCGTGAATGGACCCGCCGACAGCAGATGATCCAGCACGTCCAGGGGGGCGTTGCCATGTTCACCCACGTCGTGACAGATCGGAAGAGCGTCGTGTAGG
>JBFXAI010000021.1:0-140606 GCA_050184455.1 Kofleriaceae bacterium | reverse complement strand
TTCGGCAACCTCGGCGTTCCCGTCGAGCTATTCAACAAGTCACACGCCCACGCGCTGGTATCTGCGCTGTCGGCGTCGATCCCGGACGCGACCGCGCGACGGGACTTCGACGCCGCCTGCCGCCAGTACACCTGATCGTGTAGCTCGACTCCTCCCACCGGCGAGCTCGGAGTGCTCGACGTCGGGCGCATCCGAGCAGCTAAGATCGAGTGGTTCCGGCTGTGCTCGCACCCGCGGGCGCAGCCGATTGTTTTTTCGCCGGCTCGCTCGGCAGCGTCACCACCAGCGTGACGCCGTCGCCCGGCGCGCTGGTGACGGTGAGGTCAGCGCCGATTCGATGCGCGCGCGCCCGCATGTTTGCGAGCCCACGTCCATGCGGATTCGGCTCGCGAAACCCGACGCCGTCGTCGCGCCACTCGAGCGCGATCGTGGTGTCGCTCCGGCGCAACGAAAGGGCCCCGCTGCGGGCACTTGCATGGCGGACCGTGTTGCTGATCGCTTCGCGAACGATCAGCACCAACTCGCGGGCATGGCGTCCCGCGACCGCCGCGGCGGCTTGCTCGTCGACGTCGAGCCGACACTCGGGCACCGACTCCTTGGCGATCTCGGAGACCAGCAACTGGAGCTCGGTCGCCAGCTGCGGTTCGCCGGTCGATGAGACCTCCGCGAGCTCGGTGCCGTAGATCAGCGCGCGCAGCTCGCGGATCGCGCGGTTCAGCTCGTTCGATGCGTTCGCGACGACGTCGGCGCCATCCTTGGCGCGCTCGCCGAGATCGGTCTTGGCGACCACGAGCTTGAGCCACACTGCGTAGATCCGCTGAAGGATTCCATCGTGGAGGTCTCGCGTCATCTCCTCGCGATGCGCGATCGACGCTCGCAACTCGGCCTCACTCTCCGCGAGCGCCTCTGCCTTGCTGCCAAGTCCCCAGCACAACCCACCAACGATCACGATCGTCATGCAGCCGATGCCGCGGTTGATCCAACCCGCGCTGGAGTCGGCGCCCTCGGACAACACCCCACCGAGTAGCGTCAAGACGATCGCGGGAACCGCGATCACCGCGGCAGCGGTGGGCCCTCGCCACACCAACCCAGCGATGATCGAAAGAATGTAGGCCCACCAGTCCGCGACGCCGAGTGGCGTCTGAAGATCGAGCACGAACGCACCCACCAGCATGGCGATCGCGGCTGCACCCCAGGGGCGGACTCGGCCCATTTGGGATCGAGTGTGCCGAACCGACGTCGCGTCAGCAAGTGACACCCATGGGTGCCCACAAGTCTCGCAAGACGCAAGACGCAAGACGCAAGACGCCCCACTGCTGACCCGGGGATGGGAGGCCAGCAGTGGGGCGGAAGGGTTAGCTCGATGCGGTGGTGGTTAGCTCACTCGGCTTCGAGCGCGCGGTACGCGATGAACTTGTAGTCGTAGTCATCCTCGTCCTGGCCGTCGATCCGCATCGTGGCTTGCGCTTGGCTGCCCCTGCCGATCGTGACCATGTACGGGATCTCGGGGCTCTTGAGCTCGACGTCGCTGTACGGGGTGGTCTCATCGAATACTGCCACCCAGTTGTTCTGCGGTTTGCCGCTCGAATCGAACCCTGAGCGGTCGACATACGAGAGCACGCGGGCCGAGTCATTCTGGCCGTCGCCGTTGGTATCGACGTTGAGCTTGCAGCCCATCGCCCCGACCCAGCGATTTCGCACGTCACCGACGCTGGCGTTGCGCTCGAACCCACCGTCGTAGCTCGGATGGGTCTTCTCGTAGCGGAGCCGCGCCCGGTTGCCCTTGAAGTTGATCAGCCCGAGGTCGTAGGTATCGGCCCATTCCTTGTGGTCCTTGGTGTGTGGGCCACCGCCGAGCTTCGCCGAGATCTCTTCGTTGTCGGGTCCGTCGACGTAGAAGTAACCGATCAGGCAAACGTTCGGATCGACCGCGTCGTCGAAGTCGTGGCGCATCGAACCGTCGGACTTGAAGTTCTTGTTCCAGTCGAACCGCTCGGTCGTGTACTTGTAGCCATTGATCGGTACGTACGCGACGCCGTTCTGATCGACGTCCGTTCCGACCGGACCGCCGCTGCCCGAGCCCCCGCCCGAGCCGCTGCCAGATCCACTGCCGGAGCCGCCGCCGCCGTTGCCAGCGCCGAAGCCGACCTCGGTGATGCTCGCCCACTCGTTCTTGGTGTTGCCGTTGACCGTGATCCGCATGTAACGGCCGGTACCGGTGAAGTCGTAGCCCTCGAGCGACTTGGTCGTGCCGCTCGATTGGCCCGCGTGAACCTGGGTGAAGCTCTGACCATCGCTCGACAGCGAGATCTCGAAGTTGTTCTTACGAGAGCTACCGTTGTACCAGGCAACGCTGGCACCGCAGAACGGCTGTTCGGCTCCCATGTCGAACGTGATCGAGCAACCTTTGCCGAGACACGACCAGCGCGTTGTCGTACTGCCGTCTATCGCTTCGTCGGGTGTGTGACCATCATCGTCCGTGGCGACCACCGACATCGCGCGCGCATCACCACACGCGAACGTCAGATCGGATGAGTCTTCTTCGAGGCCGAGCTCTTCTTCATCGCCGAGCTCAGCGACCGTGGCCACGCAGGCGGCCATGGTCCCGACAAACACGAGGCAGTACTTCTTGGCTTTGCTGAGTCGCATCAGTTTCCCTCCGGGTCGCTCTCATCAGCAACACTCGGACCGATCCGCACTGAATCACCCACGGTTCTCAGCGCACCGAAATCACACGAGACCGTTATGAACAGCGTCGAGCTGCGGTGGTGAGTGCACTCAACGCTCGCGCACCCTCCGGGTGCTAAACGAATGCGTTCTGGCTGAAATCGTCGTCGGAAAATCGCGGCTGTGAGGGGTCGAGAGGTGTCGATCGCCTACATCTCACTACGCGCAAATCGATTGCGACTGGCGCTCTCGGTCTCCGGTCCTCTGCGTCGTTTCGTTCGTTTGGTTCTCGTGACCTAACGAAACTTCTCGTCGGAAACGCGAGGCTGTGAGGGGTCGAAAGACGGCAAACACCTACATTGGACTACGCGATCTCCTCGAGGAGATCGAACACGAAGGCGCAGAGGTCGCGAAGGATCCGATCAGGATCCGAACCCGAGCGGCGCGCGACGGTTTCGCTAGGCCTTCGGGACAACGCCGAGACGCGCTGCGAGCCGAGTCAGAAACTGTCGCGAGATTCCGGCGCGGCGCGCAGCCTCCGACAAGTTGCCGCCGGATTGCTCGATCGCTTGCTCTACGTACTGGCGCTCGAAGTCATCGATGACCTGCCTGCGCGCATCTTGAAACGGCAACACGTCGGGCGTCGGAGTCTTCGGACGCTGCCACGCCGTCGGATCGTTTCGCCAGCCCATCGCCTCGACCGCGTGGCGAAGCTCGCGCACGTTGCCCGGCCAGTCGTGCTTGCTGAACAGCGCGATCGCCTCCGGCGATAGCGGTACGTTGAGCTCGGCCGCGAACCGCTGCGCCAAGATCACGATGTCTTCCTTACGATCGCGCAGCGGTGGGATCCGCACCCGCGCAACCGCCAACCGGAAATAGAGATCTTCGCGGAACCGGCGCGCGCGGACCTCTTCGAGCAAATTGCGGTTGGTCGCCGCGACGATCCGGACGTCGTGCTCGGTTTCGGTGGTTCCGCCCACCCGGCGGGTCCGCTTGCGTTCGAGCGCGCGAAGCAGCACCGGCTGGAGCTCGAGCGGCAGCTCACCGATCTCGTCGAGAAACAGCGTGCCGCCCTCGGCCTCTTCGAACAGACCGCGCCGGCGTTCGTCGGCGCCGGTGAACGCACCGCGCTCGTGACCGAACAGCTCGCCGGCGATCAGGTTGGCCGCGACCGCGCCGCAGTCGAACACCACGAACGGTCCGTTGCGCCGCGGGCTCGCATCGTGAATCGCCTGGGCGGTGACCTCTTTGCCCGTGCCCGTCTCGCCTTCGAGCAGCACCGTCGCATTCGACGCTGCGATCGGCTCGAGCATCGCGACCAGCGCACGCATCTGGACCGAGTGCGCAATCATGCCGCCGAACTGTCCCGGGCTCACGAGATCGAGCAGCTTGGTCGCATCGAGCACACGGACCTCGAGCGTGGTGTCGCCCAACGCGAGCCGCATGCCATCGACGAGCGGCGCGGATTCGATTCGGAACCGAGCCAAGATGATCCCGTTCTTGCTCCCGAGATCGCGGATCACGCGCGCCTCGCCCTGAGCGCGAATCTCGGCGTGACGACTCGAGACCGTCGGATCGTGCAGCACGAGCTCGCAATCCGCCGCAGATCCGATCCGGATGCTGTCGGCGCCGAGCTCGTGCGTGAGCCCCTTATCGGGCCCGGAGATCACCTTGAGCTCGGCAACGTCCAGCTCGAGCTTGCCAGGCCCGCGTTGGATCAACTTCGTCGTGAGAAACCGCTTGGTCACCGCTTGAAACCGATCGAGCGCACCTCGCCGGGCGCGAGCGTGAGCTCCTGCACCGCAGCACCTTGGGGTTGGTTCAGATAGAGCACCTGGACCCGGTGTTTGCCCGGTGCGAGCTGGAGACGATAGATCGGCGTCTCATCCCCTACCCGCTTGCCATCGACGATCACCGCACCCCAGGGAATCGAGTTGATCGTGAGAAATGCGTAGTTCGTGCGGTCCGGCTTGGGAGCCGTTGCCAGCTTTTGCTGGCGCTCGCTACGTCCCGATGATCGATGCCGCCGCTTCGACTCCTGGCTCCGCGGCCGGTCGGCCGGCGTCTGCTTCGCCGGCCTGGTGTCGATTTGCTTGGACGGTTCCGGAGTCACCGGCACGCGCTGCGCGATCGCGGGTTTCGCCGGAGCCGATTCGCCGGGCCCGGGTGAGCTCGGCGAGGCCGGCGACGCCGGTTGGGTAACGACCGCGGGCGCGCTCGGCGCTACCGGCTTTCCGCCCCGCCATTGCATCCACACCAAAGCAGCAGCGCCAACCAGCGCGGCTACGGCGATCGCCAACCATACCCGCCGGCCGCGCGATGGCACCGGGCGGTGCATCGACGTCGCCGTCTTCGGTGCGGCATCGAGCAGGCGCGCGGCAGTGACCGTAGGGGGCCGCTTGTGCAGTCGCGCCGCGGTCTCGCTCATCTCCTCATCCGGCGGCAACCGCGGGACGGCTGCCCACCGCGCGGGGTCGATCAGCGTCGGCGTATTTTCGTCGTCCGGTTGCTGGAGGATCGACACCAGCGTGCCGCCCGCGGTCTTCGGCGGAGCCGGCGTCCGATCGCGAAGCCGCGTGTAACCCTCCACCGCGCGAGCCAGCGATGATGGTGTGAATGACGGGAACTTGCGCGCAAGCTCGAGCGCGAGCGCGCTCTCGAGCTCTCCCGCAGACGCATAGCGATCATCGGCCTTGCGCTCGGTCGCACGCTCGACGATTCGAGCCAGCTCCGGTGTGACCTCGGGTCGAAGCGTTCGCAGGCCGCGCGCGTCGAACCCTTGCTCGGGCGGCAACGCGCCGGTGAGGGCCGTATGGAGCGTCACTCCGAGCGCGTAGATGTCGTCGCGTTGATCACTTAGTGTCGCCTCTGGCGCGACAAATCCAGGGGTGCCCCCGAGCAAGCGGGTCCCTGGCGCGATGGTTCCCAGCGCCCGAGCAATTCCGAAGTCGGCGAGCTTGACCTCACCTTCTACAGACAGCAGAACGTTTTGGGGCGTCACGTCGCCATGCACCAAGAACAGTGCCCTGCCAGATGGGTCACACCGACGATGCGCATAGTCGAGAGCTCTCGCCACTTCGCGCGCGACGTACACCGCCATCGCGATATCGAGCTGGCGATTGTCCTTGGCGAGGAATCGCAGCAGCCCACGAAGATCGAGGCCATTGACGTACTCCATCACGATGAACGTGCCGTCGTCGCCGGCGCCGAGATCTAAGACCTGGCAGATGTTCACATGCGTGAGCTGGAATACGAGCTTCGCCTCAGCGACCAACCGCGCTGTAGCGTCCGCGTCGACGAGTCCGTGTTCGATCAGCCGTTTGATGGCAACACGGCGTTCACCTGCTGGACTGACGAGGGTTCCCAGATGGACCGCGCCCATACCGCCTTCACCGAGACGTTCGTGCAGGAGGTATCGGGGAAGCTGCGCTTCAGTCATTCGTCCGCTGCGGGCGTGGGCCTCGAGCTTAACATCGACGGGTTCTGATATGATTCCGACGATGTTCGGGCCTCGCTGCCCCCGCATCGCGGCCATCGTCGCCGTGATTTGCACCGCACTTTTCGCACCTGCGCGTGCTGGTGCGCAAGCAAACACGTCCTCAACCGGGCCACGCGTCGCCTCGCTCACACTGCCAAATCGCGGTGATACGGCTGTAACCGTCGTGAATCGCACGCACCGCGTCGCGGAGCGGCTAGCGTTGCGCCTGCGAGGCCAACTCGTTACCGGGGTGCCACATTCTGACAGCGCGACCGCTCTGGATGTCACCGGCTTACTGGTTCGCTCGCAGCCACTAATTGCCGCTGGCTCGATCGACGACGCCGCCAACATCCTCGACGTTGCCCTCGATGCCGGGGCGCGGAGGCCGAGCTTGGTCTCCGATCCCGGCGCGTTCGTCGCGGGCACGATCAGCCGCGTTCAGATCGCGCTCGCACGTGGCGAGACTCCGCGTGCAGAGGAGTTGATCGAACGACTGATGCGCTATGCCCCGGCGCTCAAGCTGACGGTCGAAGAAGACAGCCCGAAAGTGCGCGAGGTCGTCGAGCGGGTTCGTGCACGGATCGGCGCGCGGCCCAAGCTTCGGCTCACTGACATCGGCGATGACTGCCAAGGCGAGGTCGACGTTCTGCTGGTCAGCCGTTCGCTTGGCGACACCCAGGAGCTGACCCGCTTCGATCGCTGCAAGGCCACCAAGACCGTCACGGTCTCTGACGCCGCGACCGATGACGAGATCGTGCAGGGACTGCTCGCCGCGTCCGAGATCAAGCTCACGATCCCGACGCCCGAGGTGGCGCCGCCACCGATCACCGCGCCGCCCGTGGTCGCCGACGAACCCGAGGCCGCATCTCCGATCTATCGCCGCCCGTGGTTCTGGGTGGCGGCCGCAGGACTCGTCGCGACCAGCGCGATCGTGATCTGGCAGGTCGGTGGCGAGGACGATCCGATTCCACCGCAAGGAGTGCACGTTGTCCCGCACTTCTAGGCGAACGCTCGCGATCTATCTAGCTGGCGTGCTCGTCGCGGCATGCGGTGATGATCCCGATCCCGCACAGCCCGCGCAGATCCATGTCTGCGGGCGCGGTGATCGCGCCGAGCTCGCGTCCGCTGTTGGCTCGGGGACGCTCGAGCTCGAGTTTCTCGATGCCAGCGGCACGGCGATCGCCAAGACCATGGTTTTGGCGAGTGCAACCGACTCCGAGCTGCCGATCGACATTCCACCTGCAGCGATGAGCGTGCGGGTGTCGGGTCGCGCAACCGCCGGCGGTCCCGTGCTCGCTACCGGCACCGGCGCGACCGCCGGCGACGGCGCTGGCTGCGTGTGTTTCTCATTGGTGGGAGAGCATCGCGCTGCATGCGAAGGCGTGACCTGCACGTTCGCCGATGACGCGTGTCGATTCGATCCATCGGGTCCTCGCACCTTGGTGTTTGGCGAGAACAACAGCGGCGCGATGGTCGACGACGTTCGTGACGTGACCGCCGACACCTATATCCGCGGCGCAACGGGTGAGCAGACCTGGAACTATGGTGGGTTTCCCGAGTTTCGAGCGGACAGCGATCCGTTGATGGTGGGGCTGCTGCGGTTCGACCTGAGTGCGATCCCGACGACCGCAACGATCACCAGCGCGACGTTGACGCTGGACCTGTCGACCAATGTCGAGGCGACGACCAATTATCCGATCCGGTTCACGCGCGCCCTCGAATCGTGGGACGAGGGGACCAATGCGGCGCCGGAGACCGATGGTTGCGCAAACTGGACGTGCCGGCAGACCGGCGTGCCGTGGACATCGCCTGGATGTGGCACTGGCTCCTGCGCGAGCACCGACGAGGCCGTGCTGCCGAACGCAACCGTGCTCGGCATGGAGTACTCGGTGTCGCTGACCTCCGCGGTCAGCGGTTGGGTCGCCGCTCCGACGAACAACTTCGGGCTCGCGTTTACGATCGATGCTCCGGCCATGGAACCGCAGACGTCGGTGTGGTTCGTGTCGTCCGAAGCGCCGATCGGCGATGGCTCGCGGCCCCGGCTGTCTGTCACGTTCGAGCTCGCGGACTGAGCGTTGTCTTCCTGCAACGTCGACCCGCCCGCGACCATGGAGAACCGATCACCGAGGTGGGAGGCCTTCGGGGTGTCTCACGCAGTCGCTCTTCGCGCGAGATCTGCGAGCGCATCGAGTGCGTCGGTCGCGGTGAAGATGCCCACCATGCCGTGGCCACCGCGAACCACGACGCAGTCGCGCTTGGACTCGGCCATCAATGTCGAGACTTCGTCGATCGGTGTGTCGGTCCATACGTACAGCGGCGCCGCCATCACGCGAGCGACCTCGACGCGCACCAGATCGACCTCGGGAATTGCAGCGATCACGTCGACGTCGCGATCTGAAATGATGCCGACCAGCTGACCCTGATCATCGACGACCGGCAGGTGGCGGATCAGGTGCTCACACATCAGCTGTTTCGCCCGCGATAGGCTGTCCTTGTACGCGATCGAGTACGGCTCGATCGTCATGTACCGCTTGACGCTGGGCATCAGCATGATCATGTGCGCGTGCACGCACCGTGCCGCCAGGCCCGGCGAACCGCGATCCCACGCATGATCTGCGGCGCCCTGCTCGCGTTGCTCGATGCGAGCACCGCACAGCATGCGCAACCAGCTGATTTTGGTCGACTCGATCGAGCGTACTCGGTTTTCACCAACACTTGGCGACGCCGCGGCATTCTCCGTCCGTGAACGTGGACGCTGCGCTGCAGGAGCTGGACGGGATGCGCGCACTCGCTCGCTCGCTCGTTCACGGCGATCCCGATGCTGAGGATCTGATCCAAGACGCGGCTGCCGCGACGCTGGAACATGCTCCCACCGACGACCGACCGATCCGGCCATGGCTGATCCGCGTGCTGATCAATCGCCGGCGGATGGATGTGCGCAGCGCTGCCCGGCGCAAGGCTCGCGAGCTCGCACTCGCACCGATCGAGACCAGCGCGCTCGAGGCTCGCCCTGACGCGGCGCTCGATCGCGCGCGTGCGTTGGAGCGATTGGCCGCAGCGCTGAGCGCGCTCGACGAACCGTTCCGAGACACCGTGATCCGTCGCTATCTCGACGGACAATCGGCAGCGGCGATCGGCCGCGCACTCGGAGTTCCTGCTGCCACGATCCGCTGGCGCCTCAACACCGGGCTCGACCGGCTGCGCGCTGCTCTCGAAGCTACGTCGCCCGATTGGCGGCGTGCACTGATCCCGTTTGCCCCGATCGGAGTCGCTGTGAAGACCAAGACCTCGGTAATCGCCCTCGTGGTGCTCGTGCTCGTGCTGATCGGCGGCGCGGTGCTGTTCGGCCTGCGATCCGAGCGAACCGCGAGCGTGGTCGCAAACCCGTCGTCCGTGACCGGCGCTGCCAAATCTCCTCGCAAGCTCGCTCCAGGTCAGCTCGAGCCAACCGCCGCGGAGATCGTCTCGCCCGGCCAGAGCAAGCCGATCATCGAGATTGTCGATCGCGCCGGCGGCGTGGTGTCCGGACGCGTGATCAACTGGTCCACCGGCGACGGCGTGGAGGGCGCCGAGCTGACGTTCGGCAACGATGGCCAAGTCACGACGGTGTTGAGTCGCAACGATGGTTCGTTCGAGCTCGCACCGCCAGCACCCGGCGAGCTAACGCTAACGGCGATCAGCGCCGCCGGATTCCTGCCGTACGCGCCCGAGCTCCTGCACTCCAATATCCGCGTCGCGCTCGCCAAGGATCGAGCGGTGCGAGGCCTCACCGTGTTCTTGTTTCCGGCGGTCGACTATCACGGCCGCGTCGTCGATGGCAAAGGCGCTCCGGTCGCTGGTGCCCGGGTCCGCCTACTCGGAACGCCAGCGGGCGAACAGACGATCGAGAAGCTCGATACGGAATGGACGACCGGCAAGGATGGCCGGTTCACGTTTCACGCAGCCGACGACGCCGTGTTCGAAGCGGTGCGCGGGTCGCAGCGCGGTTGGGCTCGGCTCGATGGCAACGTGGCGATCACGCATCAGCTGGTCATCCAGATCGCAGACGTACCCGCTCGCACCGCGACGATCACGGGTCGCGTCGTCGACGCCAACGGCCAGCCGCTCACCGACGTCCTCGTCCGGGCGATGCCCGATGGCGACGAGAAAGCCCCGCGCGCGGTGGCGTTCGCGACCACGAGCGACGACGGCGAATTCTTCCTCGATCAACTCGACGATGGCGAATACTCGCTCGCCGCACAATCCGAATCGCTTGCGCCAGCGGTCCAACGCGGCGTCCGCGGCGGTGCACGGGACGTCAAGTTGATCATGGACGGAGGGGCGAAGCTGGTCGGCGCGGTCGTCGACAGCACCGATCATCCGGCCGGTGCGTTTACCTTACTCGTGTATCGCCGCGTCGGTGCGGCACGCGAGATGATCGTCGCGCGATCATTCGTCGATCCGCGCGGCAAGTTCGAGGTCCACGTCCCTGCAGGTGACTACGAGGTGATCGCGGCTGCGGCTGGGTGGGCGCCGAGCTCCCCGGTATCGGCAACCGCAACCATCGGCTCCTCGACGACATCGTTGCGGATCGCGGTGACCACGGGGGCAACGTTGCGAGGCCGCGTGGTGGCGAGCGACGACGCCGCCGGCCTCAAATACGCGCGGGTCATGCGCGAAGCGCCCGGCGGTGGCGCCAGCCCACAGCCGGCTAACGCTGGCACCGTGACCCGCGCCGACGGCAGCTTCGAGCTCACCGGCATTCCGCCGGGTCCGCTGTCGGTCACCGTGGCCGCGGGAGGGTTTCATCCCAAGGTCGAAGCGGGGATGACCGCGAGCGATGGGGCGACCCTCGGACCCATCACGATCGCGCTGACCAGGCTCGGTGAAGGCGAAACGCCGTCGCTCGAGCTCGTCGGGATCGGCGTCAAGCTCGCCGCTGATGGCGATGCGCTGCGCGTCGACGGCGTCTTCGAGGGCGGCGGCGCACATGCTGCTGGGATCGTGATGGGCGATCGGATCATCGCGGTCGACGGCGTCTCGGTAACCAAGCTCGGCGTCGATGGCTCCGTGGCGAAGATCCGCGGCACGATCGGAACGACGGTACAGATCACGTTGAGCCGCGACGGCAAGCCGCTGCCGCTGGTCGTCGAGCGGCGCAAGATGCGCGCCTGAGCCGGAGCCGACTCAGCTCGGATGAGCCGCTACGTCAGCGGCGCGGCGAGCTTGTTCATCGCACGCGCCAGCTCGAAGTCGAGCGCGGTGATCCCGTTCGCGTCGTGGGTGGCAAGCTCGACACGGACGGTGCGATAGACGTTGAACCACTCGGGATGATGGTTCATTCGCTCGGCGACCAGCGCAGCGCCGGACATGAACGAAAACGCCGTAACGAAATCCTTGAACTCGAACGTACGGTTGAGCTTGTCGGCTGCGCGCGTCCAGCCCTCGGTGGTCTTGAGCTCGGCCGTGATCTGGCTGTCGGTCAGCTTGGTAGGCGACGTCATGACGCAACCATACCCGTGCCTCGCCCGACGTGCTCCGTCGGTGCCAACCCTTGCACAAATCGGCAAATTCGAGCTAACTCGTCGCGAATGCACGGGCCTGCCGTACAACATCTAGACGAGATCTCGTCTCGGGAAGGTGACGTGTCAGCACAGCCTCTGCGCGAATCGTGGCGAACCTGGGCCAATCTCGTCACCGCGATCCGCTTGGTCGCCGGCTTGGTGATCTTCGCCTACGCGGCGGTCACCCGAAACGAGACCTGGAACTTCATCGGGCTCGGCGTGTATTGGCTGCTCGATGTGCTCGACGGATTTCTCGCGCGACAGTTCAACGCCGAAACCCGAATCGGCGCGCAGATGGACATCCTCGCTGACCGCGTGCTGGTCGCGTTCTTCTATCTCAACTACGTCGTGCTGTATCCGCAGCTGATCGTGCCGGTCGCGATGTTCTTGTTTCAGTTCATGGGCATCGATCACTATCTGTCGAACCAGTTCATGCGCTGGCCGATCAAGAGCCCCAACTACTTCTACAAGGTCGATCGGCCGATCTGGGTGTGGAACTGGTCGCCGGCCGGCAAGCTGCTCAACAGCGCCGTGGTCACCGGTGTGCTCGTGCTGACCAAATCGGCGGTGCTCGGATCGATCGTCTGTGGTGCGATCCTGGTGCTCAAGGTGTGGACGGCGGTGCGCATGCACCAACTCGAGCCGCCCGAGGCTCGCTGGACGTGATCGACGGGCTCGAAGCGACGCTCGGCATCTATGCCGCGACCTTCGTGGTCGCGGTGCTCTCGGGATTCATTCCCGTGGTCAACGCCGAGCTCTACTTGATCGGGGTGGCAGTCGTAACCGGGAATGTCTGGCTCGCGGTCGTGCTCGGCGTGATCGTGGCCGCCGGTCAGATGGTCGCGAAGATCGGCATCTATCAAGCGGCGCGCAGTGCATCGTCGCTCGGCGGACGGCGCGGACCTAAATACGAGGCGAAGCTGGCCAAGGCTCGCGCGCTCGTCGACAAATGGCGAGACAAGCCGTTCGTCTTGTTGTTCGTGTCGGCGTCGACCGGCCTGCCGCCGTTTTTCATCGTCAGCCTGCTCGCGGGCATGCTCTCGATCAAATTTCGTCCGTTCGTCACGATCGGGATGCTGGGTCGAACCCTGCGGTTCGTGACGATCGCGCTGGTCGCGCTGCTATTCTGAGCCCACCGCCGGGCCGGCTCCCGATGACGATTTTGTAATTTTCCTCGGAACCCGCGTTGCTCCGGTCGAGTTCGTCATTGCTGATCGTTTACAGTACCCCCGTGTGAGAGCGCGCCGCAGAGGTAGCAGGAACACCGCGCAGATTGTTTTCCACAGCGTTCTCGCGACGATATACAGTGCATAAAGAGGGCATTAAGAGAATCTCCGACAAGGCACGAGGGGATCTTCACCACCAACCCGCGGAAACGATGACTCGTACTAGGGCACCCCTGGATGTTTTTCGCTCGGTGCCGATGCTCTTCTAGTCGAGGGACCGTCGATGGGGATCGACGACGTGCCGTAACAAAGAGGGAGAACGCCGATGGCCAGCATTCTAGTTGTGGATGATGCAGCAACGTCACGCGAGATCATGGGTCGCGTTCTATCGGGACTCGGGCACATGGTCGCCTTCGCCACCGACGGAATCGACGCGTTGCCGAAAGCGAAGGAATGCAAACCCGATCTGGTGCTCATGGACATCGTGATGCCACAGATGGACGGGTTCAAAGCGATGAGAACGCTTCGCGAGGACCCGGTGACCTCGAAAATTCCGGTCGTGCTCGTGAGCACGAAGAACGCCGACAGCGACATCTTCTGGGGCAAGAAGCAGGGCGCTGCGGAGTACCTGCCCAAGCCGTTCACCGAGCAATCGCTGATCTCGATCGTCTACAAGATTCTGGGTCTGTCTCCGCCGATGGGACGTTCGGCGCCAGCGCCGGCACCGACGATGCCCGCGCCGGGCGGAGTCGCTCAACCGTTGCCCGGCGCCGTGGAGGCAGTCCAGAAAGCATTCTTCCGAGCGATGGGTCCGTTCGGAAAGGTCGCGTTCAAACGCGAGCTCGACAACCTCGGCATTCCGCCAGAGATGCTCGGACGCACTCAGATCAGCGCGCTGATCCGTGCGCTGTCGAATGCGATCTCGGACGCCAGCGCGCGCAGCGAGTTCGAAGCCGCGACCAAAGCGTTCCAGTAGCGTCGAGTGGAACTACGGCGCGACCCCGGGGCTGCTAGCCCCGTTTTTTTTGTCTGTACCCTCGGCGTCGCAGACTCGCGTCTCGAGGGTCATGCGAGATGCGCGCGCATCGAGCGTGACGAGTGCCGAGCGCATGATGCTGTTCGTGCGCAGTCACGCCTCGATCTCGGCGCTCCACGGCGCGCGCAAGGTATCCGGATGCGCGGTCAGTCGCGCGGAGGCGGCGAGCTGAGCGCTCGGCACGACAGCGATCGCGATCACCAGCGCCACTCCATGCATGCGTAGATCGTACGAGCCTGGTCTCGTGACCCGAATCGTTTGCCGTAGTGCGGTGACATTCAGCGCGTTGCCGCTGAAATCTCATCATCCTTCGCTGTGGCACTCGCGCACAGCGAGATTCGCGAGATCGTGAACGATTCGCGCGTTGCATTCTCGACGTTGCGGGATAAAACGTAGCTCCGAGGTAGGAGTGGACGGTGGTGAACGCCGTGGGCAGCGAGTCAGCCTCGATATCAGCGATATGACACCTCGCATTGAGATCGACGCAAAGCCAGCAGGTCCGCCGTGGGAGCGCGAGTTCGCGCTGCGCCACACCGCTCGACTGATCGAGATCCTGCAGGAGCTCTCGACGGTGCCGAACAGTGGCAGCGTGCTCGAGATCGTGCGTCAGGCCGCGCAAGAGCTGACCGACACCGATGGTGTGACTGCAATCGATGCGACCGGCCGGATGGTCTATGCGAACGACGCAGCCGCTGCGTTCTGCGGGTATGCCGATCCCGAGTCACTGCAGCGGGCGCCGCGCGCCGAGGTGTTCGGCAAGTTCGAGTTGTTCCGCACGACCGGCGAACGATTCCCGCTCGAGGAGCTGCCGACCCGGCTCGCGTTCGAAGGCAAACGAGCTCCCGAAGGCGCGCTGATCCGCTGGCGCTCGCGCGAGACCGGGATCGATCGATGGAGCATCCTCAACGCGGTTCCGATCTTCTCGACCGACGGCTCGATCCAGCTGGTGTTCTCGATCTTCCACGATGTCACGCAGCGGATCCGGCGAGAGCATCGCGAGCGGTTGGTGGCGCGGGTCACGGCACTGTTCAACGAATCTCTCGACGAGGCAGCGACGCTGCCACGGTTTGTCGACGTGCTGCGCTCCGAGCTCACCGACTGGTGTGTGCTCTACGTCGCCGAATCGGATGAGCTCCAGCAATTCGCATCGCATCCCCAGCTCACCGAGCAGTTGACCGCGCAATGCCGAACGCTGCTGCAGCTCCCGCGACCCGTGGCCGAGGTGCTCGCCACCAGCTCACCCGTGCTGGTGAGCGATGCCTCGCCCGAGCTGTTGCTATGTGACGATGATCATCGGGACCCACAAGCGGTGAGCTTGTTACAGCGCCTCGGCGTGAACTCGTTCATGGTGGTTCCGTTGCGGGGGCGGTCCACCACGGTCGGCGCTGTCCTGCTGGCGTGCAACGAGGGCAACCACCGTCACGACGAAGTTGATCTCGCGACTGCCCAAGACGTCGCCAACCGAGCGGCGGCATACGTCGACAACACGCGACTGTTTCGGGAGGCCAACATCGCTCGCGACGCCGCCCAGGCGTACGCGGCGCGCGCCGACCTGCTCGCCGAGGCATCGCGTGCGTTTGCCGCTGCGGGCGTCGATGTCGAGCGCCTGCTCGAGACCGTGGTTCGGCGGGTCGCCGAGGTCGTCGGTGACAGCTGCTCGGTTCGCACGCTGTGTCCCGAAGGTACGATGAGCATCCACCGCGCGTCCTGGCACCGCCATGGCATCGACCTCGATGATGCGCAACGCGCACTGATGACCGCACCGCGCCCCGCCGGGCGCGGGTATTTCGGCCAGGTGATCCGCACCGGCAAACCGGTGATCATTCGCGACGTCCACCGGTCGGAGATCGCGCAGGAGTACCGCGGTACCGAGATCCACGACTATATCGAGCAGATCGGACCACGCACCGCGGCGATCTTTCCGTTGCGCGCCGGGACCCGGACATTCGGCGCGCTCGCCGCGTCGCGTTCCACGGGCCGCGCGTATGATGCGGACGAGCTGCGCCTCCTCGAAGAGCTGTCAGACCGCGCGGCGCTCGCGCTGGAAAATGCGCGGCTCTATGCCGACGTCGAACAAGCGCGGCGTGATGCCGAACAAGCGGCAGCTCGGATCGCCAAGCTACAAGCGCTCACCGCGGCGCTTGCGGCGAGCACGACGCAGCAACAGGTAATCGATGCCGCGATGAACCACGCGCTCGAGCACCTCGAGGCGGCCGCCTCGGTGCTCTACGTGTTCGACGACGGCGCATTTCAGCTGGTCGCGCACCACGGCTTCGTGCCATCGGACCGGGTCCGTGTGTTGTCGCTCGACGCCAAGCTGCCGCTCGCCGACGCGATCCGCGAGCAGCGTCCGCTATGGATCGAGGATCATGCGAGCTTGGTCGCCGCGTATCCTGCCGTGTCCTCTGTAGCTTCCGTGGCCTCCTCCGTAGCTGACGCGGCGAACGCTGCCGCCCCTATCCCCGCCGATCGACTGCAATCGACGATCGCGCTGCCACTGCTCGTCCACGGCGTGTCGGTCGGAGGGCTCGCCTTGAGCTTCGGTGTCGAGAAGGCGTTCTCGTTGGTGGAGCGCGACGCACTCCTCGCGATGGCCAGCCAAATCGCACAGGCGCTCGAGCGCGCGCGCTTGGTGCGAACGAAAGAGGCGACGCACGCGCGACTCCAAGAGAACGAAGCCCGCTATCGCTATATCTTCGAATCTGCCGCGGTAGGGATCGCCGAGAAGGACTATCGCGCGGTGAAGCAGCGGCTCGATGCGGTGGTGGCGGGCGGCGTGACCGATCTGCGCGGATATCTCAACGACCACCCCGAGCTCGTCGACGAAGCCGTCGGATTGGTCAAGGTCTGCGACGTCAACGAGGCAATGGTGGAGTTGCTCGAGGCCGATCAACGATCCGATCTATTTTCGCTGCGGCCGATCTTCATTCCACAGAGCCGCGCGCGATTCATCGAAGAGCTGGTGGCGTTGATGGACGGTGCGCGGGTTACCTCCGGCGAGCAACAACTCCAGACCTTGCGCGGGCGGCGGATCGACGTGCTGGCCACCATGGCGTTCCCGCCGTCGGGGTGCGACCGAGTTCTGATCAGTCGTACCGACATTACCGAGCACAAGCAGACCCTCGCCGAGCGCGAGCAGCTGGTTGAACGACTGAAGACCACGGTCAGGCTCAACGAGATGTTCGCGGCGATCCTCGGACATGATCTCCGCAATCCGCTCGGCGCGATCCTCACGGGCGCTCAGCTCGTGCTGAGACGCGCCAGCGACGACCAGATCCGGCGGCCGATCAGCCGCGTGCTATCGAGTGGCGAGCGCATGGCGCGAATGATCGATCAGTTGCTCGACTTCACGCGTGCCCGCTCCGGTGGCGGCATCGCGCTCGACCGCCGCCAGTTCGAGCTGCTGCGGGTTTGCAAGCAGATCGTCGGCGAGCTCGAAGACACCAATCCCGAACGAGCCATCCGGCTCGAGGTCGTGGGGAGCACCCATGGCTGGTGGGATCCCGATCGGCTCGGACAGGTGGTGTCGAACATCGCGGGCAACGCTTGCCAACACGGTGCGCCCGGGACGCCGGTACACGTCCAGATCGACGGAACTCATCACGACCGCGTGGTGCTGCGAGTCACCAATGCCGGTGAGATTCCCGAGAGCGTAGTCCCCGTGCTGTTCGAGCCGTTCCGCGGCTCGCACGAGCACCGCGAGCACGTCAGCGGCCTCGGACTCGGGCTGTTCATCACCCAGCAGATCATCCTCGCGCATGGTGGCGCGATCGCGGTGTCGAGCTCGGGCGGAGAGACCACATTCGTCGCGGAGTTGCCGCGCGGCGAACCATCCACGTAGTAATGCCATGGAGAGCATCGATCGCTTGGTCGAACAGTTGTCGGACTCGGTCGTGTGTTGCGACCGCGGCGGCACCATCGTTTCGGTGAACGCCGTTGCATCGCGAACGTTCTGCCGGTCGTCGGTGGACGTGGTCGGCGCGCCGGTCACGGCGCTGTTCGGCTGTGCCAGCCAGATGGCCAGCGTGGTTCGGCGCGTCGGCCGTACGGGGAGCGCAGAGCAACTCGAGTACTTCGATCCGGAACATCAGCGCTGGTACAATCAACGGCTATACCTCGTCGACGAACGCGTCTACATCATGGCGCGCGACATCACCGAGGAACGCGCTGCGGTAGCGCGACTGGAGATCCTGGCCACGACATCGCGGCTGTTCTCGGGTGCCGATGAAGACGTCCGGGTGTTGTTCGACAAGATCGCCCGCCACATCGCGGACGCGTTACACGACCTGTGCTCGATCCGTCTGCTGTCGCCGGATGGCCAGCGCTTCGAACCGCCGGTCGGACTGTGGGATTCATCGCCGGAGATCCGCGAGCTGCTCGAGGGCACACCGGCGAGCGATACCAATGATGCGATCGGCCCCGAGGTCCTGCGCACCGGCCAGCCAGTCGTGATGTGGAGCATCTCGCCCAGCGATATGGCCGCGCGGATCGCACCGTCCGATCGGCAGTCGTTGGTCGAGCAACTCGGGCTCCATAGCGTCATGGTGGTGCCGCTGCGCGCCCGAGGATCGATCGTGGGGATCGTCAGCGTCGCGCGCCGGCTATCGGGAACGCGCGCACCGTACGTCAACGCCGATCTGAAGCTGCTCGAAGAGCTCGCCGACCGCGCCGCGCTGGTGGTGCATCAGTGGCAGACGTTCAGGATGGTCGAGACCGCGAAGCAACGCCTCACCGTGATCGGTGATTCGCTTCCCGTGCTGATTTCGCTCGTCGATCGCGACGAGCGCTATGTGTTCGTGAACGCGACCTACACCAAGTGGTTCGGTGTCGAACCCAGCGAGTTGGTCGGCAAATCCCTGATCGACGTCGTCGGTCCCGACGCATACGACGTGATGGAGCCGCATGTCCGTGCCGTACTCGCCGGCCATCCGACCACCTACCAAACCCGCGTTCCCTACGCGACCGGAGCTCGCGATGTTCGCGCGGTTTACACGCCGTATGTCGTCGCCGGCAAGGTCGAGGGATTTGTCGCGCTGATCGCTGACATCACGGACACCGCGCAGATGGAAGACGATCTCAAGTCTGCGATCGTCGCTCGCGACGAGTTCGTTTCGATCGCATCCCACGAGCTTCGCACGCCGCTCACTGCGCTCGAGCTGCAGCTCGATGGCCTGCAGCGCATGCTCGACCGCAATGACGTTGCAGAGCAACCACAGATCCGTCGAAAGGTCCGGGTCGCCGCTCGTCAAGCCGACCGGCTCGCCGCGCTCGTCGACTCGTTGCTCAGCGTCAACCGGCTCGGCGTGGGCTCGCTGCGCCTCGAGCTCCAGCAGTTCATGGTGTCATCGCTCGTCGACGAAGTCGTCGATCGATTTGCGGAAGACTCGGCACGCGCCGGATGCGCGGTCTCCGTGGTGTGCCCGGACACGCTCGATGTCCGCTGGGATCGCGCACGAATCGATCAGGTGCTGACGAGCCTGATCGCGAACGCGCTCAAGTACGCTCCCGGTAAGCCTGTCGATCTGAAGCTTGCCCTCCGCGGAAACGATGTTCACCTCACGATGCGCGACCGCGGGATCGGGATCTCCCATGAGGATGTCACCCGGATCTTTGGGAAATACGAGCGAGCGGTACCGGTGCAACACTACGGCGGGCTTGGCCTCGGTCTCTACATCACACGGCAGATCATCGATGCCCATGGCGGAGACATCGACGTCGCGAGCTGTCCTGGCGAAGGCACGGTGTTCACGGTCCGCTTACCGCGGTACGCTGCGCATCCCGGCCCAAGCCTGGGGAGCATGTCGTGATGGTTAGCTCGAACCACGCTACTCACATCCTCGTCGTCGAAGATGATCGCGACGTGCGAGAAACTGTGGTCGAAGTTCTCGAGGACGAGGGCTACTCGGTGTCGGCCGCTGCCGACGGCTCCTTGGCGCTCGCGTATCTCGCCAGCGAGCAGCGACGACCAGACTTGATCCTGCTCGACCTGATGATGCCGAACATGAACGGATACCAGTTCCGGGAGCATCAGCTCAAGAATCCGACGTTTGCGGCGATCCCGATCGCGGTGTTCACCGCAGATGGGCACGCGAACGACAAGGTTGGACCGCTCAACGCCGCGGCGTTCGTGAGAAAGCCGCTGAAGATCGATGCGCTGCTCGAGGTAGTGACCCGCGTGCTGCGAGAACACTAGCCAAGCTCGTTCCCCGCACCGTCAAAGGCTCGAGTCCGAGTCCGAGTCCGAGCTCGCGCGAATCTTGTCGCACCGGGCGATCAGCTCGTCGAGCTCCGCCACTGCGGTATCGCGACCGAGCACGCGGCGGCGCTTCATCAGCTCGACGACGTAAGCGGCCGGCAACGCGGCCAGCCGGTCGAACAGATCACCGTCGTCGCCGAGTAACGTTCGCAGCACCTCCGGATCGAGCCGGTCGATCCGAATGATCTCGTCGAATCGGCCGGGTCGCAGCGCAGCACCCATCATCTTGGTCACCGAGTTTGCGGACGCGACCACCACGACCGAGGTTCGCTGGGCGAGCTCGAGGAACGCCAGCAGCGCGGCGGTCACGTCGATGCGATCGAGGTCGTCGAGGATGATCGCGCGCGGCCGCAAGAGCCGCAGCAACGTCTCGAGGCTGGTCGGGATCGACGAACCAAACGTGCCATGGATGCGCGCCAATACCGCGAGATCGATCCGCAGCGACGTCATGCCGAGTGAGCCGATCGCCCATCGGATCGCCAAGCTCTTTCCGGTCCCCGGTGGGCCAGCCAGCAAGTAGCTGCGCGGCTCACCGGCGTCGACGAACCGCTTGATCCGAGTCGCGAGATTTGTCATCTGCGCCGTCGCGATCACGTCGTTATTGGCAAACGGATCGCCGACCAGTCCCGACGAACCGTAATACGCGTATCGCGTACCGAGCCTGCGCCACACGCGATCACCCAGCGCGCTGTAGGTTTCGACCTGGCGCTTGGTGAGTACGTACGGACCGTCGACGATCTTGTCGCGCTCGGCCACCCAACCAACGACCTCGTCACCGATCCGGCCGCGGCTGACATAGGCCGCGTCGACGTCGCCATCCCAGTACGCTTCGTCGACCTGAGGCGACTGCACGTGCTCGATCATCAACCGGCGAAACTCCTCCGGCACCTCGGTCCACTCGTCACCGGCGACGTCGCTGAAGTAGCGCCACGGATCGCCTGCGTTGGCGCGGCGGCGCTCGTCGTTGATGGTCAACCCGAGGCCGATCACTCGCAGTCCGACGCCGATCCAGTCGAGTGGACGTGGCTGGTCGCGCAGGCTCATCGCGATCGTTCCGGCTTCACCGGCGATCTGCAGGATCCGAGTCCACCTGTTCTTTCGAGTTTGCTGAGACGATTGCGAACGCATGGGATGGGTGCAGCGCTAGACGGCGTTGCGCGGACGTGGCTGGCATAGCGACACCGGGCGTGGCCGCGGCGTCGACGGAGTGGTGGTGTCCGGGCGAGCGCGGGCCGCGCACTACCCAGCAGTGCGCGCGGCGATGGTCATGATGACGTGCACGCGCATAGAGCCCTTGGGCTTGACGATTACTCGAATCACCAGTGCGCGCGCAAGCGTTTCCTACTCTCCGGCCGGCTCGCAATCCTCGCCAGCGTCGTAACCGCTCGAATACCCATCGCTGTAGCCCGATGACCAGCCGGTGTCGTAACCGCCACCGTATCCGTTGTCGTAGCCGGCGCTGTAATTCGCGTCGTAGCAGTTGGCGTACACCGCCCCGTAGCTGGCGTCGTACCCGCTGCCATAGCCATCGTCGTAGCCGTCGCTGTAGCCGATGTCGCTGCCGTCATTCTCGCCCGCCACGTACGAAGGGCCGTAGCTCGCTTGATAGCCGGCTTGGTAGTCGGGGTTGTCGCGCTTGCCGGAGCTCACGCCATGATCGTAGGCCGCAGGATCCAGTGTGTCGGTGAAGCCGCGGCGCTCGCATACCCGCAGATCGTCAGGATCCGCGTCCGCGTTATCGTCACGCTCTGGCTCCGCCGGAGCTGCCAGCCGTGCGGCCGTGCACGAGCCCGCGCCCGCCGCGAACCCTTCGCTGTATCCGACGTCCCAACCTTCCGACCAACCCGCGTCGTACGAATCGGAGTAGCCCGCGCTCTCGCCTGCCGCCCAACCAGCAGCGGCCCCATCGCTGCACGCGTATGGATCGCTCGCGCCGTCGTTGCTGCCGGTCGCAAAGCCATCGTCGTATCCGGCGGAGTAGCCGAATGGACCGTGATAGCCGTTGGCGTAGCCATCGTCGTAGCCGTCGCGCTCGCCGTCACGCTCGCCATCGCCGCGGGTCAGCGCGAGACCGACACCGCGGCCGCGGTCGTATTCGAGTGCATTCGTTTGCTCGGCGTCGAACCGTCCTTGGTGATAGCTCGCCTCGAGCGGACCATCGTCGAAGCAGTCGATATCGCACGCGGGTGCGAGTGACAGAATTGCCAGAATGACCAACAGCCGCACGCAGCGGTGTTCTGCAAAACTTGGTTCCAGCGCATCCAACGCCAAGTCAGCGATCCCCCGTTGCACCGAGCGGTCAACTGTGGCGCCGCTGCGTCAGCTTCCTGCAGGTTTCGCAGGACAGTTCCCGCGTCGCGGGAAGGCAGTGGGATGTCGGGTGGTAACATGCGCCCGCCATGATCAGAGTCGATCCCAAGGTGTCGGCCCCGGAACCACAGCTTGAGATCGAGGCCGCCGAGACCGAGACCGAGCAAGCGACCGACAGCCCCGAAGCTGCTGTGTACACCGGCACCGGCACGGGACGCTCGGCATCAGAGCGCGCCTACGACTCGGAGCCGACGTTCGCGACCAGCTCAAAGACGCCCGACAGCGAGCTGTCGATCGAACAGAAGCGTGCGCTGGTCGAAGGGCTTACGGACGACGTGGTGATGGATCATGTCGATCGGCTGTGGCCAACGCTACTCGAGATCCACGATCACCGTGATCGGCTGCGCGGCCTCCAACCCAGCCTGGCTCGGTTGGATCGCCTCGATGACGTGCAACGCGGTGACGTGCTCGCGACATCGGCGGAGCACATTCGATCGATCGTCGACCTCGCCGATCAAGCCGGCATCGCAACCCCACAGCTGCTGCGTTCCGCATCGCGCACGCTCTACGTCCTCGATTCGCACGGTCACGAGACGACCGGCCACGAACGGCAGGACACGGCCACCGAAGGTCTGCTCTTGGTGATCGGCCATGACATCAAGGTCGCCCCGCTCGAGGTCGGTGAGCGGTCAAGGCCTGATTCGGCTCATTACGCGCGCGCGGTGTTGATCGATCTTCGTGGATTTCGCGGCTAGCGATCGCTCGGCGCGATCGAGCCGTTGAGCACGTCGCGCACGCGCACGGCTGTCTATTGCGGTCACGGGCCGTGCGCGATCGCTCGCAACTCGATCGCGTGCCATCGCGATCGATCACGACATACTTCGGGCGAACCCTTAGCCAAGAGGAAGCCCATGCCTACGAAGACGATCCAGAAGATCACTCCGCACCTGTGGTACGCGCGCGAAGCTGAGGATGCCGCGCGATTCTATGCGTCGATCTTTCCCGACTCGAAGGTCGATCGCGTGACGGCGATGCCGGCGAGCTCGCCGAGTGGACCCGCCGGTTCGGTGAAGATCGTCGACTTCACGTTGTTCGGCCAACCGTTCACCGCGATCAGCGCCGGTCCGCTCGATGCGTTCAATCACGCGATCTCGTTCGTCGTCAATTGCGACGACCAAGCGGAAGTCGATCGCTATTGGAACGCGCTGAGCAAGGGCGGCTCGACCGAGCAATGTGGCTGGCTCAAGGACAAGTTCGGCGTGTCCTGGCAGATCGTTCCGACCGTGCTCAACGAGATGATCGCGGATCCGGATCGCGAAAAAGCCCGCCGCGCCGCCGAAGCGATGCTGAATATGGTGAAGCTCGACGTCGCTGGGCTCAAAGCCGCGTACGAAGGGCGCGCCCCGAAGGGCTCGCGATAATCGGCACGGCTGGAGTGCTCCGTCGCCGCCCACGAGCCCGAAGCGGGGCGCGACGCGGTCTCTCGCCCGGACCCGCGTGCCGTCCGCGTCGCCATTGAGCGTTGGCGTGGTTTCACCCCGGGTCTCGTGCGCCGCCGCTCGTGCTGTGCGCGAGCACCACGCATCCGCGGTCATCGCGCAATGTATTCACGCGGAGTTGCTCCCGGCATGCGACGTGCTTGAGAAGGCCTTTCATTACGAAGGAGCTTTTCATCATGCGCAACCTATTTTGGTCGGGTGTTCTCGCAGCGTCGCTGGTTGTAACCGCGTGCAACAAGAAGGAAGACAAAGTCGAGTCGGCGCAGTCCGAGCTCAGCAAGTCGCAAGAAGCGGTTCGCGAAGCGAAGGGCGAAGCGGCCGAGGCCAACAAGGACGTTAACGAGGCGAGGCTCGATCTCGCGAAGGCCCGTGTCGACTTCGAGAAGGCCGTGAACGAGCGCGTCGCCAAGCTCGATGCGAAGATCGATGCGCTCGAGGCGCGTGGCGATGCAGCGTCGAAGGATGCCGCCGCGCGGTTCCGGGTTCGCCGTGACGAAGCCAAGGCCAAGCTGTCGCTGATGGCCGACCGCACCGAGGCCAACTGGGAAGCGTTCAAGTCGGATGTCTCGCAGAGCTGGGATCAGCTCGAGACCGACGTCGAAGCTTCGCTCAAGTAGCGAATCGCTGTAGGCGCGATCTCGCATCACCTTGGCGCGGGCATTTAGCTCGCGCCGAGGTCGTAGAACGTTTCAACCGTCTGTGGTTGGAGCTTCTATGACGAAGACACGCGCCCTCGCAGCTCTGCTGTGTTTCCTGATTCCTGCTGTCGGTCCGACGATCGGCGCCGCCGATCCAAAGAAACCGGCGGTAAAGACCAGGCGGATTTCGCTGACCGACGAGCTCGCCAAGGTGGGGTTGACGTTCGCGATTCCACCGGGCTTCGAGCTCGCGCCGGTCAAAGACAACCGAGCCGTGGAGTATGCGTTCGCGATCAAGTCCAAGCGCAAGAAGCTAGAGGCGCGCTATGCGTTCCGGCCAATCGCCCCGGAGTCGTCGCCCGGTGCGGACAACGATGCCGTGTATGAGCTGTTGATCAAGGCATCGGTCGCCAATATTGGAAAGGGCGCAAGCGTCGAGCTCGACCGATTGCCGGCGGACTTCGCGATCAGCCAGCTCGGGACCGCCGATGCGCGGCTCGGAATGTTCAGGCCAAGGGCGCCCGGGTGGACCGGTTACTCGACATGCATGATCCTCACGATGCGAACCGCACAGGCGGAGGGTTACGTGTTCGTGTTGTTCGACGATCTCAAAGCGCTGCACGAGGAGATCGCGGCGGCATCGTCGGCGCTGCGATTCGCCGTGCCGACTCCGGGCTCGGGCTCGGGCTCGGGTTGGACGTCGGGGTCAGGGTCCGGCTCGGGCGGTTATTGAGGCAACGGCGATGCGACAACCTGCCTCAGCCGAGGCTGGCAGGTCCATGCATCAATGACTCATGACGCGCGAGGTACATCGCGAACAGCTACTTGAATGGATCGATCGGTCACGGCGCACGCAAAAGCGCTTGGCGATCGGCGTCGCCGCAGGCGTCGTAGTGGCCAGCTTGCTGTCCTCGCGAGGAACCGGTGGCGGGTTCGCGTGGTTGATCGTGGGGATCGTGGCGGTCTGCGGGTTCTGGATCACATCGACGCATATCGCCGAGTGGAAGGATCAAGTCCGCAAGCTCGAGCGCCCGTAGCGGTCCTCATGCGATCGCGCGAATGAACGCGACGATCGCCCACACCACGCCGGCGATCGCGGCGACGAACGCGAGCACGGCTCCGCCGACGATTAGCCAATCAGATGCGCGGGGCTTGCTCGCCGTCGGTCTCGACTCCAGCAGCGCGAGGTTGCGTTGGTTGGCCTTGAACGCGAGGTCGGCCAGATCGCCGAGCACGGGCACCACGCCGAACACGGCATCGAGCCCCAGATTGAGCAACATCCGTGCGATTACCACCTTCGGCATCCGACGGCGAACCGCGATCCCGACGATGTACAGCCCGAACGCAGAGCCTACAAGGTCGCCGATGCCTGGCACCAAGAACCCAAGGATCGGATCGAGGCCGTAGCGATCGAGCAGCTTGGAGAACGTGCGGACACGCTCGATCTCGGTCGTCCCGCGCTCTGAGAGCACATGATCGCCGTGGGTAGACACCATGTCGGCATACCAAGCACGAGCCATGCCGACGAAATCAACGCATGATCGGAAGTTGTGCAGGCGCGCGCGCCCGCCGAAGCCTCGGTACCGATCGATAAAAACCGCGGTTCCGTAGTCGTCGATTAACGCATCAGAAGTAGCGCGATCGCCAGCACTGCCACACAGCATGCGATCGCCAGCAGGTAGGCGCGGCGGGTGCGCTTCATCTCGCCGATCAACACGCGCTCGTTGACGCCGGCGTTCGCCGGACGCTCGACCGGCGGCATGCCTTGGGTCTCGCCGGTATGCACGCCATACGCGAGCGTGTCTCCGGGTGCCAGGGCCGTCGCGCCATAACGATCTTCGACGGGCAGCTGGTCACCATCGAGTGCAGCGTCCTCGGGCGAGGCCGCGCCATCCGCCACCTTCGACGCGAGCTCGCCCTTCTTGAACCACGCTGTCTCGCGAAAGCTCATGACGCCCATGACAGCGTAGTCGACCATCCCGCGCAAACCTTTAATTCGATGCGATGTAGGACGAGGTCAGAACTTCTGCCACTCCGGCCGGAAGCCGTCGCTGTACACGTACGAGCTTGGAAGCTGAGCGTTGGCGGCGAACGCCCGGTCGCGACGCAACGATGGTAGGCGAGCTAGACCGGGTAGCTCACCGAGACCACCTCGACCTCGTCACCTCGCGGCATGACCACCGCGTCACCAGCGTGGACACCGAACAGCGCCTGCGCGATCGGCGATTGCCAACCGATCCAACCGCGCTTCGGATCCGCCTCGATCGCACCGACGATCCGATACGTCGTGCGCTTGCCCTGCTCGTCCTCGATCACAACGGTGGCGCCTACGCCAGCTTTGCTGCGATCGGATGGCTCGAACGGTTGTGCCGTGGCGAGGTGTTCGGTGAGCTCGCGGATCCGATCCGAGTCACCGCCGGTACGCGCCAACGCGTCGAGCTCGGCGCGCGCGGCGATCAACCCATCGGGCGTCACGAAGTTGAGCTCTGGAACCGGAATGCCGCGACGTCGGGCGCGCGCCTCGGGGACGTCATCGCTCTCCTTGGTAAACGCCTTGCTCATGACGATAGGCTACGCCGCTGGAGTAAGCTCGGCCAATGGCTGATCCCGTCGTCGAAGTTTCCACCAACCACGGTACGTTCGCGATCCAGCTCGATCCGGGCAGAGCACCCAAGTCGGTTGCGAACTTCCTGCGCTACGTCGACGCGAACCATTATGACGGCACCGTGTTCCATCGCGTGATCTCCACGTTCATGGTCCAAGGCGGCGGGTTCGATCGTACGCTCGAGAAGAAACCGGTCGGCGCGCCGATCGAAAACGAGGCCGACAACGGACTCAAGAACACCCGCGGCACGGTCGCGATGGCTCGCACCAGTGATCCGCACTCGGCGACCGCGCAGTTCTTCGTCAACGTCGTCGACAACAAGTTCCTCGATCACCAGGCCAAAGATGGTTCCGGCTGGGGCTACGCGGTGTTTGGTCGCGTGATCGAAGGCATGGAGGTCGTCGACAAGATCAAGAACGTGAAGACCGGTGCACACGGTCCGTTCTCGAAGGACGCGCCGCTCGAGCCCATCGTGATCGAATCCGCTCGCCGCAAATAGCGACGCGACGAGCGCGCGCAGAGGTGCGTCGGGATTGCACACACCTACCTGTAGACGCTGCCAATTGCGCAGCAGGCTGCGGGATCTGCAGCCGCAATGTTCGCCAGTTATGCGAATCCACGTGAGTCATGCTCGGCGCAGCGTTTGCTTCTATTCGGCGATATGAAGTTCCGAACCGTCGCGCTGTTTCTTGCCCTCGCAGCCTGCAAGTCGTCCGACACCACGAGCACCACCAGCTCGTCATCCTCCGGTGGATCCGAATCCGCGGAACAGACCGCGCAGGGCCGGACCGGCCGGTCGTCGAAGATCGAGCTCCCCACGATTCCGCGCGATCGGCCGTCGCTGGGCGCCGACACCAATGGCTCCAACGGCCGGATCAAGCAGTGGGACAAAGATGGCGACGGCCAGGTCTCGGACGACGAGCGCAAGGCGCGCCGCGAGCAACGGCGTGAGGAGATGATGAAGCGGCTGGACACCGATGGTGACGGTCAAGTCTCGGACCAGGAGCGCGCGGTCGCGCGCGAACAGCGTCGAGCCGAACGCGACGCTCGGCTCGATACCGACGGCGACGGCCAGGTCTCCGACCAGGAGCGTTCCACCGCGATGACCGAACGGATGACCAACATGCACTCGCGTTTCGATGCAGACGCCGACGGCAAGCTCACGACCGACGAGCTCGCTGGCGCGCGTTGGTTCCGCGGCGACGCGACCAAGGCAGACACCGATGGCGACGGCGCGATCAGCGTCGACGAGCTGCAGAAGTCGATGGGCGAGATGCGACGCGGTGGCTGGCGCGGTGACCGCGGTGGCCGCGGTGACGGCGCCCAACACTAATCGCCGCCGGCTGCTAACCCTGGAATACCCGGTGACGCGCCTGCAAAGCGCGTCGCTGCGCTTCCGAAAAGCCTTCGGGCTGATAGGTTGTGGCCCGTGTCGACCCCATCGAAAGTGGCCGCATTCCGCCTCGGTGTCACTGGCCGCAACGTCGTGCTCGCCGAGAAGCTCGTCGCCACCAACGCAACCGTCACGCTCGGCGCGGAACCTGGCTGCACGCTGCGAATCCCTCCTGAATTCGGGATCCGTTGCCGCGTGGTGCTCAAGGATGGCGAGCTGGTGTTCAGCGATGAGGATCGCGTGGGCGCCTATCGCGATCGCAGCGCCGTCGATCTGCGCGCCGCAAACCCCGAGCTGGCATCACCGCTCGCGATTCGCGAGCGGTTGATCGTGCACGTCGGCAAGGTGCACTTGTTGATCAAGCCGATCAGCGTTCGCTGACTGGCTCGTCCTCCGACGGGTCAACCGGAATCGAGTCGAGTAAGCGCGGGGCTTCGCTGCGGATCAGCCGCAGCAGGCTCTGCAGCTCGTGCTCCTCGATGCGCAGCGAGGCCTGAAGATGCTGACGGATCCGCTGTGCGAGCTGATCGCGCGCGGCGTTCAGCCAGCGCGCAGCCGTCGCGCGATGGGTGCGATGCATCCGAGCGATGTCGTCGATCGATGCCTTCGCCGACAGGTTCATCCGGAGCAAATGGCGATCCTTCGGCGTCAGCTCGGCAACCGCGGCCTCGAACGCGTTTCGAAACTCGCGCGCGTAGCGGTGCTTGATCGCTTGCAGCGCGGGGTCGGCCTCGCCCACGACTTCCTCGAGCACGTCGTCGGGCTCGGACGGTTTGTCAGACCGCCGGAGCGTCAATGCTTCGCGGATCGCAGCCGTTCGGACCAAGCCGCCGAGGCCACCACCGAGTGCATAGCGGGCGATCGGCGCGAGCTGGCCGGACGCCGCGACCAACAGCTTGACCCGCACGCGCTGGGCAACCTCGTCGATAAAGCTCGGATCGGGGGTGAATCTGCGGAGCGCCGGACCGACCTGATGCATGTAGTGAAGATCGAACAGCCGCTGCGCCTCGGGATCACCGCGGCCGGTCATCCAGCACAGCAAGCTCTCTGCCGCGTCGATCCCCGGAAGCCTCGATGGCAGCTCCGTCCCGCCGCCACAGGCGTCGGTCAGCCACGCACGATATGCATCGACATCGAACGTCAGCGTCGGCCACGCCGCGCGGGCCACCGCCAGGTGCTCGTTCCACTTAGCGTGGACATCGGGATCCTTGCGCATCAGCTCCACCCCAACTGCGCGATCGCGACGCCGAACGCAACACAGGCAGTGGCGACGACGACGAGTGGCCATCGCCGCGGCGACCCGGCGCGGGCGGGCGTCGATTGCACGGCAGCGCGGTGACGAGGTGCAGCCCGGAGCTCGGCCGCAAGCTCGCCGCAATCGCGATAGCGCGCCTCGCGATCAGGTTGCATCGCACGCCGGCAGATCGCCGCGAGCTCGGGCGGGGCTTGGGTGAGCGCTGCGTCCGCAACTTTGCGTGGCAACCGTCCCGTCAACAGCTGCTCGAGCATCGCGCCGAGCGCATAGACATCCGATCGCTGATCGACGGCCTCTCCGCGCGCTTGCTCCGGCGACATGAACGCCGGCGTGCCGAGCACGTCGCCAGGCCGTGTGGTCCGCCCTGCCAGCACTTGCGCAACGCTCGCCGTGGCGGGTTTCGCTGCCGGAGCCACAGCGCACTTGCGCGGCAGCGGCAGCGCCGCCGGCGCCCCATCGCTCGCGTCGAGTTGCTTGGCAAGGCCCCAATCGATGATCAACGTCTCGCCGAACCGACCGATCAAGACGTTTTGAGGCTTGAGATCGCGGTGCGCGATCCGCTGTTCGTGAACGAATGCCATCGTATTAGCGACCGCGATCAGATGATCGAGCAAGCCCAGGCGTTGCTCGCGATTGACCGCTCGCGACAACGCAACATCGAGCGGGATACCGTCGATCACCGGCATCACGTAGAACCGCGTGCCGTCGTCGAGCTCGCCGGTACTGTGGACAGGAACGATCCCGGGATGCTGGAGCCTCGCGGTGATCGCGACCTCGCGCTCGAACCGGCGCACCAGCCAGGGTGACCGCGATCGGGGCAGCTTGATCGCGACGTCGCGGCCGAGCAAACCGTCCTGCGCGCGGTAGATCCGGCCCATGCCGCCGATCGCGATCAGCTCCGTGATGCGATAGCCGCCGGCGAGCTCGCCGCCGATCATCGGATCGACCATCGGAGCGTCTGCAGCCGGCAGCGTATCGCCGTTGCCGGCCTCTACAGCGCACAGGCCTTCGATCAGCTCGCGGCACAGCTGGCAGCTATCGGCGTGCGCAACCACCGCGGTGATCCGATCGGGCGCGAGCGCACCGGCTACCAGCGCGTACGCGTCTAGGTCGTTGACGCAGTCGCTCGACTCGGACATCTACCGTCCCTCGAGTCGCGTCGTCATGCGGCCATCCGTATCAAACCGGCCTCACCCGAGGTACTGCCAAATCGCGTGGTCTGCGTGAGACCAGACATGTTGCGCTTAGTCCGAGCGGTTTCGCGGATCTACATCGCACTCGCGACTTCGCATCTGTCGCCTCGTTAGCCTCACATGAGCAGCTCTTCGAAGCGCTGTGTGATCTTCGCCATGGTGATCGCCACGGCGGTGACGCTGGCGATCCCGCGATCCGTACGCGCCAGACCTGCCCCATCCGCGTCCGAGCCCACCGCGCAGGCGATCGATAGCTCGACGGTGCGCGTGTTTTCGATCGGCACGGTCAGCACCGAGATCGTCGACGTTCGCGGGCAGCGCATTCAGATCGCGAACGCGCTGTCGGGCCACGGCACGGGCTTCGTCATCGGCGATCGCTTGGTGATGACCGCGCACCACGTGATCGAAAACGCGCGACACGTCGTGGTCCGGCTACCGGGCGATGGCGGGTTCTTCGCGGCGCGCGTGGTGTTCGCGGAGAAGAACAACGACGTAGCGCTGCTCGAGCTCGAGACCGATGGAACCGCGCTCGCCGCGGCGCCGCTCGAGTTGTCCAAAACACCCCTGCGGGTTCGCAGCAACGTGTTCGCGATCGGCTATCCGATCGACGCGTCGCGGACGCAGCCGCAATCAGCGCGCGGGATCATCGCGGGATTTCTGGACGATGCGACGATCCAACTCGACATCGCGCTCAACCCCGGAAACTCCGGTGGGCCGATCGTCGACGAGCATGACGCGGTGGTCGGGATGGCGATCGCGCGCGGGAACGTCGAGCAAGGCGTGCAGGGCATTGGCTACGCGGTGCCGGTGTCGAAGTTGCTCGCGGTGTTGACAGAGGGCAAGCGACGGCTCGACACGACCGAGCGCGTTCAACCGACGTCCCGCGACAGCGCGTTCGTTGTGGATGAGCTGGTGCAGAACGGCGCGCTGCACGAGTTGCGCAAGGCCAGTGATCTCGCGAAAGTTCAAGATCAGGGCATCGACCGTGCGCTGCGCTCGCTGCTCGATCGAATCAAGGATCCTGATCTCTTGGTGTTCGTCGCGGGTGCGATGTGGAACGTGTCGCTCGCGCTCGAGCTCGGCACGCCAGACGAAGTCAAGCTGAGCCGCGAGCAAGCGGGGGCACTCGCGTGGCGATTGCGTGAATCATCGGCGGGCGCGTGCAAGCGCGCGGTCGAGCTCGACGCTGCGGTCGCGGATCGGTCGTCGTTCGTCAACCTCGCGCTGGCGTTTGCTCCGGTCACGACGGCGCCCGCACCGGTGGCCGCTCGGATCGAACGTCAAGCGTTTCGGTCGCGGCGCACGATGCAGGTGTTGATCCGCGGTGCTCCGGTGATGCGGATGAATCCCGAAACCGGGACCATCGGGTTCGGATTCGGTGCGGCGGTTGGCGCGGTGCCAGTGGCAACACGGCGCGTGTACCCGATCACGGCAGTAACGTTGGCAGGCATCCAGACCTCGAACAACGACGGTGAATACCTGCACGTGCTGCTCACCGGCGAGCTCGGCCTGGGGATTCACGCCGGCCCGCTCGAGCTCGACGGAACGCTCGCACCGGGCTGGTATCGCAGCTCGGTGCACTCCACGACGAGCTCGACGGGCGCGCTGGGCTCGGCCTCGGGATTCGTGATGACCGCGCGATTTGGCGCGGCGATTCGCGTCGGAGCCGCGCGGCTCGGTACTGCTACCCGCGTGCTGAGCGGGGGGTCGATGTGGTTCGAGCCCGCGTACCTCGCGTTTCAGTTCTAACCATTGGTGAGCGTCATGATCAGTCGAGCTATTTCATTGATCGCGTTGGTCGCACTCGCGCAGCCGAGCTGCACCGACCTGCCGAGCTACGACGACCCACGCGCCGCAGAGGAGTTCGTCGAACAGCTCGGGACGTGCAGCGGCGTACCGATCGTGTGCCGCTATCGCGGACTCGACACCTGCAACTCCGGCTGCGCCCCTGCAAGCACGTGTCACAGTGCTGTGCTCGCGCGATGTTCAGCGATCGCTAGCCGCAGCTCGTGCGACTCTCAAGATGGCTGCGCGTGGAGCGTCAATGCGTGCGTGCCATTGACCGGCCGACATTGCGCCGCCAGGCAGGGCGCCGAATGCGTCAACGATCCCGAATGTGACTGGGGCGTCGCGTGTCAGGGCATCCCGCGCGCGTGCTCGGACGATGTTGGGCGCGGCAACTGCGCGGCGAATCTGGGTTGCGGCTGGGAACCAGACTGAACCGATTTCCAGTGGCACATGTGTCCAGTGTCCGATCGCGAACGTTCCGGAGCGTTAAGCCCAGGAGAATCGAGGAATTCTGACCGGCCACGCGACAGCGATGTCACAGCTGTGTCGTTAGCGAGTAACGATTCCCGGTGGTTCCGGCTGGTCACTTAGTTGCATGCCAGGGGGCGGTGGTTTTGGTGAGTACTCGAATGGCGCTCACCACCGCCAACCCATTGGTCCCGCTAGGTGATCTCGTTTTGCAGCAGACTTGGCAAAATCACTTGAGCCTGCGTAAGGTCGGCCCGGCATGCTGAGTGGTGCACTCGGGCTCATCTTCAAAATCTTCGGCATCATCGCGCTCGCGAATCGCGTGCTGGGCGCGCTGGTGCTCCGGATTTTCAAGCGCAAGCTCGACATCGTCGACAACAACTACGAACCCACCGTCGAGGTGGTGATTCCGATGTTCAATGAGGGCGCGGGGATCGAAGAGACGATCGCCAGCGTGCTCGGCGCTGATTACCCGGCGCACAAATTGCGGATCACCGTGGTGGACGACAAATCCACTGACGACAGCCTAGCCCGGGTGACCGCGCTGGCAGAAACGACCGGTGATCGCCTCAAGGTCCTGCGCAACCGGCAGAATCTTGGCAAGCGGATGTCGATCATCAAGGCCGTCCGGGCGACCGGCGCCGAGATCATCATCTCCGTGGACTCGGACGTCGTGGTCGACCGCCAGGCAATTCGCCAGCTGGTCCGCAGGTTCTCCTCGCCCCGCATCGGTGCGGTCGGCGGCCGTGTCGACGTGCGCAACAAGCACGTCAACTGGCTGACCCGGATGCAGGTCATAAAATATTGGTACGCTTACCATTTCGGTAAGGCGCTCGAGCTCGCCTGCCGCCAGGTGATGTGCCTGTCGGGATGCCTCACCGGCTATCGTCGCAGCGTCTTGATGGAGGTCGAGCCGGTGCTGCTCGATCGATCGCTGTGGGGAATGCCGGTCAAGTACGGCGAGGACCGGTTCCTGACCCGGCAGATCGTGTTCGCCGGCTACCAGACGGTGATGACCACCGACGCAGTGTGCCGGACGACCGTTCCCGAGACACTTGGCGCGTTTCAGGCGCAGCAGCTGCGCTGGCAGCGGTCCGGCCTCATCGATGTCGGCGCGATCGTGCTCAATGCTCGCCGACTCCATCCGATCGTCGCGATGCAGTTCATCACGCTACTGGTGCTGACCATCGCGTACCCGATGTTGTTGGTGCGATCGCTCGAAGCGGGCACGTTCCTCGCGCTGATGCAGAAGAAGCTCGTTCTGGTCACGATCTTCGGTCTGGTCTACCGCTGGCACGTGCGGAACCTACCGGCTCACGATCGGGTGTCGCCGTTCGCGTTCCTGCCGATCGCGCTCGTGTTCCCGGTGATCTACGGCTTGCTCATCCCGCTAGCGCTGTTCACCCTCGATTCGTCGAGCTGGGAGACCCGCCGCCATGGTCTGCCCGCAGCCACGCCGCCGCTACCGGTGCCCGCCCCTTCGACCTCGGCGCCTGTGCCGATGACCTCAGGCTCGGCCGCTGCCGCGCCGGCGCATGCACATGCCCCGGCACCTGCCCCTGCCCCTGTCCCCGTGGCGGTGGCGAGGACGGTCCGCGAGCGCGCGCCGTCGCTTCAGTCGCTGAACTGACTCCAGGGTTGAGTCTGCGGTAAAGCTCTCGCCGTGACCGACAACGAGGCCAAGCTTCAGTCCGCGTTCCGGACAACGCTCGATCTCGGACCTGACGTCGAGGTCGCGACGCTGACCTATCGGGGCATTCGCCAGTGGGACTCGGTCGCGCACATGCAGCTGATCGCTGCGATCGAATCGACGTTCGACCTGATGCTCGACGCTGACGATGTGATCGGCATGGCGAGCTACACCAAGGCCCGAGAGATCGTGGCTCGGCACGGCGTGGCGCTGTGACCGCGCTGTCGTTTGCGGGCAAAGCTGCGTTCATCACCGGTTCGTCCCGCGGGATTGGACGCGAGATCGCCGAGACCCTCGCGAGCTTGGGTGCCGATGTCGCGATCAATGCGCGAAGCGCGCCCGATGAGCTCGCCGCACACGCCGACGAGCTAGCGCGTCGCCATCAGGTGCGAACGCTCGCGCTGCCCGGCGATGTCTCGGATCCCGCGGTGGTGCGCGGGTTCTATCAGACCCTGTTCAAGACCTGGGGCAGGCTCGACGTGCTGGTCAATAATGCCGGCTGTCTCCAGGGCGCGCGGATCGGTATGATCAGCGATGACATCATCGACCGAGCGCTCGCGGTCAACGCACGAGGCGCGATTCACAACCTCCAGGGCGCTGCTCGGTTGATGTCACGGCAGCGCGCAGGCGCGATCGTGAACATCACGTCGATCATGGCGACCCGCGGCGACGAAGGGCAAGCCGCATACGCCGCGAGCAAAGCTGCGGTGATCGGGCTCACCCTCGCCGCGGCCAAGGAGCTCGCGCCACAAGGCATCCGCGTGAATGCGGTCGCACCGGGGTTCATCGATACGGCGATGGTCGCGGGACTTCCCGAGACCGTGCGCGCCGCGACGATCGGCTCGATCGGGATGGGACGCGCGGGTACGCCGGGCGATGTCGCGAAGGTGGTCGCATTCCTCGCATCGGACTTGGCCGCGTACGTCACCGGACAAGTCGTCGGCGTCGACGGCGGGATGCGAACGTGACCGAGCTCGCCGGGCACGACGACCACGTCGCGCTCGTCGACGTGGTCACGCAGCGCCAGGTCAGCTATCGCGAGCTTCGTGAGCTGATCTCGCGTGAGGCGACCGCGCTGCGCGAAGCTGTAGGTACCGATGGGATCGCCGCGGTGTTCGCGGCGAACGATGTCGCGTCGATCGTCGCGCTGTACGCCGGGTTTGCCGCGGGCATTCCGATCGCGCTGTTCGATCGAGCTCTCGACGAGGAACGCGCTCGCGCGTTGATCGATCGCTATCGCCCCGAGGTGATTCGCGGCCGTGTGCTCGATCCTGCCGCGCCGCGCGGCGGTGTCTCCCCACACCGCGATCTGGCGCTGCTGCTGTCGACCTCGGGGACGATCGGCAGTCCCAAGCTAGTCCGGCTGTCGGCGTCGGCGGTGACATCGAACGCGCGATCGATCGCCGACGCGCTCGGGCTCGGTCCCGACGAGGTCGCGATCACCTCGCTGCCGATTCACTACGCCTACGGACTGTCGGTGCTGACCAGCCATCTCGCCGCCGGAGCGACGGTCGCGTTGACCGACCACGCCGTGATCAGCGACGCATTTTGGCAGGCGTGTCGCGACCACGGCGTGACGTCGCTCGCCGGCGTGCCATACAGCTACGAGATGTTGCGCCGGATCGATCTCGGTCGCGTGGCCCCTGCGAGTCTGCGCACGCTCACCCAGGCAGGCGGAGCACTCGATCCCGATCTGGTTCGCAAGTTTCACTCGATCGCGACCGATCGCGGCGGCGGCCTGTTCGTGATGTATGGCCAAACCGAGGCGACGGCGCGAATCGCGGTGCTGCCACCATCGGAGCTGCCAGCGCGGGCGGACTCGGTCGGCAAGGCGATTCCGGGCGGCACGCTGGCGGTCGAAGCTGGCGAGGTGGTGTATCGCGGTCCCAACGTGATGATGGGCTACGCCGAACACCGCGATGATCTCGCGCGAGGTGACGAGCTCGGCGGCGTGCTTCACACCGGCGACCTCGGTGAGCTCGACGGCGACGGCTTCCTACGGATCACCGGGCGGTCGCGCCGGATCGCCAAGGTGTTCGGCCGTCGGGTCAACCTCGACGAGCTCGAAGCGCTGGCGCATCGATTTGCCGCCGGATCTGCAGTTGCAGTGATCGCCGGTCGCGACCGAGTTCGGGTATTCGTCGAGGGCGGCGGCGCATCCGTCGTCGATGCCACACGGCGCGGATTGGCCGCCGCTACCGGAGCTCATGGCTCCGGGTTCGAGGTCGTCGAGCTCGCGGCGTTACCGAGGCTGGCTTCGGGCAAGCTCGACTATCGCGCCCTCGGAGGTGACTCGTGATCGCTGCGACGCCACCGATCGCGAGCCTGCTCGACCCGCTGCTCGATCTGCCGATGTACGCGACGCCGCAGCTGACGAAGGAAGCCGCGTTGCTACCCGCGCTAGCTGCGCTCACGGCACATCATCGCGCGCACTGCGCGGCGTACGATCGGCTCGGTCGCGTGCAGGGGTGGTCGACAAAGGCTGCCTCACTCGGCGAGCTGCCGTGGCTGCCGGCGGCGCTGTGGAAGACTCATCGCTTGGTCAGCGTTTCCGACGACGAGATCGCCACCACGCTGACGTCGAGCGGGACGACCGGTCAGATCCCGAGCCGGGTCTATCTCGACAAGGACACCGCCCGCCGGCAATCGCGCGCGCTCGCTCGGATCATCGGTCACGTGCTCGGCCCGCAGCGGCTGCCGATGCTGGTGATCGACACCGCGTCGGTGCTCCGCGATCGCACGGCGTTTTCGGCGCGTGGTGCGGGCGTACTCGGGATGATGACGTTCGGCGCCAGACCGGTGTTCGCCCTCGGCGAGGACATGACGCTCGACTTCGCCGCGATCGAGGACTTCTTGCGGCGCCATGGCAACGCGCCGTTTTTGGTGTTCGGCTTCACGTACATGGTGTGGGCGTATCTGCACAATAACCTCGACGGCCGTGGCCTCGATCTATCGCGCGGGGTGCTGTTCCACTCGGGTGGCTGGAAGAAGCTCACCGAGCTCGCCGTCGACAACCAAACGTTTCGCCGCGAGCTCGCGCGGTCGACCGGGCTGGTGCGAATCCACAACTTCTACGGGACCGTCGAGCAGGTCGGATCGGTGTTGCTCGAAGGAGAGGACGGCCTGCTCTATGCACCGCCGTTCGCCGACGTGCTCGTTCGCGACCCGGTGACACTCGACGAGCTACCGCCCGGACACGCCGGAGTGATTCAGCTGGTCAGTGCGTTGCCGTCGAGCTACCCCGGCCATTCGATCCTCACCGAGGACCTCGGTGTGATCGAGCACGTCGATCGAAACGCCTGTGGTCGGCTCGGCAAGGCGATCCGGGTGATCGGGCGAGTGCCGCGCGCCGAGTTACGCGGCTGCGGCGATACCCACGCAGCGTCGGTCGCCCTTCCGAGGGTGATCGCGTGAAGGTAACCGTCGTCGCACGTTCAGCGGGAGGAGCGACCGGAGACGCGGATCTCGCGGAGTTGCTCGACGAGCTGACCGCGGCGCCGCGCACCGCACCCTATAGCGACGCCGTGATCGCAATGTGTGCGCAGCTCGCGAAGCGGTTGCTCGACGACCCGATGGCGCGCCGGCACCCGGAGCTGATGGCGCTCGGATTCTTTACGCGACAGAGCGAGCTCGAGCGGATGCGCCGTGAGTTCGCCGCCGGTGCGCGCCCCGACGTGGTGCGGGCTCCGCATGGCTTGGTGTTTCACATCCCGCCCGCCAACGTCGATACGATGTTCGTGTACTCGTGGCTCCTCGGCGCGCTCGCCGGCAACGCGTCGCTGGTCCGGGTATCGCGACGGAGCACGCCCGTGATCGATCGCCTACTCGAGCTCGTCCGCGAGGTGCTTGCGACGACCGGCACCAGCGTCGCGCCCAGCGCCTTCGTTCGCTACGACCACGATGCGGGAATCACGGCCGCGATCTCGGCGCGCTGTGCGCTGCGCGTGATCTGGGGCGGCGACGAAACGATCGCCACGATCCGCGCTGCGCCGCTGCCAGCGACCGGGCGTGACCTGACGTTCGCCGATCGCTGGTCGATGACCGCGCTGTCAGCCGGCGCCGTCGCTGCGCTCGACGATGCCGCGCTACACACGCTCGCCGAAGCGCTGGCCAACGACGTGTTCTGGTTCGGCCAGCTTGCGTGCTCCTCGCCTCGACTCGCGCTGTGGATCGGTGACACGCGCGCTCGGGACGCCGCTCGCACGCGGCTATGGCCCGAGGTCGCCACGGTGGCCGCCGCGCGTGGCGCGATGCCAGAGCCTTCGGTGCGGCTCGCTCGCGAAGCATTCATCCATCGCGCGATCCTCGACGGCCCGGTGATCGAGCGCGACGATTTCGGCGCTAGCCTCACCGTGCTCTCGGTCGATCAGCTCGACGGGGTGACGCGCGACCATCCAGGCGGCGGTCTGCTGTTCGAGGCCACGGCTCCCTCGCTCGCTGCACTCGACCGCTGGGTCACGCGTAAGGATCAAACCCTGACCCACTTCGGGTTCGCGCGCGAACAGCTGGTCGAGCTCGCGACGCGGCTCGCCGGTCGCGGCATCGATCGCCTGGTTCCCGTCGGGCGTGCGCTGTCGCTCGCGCGAATCTGGGACGGCTACGACCTCGATGCTCAGCTCGTGCGCTCGGTCCACGTCGTCGGCTGATCACACCGTGCAGGTGATGATCAGGTGGTCGTACGGAACTCGCAGCAGATCGCCTCGCTGATCGACCTCGACGCGATCGAACGCCGAGCGAGCAAGCGCGGTGTACGACGCGACGTCGCGCACGTGTTGGCCACGGTCGAGCCGAGCGAGGGTTCGTGCGATCCAGCGCTGGCCCGCAACGAACACCGGATCGATCGTCACGCAGCGACCACCTGGCGCGAGCACTGCTCGCGCGGTCCTGAACAGCGCCGTCGCCGTCGCATCGTCGAGGTGATGGACGACCCCGATCGCGATCGCGAGCTGAAACGTGCGGGTCTCGCGCGCGGCGACGTGCTCGACCCCGGCGACGTGAAACTCGGCGCTCGGGTGCTTGCGGCGCGCCGCGGTGATGTACGCGTCCGATGGGTCGTAGCCGACGTACGAGCGCGCACCGAGGTGCGGAACGATGTCGCCCGGACCGCAGCCGAGGTCGATCACATCGGCGTTCGCGAGCGAACCGAGGTAGCGCTCGATCAGTGTCCGCCGGGCGCGATCCGCCCCGATCAGCGATTGTGCCTGCGAGTAGACCCAGGGGATCGAGAACCCCGCGCGGATGCCCGTATCTACCTGATCGGCCACGGCGCTCAGCCTAGCACCTCGCCCGCACGCTCTGGTACAAGCGGGCGTGGCTCTCGACCCCAACCCAGCTCCGCTGCACCGCGGAGTGTCGGTGGTCATCCCGTGCTACCGCAGCGAGGCGTCGATCGGCCCGCTGCTCGAGCAACTGCGACCGCTGCTCGCGAGCCATTCGCAACCGTTCGAGATCATCTTGGTCAATGACGCCAGTCCCGACCGCACGGGGGCCGTGATCCGCGAGCTCGCCGCCGCGCATTCCGAGGTCACCGCGATCGATCTCATGCGCAACTATGGCCAGCACGCTGCCTTGTTGTGCGGCATCCGGCGAGCGCGGTTCGACGTCACGATCACGATGGACGACGATCTCCAGCATCCGCCGGATCAGCTACCCAAGCTGCTCGCCGCGCTCACCGACGAGATCGACGTGGTGTACGGGCCCGCGGAGCGAGAGCCCCACGGTTTGTTCCGCGGCATCGCGTCACGGATCACGAAGTGGGTCTTGCAAGGTGCGATGGGCTCGACGGCGGGCAAAGTCTCGGCGCTGCGCGTGTTCCGAACGCGTCTCCGCGACGGCTTCGCCGAGTTTCGCGGCTCGTTCGTCTCGCTCGACGTGTTGCTGACCTGGGCGACCAATCGATTCAGCTATCTGGCGGTCCGCCACGATACCCGCACACTCGGCGCATCGAGCTACACCGTGCGCAAGCTGTTGACCCACGCCGTCACCATGTTGACCGGGTTCTCGACGATCCCGCTGCAGATCGCGAGTCTCATCGGCTTCGTGCTCACCGGATTCGGGCTCGCGATCCTCGGCTTCGTGCTGATCCGCTACGCGCTCCAAGGTGGCAGCGCACCCGGGTTTTCATTCCTCGCGAGCATCATCGCGATCTTCTCGGGTGCGCAACTGTTATGCGTCGGGATCATCGGCGCGTACCTGGGCCGCGCGCACTTCCGCTTGCTCGATCGCCCGACCTACGTCGTGCGTGATGCGTCGGGAACCGTACCGACGATCGCCACGCCAGAGGGATAGATCTTGGTCATTCCGAGCTCGGACTGGCCGGCAACGAAGCCGAGCGCGAGGTGAAGCCGCAGCGCGGCGTCGTTGGCGGCCGAGACCCGGGTCTCGATCGCTCTGACCCCTCGACCAGCGAGCTCGAGCACGACCGCCGCCCAGAACATCGGCGCGATCGGCCCTGCATCGGGCGCGGTTCCGCCGAGCAACAGGCGCACGACATCACCGGTCTGGCGCCAGCTCATCGCGGCCGCGATCGCTCCGTTGCGATGGGAGACCATCACCTCGTCGCCATTGCTCAAGCTATCGACGATCCATTGTGCCGTGCGAGCGCGACCACGGTCGCGATGGATCCGGTCGTCCTCCAGGTAGCGCGAATACTCGAAGCTCTTGGACAGCTCGACCAGCCCGGCGGCATCCGCTCGAGTTGCGCGTGTGATCGCGAGCCCGCGACGCAAACCAGCGGGCACCTCGAGCGGTGCCAGCCGTAGCGAAAACGACGTCTCCACATGGCAATAGCCGGCATGCTGCAGCGCCGCCACGATGATCTGCGAGCGCTCGCCGATCCGCGTGGTGGCGAGACCGACGCCATCGGCACGGTTCTCCTCGTCGACAGCATCGAGCACCGCGCCCAACGCCGCCGGCTCGTCACCCGTGATCTCGACGAGCTCGGTGACCCGCACCCCGAGGCACGGCTCGTCCCACGGCGCAGGTCGCAGCCGAACCGTCGCGCCGTCGCGCGTGATGGTAAGGCCGGGACCGGTCATCGCTGGCCTATGCTATGTCAATTAGCCGATGGCCGCCCCGATCCCGTTCCACCGTCCTCACGCGACGGGTCGTGAAGCGCAGGTGATCGCCGAGGCTCTCGCCAGCGGCCACTGGCACGGTGACGGCAAGTTCACCAAACAAGCCGCGAGCGCGCTGTCGCGTTGGCTCGGCGGCGGCAACGTGTTGCTGACGACGTCGTGCACCCACGCGCTCGAGCTCTCCGCGCTGCTGCTCGAGCTCGCGCCCGGCGACGAAGTGATCATTCCGTCGTTCACGTTCGTGTCGACCGCCAACGCATTCGCGCTGCGCGGCGCCAAGCCGGTGTTCGCCGACATCGATCCGCGCACGCTCAATCTGTCGCCGGCGAGTGTCGAGGCGCGAATCACGCCGCGGACCAAAGCGATCGTGCCGGTGCACTACGCCGGCATCGCATGCGATCTCGACGCGCTGTCGGCGATCGCCACCCGCACTCCCGGCTCGCCGATCGCGATCGTCGAGGACAACGCGCATGGCTTGTTCGGTACGTGGCGCGGCCGCCCGCTCGGTAGCTTCGGCTTGCTCGCGACCCAGAGCTTCCACGACACCAAGAACGTCACGTGTGGCGAAGGAGGCGCGCTGGTCATCAATGATCCAGGACTGTTGGTCCGCGCCGAGATCCTGCGCGAGAAAGGCACCGATCGCGCGCGGTTCTTCCGCGGTGAGGTCGACAAATATACGTGGGTCGACCTCGGCTCGAGCTATCTGCCATCGGAGTTGCTCGCCGCGATGCTGGTGGTTCAGCTCGATGCAGCGACCGCGATCCAATCCAAGCGCCACGCGGTGTGGCGCCGCTATCACGACGAGCTCGCCAGCTGGGCGGATCGCAATGGCATCGCCCGCCCGCATGTACCGTTCGAAGCCGATCACTCCGCGCACCTCTATTGGATGCGCGTGCGCGACCTCGACGCACGCCAGCGGCTGATCGCGCATCTAGCGTCGCGCGGCATCGGCGCCACGTTTCACTATCAGCCGCTGAACGTCTCCGACATGGGCCGCAGTTATGGTGGCCAGCCAGGCGATTGCCCCGTCTCCGAGCTCGCAGCCGATACGCTGGTCCGGCTGCCGGTGTATCCCGATCTCGGCGCCGAGGAAGTCGATCGCGTGGTATCGGCGGTGACAGCATTCAAGCCGTAGACCGCTCCTTCCTCCGATCGAGTCGGACTCTGTTACCGATGCGCCAGTAAGTCCCGCAAGTACTGTCCGTATGCATCCGGCAGCTCGCGGGCCTCGAGCTCGAGCTGATGGTCATCAATGAAGCCCATGCGCCAGGCGATCTCCTCGGGACACGCGACCATCATTCCGGTTCGCGCTTGGATCGCGTGGACGAAGTTCGACGCATCGAGCAGCGACTCGTGCGTCCCCGCATCGAGCCACGCAGTGCCGCGACCGAACACCTCGATGCGCAACGTTCCGTTGGCAAGATAGAGCTTGTTGAGATCGGTGATCTCGAGCTCGCCACGCGGCGATGGCGCTAAGTTGGCCGCGAGATCGCAGACCTCGGCGTCGTAGAAGTACATTCCCGGCACGGCCAGGTTCGACTTCGGATGCGCCGGCTTCTCCTCGAGCGAACGCACGGTGCCATTGGGTCCGACCTCGGCCACTCCATACGCCCGCGCATCGCGCACTGGATATGCAAAGATCACCGCTCCGCGCTCGACGGCCGCGGCACGACGCAACGTCTCTTGCAGCCGCGAGCCGTAGAAGATGTTGTCGCCGAGCACCAGCGCGCACGGCTGCCCCGCGATGAACTCGCGGCCCACGATGAATGCGTCGGCCAGCCCGCGTGGTGCGGTCTGCACCGCAAACTCGATCCGCAGCCCCCACCGCGCGCCGTCGCCGAGCAAGCGCTGGTACGCCGGCAGGTCCTCCGGCGTCGAGATCACCAGCACGTCGCGGATCCCGGCGAGCATCAACATCGACAGCGGGTAGTACAGCATCGGTTTGTCGTAGACCGGCAGCAGCTGTTTGGAGATCGCACGCGTCACCGGATAGATGCGCGTGCCGCGACCACCGGCGAGGATCAAGCCCTTCATCACTTCGCTCCTGCAGCGCGGCGATCGTAGTTGAGCTCGAGCCATCGCTGAAAATCGGGCGTGCTGCGAATCGCCGCGAGCCACCCAGCATTGTCGGCATACCAGCCGATCGTCGCGCGCAAGCCATCGGCGAGGTCACACGTCGGACGCCAATCGAGCTCGCGTTCGATCTTCGCGGTTGTCAGCGCATATCGGCGATCGTGTCCCGGCCGGTCCGCGACGTGGGTCATCAGCTTGGTGTGAGGACAGTGCTGCGAGCTCGGATATCGCTCGTCGAGCAATCGGCACAACGTCGTCACGATGTGGAGATTGGTCGGCTGGTTACCACCGGCGACGTGATAGGTCTCACCGATTCGCCCGCGCTCGGCGATCGCAACCAGCGCGATGCAGTGATCTTCGACGTAGAGCCAGTCGCGGATCTGCAGCCCGTCGCCATAGACCGGAATCGGCTTGCCGAGCGCGCCGAACACCAGCGCCAGCGGGATCAGCTTCTCGGGAAATTGGTACGGACCGTAGTTGTTGGAGCACTGAGAGATCGTGGCGCGCATGCCATAGGTCTCGATGTACGCGCGCACCAGGTGATCCGACGCCGCCTTCGATGCCGCATAGGGCGAGCGCGGCGCGTACCGCGCGTCCTCGGCGACCGGCTCATCGTCCGGTGACAACGAGCCATAGACCTCGTCGGTCGAGACGTGATGAAACCGCACGTCGTCGCGATCGCCCCAGGCCGCGCGCGCCGCCTCGAGCAAGGTGAACGTTCCGTTCACGTTGGTGCGGACGAATTCGCCGGGTGCCGCGATCGAGCGATCGACGTGTGACTCAGCGGCGAGGTGAAACACGGTGTCGATCTGATGCTCGGCGAATACGCGATCGAGCGCCGCGCGATCGCACACATCGCCGCGCACGAAGCTGTGGCGCTCCGGCGCCTGCAGATCGCGCAGGTTCTCGAGGCTGCCGGCGTAGGTCAGGAGATCGTAGGTGACGACGCGAACCGATGATCGCCGTGCCAACAAGTGCCGCACGAGATTGCTGCCGATGAACCCGGCACCGCCGGTGACCAAGACGTTGTGCACGCGATTACCGAGGGTAAATCACCACGACCGGGGCCCGGGCTCAAGGGGATCAGGTCTAAGATGCCGCACGTGTACGAACATGACCGTCGACGGTACGCGGCGCTGCTCGGCCTCGCACTGGTCGTGGGCTGCGCCGTGCGGCTGGTCACGTACACCGGCACGATCGCGGCGGATGACCTGACCCACGCGTGGGCGGCGGTGCACTTCTGGGACGACCCGATCGAGCAGTCGATGCCGACGGGCGCCGATAGCGCCTATACGGTGAACGCACGCCGGATCGGCGTGAACTTCCCGATGTGGATCGCCGCCGAGCTCGCCGGTCCATCCGAAGCGAGCTTTGCCGCGGTGCCACTGGTGTTTTCCCTGCTCGGCATCCTCGCGGTCGCGGCATGGGCTCGGGTGCTCGCTGGACCACGCGCTGGGGTCATCGCCGGTTGGTTGTGGGCGGTGGTCCCGATCGATGTCTGGCACGCGACGGTGTTCATGCAGGACAACATCTTCGCGACCGTGTTGGCCGCGGGCTTGGCCGCGATGGCGTGGGCGGAACGTGACGACCGCAGCCTCGGATGGTTCGCCGCCGGCGTGGCGGTGGGATATCTGCAGTACGTCAAGGAGAACGCCGTGCTCCTGCTCGCGATCGTCGTCGTCGCGGGCATCGCGCGGTCGTGGCGCGCCCGACGGATCCATCGCGGAACGATCTGGCTGCTCGCGGGCAGCGCGGTGATCCACCTGCTGGCGGTGGGCTACTTCGCGCGCGTGTTCGGTGACCCGCTGTACTACGTGAATGCCTGGTTCGGACGCCAAGCTGCCGTCGAAGTCGAAGCATCACAACCGTTCCCGCGAAATTTCCTGCGGCTCGGTCTGTACCTCTCGTGGGGTGGAGCACTCGGAATCGGTCTGCCCATCGCCGTCGGGTACGGCGTGCGCTGGCTGCGCCGCGCGACCGACGCACCACGGACGCTTCGCCTCCAGCTCGCGATCATCGCGGCGGTTCAGAGCCTGCTCGTGCTCCATGTCCTGCGATGGGGCGCATGGACGATGCGCTATCTGTTGCAGGTCACGCCTGCGCTCGTCGCGCTCGCCGCCGTCGGGCTCGCCACCGCATGGCCAAACATGACGCGGCGCAAGCGCACGTGGTTGATCGCCGGCGCGATCGCCACCACCGCGTTCGGTCTGGTGTTCGGACACCCGCAACACGGACGATTTCGCAACGAGCTGCTTCGCGGCGCATACGCCGCGATCGAGCGCGAGATCCCATCCGACGTCCCGGTCTACGTCGTCGCAAATCCCGCGCGCGCGGCCCACTATACCGACCGCGTGTTCGACCTGTACGCGCACTATCGTGCGCGCTCTGGTGGCTGGCACATCACGCACACCCCCGATTCGATCACACGCGGCGTCGTGGTGCGAGCATCGTACGAGCGCTACCCAGGGCCACCAAACCCGCCGCGTGGCAACCCATTGTTCGTCGGTCGCACCGTCGATCACTACGGCATTGCGTTGTGGATCGACGTCCGGACGGTCGGGCTGTGAAGCGTCTCGCGCCGATCGTTCGTGCCGCGATCAGCGTTCTGGTCCTCGGATTTCTGCTCGACGTGGTGTTCCGCGCCGAGGCCGCGACCGAGCTTTCGGCGCAGCCGAACCTCGGCTGGTGGGGGCAGCGCGTGGTCGCTTGGTCGTCGGGTCCGCGCGAGCTGGGTGCACGGATCGCGCAGGTCGAGGGTACGTGGCTCGGACTCGCGCTCGTGCTGCAGGCGTCGATCGTCGTCCTGTCGACCGTGCGCTGGCGGCGGCTGTTGCGCGCCCAGCGGCTCGAGCTCTCCGCTCGCCGCGCGGCCGAGATCACGCTGATCGGCCGATTCTTCGACGCCTTCATGTTGGGCTCGACCGGCGGTGACGTAGCGCGCGCGTGGCTCGCCGCACGCGAGAGCGAACATCGAAAGGTCGAAGCCGTCACCACCGTGATCGTCGATCGGTTGATCGGTCTCGGTACGCTCGTCGTGATCGCGCTGATCGCGATGGCGGTGTCGTTCGATCGGATCACCAGCGAATCCCGGTTGCGTGCGACCGCTTTGGGAGTGATCGCGATCGCCACGGCGATGACCGCCGTCGCCACGCTCGCGGCGTGGCGGGGATTTCCCAGGTCATTTCCCAAGCTCCACGGATGGATCGAGCGCCAGCCAGGTTATGCCACCGCGCAGCGGGTCGTCGCCGCGTATCGAGCGATCGCGACCGAGCCAAGCGCACTGCTGTCCGCGCTCGCGTTGACCGTCGCGATCCACGCCGCGTCGATCCTCGCGATCGCGTGCATCGGTACCGGACTTGGCCTCGGCGGCTCGGTTGCCGATTACATCGTCTTGTTGCCGATCATCAACATCGTCGTCGCGCTGCCGATCAGTATCTCGGGGCTCGGCGTCCGTGAAGGGCTCTACGTGATGATGTTCAGCTCCGCTGGGATCGCGGGCTCGGATGCGGTCGCGCTGTCACTGCTCGGACACGTAACGTACCTGGTGTGGAGCATCGTCGGTGGGGTCGCATTCGTCAGCGATCGACGACGAAATCCCGGCAGCCGTCCCACCTAGCTATCGCACACGCGAGAGTCGGTACAACGTGGCACCTCGGTCGCGGCCGTGTTCGACCCGCCTCCACTCGGTCGCCTTCACACCATCAGCGCCCATACGCAACCGATCGAGCACGGCGGTCCACTGGCGCGGCGCTCGATCGAACCACACCAGGTAGCTCACGCCATCGATGGCATCCGGCGCCACACCGAGCTCCGAATCGAGCGGCTCACATCCGCTGTACCACCCCACCTGCGCCCATCTGCTCGATGCAACTTTGCACGGCCGACCGGCCGCATCGGCGCGGATCAGCTCGCCGGCATCGGCGATCGAAGCGAGCCGCTCGCCAGCGCGAACGAGCGTCCACACAGCTCCGGCGACACCTCCGACCGCGGTCGCCGCGACGACCACGATCACCACGCCTCGAAGCCAGCCGCGGTCGCGCTCACCCGCTCGCCCGCGATGCAGGGCGCGCAACATGGCGATACCCGACGAGGTCAGCAGCGCTTGCGGAACGTACGCGTACCGAGCCTCGCCGTGGGCAACGATCCCGAGCACTGCCAACGCGAGCGCGGCGCCGAGCCCCGTGAACAACACGATCTCGCGACTTCGTCGATCGCGGAACGGTCTGATCACTGCTGCGATACAGCCGCTCGCAACGCAGACGGCAGCTGCCGGCAACAACCAGTACCACCACGTCGTGCTGTAGAACACCACTCCCTGGAGCGGTCGCCCTGCCATTGCTCCGCCAGCCTTGATGATCCCGAGCGGGCTGCCCGTTGCACCGACGCTGTGGATGACGTGGGGAATCGCCAACACGAGCATGCTCGCGATCGCAGCGAGCAATGGGCCTCGCTGCGCCCACAGCTGCCGGCGAAACGCGACCGCGGCGGCCGCGCCGAGCGCGGCGACGATGATGATCGAGCCGTAGCGAAGATAGAACGCCGCCGCCGTTGCAGGTCCGATCGCCGCCAGCTTCCAGTGAACCGCTGGCTGTCGGTCGCGATGTGCCAGTCCTTCGCTCAGCAGCATCGCGACCACGAGGATCAACGCACCGGCGGGTGCGTCGGACAACAGCTCGCTGCTGCGATGAAGCAACGCGAACGATCCGCCCACCACGGCCGCCGTCCACGTCGCTACGGTCGTGTCGAATGCTCGCCGCGCGTAGCACCAGCTCGCGATCACGAACGCGGTCGTGCCCAACGCGGCGACGATTCGGAACCCGAGCTCGGGATGACCCGGCAATGCGCCGAGCGCCGCGAGCACGTGCATGCCGACCGGTCGATGGATCCGCATCGGATCGAAGTCGCTCCCCAGTGCGTAGACCGATTCATCGTGGCCAAGCGGTCGAGCGATCAAAGCCAACCCGAGGAACACCACCAGACAGATCGCGCCGATCACCACCGGCGTGCGGATTCTAGATGGTGCGGTTTCGATCACCTGGTGACACCGGGCGCGACTGGCTCCCAGATCACACGATCGAGCTGGGCCACACGTAGCAGCTCCGGCTTCCGAAACGGCTCGTGGATCGAGCTCAACACGATGTAGACGTCACTCCAACCGTCGAGCGCGCTACGAGGAACGGTCGCGTGGATCGCAAACCTTCCGTCGGGCTCGACGAGTGCGGAGTACAGCTCGGCACCGTCGAACGACACCGCGATCCGCGGTCGCGTGAACAGGCGCTCGAGGTCGGCCTTTCCGTGCAGCTCCAACCGCATGTCCGAGCTGCCGTCACCGTGAACCAGGATCCGAACCCGGCGCCCGATCCAGCGGCGCGCTTCACCACGCGGAACGACTGCTGCCGATGGGGCCGGCACGGGTGCGTCGCTGCCTGGTTGGTCGACCTCGATGTCGGTGACACCTTCGTCGAAGATCACGTCTCGCCGCGACGCTAAGCTCCACAGTCCGACCAGTCCTTCGCGCTCGGCCAACCCGCGAACATACGCCTCGCGCGCCTGGCCTTGTTCGGAGAGCTCGGTGCGATGACCGCACGCGACCAACACGACGCACGCGACCACACCAACGCGCATCACCGCTTCACCGCGAGGTCGAGGACCACCATCCCATCGCGCTCGAACAAGATCGCCCGCGAGCTCGCGAGCGCCTCGAGGTTATCGAGGCAGTCGATGAGGTACGCACCCTGAAGCCTCGCCAGCTCGTCGCCTGTGAACAGGCGACGGAGCCATTCTGCTCGACGGTACAAATAGCGCGAGTAATCGCCGCGTACGAAGGCGACGTACCGCACGCCGTGGTCGACGAAGTACCCGGCGACCGGCTCCGCGCCACGAAAGAACGGCATCCCAGGCCGCCAGCTCGCGAAGCCCGGCTCGTCGAGGTTGATGATCGGATTGCGCGTGTAGTCGAGGTACACCGGCTCGTCGAGCATCACCACGAGCGGCGCGTCGGGTGGCACCGCGGCTTGGAGATCTGCATAGCTGCGCACGACCGCCGCCGACACATCAGGACGTCCTCGCATCGCCGCGTCGAGGTCATCGCCAACACCCGCGAATCGCCGAACCAGCGGCTGCGCTGCGAGTGCGAGCTGGATCACCAACGTGATCACGAGCGCGAACCGGCCGACGGCGGGCACGCGAACTGGAACCTCGCGCTCCGAACCGCGGCCCACTCCGGGTCGGCCTGCTTCGAGCGAAACGACCAGCGCCAGCGCGAGCGTGTAACCAAGTGAGTAACGCCAGAGGTTCTGGGGGTCGGACAACGAGAAGCTGTGGATCAGCAGCGCGAACCCGAGCGCCGAAGCGATCGCGAACGCCGGAACCGGCCGGCCGCTCCGAACATCGCGCGCCAACACGATCACCGGTAGCAGCAACAGAAACGCCCGAAACGGATCGGGTTGGAGCAGCACGCGAGCGAACAGCTGAAGCTCCTGCCAACCCGACATGATCGTCGGGGTCAACTGGATCTCCGGGTTGAACGTTCCGTTTTGGAACGGGAACAGGAAGGTTTCGTTCGAACGCCAGGTCGCGATACACCACGGCGCGAGCGCCAACACTCCACCAGCGATCGCCCACAGCCAGAGCGTGCGTTCGTCGCGCCACGCGGCCGCGAGACGAGCTTTCCAAGATCCGGTGCCTGCGACCCGTTCGATCAGCCGCCCCGACAACACGAGGATGATCGCGAGCGCACCCACAGCGAGGAAGCTCTGGCGCAACGTTGTCGCGGCCGCTGCAACCGCGCTCGCAAGCGCGAGCGCTCGAGCGACAGGGATGCCCGGGCGCGATGCCAGGACCGAAGTCCGGTACAGACCGAGGAACATCGCAACCCCGGTCCAATACGTTGTGGTGTTGATCGAGCCTCGGGGTAACAGCAACGCGACCAGCGTCACGAGCACGACCACAAACCGATCGACCGGCGGAATTGCCGGCGTCGACGACGTGGCAGCGCGACCGCGTGCGATCCCGGCGAGGAGGACAAGGCTGATCACCTGGAACAAGCCGGCGTCGATCGCGAACGGATTGGCCAACGTTCCTCGCGACGCCGCGAGTGCGGACAGCACGGTCTGGCCGCCGTACGAGCTGATCCGGCGAAAGCTGAATGGCTCGTCGAGGTTTCCGACCTCGAGCAGCCGTTTGATCATCGGCGTATAGATCGGATCGTCGTCGTAGACATTCACCGTCGTGCGAACCAGGGCTGCGAGCACGACGAACGCGGTGATCGCGACCAGGATCGCCAGCATCACCGCCGTGTTTGGATTGCTGCGAATCCAGGTCGCCGCGCGCCGCGCCGTGCTCGCTGGATCGGAGCTGCGCAGCGTTCGCCAACCGAAGCCCACCAGCCCGACACCGATCAGCGCGAGCACCACTGGTCTGCACAACACACCCGCCGCTAGCCCGACGCCCGCAACGGCGAGGTAGCCGGCCGTCCCCCACGCCAACAACAATCCCAGGTCGACCTCGTCGGCTAGATCTGCGCCTCGAAACAGCCCGCGCTCCACCAAGTGGCCCCACCCCACGAGGCTGGCCGCCAGCGCCAATAACCACGCGGCGCCACCACCGAGCACGCTATCTGGCGCCGCGAGCCCGTACGCGGCGCACGCGATCGGCGCGACGAGCACGGCGACTCGGATCATGGGGTACAGAGTTCCCACGATACGATCGGGCGATCAAGCCGGGTGAGTCGCCGCGACGAGCCGAACCGGCGGGTGCGACCTCGACCCGAACCGGTCGTTAGGCTGGTGATGACATGTCCGTCGAGCGTGACCTGGCTCACCACAAATGCCATTCCGCGAGCGTTAGCGATGACCACGGCGTCAGCGCTCGCGCTGTCGGGATGCGGCGCTGCAAATGATCCTTCGACCAGCGAAGGCGAAACGGGTGCGGTGGAAGTTGCGCTGGTACCCGCCCAGCTGAATCGCAACCTCGATTTGCTGTTCGTCGTCGACGATTCGCCGGGCATGCTCGAGAAGCAGGGCGCATTGCGATTCGCATTACCGACGTTGCTCGAACAGCTCGAGCTCGTGCCGGGCGGTCTGCCTAACCTTCATGTCGGAGTCGTAAGCTCCGATCTCGGAACCCAGGCCGCGCTCGACGCAACGCCGGGTCCTCCGCTGGGTCGGCTTGGACAGGGAGGATGCGCGAGCCAAGGCAAGGGCGGCATCCTCCAGACGTACGGCGCAGCGCTCCTTGGCGGAGGCAATTACATCACCGACATTCTGCGCACCGATGCCAGCCGAATCGCAAACTACAGCGGATCACTGGCCGATGCCCTCGGGCGCATGACTGCCGCGGGCGAAGGTGGTTGCAACTTCGAGCAGCACCTCGAAGCGATCAAGGTCGCTCTGGATGACAACCCGAGTAACGGAGGCTTCGTTCGTCCCGATGCGATGCTCGGTGTCATCGTCCTCGCCGATGAAGACGATTGCTCGATGGCGCACTCGACGCTGATCAGCGAGGACTCGAGCAAGCTAGGTGCGATCGCGAGCTTTCGTTGCACGCGCCACGGGGTTGTCTGCGACGACGACGGTGCCGATCCGGACGCGATGAACGAGACCGGCCTGAAATCGAAGTGCCGTGCGAGCACCGATTCACCCTATGTCGCCGACATCGACCGCTACGTGACCTTCCTCGAACAGCTCAAGGGCAGCACCCGACCGGTGATGATGAGCGTGATCGCCGGCCAACCCGATCCATTCCACGTCGAGCTGCGTCCCCCGCCTCAGGGCGGGGTTCCGCAACCGGCGTTGTCCGCCTCGTGCACCTACGCCGGCGTTCAAGGTCTCACCGGCGCAGATCCCGCCGTTCGGCTATTCGAGTTTGCTAGCCGCTTTCACCATGGTGTCACCGCAAGCGTTTGTGGATCTGACTATCGCGGCGCGCTCACGAAGATCGCCGTGCAGATCGAAACGCTGCTCGTCGGTGATCCGTGTCTGGACCGCGAGATCACGTTGCCCGCGGCATGCGAAGCCACCGAGCTTCGAGATTCCGATCCTGGATTTTCCAGCGAGCTTCCGTCATGTAGCGACGCAGTGACGACCGACTGCTTCCGGTTGATCTCGGATCCGGGCAGGTGCTCCGGCGGACAAAATCTCCGGCTCCAGGTCGTTCGCTCGGGACCGCCTCCCACTGACGGTTGGACCAGCTTGCGCTGCGACCTGTAACGCGCTGTGCTTTGCCGCACGAACGCGGCGAACCAGCACACTGATCGATCGAGCAGAATATCTGCGCCACGTTGCACGGCGGCGATATGTGGCATCTGCGCACAGCGCACGGTTTGGAGATCGGCTGATTCGTGCGCCTTTGACACAGAACGCGGCGTAGAAGCGCGGTTCCTCCCGCTCCCGCAGATGGCGCGCGAATTGAAATCGTGTGCTCCGTCTTTTTGCACCGTGGTGGACCGTGGACGCCCGTGAACGATCTAACGATTCAATAAGTCTGGCTGATGGCCGGATCGTCGGCATCGGAGCTTCCGCCGGCGGTCTCGAGTCGCTCGAGCAGTTCTTCGCAGCGCTGCCGATCAACACCGGAATGGCGTTCATCGTCGTGCAGCACCTGTCGCCAGATTTTCGCAGTCTGATGGACGAGTTGATCGCACGGCACAGCGAGATGCCGGTCACCATCGCGACCAACGGTATGCCGGTCCAAGCGAACCGGATCTATCTGATGCCGCCCGGCAAGGAGATGATCATTCGCGATCGGCACCTCGTGCTCACCGACAAAGAGCCGGGTGCGTTTTCACTGCCGATCGATGCGTTCTTCCGATCGCTCGCGCTTGATGTCGGAGCGAAAGCCGTCGCGATCGTGCTGTCGGGCAGCGGCAGCGACGGCTCGCGCGGAATCCTCGATGTGCATCGCGCGGGTGGGCTGGTGCTTGCCGAATCCGCGGCGAGCGCGAAGTTCGACGGCATGCCGCTGTCGGCAGCAGCTAGCGGAATCGTCGAGCACATCCAAACGCCGAACGACCTGGCGCGCCTGCTCTGTGGACTATCACCGCTCGAGGTCGCCGCCGAAGCCTCTGCGATGAGCGAAGATCCTGCGCTCGACGCCGTGCTCCGGCTGCTGCGCGACAATTTCGGGATCGATTTCTCGCTCTACAAGATGACGACGGTGGGACGTCGGATCCAACGCCGCGTCGATCTGCTCCACATCCAGAGCCTGGAAGACTATGTCGAGCATCTCGTCGCCGACCCAGACGAGCTCAACAAGCTCTACCAAGATCTTCTGATCGGCGTCACCCAATTCTTCCGCGATCCCGAGTGCTTCGCGTTCCTGGAAGCCGAGGTGATTCCGAAGCTGCTCGACTCCGTGCGCCCCGACGAAGAGCTGCGGGTGTGGGTCGCCGGCTGCGCGACCGGCGAGGAACCGTATTCGCTCGCGATGCTGTTGTGGGAGGAGTTCACCCGGCGGTCGCGGCCGCTACGGCTCAAGATCCTCGCGACCGACGTCCACCAGAAGTCGCTCGACTATGCGAGCGCCGGTTTGTACGGCGAACATCAGCTCGCGCACGTCAGCCCGACGCGGCTCGAGCGATTTTTCACGCGGCGCTCGAGTGGCTATCAGGTTTCGCAGGATCTTCGCCAGCTGATCGTGTTCGCGCGGCACAACGTCACCAAGGACGCGCCGTTCACGAAGATGCACTTCATCTCGTGCCGCAATCTCCTGATCTATTTCCAGCCGCAGGCGCAGCGCACCGTGTTGTCGCTGTTTCACTTCGGACTCACCACCGGAGGCACGCTGCTGCTCGGTGCGAGCGAGAGCCCCGGATCGCTGAGCGACGAGTTCACGACCATCGACGATCACTGGAAGGTGTATCGCAAGCGACGCGACGTCCCGCTGCTCACCCAGGTCCGGTTGCCGATCCTGCCCACGGCGCGCCGCCCGGTACCGCCGCTCGATTCACCGAGCACGCGTGGACCCGATCCGTTCATTCTCTCCACGTACGATCAGCTGCTCGACGAGTTCATGCCGCCGGGATTCTTGGTCGGTGAAGACCGGATCTTGATCGACAGCTTCGCCGGTGCCGAGAAGCTGCTCCGGCTCCGCCGCCGGCGACCATCGACCAACATCCTCGAGCTGCTCGACGACGACCTGCGGACCGTCGTTGCGGGTGCGATCCAGCGCGCATTCAAGACTCCGGAGCCGGTGTCATATAGCGGGATCCGGATCGTCACCAACGATGGGCCGCGGATCTGCACGCTCGTCGCGAAACAGCTGTTCCATCCACGAACCGGGTCGCGACAGGTGCTGCTGACGTTCCGTGACTTGACCAACGAGGCCCAGGCCGCGGCTCCTCGCCCCGAGGCGTCGCAACCGATCCCGGTGGCCGAAGCGTCGCGTGATCGGTTGATGACGCTCGAGACCGAGCTCGGACATACGCGCGAAACGCTTCAGGCGACGATCGAAGAGCTCGAGACCTCCAACGAAGAGATGCAGGCGACCAACGAGGAGCTGGTCGCGTCCAACGAGGAACTGCAGAGCACCAACGAAGAGCTTCACTCGGTGAACGAAGAGCTGTACTCGGTCAACGCCGAGTACCAGCAAAAGATCGCGGAGCTCAAGGAGCTCAACACCGACATGGCGCACTTGCTCGAAGGCACCGACGTCGGCACGGTGTTCCTCGACAAGCAGCTGCGGATCCGCCGATTCACGTCGCGGATCGCGAGCGTGTTCCGGTTCCAGCCTCACGACGTCGGTCGCCAGATCCGCGACTTCTCGCACAACATCGAGCGCCCGCAGCTGATGGAGGAGATCGAAGCTGCTCACCAGCGCGGGCTGGTGATCGAGGACGAGGTCCGCGACAGCTCGGGCACGCCGTACTTCCTGCGAATCCTGCCGTACCGCGCCAGCGGGACCACGGCCTCGCAGGATGCGCTGCCGATCGAGGGTGTCGTGCTGACGCTTACCGATATCACCGCGCTCGACAAGGCCCGGTCGCGCGTCGCGCAACTGTCGGCGATCGTCGAATCGTCCGATGACGCGATCATCGGTCAAACGCTCGAAGGCATCATCACGAGCTGGAACCGCGGCGCTACGACGCTGTTCGGCTATTCGGCGGACGAGGCGATCGGTAACAGCGTCGAGCTGCTCATGGCGCCAGGCACCGAGGCCGAGCTCGCCGACTACCTCGAGCGCGTCAAGCAGGGCTCGAAGGTGGAGCACGTGTCGACCTTGTGCATGCACAAGAACGGTACCCGACGCGATGTGTTGATCACGTTCTCACCGATCGTCAACGAAGACGCGATCGCCGGTGCCTCGGCGATGGCGCGCGACATCTCGAAGATCGCCGAGATGCAGCGTGCGCTCGAAGAGGAGAAGCAAAAGGTCCAGGGTCTGCTCGAGGAGTCCGTCGAACAGACCCGCAGCCGCGAGCGATTCCTCGCGATGCTTTCCCACGAGCTGCGCAATCCGCTCGCCGCGGTGCTCAACGCCACGACGGTGATCAAGCAGAGCCGCGATCCGTCGGCGGCGCTGCGCGGCACCAACGTGGTCGAGCGCCAGGCCAAACACATGAAGCGGCTGCTCGACGACCTGCTCGACGTGTCGCGGATCACCAGCAACAAGTTTGCGATCGCGCGCGCGCCGATCGAGCTCCGCGATTCGATCGAGACGGCGGTCGAAGCGACGGCCCCGCTGTTTCAATCGCGCAACATCGAGCTCGAGACCAAGATGCCGCCGCACCGAATGCCGATGCACGCGGACGGCAACCGGCTGACCCAGGTGGTCGCCAACCTGCTCGCCAACGCTGCCACCTATTCGCCCGAAGGCAGCAAGGTATGCCTCGAGGTCGAGCTCGATGGCGGGGTGGCGGTCGTCCGCGTCGTCGACTGTGGCGACGGCATCGACGCCGCGCTCAAACCGAAGATCTTCGACCTGTTCGTGCAGTCCGAGCAGAAGCTCGATCGCCAGCGCGGTGGTCTCGGTGTCGGGCTATCGCTGGCCAAGGCGATCGTCGATCTTCACAGTGGCTCGATCGATCTCGAGAGCGATGGCCCCGGCAAAGGCACCACGTTCATCGTCCGGCTCCCGCTCGGTACGAACGCGGGCGAGCGCACGTGGCTGGATGGCCTGCATACCGGTCCGTGCCGAATCGTGCTCGTCGACGATCAACCAGACGCGCTCGAGATGCTCAAGGCACTGTTCGAGGAGCGCCAGCACGTCGTGTTCGATGCCACCGACGGCCCGACCGCGATCCAGCTGATCGAGCAGCACCGGCCCGACGTGGCGTTCATCGACATCGGGTTGCCCAAGATGAACGGCTTCGAGGTCGCTCAGCACATTCGCAGCCGGCCCGAGCTTCGCGACGTGCTGCTCGTCGCGCTTACCGGGTACGGAGGTCACACCGATGTCCACGCAGCGCGCGCGGCAGGCTTCGACGAGCACGTGACCAAGCCGGCGGAGTTCAAGCGACTCGAGCAGATCCTCGCGCGCCGGCGCCCCGTCCTCGATTGAGCGCAGCTAGACTGGCGTCGTGACGCCGCCGATCGCGATCCGAGCGGGCAACGCGCTCGATCATCCAGCCATCGTGCGGTTGTTTGGAGAGCTCGAGATCCCGGATCCGCCGCCGAGCCTCGGCAAGTTCGAGGCAAACATGCTGCCTCGGGTGATCGTCGCCTGCGACGACGGCGTCGTCATCGGCTATGGATCCTGGCGGCTGTACGGCTCGACGATGCACATCGTCAACATCGCGGTCGACCGCGGATACCGAAGCCACGGCGTCGGGCGTGCGCTGATGGGCCGCATGCGCGCGATCGCGATCCAGGCTCGCTGCACGCGCTGGTTTCTCAACGTGAAGAAGGACAACACGCCGGCTCGCCGGCTGTACGAAGCATGCGGCATGGCCGTGATGCGTGAGAGTTGGGCCATGACGATCGATTGGGCCGCCGCTCGTGGCTTACCGACCGAGCTCGCGGATGCCGCTCCGCTCGATGACGCCGATGTCGACCAAGCTGCTGCTCGGTTCCGGCAACACCGCGAGCGGCTCGCCACGATGACCAGTCGACCCGGCTATATCACCACCGTGCTGCGCCAAGCGGGCGATCTGGTCGGGCTGGCCGCGTTCGATCCATCATTTCCAGGCGCCTACCCGTTTTGCGTGGCACGTCCGGCGCTGTGTGGGGCGCTGTTGTCCGCGCTCGCACTTCATGCGGATCCGAAGTTCGACTTCGTGCGCGTCACGATCGAAGATGACCGCCCGCTGGTCGACACCCTTGTCGGCGCGGGTGCGACCGTCACGTTCGAAATCCTTCAGCTCGCGGCAGACTTGGTCTGAACCGCTCGGCAACCGGTATACTCGGCGACGTGGGCATCGTCGACGTCGCAACGCTCGGCGTACTGACGATGCTCGTCTTGTTGATCGCCCTCGAGCTGATCCATCCGGCGCGCAGATTTCCCGACGTCCGAGGCTGGCGCTGGAAGTGCGTCGCGTTCATGCCGGTGATCATCGCGATCACGATCACCACTCCGTTCCTGATGTCCGGTGTGATCGAGGACATCAGGTTGCTGCGCGGATACGAGCTCGGCACCGTCGGCGGGACGATAGTCGGTATCTTGGTCTCCGAGCTGTTGGTGTATTGGGTCCACCGCCTTCACCATCGGAACAAGTTCCTGTGGTGCTGGATCCACCAGCTCCACCACAGCGCCGAGCGCGTCGACGTGTTCGGCGCGGCGTATTTTCATCCATTCGAGATCGTCGAGGGTAACGTCGTCGGCGTGGTGCTGTTCAACGTCGTGCTTGGCCTGACACCTGAAGCCGCGGCGCTATCGGTGTTGTGGCAAGCATTCAGCGGCGTATTCCAGCACGGCAACATCAACACGCCGGTGTGGCTCGGCTACATCATCCAGCGCCCCGAAGCCCACGGCATTCATCACGAGCGCGGTTTGCACAGCTACAACTACGCAAACCTGCCATTGTGGGACATCGTGTTCGGAACGTTCCGCAACCCGCGTCGATGGGACGGGGTTGCCGGGTTCTACCCTGGATCGTCATCCCCGACGTTCCGCATGCTGATCGGACAGGACGTGTCGAACGACCAGCCATCGCGCTCGGTGTGATCGGGCGGCGCGTATATGATGCGGTCATGGCCGAGAGGGGGGCACCGCTGCGCCTGATGTTGTTCGACCGGACGTGCCGCGGCGACGGCGTGTTGCCTGGGTTGAGCCGGGCGTGGTCGGTGGGTGGGGCGCTGTACGGTGCGCTTCGCCGGCTCGACGATTGGTATGGCGCCGCGACCTGGAGCGAGGGGCTCGACTGGTTGAACGACCGATCGAAGACCCAGCCGATCGCCGAGGTTCAGTTCTGGGGCCACGGCGAATGGGGCTGCGCATACATCGAAGAACAAAAGCTGACGATCGACGCGCTCGCGCCGGGTCACGAGCTCCACGAGCGACTTCGTCTGCTAAAGACGCGGCTGATCCCCGGGGGCAAGGCGCGGTGGTGGTTCAGGACGTGCGAAACGTTCGGAACGGCCGCCGGCCACGAGTTCGCGCGAGCGTGGACTCGATTCTTCGATTGCACCGCCGCCGGCCACACCCACACGATCAACATCTTGCAGAGTGGACTCCACACGTTGGCGCCTGATCAGGAACCCACCTGGCCGGTCGACGAAGGCGTGGTTCCGGGTCAGCCCCGCGGCAAGACCTCTGGCTTGTTCGCGCCGAGCACGATCACCTGCTTTCACAACGCGATCCCGCGGAGCTGACGTGGAACCACGCCCGACGTTCATCCCTGCTCTTCGATTTCACTGGCTGACGCCGCTCTATGACCCGCTGATTCGAAGCTGGAGCATGGCGACCCGCCTGCGCGCCTCGGTGATCGAGGCTCTCGACCTGCGGCCCGGGTTGCGCCTGCTCGAGCTCGGAGCCGGTTCCGGGCGGCTCGCGATTCAGATCAAACGCCATCACCCCGACGTGACGATCGATGCCGTCGACGCCGATCCGTCGATGGTCTCGCGGTCGCAGCGCGCGGCAGCAAAGGCAGGGGTCGACGTTGCGTTCCACTGCGGTGACATGACCCAGCTCCCCGAGCTCGGGACGTTCGATCGGGTGTACTCGACGATGGTGTTTCACCATTTATCGCTGCGCGCAAAGCTCCAAGCGCTCGGTGACGCCCGCCGCGTGCTGCGGCCCGGCGGTAGCTTCGTGGTCGCCGACTTCGGCCGCCCACGCGACGCGATGCAGCGCGCGCTGTTCACGCTGATTCAACAGCCGCTCGACGGATTCATGAACACGACGCCGCACCGCGACGGTCGCTACGAGCGCGCGGTACGCGAGACGTTTCGCGAGGTGCGCTCCGCGGCGGTGTGGCGAACAGCTGCGGGCACGCTCGAGATGTTCGTGTGCTCGCCGTAGCAACGCGCTACCTCGATGGCACGACCAGCTGCTTCGCTAACCGACCGATCGTGCGGAGGCCGTTCGCTAGCGGTGGCCGAGTCGCCTGGATGATCGCGAACAGCCGAGCGTCTTCGTCGCGCTCGAACGTGTCATCCGATGCAACCGCAGCCGCAAGTCGCGAGCACGCCAACGTCAGCGCGACGCCGGTGCCGCCGTAGCCGACGTTGAGCACGACCGCCGGGTTGCGGTGAGACGTACGAATGATCGGAAGGCCTGTCGAGGTTACGTGGAACCTTCCTCCCCACGCATCTGTAATACCAACGGCCGACGCATGACGGAATGTTCGTCCGAGCTGATCGACGAGGTTGGTTCGCACGGACGAGGGAACCGCATGATCGCCGCCCGATGGCGCAAACACCGTATCGCCGCCGCCGAACACCATGCGGTGCTGGTGCATGCGATGAAACGCTTGCGCGAAGTCGAGCTCCAGCGTGAAATCGCCGTCGCGGATCAGCGCTGCCGTCTGTGCCAGATCGAGCGGCGCCGACGCCATCATGTACGCGTAAACCACCAACGCTCGAACGCGCTCGCCGAGCTCGAGCGACGACGTGTACGCGTTGGTACACACCACGACGCGGCGCGCGAACAGCTCGCTGCCATCAACGATCCGTACGACGGCGCCGGCCGGCACGGATTCGATCGCGCGAACCCGCGCGCGTTCGCGAATGTGAACGTCGCTGCGAATCGCGTGTTCCGCCAGCGCGAGCACCAGCTTGTACGGATGCGTGAGGTAGCCGGGCATTTCGAGCGCGAGATGGCTAGGCCGCACGACGCTCGGCCGCAGCGCACATGCCAGTCCGATGCGATCGAGCGCATCGGCGAACTCGCGCAGCCCCGCATCGGAGAGCGCACCGGTCCCCTCCATCGTGTAGCGCGCCATCGTGACCTCGGAATCACCACCGATCGTCGATAGCCACTTCGCAACCTGATGGACTGCATCATTGATCCGCAACGATGCCCACGCATGATCGGGGTGGCGAGCGGCTCCCATGAGCCACACTGGCGCGGCGAGCGGTGACAGAAACCCTGCGTTACGACCGCTGGCACCCCAACCTACGCGCTCCGCCTCGAGCACCGCGATTTCGGCGCCGCGATGCCGTTCGCGCAGCCGGATCGCGGTCGACAGCCCTGCGAGCCCACCTCCGATGACCGCGAAGTCCACGCGGTGAGGCACCGCATGATCGCCCCACCGCTCGGTCCACCCTGCGTCGCGTTGCCAGTAGCTGCCGTCCATCGAACGTCCAGCGCCGAGTATAAGGCGCAAATCATGCGCGCCGCGTGCGGCGACCGCGGCGCGAGCTGGATCTCGTTATGCATGATTGGTTTTGATCATGAACATCAACTCGACTACCTACGACGCGATCATTCGCGCGATCGCGCCCGGGATCCAACCTGTCGTCGAAGGTGACGCGCGCGCGATCATCCAGCTCGCCGAGCTCGCCGTGGGGATCGACCTCAAGGAGGACTCCGAGGAACGCGCCACGCTCGATACGTTGGCGCGCCATGTCTGCGCGAATGGCGGAATCGATCGCAGCTCGGTGCCCCCCGTATCCCCCCTGCCAGAGGGGCCCGAGGAGCGCCGCACGTGGCTCCGCCGACTCGCGCGAGGGATCGACTCGCCGGTCGCACGGGCGCTTGCCTATGCACTGACCTACGTGGTGATCGTGTCGAACGGCGAGATCGGTCCCGCCGAGTCGGTCCTGCTCGAAGATCTTCGCGAGATGCTGGCGATCGGAACCGATCGCGCCGCGGAGCTGGTCGAAAATGTATCAGAGGCGATCACTCCCGGCATGACCGAGCTCCGCGCACAGCTAACGAACTAGATCGCGATCCGTGCCCGCGATCACAATCGAGTTGCATCTTCGGAGTCCGTGCTAGCCGCGGTGGACTACACTCCACCGGCTCATGAGCTTGCCGCCCGGGCCTCAGCTTCCGTCACTCATCCAGGTCGGCCGATGGATCGTCCATCCATTGCGGCTGCTCGACGAATGCCAGCGCCGCTATGGCGACGTGTTCACGTGGCGGGCACCACGTGGACGCCGGTTCGTGATCGTCGCGGACCCCGAGTTGATCAAGCAGGTGCTCACCGAGGATGCCGAGACCTTGCTCGCCGGCGCCGGAAACGCGCCGCTGCTCGAACCGATCCTCGGCAAGCAATCGCTGCTGATGCTCGACGGCGCCGAGCACCTCCGGCAGCGCCGGTTGCTGTTGCCGTCGTTTCACGGCGCGCCGATCCAGGCGTTCGCCGCGACGATGCGCGAGATCACCGAAGCATCGCTGGCGTCGTGGCCGCTGCACCGGCCGTTCGCGCTGCACTCGTTCATGCAGGACATCACGCTCGACGTGATCGTACGGACCGTGTTCGGCGTGTATGCGGGTGAGCCGCACCGCCGGTTGCGCACCGCGCTGGTCCAGCTCCTCGATCTCTCGGACAATCAGTGGCTGCTGCTGCCTGGCATGTTCGGCGTGGATCCTTTCACGATCCCGTGGCTGCGGATGACCAAGCTCAAGCGCGCTGTCGACGATGCGATCTACGAGATCATCGCTGACCGCAAGCGCCACCCCACCGGCGGAACCGACGTGCTGTCGATGATGGTCACCGCACGCGACGAACAAGGCCGCGCGATGACCGACCTCGAGCTGCGCGACGAGCTGGTCACGCTGCTGATCGCGGGCCACGAGACCACGGCGACCGCGCTAGCGTGGACGTTCGATCAGTTGCTGAGCCATCCGCCCGCGCTCGACCGGCTATGCGCCGAGCTCGCGACCGATCGCACGGACTATCTCGACGCGGTGATCCGCGAGACCCTGCGAGTGCGTCCGATCGTTCCGCTGGTCGGCCGCGTCACTGCCAGGCCGTATCAGCTCGGACGCTGGCTACTGCCCGCCGATACCCACATCGCGCCGTCGATCTACCTGGCCGGCCGCCGGCCCGATGCGTATCCCGATCCCGATCAGTTCAAGCCCGAACGCTGGCTCGGCGTGAAGCCCGATCCATATACGTGGTTGCCGTTCGGCGGCGGGATTCGCCGCTGCCTCGGCATGGCGTTCGCGCTGCTCGAGATGCGGATCGTGCTGCAGACCGTCGTGCCTCGCACGACCATGCGACTCACCGACGGTCCAGCGCCCGTGGTTCGCCGTGGCATCACGTTGACACCCGCCAAGGGCACGCGCGTGCTCCTGACGGAGCGACGGACATCCTCGCAGTCACAGCGCGCGACGATGGGGTGAGCTCGAACCGCCCGCCGCGCGCCGGCGACGGCGACTCAGCATCGCTGCCGCAACACCGGCGATCAGCCACGACGAGCTCGATCCGCCCGCCGCGCAGCCGAACCAGGAATCGTTGTCATTCGGCTCGGGGCTTGGATCGGGATCCGGGTCAGGCAGCGAATCGCAGAACAGCTCGATAGCTTCAGGCTCGGACGTGATGGCTTGGCCGTTGCGCAACGACGCGCGGAATGCCACTTGATGCACGCCGGTCGATAGCCCCTGGTTCGCGGCCGTCGGGTTAGCAGTGCAGAGTCGGTAGACCAGATCCAAAACGGGACCATCCGCAAACTCGTGATGAGACCACAACTCACCATCGACGATGGTCTCGAACATCAATAGAGCTATCCACGGCGTTGCCTCCTCGCTCGGTGTCAGCATGATCGAAATGAGGCTGGCATCGATCGTCGTCATCGTGCAGCCCAGGGAGGCACTGCGGACGAACAGCACGTCACGCATCGCGCGTCCGATCGCCCCGGTTCGACCCAGCGTTGTCGGCAAGGGCGCGCTCGCCGCAACGGTAAACTCGGCCCGCACCGGCGGCGCAAGCTCACAGGCGGTCAGATCCTCGAGCACATACGACGTGCCCTCGACGAGCGGCTCGTTGGCGACGAGGGCATAGTCGCCGTTTGCCAGCGCGGTCGCGGTGAACGCGAGTGGCGTGCTGGGATCGGCGGCCGCGGTCAGCCTGACCGAAGACGGATCCGAAGGCTTGTCGCCCGTGCGAGTTGGTCGCCAGTACAACGCCGGGGCGCTACTTGGAATCGTCGAGCCGTCGCCAGGCTTGAATGCCCCCGGCGAGCACGTCGGAGGGATGCACGCCTCGGCGTGTTGGGACACGGACAAGTGACCAAGCATGACGAGCACGACCCAGCGCATGCGCTGGCTTAGCAGCAAGCGTCATGCCGCCGTGACAGGGCTGTGGCAGAGTGGTCGGGGCGAGTGCTGCGCAACCGGCGTACAGGATTGTCCGTAGCATGCGCACTGCTGCTCGAGCACGATCGAGCGGATCGACTAGCGCCGGATCTCGTTCAACAACTTTTCGCGGTGATGACCGAGTCGGTTCGATCGCTTGAGCGTCTCGAGCATCGCGATCGCCTCGCGGACCAGCTTGCCGCGTTGTGCGCGTGGGGCGACCTTGGACAGCTTCCACTTGGCCTCGGCGATCTCCGACGCTGTGTGCGAATCGCTCAGCTTGGCGTCGACAAACGGTGCGAGCGCCGCGATCGCGGCTCGATACTGGTGAGCCGCCCGGGACCGCTGTTGCCGTGCGGCGGCGATGTCGCCGCCGATCTCGAGGCTCTGTTCGACGTACGTCGCAAACAGCGCGCTCTTTGGATCGGTGTTCAACAGCGATTGGGCGATCGCAGCTGCTTCGGTCTGACTGGCCTCGGCAGCTCGTAGATCGCGCAGCTCGTGGGTCACGCGAGCCTCGACCATCAGCGACAGCAACAGATTGACCTGTGACGCGATGTCTGTGGGAGCGGTCATCTTGCGCCGGTGCTCGATGGCCCGCGCGATCAGCGGGCGCACCTTGCTGGGCTCGTCCTGGGACTGCGCGAGCATCTCGAGCGAATTGGCAAGCGCCCCGCTCCACTTCGCATTGGCCGGCTCTTGTGCGACCAGCTGCTCGCGAATCGCGAGCGAGCTCTCGGCCGCCGTGCGCGCACCCGCGGCGTCGCCACGATCCATCAGGATGACCGACATCTCCTCGTGCGCGTTGGAGAGCGAGAACAAGGTTGCGTTGCTGCGTTCGGCGTCGACCATGGCCGTCGCGACCTCGAGCCGTCGCTGAAACCACTTGAGGGCGGCGTCCAGATTGCCGCGCGCATGCGTGATCTGCCCCATGCTCGCCAGGCTGGTGTAGAGGCGATGCCGGTATTCCTGGCTGTTCGGATCGGCGGCGACCAACTTCTCGGCGAGCTCGAGGCCGGTGCGATACCGCTGCTCGGCACGCGCAAGCTCTCCGAGATCGAAGTCGGTGGTGGCGAGCGAGTCATAGGCGCCGGCGAGCTCCCACGTCCACGTGAGATTCTTGGGATCACTCTGGGTGAGCTCCTTGTACAGCGCCAGAGAGCGTTCGAGCGCCGCGGTCGTCTGCTCGCGGTGACCGAGAGCCCGCTGCGCGTCGCCGACGCGAGCCAATGCAACCGCGAGCGCGCCCTTCCACATCGCGTTCCGCGGATCGTGTGCGACCAGCTCGTCGAGCAGTGACGCGCTGCGCTGAAACGACGCAAGCGCCAGCTCGTGCTCGCCGCGGGTCTCCGCCACCGCACCGACGCGCTGCACCAGCGTCGAGAGATTGAGCCGATTGTTCGGAGCGTTGTCGAGCTCGAGGATCGCCTCGGCGATCGCAACGCCTTCGCTGGCAGTGCGCTGCGCACGCTCGAGATCGCCCGCATGTTCCGCTGCCGCAGAGCTCGCCGATAACGCCGCCAGCTTGACCGACATCAACCGCAGGTTATTAGGCGCGCTGGCGAGCAGCGTCGATGCATCCGCCAACGCCGCGTCCAGCACGGTTCGTGCCGCTGCGTTCGCGTTGAACACCTGAACGAGACCGATCTGAATGTTGGCGTCGATCACACTGACTTGGCTCTCGATATCCCCGGGCCGCAGCGTCGCTAGCTCGGCGAACGCGGCGCGGCTCGCCTCATAGCTGTTGATCGCAGCGGCGGCGTCGCCAGTCTCGCGCTGGATCTTCGCCAGTTTGGCGTGGCTCGTCGCGAGCTGACCGAGCACGTCGGTACGCAGCGCGCCGTGATTCGACAGCGAACTTCGAACGGTCAGCGCTCGGTCGTAGAACGCCTTTGCTTTGGTAAGGTCGTTACTCTGATACGCAACGTCACCCAGCACATCGAGCGAGCTCGACCACTGGCCGAGCTCGGTCGGCGACAGCGCCTCGAGCGACGTACCGAGCGCCGTGTAGTAGCTATCGATCTTCGTGCCGATGCCCTCGAGGATCTCGAGCTTGCCGATCGCGGTCAGCCGCTTCTGCAAGTCGGCGAGCATGTAGCCCACGAGATCGTGTGAGGCGTCGCGCTGGGTGGTCGCGGTCTGCTCCGCGGTACCGATCCGGCGGCTCGCGATCACGCCCGTGACCGCCAGTGCGATCGATAGGAGCGTTGCGACGGCGACCACCGCGCGATGCTTGGCCACCCATCGCCGGGTGAGCTGCCAGATCGAATAGCGATGGACGCCGACCAACCGACCAGTCTGGAACCGCTCGAGATCGTCGGCGAGCTCCTTCGCCGTGGGGTACCGAGCGGCTGCCTCGGCCGCCATCGCTTTCGCGACGATCGTCACCAGATCGGATGGCAGCGCTGGCTCGGCGGCTGCCAGATCGCCAGGCGCCCCCGGCCCAGGCGGCCGGCCGCTCAGTACGTGATAGAGCATCGCGCCGAGCGAATACACGTCCGCGCGCTCGTCGAGCGGCTCACCGCGCGCCTGTTCTGGTGCCATGAACGCAGGCGTTCCGACCACCGAGCCATCGATCGTGGCGGTCGATTCACCGGCGGTCGCCGGGCCCGATCCGATGACCGCAAGCTCGCCATCGGGGCTCGAGTCGCGCAGCGAACGCGCGAGCCCCCAGTCGATCACCACGACCTCGCCGAATGCACCGACCAGCACGTTGGCCGGCTTGATGTCCCGGTGAATGATCGACTGCGAATGGGCGTACGCGATCGCACCGGCGACCGTTGCTACGACGCGAACCAGCCCCAACCGTTCCTCGACCCCACTCGTCCCGTGAATCGCGCGATCGAGTGACTGACCATCGACCAGCCGCATCGCGTAGTACGGAGTGCCGTCGTCGAGTGCTCCGGCCGCGTACACCGGAACGATCGCGGGATGCTGCAGTCTCGCGGTGATCTTCACCTCGCGATCGAACCGGCGCTGCAGCTGAGGATCCGCGGTGCGTGGCAACTTGAGTGCGATGCGACGATCTAGCTTGATATCGCGGGCTTCGACGATCACTCCCATCCCGCCTGAGGCGATCGTGCGGCCGAGGGTCATCCCGTCGATTTCACGCCCGCTCGGAGCGACCAGTTGCTCGACCAGGGTCGTGCATGCCGAGCACTGATCGAGATGCGCGCGTACCGCCGAAACCGAGCTCGGCGGCAGGTTGGCGTCTAGGTAGTCGACCACCTCACGGTCTTCAAGACACGGCATCGGGAGCGATCGTGTAGAACGCGCTCGTAGGACCGGGCAAGCACGATCGATGAGAGCGGGATCTGGCCGGGCGCCAGATGCCGAACCGCCCGGAATCGTACAGGATGACGGATACCTTCCCTGCTCGCCGGCCATCGCCGTGAGTCCTGGCAGCCGCGATGTGATGGCGACCGATCGGGGTGCCGTCGATGGCGGTGCTGCCGAGCGCGGTGCTGATGCGCCAGCTACCGCGAGGTTTCGTAGAGCTCGAACGTGTTGACGTCGGAGACGCTGCCGCGGGCAAACATCATGTAGCGCTGATCGCCTGAAACGGTTGGATGAGTCTCGGCGGCCAGCGTTTGCAGCTCGGTGATCAGCGTCGGTGCTTCGAAGGCTGCATCGATGCTCGGCCGCGTAGTTACGTATAGCTCGTAGTTCGGCGGGCTTAACCGATCCGAGTAGAAGTAGAGCGTCTTGCCGTCCGCCGACAGGTGACCGGCGTATTCGTTGCGCCCGACCAGATTAAGGAGACCACCGACATTTTCGATCCGGCTCATCGACCACGCATCCGACGCGGAGTCTCGCGTGATCTCGTACATGTCGACGTCGTTGACCGCCGTACGATCGGAGGAAAACACCATGTGCGTCTCCGATGCGTCGGTGTTGCCGGGGTAGTTGCTGTTTGACGAGTCGAGTGCGGCTACCAGCGCCGGTGTCGACCAATCCAGTGCGGTGACCGCGCTGCGCGTCGAGACAAAGATGTCGAAGTCGGTAGTGCCGCCGCGGCTCAGATACATCGTGAGCCCATCGGACGACAGCTTGGGGACCAGCTCATTGCTCGGCGACGGCAAGTTGAGGTTGCTCACGGCGGTAGGAGGCGACCAGGTATCGGACAGCGTATTCCGCGTCGACCGCCAGATGTCGTCGATCATATCGGCGCGCGTTGTCGCGAAATACACCTCGAGCCCGTCGGACCTCAGTGCCGGCGTGAGGTCACCCGCGCCTGCTTGCGATAGCGCATCCACCCGGCGCGCCACGCCCCATGGCCCCAGCGGCGCCGCATCCGGCTCGTCGGCAGGGTCTTCGAACCCGAGGATCTGACGACACCCCGTGTTCCCCACAGCGACCGCGATCACGAGAGCCAGACGAACGACCACCGTCGGTGATGGTAACAGACGACGCTGGCGATCAGGGCAGCCGCTTCAGCCCGCGCGGCTAACATCACGGATTGTACGTGGTGCGCAACGCAGCACCCCGCTCGAGCCTTGCGAGTGAGGCAGCGCAGCTCGTCCTACGTAGCCTACGTCGCCGGATCCAGCTGCATCCGCACGATGCCGCTCTCCGCCTCGAGGATCGAGGTCAGCTGCTGCTCGCCGTCGAGGCGGACCAGTCGCACCGAGAGCATGATCTGGCGCATCGAGCCGGTCTTGTCTTTGCTCCAGCCTTCGAGAGTCGCTCGAATGTTTGCCAGGCGCAGCTTCTCGAGCAGCGCCTCCACGGTGATCGAGCCGTCTTCGAGCGTCAGCGAGAGTCTGCGTTGGATCCGATCGTCCTTGTCCTCGAACCGTCGCAGGATCGTCAACGTCGCGATGCCGATCACCGTTGCAGCGACGCTCTCGACGTACATGCCGCCACCGGCGCAGAGCCCGATCGCGGCGACGAGCCACAGGCCGGCGGCCGTGGTCAATCCTTGCACGCTGAACCCGGTGCGAAGAATCGCCCCGCCGGCAAGGAACCCGATGCCCGAGACCACTGACGCCGCGACGCGCGAGCCATCGACCTCGACGACTCCACCAACCTGGTAGTGCTGGTAGAACGCCAGATGGGTCGACACGACCATGAACGTCGCCGACGCGAGTGCGACGACGGCATGCGTGCGAAGCCCCGCCGGTCGGCCGTGGATATCGCGCTCGTATCCGATCACGCTGCCGAGCGCGGTTCCGACAACGATCCGAAGCACAAGTTCGACGTCGAGACTCAAGCTCGCGACTATGCGCCCGCGCGCCACGATGTCAAGCCACCGCGTCGGACCGTCGGCGATCGTGCGCTTCTGCGCCGCGCTGACTGGCGACTGTGGTCTCCGCAGTGGTGAGCACAGCCCTCAGGTCTGGAGTCTCGACGACGACGACTTGATTCGACGACGCGCCAATGCGCATCGCTCCGACTCGCGCCGAGGAGATCACACACGCGAATACGTATGACGGCGTGGAGGAAAGTTCATGACTACGAAAACCAGAATGAGTCTGATTGGTGTAGCGATGATGCTCACGAGCGTCTCCGCCGGATGCATGGTCGGGACCCCGACCGACGACACTGGCTCGATCGACATGAGCCTTCAGCTCGGGCCGAGTGTCGCGATCAACTCGGTCGCCTGGACGATCAGCAACACGGCGACCGGATTCTCGCGATCATCGACGGTCAACGTTCAAACCAGCAACGCGGTGCAATTCATGACCAGCGCGATCCCTGCTGGCGATGGCTACTCGATCGCGCTCTCGGCGACGTCGATCGATGGAGCCTTCACGTGCTCCGGTTCGGCGAACTTCAACGTTAGCATCGGCGCGATCACACCGATCAACCTGATCTTCAACTGCTCGACCAAGCCAGCCGGCGATGGTGGCGTCGTGGTGACTGGGACGACTCAGGTGTGCGCGAACCTCGACTCGCTCGGCGTGTCGCCGCTCCAGACCGCGGTCAATACGCCGGTCTCGCTGGCAGCGACGGGGTCGGCTGGTTCGGTCCCCGTGGTCTACGCGTGGACCGCGACCGCCGGTACGTTCGACGATGCAACCAAAGCGTCGCCGACGTTCACGTGCCCGTCGACCCCGGGCCCGGTGACGATCACGGTGTCCGTCTCGCCGAGCGCCCCGGAGTGCCCGACCGTGACGACGCAGAGCGTGACCGTCGAGTGCACGGCGCTCGCCCCGACGTTCACCAACGTGTACTCCTCGATCCTGGTTGCGCGCTGCAACGGCTGCCACAAGCCCGGCGGCAGCGGCGTCAACGGCGGTCTGCTCGACACCAGCAGCCAATCAGCTGCCTACGCCAATCTGGTCGGGGTGGCCGCGCAGGGCACCGGCGCCGGATCAACCGGAGTTCCGTGCGCGTCGACCTCGCTGGTGCGCGTGATCCCCGGTGACGCGGCCAACAGCCTGCTGTTCACCAAGAGCCATAGCAAGCTCGCAGGAACCGCGCCGCCGTGTGGCTCGCCGATGCCGCCGTCGCCCAACAGCGCGCCGTTGTCGCAGGGCGAGCTGGACTTGATCTCGGCCTGGATCAATGCGGGCGCCCTGAACGACTGATCGACCTCGACCCATGCGCATCCGGGTCGCTGATGCGGCGCGGATGCGATTGGCATCGTAAGGTCGGCGTGCGTGCTGTTGTTCAAGAAGCCGTTCTGGGAAGGCCTGCAAAACGGAGCGATCACTCTGACGTTTCGCCGCTGGCAACGACCGCACGTCAAGCCTCGCGGCCGCTATCGCTGTCATCCGATCGGTGTCCTCGAGGTAGATGCGATCGATCTCGTCACGATCGGAAGCATCAGCGACGCCGACGCGAAACGCTCGGGGTTCACGTCCCTCGACGCGCTACTCGCCCACCTCGCGGAGCTCGGGCCGATCGATCCAGCGGCGGAGGTCTACCGCGTCGAGCTTCACCACGGCGGCGATGGCGACCGTGTCGAGCTCGCGCTCGAGGACACGCTCAGCCCCGATGATGTCGTCCAGATCCGCGACAAGCTCGCCCGCATGGATCGCAGCGGCGCCTGGACGGCGAAGACCCTCGCGATCATCACCAAACATCCGCGGATCGCGGCGTCGAAGTTGGCCGCGAAGCTCGGCCGCGAAACCCAGCCGTTCAAGATCGACGTCCGCAAGCTCAAGCGGCTCGGTCTGACGCAGAGCTTCGAGGTCGGCTACGAGATCAGCCCGCGTGGTCGCGCCTATCTCGCAGCGAGCAAACGAGCGAACAAGCGGTAAGCGACGTCGGTCTCGGTCGGATTCGCCGCGAACGAGTAACCGACCACACCAACTCGCCCGCGGTCGACGTCATTCGTGTAAGGCGGCCCAGCGATGACCGCGCGACCAACTTGGTTGGTGTAAGCGAGCCCAAGCACCAAGCGCTGCGGTGAACAGTTGTACCCGGGTCCGCCGATCAACTCGCATCATGAAACTCGCGTGCGAGTGCGCGTGGATGCTACTCGCGATTGTTGTTCGTCGTCGACGATTTCGCGATCGGTCGACGAGACAACCCGCGTAGTGTGAGCGTGGGAGGTCCTCATGACAACGCAAGCCGGAGTGAGCCTGAGTGCTATCGCCCTGATGATCGCGAGCGTCTCCGCTGGATGCATGGTCGGTGATCCGGTGGAGCAAACCGCCTCCATCGACATGAGTCTTCAGCTCGGACCAGGCGTCACGGTCAACACCGTGGACTGGACGATCAGCAATTCCTCGACGGGATTCACCCGAACGGGGAGCGTGGACGTCCGGTTCAGCAACACCGTCCAGTTCGTCACCGGCGCGATCCCGGCCGGCGAAGGCTACTCGATCGCGCTCGCTGCAACCTCCGTCGACGGTGCGTTCTCGTGCACCGGCTCGGGGAGCTTCTCGGTGGCGGCGGGCTCGGTCACTCCGATCAGTCTGACCTTCAACTGCTCGACCGCACCTGCCGACGAGGGCACGATCGTTGTCAGCGGGACGACGCAGATCTGCGCGAATCTCGATTCGATCAGCGCGGCTCCGCTCGAGACCGCAGTCAACAAGCCGATCTCGGTGTCTGCGACCGGATCCGCTGGGCCGATTCCGGTCAGCTTTACGTGGTCCGCCACCGGCGGCTCGTTCAACGATCCGACGATCCCATCGCCGGTGTTCACCTGTCCTTCGACGCCAGGCCCCGTGACGATCACGGTGGACGTGTCGCCCAGCGCCCCATCGTGCTCGACCATCATGTCGCGAAGCGTGACCGTCGACTGCAGCACGCTCGCGCCGACGTTTACCAACGTCTACTCGTCGATCATCGGCGTGCGCTGCACGGGATGCCACCGGCCGACCGGTAGTGGCGTCAACGTCGGCTTGCTCGACATGAGCACGCAGGCGATCGCGTATAGCAGTCTGGTCGGCGTCGCCGCACAGGGCACCGGGACCGGGACCTCCGGAGTCACCTGTGCGTCGACGTCGCTGATTCGCGTCATCGCCGGCGACGCACCCAACAGCCTGTTGTTCAACAAGACCCACAGCAAGCTGCTCGGAACTCTCCCGCCGTGCGGCTCGCCGATGCCGCCGTCGACGATGAGCGCACCTCTGACCCAGCAAGAGCTCGACCTGCTGGGGGCGTGGATCAACGCAGGCGCCCCGAACGACTAGCCAGTCCGGCGAGCGATCTCACGCCAGCATGCGACATCGCCGGACCACCCTCGTCCGTGCATGGCATGAGACGAAAGCTCCTCGCGGTCGCGGCGATGATCGCCGGTTCGTTCACGATCCACTGTAGTCAGACGGCGATGACCACCATGCTCGGACCCGATGGTGGGACTGGCGACGGCGCGGTCTCCGACGCCCACGCCGACGGAGCTGGCTGCTGTATGGCGACCGCGCCGGTGTTCATCAAGCTCGCGGAGGGCGATCTCAGCAATGAGATCACGATGTCTCCGGTAATTCCCGTCGGAGCGTACCGAGAGATCGTGGTCTATGCGTCTGGCGATTGCTCCAGCGGTCTTCATGCGCAATTTCGACCTGATGGGAATACAGGCTTCGGGTCCACCGCCCAGTGGGTCAGCGAAGATGGCGGACGACTTCGCGTCGATGGCGCCGATCTTCGGTTCCGACTCTCGAGCTGCGGCACGAATACGACCGGTTACCACTACGTCGTCGCCGGCGTACAGTAGTTGTCATTGTCACGTCACGCTTCCTCGAGCCGCTCCTCCGCATCGAGACGCTCCGAGAGGCTCTTGATGTCCCCCTTGAACACCGCGCCACACTTGCGACACGTGGTCGCCTTGGCGGCATTGACGGTTGCGCAGGCCGAGCACCGCGGCGTGCGCACGCCGCGGCCGATCACGTGACCTGCGACGACGCCACCGATCGCTATGATCGCTACCATGTCAGGCGCCACGAGTGTCGACGCAACAATTGACGCCACACCGCCCAAGATCGTTCCGATGCCTTTTCGGTTGGTGTTCCAGCGGAACGCGATCTTGCGTGGTTCGTCATCAGGTACCAGCTGCGCGTCCTCGAACGGCACGACCGCCGGTCTCGGCTCACTGATCGCGTCGCGCGAAATGCCGAGCCGTTCACGCAAGCGATCGCTCGACAGCTCCTCGAGGATCGCCGCGACCTGCCGGCGCTGGGTCGGCGACAGACCGGGGGGCGGCTTGGTATCGCGCCGGACCGCCGCCTGGACGGCGACCAAATAGCTGGCAGATGCCAGCGGCAGATGGCCCGCCTCGATCTGAACGCCGACGGGCGCCACGAGCAATGGGTTGAACCCAGCACGTTCCAGCGTCGAATGCTGTTGGGAGGCGGCGTTCGCGGCGAGCACTCCCAGCCCCAGATAGATCGCTGCAATCGATCCGCGCTCGAGATCCAGGTCTGGATCGACCGCGATCGACGGCGGCTCGGTCGTGCGATACGGATCTTCGCGACTCGTTCGATGCAGCATCGCGTAGGCGACGCCGATCTCGTGCGCGAACGCGCCGGCGAAATCGTCATCCCCGACGAAGCCAAGCGCGAACAGCACGGACTTCGGCCGCACCTCGACGACTTCTAGTCGAGTCTCTGGCTTGCGCTCCGTCGGGACCGCGCCGGACCGGCGGTCGTCGATCTCGATCGTCCGGTCCAGTCCAGCGTGCCACGCCAGCCTGCGCAACAGCAGCTGGACACCCGACCGCGTCGGCGCCCATGGATCCGGGAACGCTGCCTCACCCGGCTCGATCGGAGGCGCGAGTAGCGACGCCGCTCCGCCCCGCGCAACAAACTCGCCCAGCACGTCCAGCAAGTGCTCTCGCGTCTCGGCAGTCGGCTCCATCGCGCGAATATACGCACGACGAATCGGCCTTCGATCGCAATTCCGATCCGCCCTGCGGGTTTGTCCTAGCCGAGGTGGTTCACGACCAGCACGCCGCCGAGGATCGCGAGCACGGTCGACGCGGTGATCTCGCGCTTGTTGCTCGTGCTCAGGTAGACGCCGATACCGGAGACGAGGAGCGCACCGCCGATCACGAGGTCTTGCGGTACTCCTCGCAGTGGCCACCTGAACACGCCGAGCTGAACCGCGAGCCACAGCGCGCTGGCCACCACCGCAATGATCTCGAGCACGCGCTTCTTGCCCGCGAGCAGCAACAGCACCGACGCCACCACGGCAGACACCGGGATCAGCACGCTCGTATTGACTGTCATGGCGGTGACTCTATCGCAGACGAGGTCGACCTCGCTGCGCCGGTCAGCCCGATGATCGGGCCGAGCTGGGTGTGGGAATCGCTTCGATTCAGCTCGGGTGCGTGAATACTCGACACTGTACCGTCGAGATACAGCGCGTCTGGGCAGTTGAGCTGGTCACGAAACAGCGTAGCGAGCTCGTGAAAGCTCACGGGCGTATCGGTGATCGCAAACAATGCGAGTCCAGGCGACGGAACACCCACGCCGTTACGGATCAACCGCGACGTCGAGTCTGCACGAAACACTGGGTGGATCTTGCCGTTGCGCACGAGCAGCGGTCCCGACTGCGTCGCGAGAATCACCGGCGCACCGAGGAGAGCATACTCCGACGCTTCGACGATGCGCGCTGTCGCGCCGGACACGACGAATACGCCATTCGGCTTGAGGAAGAAGTTGCCTTCGCCCTCGGCGGTGTTGAGCGGCCATGAGCGCCCTCGGTCCGCGACGAACAATCCCGTCGGGAGATAATCGGGATTGAACATTCCCGCATTCATGGCGAACACCAACTTCTTGCCCTGCTGAGCAAGCGAGGCATCGATCGCCGCGAACCCACCGAACACGCGGCCGCGCTCGTCCTGAAGGAAGAGCTGCAATCGATCCGCGGCTAGGTCAACTCGACAGACGGTGGCACGAGTCGTGCCGCGCTCGATGAGAAAACAGCGACGGCTGCCCGTCGCGTGGGTAGCGGCGATCGATTGGCCAGCTGGCGAGATCACTGGCTCTGGCGAGCTGCTCGTTCGCCAGAGGATCGCAATCACGACCGCCCCGACGCCCCCGAGGAAGCCGAGAGCGACCGGGCGAGCCCATGAGGTGCGACGCGGTGACGAGGAGACGCGAGACACAGCGGTGTCCTACGCTACACCCGCGAGCTCGTTAGCGAGCGCTCAGTGAACGGTGCTACCGCCGAGCGTCGGCAAGCCGAGCAGATCCAGTTGCTCGATCGGCACGAGGTCCGACGCCGTGGTCTCGATGCCCTGAAGCAGGCATTGCAGAAGACCGGGGACACCGATGAACACGACCCTCTCGAGCGGAGCGAGATCGAGGAGCTCGGAGTCGCCGGTCTGCGCCACGGTGCGAATCACGAGGTTGAGGATCGGATCCAAGAGGCCTAAGACCTGCGGCGTGCCGCCAGCAGGCGCGCCGCCGACCGGCGTGGCCTCCAGGTATCCGACCAACACGTCGGCGCGATGCGGCAGAAACGAGTCGCGAAGACCGGCCGAGATCGCCCAACGCGGTCCATCGGGACCTTGCTCGGTCGGTCCACCGAGCTCGGTCACGTGGACGAACCGAAGCGGTGACCCCGGCCACGACAGCCCCTCACCGAGATCGGCTCCGTCACTCAAGCGATGGCAGCCGGCACACGACTGCGTGGTCGCTCGATCGGCCACGTTCTTCGGGGTGAGGGTCGCGTGGCCGGTATCGACGAGCTTCTGCGAGATCGCATTCGCGAACGATGGGCCGAGCTCCTGGCCTAGCTCGAGCTGCGCTCCGTAGTTGTTCTCGGTGCCCTGAGCGACACTCTGCCCCGCGTTGAAGTGGTTGTCGACGCGATAGAAGATCCCGGATAGCTCGGCCGCCGAGAGGTTGGCGACCTCCTCGATGAACCTCGACCTGAACTCGACGCTGCGCGCATCCGTGGACGCGTGTGCGTCGTACATCACGCCGCCGGGATTGTTCTTCACAGTCGTCGGGATCATCCGCATCTTGACGACACCGCAGCGCGAATCCTTCATCAGCCGCCACTCGCGAAGCAGCCACGGATTCTCCATGAACTGGTTCGAGCGGATCTGTCCGCGCGCGATCGCGTGCCCCTTGGCGGTGATCCGGCCACCGAAGTGGTCCGCAAAGATCACCGGCTTGAACCCCGGGATGCCTTGGAAGTAGAACTGCTGTAGACGCTGCCGCCGCTCGTTCACGTCAGCGACGCTACTCAGATCGGCCCAGAACTGTGCGATCGGCCGGCACGCGGCAAGACCGGCTCCGGGATTCGGATTGGGCAGCACCGCCTCGAAGATCACGAGGTTTCGGTTCGTCGCGGTCGTGATCCCCGAATTCTTCGCGAAGATGATCCGGTATTCGCCGCAGTTTTCGCCGTTGGCCGGCGCGAGATCGAACCGGTTGGTCAGCGCGATCGGGACATATCCATTCGGATTGCCAATGGCCGGCGTGAACGGATCGACGCTCGCCTGCGCTCCCTCCGCGCGCGGGCACGCAAATGGGAATCCATTGAACGTCGCGACGCCGTTGCTGGTCTCGTCGTCACAACGTGGTGTCTTGCTGTCGCCCGGGTTCTGCGTGCTCCACCACTGCTGGAACAGTTGCTTCGCCGTGATGTTCGAACCGCTCGTGCCGACGATCTGATCCATGACCGCCTTGAACGAGAACGCTGGCTCCAAGATCACCTGGTCAGTGATGATCAGCGAGCGATGCACGTCGAGCTCGCCGGTGAGAGTGCTCGACCCGATCTCGGTAACCTCGTCGGGATCGGCGCATCCTGCACCGATCGCCGCAACGGACGCGACCGCGCTTGTCGCCAGACACACGGCACTTCGCAGTAGCTTGTGGTCTTGGTTTTTGGGCATCGGCCACGCTCGCACGCCGGAAGATCGCCGTTCAACAGTCGCGATCTTCGTAGCCAACTCGACAACAAACGCGATGCGCATCGTCGCGTTGGTTCGCGATCGCACAGCGGTTTCAACGAACACCAACCACGCTCTCGCCGTGCGCTACGGATCCACCGACAGCTCGCGACCTGAACACAACACTCGCGAAGCGTCGAACCGTAACCGTCGCTACGACGAAGCGCGCGACCACCGATCGCTGGGATCGACCGGTCTAACGCACGAACCGAGCGCTCGCTACTCGCTACAGGTCTGCGATCCAGTCTCGGTCGCCGTTACCATTCCAGCGTCGGTCACGGTGACCGGCTCCTCGGCGGGCGTCACCGTGATCACGGTCGGCGCGACGCTGGCGGCGACCAACGGCTGGATCACGCCCGCGCTGGGGCCCTTCGTCAGCGAATCGATCGCGACGTAATTCGTCGCACACGATGCACCGATGCCACCGTAGCCAACGCCGAGGCTGGCGACCGTATAGACGGAGCCGTCGCCGAGACGGAACCAAGCTCCCTCGGCACGCGCCGAGAATATCGCTGGCGACACGGCATCCCCCGTCGCGCTCGTCTGGAACACGATGTCGAGCCCAACGTCGCGAAACGGCGGCCGCAGGCCTTCCTTATAGGTGTGGTGGGACGTCGCGAGGTCGTCGGATAGAAACCGAATCCGCGATGGCTGCGACACCGCGCGCATGGTCTGTCGTGGATCGTAGGACGCCTGGAGCTGGAACGTGAAGTCGTCGATCACCGCGCCGCCGGGATCGAAGACGATCGCGCCGGAGATCGGCAAATTCAGCTCGTCGAAGGTGTCCCAGCCGATCACGAGGTTTCCATCGGCACGCTGATGCGGCGTGCTGAACGTCATCCCACCGCGGACGCTGCCCGGAGCTTGGCGATAAGACACCACGGTCCCTGTCCAGTCGTAGCGAATCACCAGCAGCGCGTCGTAGAGAAAGCCCCAGATCGTGAACCCATCAGCATCGGCCCGCAGCTGCGCGAGAGCGGTCTGTCCCGGGAACTGCTGCGCCCATTGAACGTTGCCAGCAGTGTCGATCACCATCGCGCAGCTACCTGCGATCACCGCGAGCTTACCGTCGATGATGCTGCTCAGCGTCACGTCGGGAACGTTGGTGTACCCGAACAAGCCCGAGATCTGCGGAAGGTTCCACTGCGCCATCGAGCTCGTGGCGTACGACCTGCTCCAGGTCACCGCGCCGCTCGCGTCGAAGTGCGTGATCACCGGTTCGCTCACATAGCTTTGACCGGTGTACAGCCGCGTCGCGGCGAGATACGCGCCGCCAGCACCGTCGGAGACGATCGACGATGGCCGAACGTCGAACGTATTCGGATACGTGTAACGCTTGACGAACTGAACCTCGCCACCCTCCAGCGCGGTCAACGTCCTCGAATCTTCACGCTGCGACGCCGAAACATCGAAGCTGACCAATCCCGAAGCCAGAACGCGATCGCCATCGACGGCGACAAGTGGCCCGCCGTACGCAAGCAGCGCGATGCTGCCGTTGCCCGCCGCTGGAATGTTGAAGCTGGTGCTGGTGAAGCTGCCACCCACCATCGTGTCGTCGTCGTTACTGCCACTGCCTCCGCAACCGATCAGGATGGTGACCAATGAAGCGAAAACTCGCATCCTGCCAATCTACTCGAACGCGCGCCGCGACATGGGTAGCGGTGCGTCCCATGAGGGCCACCGCGATGCGCACCTTGTGCGATGGCGGATGGCTCGGCTGCGCAACAAGTAACGAGAACGACTGACGCCACAAACCGCGCGGGGCACAATCGGCGCCGGGCGCGATGAGTTTACCGCGCCGGTTACGTCTCCATCGTCATGACCCCCGAAGCCTTCGAACACCTGGTCCGCCCGTTTCGTCGTGAGCTCGCGGCGCATTGCTATCGCATGCTCGGCTCACTTCAAGACGCAGAGGATCAGGTCCAGGAGACGCTGCTCTCAGCGTGGCGCGGCATCGATGGGTTCGAAGGCCGCTCGTCGGTCCGCGCGTGGCTCTACAAGATCGCGACAAATCGCTGCCTCGACGAGATCCGCCGCCGGCCGCGCTACGGCCTACCATCCGATACGGGCGCGCCCTGGGCGGATCCGAACGCGCCGTTCCCCCCTCCCAGTGAGCTGCTGTGGGTCGAGCCGTGCCCACCTGGCATGTGGGAAGGCGTCGCGAGCGCAGAGGCGAGTTATTCGCTGCGCGAAAGCGTCCAGCTCGCGTTCATTGTCGCGCTGCAACATCTGCCGGCGACGCAGCGCGCCGCGCTGATTCTCCGCGACGTGCTCGGCTGGTCCGCGGCCGAGGTCGCGAGCCTGCTCGACACGACGATCGCGGCGGTGAACAGCTCGCTGCAACGCGCGCGTGCGACGCTCGAGGAGCGGCGTCCGGCGCCGGTCGAGCCGTCTGTGACCGACGCGATCGCGCAGCGCTACATCACCGCGTGGGAAGCGGGTGATCTCGATGCCATCGTCGCGCTGTTGCACGACGACGTCACGATCACGATGCCGCCGCTGCCGAGCTGGTTCCGCGGGATCGCGACGGTGAAGGAGTTCCTCGCGGCGCGCTTGGAAGGGCCCAGCCAACGCCGCGTCATTCGGCTGCCAGCTGCCGATCCGCTCGTGTTCGCGTTCTATCGTGGCACCGATTGGCCGCTCGCCGGCTATGGGGTTCACGTCTTACAGGTCGTCGACGGCAAGGTCTCCGAGTCGCACGCGTTCCTCGATGAGACGCTGTTGCCGAAATTCGGCACGCCGGTGCTGTTGCCGCGATGAGTTTCCCCGCGGCGGTCGTCTCCATATCAGGAGGTAACGCCATGAAGCTCTACTATCACCCGCGGTCCAGATATTCACAGAAGGTGCTGATCGCTCTCTACGAGAAGGCGATGCCGTTCACGCCGATCGTGCTGTTCCCCGGCGACCCTGCCGATCGCGCCGAGCTGCGCAAGCTCACGCCGCTCGGCAAGGTGCCCCTGCTCGTCCTCGAGGATGGTTGGAAGATTCCCGAGTCGACGACGATCATCGAGTACCTCGACCCACGCGGGTCGGGCCCGCGCTTGATCCCCGAGGATCTCGACCTCGCGCGCCAAGCTCGGTTCCACGATCGCATCACGGATCTGTATGTGACCGAGTCGATCGGCACGCTCGTTCACGAGCCCACTGCGACCGAGCGCGTCGCGCGGGCGAAGGAGCGTCTGGAGGCGATGTTCACCGGCTTCGATGCGCACCTCGCCGAGCGGCAATGGGTGATGGGCGATACGTTCACCCTCGCCGATTGCTCGTTGATCCCTGCCCTCGCGAACTTCCGCGACGCGTATCCGTATGACAAGTGGAAGCACGTGACCGCATATTTCCAGCGCTCGCTCGAGCGACCCTCGGTGGCACGCGTGCGCCGCGAGCTCGCAGCACACGAGGCGAAGGTCGCGAGCTAAGCGGTCAGTCCGGTCTGCCGCCGTTCCACCGGAGCAGCGAGAGCATGTCGCGCCGCGTACGCGGGCCGTACGTACGATGCGATGGAGCCGGATCGTTCGAATACTCGGCTCGCGCGCGCGACATCGCGTCGGTCTTGTGCGTCCGCTTGATCTCGCCAACATCGATGCCATAGACCTGCGCCGCATTCGCCGCGAATACCTTGCGCTTGCGCGCCGGTGTCAGCGCGAGATACCCGAACTGTTCTTGAAACTCGGCGGTGATCTCGAACGCACGGAACGCCTGAATCTGATCCTGCGGCGAGCCGTACCAGATCGCGTCGGTTCCCCACAGGATTCGATCCTCCCCGAGATGTGCCATCAACTTGCCAAGTACGTGGGCTGCTTCGTCGGGGCGCTTCATCACCTCGCGCCACGTTCCGCCGAGCTCCGCATAGACGTTGCCGGTCTTGCCGATGCCGTTGTCAGCGAGGCTACGGATCAGCGCATCGATCCCGCGATCGGCCTTCGGATTGTAAGGACCTTCGCGTCGATCAGACTCATAGCCCGAGTGATAGATGAGAAACGTCGCCTGGGGATAGGCGCGTGCGACGACACCGACATCCTGCGGCCGCGTGTATTTCGGATCCATGCCCGCGAGTGGCAGGCCCTTGTGGACGGCAAACCGCGTGATACCGGCGGCGAGGCCGGACTCGATTGTCTTGCGTCCGAGCTCGTCGTCTAGTCTGAAGCCGACGCCCTTGGGTCCCCACACCGGATACAACTTCCACGCGTCGATCTTCCACTCACTCGCCAGCGCATGCATGCGGTCGCGCACAGCTTCGAACGGTCCATCGTTCGGCTGCACTACGCCGTGAATCCGCAGCCGCGGCCTCCCCATCGCCGCGATTCGTTCACGCGTGCGCGCGGCTTCTTCAACCGACGTCGGTGATGGATTGCCCCACAGCGCGCTGAGCACCGCAACACCCGTGTCACTGTCGAGGAAGATCTCTTTGGCGAAGATGTCCTCGGAATAGCAAGCTTGGACCGACGTCGCGCCGGGGCAGTGCTCGGTGGGCAGCTTCTTGAGCCAATCCAGAATGTCCGGCGCGTCATCACGCGCGATCACGCGATCACTGCTGACGTGGTGTGTCTGTACATCGATGATCAGATCGTCGCTCGCGAGCACGTGGTCAGCGGCTGCCTGTTCCTTGGGTGCTTCGCTCGGCACGTTGTAGCGCCCGCCGTTGCAACCGACCTGGTTGATCGCGAGCAGTGTCGTCGCGGCCGCGCACGTCGATCTCAGATAGTCGCGCCGGCTCATCCCTAACGCATCGGCATTGCGAAGCGCCTGCTCGGTGGCGTCCGTGATCGCGCTCGCCAGCCGTGGCTCGACTGGACGCGGCCAGTACTCGCCGTTGCTCGTGCTGTCGATCTTGATCGGAAGGCGCGGCTCTGTTTCGACGGATGATTTGCGCATGCGGTCGGGCGTGCAGGTCGTGTACCGACAGCAATCCGTGAGAAGCTCGTCCGCGACCGATCCGAGGATTTACCACCGCGGCACAAGCGCACGGCTGTGACGGGAGTGTCAGTTCGGAGCCATGCAGGCGTTTTGATTCTCAGCTCGATCCCGGCCGCAGGTCTGCTTCGACGCCTCGCAGTCGACAGCCGCGAGCGCACCGTCGTAGCACCACTCGAGCACGGTTTGCTTGCACCGCCCCGCTGCTGTGACCGAGCCGCAAGCGGCGCGCGACGATGGCAACGAGCAATCGTCGCAGTTGCCCGATACACCCAGCTCCGGCCGCGCGCGAAACAGCTCCTCGAGGCTCCAGCCGTTCTTGCGAACCTCGTCCGCCAGCTCCGGTCCGACGAACCGTACGTGCCACGGCTCCGGCCGATAGCCGGTGATCCGTTGCTTGCCGTCTGGGTAGCTGAGCGCAAATCCGTGCTCGTGCGCGTGCTCGGCCAACCAGGCGATCGCATGTTTGGTCGGCAGCTCGATGTCCACTGCGGTGCCGAGCTGGTGTTCGCTGTGTCCCGGTCGCGCCGCGCGCCCCGGCTGCTTGGTCCGGCGAAACAGCAGCGCCTGTTCGTTGTACGGGCGAAACGCCGACGCGATGTAGATCTTGTGCCCAGCCGCGCGTCCAGCGGCGACCAGCGCAGCGATGTGGATTTGAATCGCTCCGTCGACGAGGTGCTTGCCGGCTGAGTCGGCGACTCCCAGATCGTCGACCTGCACCAGGTTCGGCGGCTCGTACGCGCATGGCGTCAGACACCGCGAAGGATTCACCCACGCCAGCGTTGGCTTCGGCGCTGGTGGCGGTTCGATGCGCGCAGCCGGCGCGGCTTCCGCATCGGCTGCCGGCGGCGTCTGCGCCGAGATCTGCGTCGATGGTGGCGTTGACGGCTCCGGCGAACCTGCGCGGCTCGGGCTCCCGCCACACGCCACCACCAACGCGAGCATCGATGTCCAGCGGGCGCGGATCAGCATCGACATGAATTCTCGCGATCGTTCGGGCACGCCATGGTGATGTCCAGATGGTATGGACAACTCGTCACCATGTCCGTCGCAGCGATCAAGAACTTCATCGTGGTGGCCGACCGGATCGGAACCGCCGGCCAACCCACGGAACAACAGCTGCGCGAGATCGCCGATGACGGCTATCGCATGGTCATCAACCTCGGCCTGCTCGATAAGGACTACTCGCTCCCCGACGAGGCGGGTGTCGTTGCTGCGCTCGGCCTTGGTTATCGCCACATCCCCGTTGCATTCGACAACCCAACGTTCGACGAGCTCGCCGCGTTCCTCGATGCGATGGACGCAGCAACCACCGATCGCGTGTTCGTTCACTGCGCGCTCAACTACCGCGTGTCGAGCTTCATCGCGCTCTACGGCGAGCTCCGACTCGGCTGGACGCGCGAACAAGCCGATGCGCACGCCCGCCGGTTCTGGAGCTTGAACCCGACCTGGCTGAACTTTCTCACGATGTCGCGCGCGCAGCTGCGTCTAGCAGATCCGACGAAGCGGCGATCCGAATGACATCAGGGAGTGGCCGCAGGCGCGAAGCCCTCGAAGTCGGACGGCTCGTGTCCGCCTTTGCGATGCGCGCGACTCGCTGAATAGACGTAACGACGCGCGCGATTGATGTGTCCCATCGGCTGATGCGCCGCGATGCTATGCCACGGGTTGTACGACAAGCTTTGGCAGAGCGCCGCGCGCTTGTCGCCCGAGATGTCCTGCGGCGGGAACGTGATCTTTCCGACCGGGACTAGCGGGGACTCCTGCTCGGTCCACTCGCGCGATGCATCCTCGATCGGCGTCCGCCACGCGTCCGTTTGAAACTGCACGAACATCTGAAAGCAGAATCCTTCGGCGGCCGCCGCCGCGAGGTCTGCGCGCAACCGGTCGTCGCCGCTACCCTCGGGCTCGCGCTTGCGCGCCGTCGAGCACGGCTTCGCCACGACTTTCACCGCTTGGTGGGCACCGAGGTGATAGGCCGCGCCGCTCCAATAGGTCTCCGCTGCCATGCTGGGAACCGGATTGGTACGCAGCAGCGCAGGCCCAGCGGTCCGCGCGTGCCCGGCCATGAACAGCATGCTGCGCAGCTGGCTCTTCGAGTTCGCATGCGCGAACTTCATGAACTCGAAGCCATTGCGCCCGACCGGCGTCGGAGCGTTGGTCATCAGAAAGTCCTGGGTCTGGGTCTCCTCGTCGATCAACTTCGGACCCGGTACACCCATCAACTTGACCGCCATGCCTCGCGCGTCGAGCTGATCGTCGTCGTCGCGCCAGCCGACTCCGTTCGAGTAACGGGCCCACACCGGCCACGGACCCTTTCCGTCGCCAAACACACCGAACCGCGTGCGGGCGTCGCGATCGGGGTAGAGCTGCAGCCATCCGTAGACGCAGCCATGCGCCTTCGCATGAAACCCGCGCTGCACCGCCTGCCCGCGCGATCGAGTCTGCTCGGTCTGGATCGCCTGAATCTGCTCGGCGAACGCGGCGAACGCACGCGCTTCCTCGGCAGCGCTTCCCAGATAAAACTCGGTGTTCATCGCTTCGGCGTTCGGTTGCGGCGGGTCGAAGGGAGGCAGCGGAGTCGCATCCGGTGAGATCGAAGCGACCTGGCTCGGCTGCTGAACCGTCGTGCGGCCCGAACAAGCCGCGCTCCCAGCGATCGCCAGACTCATTACACACTGGGCGTACCCGCGTGGTCCCATGCCATTACGATACACTCACGTGATGAAGTGTCGGGGGCTCGCATGGTCATGCGTGCTGTTCATGGCTCCGGCGATCGCGATCGCACAACCTGCGCAACCGGCTCCTAGCGAAGGCCCGCCGGTACCGGCGCCGCCATTACCCACGCCTGACGCGGCCGAACCGGCACCGCCCACGAGTGCGGGATCGTCGAAGCCACCAGCGCCCCCACCAGATCTGCCGCCCCCGGGCTTTGCGAATGATCCAACCGCGGTCGCCGGGTACCAAGACGGCTTGTACATCGCGACGCGAGATGATGCGTTCCGATTCGGGATCCAGTCGTGGCTGCAAGCGCGCTGGGAGATCGGCGACGCAAGCGGCGATGTCGCGCAGCGGTTCGCCCTTCCCGTCGGGCGGATCACCTTTGCAGGTCACGCGTTCTCGACGGTAGATCTCCGGATCAGCACCGAGGTCGGCCAAGGAACCGTCGAGCTAACGGACGCGTTCATCGATCAGCCCGTGTTTGGCGGCAAGCTGCATCTAAGATTCGGTCAGTTCAAGCCGCTGTTCTCGCACCAGCAGACGCTCTATCGATCCGAGCTGCAATTCACCGATCGGCCGATCACCGCCGCGTTCACCGGGTTTCTACGTGACCTCGGCGCGTCGGTGCACCACGAGCCACGCGGTCGATCGAGCGGAATCGAGCTTGCGGCCGGCGTGTTCAACGGTGCCGGGGTCACGCCGACGTCTAACTGTATCCAGTCATCCGATCCGATCACGATGGATCCGTCCATCGCCTGCACCCCACCGACAACGAGCATCGAGGATGGCCGTCCACTCGCGGTGGCCCGCATCGGTTGGCGCGGCGATCGCGTCGACGTCGAACGGGACGATGATCTCGATCATGGCCATGCACGAGCTGCCGTCGGCGTTGGCTATGCCGTCGACCTCGCCGACGGTGAGGCGCGGGACATGGTGCACGTGATCACTGCCGATCTGCTGTTCAAAGGCCACGGCGTATCGTTCGGTGCCGCCGGGTTCCTCAAGAGTGCTCGCCTCGGTGGCGAACGAACGTGGGAGCTCGCGTGGCATTCGCAGCTCGGCTACGCGCTGGTGCCGCACATCGTCGAGCTCGCAGCGCGATTCGCACAAGTGCCACTCGCCGTCGGTGATCGCCAAGCCCAAGAAGCGACAGGTGTCGTGAACGTCTATCGCAACGAGCACCGCTTGAAGTGGCAGCTCGAGGCCGGCGTCATGCGGCTGACCGGCATCCGTGATCTCGATTGGGTCGCGCGAGCGCAGACCCAGCTGGTGTTCTGACGACCTGGCGATCAGTGGCTAGCGATCGTCCAAACGCTCACTCACGGGTCGATGTCGCCAGCCGACCGGTCGACGAAGCTGCCGGCGCGCTCGCATCCCTCGCGCCTGCGGGGTAGCGTCGCCCACATGAACCGGGCCATCGCTGACTTCCGCGCGCTCCATACGTCGGGCTGTTTCGTCGTCGCCAATCCGTGGGACATCGGGAGCGCGGTGTTTCTGGCGCAGGCTGGATTTCGCGGGCTCGCGACGACATCGGCTGGGTTCGCATTTTCGCGGGGCCTTCCCGACGAGGTTCTCGCGATCCCATGCGACGTAATGCTGCGCTACATCGCTGACGTCGTTGGCGCAACGCCACTACCAGTCACCGCCGACTTTCAGTCGGGCTATAGTCACGACCTCGAACAGCTCGCGAAGAATGTTGCCGCATGCGTCGCGACGGGCGTCGCCGGATTGTCGATCGAAGACGCCACCGGTGATCGAGCAACCACGCCGCTCTACGAGCGAAGCGTCGCGATTCAGCGGATCCGCGTCGCGCGCAGCACGATCGACGCGAGCCCGTCACCATCGGTCGTGCTCACCGCGCGCTGCGAATCGTTTCTCGTCGGCGATGCCGACCCGCTGAAGACTGCGCTCGATCGGGTCGTGGCCTTTGCCGACGCGGGCGCCGATTGTCTATTCGTGCCGGCCGTGCGCGACATCGCGATGATCTCGGCGATCGTCAAGGCAGTCGCGCCCAAGCCCGTCAACGTCGTCGTCACCCGCCCGGGCCTCACCGTCGCGCAGCTCGCCGACGCCGGCGTCCGCCGGATCTCCGTCGGCTCTGCGTTCGCGCGCGTCGCCTGGGGGGCCTTCATGCGCAGCGCACGCAGCATCGCCGAGACCGGCACGTTCGACGCACTCGGCGACGCCGCGCCGCCCGATGCGTTCGCGAAGCTGTTCGGCCGCAGCGCGTAGAGAACCGGTTCGACAGGTCGCTCAGGGAGTCGCGCCAGCACCAACGTAAACGTCGAACGCCAGTAGCGCGACGACGATCATCAGCGCGACGAGACCAGCGAACGCCGCGGCGGCGATTCGGAATCTTCGCAAATGCGGCGTGGCGAGCGGTGTAAACAGCTCGCCACCGGTAAAAAACGCGATGCCGTGACTCATCAAGTAGAACGTCGACACACCAGGCGTTCGATGGCGGGTCGCTCGGATCATCGCGAGGAGTCCGACGAGCCACGTCGCCAAGGCACACGCGGCGAGCGCAGCGATCAGGATCTGCCCGACGATCATCAGTGACTCACAGCGTAGTCAACGTCCGCCACCGCTGCTAGTGGAAGCGCTCACGATGTCACCTCGCTGACGTGCGTGCGCGCGGCACGAGCTGCTTGAGCTGCCACGCCTGAAGGTGCAGCGCCCGCTGCATCCGCACCCGATTGCCGGCCAGGATCCGAGACATCGCCGTTGCCAGGCCGAGCACTACGATGACGTAGATGACGAAGCCGATCGTCGTGAGCGTCGGATCGACGTGACTGGTCGCCGGCGACAAGATGATCTGGTCACCCGCGTAGGTGGTCGTCGTCGGCGTGATCCCGACGACCTCCGCAAGCCACGGCACCAACACGGCCGCCGTCATGATCGCCCACAGCACCCAACCTCGACCGACGCGCGTCTGCATCGCGATCACCATCACGGTCCCGATCGCGAGCACCGGCGCGACGAGGAACGGCGTGAGCATGAACGCGAACAGCGAGATCATCAGGGCGTTACCGGCGATACCGACCCAGGTTGGTAGGTTCGACGGCCCGCGCGACAGCGCGCGCGTCACCACGACCAAGCCGATCGCGAGCGCCGGCCCGCCGATCAAGTACCAGAGCTCGCGAAATCCGCCCGCGAACAGCAGCGGAAAAAACGCGAGATAACCGAGTGGCGCGAGCCCGGCATTGCGCGCGTGCGTGCGCAGTGCTTCGTCGTCGAGCTCCTCGATCTCTCGCGCGACCTCCGGTGGAACATCGGTCGGTGGTTCGAGCATCAGCTTGCCGACCAGCTCGGCAGCTTCACCCGAGCTCGGATCGAGCGCCAGCGCGCGAGCCGACGCGCGAATCGCCGCGCGTCGATCGTTCGCCGATGTACCGCGCGCGAGCGCAGCATTGGCGACCGCAAGCTCGGCGGCGGCGAGCTTGCTACGGGTCGCGACGTCTCGGTCACCGTCGAGGTAGCGCTGGACGGCGTCACCCAGATCTCGCGCCGTAGCGAATCGATGATCGCGGGCCACCTGCGTCGCGGTCACACACACCGCGTCGAGCTCCGGTGCGATCCCGCGATCCGGGGCCCGGCTCGACGGCCGAGCGTCGGTGCGACCTTGCAAGCCTGCGAGGACCGATTCGCCGCGTGAATGGAGCGGCTGGCCCGCAAGAATCTCGAACAGAATGCAGCCGAGCGAATAGACATCGGCACGACCGTCGATGTCCGCATCGCTGTTGATCTGCTCGGAAGCCATGTAGCCGGGCGTGCCCAGCATCGATCCAGCCAGCGTTTGTCCCGTGTCGCTCGGGTCGAGATCCGCCGAGAATACGTGGTGGGGGCCGTCACCGATCAGCCGCGCGATCCCCCAATCCAACACGTAGACCTCACCGAACTCGCCGAGCATGATGTTCGCCGGTTTCAGGTCGCGGTGAACAACCCCGCGGGTATGGGCGAACTCGATCGCGAGGCAGACGTCGACGAACGCGCGCAGCAGGTGGTGGCGCGAAAATCGGCGCTCGGCGTCGCGATCGCCACTTGCCAGTCGGCGCAGCGCGTCCGCGAGCGTGACGCCCGTCAACTGCTTCATCACGAAGTACGGCCGTTGTGAGTCGTCGTACCGAAGCTCGTGTACCGGCACGATCGCCGGATGATCGAGCCGGCCTTGGATCCGCGCTTCGCGCAGAAACCTCGCGATGGTCGCTTCGGGTGCGTCGAGCGCGCTGATCCGTTTGATCGCGACCGAACGTCCGATCTGTTCGTCCCGCGCGCTTACCACCTCACCCATTCCGCCGCGTCCGATCACCGCCCCGAGCCGGTAGCGAGGCTCGGCGTGCGTGTTGATGTCGCTCGACGATCCACGAGGAGCGCCGTGGGTTTCCGTCGGCTGGGTATCGTTGCCTGCGCTGGGAGCGCCGCCCGCATCGCTCACCGGTTCCTGGTTTGGACTCACAGGCACGGTCTCATCGAACGCAGACTCAAGGCGCATCGCGCCATCGTAGCCCGCACCGGCTTGCGCGGGTTCGGTAAGGCGTGTGCGATGACCTCCCCGATCGTGATCGCGATCGCACGGCAGGTCGAGCACGACGGCGCGATCAGCCATCGCACCGACGCGCCGTGACTGCTACCAAAGCCCGCCATTCTCGACAGTTAGCCGCCGTACAACTTGTACGGTGGGACCGCACGCCTTGGGATCAGGAGGCACACCATGAAGATCCTGACCACCCTCGCACTGCTCACCGCAGCGGTTTCGGCGTCGCCCGCATTCGCGGAGCCCGATGTCACCGCCGCTGCCACGTACAAGGACATCGAAGACACGCTCGGCATTGTTCCGACGTTCTTCAAGGCGTTCCCGGACGAAGGCATCGCTGCCGCATGGGGCGAGCTCAAGTCGATCCAGCTCAATCCGAAGACCGCGCTGTCGACCAAGACCAAGGAGCTGATCGGGCTCGCAGTCGCTGCGCAGATCCCGTGCCGCTACTGCGTCTACTTTCATACGCAGGTCGCCAAGGTCGGGGGCGCGAGCGATGGCGAGCTCAAGGATGCGATCGCGATGGCGGCGATCACACGTCACTGGAGCACGTACCTCAATGGCATGCAGATCGATCTCGGAGAGTTCAAGCAGGAGCTGTCGCGGATCGTCGCGTACGTGAAGAAGCCGACTGCCAAGTCACCCGCACCGGCCGTGGTCGATCCGGCGTCGGCCTATAAGGACATGGAGCATACGCTCGGCATGGTTCCGACGTTTCTTCGCAAGTTTCCCGAACCGGGGATTGTCGCAGCGTGGCGCGAGCTCAAGACCGTGCAACTCAACCCGAAGACGCCATTGTCAGGAAAGGAAAAAGAGCTGATCGGTCTCGCCGTCGCCGCGCAGGTGCCTTGCCAGTACTGCGTCGTGTTCCATACCGAGGCTGCGAAGCTCAACGGCGCAACCGATCGCGAGATCGCCGAAGCCGTCGCGATGGCATCGATCACGCGGCATTGGAGCACCGTACTCAACGGCTCGCTGATCGACGAGGCCGCGTTCCGCAAGGAAGTCGACAAGATCATCAGCAACGTCAAGAAGGCAGCCAAGCGCTGAACGAGGGTGTCATGACCAAGATCGACGAATCCAAGCTCAATGATTTCCTCGGTAAGGTGGTGACCGACGTCGGCGCCGCGATGAGCGCAGCGCTCGTCGTGATCGGCGACGAGCTCGGCCTGTGGCGCGCGCTCGCGGCAGCTACCACGCCCATCACGCCCGCCGAGCTGGCCCACCGCAGTGAGACCCACGAGCGCTACATCCGCGAGTGGTTGAACGCGATGGCGGCTGGCGGTTATGTCACGTACTGCAAGGATAGCCAGACCTATCGACTCGAACCCGAGCAGGCGATCGCGCTCTCCGATGCGAACAGTCCTGCATTCGTACCCGGGTTGTTCCAGGTGACCGCCGCAATGTGGGCCGGGCGGGCGAAGGTGGGCGCGAACTTTCGATCCGGCGCGGGCCTGGAATGGGGCCATCAGCACCCATGCTTGTTCGAAGGAACCGAGCGGTTCTTTCGATCGGGCTACCTCGGCAATCTGATCCAGTCATGGCTGCCCGCGCTCGACGGCGTGGTCGCCAAGCTCGAAGCGGGAGCGTCCGTCGCGGACGTCGGGTGCGGCGTCGGTGCGTCGACGATCATCATGGCGAAGGCCTATCCGCAATCGGTGTTCCGCGGCTTCGACTCGCACCGGCCGTCGATCGAGCTCGCGCGACAACGTGCACGCGACGCGGGCGTTGCCGATCGCGTGACGTTCGAATGCGCGAACGCGACCAGCTTTCCGGGAGCCAACTACGATCTGATCGCCCACTTCGATTGCTTCCACGATCTCGAAGATCCAGCGGGAGCGGCCGCGCGCGCGAGAGCCGCGGTGTCTCCAGACGGAACCTGGTTGGTCGTCGAGCCGTTCGCCAACGATCGCCCGGAGGACAATCACAACGCGGTAGGGCGCGTGTTCTACTCGGCCTCGACGATGTTGTGTGTGCCGCACTCGTTGTCGCAAAATGGCCCCGCACTGGGCGCACAAGCTGGCGAGGCGAGGTTGCGCGAGCAGATCCTCGGCGGTGGGTGGAGCCAGGTGCGACGCGCGACCCAGACGCCATTCAATCTCGTGCTCGAAGCACGCCCTTAAGGCGCGCCCCCGAGACCTCGCGTATGCTCGCCGCCATGGAACGGGCGACGGGGCGGCCTCTGCGTGGACGGCGCTCCGAGCTCGCGTTGATAACGACTGCGTTCGAGCGTGCGCGTGATGGACAATGCTCGACGATCGCGCTGATCGGAGAGCCTGGCATCGGCAAGACCCGGTTAGCGACGGAAACCGCGACCCGCGCCGCCAGCGCCGGGTTCGCCGTGTGGTGGGGCCGCGCTTGGGAAGCCGGAGGCGCGCCCGCATATTGGCCATGGCGACAGCTGTGCGACGCCTTGCCGCGAGACGCGATCGGCCCGCTGTGGGGCGCGCAACATCGCAGCACCGTCGCCGACCCCGAGCAAGCGCGATTCGAGTTGTTCGATGCGGTCACACGCGCGATTGCTACCCAGGCATCGATGACGCCGATCGTCGCGATCCTCGACGATCTCCACGTCGCCGACATTCCCTCGCTCGAGCTACTCGCGTTCGCCACTCGGCATTTGCGCGGGAGCCGGGTGATCTGGATCGTCACGTGGCGTGACGCCGAAGCTGCGCGGCCGCCGGTCCGCGATCTGTTGGCCCGGATCGCGCGCGAAGCCAACGTGTTATCGCTCTCGGCGCTATCGGAGATCGACGCCAACCAGTTGATCGACGATGTGCGCACCGACGTCGACGTTCAGTTCCGAAGTCGGCTGATGCGTGTCACCGGCGGCAATCCATTGTTCCTGCTCGAGACGATGGCTGCGCTCGCGGGCGGAGGATCGCTACCCAGCGAGCTAGATCCACTACCGCTCGCGCAGGGGATCTCGCATCTCGTTCGCGAGCGACTCGCGCCGCTGACCCGCGACGTGCGAGTACTAGCCGAGGCTGCATCGGCGATCGGCCGCGAAGTCACGGTGCAACGGTGGACCGCAGCAACCAACGTCACGGCCGAGCTCGTCCGCGATGGCGCACGTTGCCTGGTCGAAGCGGGCATCCTGACGACGACCGCGCACGATCGCTGGCGGTTTGGCCATGATCTGGTGCGCGAAGCGATCTATCGAACGGCCGACGAAGCTCAGATCATCGCGTACCACCGCCGCATCGCTCACACGCTCGACCGCGAGATTGCAACCGGCGACACGTCGTTGGTCGGTGAACGTGCGCACCACGCGCTGATGTCGATGACCGATGATCCCGCAACGTTGCTCGCGTGGACGGTCACCGCCGCCGAGCATGCACTTCTGCTGTGTGCATATGAGGAGTCGCTCGCGATCGTCGAGCGTGCGAGCGCTAAGCTCGGCTTGCATGCGCAACGCGATGCCTCGCTCCAACTCGTGCGTGGCCGCGCCTATCTGTTTCAAAACGACCACGTGCGCGCGAGCAACGCATTTAGCGCCGCAATCGCACTGGCACGCAGAGCCGACGATCCGTGCATGCTCGCCGCCGCCGTGCTCGGCCTCGGGTCGCGATATGTATTCGGCGATCGACTTCACGATCTGGTCGCGTTGATCGACGAGGCGATCGCGATCTTGCCGTCGCAACATCGCGATCTCCACGCGCGGCTGCTCGCTCGCAAGGCGGCCGCACTCACGCCCGCCGAGATTCCGGAGCCTGTCCTCGACATGGCTCGCCAGGCACAACAGCTGATCGCCGAGTCGACCAACGATGCGGCTCGGCTCGAGGTTGCGGTTGCGGTTGGCGCAGCGTTCGCCGATTTCGCCCATCCACGCGAACGTCTTGCGATCAACAAGACTGTGGTCGAGCTGGCGCGCGCGCAGGGCGATCGCGCGCTCGAGCTGCGCGGGATGTCGCGGTTGGTCAGTGACCATATAAGCGCCGGTGACCTGCCTCGCGCCGATGCTCTGCTCGCGGACCGCGACGCACTCGCCCGTTCGCTGGTGCAACCACGGTTCGCGTGGGCGGAGCCCCTGTTCCGATCGCAGCGCGCGTTGATCCATGGCGACTTCGCGCGATGCGAGACATCGGTCGCCGAAGCGGAGAAGCTCGTCGACAGCGACCCGAACTGTGGCCGCGCGTGCGCCGTTCATCGCATGTGGCTCTACTTCATGGCCGACCGGGTCGACGAGCTCCGCGCCCAGTTACCAGCCGTGCTGTCCGCCGTGCGAACGATGCCGTTCCTCGGGACGTTGATCCGTGCGGTGATTCATCTCCGGTCCGGCGAGCTCGCCGATGCACGCCGCGAGGTCGATGCGTTGCGGTTTCCACTCACCGACGTGCGCTCGCCGCCGTTCTACGCGATGGCGGCAGAGGTATTCGCCGAGGTCGGCCCCATCGAGCACCAGCGCGATGCCTACGATGCGCTGTCGCCGTACGCTGACATGTTCGCAGCGTTCGGCGTGTTCGCATTCACGTTCGGCCCACCGATCGCGGCGACGCTCGGAAATCTTGCCGGTGCGCTCGGCGACGTCGATCGTGCGCGAGCACACTTCGAATCGGCGCTCGCGATGACGACGCAGATCGATGCCGCCCCGGGTCGGGCGTGGACGTCGTACTGGTACGGCCGAATGCTCGCTCGCGTTGGCGATCCAGATGCCAACACTCAGCTCGACGCTGCGATTCGCGACGCGACGCGACTCGGCATGCATGGTCTCGTGATCCGGTGCCGCGATGCCGCAGGGCCCGCACAGCCCGCGATCGCGACACCTGCAGCGAACCCGCTACCCGCGCTGCGGTGGGCGATCGCCGACCGTGGCGGGTCGTGGCTGGTCTCGATCGCCGATCGCAGCTTCCTCATCCCTCAGCTCAAGGGCATGGCCCTGCTTGCACGGTTGTCCGCGAATCCGCACGTCGAGATCCATTCGCTCGAGCTGGTGTCCGGAGGCGAGCCAGAGGATGCCGGCGATGCTGGCGAGCACCTCGATGACAAAGCTCGTGCGGCCTATCGCAAGCGGCTCTCCAAGCTCGCCGACGATCTCGAAGAAGCGCAGGCACGAGGCGATGACACGCGCGCCGAGACGATCCGCGACGAGCACGAAGCGTTGGTGAAGGAGCTGTCGCGGGCCGTTGGTCGCGGTGGCAAGGTGCGGCGCGCCGGCTCCGCCACCGAACGCGCACGCGTGGCGGCACATCGCCAGCTGCGAGAGGCGATCAAAAAGATCACCGAGGCCGACGCCGAGCTCGGCGCGCATCTCGATGTCGCGGTGCGGACCGGAACGTTCTGCGTCTATCGGCCGTAGGTTGTAACGCAGGCGCTATCCATGGCGCGATTCGCTTGGCGCCCGTGTGGGTGGGGTCAGAAGCTGGGAACGGTCTACTCAGACGCGAGCGAGGAGGTTGCTGATGTCAACGAGTTAACGGTGGCGCTGTGATTGCAGTGCCCTTGCTTATGGTTCGTTCCGCATCGATTCCGGTGTTGCTAGCCATCACGCTGACTGCCTGCGCAGGCCAAGCTCCGGACCCCGGCGACGGCGATGGCGACGATGACACCGGGGACCCGCCAGGCCAGCAGGAGCCACCGGACACGTCGAACGATGATCCGCTGTGCGCAGCAGCATTCAAGGTAACCGGCAGCTGGACCGCTGCCGCGCCACTTCAACCAGACGAAGACGATGAGTGGTACGAGGACTGCTGGCCGGCCGGCACCTGGACGTTCACCGCAGTCATCGATAGCGCCGCCGAGGTGCTCGATATCGACGGCGATGGGACGGGCGATCGCTGCGGCACCGTCGCGAGCACGATGCCGCCAACCGTAGCTGCGAGCTACAGCATCCGCGTCGACCGGTCGGAGGACATCGACGATGGCGGAACACCCAACGATACCGGCGATGACGCACAACTCGGTTGGAAGGACGACTTCACGCTCCTGAGCGGCGCAGACACCGCCAACGTCGTCATGATGAAGGTCACTGGCGATGGCCCGACGGGCTGCGAGGGCATCATCGAGATCGACGACCCCACGCACAAGCAGCTGTGGAGCTTCCGCCCATCGCTCGATGGCGCGACGCTCGACGGCTACGGCGAGTACACGCTGTTCAAGGGCCCACAGCGCTAGCCGAACGCACCGCTGGGCTCCAGTACCGTCGCGGATCGTGCCGACAAGCTCCTTCACGCACAACTACTCGAACACGTCCATCGCGCTCGCGCGCCCGGGCGTGATCGGCAGCGTCGTAGTGGTGCCGGTCACCGGATCGATCGTGACGAGCAGGCCGTTGCGAGTGATCGCGTAGAGCGCGCCGGCGAACGCGCGCATGTCCTCGATGTGGAGGTTCGGCGGGCCGGAGAGGGTAACGCCAGCTCCGTGCTCGCCGGTCTTGGGGTCGACGGTGTTGAGTACGATCGATCCACTACTGCGGGCGGTGAACAACACCGTGCCGTCGAGAGTTGCAAGCGAGAACGAGCCGCAGCATGGAACGGGCGCGTTCGCCAACTGCGTGAACATCCCCGTGGCCAGATCCACGCGCCCGAGTCGTGCGCCCAACCGATCGATCCCGAGGTAGTCACTGCCGACACGAGTTGCCGCTGGTATGATGGTGTCGACAAGCACCGGGCTGTCGAGCATCTGCGTGCTCGGATCGATGCGACCGAACCGTTGTGACCGATCGAAGCCCCAGTAGTCGCCGCGATCGTCGCGAACCACCGCGGTGAGCCGTAGCGTGCTGTTGTTGATCCGCGGGATCGGAACGATCTCCATCGAGACCGGATCGACGAACACCGCGAACCACGAGCCAAACGAGGGGAACAGCAGCAGACCATCGTGGTCGCTCGGCGCATAGCGGAAGCCACGGCTGGTCGTGGCGGTTCCCCGCGCGTCGACCACAGTGATCTCGGGCCACACCAGTGCGCGGCCGGGCGGCGCAGTGAACGTCAGCTCGGTGTCCGAGCTGATCATGACGTCGCTGGCGAGCTGACCATCGACGAGCACTGCGACGACACCCGCGTCCTCATCGCGAAACCCAGACCCGTGCAATGTGATCGTCGTTGCGCGGAGGTCGTAGCGCACGCGTGTCGGCGACACATCGGTGATCTCAGGCGGCGTGCTGTAACGCAGGACGCCGCGCTGCGCCGTGTTGCCGTTGCGATTCAGCACCACGACCTCGACGTCTCCTGGCTCGTCGCCCGGTGGAATCACCACGCCGAGCTGGGTGTCTTCGATCATCCGCACGAGCACGGCTTCTCGTCCGCCCACGAACACGCGGTTCGGTGCGGCGCTACCGGCGACAAATCCTGAACCGTGCACTATCACTTCGGTACCGCCAGCGAGCGGGGCATACGGCGGCTCGACGAGCTCGACGTTCGGCAGGACCGCGCCATCGCCGTTGCACGCCACGAGCGGAGCGACGACGCCGACCAGCCAGACGATTGGAAGGCGCGTCATCATCGCTCGCCGTACCTAACCCCGCGCGCGAACGCCTCGAGGCCAAGCGTGGGGCCGAGCGTGTGAAGCACTCGATCGCTCGGCGCGGTGTACGGACGACATTGCCCGCCGATGAGATCGAACACCGGCGTCGCGAGCGGCGCTCCGATCGCACGCAGCTCGGTGCCAAGCTCGGTCGATGCGGCCGCGAACGCGATCTCGGAGCACGCGCCGCGCGGAACCTCGGCGAGCGCGATCGCCAACCCGCATCCCGGTCGAAACCGGGTGACGACAGGCGTTGTCGCTTGTGGCAGACATCGCACGGTGTGATCGATGACCTCGAGCCGGCAGTCCGCGCGGATCGCCGAATCGTAGAGCCGATCTTCGACGAGGTTGAGGTCGCCGTCGCCGAGCGTGATCCGCTGAAGCCGCCGCTCGCTCGCCTGTTCGACGGAGCGCTCGAGCACCGGTAGGTCGAGCGCTGCATCGAGCTCGAACGCGCGCCGCCCGGAGACAACGACGGGTCGACAATCTGCGCCGCGCGCTTCGTACAGTGAACCCGTGTAAGGTGCCCCGACCGCGTGATAGACGGCGCAGCCCGACGGATCGGGGCGCGTGGCGACCGTGGGCGTAGGTGCACTCTCATCGACCACGGCGATCGGAACCGTGCAGCTCGCATCGCCGAACAACGTCGCCGCCGCGGGTGCGATCGGTGCGCACACCACGCCGCCATTGCCGGCCGGCTCGGGACTGCACGGTGCATCGCGGCTACGATCGCGAAGCTCGACCGGGAGCCGCATTCCGTCGTCGGCTACTTGCAGCCGTGACGCGATCTGCGGACCGTCGACCTCGGTCTCGTGGATCGCGACCGGCTGATAGATGGCGCCGAGGTCGTAATAGGTCGCGTCGTCGAAGATCCCGAACGGGCCGTCACAGGTCCCATCGCGCAGCTCGTAATACTCGGTGATCGGCTCGGGCGCTTCGCGAAGATCGCCCGCTTCGAAGACGCGCGCCGGCAGAACCTCGCCACCGATCCGGTCATAGCCAACGAAGTGCGTCGGTTCGACGATCGCCGGGTCTACAGCTCTGCCGACTGCTCGAGTGCACGCCGGATCGATGAACACCGCAGCGTCGGCGGGCGGGACGCAGCGCACGGCGCCGTCGGCATACGGACGAGGCGCGCAACGCGCGTGCATCTCGGTGTCATAGAACGATTGTCTTGCGACATGGCGCGTACCGTCCTCGAACAGGTACCACTCGAGCTTGAGCCGGCTGCCGCTCGTAGGCTCCAGCGTGACCTCACGCGTGACCTGATCGCCGCACGCCGCCACGACGGCAAGTCCGATCCCGAGCACCGCGACGCGAATCACGGAATGTACTCCATACCGATCGACGGAAAGATCGGAAGACCGTTGGTGTAGCTTTGCCGCGAAAAGTCGGTGTTGTAGGTGACGCCCTCGCGATTCTTGCGATTGGTGATGTTCTGGAGATCGATGTAGAGGTTCAAAACGCCCCACGAGCGGCGCCACGCACGATCGACGCGAACGTCGAACTGGTAGAAGTCCGGCAGCCGCGTCGATAGCAACGGCCCGTCGACGGGTACCCAATCCCCGCTGGCGTCCATGTATGCGCCCGCGACGGGTGTGTACGGATTGCCCGTCGTGTAGCGGATGCGCCCGCCGATTCGCCAGTGCTGGCCGAGCGCGGCGGTGCCGACCAGCGTGAATGACTGGGGCTGATCGAGCACGTACGGGTGCGTGCCCTTGTTGGTGATCGGATTCGATCGAAACGCCCGCGCGTAGGTGTATGAAGCCCAGCCCGTCCAGCGGCCGACATTTCGCCGTGCGATCAGCTCGAGGCCGTATGCATGACCGCGGCCGATCGCTTCGCGATAGCTATAGGATCCGAACTGCGTGTCGACGAGCTCGCGGCTGATCCCGAGCAGACCGCCCGATTCGGTGCCACCGTTGGCCGAGGTCGGCGTGGCCGATGTGATCGCATCGACGGGAAGCTCGCGCAACCGCTGGTAATACGCGGTGGCGGACAGTTCTTTGTCGCTGCCGACGATCGTCTTGATCGTCGTGGCGATCTGCGTCGCCGACGAGCCGAGCATCACGCGATCGCCAAAGATCGGATCGAGGTCGGTGACCAGCGGTGGTGCGTGATAACGCCCCAGCGACTGTACGAGGGTGATGTCGTGGGGCAGCTGCGCGCTGATCACGATGCGCGGGTCGAGTGTCCACTGATCCGACAACCCGAAGTGATCGCCGCGGAGGCCAGGGCGCACCTCCAGGCGATCGTTCGCCAGGAACCACGATTGCTCGAGCCAGGCACCCGCATCGCCCGCCCACCGCGTCAGGTTGCGATGGACCACCATGTCTGGTGATGGATCCATCGGGCTCGGCGGTGGCGTATTGATCATGTCGTAGGTATGGCGTTGCCAGGTCGCGTCGATGCCGAACGACAGCGTGCCGCCGAACACGGCGGTGGCCACCTCGCTGCGCAGCGACAGCGGCAGCGTAGTGCGATGCATGCCCTTGTCGATGTCGTCGTGATTGGCGCGCGCGTTCACGTCGTCGATGCCGATCGACGGCAGCACCGTCAGCGATGTTGCTCCTTTGACCGCGCGATACCGCAGGCCCAGCCGCGCGAATCGGGAGACATACAGGAATGACTTCACGTTGCTGGTGTTGATCCCGCTCACCGCTTCGTCGGTCGGATCGTGAACCAACGTGAGCTTGTCGTCGGAGCCGAAGAGGAGCGCCGTCCACCGCCCGTCGCCCGACTCCCATCGCAGCTGGGCGTCCGCGTAGCGCGGCAGCAGCACGAAATCGAGATCCGCGCCTCGGATGATCGCGTCGAAGTAGCTGCGGCGAGCGCCCACCAGCCAGCTTCCCTTCAATGGCCCCGGGCCTTCTGCGAGTGCTGCCGCATGGATGAGGCTCAGCTCGGCACCCGTGCGCCACCGGTCGCTTCGGCCGGTTCGCGAGGTCACCACCGCGACGCCGCCGAGCCCTCGCCCATAGCGGACACTCGCCCCGCCGGGCTCGAGCGTGACCTCGTCGACTGCACCGGTTGGCAAGAACGAGGCGATGCCGCCGAAGTGATACAGCAGCGGAACCTCGATGCCGTCGAGGTAGACCTTGGTGTCGCGTGGTGCGGTGCCTCGCAGCGCGAGCCCGCCGAGGCCGAACGGCGTGCGCGAAACACCTGGCAGGCTCTGCAACGCGCGCAACACGTCGTTGCCCGCCCCCGGCTGCGTGCGGATCGCCTCGGTGTCGAGCTGCAGCGGAGGCCCGATCGGTGCGCGCCCGGAAATGTGAATGACCTCGGACGCTCCACCCTCGGCATCGAGCCGGATGGTGAGCTCCGCGCCGATCCGCGCCGATCCGAAGTACGCGCGGTAGCCGTCGGCGATCACGACGATGTCGATGCGACCGAACGGCAGGTCCGAGATCTCGAACCTGCCGTCGTCACCGGTCCCGGTCTCGGCGATACCTGCGACGACCAGCGCGCCCGCAATCGGCTGGCTCGTTGCACCGTCGACGACGAGCCCGCGCATGGTGCGCTCCGCGTGGGCAATGCTCGGCGCGATCGCGATCGCGATCGCAATCGCAACGACGGTTGCAATGACGGCGCTCTCCCGGTTCACGCCCCGCGAAGCTACGCCGATTCAACGAGCGAAAGCGATCTCGGAAAACTGAGGGTCGGACGCGCTGGAACGCTCCGATCCAAAGCCGCGGACTTCCCATCGACGATGACACCTGAGCTGGTCTCATAGTCCGTGCCAAGTGCGCTATGTGACGGCGTCGAGCTGCGCTCGTAGCGCCGCGCCCTTCGCCGGATCGATCATCGCGATGTACGCGATCTTGCCGCGCAGGTAGGCCTCGAAGTCGGGGCGTTTGTCGCGGTTCTGCGCAGCGAGGCCGGTCTGCTTCGCGCGGTGGAGGATCGCACGCAGCCGGCGGATCTCTTCGCGCGGGACACCGAGCTTGTCGTTGACGACGATGCCGGTCACCTGTTGTCGGCGCGCGTGGCGCTGCACGCGACCCTTGGCCTCGTTGATCGCGAAACCCTCGTCGCGAACGATCGCGCGTACTCTCGACATCATCAGTGACATCTTCGTTTTCGCCTCACCGCTCGCGCTGAACGTGAGGTCATCGGCATAACGCGAGTAGGTCCAGCCGAGCTTGACCGCCGCGCCGGCGAGGCGGCGATCGAGCTTGCGCGCGACGAGGTTCGAGATCACCGGGCTGGTGCATGCGCCCTGGGGCAAGGCGCGATCACCCGCGGCAACCCAATACGGCGCGCCGTCATGCAGCACCTTCATCCGCGGTGACTCGGTGACGAGCAGCGCGAGCAAGGTCGCGGCGGACGGCGAATAGCCGAGCGATTCGAACAGGCCGCGAACGCGTGGATAGCTGATCGTCGGGAAGAAGTTTTCGAGGTCGAGATTGACGACGATGTCTCGGTTCAGGTGTAGCCGCGCGTTGGTCACCGTCGAGCGATCGGCGACGAAGCCATGTGCGTGCTGCGTCACCTCGAGCTTGGCGAGGATGTTGTCGAGGATCCAGCGCTGCGCCTTGCCGAGTCGTGCGTGCGGAGCCGCGAGCAAGCGGGTGCCGCCGGAGCGCTTCGGTACTTCGAAGTAAACATAGTGAGCCTTGGTCGCCGCTTCGGCGTGAAAGCTCAACCAACGCAGCTGCGGAATCGTTAGCCCGAGCGCCTTGGCGACATCGGCCGGTGTCGCGAGAACGGGCAGCCCGAGCTTCGCGAGCTGCTCGACATGTGCGCGGCGATCGCCGAGCCGGCTCGACACACCGCGGCCGACGAAGATGATGTCGTTCGCGCGGCGCTCCGCGACCGCCTTCTGATACGCGACCTGCTTCTCGGCTGCCGCCCGCTGCTTCGCGATCTTCGCATGCATGCGACGCTCGCGCTCGGCATCGAGGGCGGCGGCCGCGTCCTTGTGGGCAACGACCTCTGCGTAGCGAACCGCATCGTAGTGCTTCAGCCACTCGTCGCCGATGCGATGGATCTCGTCGATCTGGGCCTCGGTCAGAAACCCACGCAGCAGCAAGCCGCGATCGATTAGCGCCGTGCGCTCGTCGCTCTGCGGCGGAATGAGATCGGTGCGCCCGAACCAGCCATTGCGCCACGGCGACATGCGCAGCATCCGCTTGCGCAAATCGGCAGCTGACAGCCCGAGGATCTCGTCGTTGCGATAGCGGTTACGATCGTCGTCGCGCCCAGGCGGACGCGACCGGGCGACATCGTCGCGGTCGTCGTCGCCATTGTCGTCCGCGGGCGCCGCACGCCGAGCGCTCCGCACGTTGTCGAACGTGACAGGGATCGTGTTGAGATCGATCTCGGTAACGACGAGGTGCTCGATCGTTCCGCCGTCCTCGAACTCGCCCAGGCAGACAAGCTCGGCGCCTTCGGCGGCTTGCGCGAGTTGCTGCTTGGCTTTGTCGGTCAGGCCTCTGATCCGGAACGTGCCATGCGGCGCGATCAGCAGCAGCGTATCGCCGCGTTTGTTGAGCCGCCACGTTCGATTCGACGGGCGGCGCCCACGTCGCGGCGGCGCATTCGTTGGCTGCGCCGGCGGAGCTTCCGTCGGCGGCTCCTCCGGAGGCGGACCACCGCCGCCACCGAATACTTTCTTGAGCTTGTCCCAGAATCCCACGGTGTCTTATCCCAACCTTCCAAGGAAACCCGATCGCTCGACTTCGTGCGCAGGACCGCGTCCGATCACCAAGGCACCGACGCTGCTGCGCGACGACAGACTCTCGACGTCGCCTTAGTGACGTAGCTGCAGCAGCTCACGGTGCCCAAAGAATATCGGGCGTGGGTATGCATGGTGGAGCAATTCCCGCCACGGCGTAACGCCGCGGCATGATGGACTCGTGCGCTCGGGTCTCCTTGCAAGGTTGGGGGTAACAGTCGCGGGTGGAACATACGGATCAGCGATACGGATGGGAATCGATGTGGGTCATTTGCGGTGATGGCGGCCGCGCGAGCGCGAGCACGTGGAGTCGCAGCGCCAGCAGGTGACGACACGGGCCGGCCCGTAGGCGCATGCGATGGAAGAACGAGCACGAGCACTTGGCGCGCGTGATCACACCGTCGAGATCGACGAGCGCCTCGCATGACGTGCCGTTCACCTTGCCCGCGACCAGCTGCTTCGCACCCGCGGGCTCGCGTCGCGCAATCGTTACCTCGCTGACCAGCTTCTTACCTTCGACGATCTCCTCGGGCTCGGGACCGAGCACCAGCTCGGACAGCGCGGTGTCGAAGATCGGTCGCCAGCGGTACAAGCCACTCGCAAAGTCGTACGCGACCTGGCCGCGCTTCGCGAGCGTGTGCAGACTGCCGAGCACCGCCTTCTCATTGTCCGTCGACACCGCGACCAGCTGCGCGAGCGTCGCCGAGCGCTGGTGCTCGAGATGATTCGAGAGTCGTTCGACCGTCGCGGGCTTCGACTCGAAGCCGCCGAAGTGTTGATCGAGCGCCGATGCGCCTGACCAGTCATTGGCGGTCCATCCCGAGAGCGCGATCGTCATCCGCAGCTCACCCATTCTCGCAACCCATACGCTCGGTAGCCCCGTGCCAAGCAGCTGGACCTCGAACGTTTCGGCGAGCGGCAACGTGCGAGCGAACGCCATCAACCGGCGGCGGCCCCAAACCTTGATCGTCTCCGTCGGTCCTTGGTACGCCGCACCGCGTGATACCAACGGGACGCCCCACGGCTCGATGATCACCTGCGGCGGTCGACCGTTCTCGAGCACGAACTGCAGCGAGCGCGGCCCCTTCTTCTCGCGGTGGCGCTTGAGATAGGCGAGCAACGAATAGACGACATCCGTCGACAGTTCGAACCGCCGCGCTGGCAACGCCATGGCCGCCTGCAATTGACCGAAGCCGCGCAGCCACGAGGCCGGGAGATCGATCTTCTCTTCGCGCAGCGCCGCGTTGTCGCCTGCGCCCGCGTGGACCTCGAAGCCCGCTGGATCGACGAGCAGGCGTGTCGGCCGGTACGTGCGCAGGGTCTGAAAGTGATCGTAGAGCGCGAGCGAATAGTCGACGTTCGTCGTACCGAGCCCCGCGTTGCCCGCGCCGCGGAACGCATCGCGATCGACCGAGAGGCAGCCGTAGCTCGATTCGTCTTTCGCGAAACACTCGAACATGACGACGTCTGGCGCGACCGTGACGACCGGGTCGCACGGTACGAGCGCGCGAAACAGCGCCGGATCGCTCCGCACGAGCTCATTCGCCCATCTCGTGCGCGCTCCCCAGTACAGGCGGTGCATCCGCTTGAAGTCCGCCTCCAAGGTCGGGGACATCGGTTGCTTTGCGGTGCGCTTGAGCTCGGCGGCCTTCGCTTTGTCGAACGCGTGCTCGCGAAGCGCTTGGTCTTGGTTTTTGCGCTCGACGAGGAATCGCTTGTAATCGGCTTTGTCACGCTTCTTGAACTTCAGGTCACCGACGACGACTTCGTGTAACGCGCTGATCGCTTCGCGGAACCGCACCGGCTCGACCAACTCGCCATCGAAGAACACCTTGGCGCGCGACAGGTTCGGCTCGAACGTCATCGCGGACACGCCGCCGACCTCGCGGATCTCGCTTCTGCCGCGATATTTGAAGTCGACCCTCACGTGCTCACGTGCTCCGAGACCACTAGCTCTGGTACGAGCCGAGTCGCCAACAGTCGCAATTGCTCGTTGTCGCGTAGCACCCGTGCGAGTGCGCCCAACGCGGAGGCACGCTCGGCTGGGCGAACGCTGCGCAACGCGACCCGCAAGATCGGTAGCAGCTGCTCGGCTTCGTCGGTGTGGCTCACGATCCGTTCAGCGATCTGACGCGGAACCCGGCGCTTGGTCGCGTTGCCCCGGTGAACGTTCAGCATCGCGCTCGACCACACGTGGCGCAGGGTTGCGGGCGGTGCCTCGTCGCGCCATTTCTTGGCGTTCTCGACGACGACATCGCGCACGTCTTGATACGGCGACTCGGTCAGCGCGAACCACAGCTGCGGCGGCGATAGCTCTGGCTTCTGGGCGACCGCAGCGAGGGCGTGCTCGCGGGCATCTTCGAACGGCGCATCGCACAGATCGCGCAGATGTTCGGGCGTCGCTTTGGGATGTGCCGTGACGATCGACGTCGCCCACGCGGTGCCCTCCGAGCGCACCGTCGCAACACCCGCCCGCGTGATCTTCGCGAGCGCTGCCAGATCTGCTTGGCTCTCGATATTCTTGGTGCGTGTCCAGCGAAGTCCCAGCCGCGCGACCGGCGCGAGCGGTGCACATACCAGCGCGATGCATTGGGCGAGCGTTAGCCGGTTCGGCGAGACATGCTTCTCGACGACCGAGACCACCATCGAGGCGACGTCCATGTTCGCGACCGTAAGCAACTCGAGCCACTCGCTGATCGCTAGTGCCTCCAAACCCTCGAGCTTTGCGAACAGCTCGCCGCCGAGGATCTGAATCTCTTCGTGCTGCGCGAACATCAGCCGCTTGACGTCCGAGAACGCCAGCTTCGCGAGCTGCGACGCGTAGTGCAGCCGCAACCAACGAACCAGCCAGTTGCGAGCGGTGCGGCTCTGCGCGGCGATCAGGACGCCGATCATCGTCGCGAACTGATCATCAGTCTTCCAGGCCTCGGGCCACCGCGGAGCGGGTGACAGATCCGCGAGCGACGAGCCGTCGGCGAGCTTGATGCCGCGCGGATCTTTGATGATCGCTTCCGACTCGCCATACAGCGACTGCATCAAGCCCCAGGCGTCGAGGAGCGCGGCCGCTGACGCGAGCGCTTCATCGCGATAGTGCGGCAGCGCCGACAAGATGCCTCGGACGTAGCGCGCAGGATCGCGGTGCGCGATGCGCCGAAAGTAGCGATAGGCGCGACGCGCGAGGTACTGCCGCGTCGCACGCGAGAACCGCTTCGAGCGCTCGTCGTCCTCGTCGCAGCGTGGCGCCAGCTCGGGATTGGCCCGCAGGCCCGTGCGCCACGCATGTTCGATGATCAGGCGGTTTCCCAGCTGGTCGAACGCAACCATGAAGTGGGCGACCGCCTCGTCGTCGCCCGCCGCCTCGACTTGCTTGTACAGTCGCTTCACCAGCGCCTTGTGCTCCGGCAGATCGCAGCCTTCGAGGATGTACGCCAGCATCATCCGGCGCGCCCACGGCCGCGAGTCCTTCGCCCATGACTCCGCGCGGCTAGCAAGCCACTTCGCCGAACGGATTCGCACTAGCTCGCTGACGAACCGATCATCCGCCGCGCTCCAATACTCCTGCGCGAGTACTGCCGACCCAGTGGCGTCGTCGACTTGTCTCGGCTCTAGCACCCGCGACGGCCCGACCAGCTTCATGTACTGGGCGTGCTTCTGCGCCGTGCGCGCGAACCAATACCGCGCGTCATCTTCGGTCAGGTATTGCTTCTCTTTGCGCCGGAACTTTTCCGGGTTGCCCCTGCACGTACGCACGACCACGCCATCGCGCTCGATCTCGAAGTACCAACCACTCCTGTCGGCTTCGTAACGCGGCACCCAGCAGCGGCGATAACACGACTCGTGATCGCAGGTGAAGGTGGTGATCTCCCATCAAATGCACGCGCGATCACGAAGTATGGGATTCGTCACATGTCGACATCGTCTCGGTGAACAGAGACAACCAGAACGATGGCAGCTGCCGTCACGCTGAAATGAGATCTCGTCTGATCAGAGCGCCGGTGTTATCGTGTCTTGGTGAGTCGCGCGTTTCGAATGCAGATGCCGATGCGTTCCATCAGGAACCGGGCATCCGTACGCGCACACACCTGACCTAAACGTGCCTGCGGCTGCCCTCGTGGCAGCTGCATGACTCGCACGAGGGCGGCCTCCGGCACATCGGAGATTCGCCATGACCACGTCTTTCATCAGCACCGCCATTCCCTACGTCAATGCTCGCCCGCACCTCGGGTTTGCCTACGAGCTCGTGCTCGCCGACGCGCTCGCGCGCCATCGTCGCAGACGAGGACGCGACGTTCGGTTCGTCACGGGTACCGACGACAACAGCCTGAAGAACGTGACCGCCGCGGCGCATGAAGGACTGTCGCCCCGCGTGCTCGTCGATCGCAACGCCGAAGCGTTTCGTGATCTCGGCCCGCTGTTGAACGTCGACGCCGACGATTTCATACGAACCTCCACGGATCCGCGCCATCGCATTGCCGTCGATTGGTTGTGGCGCGCGTGTGCCGCGAGCGGCGACTTCTATCGGCGCGAGTGGCAGGGCCGCTATTGTCCAGGTTGTGAAGCGTTCGTCGAAGATGACGTGACGGTGTGCGCCGAGCACGGCGTCGAGCCCGAGCTGGTGAGCGAGAACAACTGGTTCTTCCGACTCTCGCGCTGGCGCGAACCGGTGCGCGACGCAATCCGGTCTGGTCGGCTGGCGATCGTTCCCGAAGCCGCGCGCGCCGAGACCCTCGCATTCCTCGACGGCGAGGTACGCGACCTCAGCGTCTCGCGCATTGCAGAGCGATCCCAAGGCTGGGGCCTTGCCGTTCCCGATGATCCGACGCAGGTGATCTATGTCTGGTTCGACGCGCTCACGAACTATCTATCGTCGCTCGGCCTCGGCGGCGACGATGCGCTGCTTGATCATTACTGGCGCGGACCAGGCGAACGCGTTCACGTGATCGGAAAGGGCATCACGCGGTTTCACGCCGTGTACTGGGCCGCGTTCCTGTTGTCTGCTGGTCTTCCGCTGCCCGATCGGATCTGCGTGCACGGTTACCTCACCGTCGATGGCGAGAAGATCAGCAAGTCCGGTCGGAACGTCGAGGTCGCGCCAGTCGTCGAGCAGGTTGGCATCGACGCGCTGCGCTGGTTCTTCCTCCGCCGTTGTCGAACCCGCAACGATGCCGATGTTTCCATTCGTGCGATCGTGGACGCATACGATGCCGATCTCGCCGATGGCCTCGGCAATCTCGTCCAGCGCTGTATCTCGCTCGCGATCAAAGTGTCCGACGGCCGTGTCCCAGATCCCGGTGCGGAGACCGACGTCGCGGCGAGCCTGCGCGCACGAGCCGAGGCGCTGCCTGCGCGCGTCGACGCAGCGATCGACGCGTTTCTATTCGACGACGCCGTCGGCGCGATCGTCGAGTTGATCGACGCTGCGAATCGCAGCCTCGAGATCACCACACCGTGGCGAGTCGCTCGTATCGATCCGAGCAGCGCAGCCGCAGCGCTCTATGCACCGCTCGAAGCGGCGCGGATCGCGACAGCCGAGCTGGCGGCATTCGTTCCCGATGTCGTAGCGACGATCGCTGCACGACTCGGAGATCCCGATCTTCAGACGGGTTGGGGCCGGCTAGCGCCAGGAGCACCGCTTCGTGTCGGTAGTCCGCCGTTACCCCGCAAGCGTTGATCTTCGTTACGAATCTACGCATCGCGAGACTGGCCGACGTGCGAATCGCCTCATGACAGCAAGAAACCTTGTGCCGGCGCACGTCGCGTGCAGGTTTGGGCTTGGACCCTGCGACGACCACCGAGAGACCTCGTCTGATCTCCATCACCATGACTCGCTACCACATCCTCTCGGCTCTCATCCTTACGACGAGCAGCGTCGCTGCTGCGGACACCATTTTCCCCGGTGGTGTCCTGCCCGGTGCCGCCAACACATGGACCAAGGCCAACAGCCCCTATGTCCTGTACGGCGATCTCACGATTCCCGCGGGTGCGACGCTCACGATCGAGGCCGGCGTCGAGGTTCGTGCGGCGGGCAACAGCGACTCGCAGGGTTCGGGGTTCGACACGTCGCGCGTGGAGTTGCTCGTGCGGGGATCGCTGTTCACCAATGGAACGGCTGCTGAGCCGGTCGTGCTGCGCTCGACAAGCTCCACGAATCAGAGCTGGTATGGCGTGTACACGTCGCCGTTGGCGACGAGCGTTTCACTCACCCACACGACTATCCAGCATGCGGTCTACGGGATGAGGATCGATTCACCTGGAACGGTGGTAGAGGTCTCCAACCTGACGGTGGTAGGGGCGTCGTCGGGGATTTGGGTTCGCGAGGGGTCGCCCAGATTGAATCGATTCATGATCCTGAGCTCAGGCAACGGCGTGAAGATCACGGACGTGGGAACGCCGACGTTGACCAATTGTGTGATTCAGAACAGTAGCGCCCACGGTGTGTCGATCAATCGAGCCCCGGTGGCAGGAACCGTGACGGTGCGTCACTGCACGATCGATCGCAGTGGCTTCGCGAACGTGCACTCGATCTCGACATCTGGGATCGGAACGAACGTCAACATCACGAGCTCGATCCTTACCAATGCAAACCAGGGCGTCTCTCGCAATGACTCATCCAATTGGTGGGTGACCAACTGCAACGTGTGGGGCAACGACACGAACTTCGAACGAGTGAGCTCCGCCAACAACATCTCGGCCGACCCGCAGTACGTGTCAGCAACCGATCTGCACCTCAAGAGCACGAGCGTCGCGATCGATCGAGGAGCAACGGGGCCGAGCGACGACTTCGACGGTGTGGCACGGCCGCAGGATGGCAACGGTGTTGGTGGTGCGGAGTGGGACCTGGGCGCGTACGAGTACGTGCGCGCTGTGTGCGGCAACGGCGCCGTCGAGCCCGGTGAGGCGTGCGACGACGGCAACGCCGTGAACACGGACGCGTGCCTGACGACGTGCACGAACGCGAGCTGCGGCGATGGCCATGTTCGAGCGGGCGTCGAGGAATGCGACGACGGCAACCCGAACGATGACGACGAGTGCTTGCCAACGTGTGCCATGGCGACGTGCGGTGACGGTGCGATCCGTGTCGGGTTCGAGGACTGCGATGACGGCAACACCAACGACGACGACGCATGCACCAACACGTGCGTGTCGACTACCTGTGGCGACGGGATCAAGCAATCGATCGAGCAGTGCGACGACGGCAATACGATCGAGACCGATGGATGCCGGCAGCTATGTATCGCAGCCGCGTGCGGCGACGGAATCGTCTACGACGGCGTCGAGGATTGCGACGACGGCAATGTCGCCGCAGGCGACGGCTGTAGCCCGGCGTGCAAGGTCGAGTCGTCGACATCCCCCGACGCAGGCGTCGACAACGGCAATGGCATGGAGGGTGGCGACGGTGGTGGCGGCGGCGGCTGCGCGACTACCGGCAGCGCGCCCATGAACGCCTGGTGGCTAGGACTTGCGATGCTCTTGTTCGTTCGACGACGACGACGCGCGTAGCTCCCTCGAGGCCACGAGTCGGTCGTGAGCACACTACTCCGCGAGGCGAACCACCATGTTCGATCGATGTGCGGCTACGATCGCGACCGACGACGACGCAGCAACACGAAGCCCGCGATCAACAGCCCGCCGAGCAACGTCGACGATCGGCCACCCGACGCGCACCCGCCACCTTCCCCATCGCCCGACCTGTTGAGCGTTACCACCACCACGTTGTCTGCCGAGTTCAGCTCCTGGTCCGTGAACACCTCGAACGTCACGGTGGTGGACTCGACGTCCAACGTGCCGTCGATGGTCAGCGTCCGCTTCTCGCCCGGGTACAGATAGGAGACCGTGCATTCGGCGTCCTGGCAGTAGCAGTATGCGGTCAACGTATTGCCGCTGAGGCAGCCTCTCATGTCCCAGGTTCCGGATGCGGCCACGGCGGTGAGTTGCGGCTCGTTGGCCGAGGCCGGACCTTTATTCTCGACCTGGAGCACCACGGAGAACAGACCGTTGTCTTGAAGCTGCGCCGTCCCGATCTGCGTCAACACGAGATCGGTCGGCTCGTCGGTGACGTTCGACGTGAGGTACGCGCCTGTCGCCGTGCCGCCGCCGACCTTGTCGAACCCCGCCGCAAACGCGATCTGGCCATCACCCGCGATCGGAGTAGCGCCGAGCACGAGCGCTTTCACCGACACCTGCGCGCCGCCAGGACCCGGCACCATGTCGAACGTCTGGACCAGCTTGGTCAGCGGAGTGCTTGGGTTCCACAGGTAGATCGAGGTCGCGCCACCCGTGCCCGCCGTGATCAGGAGCTCTCCGCTGCTGCTCATCGCCGCGATCTGCGATGGTCGCGCACCGGACTCGCCGGGCAGGGTCTCGTCGAAGAAGTGGATCTTGCTCCATGCTCCGCCGGAGTGCCGAATGATCCCGTTGCTCGATTGCACGATCAGCCCGGAGGTCGGATGGAGCTGCCCGTACATCAGCGTGTTGAAGTCGATCGTGTGACCATCGACGGTGAATTGCGTCGTGTCCATCAGGTGGAGCGCCTCGGTCTCGGCGCCCGCGGCTCCAGACTTGATCACGTAGTGCGCGATCGTCGGTCCCGTCGCGTCGGACGTATAGACCTCGTTGTATGCGATCAACCCCGAGTGCGACGCCGCCATCGCAGCGACATCACCCGTCTGGTTGTAGAGCGACGCCGTCGAGCGCGCGACCGTGACACTGCCCGGTGGGCCGTGCAGGACGTAGCTGCGCGTCTCCGAATTCATTCCCTTGGCTCCGAGCGTCAGATCGCCGTCATCCGACAGCCAGATCCGGCCATTCGGATGATCCAGCACCGTCACGCTGTAGCTCGTGTCGCCGGGAACCGGACCGCCTAGGTGCAGGATGCTGCGAACCGTTCCGTTCGCCTCGACGAGGACCTCATCCGAGCCGGTGAGCAGCACTTGCCCGAGCGGGTTGATCACGAAGGTCGTGATCGAGCTGAGCGTCCGCGTGCTCGGCAGGACATCGCCGACACCGATCACGCGACGTAACCCACTCGGCTGGCTCCACGCGAACAGCGTCGGCTGGCCACCGATCTGCGCTTTGAACGCGAACACGGCGCCGCTCGCAGTCAGGTCGGTGATCGCGCCGAACGTGCCGCCGCCCGGAGCGGCAGTGAATTCGAGCGCGATGACGGTGTCGGAACCGGCGTCGTCGATCGCGATGAAGTCATCGCTGTTCGAGGTCGAGCCGCGATACACCGCGCGAGCGCCGCCAAGCGGCGCGACCTCGGAGACTTGGTCGATCGTCACGCCGGTTTGCCCCGGGACAGCATCGCCCTCCAGCGCCACGGGGCGAAATTGCGCCGACGCAGGTGCGGATAGGCCAACGATGCATGCGCCGATAAGCCACGCTGATTTCATCGAATCCCCCAGCGTTAGCTTCTCATGAGGAACCTCGCCGGAACATCGGCGGGACGATCGCTTCGCACGGTAGGTGTGGGTGTGCAGCCCCGGTCACCTCTCGCTTCGTGCCTACGGGTTGTTCTGGATCCATTTCACGATCATGTCGAACCAAGCGTCGCCGAGCCGAGTTGCGTGGTTCACCGTCGGTGCACTTGGTGGCGTATGCGTGCTTTGGACCGCGACCGCGTACTCGCGACGATTGTCTGCGTTGACGTACCAAAGCGCCGCACCACTGTGACCGATCCAGATGTCCAACGTGTGGTCGACTCGGTTGGGGTGCCAACCCGTCGCTCGCCCATGATCGGTCCACATCTGGCGACCCAGCTCGTCGGTGATCACGTTCGGCGGAGTCGGCGGCGGATCGTTACGATGCGGATATCCGGCGATCGATAGCTCGCAATTGCCGAATCCCCAGTCGGTCATGTTCGCGATGCACAACGGCTTGATGCCCGGCGACCGATCGAGGATCACGATTCCCCAGTCGGTCTCCGTTGACGGATTGCGTGCGTAGTCTGGGCAGATCGCGCACTTCACGCCGGTGAATGTTCCATACGGCATGTTCTGATCCTGGCGCGCCGGCATGAACACCGACTCGGTGCACCAACCGACGCCCGGCGTGAACAAGTTGTGGGCGGCCGTGAGCACGTGACGCGAGCCGAGGACGATCGTGCCCGAACCGTACCGGACTCCGTTCCCCGTCTTCGTCCCGAGCCAACCATTCGCTCGAAATGGCCAGGTCTTTGCGTCGGCAACGCGCGTCCACGACGAGCGCGGCTTGACCGCTCGCGGGGACATGCCTTGGTCGTCGGATCTGCCCGTCCAGCTGAAATCGTGCTCGGTGGTCGCGCGCTCCGACGCAACCGACTCGACCACGGCTGTGGCCGGATGAGCGAACCGTCCGAGCTCGTTGCTGCCAAGCTCGATCTCGAGCGCCGGCCCGCGCGTGTAGCCGCCCAGGTCGTTAACCATCAAGTCTTGCATCGACGAAGTGTCACACGTCGTGCAGAGCGATTACGTCCGTGACCACGACGTTCTGCGCGTCACGTCACCCGCGCCGACGAGGCCCGTGTTCGGGCTCGCGGCCTCGAACAGAATGATCACCCACGGGACAGACATCGTGGTGTCGACGACCACGTTCGGCGCGGCGTTCACGGAGAGCGTCCGGTAGTCGGTGCTGGGTGAGCCGGCCCGACGAAACCTGCAGCGCCATCTCACCGTCTCCGACCGCGTCATCGCATGCGGCGATCGTGAGGATGAGCAGGCAATTCCCGCGCACACACGAACGCATCACGGTCATGGTTCCGCTCGTTGTCGTCCGCTCACCTCGTACATCTCGGGCGCAGCTCTGCGCGACAACCTGCTGCCATCCGATCGCGTCGTTGCGAGCGATGGGACGCTCGCCTTCTCGCGTTCGAGTCCCGACAGCTTGACGGCCAGCGCCACGACAACTGCAGCGTGGCACTGGCCGTGCAGGAGCCGGGGGAGATGCAGGCGATGACCCGGACCCCGCCAACGAACGACGAAATCCGAGCGCACGGCCACGTGGCTTCGACTCCTGCGGACGAGGCAGCCACCGAATTCGACACCGAGCGCGTGGATTCTTCGGCAATTACCCGACGCGACACCACCGGCGCCACCGACCAGCAGCTCGATCGCAGCTGGAACATCACCGCGTCGCGGAGGCTCAGCACTGCGGTCGTCGACGGGCTCCTGGTCGCCGGTACACTGAGCGAAATCGCTCGCTCCCGCAGCCTCCGAGGCTGGACCGCACTGTTATTCACCCAGATCGCGTTCGTCGCACATCGTTCGATGCGGCGCTGGGCTCCCCCGACCTCTGTTGGTCAGCTCGCCGGCGCCTGACCACGCGTTCAATACTGCGCCCAGCGTCGCGTTCACGTGTTCATCGGCCGATTCTCGACCTTGCCGTTCACCAGCTCCTCGCGGGTCGCCGACGCGACGATCGAACCGAACATCGCCGACCCCAGCGCGCCAAACCCCTGCGCGATCGCGAAGATTAGCGAGATCGATTGCGCGCGGATCTCGAGCGGAAAGATCTCGCTGACCGTGAGATACGCCGACGATGCTGCGGCCGACGCGATGAAGAAGATCACACACCACAGGATGGCCTGCGTCTGCGCGGTCAGCATGCCGTGGTCGAACAGCCATCCCGTCGCGCCCAGCAGCACCGCCGAGCATCAATACGTGACCGCGATCATCGTGCGGCGTCCGATCGTGTCGAAGAACCGCCCAAGTATCAGCGGTCCGATCAAATTGCCCGCCGCGAATGGAAAGAAGTAGTAGGCCGTGCTCCCTGATGGCACGTCGTAGATCTTCTCGAGGATGAGCACGTAGCTGAAGAAGATCGCGTTGTAGAGAAACGACTGCGTGATCATCAGCGTCAGGCCGAGCACGAGGCGCCTCGTGTATTTCCGGAGCAACACACGCGCGACCGCCAGCACGCCCGGCGGCTGCTGATGCTTGATCACCAGCGCATGGTCCGGATCGACGTCCTCGAGCACGACGCTGTTCGCTCGCAGCTGCGCTTCGATCGCGGCCACTGTCGCCTCCGCCTCGGCGCTCTGCCCATGCGTGAGCTGCCACCGCGGGCTCTCCGGGATGTACTTGCGTAGAGGCCAGATCGCGAAGCCGATCACCGGGCCCACCAGCAGGGCCGCGCGCCATCCCCAATCCGCCGGCACGATCGACGGATCCAGCAGCACGAACTGCGCGGCCGCTGCCAGCATCGCGCCGCCCCAGTACGTCCCGGCGATCGCGATGTCGACGCGCCCGCGGTATTTTGCCGGCGTTAGCTCGTCGATCGCGCTGTGAATCGCCGCGTACTCGCCACCGATCCCCATGCCGGCAAAAAGAACCGCGTCACCAGGAAGTACCACGGTGCAAAGGAGAGCGCGGTGAGGCCGTTCGCGATCAGGTAGAGCGCGAGTGTCACGATGAACAGCTTCCGGCGGCCGAGCTTGTCCGCCTTGCGGCCGAAGTACAGCGCGCCGACCACCTCGTCGAGCAGATAGACCGCGCCCGAATAGCCGACCATCGCCGCGTCGAGATGGAGCGTCTCGTCGCGATGCGCCGGATTGCTCAGGATTCCTCCGATCGCACTCGCGAGTCCGATCTCGAGCCCCTCCAGCACCCACGTGATCCCGAGCGCGATCACCACGCGCCAGTGAAAGCCACTCCACGGCAGTCGATCCAGCCGGGCCGGAATCAGACTACGAGTGACGACCTCGCCGTCCGCCGGGAGGCCGTTCATGCCCCGAGTGTCGGCGCCCGCGATGGCCGCGTCAAACCGAGTCACCAGGTCCGGAACTGTCCCCCAGGCGCCGCGCAGCTCGACGAACCGCACGACGCATCATCGGGCCAGATCGGACGCCGCGGTCGCGTGCGACATCCGGTCAGTGAGCTATCGGGTCGTGGGTTCGCGCTCCGTTGTCAGGCCGTGCGGTAGCCACGGCATCGGCCTCGAGCATCGCGTTCCGGATCTGATCGGACAACGCTGCGAGGTTTCCGGGCGAGTGCGGGATCAGGATCGCGGTGGACCTGGTCGACGCGCCGATCTCCTTGAGCATGTCGAAGTACTGCGTCATCAGCACCAGGTTCATGACGTCCTTGGCCGTGGTGCCGGGTACCGATCGCTGGAACTCGTCGACCGAGTCCCGCAGGCCCGCGACGATCGCCTGTCGTTGATCCGCGATGCCGCGGCCCTGTAGCGCCTTGCTCTGCGCGTCACCCTCGGCGAGCTTCACCTTGAGGATGCGCTCGGCCTCGCCCTTCTCGTTGGCCGCGACTCGCATCCGTTGCGCCGCGTTGATCTCGTTCATCGCCTCCTTGACCCGCGCATCCGGCTCGATGTCGGTGACCAGCGCCTTGAGGATGCCGTAGCCGAAGCCCTCCATGACGTGAGACAGCTCGACCTTCACGACCTCGGCGATGTCGTCCTTCTTCTCGAATACGCCGTCGAGGTTGATCTTTGGCACCTGCGCGCGCACCACGTCGAACACGTACGAGGTGATCTGCCGGCGGGCATCATCGAGCTTGTAGTACGCCTCGTAGACCTTCTCGGGCAGAACGAAGAATTGTACCGATGCGACGAGGTTGACGAACACGTTGTCCTCGGTCTTGGTCTCGATTCGGACGTCGAGCTGTTGCACGCGCAGATTCACGCGCGCCACGACGCGATCGATGAACGGGACCTTGACGTGGATGCCCGGTCCCGCCTCGCGATGAAACTTACCAAGTCGCTGCACGATCGCGACCGTCTGCTGCTCGACGGTGTACAGCGCGAGCAGGAGCAACGTGAGCAGCACCAACGCTCCGACGCCGAGAACGAACCATGTGATCTCCTGGCGCATCGTCGATCCTTTCTGCGCATCATCCGCGATGCGTCATCACTAACCATGGCGGCCGAACCGCGCGACCGGCAAGCCCCCGACTCGGCCGAGTCAGCGGCCGGTGGCTACGGCGAGTCGCAGGCTTTGCACCAACGTCGCCGTGACCCCCCGGGCGCGCACTCGGTGCAGGACTCGATGCCGTGACTCACCAAGGAGGACATCGAGATGCCGGGACCCCGTGATGCGTCGCTCTGATCACTGCGGTCACCCCGACGAGCCAGGTCGCGAACGCACACGCGGCGAGCGCGACATCAGGATGTGCCCGACGAACATGGGGCTGGGATGGCCGGAGTCTGTCCGTCACCAGCCGGATCGCCTGTTGTGCGCGCCGCATACGTCTTATCGAGGAGATGAACGTACCGGTCGGCTACCGTTCTTCGCCCTGTGCGGCCCTACGGACAATCCGGGCTGTTGTTAAAGATTGATTTTGCCATTCGCCGTCACCTGCGCCGCGAGATCCTATTCATCGTCTCTCAGGCGGCGTAGGAATTCCCAGCCTCACTCACGACGTTCCACCCACATCAATCTCTGCCCAGTGCTCCTGGCGATCCGAGGACAGCGGGATCCTCCGATCCGCCTGATCGACGCCGTCGCATCGCACACGAAGCACCTGGCGTCCGGCGCCGAGGTTGTTGACGCGGATGTGATGGACGGTGTCACGGTAGCGATAGTTGATATCGAAGCTGGCCCACTCACTCGGCAGCTGCGGCTCGATCCGAAGCCGGTCGACCTCGAGATGGATCCCGAGCAGCGACTCGATGATCAACCGATACATCCAGCCGGCGGAGCCGGTGTACCAGGTCCAGCCGCCGCGGCCGGCATGCTGCGGATTCGTGTAGACGTCAGCGGCGACGACATACGGCTCGACCCGGTAGGTCGCGATCGCATCGCGATCACCGCCGTGGGTCACCGGATTGATCATCCGAAACAGTTCCCACGCACGCTGGGTATCGCCAGCGGCGGCGAACGCCATGACGGCCCACACGGCGGCGTGGGTGTATTGGCCGCCGTTCTCGCGAACACCGGGGACGTAGCCCTTCACGTAGCCGGGGTTGAGCGCGGAATGATCGAACGGGGGATCGAACAGCTTGATCACGCCGAGCTTGCGATCGACGAGGCGCTGGTCGACGGCGGCGAGGCCCTGGCGCGAGCGCTCGGGATCGCCGGCCTGCGACAGGATGGCCCAGCTCTGGGGCAGCGAATCGATCTGACACTCGGGGCTGGTGGTGGAGCCCAGCGGCGCGCCGTCGTCGAAGTACGCGCGGCGGTACCACGCACCGTCCCACGCATGGGCTTCGATGTTCGTTCGAAGCTCGTCGGCGCGGGCAACGCAGATCTCGGCGAACGCTGCATCATCGCGTCCGCGCGCGAGGTCGGCGAATCGGACGAGCACGTCATACAAGAAGAACGCGAGCCACACGCTCTCGCCCTTGCCCTCGTCGCCGACGAGGTTCATGCCGTCGTTCCAGTCGCCGGTGCCCATCAGCGGCAAGCCATGCTCGCCGAGCTTCATCGCGTTATTGATCGCCCGAGCGCAGTGCTCGTACAGCGACGCTCGCTCGAGCGATCGCGTGGGTAGATCGTAGTAGCTCTCCTCGTCGGCGTTGACGACGCGACCCTCGATGAACTCGATCGACTCGTCGAGCACGCCGGTGTCGCCGATCGCTGCGACGTAGCGCGACACGGCATAAGGGAGCCACAGGAAGTCGTCGGAGATCCGCGTGCGCACGCCGCGGCCAAGCGGCGGGTGCCACCAGTGCTGGACGTCACCTTGCGCGAACTGGCGAGCCGCCGCGCGCACGAGTTGCTCACGCAGGATCGCTGGCTCGGCGTGGAGCAGCGCGGTTGCATCCTGGAGTTGATCGCGAAATCCGAACGCGCCGCCGGATTGATAGAACCCGCTGCGTCCCCACATCCGGCACGCGAGCACCTGATAGATCAGCCAGCCGTTGGCGAGGAAGTTGACCGCGGGGTCGGGCGTCTGCACGTTGACGGCGCCGAGCGTGCGGTTCCAGTACGCCCACACGTTCTCGAGCGCACCTTGGGCGGCGCCGGTGCCTTTGAATCGCGTCACGAGATGACGCGCATCGGCGAGGTCGCGCCCCGAGCCAAACACGAACACGATCTCGCGATCTTGATTATCGTCGAGCTCGATCGAGACCTGCATCGCGAGGCACGGATCGAGACCTGCACCGACGCGTCCAGACAGCCGTGCGCGGGTCATCGCGGCAGGTCGCGCGAGCGTGCCGTTGCGGCCGATGAACTCGAGCCGATCGCCGGTGACGAACCGCTGGTCCTCGCTGCACTCGAGGAACGCAACGCGCGGCGCGAACTCGCCGCTGTATGGATTGTTCGCGAACAGCGCTCCCGTCTTGATATCGAGCTCGGTCACCACGTGAGGCAACGTGGCGGTGCGCTGCGAGCCGAGTACGAGCTCGAAGAACCCGGTCAACGACAGCTTGCGCCGCCGACCCGAACGGTTCTTGAGCTCGAGCACCATGAACTTGATCGGCGCGTCGGTCGCGATGAAGGTCCGCAGCGACGATGAGATCCCGGACTCGGCGGTCTCGAATACGGTGTAACCGAACCCATGGCGCGTCGTGTAGGGCTGCTTGCCGATGGCGGGCGCGGGCGTCGGCGACCAGAACCGTCCATCGTCTTCATCACGCAGGTAGAACGCCTCGCCACTAGGATCGCTGACAGGATCGTTGCTCCACGGGGTCAGCCGGTAGCTATGCGCGTTCTCGCACCAGGTGTACGCAGCACCGCTTTCGCTGATCACCGAACCGAAGTACGGGTTCGCGAGCACGTTGACCCACGGCGCGGGCGTGCTCGACGCATGATGCGTGGTGATCACGTACTCCTTGCCGTCGTGGGTAAATCCGCCGTGACCGTTGAACGCGGAGAGATCGGGACGATCAATCGGCGCCACCGGAGCGAGCGGCGCGGTCGCGGGCGGCTCGATCGGTCTGGAATCGCGGCTGGCGAGCAGCGGCGCCGCGCTCGCCAGGCGGATTCGCCGCTCCATCTGTTCGGCAAACGTTCCGGCGCTATCATCGAAGATCACCCGCGCGATCGACTGCATCAGCACGCAGTCCTCGCCGGTCATCTGATCGCTGCGGCGCAAGAAGATGCCGCCCGGACGATCGACCAAGCCGGCCTCCCCATGAGAGGCCACCGCGGCGAGGATCTGCTCGTGGAGGTCCTGGCGATATCCGGACGGATCCTCGTTCCAGATCACCAGATCGACGACGAGCCCCTTGAGCCGAAAGTACGCGTGCGCGCGGATCAGCTGGCGCACCAGATCGAGATTCTCGATCGACGAGATTCGGACGAGCACGATCGGTAGATCGCCGGAGATGCCGTAGGCCCATAGCGCCGATTGGCCGCGCGTATTACTCGCTAGCACCGCGCTGGGCGCCCGCATCGCGGGGTTGAGATAGATGATGTTGCCGGCGAGCCGCTCCCACAGCAGCGCCTCACTCGTGGTGATCTCGAGTCGCCGATGCACCACCTGGCTCTGCGTCCACGCCAGCTCGAAGATCCGCTGCGCCGCGGGGCGATCGCCGTATTTGTCGATCACGCCGAGCGCTGCAACTCGGGTCTCGACGACGCCGGTCACGAGGTGGAGTTGGATGGTCTCGTCCGGTCCGAGCTCGACGGTGTTCCGGATCGCGACGATCGGATCGAGCACGGAACCGCTGCTGTTCGACAGCTCGGCGCGATGCATCGCCGCGGGATCGACCGCAGATTGGCCGCGACCGATGAACGCGGCGCGATCGGTCTCATAACTAGTCGGCAGCACGGTCGCACCGTGGACGGTCATCAAGTGGACCAGCCACGGCGGCTGCTCGCCGTTGGAGCGCGGGCGGCGCGTGCACAGGATCGCCTGCTTGTCGGGGAGTAGCTCGGTCTGCACGAACAGGTTCGAGAACGCACGGTGCGCTGCATCGGCGGCAGCCGTGGTCAGGACGACCTCGGCGTAGCTAGTGATCTCGATCGTGCGCTTGGTCTGGCCGAAGTTGGTGAGCGTGATCCGACGCAGCTCGATGTCGTCCTCGGTACACACGCTGATCTCGACATGGGTGTCGATGTCCTCGTCGCGACGCCGGAACTCGACGCGGCCGGGCGAGAAGATCGCCTCGTAACTGGTCGCAGGACGCAGCGTCGGTTGGTGCGTGACCGACCAGAACGATCCTGTCGTCACGTCGCGGAGGTAGCAGAACTGGCCCCAGCAATCCCGCGTCGCATCCTCGTGCCACCGCGTGACCGCAAGCTCGCGAAGCCGGCTGTAACCGCCGCCGGCGTTGGTGACGGCGACGTGATAGTTGCCGTTGGACAGCAAGCGAAGCTCGGGCGCCGGCGTGTGCGGCGTCGGCACCACGCGTAGCTCGGTCTCGCCGTCGTTCGAGCTGGTACGAACGGCGGTGACCTCGGCGGGATGCGGGTACACGATCGGGGTTCGCGGGACGCGCTCCTGCAGCAGCAGATCGGTCGCGCGCAACGCGGGATCGGCGGAGAACCGGCGCTGCATGGGGCGATCGAGCAGCGCATACGTCAGCGCGAGCAGCGACATGCCCTGGTGATGCGCCATGTACGAACGCACGGTGACGCAGTCCTTGCCGGGTGGCATGCGCGACGCCGTGTAATCGATCGCCTCGTAAAAACCGTACCCACCGAGCTGATGCTCGGCGCGAAGCCGCCGGAGATTTTCGGCCGCCGCTGCAGGCTTGACCATCAGCGCCATCACGCCGGCGTACGGCGCGATCACCAGATCGTCGGCGAGCCCGCGCTTGAACCCGAGCCCGGGTACGCCGAACGCGCGGTATTGATAGTTGAGGTGGGCGTCGACCTTGTTGTAGCCGGACTCGGAGACACCCCACGGCACGCCGTGCTCGCGGCCGTATTCGATCTGCCGTGCGACCGCGACCTGATACGTCGTGTCGAGCAGCGTCCCGTCGTACGTCGGCATGACGAGCAGTGGCATCAAGTACTCGAACATCGAGCCGCTCCACGACAGCAGCGCCGGGCGGCGGCCCGATGTCGTGAGCTGCCGGCCGAGCCGGAACCAATGCTCCTGCGGAAGCTTGCCCTGCGCGATCGCGACGTAGCTGGCGAGCCGCGCCTCCGACGCGAGCAGATCATAGAAGCTGGCGTCGAGCCGATGATCGACGACGTTGAACCCGATCGACAGCAGATCGCGACCGCGGTCGTAGAGCAGCTCGTAGTCGTAATCGGACAGCGCGCCGCAGCGATCGGCGAGCACGCGTAGCTCGGTGAGCAGCTGGGTCGCCCGCGTGGCGCCGAGCGTCGTAGCGGCACGCAGCTGAGCAAGCCAGTCCGCGTGATCGCCAGCGCTCGCCGCTCGCTCGAACAGCGGCGCGAGCGTGGTCTCGAGCTGCGCGAGCTGCACCAGCGTCGGGATCCGATCGACAGTCTCGACCAGCTCGCGATCGATCGTTCCAGGTGGCGTGGCAAGCGCGAGCCACGGCGCCACATGCTCGAGATCAGCCTGCGCTCGTCGACACTGCGCGGCGAACGCGTCTGCCCACGGGCTCGTGGCGAGCAGTTCAGACGCGGCGACCAGTTGGCGCAGCGAATCGCGTGCAAGACGCATCGTGGTCGGCACCGGCGTGAGCAGTGCACGCATCGGCGCGAGCTCGGCGGTGGCGCCCCCGACATCCTCGAGGACGTCGAGCGTGTCAGCGAGGCCGGCGAACAAGCCGGCGCGGACCACGCGGTCGTCGGCGAGGGCGGTGAGGCCGCTCGCGAGCGTCATCAGACAGCCGGCGAGGTTGCCGCTATCCACCGTCGAGACGTACATCGGCCGCAGCGGCTCGAGCGTTCGGGTGTCGTACCAGTTGTAGAAGTGGCCGCGATGGCGCTGAAGCCGATCGAGCGTCGCGAACGTACGCCGCGTGCGCGCCGCGACCTCCCCGACGGACACGTATCCGAAGTCATAGGCGGCGAGGTTCGAGAGCAGCTGCAACCCGATGTTGGTTGGCGACGTGCGATGCGCGATCCCGACGGGCGGATCCTCCTGGACGTTGTCGGGCGCCAGATCGTTGGACTCGGCGGTGACATAGGTCTCGAAGAACCGCCAGGTTCGGCGCGCGAGCGACCGCAGAAACGCCCGATCGTTGGGCTTGAGGTCGGCGCGCGGTTCGTCCACGGGATGGCCGAGCCACCACACGAGTGCCGGTGCCAACATCCACAACGCGAGCACGGGACCTGCGACCCACAACCTCTCGGGCCGATGCGCCGCGATCGCGATCCCGATTGCCGCTGCGGTGGCCGGGGCAATCCACAGCGAGGCGTGGGTCCCGGCGAAGCTGGTGCGAAGCGCCCGTTGAGCGTCGGCTGCGGTTTTCCACTCGAGCAGCTTCTTGCGCGTGAACACCGTGCGAGTGGTCGCTCGCACGATCTCGGTCGCGCTGACCCAGGCATCGAACGGTAGCGTGGCGAGCGTGAACGCCTCGCGGGTGATGTGTTGGCCGAGCTGCGTCGCGACCTCGCCTGCATGCTGTCCGCGGGGCGTTGGCTTCGACCGCCGGGCTAGCGACGATGCCGCCGGCACCAACCCAGGCAACAGCAACGTGCCGACCACGAGCAAGAACGTCGACGGCGCAAGCACCGGCGCCCACCACGCGATCACGATGACCGCCACGAGCGCGAGCGGCACCAAGCTTCGCCGCAGGTTGTCGCCGATCTTCCACTGCGAGAGCAGCGAGATCGGATTACGGATGCTTCGACTGCCGGCGCACGGAACCCGCCGCATCAGCCATCGCGCGATCTGCCAGTCGCCGCGAATCCACCGCGCGCGGCGGCTGGCGTCGGCCGCATACGCGGTCGGGTAATCCTCGACCAGCAACAGATCGGAGACCAGCCCCGCCCGGCCGTACGCGCCTTCGAGTAGATCGTGGCTGAGCACCCGATTCTCGGGAAGTCGCTCGTGGGTCGCTTGTCGAACGGCGTCGATGTCGTAGATGCCTTTGCCAACGAACGAGCCCTCGCCGAACACATCCTGATAGACGTCCGACACCGCGCGCGTGTAGGGATCGATCCCGCAGTCGCCGGCGAACAGCCGCGCAAACCGCGAGCTGCTCGCGCTCGCCAACGAGATCCCGACGCGAGGCTGCAGGATCGCGTAGCCATGGGTGACCCGACCGAGCGCCTCGTCGAACACCGGGCGATTGAGCGGATGGGCGATCGTGCCGGCGAGCGAGCGAGCACAATCCCGTGGCAGCTCGGTGTCGCTGTCGAGCGCGATCACATACTTGATGTTCGCGAGTCGCTCGATCGGACCGACGATCGTCGCGAACCGACCGGTCTCGCCACGCAGCTGCGCGTTGAAGTCCTCGAGCTTGCCGCGCTTGCGCTCCCATCCCATCCACACGCCTTCGCGCGGGTTCCACCGGCGAGCGCGATGAAACAAAAAGAACCCGCCGCCCCGAGCTCGGTCCGGGTACTTCGCGTTGAGCGCATCGATCGCGGCGGCGGCGTGGCGGAGCAACGCGGCGTCACCATCGAGGTGCTCCGCGGCGGCATCGCGAAAGTCACCGAGCAACGCGAACCCGAGATTCGCGTCACGGTTGGCGAGGAACCGGACCTCGAGCGCATCGACCAGCTCGTTGATCGTCGCGATGCTGGTCAACATCGTCGGCACCGCGACGATCGTTCGGTGCTCGGACGGAATGCCCTCCGCGAACTCCAGGCGTGGCAGAACCCGCGGCGCCACCAGCAGCGTCGATGCCCACTGAACGATCGCGACCGCAAGCTGACTCGAGCACAGCGCAACCGCGATCGACCACGTGACGAACATCGACGTCGTGATGTCCGCGGTCCACACGCGCGAGATCGCGGCGACCGCGACGAGCGCCGTCAGTCCGACGATCGCGCCGGCATACAGCGGGAGCAGCGAACGCGGTCGTGGCCGCTCGCTGAGCGCGTCGGCATAGGGTTTTTGTCGCAAGGCGCGCTCGAGCGCGCGGCGGCCAGCGTCCACTAGAAAGTACCCGACGTGCCGCATCCGCGGCGACGACTGTTCGTTAGCCAGCTCGACCGCACGCTGGGCGACGACCTGCTCGGCGAGGTGTTCGCGCTTCGCGATCCGCTCGACGACGTGGCGATACCGGTCGCGGGTCGGGAAGTCCATCGCCGGATAGATCGCAGCAGGATCGGTTCTGAGGCTGCGTTCGAGGACGCTCATCCCCTCGACGAAGTCGCGCCAGTCGGTGGCGCCGAGGAACCGAAGGCTGCCGATGCTGTTGCCGATCGAAACTTGATCCGCCGCCTGGCTCTGGCTCGCCAGGTGAAACGAGTGCTCGATCGTCAGGCCTTGCTCGCCGAGACGCTGCTCGAGCCACGCCAGCGGGAACGTCGATGCTGCACCGTGACCCTGCAAGCGGCTCGCGAGCTCGGACACGAACGCGTGAGTCAACGGTGGATCGTCGGCGACGAGCGCGGCGAGCTTGACCACCCGCTGCGTCGGATCGTCGGCCGCCGTATCGAGTAGCTTGTCGGCCCACCGCCCGGCGGCTTCTCGATCGCGTCGCCCCGCCGCGACGCGGGTGATCACGCGACGAAGATTCTCGATCAGCGCGATCCGTAACATGATCGGAATCGCCCACAGCTCGCCGATCAGCAGCGGATGAACCGCCTGATACGACGAGATGAACGCGGACAGCGCATCCAGATCGACGCGTCCGTGCGAGTGCGAGATCAGCTCGATCGCGAGGTGATAGACCCGCGGCGTGTGGTCGCCGCTGCCACCGTCGAGGCGAGGCAGCTCGCGGCTGTAGCCACGAGGCAAGTGTTGCCGCGCGATTCGGATCTGTTCTTCGATCAGGTGATAGTTGTCGATGAACCATTCGGCGGCCGGCGTGATCTGCCGGCCGAGCGAGACCGCTTCGGCGACGAGGGCGTAGGCATCGGCGAGCACGCGCTCGTTGTCGTCGAGCCGCGGCAACAACCGATCGAGGCCCGAGCTCGCACCTCGAGGGCGCGCGCCAGGCAGCGTCTGCGCATGACGCTCGAGCTGAGCGATGCTGAACAGCTCCGATCGGAGCGGCAGGTCCTCGATTCTCGAGGCTTCGCGGCTAGCTCTCGACAATTGCGAGGTATACCGCGACTGAACTGTCGAAAGTAGAATCGACCCGAGCGGATCACCGGCGGCGCGGTCGTGTTGCTGGCGCGACTGTGGCGGCGGCGCTCACTATCGAGCGGCACCGGCCGTCACCAGGCAGCTTATAAAGGTGCTCGAGTTCGCGAACCAGGGAACAGCGCCGCTAGCGCGGTGGCTTGACCACGTACGCGCGAAACCGCCGGTTCTTGATCCGGCCGTCGGCGAGACCGTCCAGGGCACGGCGTCCCACGGCCGCGACGACCGCGACAAAACTGATCCGATCGTTCACGGTGATCTGTCCGACGTCGGTCCCCGCGATTCCGATCCCGGTGGTCAACGCACCGACGATGTCGCCAGGTCTCAAGCGATCCTGACGTCCGCCCTGGATCGCGATCGTGATCATCGCCGGTGGTGGCGGCTGCTGCGCTTCGGCTGTGGGAATGCGCGACATCGCGACACCTGCGAGCGGGCCTTGGCGCAGATCATCGAGAACCCGCCCATCCGATGGCTGCGCGAGGCTGATCGCGAGCCCGCTGCGACCCGCGCGCGCCGTGCGGCCGATGCGATGCACGAACACATCGCGCTCGCGTGGCAGATCGTAGTTGATGATCGCGCCGAGGTCGTCGATGTCGAGACCGCGTGCGGCGACATCGGTGGCGACCACGACCCGCAGGCTGCCGTTTCGGAGCAGCAACAACACCGTATTGCGATCATGCTGCTCCATGCCGCCGTGGAGCGCGACCGCTGCAAACCCCGCCTTCGCGAGCGCGCCGGCGACCTCATCGCAGGTCTCGCGATGGTTGCAAAACACGATCGCCGACTCGGGGCGATGATGGCCGAGGATCCGGATCAGCGCCGGAAGTCGATCGGTTCGGGCCACGTCGTATAAGACATGCGTGATCCGCGCGGTGACGTCCTCCGCCGGCACCACGACGTGCTTCGCGTCGCGCTGATACGTCGCGCTCAGCGAGCGCACCGCATCGGGAAACGTCGCCGAGAACAACAGCGTCTGATGTTCGGGTGGGACCGCGCGCGCGATCGCGCTGACCGCCTCGACGAATCCCATCTCGAGCATCCGATCCGCTTCGTCGAGAACCAGCGTCCGAATGCCCGCGAGATCGAGCCGCCCACGCTGTAGATGGTCGAGCACCCGCCCCGGCGTGCCCACGATGACATCGACGCCGTGCTCGAGCGACGCCCGCTCCTTCTGTACCGAGCTGCCACCGCTGAGCGTGAGCACGCGGGTATGCGGCAGCGGACGCGCGAGTCGTCGCAGCTCGTCCGCCACCTGCGCGGCCAGCTCCCGCGTCGGGCACAGCACCAGCGCGCCGGGCCGAACGCTACGCGGCGTGATCCGCGCTAGCAGCGCGAGCCCGAACGCCGCCGTCTTTCCCGTACCCGTCGCGGCTTGCCCGAGCACGTCGCGGCCCTCGAGCATCGCGGGTAACGCCAGCGCCTGGATCGGCGTCATCTCGACATAGCCCAGCTGCGCGAGATTATCCAGCCACGCAGGCGCGAGCGAGAGTGTCGAGAACGTGAGCGTGGACAAGACGAAGCTGTGTAGCCGTTATCGCGGCGCAGCGCGGTGGACCGGAGCGAGATTCGGCACGCTGAGAAGGTCTACCGGCTGGGTTGCCGTCCGCTCATGACTCGGGATCTAGCTTGGACACCGCCTGCCAGCCACAGCGCGCCGAGACATATGCGACCCGCGCGAGCTCCTCCATGAGGTGAAGCTGCAGCTTCGAACGGATGGCGAGTCGGATCCGCATCCGTGCCTCGCGCATGGTGCCCGGCCACGCACCGATGATCTCTCGATCGTCGAAGCGAAGCGAATGCACGAGCTCTCTTGCCCACGCGTCGCCTACCGCAACGGCGAGCGAACGGAAATCAGGTTCGGTCGGCTTGGTCACGTCGTCAACGCTTCGCGGCTGAGCTGACGATCTCTGCCGGCCGCGACGGAAGGCAAACTAGCGCGGCGACTCTCGGCTCGCGCTCGCCCTCGATGAGGACGTAGAGCCCGTGTACCACGCGTGGATGCGGGCGCAAGACACATCGGCCTCGGTTTCGAGTTGTCCGGCGACCGACGTGTTAGGTTGCGGCATGTCCGACGAACCGCTGCAACGCATGCTCACCAGGGCCGTGGAGCAGCTGCGCGCCGCGACCGAGCTCACGATGGACGAAGTGATCGGCATCCGTTCGCTCCCTGAATCGGCGCGCACACCCGATGTCTGCTATTCGCTCGGGATCATCGAAGGCGCTGCGACCGCCCTTCGCGCCACGCCGCGCGAGATGCTCGAGGATCACGATCTGTTGACCGCACCGAAGCGATCCTGAAGCACGCGCGCCATGGCTGTGCGTGCGGTCTAGCCGCGCGCCGCGCAGCGGCATCCTTTGCCGCTGGAGCACCCGCTTCGGAGGAGGCACAGGGCTCGCGGACCAGCCACGACGCCTAACTCACCAGCGCGCTCGGCTTGGCCGGCGTGTTCGGCGCGCTGGCGTGGTCGTTCACCACGCTCTCCGTTGTTGCCAAGAATCGGCTGTCTTCAGTGCGCGGCTTCATCGCGCTGGAGACCGCGTTCACCGTCGCGCAGTTCCTGGTGGTATCGCCGCGGATCGCCGCCCACCCGCCGAGGTGGCCGCATTTGCCGGTGACCCCGGAAACGCGCCGAAGTGGTACGTGAACATCAAGCCGGTGGAGTGGAAGACACCGCCGCCGCTGGCGATTGGGTCACGGATCGCCTTCGTAGCGCAGTTCCTCGGCAAGCGACTCGCATACACCTACGAGATCGTCGAGCTCGTCACAAGCCAGCAGCTCGTGATGCGCACGGCCGAGGGCCCTTCCCCATGGAGACAACGTATAGGTGGGAGGACGCGGGCTCGAGCCGCACACGAATGACCATTCGCAACCGTGGTGAGCCTTCCTGCTTCGGGAAGTTGGTCGCACCGATCATGGCTTCCGCGATGCGGCGCGCGAACCGCAACGATCTCGCCCGCCCTTAGGTCGATCTTGGAGACGCGCGGAGCGACTGGGTGACAAGCCGAGGTCGGATGCGAATGCGTCCTCGATGGCTAACAACGCGACGAAGTTCGTCCGAGTGCGGCGGAGGCCAACACGCCGCGACCGCGACGACACGACAACCGCGAACGTTGTGGCCCTAGGCGAATAGGTCTGTTCGTGCGTTCTTGCAGATCGCGGCAACGCCCGGGTGCTTGAGCTCGCGCTCGACCGCGATCGCAAAGAAGCGTTGTCGAATCTGGTGCGATCTTCCGACGACCTCCACCCGATAGCGCTCGCGGAACTCCTCTTCGAGAATGGCGGGAGCAGCGAAGATGCCCAGGCCTTTCCCACCGAGGACGCTGACGAGCGCAGCGTCATCGAGCTCGGCGACGATCGTGGGACGAATCGATTGAGCAGTAAACCAGGTCTCGAGCTCTCTGCGGAAGTGCGAGTCCGCACTCGGCAGTAGCAGCGGTGCGCCATCGAGCAACGTCGGAAATCGCCGGCGATGCCTGCGCGCGAGCGATGGCGCCGCAAACCACGTCGTCCCGCAGTCGCCGAGCGGATGATTGAACATCCGCACCGGACTGGCCCGGCTGGCTGGCATATCCGAGAGCACGACATCCATCGTATGGCCAGCGAGCTCGCTGTTGAATGCCGCCGCAGATCGACTCTCCTTACAGATCACGCGGAGGTTGAGCTCTGGCTCGAAGGCCGGCTCGAGGATGCGGTGCACGAGCGACTTCGCAAGGACGTCAGACACGCCGACCACGAGCCTGCGCTGTGCAGACGAGCGGCCTTTGAACGTATCGATCAGCTCCTGGCCAAGTGAGAAGATCTGATCGCCGTACCGCGCTGCAACTTGGCCCATCTCCGTCGGCACGAGGTTTCGCCCCCGGCGCACGAACAGCTGATGCCCGATCGTTTGTTCGAGCGCGTGGATCTGCGCGCTGATCGTCGGTGGCGCGAGCCGGAGCGCCATGCTCGCCTTGCTGACGCTGCCGCGACGAGCGACAGCCCAGACATAGAGCAAATGGTGATAGTTCAGCCAGTCCATGAACGAAAGCCTACCTGGCTTCGGTTTTTACGTTGTTTAGTGGCAAGATTTTCTAATATCCTAATCGGCCGCCTTCCGCGATACTGCACCATGACCAAAACCGAAGCCGATCCATCCCGGATGTGGACCGCAATGGTCGCAAAGCTGCACGAGTGTTACGGGTGCAGACGAACGCTGCGCAACAGCGCTGCAACCGTTGATGCGTTTTGCCGGGCCTGCCTCGATCGTTCGCGGCCGTGCGACGGCGACGACCTCGGCGGCGAGTGCTAGCGCGAAGGAGACAGAGCGATGTCGATGAGCTTCAATGACAAGTCACTCGAGGCCATGAGGGCCTTAGTGGTCGTGATGGACCGAGAGATCGCGCAAGGCGCAGCAACCTCGGACCTTACGGAAGCGTGGACCAAGCTCGTCGCACTGCTTGCGCTCGGACCGGCGCCGGAGCTGCGTGCCTGTCCTCGATGTCGCGAGGTCGGAATGCGCGCCGCGAGCCGCTGTGGCAGCTGCTGGCTTCCGCTGCCGCCGTATGATGCTGCTGCGAGCGCCTAACATCGTTTGGGCACCGGGACACAGTAGTCGGCGCGTCAGCTGTTCGTTGGATCCGCATCCGCACCTCGCGCATGGAGCCCGGCGATGCACCGATGATCTCTCGATCGTCGCGTCGAAGCTGGATGGACGGCGTCTACCGGTCGCGCCGGAACGCGACGTTACGAAGCTGCTCCGAGCGTCGCGCTCGCCTCGATGAGACGCCGCACGCGTGTGCCATGCCAACGTGCGTGCGCAAGCGAGGCGACACAAACGAATCGTACGCGCACCGTCGACGGAGCATGTTACCGTCACGATCCGGGGCTAAGGACTCCGACCCTATTTTAGCCATCACATCCAACGACAAGATTCTGTGTGACGCCGCGCGCGAGCACGCTTCGGGACATCGCGACGAGATCCAGGCGAGCGGGCGCTGCGGCTGTTACTTCTGCTTTCACACATTCCCGAACACGCAGATCAAGGTGTGGATCGACGCTAACCAGACAGCGCTGTGTCCGGCGTGCGGACTCGACGCCGTGATCGGCGACGCTTCGAAGCATCGCCTTGACGACAAGTTCTTGCGTCAGATGCACACGCGCTTCTTTTCGTCGACGAAGAGGTAACGCAGCGCTCGTCCAACCGCGCCAGCGGAAGATCAGACACCCGCGCGGTTCACCGAATGCCCACCTCGTTGGCATAGTCCTTCGGCCGATAGGCCATCGACTTCGACGCTCCGCCGCTGCATGCCGCATGTTCCGGCTTCGCGCTCGAAGGTTGCGATCGTTGACACCGTGGCAAGCCGCGGGTCGCGTCCGACACGGCGGCGGTGGCTAGTCGTGCGAAGATCTTGATGCGCGATCGCGAAACCGTCGAGCCGGCACTGGCACGTGACGTGCTCGTAGGTGACTCGACGCATGCTCACGGTGGTTGGATGGGTCCTGGTGCGCTGGTCAGCGTCCTCAACTGGATCCTGGCCGTGAGTCGCTTCATCGCCGGCAGTGGCAGCTCTGTGGTTCCGGTGTTCGGCGCCGTGATCGGTTTCGTCGGTTGCGCGTTGGTCTCGGCGATCGGCTGGAAGCTCGGCCTCGTCGCGTTGGTGCTCGATCCGGGTTGTGCTGCTGGACTTTGGGTTGCGCCGGTCCTTTGGGTCCGCGAGGTCGCCTACCGACGGTCGCGAGAGTGAGCGTTCGAACCTGGAGGTGATGATCCAGGCTGTGCACGACTGCGGCGTTGCATCGGCGCGACATGTGAACGTACGTGAACGCGACCGAGCCGACATCAACAGGTGAACCGCGTGGACCATCGGCAACGTCTCGCGCCGGACCGCGTAGTTATCTCGCTTGCGTGATCTGTCGGAGCGATTGGCACGCAGCTCGCTTGTCGCGCCCGCATGACCACGCGGAACGCAGCGTTGATCGCTTTGTCGAGCACCAGCCTTAGGCTGCGACAACAAGCTGATGTCGAATCTCGACCTCGTCTGACAGACCCCTGGCATCCGGGGGCGTGCGCTTGAGGCTCGCTGATCATCGACGAATTCGTGCGCGGTTCAGGCGCTCCATCGCAGCGGTCACGATGGTGGCGCCCCTGCTATCCGTGATGGCTGCTCATGCAGACTCCGCAGAGCGGTGCGCTGGACTTATCCAGGATTCGCAACACCTCGGCGATGCCCCGTTCACCGAGGCGGATGTCTATCGGGATATGGGCGATGCCATGTCGGAGACGCTCGTATTACGGTGGGCTGCACTCCTTCCAAACGCCGGCTTCACCATGCGCGACAGCTCGCCAGGCTTCGTGCTGTCGTGGGGTGGCTCGCTGCCGTTTGGGCCCGTTACGGCTTGCAGCCAACGAGATAGGAGCAGCCACGTTGCTAAGCATCGAGCGTTCCGCGCGGTGCTCGAGCCTGGTCTCGTTCTAGCCGACGCAATCAGCCTCTACATTCGACCAGCCCTACGTTACATCTGGCACCGAAGCACGTCATCGGTCGGCATCGGAGTTGGGATCGGCTCCACGCTCGAATGGACGAAGACCGATCGCTTCAGCGCCTCTGTCAGTCCCGAGATTCTTCTCCACTATGGGGAGTGTTGCGGCCCCGGATACCTGCTGTTCGCGATCCGGATCGATGAGTTCTTCCCCCGAAGCGAGGCCACCGCCGTCACTGGCAGCGTCGGTCTTACGTTCTGGTAATTCCGTCGTCGGAGCGCGCGAAGCTCACTTCGTCCCCGATCCTGCTGTCCTTCGGAGCGTTGGTCCGCATCCCGAACTGGGTTTGTGTGGTGAGTCGATACAGCGCAGGAAGCGGGACCTCGTTGGTGCCGCCGATTCGGTGGCATCTTCGGCTTCGTAGGCTGCGCACTGGTCCCGGCGATTGGTTGAAACGTTGGTGCTACGGCGGATGCGGACCCGACGCGACCTCGCTCGGCGTGACGTGTGGTGCCTCGGCTGCAGAGAGCGGCGGCGCGATGTCCTCGAGCGAACGTTGCTCCGCGTCGACGCCGAGTAGCCAGGCGACTACCCCGCCCATGAACATGATGCCCGCCGCGATGGCGTACCCCAAGGCGAGCGGTCCCAGATCCGCGACGACGACCTCGAGGTTGCCGTTCACCAGCTCCTCGCGCGTCGCCGACGCGACGATCGAACCGAACAGCGCCGACCCCAGCGCGCCAAAACCCTGCGCGATCGCGAAGATCAGCGAGATCGATTGCGCGCGGATCTCGAGCGGAAAGATTTCGCTGACCGTGAGATATGCCGACGACGCCGCGGCGGATGCGATGAAGAAGATCACGCACCACAAGATGGTCTGCGTCTGCGCACTCAGCATGCCGTGGCCGAACAGCCATCCCGTCGCGCCTAGCAGGACCGCCGAGCAGCAATACGTGACCGCGATCATCGTGCGGCGCCCGATCGTGTCGAAGAACCGCCCGAGCACCAGCGGGCCGAGCAGGTTGCCGGCCGCGAACGGAAAGAAGTAGTAGGCCGTGCTGCCTGACGGCACGTCGTAGATCTTCTCGAGGATAAGCACGTAGCTGAAGAAGATCGCGTTGTAGAGAAACGACTGCGTGATCATCAGCGTCAAGCCCAGCACGAGGCGCTTGGTGTACGTGCGGAGCAACACCCGCGCGACGGTGAGCACGCCCGGCGGAGACTGGCGCTTGATCATCAGCGCATGCTTCGGATCGACGTCCTCGAGCACGACGCCATTTGCGCGCAGCTGTGCTTCGATCGCGGCCACCGTCGCCTCCGCCTCGGCGACGTGGCCATGCGTGAGCTGCCACCGCGGGCTCTCCGGAATGTACTTGCGCAACGGCCAGATCGCGAAGCCGATCGCCGGGCCGATGAGGAGGGCCGCACGCCATCCCCAGTCGGCCGGCACGATCGACGGATCCAGAAGGAGGAACTGCGCAGCGGCTGCCAGCATCGCACCGCCCCAATACGTCCCCGCGATCGCGATGTCGACGCGTCCACGGTAGCGCGCCGGCGTCAGCTCGTCGATCGCGCTGTGAATCGCTGCGTATTCGCCACCGATCCCCATGCCCGCGAAGAACCGAGTCACGAGGAAGTACCCCGGTGCGAACGACAGCGCGGTGAGCCCGTTCGCGATCAAGTAGAGCGCGAGCGTCACGATGAACAGCTTCCGGCGGCCGAGCTTGTCCGCCTTGCGGCCGAAGTACAGTGCGCCGACGACCTCTCCGAGGAGGTAGACCGCGCCCGAGTAACCGACCATCGCCGCGTCGAGATGGAGCGTCTCGCCGCGATACGCCGGGTTGCTCAGGATCCCTCCGATCGCGCTCGCCAGTCCGATCTCCAGTCCTTCGAGCACCCACGTGATCCCCAGTGCGATCACGACGCGCCAGTGAAAGCCGCTCCACGGCAGTCGATCCAGCCGCGCTGGAATCAGACTGTGCGCGGCGACTTCGCCGTCCGCCGGCGGACCGTTCATGTCCCGAGTGTCGTCGCCCGCGCTGACCAGGTCAAACCGCCGCGAGCTGCGGATGTGAATCGGGACTTCGACTTCGACGGCTCTTTAGACTCTTGTCGGCGAACTGCGTTCCGCCCGAAACGTTCAGCGCTCGCGCTGTGATTCAGTGCCGGCCGCTCAGCCGTGCTGCACGCGCTGACGGGGTCACTGACCTCGCGAGCGCCGTGCGCTCCTTGCCCTGACTTGGCTTTCCGCGGTTCGCGCTGCGACGCGTCGACTTGCGCGACGGCTTGGTGCGCGAGTCCTCGAGGGCAGCGGTCGCCTTCGGATGTTTTGCGCGAGAGTTACGTCGAGCGGTGATCCCGCCACCAGCTCTGCGGTCGCTGGCGGACACGCCGGGTTGTGCGGTGTCGACGTACGCGTCTCCGCGCTCCTTCTCGGGACGCTCGAGCGCGCGAGCGAGCGCTGCCTTGCCACGTCCAACGCGTCGGCCGATGATCTCACCCGCATCCTCGAGCCGCGCCGGCGGACTGGCCGGACGACCCTGTCGGTTCGCGCGATGTCTGCCGGTGCTCAGCTGGTGTTTTCCGCGAGTCCGTTCCAGCACACGCGCCAGCTTCGGCACGGCCAAGGCGAACGCACTTTCCGGTTCTTCGGATCGTTCCTCGACCACGAGCGACGGTCGACCGCTCATCACCAACTTGATTCGACAGATCGTATCGACCCCACCCTTGGGACCATTCACGTCTTCGAAGCGCACCGTCCCACGCTCGATCAAGCTCGCTGCATGCCCGATCCGCGACGCGAGCTCGGTGCGGATCTGATTCTCGAACCTGTCGGAGAGCGAGATCTGGCTTCGCACCGCGATCGGCGTGTCCTGGGTGACCGTCCGTCCGCGTTCGGCCTTGGACGCTTTCGGTAGGGACGCGGCGAATCGAGGCTGCTTGCGAGCTTTGGGGCGCACGTCGGGGAAGACTGCAAATGGCGAACCAGCGCATCTGCGGTGCTTCACCGATGCGGGCACAGCCGATCCTCGCGGCGAACGAGCACATTCTGATGGGTCTGGCCGATCCACGCCGGACGGATCCTGTGTCCTCGCGCACGCGTGCGAACGCGCCCGGAGGTCTGGGGATCATTCGATCGCGAGCGCGTGCAGTGGCGTCACCTCCATCGGCGAAGGCCAGCGCTCAACGTCTCTTGCGTGGTCGCAACGGATCGTCCACAGGCGCAGCACGCGGGATCAGGCCGTTCCCGAATGCGCCGGTCACTGCGATCGCCAGTTCCTTCGCGCGCGCAGGTGAAACGTCGCCGAGGGCGCCCTCCACGATCATGTGCGCGAGGCCGTGGACCAGCGAGTGCGCCGCGATCAGCAGCTCGTTCAGCGGCATGTCCACGATCACGCCGGCGCGCTGGCCGGCCGCGAGGTCGCGCCGCTGCCCCGCCTGCCATTCCTCCTGACGGCGGCGCTGGTCGTCGGGCAAGCTTTCTTGTAGACCGGGCACCGTCATCGCTCGAAAGTGCTCGGGGTTCGCGACCGCGAATTGCACGTACGCGATGCCGACCGCGCGAAATCGAGCGAGCGCGTCGTCATCGGCATCGGCAACCGCCTCGAGGATCGTCGCGGCGAGTCGCTCGTTGGACTCGGCGGCGATCGCGGCCAGCAGCTCGTCCTTGGCTTTGAAGTGGCGATAGACCGCCGCCGCCGTCACTCCCGCCCGCGTAGCGACCGCGCGCAGCGAGAACCCGTCGGGTCCATGCTCGGCCACCGCGCGCAGCCCTGCCCTGATCAGCGCCTCGCGTAAGTTGCCGTGATGATAGGTGCTTCGCTTCGCGATGTTTACATTGTTCACTTTTTCGCTTGCCGGTCAAGCACCTCTATGTTTACGGTGTTCACATGGTCGCTGTCACCAAACCCACCACGTCACCTGTTTCGCCCGTCCCCGCGGGCTCGCAACTCGACCTCGTCCAGCGGCTGTGGACCGAGGATCTTCCTCGCGAGCACGGCTTCGAGCCTCTCGAGCTCGAGGGCACGTTGCCCGCAGAGCTCAACGGCACGCTGTATCGCAACGGCCCGGGCCAATTCGGACTACACGGCACGCGTTACACGCACCCGTTCGAGGGCGATGGCGCGATCACCTCCGTGCGACTCGGCAATGGCCGCGCGTTCGGTGCGTCGAAGGTCACCGAAACCGCGGGACTGCGCGAAGAGCGTGCGACCGGCCGCATGTTGTACGGGCTCAAGGCGCCATGGCTACGCCGCGTGAGAAACGCTCTGACCAACCGCCTGAAGAACACCGCGAACACCAACGTCATCATGTGGCAAGGCAGGCTGTATGCGCTCATGGAGGGCGGCTTGCCCACCGAGCTCGACAGCCAGACCCTCGCGTTTCGCGGCGAGACCACGCTCGATAACACAGTCGTGTCGTTCTTCTCGGCGCATCCGCACCGGGTCGACGCGCGCAAGGCGATCTACAACTTCGGCCTCGAGTACGGCCGCGTCACCCGGCTCCACACCTACGAGCTGCCCGACACCGGCCCCGCACGTCACCTGAGCGCGATCGATCTCCCCGGCGCGCCGATGCTCCACGACTTCATCGCGACCGAGAGCCACCTCGTGTTCTTCCTGTCCCCCGTACGCATCAGCGTGCCGCGCATGCTGCTGCAGGTCGGCGGGTTCGCGGACATGTTCAAGTGGAAGCCCGAGCTCGGCACCGAGATCATCTGCGTGCCCATCGATCGTCCGGCCGAGCCCGTGCGGTTCACCGTCGAGGCGTTCTACCAGTGGCACTTCACCAACGCGTTCACCCGCGGACGCGAGCTCGTCGTCGACTACGTCCGGTACCCCACGTTCGACTCGTTCTACGAGATCGGCGCGTTCGCCCGCGGCGGCGGCTACAACGCGCTGCTCGAAAGCCAGGCGCATCGCGCCGTCGTCGATGTCGATCGAGCGTCGTTGCGCTCCGAGCCCGTGCTCGCTCGCGCTTGCGAGTTCCCCACCGTCGCGCCCGGCTTCGAGGGCCGCGACCACGCCGTCTCGTACCTCGTGCTCGACAACCTGCGCGGGATCGGCAAGCTCGATGCGCGTACCGGCCAGTTGATGGAGCACATGCTCCCCGACACCCAGCGTGTCACCGAGCCGCTATTCGTGCCGCGCGCCGGCGCGATCCGACAGGACGACGGCTGGCTGATCGCGCTTTGCCATGACGGGCCGTCCAGCCGAGCGTTCCTTGCCGTCTACGACGCCGCGCGGATCCCCGACGGGCACATCGCGCGGGCGTGGTTCGATCACCAGGTGCCGATCACGTTCCACGGCACGTTCGTCGGCGCCTGAGCGCGAACGTTCGGCCCGGAGCAACGGGGGCACACGCCTGCACGCAGGAGCCAAATGGTTCAGCCGCTGAGCCACCTCAGGCTACTTCGCCTCCATGTGCTTCCAGGCACGCGCGATGAGCTCGCGGAGCGTCCTCTCATCGACATCTGCGAGCTTGTTGATGTAGAGGCAGGACTTGCCAGACCTGTGCTTGCCGAGCTGTTTTAGCAGCGCATCGCGACCTGCATAGTCGGCCACTACATACAGCACGAGATTGGCGTCGCGCGGGCTGAAGCCGCCGCGCGGCCAGGTTCCTGTCGGGCTGTCATAGCTGCCGTAGCCGATGATCGACGGCCCCCACATCGCCGGCTTCTCGCCGGTGATCTCGCGGAACATCTTGTCGACTGCCTTGGCGTCCTTGCGCCGCGCGTCGCTCCTCACCGCGTTGATGAACGCGGCGACCGACGCCTTGGTCTTCTTGGTCTTTTGCTCGGGCATCGGTGTGCTCCATCATGCAGCGATTCCGATCTTGGCGGCGAGCGCTGCATGCTGAGATCCTACGCCTTTGCATCAATCACTCGTCCGGCGCGCCTGCAGCTGCGTCGTCGCGCCGTAATCATCACGAGCGTAAGGCACGGCGTCGTCGCACGTTGAATCGAGACCTATGGTTGCTCATTCATCGGCGCGCGCAGGTATCGGGGTGGTTTCTATTGTGTGCGACTTGTGGCGCTCGGTCATCGCGGATGCGATGCCTTCAGCCCCCAAGTCGAGAACGTTGAGGTCCGGTGCCCGCGGTCATGCGGTGGAGTTCCCCGGAACACGGAGATTTCTCGTTGGCGCGATCGGTGGAAAGCCCGAGGTGATGCGTTTGTCTTGCTTGGTTCTGCTGCTGGCGGCATGTAGCGATCCGAGCCCAGGACCAGAAGGCGGCGCTTGCGATCCTTCGCAGCCGGCAGGAGCGGTGCGGATTCACAATGCATCCGAAGGGGAGGTGCTCGCTCACGACATTGATGGGCACGTCGTGGAGCGACTCTCGAATCCCTCCGGTGAGGTGGCCACCATCATGGTTCCGAACTGTGGCGCGATCACGGTCATCTGGCGCCATGAGCTTGCTCAAACGGTCCTGCACGTCCAAGCCGGCGATGAGCTCTACATGGCTCCGCGAAGCTTGCCGGCTTCGGAACAAGCCGTCGTGTCGGTCATCGTGGACGCGCCGCCTCCACCGGACACCAGCGGATTGCTGGTGAGCTCGGGATGCGGCTACGGATACAACGATGCCGAGCACCCGACGCAGTACGAGGTTAATTGGTTTAGCTCATGCGGGGAACGCACGACGTTTCTCGTTCAACCCCGGGAACCGCTCACAGGTGAGGTGGATCCGACCTTCTACGCGGTGCTCGAGGACGTCGGCCGCACTGACGCGATTCAGAACCCGCTACACGTGTCGTCCTGGAGCTCCATCGCGTCTGGGCATCAGCTCTCCATTCAAATGCCAGTGGCCGCGAAGCTCCACACGAGCGGCTCGAGCGTTGCGTACAGCCATGCCTACCCGGGGCGAACAACCTCGTCGACGACGGGTGGTATCGCGCACGAGCTCGACGTCGTGTTCCCCGAATTTGGCTCCGGTCACCGCATCAGCGTGGGGTATGAAGAAGTGGATGATGTCGCTAGTGGCGCTTGGGCTCAGAGCTTCGACGGACGCCTCTCGCCTGTGCGTACCGTCGATCTCACGGGCGCTCTGCTCCCAAGCATCCGGTCGGCTGCGGCTTCTGCCGATCAGCATCGACCGACGCTGTCCTGGACAGTGGATAGCTCGGACAACGTCGAAGACGTCGCGATCGTGCGCACGTACGGTATCTCCGCTGCCGGCGGATCCGTTGAGTGGCGGTTTGCGGTTCCCCCTGGGCAACGCGAGATCGTCGTCCCCGAGATGCCGAGCGACCTTGAGGTCTCATTTTTCGCGCCCGATGTTTCCGTCAGTCTATTCGAGACCAGCGACGTGCCCGATTACGCGGCCGCGCGTTCAGACTTTACGAGATTCTTCCTCGGCGGACATCTGAGTTTCCCACCGGGACACGTGTGGCGGACCTCCAAGCGCGGGCCTCACGCGTTCTGAGATGTTCCGGCGATAGCTTCGCGTCGCAGGACGGCGTGATCGCAGGATCGGTGCGCATGCAGGCGTGACGCGCCGATGGATCGCTTGATTGACATCATGGCAGCCGACGCGACGTATGCGGCTCATCGGTGCCGATAAGCGGTCGAGGACACGACTGCATCGAGCAGTGGTACGTGGCGTGCTAGAGCGCATCTCAAAAACGGCGTTGGCAAGTGGTCGGATTTCGATCGCTTTCAAAGAACGTGATCGCAACCGATCGCATTGCGATCGCCGTTGTGATCAAACAGGACATGCAGCTCACCGATGAGCAGTGGAGTGTTGTCCAGCCGCTGATCCCCAAGCCGAACGTTCGAAAAGACCGTA
>JBFXAI010000020.1:0-142314 GCA_050184455.1 Kofleriaceae bacterium | reverse complement strand
GGGTCGGGGGAGCTCCCCCGTCGCCCAGCGCCGAGGGCTCCCCTTCACGCACAGCCCCGCGCTCGGGCACAGTCCCGTCGCCCAGCGCCGAGGGCTCCCCTCACGCACAGCCCCGCGCTCCGGCACAGTCCCGTCGCTCAGCGCCGAGGGCTTTCCATCACGCACGGGCCAGCGCTCGGGCTCCGGCACAGTCCCGTCGCCCAGCGCCGAAAGCCCTCCATCACGCACGGACCCGCGCTCCGGCTCCGTCGCTCAGCATGCGTTGTCGGATTCGACGTCAGAACGCGTACGAAACGCCAACGGTGATGAGACCGCCGGAGTACGCGCCCGATTGCTCGCCATACACGGACATCTCGCGCTCGGCTTCAGTCTCCGCCGCGGCGACCGCACGAGCTTCGGCTTGAATCGCGAAGCGATCGAACCGGCGCTCGATACCGATGCCGAGCACACCAGCGGGACGTTGCGCTTGCTCCAGCTGCTCGTCGCTCGAGTTGTGCGGCGCGACCACCATGCCGCCCAGGCCGCCCATCAGCCACCAGTCCCACGTCTGGCGAGGACGGAAGTGATAGCGAGCGGCCAGCATCACGCTGCCCATCGCCAGATCCCCCTCGCTGCCATCCTCGAGCTGCTGGCGGCCACCAGAGGCACCCAGCTCGATCTCGAAGTTCTTGCCCGCGAGATAGCGGATCGCGATCTCGGCGATCGTGAAGTCGGCTTGCGCGTCGGGCGCGTTCTTCGGCGCGAGCCCCATCGCGCCGACACCGACGGCGATCGACCAGCGGTGCAGCTTCGGTGCAGCCACGACGATCTGCGGAGCCGTCGGGACAGGGGACGGAGCCATTTCGCCCGGTGCTTGCGCAGCGGCAGTGGCGGCAGCGAACAACGGCACGAAACCAAGGACAGTCAGCCGAGACATCATGCAGCCCCATCATTCCACGACTCGTGCCACGGCAAGTAGGCAAAACCCCGCGGTGTTACGTTGTTAGAACCCACACCACCGAATGCCTGATCGTGGCGGCTTCCTACACTAGGATGGCTCGATGGCTGCTCGGACCTTCGCGATTGGCGATATCCACGGGGATCTCGCGGCGTTGGAACTCTTGTTCACACGTCTACCCGAGCTGACGTTCAACGACACCGTGGTGTTCCTCGGTGACTACATCGACCGAGGTCCAAACTCTGCCGGCGTCGTCGCACGCGTGCGAGCGTTCGCGACGACGACGCGCGCCAAGGTCGTCGCGCTGCGAGGCAATCACGAAGACGCGTGGCTCCAGGTCGTCGACGGCGGCTGGCCTGGCTTCGTGTTGCCACGCAGCAATGGCTGCCTCGAGTGTTACCGCTCGTTCGCCGGTGGCGCCGTGCCCGCCGACGATGAGACACCCAGCCGCGAAGAGATGACCGCGATGCTCACCGCCGGGTTCTTCCCGCCCGACGTCATCGATTGGATGCGCGGCCTGCCCTATTTCTACGAGGACGATCACGCGATCTACGTCCATGCCGGGATCCGCCGCACCGAAGGTGCGTTTCCTCATCCGTCGAACGTCGAGCCGAAGCGTTCGCTACTATGGATGCGCGACGCCGACTTCTTCGAAAACTATCGCGGCAAGCTCGTCGTGTTCGGCCACACGGCGACCTACACGCTGCCGCCCGATCTGTCGACCTGCACGCCGACCGATCCGCTCGATCTATGGGCCGGCCCCGCGTGCGTCGGCCTCGACACCGGCTGCGGCAAGGGTGGGTTTCTGACCGCGCTCGAGCTGCCGTCTCGCATCATCTACGAGTCGCGATGACGGCCGTGTCGTGGCGCTACTTGCCCTCGGGCAGGTACGCACGAGGCAGCGGTTCGGTGAGGAACTGTTGCCGCCGCCGCCGCTGATTCAGCCGATGCAATCCGACCAGCGCTCCTGCGCCGGCGAAGATCCCGGCGGTTGCGTAGAGGAAGCTGTAGCCCAGCACCGGCAGCCCGAGCCCGACACCGGCCACGATCACCATGCCCACGAGCACGGGGGCGATCAGATCACTGGCGTATCGCCGGACCCAGGTGTCGTACGAACGCTCGCACGCCACGCACCATCCTTTGCGGCTGAGCTCCCCTTCGCCATGGCAGCGGGCGCAGATCACTCGAACACGGTAGCACTCGCCGGCGCGATCGTCTCAAACACCGCGATCCACGGAGTAACCGCAGTCGACGAGCGCTATGCTGCGCGCGTGTCGGTTGCGGCCGAGCCCTACGCCAGCGTCAGCGAGCACCTTCGCGACGAGCTTCGACGAGCCTGGTTGCGCATCGAGTATCAGGTCCGCCTCGGCTGGACCAAGACGCGCTCCGAGAGTGATCTCAGCGATGGTGGACTCGAGATCGGCCGGCTGTTCGCCACGGCGCGCGGCGAACCAACTGGAGACGACGACGCCGGCGCCAACGCGGTGCTCGAGCGTTGGCTCACGGCACACCGCGCAACCGACGCGCGAGTCCGCGCGACGATCCGCAGCCAACAACGCGCGCCGTTCGTCGACCTCGTTCGCGTGTTCGAGCTCTCGCCGCGGCAATGGGCGACCCTGATGTTCGCGCTGTTGCCCGAAGCGGATCCGAATCTGATCCACGCGTATCGCCACCTGACGCGCGACCCCACGTGCCGCAGTCTCGATGGGCGGCTGCTCGCGCAGCTGGTCTACGACACCGCCGAGACTCGTTCGCTGATGGCGCGCGATCTGTCATCGTCATCTCCGCTGTTGCGGTACCGCTTGCTCGACGTGAGCGCGACGACCGGCCACGAGTCGATGCTGTTTCGCAAGATCCGCGCGGCGACTCGGCTGATTTACATGCTCGATGGTGCGTCGCTCGAGCTCGATCCCGATCTCGCCGAGCTCGCGGAGCTTCGCGACGGTGCGACGACAGGATCGTTCCCGTCGCTCGTGATGGAGCGCGCGACCGCTGCGATCCATTCCAACGACGTGATGCTGGCGGTTCAAGGCCAGCGAGGAACCGGCAAACGGCTGTTGGTCCAGGTTGCCGCGGCACGTTGGGCGAAGCGGCTGCTGTTGATCGACTGCCGAAAGCTATCGCAGATGCCGATCGCTGCCGTTCCTAACGTGGTGCGCTCGCTCATCCGCGAGCTTCGCTTGCTCGACGCCGTGCCCGGATTCATCGAGCTCGACGATGCGGTCGTGCAAGATGGCGATCGCGACGAGCTGCCCGCCTGGTTCGATACGTTCCTCGCCGAGTGGCCGGGCCCCGTCGCGCTCACGATCAACCGCGAGCGGATGCCGCGGATCCACCAACGGCCGATCGTGCACGTCGTCCTCGACGTGCCGCCGCTCGAGATACGCACCGCGATGTGGCGACAGGTCATGCCCGGGCTCGCGACCGGCGACGCCGATAGCCTCGCGGGCAGGTTCGCGATCCCCGGCGGTGTGATCGTCGCGGCTGCGCAGGCTGCATGTGCCGGACGGATGCCCGATGCGGGCCCGCCCAGCGGCGCCGATCTAGCCACGGCGGTTGCCGAGCAGCTGCACCAACGATTGGTCCGACTCGGCAAAAAGCTGCCGACGCCATTCGAGATCGACGACCTGATCGTCGACGACGATACCCGCAGCGGATTGCTCGAGATCGCGGCGGCTGCGCGCGAGCGGCGCCGGATCCGCGACACGTTCCAGCTGCGCGGCGCTCCCGGGATCTCGGTGCTGTTCTCGGGCCATCCGGGCGTCGGCAAGACGATGTCGGCCACCGTGCTAGCCAGGCGTTTGGGGCTCGACATCTACGAGATCGACCTGTCGCAGGTCGTCTCGAAGTGGCTCGGCGAGACCGAGAAGAACCTGAGCGATGTGTTCGATGCGGCGGAGCCGGGGCACGTGGTGCTGCTGTTCAACGAGGCCGACTCGTTGTTCGGCAAGCGGACGACCGACGTCAAGAGCAGCAACGATCGCTACGCGAACATGGAGACCAACTACCTGCTCCAGCGGCTCGAGCGATTCGGAGGGCTCGCGATCCTGACCACCAACCTGAGCTCGGCGATCGATCAGGCGTTCAAGCGACGGTTCACGTACGACGTGTTCATGGGATTCCCCACGCCCGAGATGCGAGCGGAGCTATGGCGGCGTACGTTGACCAAACACGCGCGCGCATCGGCGATCGACTTCGAGTCGCTCGCCGAGAGCTACGAGTTGTCGGGCGGGTTCATCAAGGTCGCGTGCGAACGCGCGACCTACATCGCAGGAGCCAACGACCTTCAGATCGACACCGAGCTGCTGCGAGGTACGGTCGAGCGGATGTATCGTGAGCGCGGCAAGGTCAGCACCGCCGGGCGGCTCGAGTAGGGCAATGAGCGGCCCGCGATTCGAGATCGAGTGGTCGGCACCGGCAGGTCTACTGCGTGCGATCGAACCGACGCACGATGAGGTTGCAAACCACGCCAGTGCTTTGACGGCGGCCTATAACGACCCGCTCAACGCGCCGATGCTCGGCCACGACGCCGAGCTCTCGCGAGACGATGTGCTCGAGCACTACGCGAAGCTCCGCGACCAGCGCGCCCATGCGTTCCTGCTGTTCTGCGACGGCGCGCTTGCAGGCGATGCGGATCTGCGCGGAATCGCCGGTGGCGCCGCCGAGTTCGCGTTCATGATCGCGATGCCATCCGCGCAGGGCAAAGGCCTCGGCACGGCGTTCGCCACGATGGTCCACGCGTTCGGATTTTCGCGGCTGGCGCTCGATGCGATCTACGCATCGATCATTCCTGCCAACACCGCGTCGCGTCGCGCGTTCGACAAGCTCGGCTATTCCGTCGATGTTTCGCCCGCCGCGCGCCAATACGCAGATCCGGGCGACGTCACGATGTCGATCGGGCGCGATACGTTCGAGCGAGTCCACGGCTCGAAGCTTGCGAGCATTCGGATCCGAGAGCATTCCGGGCGCTAAGCTGCCATCCATCGACGTGAACAACAACGTGGCGCTCGCGTCCACGGCGCGTTCGCCGGCCACATAACCGACAACGTTGCCCCTCGCGACCATGCAGCGTTCGCGCAAGCACTCCCACGCGGTTGCTCTCTCCGACGCACCGCTCATCAACCGAGCTCCCCACTGGGCCCGCGGTCTCGTCAGCCCGAAGCGCCCGCGACGGGGTCGCTCCAGCCGAGAGCGAGGCCCGGCGCGCGACGAGACGCTCGTCCTCATCGTCCATCTCCACCTCGCCCGCGGAGCACAGCGGAGCGCGGCGTAGGGCGCACAGCGCCCTCGTCCCGTGCAACGCAGTGAACCACCGCCGGGAGCGACGTAGGCCAAGCGGGTCGGGGGAGCTCCCCCGTCGCCCAGCACCGAGGGCTCCCCTTCACGCACGGCCCCGCGCTCGGGCTCAGGCACAACTCGCCGTCACTCGACGCGAAAGCTACTCGTTACATCACGCGTGGCTCGTCGCGAAGATGCGCGATCACCGGCGCGTGATCACTGGTACCGACATCGCGAGACACGCTGCACACCACCGTCTCATCGACCAGCGCCCGGCTCGCAGCGATGTAGTCCAAACGCCACCCGATGTTTCGTGCTCGCAGGTTTCGCCACGGCGCCCACCACGTGAACAGCCGATCGTTGTCCGGTTCGACATGACGCCCCACATCGACCAGCCCGTGCGACAACAATCGCTCGATCAGATCTCGCTCGTCGCTCAGCTGGCCGATCACATCCTTGCGCAGCGTCGGATGAACATCGACGAACGTACGCGCGACATTGAAGTCACCGCACAATACCAGGTGCTGGCCGCTCGCGTAGAGCTGCCCTGCCCACGCTTCCAGCTCGCGCAAGAACGTCATCTTCGCCGCAAAGTCCTTGCCGCCGTTCGGAACGTATACCGATGCCAAGACGATCGATCCGATCGCCGCGACGACGATCCGGTACTCCAAGTCGAATGGCGGATGCACGAACTCGGCGGATTCGCCGAGCTTCGCAGTGCGCAACAGCAACGCCACCCCGGAGTAGCCTCCGCTGCCGTGAAAGTGCGCGCGGTAACCCGCCACCGTCGAGATGTGCTCCGGGATCTGCGCTGGTGACGCCTTGATCTCTTGCAGGCAGATCACGTCCGGTTCTTCGCGATCGATCCAGTGCAACAGCTGCGACGAGCGCGCGCGGATCCCGTTGACGTTCCAGGTCGCGACCTTCACGCCCGACGCCTACCACGAAACGCTAGCGCGCGTTACTTGTCGACGATCTCTCCCGCGACCTGCGAGAGCTCCGGTCGCGGTGGTGGCGGTTCTTCTGATGACAACAAGGCATGTCCGAGCTCGTCGAGCCCTAGCAGCTGACCCAGCACGGCCGTGTCACGCGGCTTGAACCCACCTGCGCGATACGGCGCGGCCATCGCAACCGCCAACACCTCGGCAAGACGGCCTAGTGCTGGGTCGGGCGGAAACCACGCAAACACCACACCGCCGTCGGCGACGACGTCGTCATGTGCAGCATCGATCGGACTCGCGAGTCTCGCGATCACGTCGTCCGGTCCACCACCACCATCGATCGCGTCGACGTGAACCGGGATGACGTCACGCGTGAGCGCGCCGCCGGTTGCCGAGATCGTCACCAACGCCGCAGGTGCGCCACGGGTCTCTGCGGACGCGCGCACGTTGCCGATCGGGAGCGGTGTCACCTCGTGATCCACGGGCACTGCATCCGCGAGCTCGATCATCACCATTGCCGGATGTCGCGCGCTGGTCCACCGCGCGAGCTTGATCGTCGCCGAGCGATCCAGCTTGCTCGCGATCGCGAGCTGCGCGAGCGAATACGGCTGGACCCGAGACGCGCTCGTGATCGCGATCGTCACCTTGCCGCTCGAGACCAGCAGCAGCGGTGCCACCAGCTCGCCGGTAGCTGCCACGATCAACGGCGCAACCGCACGCAGCTCGACCGATTCGTGGTCGCGAGCCCCCATGCTGACCTCACTGTCGCATGGCAAGGTGGATCGCTCAACGACGGAATTTGCCGATGGCCAGCACTGTGCGCTCGTGCCACGACGAGGAGCCGCCCTGTCGTCGATTCGCGAGGTTGGGCCGACTCGAGCGGTGCGAGCGGCTGCCACCGCAAGGTCTCGGCGCGAGAGCGTGTGTTAGCTCGGTTCGCGACCAACGCGCGAAGAAAACTCGTCGAGTGCACCCCTCCGCGTCATGAACCCTTGGCTAGCCACGTATCCGCTCGCGATCACCACCGCAATGATCGGGTGTGCCGGCACCGACACCGAGCCTGATTCGCGATCACGCGAATGCGTCGACTCCGCACCTAACGAGTATCGATTCGTCGCGTCAGGGAGGGAGTTTCATGACCACAACGGCCAGACGGTCTATGCCGTCACGGCGATCGCTCTGCTCGGATCGAGCGACATCAATTGCTATGGCGTGGACCGAGGCGCGATCACGAACGGCACCTTCGAAGTCGAAGCGATAAATCGCACGAACACCGCCGTCTATCCGCTCATCGGAGTGTTCGTCGATCGCGATGACGACGGTCGCTGTCAGGCTCACCAGGATCTGATCTGGGGAACGACCGCGACCATCGATGGCGACGGCCTTGCGACTACGGGATCCGGGATGGCGTTGACTCCCGACCAGCTCTCGACCCAAGACGACAACATCTGCGACCTGTTCGCAGCGGCTGCGCGTTAGTCGCGACCGATCCGCCGCGCGAGCTCGGCGTCTTGCTGTTCGTACGGCAACAGGCAGACCTGGACGAGCCAATCGGTGGCGCACACCGGCGTCAGCTGCCCAGCCTGCTCTTCCTTCCAGCGCAGCAGCAGGGCCGCTGACGCGCGCTCGACGACGCGGATCAGGTTGTTGACATAGCTTTCGCTCTTGGCGATCGACTTGGCGATCTGCGGGCCGGTGAGTCCCTTGTCGCGTAGCGTCTTGCACCAAACTGCGAGGTCACACGTATTCGCGAATTCAATTCGTTCCACTGCCGCACCTCACTCGCGCAGACAGACGTGAGCAGTGGCACTGTTATTCGCATGGCCTCTGCTGGGTACTCAGGAACGCCGCTGCCTCAGAAACTCGGGATCAAGGAAGCGCATCGAGTCGCATTCGTGTCGGCTCCGCCGGAGTTTGCCACCGCCCTTGGATCGTTACCGGCGGGAACGACGGTTCAGCGCGGACTGTCGGCGCGTGGCAAATCGTCGCCACCGCTCGACGTGATCGTGGTGTTCGTCAAACGGCGCACCGATCTGATCGCTCAGATCGATGCGAGTCGGCCGCGGATGAGCCCTGCTTGCGGGTTGTGGATCGCGTGGCCCAAGAAGTCCTCGGGCGTCGCGACCGACATCACCGAGGACACGATTCGCGAGGTCGCGTTGCCGACCGGGCTCGTCGACAACAAGGTATGTGCGATCGACGAGACCTGGTCGGGGCTGCGGCTGGTGATTCGCAAGCAGCTCAGGAAGTAGCCGCGCGCTTCGCTCGCGCGAACACGCGATCTAGCATCGGCTCGGTCAACCTGCCGGTGAACGTGTTCTGTTGGCTGACGTGATACGAGCCGAATAGCTGCCACGGGCCGATGGTCGCCTGTTGATCGTGCGCGAACCGCGGGCGAGGACGAGACACGACATGCCCGAGTCGCTCGGCGGCGAGCAACACGCCATCCCACGCGAACGCACCAAGCGCCACGATGGCACGCGTGCGAGGTAGCAGCGCGAGCTCGCGAGTAAACCACTCCAGGCAACGATCGCGCTCGGGCGGCTCGGGCTTGTTCCCGGGGGGCGCGCAGCGAACGATGCACGCGATGTAGGCATCGCGCAGCTTCATGCCATCGCGCTTGCTCGTCGATTCGGGCTGGTTGGCGAACCCTGCTCGATGCAGCGCTGCATAGAGCCAGTCGCCGGAGCGATCGCCAGTGAACACACGACCGGTTCGATTACCGCCATGCGCCGCGGGCGCCAGTCCGACGATGAGTAGCCGCGCGGCCGGATCACCGAACCCGGGCACGGGCTTCGCCCAGTAGCGTTCGCCGGCGAATCGTCGAGGAGGCGCCTCGGCCGCTGCCTCGCGACAGCGCACGAGTCGCGAGCAACTGCGGCAGCTCGTGAGGTCCACGGTCAGCGATTTCAGGCTCGACACGCTGCGAGCATACGTCGCAGTTGCGATGCGTGGCTCTCGAAAGTCAGGACGCGATCGCGAGATGCGACATTCGCGCGACTGTCACACGCGGCGTGTCACGCGGCTTGAGCGCGGCAAGCTCGTCGCGGCGACTCGACTAGCTTTAGCTCGATGAGTGCAACGGATAACAGCTGTCGTGATGATCGGGGTTGCGCTGGCGGCGGTGGACGCCCGTGCACAATCGTCAACCACCGGAGCGATTCAGGGTCGCGTGCTCGATGCTGAGACTGGCGAACCGCTCGGAGGGACGACCGTGATCGCGGTCGGCGCGGTGCCTCAGCCACAAACGACGTACGTCGCCGAGGATGGAACCTACAAGCTCACCGACCTATTGCCGGGTGAATACACGGTCACGTTCGTGTTCGGTGACAGCACCGCGATCCGCAAACGGATCCGGGTCAACGCCAACACCACGGTATCGTTGTCTCAGAGCTTGAAGCTGGGTGGATTCACCGTAGAGGTTGTCGGGCCACCACCCCAGATCGATCCCACGAACGTCGAACGCGAGTTCAAGATGGATCGCAAGGCGATCATCTCCATCCCAACGCCGACGCGCGGCTTCGACGGCGCGGCGGCCACCATTCCAGGTGCACACAATGATGGTGTAGGGATGGCGATCTCGAGCGGTACTGCGCTCGAGAACCGGTATTTTGTCGACGGTGTCGACATCACCGGGCTCACGCTCGGCACGATCGGCACGCCCGTGCTCAACGAATTCATCGAGGAGATCGAAGTGATCGCCGGTGGTTCCAGCGCCGAGTGGGGACGCGCCGTCGGCGGCATCGTCAATGTCGTCACCAAGACCGGATCGAATCAGCTGCGTGGCAGCGTATTCGGAACGATCAGCCCGGGCTTCCTTGCCAAGGCGGCCGCCAGCACGCCGAGCAACGCGACGTCGATCGACGTCGAAGCCAACCGGGTGTATTCGGCAGACTTCGGGTTCGATCTCGGCGGTCCGATCATCAAGGACCACCTGTGGTTCTACCTCGGGTTCGCGCCGCAGCTCGGACGCACCGACTACACGCGAATCACCAAGCGTCAGACCGACTGCCGCAAGCGGTTAGCTAGCGGCGAGATGTCGGCGTGCGATGGGCGGCTGATCGGAGCGGGGGGCAACGGCGACGGCGCGCCCGACGTCGATCCGGCAACCGGGTTCTTCATCACCGACGAGCTAGACCGCGACGTTCGCGAAGGTGTGTCGCGCTCGTATACTGCGCTCGGCAAGCTAAACCTCGCGATCACGCCGAAGCAGCAGGCTCAGCTGAGCCTGATCGCGGTGCCATCATCGTCCCGTACCCCCGGGCTATTCGGCTTGCCGTCGTCGGGTACCCAGGCCAACGGTCTGACGACCGACCTCGCCGCCCGATGGACCGCAAAGCTCGCCGACGATCGCACCGAGCTCGAAGCGCTGGTTGCGTGGCATCGCTCGACGGCGAACACCGGATCGATCGATCCAGCGCTCGATGACGACCCGCTCCAGATCTTGAACGAAGGCAACCTCGGCACGTGGAGCGCGCTCGGCGGTGAATCTGCGAAGACCGCCAAGGGCTGCAGCGACGGTGTTCCCGGGGATCCATACTTCATCACCAACTGTCCGATGGTAAACGTCCCCTACGCGATCGGCGGCCCGGGTGCGATCCGTCGCGATCTCGAAGATCGCAAGATGGCGCGCCTGACGTTGACGCAGCGAGGGCGGCTCGCCGGCAGCCACGAGCTCAAGCTCGGGCTCGACGTCGAGAACGATCGCAAGACCGACTCGCGGCTGTATTCGGGGGGCGCGTTGATCCAGAACGCGGTGGGCCGCGAGGTGTTGGTCACGCGCTGGGTGCAACTCGCCGGCGCGGACGATCCTGCGATCGATCCGCGGTTCGATCAGACCTGCCATACGCCGAACCCGAGCGCCGACATCGGCCAGCCATCCACGCTGACGTTCGCGTGCGACTTCTTGCCTGGAAAGCCAGGCGAGCCGGGAACGCTGATCGAGGGTCAAACGATCAGCTGGGCCGCGTTCGTGCGCGACTCGTGGCAGATCCAGCCGAACCTGACGTTCAACGCAGGCGTTCGCTACGAAGAGCAGCGCATGCGCTACGCCGCGGATCTGCGCCATACCCGCGACGCGCTGACCGGTAACACGCTCGGCGTCAACGCGATGACGTTGACTGGAAACGTCGCACCTCGGCTGGGCTTGATCTGGGATCCGACGAAGATCGGCGCCGCCAAGGTCTACGGCTCGTGGGGGCGGTTCTTCGAGGCGATCCCGATGCAGATCAACGATCGGTCGTTCGGTGGCGAGGTCAGCTACCAGCAGCGATTTCAGCTCGCCAACGCCGCGACCTGCGGTCCGAGCGATCCACGCCTCGGTGGCGCCGATGGCGTGAACTGTCTGGGTGCAGCACCCGATCGCGAGGAGTTGATCGGATCGAGCGGCGTGCTGGTCGCGCCGGGGATCAAGGCGCAATACATGGACGAGCTTCTGGTCGGCGCCGAGTACATGTTGCCGCACGATCTCAAGATCGGTGTGCTGTACCAGAATCGTCAGCTCGGCCGCGTGATCGAGGACGTATCCACCGACGGTGCGCGAACGTACATTCTCGCGAATCCAGGCGAGTGGTCCGACAGCGAGCAACACGCGCTGGAAACGCAGATCGCACAGACCACAGAGCCGGCGGTTCGGCGCCGGCTCGAGAACCAGCTGGCGCTGTTCAAAGGCATCCGGCTATTCGATCGTCCGACGCGTCGCTACGACGCGGTCGAGCTACAGCTGTCACGACGGTTGTTGGGCGGATTGTACGTGCAGGCGTCCTACACCTGGTCCCGCACGCACGGAAACTTTCCAGGCAGCGTGTCGTACGACAACGGTCAGCTCGACCCGAATATCTCGTCGCAATATGACCTGATCGAGCTGCTCGCGAATCGCAACGGACTACTGCCGCAAGATCGCCCGCACTCGTTCAAGCTCGACAGCCACTACACGTTCGAGCTCGGTACCAGCAACCTGCTGACGCTCGGAACGCGGGCGCGACTGGTTTCGGGGATTCCCGAGAACGCGCTCGGCGCGCATTATCTCTACGGTTCCAACGAGTCATTCCTGTTGCCGCGCGGTCAGCTCGGGCGCACCGGAATCGAGCACTCGGTCGACGTCCACATCTCGTATGGACGGCGGCTGTCGAAGACGGTCACCGCCGAGCTGTTCGCCGATGTGTTCAACGTCTACGACAATCAAGGCACGTTCGAGATCGATCGAACCTACGCACCGGCGATTCGTCGCGTCAGCGCGATGTCATCGAGTGGATCGGCGAACAACGTCAATCCGATCTCGGGAGGCACGTACGAAGATCTGGTGTGGGCGAAGACGATCGATGTCGTCGGCAACGAGACCTCGGTTCCCACCGCGCGCAATCCCAATTTTCGCAAACCGGTGTCGCGTTACGCACCGGTATCGGCGCGCTTGGGATTTCGGCTGACGTTCTAACCGGGCGCGCTCGTGGAGCTGCGATCTCACGCCCGCGCGGCCGTCAACGCAGGCTGCATTGCATCAGGCGCGCCGTTTGGCGCGCTTCGACGCCGGCTTGGTCGTGCGCTTGGCCGCCGGTCGCTTGGTCGCCGCTCGCTTGGGCGCTGCTCGCTTGATCGAGCTGGTCGCCGCTCGCTTGGCGGTCGACCGACGTTCGCCGGCGCGCTTGCTGCGCGACGACCGCATCGATCCGCGCGTGCGCTGATACAGGTCGACAAAGTCATCGATGCTGATGCTGGCGATCGTCTCGCCGATCACTTCAAGTGGCAGCGCGTCGAGCGACTTGAACCGCACGCACGACTTACCCATGTCGAGCGTTTTGCCTGCATCGGCGAAGCCCTTGCGGAACGCGGTCTCGACCTGTTGGTTGCCGTAGACGCCCATCAAGTACAGCGCCATGTGGTTCTTCTGCGACGCGAGCCCGGCGTAACACAGCGGCTGGCCATTGTAGGTCTTGGCGACGCGCGTGAATGGCACGTACCAGCAGATCATCCCGAACGACATGCCCTCCTCGTAGCCGCGGGGCAGATTCGCGTTGACCACCTCGCGAACGCGCGCGATTGCAACCCGGCGTTCGGCCGGCAGCGAGGCCAGGTACTGTTTGACGGTGGGCGCGTTGTTCATCATCGCGTGCGCACGATAGCGCATCGTCGACGTGATAACGAAGGTCATGCTGCGGGTGACGCTGTTCGCTGTGGTTGTTTTCGCTTGCGCCGCGAGCTCGCCGAAGCCCGTGCTGGTCACGACGGCCGAAACGTCGCGCTACGTTCGAACCGGCCGCTACCAAGAAGCGGTGACACTTTGCCACGACTTCGCGCGTGCGTATGACGGAGTGAGCTGCGACGAGATCGGACGCACTGTCGAAGATCGTCCGATCGTCGCGCTGCGCATCGTACGCACGCCCGGCGCACCCACGATCTACGTCCAGGCGGGCATTCACGCCGGCGAGATAGAGGGCAAAGATGCGGGGTTCGCGTTCTTGCGCGATCTGCTCGATGGCAGGGTCGCGCCCAGCGCACTCGAGGCGGTGTCGGTGGTGTTCGTCCCGGTGATGAATCCTGATGGCCACGAGCGATTCGGCCCCAACCACCGGCCAAATCAGCGCGGTCCGGAGCAGATGGGATTTCGCACCAACGCCGCGCGCCTCAATCTCAACCGCGACTTCGTCAAGGCCGACGCTCCCGAGACCCAGGCGGTGCTGCGATTGATCGCGAACCTCGATCCGGTGCTGATGCTCGATCTTCACACCACCGACGGCGCCAAGTTCGAGCACGACATCAGCATCAACACGGCCCCGATCGCAGCGCGCGTCGATCGGCTCGATGAGGCGGGAAACGAGCTGTCCGCGGCGGTCGTCAAGCGACTGACCGAGCTCGGTCACCTGCCCGTGGAGTTCTATCCGGCGTTTCGCAACGACGAGGATCCGCTATCGGGGTTCGAGCGCACCGAGGCGCCACCGCGATTCGCTCAGTTCTACATCGCCGCGCGCAGCCGGCTGGGCATCCTCGTCGAGACCCACAGCTGGCGGACCTATCGCGAGCGAGCGGAGTCGACTTACCACACGCTTCAAGCAGTCTTCGAGCTGGCGACCGGTCAGGCGCAGCGCTGGCGAGCGATCGAGCTCGAGGCGACGCGCGCCGACGCCAAACTTGCAGGCTCGGCGGTCCCGATGATGTGGGCCGCTGGGCCGCAGAGCCGGCCGATCGCGTTTCGCGGTTACGCTTACGACAAGCGAATCTCCGATCTGACCGGCGGAACGTGGCTGGTCTATGACGAGACCAAACCGCAGGTGTGGACGGTGCCGCTGTTCGACCAGCTGGTGCCGGCGGCGACGATCACCGCACCGGGCGCGGGCTATATCGTCGACGGAGGCTATGCACCGGCGGTCGCCGCCGTCCTCGTTCGCCACGGCCTCACATGGCAGCGGATCGCGGAGGGCAAGAAGCTCGCGATCCAGACGTTCCGCTCCACAAAGGTCACGTTTCAGCCGCCCTACGAGGGCCGGACTCGCGCGCAGATCGAGGGCACCTGGACTGCGGAGACCCGAACGCTCGATCGCGGAGCGATCTTCGTGCCGATCGCGCAACCCGGAGCGCGTTTGATCCTCCATCTGTTCGAGCCGTCGCTGCCGGACTCGCTCGCCCAGTGGGGACTGTTCAACACGGCGTTCGAGCGCAAGGAATACATGGAGCCGTACGTGACCGAGGAGGCCGCGCGTCAGATGCTCGCGAATGATCCGTCGCTGCGCGCGGCGTTCGAGGCCGCCGTGGCCTCCGATCCAGCGATGGCGGACAGCCCAGCGCTCAAGCTCGAGTGGTTCTACCGCCGGCATCCTGCGTGGGACGAGCGGGTCAACCTGTTGCCGGTGTATCGGATCGCTCATCCGCCTTAGCCGTACGCGATGGCGAGATTGGTGACGAGCGGAAACCGCACGGCGTCGCCGTCGCGATACTTCGCGAGCTCGGGCTCGATGTCCTTGGTCACCTTGGCCGTCAGCTCATCGACGTCGATGTCGACGAACTGTGGCATCACCGCGGCGGCGCCGATCACCGTCAGCTTGACGAACTTTTCTGGCATCGGAAATCGCACGTCGATCGTGTGCTGTTGCATGTCGACGTGCGTGAACCCAGCGGCGAGCAGCAAGGCACGCAACGCGTCGGGGTCTGGGAACGAGAACGGCGCCGTCGCTTCATCTGCGGACAGCCCGAGGTGCTTGTTCTCGGCGCGGACCATCGCGTGGAACAAGGTCTGCTGCTCGAGACTGCGCCACACTGCGAGCACCGCGCGACCGTTCGGCGCGAGGACCCTACGCATCTCGCGCGTCGCCGCCCGGCGATCCGGGAAGAACTGGAGGCCTTGCTGGCAGACGACGAGATCGAACGATGCGTCTGGCAGATCGAGTACGATCGCATTGCCTTCGCGCCACTCGATCGGCGCACCGGCGGGCGTGGCCAGCCCACGCGCGACCTCGAGCATACCGGCACTGAGATCGAATCCAACCACACGTCCCGTCGAGCCCACCGCCGATGCGAGCTGCCGTGTCACGATGCCGGTGCCGCACGCGACGTCGAGCACGCGCTCGCCGGGTTGTGGCTTCGCTGCTGCGAGCACGGGAACCGACAGCGGCGTGAAGATCGCCGGGCCGAAGTAGTCCTGGTACGTCAGCGCTGGGTTGTGAACGGGTTCCGCCATGGCTGCCGGACACTACCGCAGCGGATCGAGCAACGCGCTGCCCGATGCCGCCATCGTCGGCGGCGACTTCAATACCAATCCATGGACCTGGCCCGAATCGCTGGTGCCGCTCACCGCGACCGAGGCGATCGTCGGCCAGCAGCTAGCCGCGTTCGATGTCGACCACTGCCCGCAACCTACATCAGCGGAACCGGTGCCTTGAGATAGAACTGGTTCGCGGACCGGCCCTTGGCGCCGTTGCCTTGATTTTCCGGGAACACGCGATCGCCGACGACGATTAGCCCGGCGGTGCCGAGCTCCTGCCACGCGCGCGCGATCGTTTCCTCGTCTGCGCCGGCCGGAGTCAGATCGAGATCGGTAATGCTCGTGCTGCGATTCGAGTTGAGCCGGATCTCGGTGATGCTCGGGCAGGGTGACGTCAGACAGCGGATCCCATTGTCCTTGGCGAGGACGAACACTCCCTCGGCGACGCCGTTCGCGCTCGCAGGTACCCAGATCTCCTTAGCGCTCAGCTCGAGGAACCGGGTGATCGGGTTGTTGACGACGTCTCCGCGCAACAGCAAGCCCTCGCCGCCGCGCAGACGCTGCTCGAAGTCGGTCGTCATCGAGGATGGCATCCCGGTCTCCCAGGCGATCTCTCCGACGTAGCAGCTCTTGACCATGTCATTGCCGCACTTCAGCAGCGCGCGATTGGCGCGTTCGACGTAGTAGCCGCCGCAGGCCGGAGGGGTGCATTCGCGAGTGTCTGGCGTTAGCTTGAAGTACGTGAACGCGTCCACGGCATCGCCCTTGCCGGTCTCACCATCGTCATCGGTTTCTCCAGCTAGCTCGTCTTCGGACGCCGACCGATCCGATGCACAAGCGCCGATCAGCGAGGAGGTAACGACCGCGCAAATAACTGTCGAACGAAGCATGAACGGACTCCTTGGTAGGTACCGCGATGCCGGTGCAAGCGCAGTGCCCTTGCATTCGATAGCCATTTCGGTGACCTATCTCTCATCGAGGTGGCGCCGACACTTGTCCGCGGCAACCGCCGTGGTGTCGCCGCAGCGACAACACCGCGACGACAACACCGCGCCGACGAAACCGCGCCGACGAAACCGCGCCGACAAAACCGCGCCGACAAAACCGCGCCGACGAAACCAGTCGCGTTACACGCTCAACACGATCTTTCCGAACCCTGCGTTGCTGGCCATGCGCTTGTGCGCTTCCCCAGCGCTATCGAGCGGCATCACTCGGTCGACGATCGGTTTGACCAGCCCGCGCGCGACCAATGGAACGACCTGTTGCTCGAACGTCCGCATCGCTGCGATCTTCTCTTCGAGCGGCCGCGCCCGCAGCACCGTGCCCATCACCCGCAAGCGCTTGCGCAGGATCAAGCTGAGATCGACCTCGTGCTTCGCTCCCGCCATCAGACCGATCAGCACGATCCTGCCGAGTGGCCGCGTGCAACGAAGATCTTCCGCGAAGTAGCCACCGCCGACCAGCTCGAGCACCACGGCCGCACCTGCCGGATCGGCAGCGGTCACGCCCTCGGCGAATTTGCCGTCGCTCGCGAGCACGCCAACCTCGAGCCCGAGCTGTTTTGCGCTGTCGATCTTGTCCGCGGTCCGCGCCGTGCCGATCACGCGCGCGCCCAGAGCTCGCCCGAGCTGCACCGCGGCGGTTCCGACGCCGCTGCCCACCGCATGGACGAGCAGGGTCTCACCGCCTGCAAGGCCGGCTTGGGTCACCATCGCGTCGTACGCGGTGATGAACGCTTCGGGGACCGCAGCTGCATGCTCGAACGATAGCCCCGGCGGGATCGCCGCGACTGCGCGCTCGTGGCTGACCAGCTGCTCGGCATAGCCGCCACCACCGACGAGGCCGAACACGCGATCGCCGATCCGCCAGCGTTCGACCCCCGGTCCGAGCGCATCGACTTCGCCAGCAAACTCGAGTCCAGGAATGTCGGGCGGCGAATCGGCTGGCGCGGCGTAGCCGCCGGCGCGCTGAAGCAGATCGGCGCGGTTGAGCGCAGTGGCGCGCACGCGTACGCGCACCTCGCCACGCGCCGGCTCGGGACTCCGACGCTCGACGAGACTCAACACCTCGGGCCCACCTGGTTTGGTGATCGCAATCGCACGCATCGTCATGATGAATCGCGCCGAGTATGCACCACCGCGACGTCGCGTGCCGTCCCCGGCTACTCGGGTTGCGCACGTCCGATGGGCGGACAACCAGCCACCGGCGACGCGCTCAACGCTGCAGACCCACTCGATCGAAGCTCGACGAGACCGCTGGCGTGGTGGTTGCTATCGCAAGCGAGTGATGAGACCTGCACAGTTCGGGTTGCTAATCTGTTCGGCGTGTACGGCGACGGCCGAGCTCCCGCAACCATCCGCGGCCTCAGCTCGAGAGCGCATGGCGCGACCCACGCGGTTCGTGGTGTCGACCACCGAAAGCGCGGGTGTCGTCGCTGCGGAGCGCCGCGTTCCCGGTGGTGGCTGGGAGGCAACGTGGGTCGATCTCGCGATCGATTCGGGGGAGCTGGTGTTGGTCGCCGACGAAACCGGCGCGCTGACCGCACAGCGGCTCGCGTTTGCGATTCGTTCGATCGATCTCCCCGAGGACCTGCTCGGCGACAACGCCCAGATCACGGGCATCCGTCTCGAACTGGTGGCGCCGGCTCGCTCCAGCACCGCGTGGCTCGACGACGAGCGAGCGAGCGCCGCGGGTGTCATCGAGCTCGACCTGAGCTGGCGGCTCGCGGTCGGAGATGCACAGCTCCAACTAGGCACGCCCGAGTTGTCCGCGGTACCGTTCGAGCTCGTGGTGAGGGGCCATGATCAACAGCTCGACGCGCAACTCCGCTTGCACGCGACGGGAGAGCTGTGGAGCTGGGCCGAGGTGCTGCGGCTGAGCGAGCTGCGACTGCTGCTCGATGGTTCGGGGTGATGGTTCGGGCTAAGGGCACTCCGGGAACTGGCTAGCGCCAGCGCGCGCGACCGCATCCCCTAACGCGATGCCACTGTCGTCGAGCACGTGACCGCGCGCATCGGTCACCCGCAACGAGAACGGACCCTCGCCGAGGCCCGGCTCGTGCACGAAGTAGTTGTAGTCCACGCGATCGATCGCGAGAAACGACCCGTTCGACAGCGCCTCGAGCTTGGCGATCGGATAGCGATGGTTGCGGATCTGGATCGCCACCCAATAGGGATTCGAGCCGTCCTTGAATTGATACGAAATCGCCCCCGAGACCTCGCACGCCACCTCGTGCCACGTGATCGGCACCCGCCCGGCTTCGATCGGCGCGATCTTCGCGAACGCTTCGACGCTGAGATCTAGGTCTCCGTGCTTGCACTCGGGACATTGGTCGACGATTCGTACGACCACCTCGCCATCGGGGCCGGTGACCGACACGCAAGCCCCGCACCATGCGGCGTTGTCGTAGTCGACCGCGTTCAGCGCCGCGACCATGAGGCCGGGGTCGGTGGCGAAGCCGCAGCTTCCGGTGCCGTCGGCGTCGTAGTAGGTGCCTTCGCCGGTCAGCGCGGGACGCGGAGCGAGGCATTCGCCGCCAGGTGGGTCCGGATCTTTTCCGGATGAGCCGTTGCATGCCCAGGTAACGACGCACGCGACAACGAGGAGACCCCGCATCGTGGATAGGATCACGCTGTGAGCTTCCGGGGGCAACGATGGAATCCGCCAGCCGTCGAGCCTTGGAGGCCAAGAACCCAGGCCTCGGTAACCCCTCGCCGGAGCCTTGGCTTGCGAACGCGGTGCCCGGCCGAGTCATGGCGACCTGCGCTACCATCGCAGCCCATGACCAGCACGGTGTGGGCTTGATCAACGCGCCAGGCATGACCAGCCGCGGCAAACAGGTCGCCTTCATTTTCGCATGCATAGCGGTGTTCTTGTTGCCCAAGCGGGTGGACTGCGGGTTCCCCGGCGGTCGGTGCGGCAGGTACTCCCGTGATCGCACGATGTTCTGCACGACCCGCGATCTCGAGCCTCTCGGGTTCTTTCTGATCGAGCAAGTCGCCGAGCGAAACGTCGGATTCGCGTACGCGAGGGAAGAGACCTGTCGGTGAGCGGTGGGGCGCACCGTGACGAAGTAGGTTGCGGAGATCCCCGGAATACCCAAGACTGGAACAGATGTATCGCGACGCTGCCACCGCCCTCGATGAGCACGACCGCGCGGTCGGCGCCATCCTGATCGGCGAGACGCTGATCGCGCAGTGCGAACGTGCCGTCGAACGCGTTCGCAAGCTCCAAGCCGAATCGCCTCGCTCGCTCGAGCGCTGGCGGGTCGTTCGCGATCTTCACGACAACTATCCCGAGATCTGGCGCTACTTCGATCGCGCGCAGAGCGAGCTCGCGTCGCGCGGCGTCAACACCGCCGGCTATGACGAGCTGCGCCCCAACGTGCGGCCTCGACTGGCATCGTCGTCGACCACCGAGCCCGATGCGATCGATCCCGATGCGCTCGACGATGCTCGTCGCGCGATGGCGGAGCTCAAGCTCGTCGTCCCCGGCGCCGACTGGGGTGGGATCGACGAGCGGACCCGCGGCTTGATCGCCACGCCGAAACTCCGCCGGTCGCATCGCCTTGCGCTCACGGCAATCTTCAGCGGCATCGCGGTCGCGGTGTTCGTTTGGCTATACGCGCTCATGCCTGCGCGACAGGTCGATCCTGCGGTCGAAATGCAGCGCGAGCTTGCATCGATCGCCGTGCAACGCGATGTCAGATCGATCGTTCTACAAAGCGAGGTCAACCTGCGCTGCGATCTTCCGCGTGCGCAGGAGCTCATCAAGCTCAAGGTGATGAGTGGCCGCTACGCCGAGGCCAAGCTATTCGGCAGCGATTACTCGTTGCGTTGCGGCCACGACATGACGATCTCGAAGTGGTCCAAGCTCGCGATGGCGAAGTGGATGCGGTCGATCGATCAGGCCGCGTCGTCGCCGGCGGCGGTCCCAGCCGCTGCGCCCATCATCACGGCCGCCAGCTCGCAGTAACTCGCTCCCGCGTACGACACCGGTGTTGCGATTCCTGCCGCTGTGCCATGGTAACGGCCATGGCTGACCCCGATGACGTGCTCAAGACCGCGGGCCGGTTGTTCAACAAGCTCGGCGAGACGCTCAAAGAAACCTCGAAGACCGTAGGCAGCGCGGTCGCACACACCAGCAAGCAGGTCAGCGGGCTCGGCCGCGGCAAGGTCAAGCTCGAGCTCGATCAGACTCGCGTTGCGCCGGGTGCAGTGATCCGCGGTCGCGTCGTGCTCGCGCTGACCGAGCCGGTCGAGGCGAAGCGACTCGTCGTTTCGCTGCGCGCGCGCCAACGCCTCGTCGCGATCCCCCGCGGCGATGGCTCGCGCGGCGTCGCAGATACCCACGCCGATGTCTACCAGAGCGACGTCGAGCTCGACGGCGCTAGCAATTACGAGTCCCGAACCGTGCCGTTCGAGCTGACCGTACCGGCCGATGCCCTCGAGCTCAAGCCGAGCGAGAAGAACCAGAATCCGCTGACCGATGCCGCACGAACGATCACGTCGGTGTTGTCGCCGACCGCAGGTGCGATCGAGTGGCAGGTGATCGGAAAGCTGGAGATCGCGTGGGGCCGAGATCTGGCCAGCGAGGTCGACATTACCGTCGCGCGGTGAGGAGCTACAGAGACTCTGCGCTCACCTCCACGGGGCTGACGTCGTCGGTCATGGCGAGCTCGCGCGAGCACCCGCGCGTAGTTGCTCTAACCGACGCACCGATCATCGAGTCGCGCTCACCACTGGGCCCGCGGTCTCGTCAGCCCGAGGCGCCCGCGACGGGGTCGCTCCAGCCGAGAGCGAGGCCCGGCGCGCGACGAGACGCTCGTTCTCATCGTCCATCTCCAACTCGCCCGCGGAGCGCGGCGTAAGGCGCACAGCGCCCTCGTCCCGTGCAACGCAGCGAACCACCGCCGGGAGCGACGTAGGCCGAGCGGGTCGGGGGAGCTCCCCCGTCGCCAGCGCCGAGGGCTCTCATCATGCACAGCCCAACGCTCGGGCACGGCGCCCATCGCTCGGGCACGGCGCCCATCGCCCAGCGCCACCGCTCGGGCATAGCCCCGATCTCGAGCCGTCGAGCTTTCCATCTCCCGTGCTATGACGACCGCCAACCCGATGACCACCGAGCGCCCCGATCCGTCGGCAAAGATGCCGTCGCAGGTTCCGTTCATCATCGCGAGCGAAGGCTGCGAGCGATTCAGCTTCTACGGGATGCGCAACATCCTGACGCTGTTCCTCACTACCTCGTTACTCATGTACATCCCCGACGAGGAAGGCCGCAAGGCCGCCTCGAAAGAGGTGTTTCACACGTTCGCGATGGGCGTGTACTTCTTCCCGCTGCTCGGCGGATGGTTGGCCGATCGGTTCTACGGCAAGTTCAACACGATCCTGTGGTTCAGCCTGATCTACTGCGCGGGCCACGGCTGCTTGGCCCTTTGGGACGACAATCGCAACGGCTTCTACGCCGGCCTGTTTCTGATCGCGCTCGGCGCCGGCGGCATCAAGCCGCTCGTCGCGTCGTTCGTCGGCGATCAGTTCGACTCGCGCACCAAACATCTCGCCAAGCGCGTGTTCGACGCGTTCTATTGGATCATCAACTTCGGCTCGTTCTTCGCGTCGTTGTTGATGCCCCTCGTCTACCGATCGTGGGGCGCCGAGTGGGCATTCGGAATCCCCGGCATCCTCATGCTGATCGCCACCGTGGTGCTGTGGCTGGCGCGCAAGCGCTACGTCATGGTTCCGATCTCGCCGAACGACCCCAACGCGTTCATGCGCGTCGTCCGAACCGCGCTGACCACGCGCGATTCGGCCGGGCTCCGCGGCCGCGGCTACACCGTCGCGGTGGCCGGCGCCGCGCTCGCCGCGCTGCTCGTCGTGTTGTGGATCGGAAACCTCATCGCGAAGCAGGCTGGACTCGGACCGATCGCCGCGATCAACTGGCTCGAATTTGCGCCGATGGTCTGCCTCGGCCTGGTGATCGTGTTGGCGTTTGGTGGCGTTGGCACCGCGATGCAGATCGATCGCGCTCGCGGCAAACATCCCGACGTCGCGGTCAACGGCGTCCGCGCGATCTTGAGCGTGCTGATCGTGTTCGCGCTGGTCACGCCATTCCACTCGCTGTTCGATCAGAAGGCGACGACCTGGGTGCTCCAGGGCAACGACATGATCCGCGCGCACTGGGACCTCGATCTGTGGATCTTCGGCGAATGGGAGCTGTCGTTCGAGCCATCGCAGATGCAGGCGCTCAACCCGCTGCTGGTGATGCTGATCATCCCATTCAACAACTTCGTGCTGTATCCCGCGGTTCGCCGCATGGGGTGGGAACCGACCTCGCTCCGCAAGATGATGTTCGGGATCCTGTTCTCCGGGCTCGCATGGGTTGCCGCAGGAATGCTGCAGGTGATCATGGACGGCGGCAGCGGCCTATCGATCATGTGGCAGATCTTGCCGTACGTGCTGCTCACGTTCGGCGAGGTATTGGTATCCGCTACCGGGCTCGAGTTCGCATACAGCCAGGCGCCGCTATCGATGAAGGGCGTGATCATGAGCTTCTGGAATCTGACCACGACGGTCGGCAATCTCTGGGTGCTGCTCGTGAACGCGGGTGTTCGCAACGAAAGCGTGACCGCGACCATCGCGGACAGCGGCATCGGAGTGACCGCGTTCCTGATGTTCTTCTTCGCGGGGTTTGCATTCCTCGCGACGTTGGCGTTCCGGCTCTACACCCGGCGCTACAACGTGGTCGACAACTACCGAGCAGCAAACGACGGCAAGGGAGCGGCCCCACTACCCACCGCAACTGCGCGGGACCGCGAGCCCTAACCGACGTTAGAGGTTCGGACTGGAGTCTCGGCTCGCGGGCGCGCTGGATCCCATCGCCGGCGCATTGGTTCCCATCGCCATCGCGCGCTTGCGTGCCCGAAATCGCAGCGGCGATTCACCGACGCGCCGGCGGAACAGATCGTAGAGCACCGACGGCGAGCGGCAGCCAACCTCGAGCGCGATCGCTTCGATCTTGAGGTTGCTATCGAGCAACAGCGTCTTGGCCGAGACCGCCCGAGCGCGATCGAGCTCCTCGCGGAAGCTGGTCTCCAGCTCGGCGAGCCTGCGCTGCAGCGATCGCGTCGAGCTCGCCAGCGCACGCGCCGCGCGATCGAGGTTCGCCTCGCGCAGATCTGCCCGCAGGTAGCTACGCAGCTCGCGCAACAGGGTCGGCTCGTGGTTGGTATGCAGGATCGAATCGATCGACGACGCCTCCGCCTCGGTGGCATCGAGCCACGCGAACGCCTCGGCGCGGGACTCGAACAACCGCGCGTTGACTTGCGGCGCGATCGTTTGATGAAACACGCCGGCGAACACGACGTTGGCAAGCCCTGCAGCCGACGGCGGCTGCACGATCGCGAGTCGATCGAGACGCGGTGCGACTTCTTTCCAGCGAGTCAGATACTCGGAGATCAGGCCGTAGCCTTGGAGATCGAGCGCCGTCAGGCTCGATCCATCGATCAACGCTCGATACGGCGGTGTGAGCGCCGGCGCCCGATAGAGATCGAATACCTCGAGCAATCGCGCGTGGTCTTCACGCTCGACTGGACCGAAGTAAGACGCTCCGACGAGCGACGGTGAATACGCCCAAGTGACGAACGCGCACCCGGCGTAGTAACGACCGATCGGATCGGCGAGAAACTCAGCTGCGGTTCGTGCTTCGCGTAGCGGTGTAGAGAGCTGCTCCATGGTTGGTACTCGGTGGTTGGGTTGGCAACAACCGACCCCACGCCCAAGCCTCGTCGAGATCGACGTGACTCGGTTCAAGCGCGAGCTGGTTCGCTCGTCCGCTTGTGCGTGTTGGGTTGGTCGAAGGTTGTACGGACCCAACGCAGGTTTTGTGCCGTGTTCACGCACGCGGTATCGCGCGTTTCCGAACGGCCACAGGGGGCGGTCGCCCCCTGTGGATGTAGGTTGAGGGCAGCTACACCCGATCCGCGCCAACCATGAGGCGCGTCGTTGTGATCAGCGCCGCTCGGGCAGGTCGATGTTCTCGATCCGGCCATCGGCGTGGCGCGCAAACCGAGTGGTGTCGCGTTCGTGGACAGGAGCGTCGCTCGACCACGGCCATCCCCCGAACTTGGTGCGCTGGTAGTCCGCGAACGCCTGTTGGATCTCGATGGCGGAATTCATGACGAACGGTCCGTATTGCGCGACCGGCTCACCGATCGGCTTGCCCTGCAGGAGCAGGAGCTCTGCTCCTTGTGGTCCGGCCACGAGCGGCGCAGCCAGCTCTGCGCGCAGCTGCATCCCCATGACGCCGGAGACGGCCTGGTCGGCCACACGGACGTCACCCAGAAACAGATAGAGCATGCGGTTAGAGCCGGCGCGTGCCGGGGGCAGCGTGAAGGTCGCGTTCGGGGCCATGCGAATCGTCCAGATCGCGACGTCGCTGTCGGGACGCGATGCCCACGAATGGGGTGGCGGAGAAGGTGGGATAGCGTCTCCAAGGGCGCCGGCCACCACGGTCACCTCGGTGCTGTGGCCGGAGGGATCGCGTTCGACGTGCCGAGGGATCGCGTGATCCCAGAGCATCGAGAAGTGCGGAGCGACCATCTTGTCCGCCGCTGGCAAGTTGAGCCAGATCTGGAACAGCTCGGCCGGATTGGGCCCGTTGCGATCGAGCAGCGGAAACATCTCCGAATGCACGATGCCTTTGCCCGCGGTTAGCCACTGGACGTCGCCTTGCCCGAACCGCGCGGCTGCACCGAGCGAGTCGGAGTGATCGATGAGACCTCGCCGCGCGATCGTGACGGTCTCGAAGCCGCGATGAGGATGCGCCGGGAACCCAGGCACAACATCACCGTGGTACATGCGCCAGCCGTCCTTCCCCGCGAAGTCCTGGCCGATGTCACGGCCGGCAAGCGATGCCGCCGGACCCATGTGCTCGTTGCCGGCGGGGTAGGCGTCGTCGTGATGGACGCAGAACAGGAACGGATCCGCGGTTACCCACGGAAAACCGAGCTTGCCGATGCCGAGGATGGGGTTGGTCACGGGCACAAAGGTAACCCTCGACGGTGGGCCCGTCATCCCGCGCGTCCGGGTGGTAACAGGGAGGTGACTGTCGACGAGCGCCGATCAGAAGCAGCAAGAATCGCGGTAGCCGCAGGTCGCGCAGCGGTAGTGGGCGTGCTCGGGCTGCATGAGGGTGGCGCAGGTCGGACAGGTCATATCGAGGTCGCAGGTGCCGCGCGGGGCTTGGGAAGGGCTGGCTACCTTGCCGGTATCTACGGTCGTCGGAGGGGTCTCGACGACGCGGGGCGGACCCGGCTCGAACTCGGCGAATGCGGACGGCGGAAGTGAACCACGGGGGAACCGTTCCATGATCGGCATGGATAGCAGGTGCGTCTGACATCCGCGCCGCTTCGCGTGCGTCCTTCGCGTCGCATTCCCGTCTCCATTGCTATGACGAACAAACCGACCACATCCACGAGCGAGCGTACGACCTCTAAACCCACCGACGACGCGAATTGCTGCGGTGGTCCCGCGCCGGCCGGTGCGAGTGCATGTTGCGTGCTAGACGCAGCGGCGAAAGCCGCTGGCGGGGTTGGATGCGGCTGCAGCCCAGCGAACGCGGACACGAAGAAGCGCTGTTGCTAGCGCCGCCGCATCACGCACGCGGATGACGGGCACAACGACGCGAATTGCGCCGTCGCGCGAATCGCATCCGGTGCTTGGTCGCGGGGCACGGCTTCGAATGCGTACCGCGCGAAGTAATCCCGCGCCGATGTCGTCAGTAGCCACAGCGAGGTCATCGGTCTCACGCGCGCCTGTTCGATGACATGCACGCAGAGCACACGCGCGATGCCGCGCCCACGATGCTCTGCCGCGACTGCGAGCGAGCGAAGGAGCCCGAGGTCCCCGCACGCCTGGAGCCCGATGACGCCAACGATCGAGGGTCCTACGAACGCGCCGAACAACGCGATCATCGGGTCGTCGATGTCGTCGATCGGGAGATCGGACGCTGCGAGCAACGACCGCACGCACGACATGTCGACCGGAGCTGTCGGATTGATCGCGATGATCACGTGCACTTCTTACACGCCGGATCCGCGCGTGGCGCAAAGTCCGTCGGCTTTCCGCGCGCGTCGATGGCGATCTCGCAGCAGTCGTCGAACAACTTTCGTAATTGCTCGCGCCCTCGCTGCACGCGCGACTTCATCCCCGAGACCGAGATGCCCACCATCTCTGCAGCCTCGCGCATCGTCCGGCCCTCGAGCTCGACGAGCGTCACCGCCTCGCGGTACGGCGCGGCAAGCTGCGCGACGAGCACGGCGACGCATCCAGCGAGCGAACGCGAGGCCTCCCGATCGTCGTCCTCCGGTTCAGTAGCCAGTTCCGGTTCGCGCGCGTCATAGGGAAGTGGGTGTCGTGCCCGCGTGCGCATGTGCTCCGCCACGGAGCTGCGCGCGATCTGGAAGAGCCACGAGGTGAACCGCTCTTCGTGGCGGAGGGCGGGGAGTCCACGCTGCATGCGGATGAACACATCCTGCATCACGTCGTCGATCTCCGCCGGCGAAACACGACGCGCGATGAACGGCCGCAGCCGCGCCGCAACGTCCTGCCACGATGGCGGGGTCTCGGTCACGGGCAGCAGCCGGGCGGGCAGCCGTCGGATTCGGCCGTCGTGGAACCGCGACGCGCTTCGATCGTCGCGGACGCGATGTACTTCGATGCGCGCTCCATCCAGGAGTCTACGATCTCGGCGCTGCGGGGCGCGATCGTCACCTCGATGGACTTGAAGCCGGCATTCGCGAGCATGCGCTTGACGTCGTCGACCAGTGCGGCGCCGCCGATGCAGCCCGCTATCGATGCTGCGGAGCTGCGTAGCTCGTCGGGAATCGGTGCGATCGCGACGACGTCGCTGATCGCCAGTCGCCCACCGACGCGCAACACCCGGAACGCTTCGTTGAAGACCGCCTGCTTCTCGGGCGACAAGTTGATCACGCAATTCGAAAGGATCACGTCGACCGTTCCATCAGCCACCGGCAGGTGCTCGATCTCGCCGAGGCGAAACTCGACGTTCTTTGCTTCGAGCCTCCGCGCGTTCGTGCGCGCTCGGTCGATCATCTCCGGCGTCATGTCGACACCGATCACCTTGCCGGTAGGGCCCACTGCACGTGCCGCGAGGAACGAATCGAACCCGCCGCCCGACCCGAGATCGAGCACGGTCTCCCCAGCGCGCAGCGAAGCGATCGCGGTCGGGTTGCCGCAGCCAAGACCGAGATCCGCTCCATCGCCGACAGCGGCCACATCGGCGTCGCTGTAGCCGAGCACCTTCGACTGGTCGCTCGGCATGACGCCGCAGCAGCCGGGCGCGCAGCCGGCCTGGCCGGTCGAAACCTTCGCGTAGTGGTCCCGGACGAGGTTGCGGGTGTCATCAGAAATCGCGTCATTCATGACTTTCAGCCTCCTAATACCAGGGACGGGCTTCCGTGAAAAAGGACGCAGGCTTTCTGGAGCATCAGCGCGTGCTCCATTCCTGTTCGAGAATCAGACGTTGACGGGTCTGCAACGTCGTCGCGGATCGCGCGAACAGCGATAAACCTCCTCCGCGCAAAGGGCGAAGCCTTCCTCTCCGTCCTTTGCGTGCTCTGCGCCCTTGCGTGCTGTCCGCTCTGCGAAGCGGACCAACACCAAGACCCGCGCCTCGATGACCGACGCTCCTACGAGCGAGCGGCGGGTGGAGTCGGCTGCAACGTCGGCCAGGTCTCGCCGGATGGCGGATCGATCAGCGTGACGTTGTCTTTGTAGACGCGGCCACTGCGATACAGCGCTCCGAGTGCCGTGGTGAGCGGCATCGATTGGTAGGTGCCGGGGAACTGCGCGCGGAGCGCGTCGCGGACCGCGGGACCGTGGCGCGTGCTCATGGTCGGGAACAGATGATGCTCGGTGTGATAGCCGAAGTTCAGCGTCACCCACTCCATGAACCGGGGCAGTGTCACGCTCAGCGAGTTGACCAGCGGATCGTTGATGTCGGTGAGCGGGCTGAGGTTGTGGTTGGTCATGATGAACACCATCACGATCGAGTTGGCGATCACGAGTGGGATCAGATAGATGAAGATGAACGGCACGAAGCCGACGACGATCGCGACCGCGGTCCAAAACGCAACGCCGAGCAAGAACTCGAGGATCGCCCGGCGATGCAGTCCAGGGCTCAAGATCCCGAGCTTGCGAGCCGACCACAACATCTGCTGGCTCTGACCGGTGAACCCGAAGAATAGACTGAGCGTGCTCATCAAGCGGCGGCGCCCCAGGCCGAAGTAGTCGGCCATGATCCGCGCCGTGCGTTGGGTCTGATACTCCTCGAGCGTCGGGTACATGTCGGGATCGATTCCGACCTTGCCGCAGTGGTTGTGGTGAACGCGGTTGTGCCACGCCGTCCACAGCGTCGGCGCCAGCGTGAACGGCAACAGCAACCACCAGCCGAGCACACGAATCGCGAACCGTCCGCGCACCACGCCGCCGTGAAGGGTCTCGTGGCCGAGGAACGTGATGCCGGCGAGGCTGCAACCGATGACGATCGAAACGACCGGCCACAGATAGCCGGGAATCCGTCCGGTCGACAGCGCCCACGCGAGACTCGCGATGATCGCGACGTGGAGCGGGAACCACAGAACGCGCGACCGCGCGGGCGCGAACGCCCCCGACGGGAGAACTGGCCGCACGGCACGCTGGTAAGTGCCGATCGGGGTCAACTGCATGAGGCGTAGACAACCACGCTTCGGGATCAGACGGGAGCGGATCGCGTCGCGGATCGCGTCATCGTTGTGTCGGCCGGCGCGGTCACCAGCCGACGCCGGCTTCGAGGGAAACGAAGGGTTGCAGGTCGCTCTTGGTCCGGATCAGCTCGTCGGCGCCGGAAAAGTAAGCAAGTCCAGCGGTCCCGGTCATCACGAAGTCGAGCCCGCGATGGAGCGGCAGCAGCATCTGCGCGGACAGCGAGGCCTCGGGGCCGGCCACCGAACCGCGATCAGCGTCGGGGCTGCCAAACTGAAACCCTGGGTGATCCACGCCCACTTGCATCTCGGCGAAGCCGAGCCCACCGCGGAGCACGCCGGTGCCCTTCCACAGCGGCCGCTCGAGCAGTGAATAGGTGGCGCGAAAGTGAGCCATCTCGATCCCTGCTTCGTCGTGGATCACGCCCTGCCCGGTGCCGCAGCCCTCGATGCCGATCTTCCACACCACCCGAACGTCCACGCAGATCGTGGGACGCCCGGTGGTATCGGTCGATGCCGCTCCGGCTCGGAGGTTGACGCGGTTCACCACAGCTGCGCGCGCGGCACCGCCATCGCTGCCATCATCGCGGTCGAATTCGTCGGCCCACGCTGAAATCGGCGCGACCATCACGAGTAATAGCCACCGCAGGCTCACGCGCGGCATGATGGCACGGTGGTCAGCGGCAATCCGTGACGAAGTTCTCGTTCGGACGTCTCAGATCACAGTCACTTGGCGGGGGCCGGCGGCGGCGTAGACCTACCGCCGCCCCACGGCTTCGCGACGTCGAGCAGGCGATGACGGCGCTCGGAGCGCTCGGCTAACGTCTTGTTGAGCTCGTCGACCGTTACGAAGCCGTCGCCATCTGGATCGAGCTTGGCGGGATCGTCGACGCGCTTGAGCCAGCGCGAATCGCGTGCTTCGGCCAGCGACACCTTGCCGTCGTGATCGGCGTCGAGCCGCTCGTAGATCCGCTGCGTCCGCTCGGCGCGCACCGCAATGCGCTCCTGGTCGGAGATCTGGCCGTCACCGTCGGTATCAGCGCGCTGCCGGCGCTCGCGAAGCTGTTCGCCGAGATCCTTGCGCTCGCCGGTGGTTCCTGGCTCGCCGGGCAATGACGGCGAAGCCGCCGCGGAGCCGTCGCCGTCTGCCGGCGTGCGATGCACGCCGTCGCCCAGATCGATCTTCCCGGACCGGGGCTTGATCGCGCTCTGCGATGACGGCTTTGCCGACTCCGATTTGCAGGCAGCAACCGCGAACAGGCATCCGATCAGGACAAGCGAGCGAATCATCCCCTGGTTACAGCAAGCCAATCGCGCGCGCGCAAGTACCGAGCGGGATCGCGCACCTGGCAGATCGTGCCAGGCGCTGCAAGTGTGGTTAATAAGACAGCTTGTTCGATCCCGAACGAGATTGGATGCAAGGCACAGCGCACACGAAGGATTGGTCTCCCTCGTCGGTCTCCCGATCTCCGCATCTCGCGCCTTCGCGTTCCCTCCGGACGAGCGCTGCCTAGCGGATCTTGCGAGCCTTGGTGAGAAACGCATCTCGCCGCTTGCCATCCAAGCTCACGATGCGAAGCGACAGGCGCTGCAAGAACGCGTCGTGCTCGGTCGAGGTGAGCTTCTCGAACGGGATCGCCAGCTTCTTCACCTCGGGCATCACCATCAACCGCATCACGAGATCGGTCGGATGACCAAGGTGACTCGCGAGCTCGCGCCCGATCTCGCGAAGCACGACCGATTCGATGGTGATTGGTTCCGCCGCCGCAGTCTCCATGCCGTACGTCATCATGATGCCCCTCCGATGAATGGGTTCGCTGGTTCCCGCCCCGCGCCCGCACGAGTCACTTCACCAGAACCAGTGGCTCGCAAGAAGCCGGGTAGCTCCGACGACCGGGTCATGATTTTTCCGGGCCTGGGAGCCAATCCCAGGCGGCGATGTCAGTGAATCCCCTGGGTATCCAACACCACCCCCTTGGGGGCCACCGGCGAGCGCTGCTAAGCTAGTGACGTGAGAGGGAAATCGAGTCTCCTATTGGTGGACGACCATGCGGTGGTACGTGAGGGATTGCGTGAGCTGTTCTCCCGGGAGCCGGACCTCGAGGTTGTAGGAGAGGCCAAAGACCCTGATGAGGCGATGCAACTGTGTAAACAGCTGCAACCTGCCGCGGCAGTGGTCGATCTTTCCTTGGGGCGCGATACCGGGTTCTCGCTGATCGCAGCCATGCGAGCGGCGTTTCCCAACATGGCGATCTTGGTGCTGTCGATGCACGACGAGCGCGTGTTCGCACAGCGCGCGCTGCAGAGCGGCGCCAACGGCTACGTCGGAAAGCACGAGGACAGCCAGATCATCATCACCGCGGTTCGCCGCGTGCTGTCGGGCAAGACCCATGTCTCCGAAGCGGTCAACGACATGTTGCTCGCGTCGTTGGCGGGTCCAGCGACGACGAAGACCCGCCCGCCTGGGCTCGCGCGGCTCTCCGATCGCGAGCTCGAGATCCTTCAGTTGATCGGCCAGGGTGTTCGGACGTCTGCGATCGCCGATCAGCTCGACATCAGCGTGAAGACCGTCGAGACCCACCGCGCGCGGATTCGCGAGAAGCTCGGCGCGGAAAGCACCAACGAGCTCATGGTGCTCGCGGTGAATTGGCTACGCGACGGCTTCCTCGAAGCGCGCTCGTGACCGGTCGGCCGCTCCTAGAATCTCATCCGATCTCTGCGTTCTTAGCGGCGTTGCGTTGCTCCGGACGCAGCTGAACGCGAAGCCGCGAAGGGCGCAGAGCCGCGGCTACGCGCTCGACGGCTGGCGCGGCCAGCGCAGCTCGACCTGCGTGCCGGTGCGCGGACCTGGACCGATCGACAAGCTGCCGCCGATCAGCCGCGCGCGGTGATCCATGCTGGCGAGCCCTAGCCCATTTTTGGGCGGCGGGTCTGTGATTCCCGAGCCGTCGTCGCGTACGCGCAGCCGAAACCATTCGGGCTCGAGGCTATACAGCACTTCGACGGTGCGACACCCGCTGTGCCGGCACGCGTTGACCACCGCCTCGCGCGCGATCATCAAGACCTGTCGCTTGTCCTCGGTCGACGGCTCGATCGTGACCGAAGCGTCGACGTTGACCACACACTGGATGCCATAGAGCGCGCTGGCCGTCGCGGCGAAGCCGCGCAGCGCGTCGCCGAACAGCGCTTCGTCGACATCTGCGCCCGCGAGGCTCTGCGATGCCGAGCGCACGCGGTGCAGCGCTTCGGTCAACAGGCCCACGACGCGCGTCATGCGCGAGCTCAACGACGCAGGTACGTCGCTCAACAAGTTTTGCGCGAGGATTCGACCACCCGCGAGCAGCTGGCCGACGGTGTCGTGCAGATCGTACGCAACCTCGACGCGCAACCGGCGCTGGCTCTCGGCCATCGATAGCTCGGCCTTCTTGCGATCGGTAATGTCTCGGATCACGCCGAGGTAACGGCGCTGATTTTGGAGCTGGAGCTCGCTGACGGTGAGCTCCGCCGAAAAGCTCTGGCCATCGCGGCGGCGCGCTTTGATCTCGCGGTTCACACACACCACCTCGCCACTCGACATCAGATCGGTCTGCCTGCTCGAGGTCGTCGGATTCGAGATCAGGGCCGTGATGTTCCGCCCGGTGAGCTCCTGCACCGGATAGCCGAACATCCCCTCCACCGCCGAGTTGCACAGCTCGATCGTGCCGACCTCGTCGATCGTGAAGATCGCATCGACCGACGATTCGAGCACCGCGTGCAAGAACGTCTCGGTGCGTTGGCCCTGATCCGACCGCAACTTGTCGGCGGTGATGTCACGTGCGGTGCCGACCATCACCTTTGCGCCGTCGGTGCGATCGAGAACGAGTTTGGTGCGAGCCGCCAACCACGTGGTCTGGCTACCTCTCAGGATCCGATATTCGAGCTCCCAATCGGACTCGCGGTTCATCACCGCGGACATCAACGGGCGATCGTCGGGATGGATCCGCTCGAGCAGGCGTGCGGGATCCGCGCGCACCTCGCACTCGGTGACGCCGAAGAACCGTTCGAACGATGGGCTCGCATACAGCAGCCCCGGTCCAAGCTGACCTGCCCAGAACACCTCGTGGTCGAGGCATGCGGCGATCGTCGCGAGGACGGTTGCTGGATCGAGCTCTGCCATTCGTGGTGCTCACCGAGCGGATGCGCGGTGGTTCGGTTTCATCTTACGCCGCGAACGTCTCGCTTGAACACGGCGGTTTGAGACCTAGCCCGATGGTTCCCCACACCAACCGATGACGGCTGCAACAGTGACCGCGGGCTTGGGTCCACCGGATGATCCGCGTGTCAGCGTTTCCCCGACGCCCGCTAAGCCGTCGACTAGGTCGCCACCAATGGCTTGACTTCGACCATGACAGGCGCGGTCTTGAGCCCTCGCGAGACAGCGTAGCGGAATAGCTTCTTGTGCTTGCGTAGCGCCGCGCTTCCGACATCGCCTGCTTTGTTGAGCGCGATGAACGCGAGCTGTGCACCGGGTGCGGTTCGCAGCTCGGGCCGCTTCTTGAGGATTCGCTCGAGGATCTCCTCGCACGCACGGCTCGGCTCGATCCCGGCGCGCATCCGTTCGACCACCGCGAACGACGCCGCGTTGCAGATCGCGAGCTCGCCGATGCCGGTCGCCGCGGCGCCACCAACGTCGTTGTCACAATAGCTACCCGCGCCGATGATCGGTGAATCGCCGAGCCGACCGGACAGCTTGTTGACCAGCCCACTCGTCGACACCGCGGTGGCGATGTCGCCTTTGGCATCGATCGCGATTCCGCATACCGTGTCGTGTGCATCTTCCGCCCAGTGGCTTTCGCGCGGGCGCTTCGCCCATTCGGCGCGCGCCGCGGGCGTCATCAGATCTTGCTCGGTGAACCCCATCTTGCGCGCAAACGCCAACGCGCCGGCGCCGACCAGCATCACGTGATCGGTGCGCTCCATCACCTTGCGCGCGACCGAGATCGGATTCTTGATCCGCTCGAGCGCGCCGACCGCGCCGGCCTTATGGGTTCGACCATCCATGATCGCTGCATCGAGCTGAACGATCCCGTCCTCGTTGGGGAGCCCGTTGAACCCGACCGAAGCCACCGCCGGATCGTCCTCGACGACACGGATCCCCGCCTCGAGTGCATCGAGTAGATCACCACCCTTGGCGAACGACTTCTGCGCGGCTGCGCACAGATTCGCGCCGTAATCCCACGTCGCGATCACGATCGGAAAATCGCGGGGCGGCTTGGGCTTTCGAGCTCTCGCAGCACGAGGCAACATCGCGGCGGCGACCGCAGCACCCGCGATGAAATCACGCCGACTCGTAGTCATGCATCCATGTACGACGATCGTCGGTGACGGTCAACTGAAGCCACGGAGCAGCCCGCTACCACGCCCGGCCGGCACTCAGCCACAAGCCACCAGCGCTCGGCGTGATCGAGATCGCCCACTCCGGTTCGTGCTCGCGCCAGCGATGCCATGCGCCGTGCGGCATCGTATAGACGTTGATCAGCCCGATCGGAACGCTCTCTGCGAGCGAAATTCCGGCGACCGAGAGCGAGCGCCGGTACCACAGCAACGCCGCACCGCTGAGATTGAGCGCCAGACCGCCGACATGGTTGAGCCAAAATGCAGTGCGCTGATTCTTGCCGGCGCGGGTCAGCGCGGTGCGAAGCTCTGCGAGCTCGATGCACCGATCGGTCTTTGGCGGCGGCACGTCGATCTTCAGCGGGAACGCGAGCGCGAAGCCAAACCCGATCGCGGCCTTCGCGGTGTTCACGTACGTTCGCTCTCGGGTATCGCGATCCCAATCACCGAGCGGATTGGTCTCGGTGATCGCAAGCGCGAGCTGGATCGCCGTGGAGCTGCCGAACACGATCTGCCAGGCGAGATTCCACCGCTCGGCTCGGCGGTGTTGATCGACGAGGTGTGCACGCAACTGATCAGCGTCGCGCGCGCAATCGGCTCGCGCCGTGCGAGCGAATCCTACCGCGATCACGACAACGACGATCGCACGCACGGTCATGGCTACTCGCTCGCGCCGACGTGCATGCGGTGCTGCGCCTCGGGGAAAGCTCGCTCGGCATCCCGCTCGCGTGAGGCCAACGACACGACGACCGCGACGAGGAACGCCAGCGGCATCGTGATGATCGCGGGATGCACCAAGCCGATGACCGGCTCGGCGTGGCCGAGGAAATCGACCCACACGGTCTTGGACAACGTGATCAAAGTGAGCGTCGATATCGTGCCCACCACCATGCTCGCCACCGCTCCGCGGGTGGTGAATCGCCGCCACAACATCGACAGCAGCAGCGCTGGAACATTGGCACTCGCGGCGATCGCGAACGCGAGACCGACGAGCTCGGCGACGTTCTGGCCTTCGAATCCGATGCCGAGCACGATCGCGATCGTGGCGAGCACCACGGTCGCGATCCGTGCGACCAACAACTGCTCGCGCTCGACGCTGTTGCCGCGTCGCACCACGTGCCCCCACAGATCGTGAGCCAGCGCCGCCGCACCCGACAGCGTCAGCCCGGCGACCACCGCGAGGATCGTCGCGAACGCCACTGCCGAGATGAACCCAAGGAATCCGGTGCCACCGAGCTCGTGCGCGAGCAGTGGTGCGGCCATGTTCGAACCACCGCCGGCGGCTTTGATCACGTCACGCCCGACCAGCACCGACGCGCCGAACCCGAGGATGAACGTGACCAGGTAGAAGAAGCCGATCAAGCTGGTCGCGAGCGCCACCGAACGCCGGGCCGTGCGCGCATCGGGCACGGTGTAGAACCGCATCAGGATGTGCGGCAACCCAGCGGTACCGAACATCAGCGCGATCCCGAGCGAGATCACGTTGACCGCATCGTCCCAGCGCTTGCCGGGCGCGAGCACCTCGACGCCGTATTGTTCGCTCGCCGCACCGAATAGCGCGAGCGGACTCCAGTCGAACCGCGCGAGCACCAAGATGGCAAGCAGCGTGGCACCGATGAGCAACAACCCCGCCTTGATGATCTGCACCCAGGTCGTCGCGATCATTCCACCGAACAGCACGTAAAGCAGCATCACCACGCCGACGAGCGCGACCGCAGGCTTGTAGCTGATCCCGAACAACAGATGGATCAGTCCGCCGGCGCCGACCATCTGCGCGATCAGGTAAACGATCACCACCGACAACGTGCTGACGGCCGCAGCGATCCGAACCGGACGTTGGCGAAGCCGATATGCGACGACGTCGGCGAACGTGTACTTGCCCAGGTTGCGCAGCGGCTCGGCGATCAAAAACGTCACGACCGGCCAGCCGACCAGCCAGCCGACCGAATACACCAGGCCGTCGAACCCGGACGATGCCACCATCCCGGCGATCCCGAGAAAGCTCGCTGCGCTCATGTAGTCGCCGGCGAGCGCGAATCCGTTCTGCACCGCCGACACCGAGCCACCGGCCGCAAAGAACTCGCTGGTACTGCGGGTCCGTCGCGCTGCCCAATAGGTGATTCCGAGTGTGATCGCGACGAACGCCAGGAACCATGCGATCGCGACGGAGTCGGCCTCGCCGACCTTCGCGCCGGCGGTGGTCACGGCTTGGTGTCCCCGTGCGTGCGGAGCGCTGCGATCGCCGGATCGTAGTGGCGATTGGCCCACCGAACGTAGATCGAGGTCAGAACCGGCGCGAGCACGATCACCGCCGCGCCGATCACGATCCCGAGGCTTACGTTGCCACCACCGATCAACGCACCGGCGGATGGCTTATCGAGCGCGACCAGCAGGATGAACCCGAAGTACGCGGCGATCATCACGGCCGTGAGCAGCCCGCCGATCTTCCATCGCCGCGCGGCCAGCCGCCGGAGCTCGTCCTGCTTCGCGTGATCCATGGCGCGCAGTGTCGCTCAATGCTGCTGGCCGTGCAGCTACGAACCGGTCAGTTACTTTGCGGTGTCGAGCAACTTGTCAGCGCGATGCTGGATGTCGTCGAGCGTGCTGGCGCCTTCGATCTCCCAGCCCTTGCGCGAGAAGTACCGCTTCACCCCGCGCGTCGCGTTCGAGAGCTCGAGACAGAAGTCCATCCCGTTCTCGTTGCACCGCGTCGCCTTTGCGGAGATCTTTTCGCGGTCGCCGTTCTGCGGAAACACCGCGCGGATCTCGTTGCCATGAGCTTCGTACGTGAACAGCTCGGCAGACATCTTCCACTGCGATGTCTGCTGGAACACACCGATCGGCTCCTCGGTGATCGCGACGAAGATCTGGATCATGTCTCGATCGTTGCGCGGAATGTGATCGATCCAAACGCGATTGAGCGTCAAGTTGGCGTCGGCAGTTGCGGGCTCACTGCTCCACCATCGCCACGCGCCATAGCTCGCCGTTGCTGCCAGTCCTACCGCCAGGATCGCCTTCTTCATGTCGTTCCTCCTTGGGAGGCGACTGTACTGCCGATCCGATCAAATGCACGCTCCGGAGCGTGTCAACGCAGCAGAACGTCGACCTAACGTCGACCGGTTCAATCAGTACTGCGAGACGCTGCAGCCCTGAATCTCGCCCATCGCGTTCTCAGCCGTCGCGGCGCACTCGGCGGCGGCATCGATCACGAGCTTGCGCGTCGGTAGCAGGCAGCTGCCATCTTTCTTGGTCTGGCTGATCCACTTGATCAGGTACGTCCGCCACGCCCACAGCTTGGCCGCAGACGCGTCATACGAAGCCTTGCTGAAGTCGTCGTTCCAGTTGAAGAACCGACCATCCCAGTTGGTGGTCTCCATCAGTTGCACGATCTCGGCCGGCGGATCCTTCATGATCTCGGTGAACCGGATCGCCGAGGCCTGCATGCACAGCCGGCCTGCGTCGGTCCCCTCTTCGAACGAATAGGTCGGGTTGAGCCCGCCGGACCACTTCTGCCAGAACTCGGTACCACCGAGCGACAAGCCCTGCGCGCCGGTGGGGTAGTCGTAGCTCGTCGGGGCAATCGTTCCGGGTGGGAACACCACGACAGGCTTGGTGACGTCGCGCGCGTCGGCGTACGGGTCGGCTGGCGCGACGCAGCGATCTGCCACCGCGGCGACCAGCTGCGAGAACGTGATCGGTCCGACGTACGGAACCGCGTCGACCTCTTCGATCGAATCGAACGCCTGGTCGTCGGCGGTCCCAGCCACTCCGTCGGCGCCCGCACGATAGGTCGCGATCTCGGAGGCGGCGCGCGCGTTGATCCCCGCGGCCTGGAGATCGGCGATCGATCGGCCCTCGTTCAGGAACGCGACGATCGCGGTCTTCTCACAGTCGGAGATCTCGGTTCCGTCAGCCTTGCCATTGCCCAGACCATCATCGCTCGCGCCGTCTTCGGCGTCGGGATCCGAAGCGCACGACACGATGGCAACCAGAGAAACCGCTAGTGAGTAGGCGATCCGCATGGCGAGACGATTGAGCAAATGGCGCGCCACGCCATGTCATGAAGATCCCGACGATGGTTCGTGGCCACCTTAGTTGCCGGCTCGCCCGGAGACCTGCAAACGAGTGTCCGCGCCGCTCGCGTCGAACCTGGCGCCCCGCTACCGCGGCGCCAGGTGCAGCTGCGAAGTCAGCTCGAATGAATCGATCACCTTGCCATCGATGTCGATGTACTGGCAGCTCGCCTTACGCGGGCTCGTGCCGCCGGGATTGAACGTGCAGAACATCGCGCCAGCGACCGTCCGCTCGCAAGGCGGCGCCGGGTCTTCCGCTTCGCACGCGTTGCCGCCCTGCTTCGCCCACCAAGCGCCGTTATTGCTCACGCGGCCCGTCTCGTGACCACCGAGCCCGACCACCATCACGAAGGTAGTTCCGGCCTCACCTGCCGATAGGCTCAGCTTGCCAACCGGATCCGGAACATCGGCGATGGTTGGCAACTGATTGTTCGGCGCACATGCGGCGCGAGTTTCGGTTGCGCACGGGCCCCCGGTGCAGCTGAGCAGCTTGGTCCGCCCGAACGCGTGGTTGTGGCCGTTGACCACGAACGCACCTGCCTTGCGCGCCTCCTCGAAGACCTCCCAACCGACGAGGTCATCACCATTGCCACACCCTGCGTTGACTCGAAATGGCGGCATGTTCTCGTGCCACTGGGCGACCCGCCACAGCGAGGTGTCGGCGGCGAACGTCGCGCTCAGGAATTCGGCGGACTCCGCATGCGAGACACCGTTCGAGGGCGCCACGGATACGATCGTGACGCCCTTGAACACCGTCACCGACTTCATGCCCGGGTCACCGGACCACGTGAGGTCACCAGCGGTCTGGATCGCGTCCCAGCGGGTGGTCAACCGATCGCGATATGCGCCGTCGTCGGTCCATGACTCGTCGTGGTTGCCGCGGACGGGGAACACCGGAAAGCTCGCCGGGAGCACGTCGTCGATCTGGGCTTCCCATTTCGCGGAGCGACTACCACCGGCGTAGTTTAGATCGCCCGCGACGACCAGCGCGTGGGCACCTTGATCGCGCACGAGCTCCATCACCTTTCGGCCTTCCACCGTCGTATCGGTATCGCCGGTGAACGCGATCTTGAGATCCGGAGGTGGAATCGGTCCCGGATACACGTCATCGCGCGCGTCGATTACCTTGTTCGCTCCGTCCTTGGGAGTTGCGTCGTGGTGGCCGGGGCTCGACGACGAGCAACCGGCATGGATCATCAACAACGCACCAAGCCCCGCAAACGACGCGGACAACCGATAACAAGAATCGACCATGTGGAGCCTCCGTGCGCAGACCGTCGCTGGTCGGCCGCGCCGCCGCAACGCAAGCACTCCGTCACGCGCTGACGATCGGACACCAAATCGCCGGCACACCCATGGCGCGCATGATCACCACGTGTCGTTACGCGGCGATGGTCAAGGAGCGATCGTCAGTGCGGGTGTGATCTCGGCGCCGTCGACGTCGAGCGCTGTCTTCATCATCACGACGATGTAGCCGACGCCACCGCCGCCGCCACCGCCGCCTGCATTCGCCGCCGCTGTGGTGGCGCCGTCTTCGGCCGAGAGAAATCCGCCACTGCCACCGGCACCGCCGCCACCGTCCCCTGCGCCACCGATGCCGCCACTCGCCGCCGTGACGTTCGGCATCCCCGCGAGGCCGGCCGTCGCGAGTTGGACGCCGCTACCACCCGCGCCCCCACCACCGCCGCCGCCGTTTGCGGCCAACACGCCCGTCACCCGCAGCATCGGCGCTTCGAGCAAGATCATGCCGCCGGCCCCACCGCCACCGCCGCCGCCGCTCTGAAACTCGCCGCGATTCCCACCAGCGCCGCCGACGTTGATGACGCCGCTGACCAAGATCGAGACGTCGGAGGCGAGATAGACCGCTCCGCCGCCGGCGCCACCGATGCCGCCTAGTCCGGGTCCGGTAGCGCCCTTGCCGCCGGCGCAACCACCAACCACTCCGGTCGGCAGATCGGCTTTGCCACCACCCGCACCGCCGAGGGTCGGGGTGCCATTTTTGTCGCCTCCACCACCGGCACCGCCTACCGAGCCGAAGCCGCCTCCGCCACCGCCCGCGCCACCACCGATGTTCTGAGAGTTGGTCGCGCCGTCGCTTCCAATCGAGGTGCCGCACGCTTCGGCGGTCGCGCGCGTGCCTGCACCGCCGGATGCTGCGTCGAGAGACCCGGCGATCGTGATCGCGCCCGGCGAAACGATCGCGAACGGTCGCGAACCAACTACCCGCAGCCGCCACGTCGAGCTAAACGACAAGGATGGGACCACGAGGGCGGTAATCGGACCGCTATCGGTCATCGCGTCGATGAACGACGGCGTCGCGGGATTGCCGCCGCCTTGCAGATCGGCAAGCACGTGAGTGTCCGTGTTGTACACGCGAGAACCGACCAGCACCGGCGGGGTCGCCGCGGTGCTGATCAAGCAGTCGCGCAGCACCGTCGCGTATGCCGGGCACGGCCCGGCGATCGGAACCATATCGGACGTGGCGTCGATCGCGGCGGTGCCGTCAAATCCACACGCGCCAGCGACCAGACTGACCAGAGTGAGCGGCGCCGCCAGTCGCATCACGATTATTATCCACCACCGAAACCCCGGGCCGAAACCATCCGGTCGCGAGATCTGCAACACCAAGCGTTCAGACAGGCGCTACACCCACCGAGGCCCACAGCAGCCATCGCCGGTTCGCGTTCTGTAGATCGGGCGCCATGGTAGCTTGGCGACGTGGCCGCGCGTGGTGACCTCGATATGGTGGAGATCGCGCGGCGGGTGCTACGCGACCAAGGTTTCACGCCGGATCTTCCAGCGAGCCTCGATCAGACGATTCCCGCGCACCCGCCGGCCGACCACACGATCGATCTGCGGAGCGCGCCGTGGTCGTCGATCGACAACGATGACTCCAAGGATCTCGACCAGGTCGAGGCCGCCGAACAGCTAGCCGGCGGCAGGATCCGGTTGTGGATCGGCATCGCCGACGTGGATGCGCTCGCACCACTGGGCTCTCCGATCGACCGGCACGCCGCGATCAACACGGCCACGCTGTACACCGGAGCTCGCGTGTTTCCGATGTTGCCCGAGCGGCTATCGACCGACCAGACGTCGCTGCTCGAGGGGCGCGATCGCCGAACGGTGGTGACCGAGCTGATCGTCGATCCCCAGGGTCAGATCGAAGACACCGCGACCCGGGTGTACCGCGCGGTGGTCACCAACCACGCCAAGCTGGTCTACGAGCGCGTCGGAGGCTGGCTCGAAGGCCAGGGACGGCCGCCTGGCGATCGCCGGATCGCCGATCAAGTCACGCTGCAAGACGAGGCCGCGCAGCGCCTCCGCCAACGCCGTCACGACAACGGTGCCCTCGATCTGGAGAGCATCGAAGCCAGGCCAGTGACTCGCGATGGTCGCGTCGTCGACCTCCAAGTCATGCTCAAGAATCGCGCGCGTCAACTCGTCGAAGATCTGATGATCGCTGCGAATGGCGCGACCGCGCGGTTCCTCGAGCAGCGCGGGTTCTCATCGATCCGGCGAATCGTTCGCGCGCCGAAGCGCTGGGATCGAATCGTGGAGCTCGCCCGCAGCCATGGCTTCGAGCTGCCACACCAGCCGCAACAGCGCGCGCTCTCCGAATTCCTCGCGATCCGGCGTCGCGCGGACCCGACGCGGTACGCCGACCTCTCGCTTTCGGTGGTCAAGCTGCTCGGGCCGGGCGAATATGTGCTGCAGCGCGCGACCGACCCGGACTATGGCCACTTCGGTCTCGCCGTCGAGGATTACACTCACTCGACGGCGCCCAACCGCCGCTATCCCGATCTGGTGACCCAGCGACTGCTCAAAGCGGCGAGCGTCGCGGCGCGTTCGCCGTACACCGACGACGAGCTCTTCGAGATCGCGCGGCACTGCACGGAACGTGAGAACGCAGCGCGCAAGGTCGAGCGAACGATGCGCAAGGTCGCGGCGGCGGCGCTGTTGTCATCGCGGATCGGCGAGGAGTTCGATGCGATCGTGACAGGAGCATCATCGAAGGGAACCTACGTTCGACTGGTGCGCCCTCCCGCGGAGGGCCGTGTTGTGCGGGGCGAGCGTGGGCTCGACGTCGGCGACCGTACTCGCGTGAAGTTGATCCACACCGATCCGAACCGCGGGTTCATCGACTTCGCGGGACTGTAGAACCTGGCGTTCTCGCCGGGTTGTGCGCCGCGCGATCGTCAGCTCGGTGGGGGCGACACATCCCCGTCGAGCGTCGCAGTGCCGTGGAGCTTGATCACGCCGGCCGCACCGCCGCCGCCACCACCACCCGACCCCGGTGGGTTGGTGAGCGACGCACCACCACCGGCGCTGCCATTGCGGTTCGCACTGACCGATCCGGCACCGCCATCACCGCCTCCCGACGACACGCCGGAACCACCGACCGCCGCGATTGCCGCAGCTGCCGGATCATTGCCGGAATCGCTGGCCGCAGAGACGCTGCCCTCGGCGCCGCCGCCACCATTGGCGAACACCTCGCCCGCCGTGGTGACTTCGATCGCGGCGGCATCAAGACCGATCATGCCGCCCGAGCCGCCACCCCCGCCGCCGCACGTATCCGTGCAGCCACTGCCACCAGCGCCCGACGCGTTGAGCGTTCCGCTCACGGTGATGCTGGTGCGCGCGATCAAATACATCCCGCCGCCACCATGACCTCCGACACCTGCCGTCGAGCCAGCGCCCGCGCCTCCCGGACAGCCGCCTCGGAGCTGCGCCGGCGGCGTGGCGGCTGCGAGCGCGACGCCGCCGTCGCCAAGTCCGACGATCTCGGTGATGCCATCACCACCATCGCCGCCTTTACCGCTGAAGCTACCGCCATAACCGCCGCCATCGCTCTTGGCTTGGGTTCCGGTTCCGCAGCCAACGTCGGCGCCGGCACCGACCGCAGCGCCGAAGGTCCGCCGGCTCGACGCGTCGATCTCACCGGTGACGCCGACCTCGATCGTGGTCATCGAGATCAAGACGATCGGACGGGTACCCTCGACGCGCAGCGTCCCAGCGACGTCGATCTCGGTCGCCGCCACCACGCACAGCGCCGGGTTCGCGCCGATGATCTTGGTACAGCTCGCGTCGTTACTGGTGTTGATCGTCGCGGCACCGCTGACGGTCAGCTTCGAGGTCGGAACGCTATCGAGGCACGTCGTTACCAACCCGGTGCCGAAACACAGATCGGGAGCATCCGGCGGCACGACCATCTCGCCATCGCTGGTGGTGTCGATCGGACCGCCGTCCCCTGGCGGGATCGTAGAAGGGTCGACCTCGCAGGTACTGGTGGCGGCCGCGCAGATCAACGGCGCCGGGCATGCGCCGTCTTCCCCACACGGTGCTCCGGGATGCGGCGTTGGCCCATAACAGCTCGTCAACGCGATCAGCCCGACGACAAGACGCACGTCGAAAGTATGGCTGAATCAGCTGCGCGCCGCGAACCGTTTTCCCTCGACGAACACGCCATCACGCGGGGTCGATCACGCCGGCGACGCTGAATCGCCGAGATCGCCGCCGATGCATGTCGCGACGCCGTGTAGGTGAACAACGCTTACGCTCCTACCCACGGCTCTCGCTGGCCGAGCCACGCACAGGACGAGCGACCTACCAGCCGCGCTCGAATGCTGGCCGGCTGTCGCAACCGAGCGATTGGAGCAGCGAGCTGTCCGGAATCGCTCGGAGCTTGCGATCGAACGCGAGCTCCACGGGTTTGCCGCCGCCGAGGCGGACTGCTGATCCGATCGGCAGCGCCTGAATCAGCCGGAACTCGGGGATCACGGTGCCGAGCTCGTGGATGGTCACACATTCGACCTCGTCGGGATTGTCGTGGTCGTGCCCGGGCTGGCAACAGATCGCGATCCATCCCGAGTCCTTGGCTTGCGGCTCACCGCGCGCAAACGTCACCCGCGCGCCGCGAGCTACGCGCGTGCAGAAGTACGTGAGCCGCAGCGGATCCGGGAAGTCGAGATCCTCTGCGAGCCCCACGCTCGCGACCACCTCGCGCTGGCGCTCCACCGTGCGCAGCGAATCCTCGACGGAATCGATCCACACGACCGGCATGCTTCCGGGCTTGGGCTCGTACAGCGCGAGGGTCTTGTCGGACCGACCGCGCACTTGAAACATCGCCGAACAAAACCTCACGGTCTCGCCGAGCTCGAACGTCGTACCGCTCCGAACCGTTGTCTCGATCCAATCAAACAACCGATCGGTGAGCTGCGGGTCCGCCGTACCGACTTCGAGATCGAGCTCGGGATGATGAGCGTCTCTACATCGAGTCGTGCGTCGCCGCATCGTTCGACCAGCTTAACCCAGCACGCATCGGTTTATCGACCATCAACCCTCACGGCTCGTCGGTCGATGGCACACTTCGCGAGTGGAGTACCAGTTCGGAGATGTCACGGTCGCGTGTACCAACGTCGACCGAGTCATGTTCCCGGACGCAGGAATCACCAAGGGTGATGTGCTGGCGTATTACGCGGACGTCGCACCCATGATGGTTCCCGAGCTCGCGGATCGTCCGCTCACGATCGAGCGATTCACCAAGGGGATCGACAAAGGCGGCTTCTATCAAAAGCATGCGCAGAAGCACTACCCGCCCTGGATCGGGCGCGTCGAGCTCGGAGCCAAGACGCGCGTGGTCTATCCGTTGTGCGACACCCCTGCGGCATTGGTGTACTTCGCAAACCAGGGCGGAATCGTCCTGCACGTGTGGACCAGCCGGCATCAAGCTCCGGACCACCCGGACGAGCTCGTCTTCGACCTCGATCCACCCGAGGGCCGGTTTGAGATGGTGCGCCAATCCGCGCGAATCATCCACGAGCTGTTCGACAAGCTCGATCTCGCCGCGTTCGTCAAGGTCACCGGGTCGAAGGGCCTCCACGTGGTCGCACCGCTCGACGCAACGGCCTCGTTTGGCGAGGTGTTCGGATTCTGCGACCGGCTGTCGAAGTTGTTGTGCGCGCAATATCCGGAGCTCGTGACCACGGAGTTCTACAAGAAGGATCGTCGCGGCCGGCTGTTCCTCGACACCATGCGCAATGCTTACGGCGCCACGATGGTCGCCCCGTATTCGCTGCGTGGCCGCCCTGGTGCTCCGATCTCGGCGCCGATCGAATGGAGCGAGCTCGACGAGGTGACGCCCGATGGCATCTGCATGCGCGGCGTGCGCGCTCGGCTCGATCGGCGTGGTGATCCGTGGGCGAGCTTGCGCGCGCGACCAGGATCGATTGCCGCAGCGCAACGCGCGCTCGAACGCCTCCCGATTGCCGCGGGCAACTGATGCCGTTCACCGCCGCACACGTCGCTGCGATCCTGCCAGCCGTTCATTGGCATCACCGGCTTCGACTCGATCCGACGTGTTTGGTGATCGGCAGCATGGTCCCCGACTTCGAATACTTCGTTCGCGGCGAGCAGGTCAGCGCGATCAGCCACACGTTCATCGGCTTGGCGGTGTGGTGCGTGCCGATGACGTTGATCCTGGCGGCGCTCTACCATCACGTCGTCAAGTGGCCGGTGCTGCTAGCGGCACCTCGGCGGTTACTGCGGTCGTTCGGAAGCGTCGAGCGTGCACCGTCATTTCGCGCACCACGTGATCTGCTGAGCATGACGATCGCGGCGGCGTTCGGGGGGTTGACCCACATCTTGTGGGATGGCGCGACCCATGCGCGCGGCGTATTCGTGCGCGCGTTTCCCGAGCTCAAGGCGCGCTACGTCGCTCCCATCATCGGCGAGACCGCGCTACATCGCATCCTCCAGCACGGCAGCACCCTGGTCGGGCTTGCGATCGTGATCGCGTACCTCGTCCCGTCCATCGCCCGCCGTCCCGCCATGATCACCAGCGAGCATCGCGGCCGCGCGCAATGGACGTTCGTCGCCTGCATCGCACTGTGCGTTGGACTGATGCACGTGCGGTTGCACGTCTCACATCTCGACGATCCGGGCAGCCTCGTCGTCGGATCGATCTCGGGACTGCTCGGCGGAACCTTGCTCGCAAGCTTCGCGCTGCGCCGCGCCGGCCGAGCGTTTCGAGACCACGTGCGAGCGGTGGGTGCGCCGTTGTCGGATACCGCGCACTAGCCGCGACGAAGCGGATCACGCGGCCCGGAAATTCGCGCGCACGCTGCTATCATCTGCGGCATGGCAGGCTCCGGGAAGCCCGGCACGGGCACCGACGAAACCATCAGCGCCAGCGGTCTCGCCGGAGGTATGCCCTCGCACACCGAAATCGGTCCAGGATCGATGGTGGGCGAATACCAGATCGAAGGCATGCTCGGCGAGGGCGGGATGGGCAGGGTCTACTCGGCGACTCATCCGGTGATCGCCAAGCGCGCCGCGGTCAAGGTGCTGCATCCCGAGCTCTCGATGCACCGCGAAGCGGTGGAGCGGTTCATTCAGGAAGCTCGCTCGGTCAATCAGATCGGTCATCCCAACATTGTCGACATCTTCGCGTTCGGGACGCTGTCGGATGGCCGCTGCTACTTCGTGATGGAGTGGCTGCGCGGCGAGAGCCTGCGCAGTCGGCTCGAACGCGGCCCGATGACGCTGGCACAGTCGCTCGTAGCATTGGAGACCGTGTTGATCGCGCTCGAAGCCGCTCATGAAAAGGGCATCGTTCATCGCGATCTCAAGCCCGACAACATCTTCCTCGTCGAGATCAAAGGCACCCAGCCGCAGGTCAAGTTGCTCGACTTCGGGATCGCGAAGCTGCTCGGCAACGACAACGCGCGCGCCGAGCGAACGCGCACCGGCAATCTGCTGGGCACGCCCGCGTACATCTCGCCGGAGCAGGCGCGCGGACATCTGGTCGACCACCGGACGGACGTCTATGCAGCCGGAGCGCTGGCCTACGAGATGTTCACAGGCGAGCTGCCATTTCCCGCGGACAATGCGGCCGACATGCTCGCCAAACATCTCTTCGCGCCGCCACCCTCAGCACGCGACAAGAATCCTCACGTCCCTCCTCCGCTCGACATGGTGGTGATGCGAATGCTCGCGAAGGACGCAGCGCATCGCCCGACTCTCGCCGAGGCGCGCGATGAGTTTCGCCGCGCGCTGCAGTTCGTGACCGCGAACGGGATCGGCGAACCGAGCACTGTCGCGTCGCACGCCCAGGTCACGATTCCGGGTGCGTACACTCCCGTCGGCGCAGTCCCGACGCCAGCCGGCTATCACCAGCCAAGCCACCATTCACAACCGCCCGGATACGCAACACCTCCGGCGGGAACCCAGAGCGTGGCGGCGGCGCCTCCCGCCAAGTCGCGCACACTGTTCGCGGTGATCGGCGGCTTGATCGCGATCGCGATCGGCGTTGCCGTGTTCTTCGGGAACCGCGGAAGTGCCAGCGGGCCTCCCGCGCAGCCGGCCACGTCGCAACCCGCAGCCGCGCCAGCGGAGCCAGCGAAGCCGGCGATCGCTGCGCCAGAACCCGCCACCCCAGCGCAGCCCGACCAGCCGGAACCTGCCAAGACGGAACCTGCCAAGCTGGAACCTGCCAAGCCGGAACCTGCCAAGCCGGAACCTGCCAAGCCCGAGCCCGCAGCGGATCCTGCGACGCCAGAGCCGGCGAAGACTGCACCCGCGAAGCCCGCCAAGCCGGCGAAGCCGGCGCGCCCCAAGCCGCGAAAGCCAGCGAAGCCGGCGCCGATCGATGATCCCGACGCCGCGATGTAGAGGAGCTTGATGACGAGAGCCTGGATAGTCGGCGCCACCTTGGCGAGCGCGCTCGCAATGTTCGGAGCAGAGGCCCGCGCGCAGTCAGCGGCCGATCCGGCGGCAGCTGCGCTCGACGAAGGGCGCCGGCTCTATGACCTTCGCGAATGGGATCTCGCGATCGCGAAGTTCAAGGAAGCGTATCGCTTGCGGCCCGAGCCAGCGTCGCTGTTCAACATCGCGCAGTCGTATCGCCTGAAAGGCGACTGCATCGAGGCGATCAACTTCTATCGAACGTACAAGCGGAAGTTTCCGAAGGAGAAGAATATCGCTCGGGTCGATCAGCTGATCGCCGAGCTCGAACCGTGCCCCGCAGCCAAGCCAGTGCCTGCGAAACCTGAGCCTGTACCGCCTCGACCAACGCCGTCGCGACCACCCGCAACCCCACCCGCAACCCCACCCGCACCGCTGACTGCGCAGCCGATCGCAGTCCAGCCGTCGCAACCAACTCGTCATCCTGGCCGCACGCAGCGGATCATTGGCATCTCGGCGGCTGGTGTCGGTGCCGCCGGCGTGATCGGTAGCGTGGTGTTCGCATTGAAGGCGCGCAGCATCGCCCGCGACGTCGAAGACGGACCCGCATGGGATCCAAAGCTCGACGACCGAGGCAAGAGCGCTGCGACCAACGCGAAGATTCTGGGCGCAGTGGGTGGCGCCCTCGTGGTGGGCGGCACGGTGCTGTATATCCTCGGCCGGCGCACCGCCGCCGAGCAGCCTCCGATCGCGATTGTTCCGACGCAGGACAGCGCATCGCTGGTGTGGTCATGCGCGTTCTGATCTCGACGGTCGGGATTGCAGGGCTCACCGCTGTCGCGAGCTGTTACAAGCCCTCGATCGAGGCGTGTCAGCTGCTGTGTGGATCTGGTACGCCCGCATGTCCGAACGGCTTGGTCTGCAACAACGACGGCGTGTGCGCGGTCAATCAGACCGACACGTGCGAGCCAGTCAACGACTCGGGCATGGCTGACGCGCACGTCCCGATCGATACGTCGTGCGGTTGGCCGGTGATCTCGAACATCGACCCGTGCCAGCTCAACGCGAGCGGCGTCTCAAGCGACGTCAGCTTCACCAATCCCACCGGCGATACCCTCGAGCTCAATTTCGATCCCCGGATCCAGCACCTGAGCCAACTGACGCCGGGGGCGCCGACGGTGTCGGTGCTGATGGCTCGCAACTTGACGATCACGTCAATATTGCAAATTCGCGGAAACGAGCCGCTGATCATCCTGGTCAACGGGACCGCGACGATCGATGCCAGCGCAATGATCACCTGGCAAGCGGTGATGCATCAGCCAGAGACCACGTGCGCCGGTGCGGGCGGCAATGGCGGTAACGGCTCTGGTAGTTGCGGCGCCGGCGGAGGCGGCGGTGGGTCACTCGGAGCCCTGGCCTCCCCGTCGCCGGTGGGCGGTGGGGCTGGCGGCCGAGGTGGTGACATGCCGCCTGGTTCCAAGGGACTGCCAGGTGACCCCGGCGAGATCCAAAGCGCGCCCGCGCTAGTTCCGCTCGTCACCGGTTGTTACGGTGGGAGTGGCGGACTGACTTCAGGCGGATCGAGCGCACCCGGCGGTGGCGGCGGTGGCGGGCTTCAAATTTCGGCGCTGACGCAGATCGACGTGCTCGGCACGATCGACATGAAAGGTTACGGCGGCAGCGGCGCCTCGGACAGTAAGGGCGGCGGTGGCGGTGGCGGTTCGGGCGGCGCGATTCTGCTCGAAGCACCACAGATCAACTTCGGCGCCCAGAGTCGGCTGTGCGCGAACGGTGGCGGCGGCGGTCAAGGGGTGGTTTCGGGCGCAGCCGAGGCTGGCGCAGCCGGTAGTTGTACGGACCAGCGCGCGAACGGCGGCGGAGTCGTGACCGGCGGCGACTCCACCGGCGGTAACGGCGGTGCGACCAGCGGTAGTGCGAGCGCTGGAAACATGGGCTCGAGCTTCACCGGCAATGGCGGCGGCGGCGGCGGCGGCGGGGTTGGTAGGATCCGAATCAACGGCACGGTCACCGGTGCCCCGGGCGTGATGTCGCCGCCTGCGCAATGACGTCGCTGATGTCGAGTGGCGACGGACCGGTCGCCAGGTGTGCCCTGTGCAGCGCAACGGCCGTGGGGCCATGTGCGCGATGCCGGCGACCAGTCTGCGGTGGTTGCTGCGAGCTAACCGAAGGTGGCGCCACGACGTTCGCGGTGTGCTTGTCGTGTATTCGTCGCGGTGGCGCGTCACTCGCGCCGGCGTGGCTCGGATTGCTCGGCTGGCTCGGGCTGATCCTGCTCGGGCTCACTGCGATCGCCGTCACGATCGTGATGCTCCGGCGATGACGCGCGCCTGTTATCGTGGATGAATGACCGTGAGCATCCTCGCGAGCCTCGGGCTGTACGGCGGAACGCTGATCGTCGCGTTCGTCGCGGGAATGCTGCCGATCGTCGGGATCGAAGTGTTTCTGCTCGGGGTCGCCACGCTATACGCGCCGAGCTGGGCACAGCTGATCGTGATCGTGTTGCTCGCCTCGATCGGTCACCAGCTCGCCAAGACCTCGTGTTACTTCGCAGGCGCCGGCGCGATGGCGCTACCGCGCGGCAAGCTCAAGCAGCAGCTCGACGCAGCGATCCATCGGATCGAGCGCTGGAACAAGCAGCCGATGCTCGTGCTCGGCTTGTCCGCGACCGTCGGGCTGCCGCCGCTGTACTTGATGTCGTTCATCGCGCGGCCGCTGATGAAGATCGGGTTTTGGCGGTTCACCGCCGTCGTGTTCATCGGACGAGTGCTGCGGTTCGGCGTGACCACGGCAGCACCGTTACTGCTCGCATAGTGGCTCACGAGATCGAACGCGCGAGCAAGCTTCCGTTGGCCGGCCTCCCGCGCTCGCCCCACACCACGAGGCCGTAACGCACGACCTCGCGATCGTGAGCACCTTCGAGATCGTGCCAACGCTCATCGAGCTCGTCGTAGCCGAGGAACCCGCGCTCGCCGTCCAGCAGCGGATCTTCGAACACGATGCCATCGGCGGTGTAGCCGATCGCGACCACCCAGTGGCCATCGATCCAATGATCGCGATACGAGACCGGCCGCGGCTCGGCCCACGCTTGCAACATGACGATGACTGGCCGCCCGGCGTCGAGGCTCGCGCGAAGCTCGTCGTCGGTCATCGGCTGGCGCTCGCGGTGTTGCAGGCCAAAGCGGTCCAGGGCGGCGATCAGGTGTGCGGGATCACTCCCGCGCGATGACATCTGCATGGCGTGCTCGATCTCGCGCTCGGTTGCTGGCCCGACGCCGTAGTAGCGACACACCGCGAGCAGCGCCGCCGGTCCGCACGTGTAGTCGGTGCATTGGCTGACGCTTGGCAGGTCGACCTTGATCGCCGAGGCGTCGAGCATCGTCACGGCCAGCCTACCCTCTTGTGCCGCCGCTGGTTACATGCGAACGAGGGGCATGAGCGATCATCCGACTGACTTCGTGGGCAGCGTCCCCGACGCGATCACCTCGTCGATCAAGACCAAGATGCCCGACGCGGTCGTCGAAGTATCCGGCGGCGGCGGCCACTACACGATCTCGGTAGTCTCGACCGCATTCGCCGGCAAGAACATGCTCGAGAGTCAGCGCCTCGTGCTGTCCGCGATCAAACATCTGATCAACGGCGCCAGCCCACCCGTCCACGCTGTGGACTCGCTGACGACGCGCACGCCGTAGCTCGCGACGACACTCACGGGGACGTAGGGAGGTGGCGGCTTGGGCGGGATTTCTGGTCACTTGCCGCTGATCAGCTTCGCGACCGAGTCGCGCGTGATCGGGTGGTACAGCGACCTCGCGCGGTCGAACGTGTCCGCTGCGATCTTGCGCCACCGCGGATCTTTGGACTCCATCATCGCTTCGTAGACCGGCATCACCATGCGGCGGCGGCCGACCCGCAGCAGAAACTCCTGGATCGCCGCGTCAACGCTCGGCGCACCGGAGCGGATCACGATCGGGTACCAGTGCATCAGGATCTCCGCGTTGGTCGACCACGCGGCACGAAATCGCTGATCCAGATCGACGAGCTTTTGCGGATCGATGTCCTCCGGCAGCGCGCGAAGGAACACCACCCATTCAAGGGTAGGCGCACTACTGGCCGGCAAGATCTCGTCGGCGTCGAGGCTCGAGACCGTTGCGAATTTGCGAGCGGCGGTCTGCAGCTCGGTGACCCGCGGCGAGCTCACGCGCTTGAGGTCGGCCGGAAGCCCCGGGGCGTGCAACCAGGTCGAGAGTTGGTTCGCCGTGATCTGACAGCCCTTCGCGATCAGCTCCGCGTTGGCCTCGGCCTCGAACGCCTGCGAGTCGGTCGATTGAAATGCGCGCCGATCGAACCGCCGGCGCAAGAAGTCGTCGAACTTGTCACGCCCGCACGCGAGCTCGAGCTGGCGCAGGAACATCGCGCCCTTTTCGTAAGCGACATCCGAGCCCATCTCATCGGGATCCTCGTCGGCGCCGTAGTCGAGCGCCAGCCGCGTCGAACGGTCGGACGGTCCAGTCTCGGCCAGGAACCTCTCGAGGTCTTGACCACCGAGGACCCACAACACGTCCGACGCCGCCGCGCCGCGCAATTGCTCCATGATCCTGCGCTCGACGTAGGTCGTGAATCCTTCGTTGAGCCAGAAATCGTTCCACGTCGAGTTGGTCACGAGATTTCCTGACCATGAGTGCGCGAGCTCGTGCGCGATCAGCGACACCAGACCGCGATCGCCGGTGATCACCGTCGGAGTTAGAAATGTCAGCCGCGGATTCTCCATTCCTCCGTATGGAAAGCTCGGCGGCAACACGAGCATGTCGTAGCGCCCCCACCGGTACGGACCGTAGAGCTGCTCCGCTGCCTTCATCATGTCCTCGACTTCGGAGAACTCGGCAGCGGCGGCGTTGACCACCGATGGCTCCGCATAGACACCACTGCGCGGGCCGATCGGACGAAACGCAAAGTCGCCGACCGCCAGCGCCATCAGATACGACGGGATCGGTTGCTCCATCTTGAACTTCCACACGCCGTCGGGAATCAACGTGTTCGGGTTCTCGGCGCTCATCAGCGCCCACATTCCCGGTGGAACGTGGATCGTCGCGTCATAAGTAAATCGCACCGCCGGCGAATCCTGGAGTGGGATCCACGTGCGGGCGAGGATCGCCTGCGACTGCGTAAACAACATCGGGTGCTGCTTGCCCGACGTCCCTGACGGATCGACCCACAACAACGCGCCCGCATCGGGCGCCGAGCGGTACGCGATCTTGACGCAGTCCTCGCTACCCAGCGCGATGGTTAGCGGCTGGCCGAGCAGCTTTCGCACCGGTCCGAGCGCGAACCTCAGCGGCTTGGCCGAGCCGCACTCCACGACGGACGAGATCGTCAAACCGCTGGCGTCGAGCACCACGTCGTCGGCCGATCGATTGGCACGCGTCAGCGACAACGCCGCCGTGCCGGTCAGCGTCTTCGCCTCGAAGTCGACCTTGAGATCGAGCGATAGATGGCGAACCGCGGCGCGCTCTGGGACTGCGTACGAATGTGGATCGCGCTGCGCGGCACGCGAGGCCGCGGTTGGCGCTCCCTTGCATGCGGTGATTCCGAGCAGGGCTACCGCGACGAGCCGATACATCACGAGCCTGTATACCTCGACGAGCCGTCGCGTACAGGCTGAACCTTGTCGCGACTCAGCGCGCGGCAGCCTGAACGGTCGCAAGGGTCTCGGTCAGGTACTGCTCGATCTGCTCGGGACGCGGGATCTTGCATTCGCCCTGCTGGGTCAGCGACGACTCCCACTTCCAGTATCCGGGCGGACGCGCGGGGTCGGGTGTCTTGCGCTTCCAGTACCACAGGCGTGCTTCGCGAACTCCCGGCGGATATGGCTCCGCTGCACGGCCATAGTCGTTGGTCCATAGATAGAACCGCGGCACGAAGCCCTGGCTCGCGCCCAGCTCGACGATCTTGTGCAACTTGGGCGGATCCGACGATACGAACGCGCGAAGCGCCGCGAACGCGGTCTTTGCACATGCGATCGCTTCGGGCCGCGCGCTGTCAGGATTGGGTTCGGTCTCGCCCTCCGGAACGACGCCCTTCTCGGGATAGAACCCCCACAACACCTCCTCGGGGTACCTGATCTCCGCGGTGCCCGAATACGGCCAGTACTCGGCACCGGCGAGGAGATAGCCGTTGATCGTGAAGCTATCCATCTTGTCGCCGGAATCCGCCACCGGCTCCGGCCGCGATGCCATCGCGGTGGAACTAGATGGTGGCGCTACCGGAGCGGGCGAAGACCCAGCACACGCGACGAGAACCGCAGCAAGAGCAAAGCGCATGGCGCTGCTGATAACACGGTTAGAACCTCGACACAGAGGAGATGATGGGTTGCGGGCGTCGAGGCGCGCCGAGGGCGAGGCGCGCGAGCGCAGCGCTACTAGCGGTAACGCCAGCGAGCGCACCGAAGCGATCGGCGATGGATCGGCGCGATCAACCCGCCAGATCCTCTGTGGCGAGGTACGAAGGGCTGCCAGCGCTCGGCCGGCTCGCGGGTCACGACGTCGGCGCCGGGCGACCGAGAAACATCTGCAACGACGAACGATCGACGCGGAGCAGACGCGCTGCTTCGGACAAGTCACCTCCGCACTCGGAGACCACGCGCGTCACGTGCTCCCACTCGACGAGCTCGAGGCTGAGCGTCTGCGGCTCGGCATGAAGAATGCCCGGATCCTCCGCGCGCAACATGATCTCATCCATGGTGCCGGACTTGTGCACGACGTCATCGGCACCGGCGCGCATCGCCGCAACCGTGATCTCGGTCGATGCGTACGCGGTGCACACCGTGATGAAGGTCGCTGGGAGCTCCGCCTTGATCGCGCGCACGAGATCGATCCCCGATTCCTTGCCGAGCTGGAGGTCGACGATCGCGAGGTCGGGTCGCTCGGCGCGCGCGAGCTCACGACCCGACGCTACATCGCGCGCGGTGAACACCTCGATCGGAGGTGTCCGCGTGAACGATCGTGCAAACAGTCGCAAGTACACCTCATCGTCGTCCACCACCAGTACCGAGCGGATGTCGCGCACCTTGCTCATTAGCCCCCCGCCCTCGACTGTAAACGGCGAGCGCCGAGCTGCGCGAGTTCGCTGCGACAAAAGTAGGCGGCGACCATCGCCGCGCTACATGACTCACGACCACCCGCAATGTGATCCGTGTGCTGGCCACCACTTTGAGGCGAGGGCGCACAGCGACGAGTGTCGGAGCGTAGCTCCGTTAGCGGTGGAAATCACACCGAGTCGCGCGCTGCTAACGACCGACGCGGCTCGGCGCACGACGCATCACTTCCCGACGATCTTCTTCTGCGGTCCGTCGTACGACGACACGCGCAGCGGCACGAAGTGACGGTTGAGCTTTGCGTTGTCGCTGTTGGAGCTCTTGCTCAAGCCGATCGCGTTGGTGTTGACGTCGCGGAAGTAGATCCGCTTCTCGGTGCCGGCCGAGTTGCGCACTCGACTCTTGAGCACGAACTCGTTCGGCGTCGACGTCGCCATCGCGATCACCTCGGCATTCGCGCGCACGAACGCGGTCATCCCCTGATCCTTCACCGAGAGCTCGGTCCTGACCGCACCCACCACCGAGCTGCTGGTCGTCGCCGGCGCCATACACGTCGACTCGTACACCTCGCCGATCGCCGACTCGACACAATACGGCCAGACGTTACCGCCGACGCCCTCATCGTAGTCCCACTCGGTGCAGTACTCCCTGGACACGCGGCGTGGCGGACTGGGAACGCACAGGTGGTAATTGGCATCCGCACCTTGATAAATCGCGAACTGATCGCTGAGGTCAGCGTCATTGGTCTTGCACGGCAGAAACAGCCCGCTTTGGTTCATGCAGTTGCCGGTGTCGCGGATCTTCATTCGATAGATCCCGATGAAGTTGAGGTTACTCCCCGACGGCACGAATTGAGCAGCCGTTATTGACTGCTCGATCTCACCGAGGTTCTCGGCGAGCTGCTCGGCGTCGTCCTCGGTATCGGACCAGTCATCGGTCTCGACGCAACCACCAAGCACCGCACCACTCACCGCTAGGACACAACCGATACTGCTGCTACGCATTCGCTCTCCTCGTTGGGGTTACAGCCGAAGCGGGACGTGAAGCTCCACCGAGACGCGCGGACGCGCCTTGTGCACGCGCGTGCACCGTCGCACGCACGGACGCCGACCAGCCCGACACACACCACCGTCACCGCGACGGTTGCTTCACGTCACCGCTGCGACCGAACGCTAGTGCAAAACGTCAGCCCGATCGAAACGCGATCGTGGCGGCGCGATTTCAACAACTCCGCAGCGTGTGGGTTTCGCGCGCTCTGGGGCTCGCGGCCTCGCGGGGTCGCAATGGCGGAACAAACGACCCCACTGACATGTGGCTAGATCGCGATTCGCGCTGGGGTATTTCCGACTACCCAGGCTCGTCGACTACCCTCTTTGTGACTACGGAAAGACCAGCTCGAATTCGTTCGCGACGCTGCTGCGGAAGTACTCGCGCGGGGTACAAGCGGTGGCGTTGACGACACCGGCGGTGACCGTTCCGGTGCAGTTGGGACGCTCGCCCGGGTCGGCGATCTGGCCCCAATCTTCGGGGCACTCCGCGCCGTCGTCATCAGCATCGATGCAGATCCGGAGCGGCGCCGAGACGCTGCGGTTGTTCATCTTGTCGTAGGTCAACGTCGCGACACATGCCCAACCATCGTCGATGTTGTTGGCGCGCGCGTCGAACGCATAACCCATGCAGTTGCCGGTCGCCACCGGCGGGATGCCGAACACTTGCGGTGCATCTCCGAATGGCGTCGAGATCGCGATCGTGGCGTCGAGCTCCGCGAAACACAACGACGCCGGGAACTCGGTATCGGTGCCGTAGCCGCAGGCGAATGCGTTCTCGCCACCAAACGAGAAGTTGTTCCCAAAGTACGCCGTGCCCGACGGCACGATGCCGTTCAGCGTCACGACCGCGGCTTCGTTCGACGTCATCGGGATGATCGCGGGAACGATATTCGGGTTGATGTCGTCGCAGATTCCATCGGCGTCGCTATCGACGACCAGCGGCACACTCGAGTCATCGAACACGTAGAGCTCGACCGATTGAACCCCTGCGTACGGGATGAACACCGTCGTGGTCATCGTGCCGCTGTTCGATAGATCGGTCACACGCGCGCGCAGCTCGAACAGCTGGGCAACGACCTCGCCGTCATTGGGCGCGTCGCCACCGAGCGGATCGAACGCCGCGCTGCACACCTGATCGCCCGCGTCGAGCCCCACCATGCGCACGTTCGCCGGGTCGAGCGCCGACAGCGGCGGCTCGTTGTCGAGCGTCACTTGGAATCCGAGCTGAGTGTCATCGCCGACGTTGTCGATCGCCCGAACGATCACGGTCGGGACGACCATTCCGGCGAGGTCTTTGGTGTCGAATAGCCCGACCCACCGGTTGGTCCCGGGCTGCAGGTCCATCGTGATCGTATAGCTGCTGATCGTCGCGCTCAGACCCGCGATGCCATCGTCGTCGGTGGCTTCGACCTCGAGCCGCATCACGCCGGCGATCAGCAGCGCGGGATCCGGGGCGATCAGCGTGATCACCGGCGCCGCGCCGTTGCCCGGCGCGTCGATCGGCAGCGCCGCGTCGGTCGCGTCCGATATCACGAGGTTGGAATCGATCGGGACGCCACCATCCGCCATCGGCGGCGCATCGACGCCCGGCGGCGGGGGGTTGTAGTCACTCGGGTCGTCGCCGCACGCCAGCTGCAGCGAGGTCAAACCCAGAACAAGGACAGGACAGATCGATAGCTGCTTGAGCTGGTTCCCCACTGAGCAATTGTCGCCCGGAGGCACGCAACGGGGCAACTACGCAGCCGCCTCTCAGAACGTCTGCGACAGCCGCGTGTAGGCGGGTCCATGTAGAGGAAGCACTGGTCGAGGCTGCCGATGCGCGGCGGCACTCGGCTCATCGGGCGACATACGTTCGGTCGATCGATCGGCGCCGGCGGGGCTATCGGAGGATCGCAGGCGACGCGACGTGGGCGTCGTTCTTATGCCTGGCCGGCGCCGCTTCGCTCGAGCTAACTCCGATGAACACTAAACAAGTCACGTAGATAAAAGTTTTCCAGCGGAAGGGCATTAGGCTCGCTCCAGTTCGATCAACGTCGCACGCTGTCCTCGCACCTCGCCGCACACCGGGCCTAACGACGGATCACTTGCTTGGTAAGCGAGTCTTGCTCGGCACTTGTTCGAACCCCGAGTGCCTAACGCGGCAGTGGCAATAGCAGTCGCTAGCGATCTCGATCGGAAGGTCGATCAGCCAGCGGCTGCAGCAGCGGCCACCGCAATCCCTGCGAGACTTTCACCGGCAATGAACCCTGACGCCACCGGCACTACATAGTCGCCGGCGATCGCTGGTCGCTTGCGTCGCAAGATCTCGGCAATTGCGGAGCCCAAAAACATCGCGATCGCATTGCTCGCGGGAATCACCATCGCCAGACCGAGCGCGTTCGGCGAAGGAATCACCCGCTTGACCTTTGCTGACGCGACCTTCTCGAGCACTGCGAGCGTAACACCGAGCGTCAGACCGATCCCGATCGCGAGCTTCTTCGAGGAATCGAGCGCCGCGAGTCCGTCAGCGAACACCTGCGAGACCCCAGCCCACACCAGACATGATGGCGCCGGCCAATCGTTGGTACCGAGCTTGTCGACCGGAATGATCAGCGTGAATGCCGGCATGACGATCGCAGCACCGACGATCACGCCAAACAACTGGGCATATACCTGATGGCGCGGCTTGGCCCCGAGCAACCACCCTGTCTTCAGCGTGGTGAGTAGATCGGCGGCATGCAATCCGATGCCACCGGTGACATTGGCGGACATGATGTTGCCCGAGAGATTTCCCGGCGTGATCCCGCCATAGATCATCTGGGTCACCGGACCCAGCGCTTTGGTAGGTGTGACATCGGTCTCGCCGGTCACGCGTGCCGCAATGAACCCCATCAACACGGCGAGCGGAATCGCGATCAGCGCAGCCCACACCGGGATGTCGAACAGCAGCGCCATCAACGAGATCACGATCGGAGACAGCACCATGAAACCTGCAGGGAACCACCAGTCAGGTGACTCCACGGTCGCGATACCTTCCTCCCGTCGACCGCCGCGAAATGCCGATGACAGTCCGGTGAATGCGCGGGCGAGGCTCTTGTAGTCGAGCGCGAACGATGTCAGGCCCGAGCCGACGAGAATCGCTGCGCCCGGCCATACCGTCCAGGTCACGATGTCCTTGTACTTCGACGACGCGATCATTCCCTCGCCGAGGAGCCAGGGCCCGAGCACGATATAGGTCGCGAGTCCGCCGACGAGCAACGACCAGCCGGTGCGAAGACTCATCAGCGCACCTGCGCCGAGCAGGACGACCTCCGTCTTGAACGTGATCGTCCAAGCGGCGGCTGCTTGTCCGGCGAATGGCAGCGCCGATGGGATCACCTTCACGAGGTCGCGAAGCACCGCGATCATCGCGCCGAACACGCCGGCGAGTAGCAGTGCCTGGGCCTTGTTCGAGCCGCCGCGAGCGTCGGTTCCGTGGATCGAGCGGATCGTCTCCGCTGTCGCCGTGCCCGTCGGAAACGCGAGCCCTTCCTTGTTGATCAGCTGGCGCTTGATCGGGATCGCAGCGAAGACCCCCAGAGCAGCGATCACGGCGAACCACATGATCATCGGGATCTGAGGCGGGCGCGCTGGTGTGAGCATGACGAGCGCACCAAATGCAGCCATGTTGCCGCCTCCGGTCATATAGCCCGCGCCCGACGCGACGGTGGTCAGCGCGTTGTTCTCGATCGCTCCTAGCGGCTTGCGGGTCAGCCTCAGCGCTTGACCGATTTGAAACACACCGAACGCCAGCAGGCACGCCGTCAGCGTGACGCCGAGACTCCACCCGGTCTTAAAGAACACGTAGATGTTCGACAAACACATGACGACGCCGATCAGCGCGCCGACGATCACGGCACGCACCGTCAGGTTCGGCTCGTCGGGCTTGTAGACCTCGCGTAGCCACTCGGCTTCGGGGTCGTGGACCGGAACGGTCACAGCAATCGCGGGAGGAACGTTGGGGGGCGGCGCGGGGTGGGTCATCCGGAGGGTCCGATCGACGGATGCTACTCCACGACCCGGCCTCGACCACCGTCGATGGGGCGGTTACTCGCGGTTATTCCTCGCGCAAGGTGTCATCGCCGAGCGGGTCCTCGCCGAGCGGCAGATCGAGCAGAGGTGCGTCGAACTGAACCGCCGTGATGAACCGAAATAGATTCTCGTCGTTCGGATCGTGATAGGTCCGCACGACGTGCGCGGTCGTAGACCCGGTGCGCCCGATCCGGAACATCACGGTGACCCGTTCGCCGATCTCGAACCGACTCAGACTATGAAACAACATGCCGCTCGCGCTGACGTCGCGAATGACCCCGATCCGATTGCGCCGCACCGGCGTCGACACGCTCACCGGCAACTGGATCGAATGCCGAGCGAACCGCCTGCGCTCGTGTTCCATGGCGGGATTCGACCCCATGGCATCGACACGCGCAAGTAATGTTCGGGACCGCTGCCGCCGACGTCACACTTCGTAATCAACCGCGTCGGCCGATGACGATCGCTCAGCACACGGATGACGCGGCGCGAGGCTCGGGTCACACTGGTGTCATGACGATGCCAGATCTCGGCCCCCAGCGACCCTACGAGGCATCGGAGACTCGCGAGCTGGGGGAACAGAGCAAGAGCTCGTCGGGCACGGCGCCGATGAGTGGCCGTACGTTCATCATCGCATTGGTTGCGATCGCGGCGGTGATCGCGATCGCAGCGGCGCTGCTCACCAATCAGTGAAGCTAGAACCGGCTGAACACCACGATGTCGAACGATGGCCCGCTCAACGACAGACTCCCGAACGACGACGCGGCCGTCGGTAGCTGAATCGTCATGTCGCCATCGTCGACCGATGGGGTCAACTCGACCGCGGTCGCTGCCACGTAGCCGAGCTCGAGCCGCAGACCAATCGTGAGCTTCGAGGATCGCGGAACGCGGACCACCAGCTCGCCGCCGATCGCCGTCGCGCTGATCGCTCCCCAGCCGTGGTCGGCGGCTGTCCGTTGCATCGCGTCGATCTCGAGCGAAGTCCGAGCCGTACCGACGTCGACCCGTGCCGTCGCGGCGAGCCAGCGACGCAGCTCGTACCGAGCGCGCCCTCCAACCGTGAACGCCAGCTGGCGCGCTCGCGTCGTCATCGATTGAAACATCACACCGTCGACCGCGCCGAATCCGAAGCTTCCGGCCGCCCACAGCTCGAGCCCCGGCACCACGTTCACTCCGAGCTCGCGAGCGTACGAGACCGTCGGGCCCACGAGGTCTTGATCAGAGATCGCGTTCGCCGAGTCCGAGCGCAGCGCGCGCAGTGACGGGCCGACGGCGATCTCGTTGCGTTCGGCATGCGCGTAGCCGATCGAACCCGCCACCACGATCGCCACCATGATCGCGATTCGGAGCAGCCGGCGACCAAGCGAATCAGAAACATCGATCGTCATCATCTCAGGGCTCCTCATCGAGCAGGTCGTGGGTCAGAAAGCCTTCGAGCACGATCGCGTCGTTGCGGGTCGCTTGCGGCGAGGGAATCACCGTCGCATGGCCAAGCGGATCGCCGTGATCGACGAAGATCTTGCCGGTAGTCGTCGACAACACTCGCACCGGCGGATCATCGATCCGGAAGTCGCTCGGATGGAGATTATCGAGCGCGACGAACCCGATCCGCGACACGTTCGGGGTCGCGCCCACCAGGTGCGACCCATCGGGCATGAAGTCATAGGAATCGAGCCGTCCCGCACCCAGCAGCGGAGCCGTTGATTCGGTCGCCATATCGAGCAACCCGAGCACGGTGCGATCGTCGTCATGCACCAGCATCGCGAGCTCACGGCCTGGAACAGGAACGACGTCGCGCACCGCCGCTGGCAGCTGGATCGCGCGCAGGTTTGCTTGGGTCAACGGATCGGTGATGTGCTCGAGATCGAGCACGTGGACTCGCGATCCGTTCGCTCTGATCGACGCGAACAACGCCTTGTGCGGAGGCGCCGAGCCGCCGCTCGGAAACAACAGGATGCGATCGACCGGATCGGCGAGCGGAACGGTTCGAAACTGCGCGGTGTCGGCGTCGATCACCACGACCTCACCGGTGTTCGGCGTCGCGGCGAGCACGTAGCGACGGCCGCTCGCATCGTCGTACACGGCGATGTCCGTCGGGCCACCGCCGGCCCCGAGCTCGGCGAGCAGCGGCCGGTAGTCGTTGGCGTTGGTCTCGCTCGGTGGCGTCGCCTCGAGCATGACCTGCAGCACGTCCCGTGCGTTATCGCTGCGAACGTACGCCGAGGCGGTGTTGGGTGCGAACACGACCTCGCGTGGAGTCACCACGTCGTTACCGAGATCGAGACGGATCGAGATCTCGCGCCGCTCGGGATGGTTGGCATCGAACACGGTGAGGTTGTTCATCGACAGCACGAACGCAAACGTGCGCGGCGCAGCGTCGGCGGCTCCCGCGATCACCATGGGCGGCGAGAGCGTGATCCCTTCGGGTACCGAGCCGAATGATCGGATCGTCTTGAGTCGCGGATTGTCGTCGCCAGGTGGTCGCGCCAGGTCGACCACCGCGAGCTCGTTGGGATTGCGAAAGAACCCTGCTTCGTCGGGACCCGCCGCCGAGAAGTACGCGATCGCGCGCAGCCCGTCGGAGGACACCGCGATCCGATCGAACGGCGACCCGATCGGGTACGGCGTGGCGGGCGCGTCCGGGTTCGCCGTGTCGATCACCCAAAGCTGCGGCGGCTCGTCGATCTCACCAGCGCGAATCGCCTCTTCGCCGCGGGTGATCACGAACAGCTTCTGGCGGTCCAGACTCGGCACGGCGTGGATCGCCCGGCGGCCGATCCGCGCTTTGTTCACTACCGGTGAGTCCGCGGTGAGCTCGAGCAGCGTGACGCGGTCGAGCGCGGAGTCGACATAAGCGACTTGTGACTTCAGCGGGATCGGACCGAGGACGGAGCGTTGGCGATCCCAGACGATCGAGCGGTCGTCGTTCCAGCAGCCAAAGCCCGCGCTCACGATCAGGGCAAGCGTTGCAAATCGAAACATGGACATCTCCTCAGTGCACGACGTCGCCGTTGAGGTCGAACCCGGTGACGGTTCGCACGGCGCTGTTGATCAGATGGACGAACGACACGCGGCCAAGCGGATGGCGCTGCGCGACGAACGCTTGGCCGACACCGGGCAGGATCCCGACCGCCGATGGTGGTGATCCGAGCTGCTTGGTGGCGACCACGCCGGTCTCGGTGGTCACGATCTGGAGCGCCCGTGTCGCGGTGACTGTGTCCCCGCCGTCGAGCGCGACGTAGACGCGGCCACCATCGGGGCTGTACGTGAACGGCCCCGGGTCGACAGGCGTGATCTGCAGCTTGGCGAAGCCGGTCGAGAGATCCACCAGCGAATAGCCGAAGCTCTTGTCGATGTAGTCATCGACCGAGGTTGCGGTGGCCGGATCGCCGGGCGCCTTGGCGTTGATGATCAGCGCGGTGTCGCTCGACGGAGAGATCGCCAGCGCGCGAACCGACTTCTTGAGCGGCCACGTCGAGACCGGGAATCCCGGCACGTCGAGCTTCACCAACGTGACGCGCTCGTCGGGCGTGGCATTGGTGAACAGCAGCGCCCGGTTGCCGTCGCGCGACAACACGACCGATCCGACGGTCGCGCCGGCCAAGTCGACCGTCTCGATGCCATTGGGAGCGAGCACATCGTCGGGGACCTCGATGATCGCGAGCTGCTTGGCCTCGCGCAGCGCGGCATAGATCCGCGAGCCATCGGGCGCCAGGTCGATGTCGGATGGCGAGGACGCGAGCGGCAGCTCGTAACGCTGTCCGGGCGACGGACCATTGACGTCGACGACCCGGAGCGCTGCGATCCCTGCCTCGCGAACCGCCGCGTAGTGACCAGTCGACACGATATCGACCTCGATGTTCTCCGCCGGGACGCTCGGATCGGCCACAGCGATCGGCGGCACGATGCTCGGGCCGCTCGTGGTCGCATGCGCGAGATCGATCACCGATACACCATCCTGGGTGATCACGAAGGCATGATTCCCGAGCGCGTCGAACTCGACCTCACGCGGTCGAAACCCGACGGTTAGATCGACCGCCTGTTCGTTGCCAGCGTCGAGTGAAACGACCGTCACGTCCTGAAAGCTACCGACGCCAGACAGCCCGCCATCGGCGAGCGCTTTCGCGAGATCGAACCACAGCACCGCGAATCGTCCGCTCGGATCGACATCGGCGCGGTTCAAGTTCGGCAGCGTCGGCAACACGCGGATCGTGTCGGCCTCGCTACTCGGCCTCACGATCCGGACGGTTCCGTTGAGCGAATCGATCACGACCACCCCGTCACCACCGGGAATCGTCGTCGCAACGCGCGGAGACTCGCCGACCGGTGTCGAGCGCACTTCGAGCGTCTCGCCATCGATGCGGACCAGCTCGTCCTGCTCCGTCATCGCGACGTAGACGAATCGCTGCGAGCTTGTCGGTTGTCCTAGCGCGTATTCGGTCTCGCTTGGCGGAACTCCACCGTCGCCGGAGGGTGGCGATTCGCATTGCCCGAAGTCGTTGCACGACCATCCGGTCGGACACTCGTTCGAAGACAGGCAGCTCGACGCTCCAGCATCGACAAAGCTCTGGTCTCCGCCTCCAACGCTATCTGCATTGTTCTGGCCGCCGCACGCAGCCGCGAACACCCAAACTGTTAAAGCCGACCAACGCATGCGGCGGCCCATCGCAACCCACATGCCTCCTCCAAGACCCGAAATCTCGAGGTGTTGAGCATCGGCAGTTGGCGGGTGGCGCAGGATCCCTGACACCAATGTCCTGACACCAGCCAAGGCGCGAGGCGCCGAGACGACTGCGAGGACTCTGCAGACGTTACCCGCCCGCGGAGGCCCGTGCGGGTGTTCGCCTACACCCGGAACTGGCCATGACTCCGCGGCGAACCGCCGTTGGTCCGGTTACTATTATCAACGCGCGCGTGCATCGAGACTATCCACCTCCGTCTACGCAGGCGATGCGGCAGTTGCTCGACACGCGGAACGTTCGCGTCGTGTATCAGCCGGTCGTCGATCTCGCCACCGGCAAGACGTTCGCTTACGAGGCGTTGGTGCGCTCCGACATGCCGGAGTTTCCCAATCCGCTCGTGCTATTCGCCGCGGCGGTGCAACACGCGTGTACTGGCGAGCTCGGCCGGATGATCCGCCAGATGTCGATCGCGCATTGCACCACGCATCCGCTGTTTCTCAACATTCACCCTGCCGAGCTCAACGAGCGGTTCATCGTTCAGCCCGACGATCCGATCTTTCAGCACGAGCACGACGTCTACCTCGAGATCACCGAGGGCGTCCCGCTCTCCCACTTCCATCTGTGCCAGACCATCCTCGCGGAGGTTCGAGGCCGCGGCGTCAACCTCGTCGTGGATGATCTCGGCGCCGGCTACTCGAACTTGAAGTACATCGCCGATCTCCAGCCGCGCGTGGTCAAGCTGGACCGCGGGTTGATCGCTGGCCTGGTGCGCGACTCGCGATTGTTCCGGTTGGTCTCGGGTATCGTCGTGTTGTGCCGCGAGCTCGACGCCGTCGTCGTCGCCGAGGGCATCGAGACGGTCGAGGAGCTCCAAGCCGTGGTCGCGGCGGGCGCGCGGTTCGGTCAGGGCTATCTGCTCGCGCGCCCCGCATTCCCATTGCCTGAAGTGACGTGGCCCGATGGAACATCACGGTTGTCGGTGCCCGCTGGTCAGCGGGAATTCCCGCGCGCTGGCACGCGCAACGAGCGCACCAAGCGCTAGCGACGACGACGACGACGAACATCAACGAGCGGAACGCGAAGGCGCTCAGCGCGCGGAGGCCGAGACGAGGGGCTCGGTTCGGCAAGAGCCCTCGTCGGATCTTCGCGGCCGTGGCGGCTTTGCGTTCGGTCTTCGTTTGCCCGCGGGGGAGGCGTAAGCTCGGTGCGGAGGTGCGCGATGGCTGGTGCTGCGCTCATTCAAGTGCTCGGCGGTGTGTCGTATGGCGAATGGAAAGCGTTCGAGCTGACCCAGACCAAAGCGAAGCTCGCAGCCACCAGCGAGCAACGTGCAGACTGGACACGGATCTCCGCCGAGGAGAAGCGTCACTTCGACGGGTTCATTGCTCGGCTGCGCGCACACGGTGGCGATGCCGAGCGTGCGATGGCGCCGTTTCGGCGAACGCTCGACTACTTTCACGCGGGGATGCCGGCCTCGGGGATCGAGGAGAGCATCTGGATGTACCTCGGTGAAGGCGTCGCGAATGATCTGCTGGTCTGGCTGCGCACCGTCGTGGATCGCGAGACCGCTGCGTTCATCGACAGCGTGCTCGCCGACGAGGTCGGCCATGAGGGACGCGCCGCCGAACAGCTGCGACGCATGATGGCCGAACATCCGGATCATCGCCGCGAAGCGCGACGCGCCGTCCGAACGATGATGCGCCGGATGTTGCGCAGCGGACGCTACGCGCCGGCGCCGTTACTCGCGTTCCTGCGGATCGGCAGGGCGCCGCGGTTAGTGGCGGCGATCGCCGGTGGGTTTGCCAAGCGGCTCCACGCGATCGGCATGGTGCCGCTGGTGCTGCGCGGCAGCGCGTAACGAGCTACTGCAGACCGTAGACCGTGTAAATCCCGCGGTCTTTGCTATCCGTGTAGATGACGATGCGCCCGATCGATCGGGTCACACCGGGCAAGTCGATTTCAATCGGAGGGCTCCCCGCATTGATTCGTTGATCGACGCGCACCTTGACATCATTTCGCTCATCTTTGTCGAACTGGACGAGGATCTGCTTGAGCACGAGCACTCCGCGCTTCACCTCGAACTTGAGCCGGCGATACTGGCCGCGATTCTTGAGCTCGATGAAGTCGCGGTTGTCATCATTGCGTTGCGGCGGGGCGAGCTCCACCCATGCTGCCGACGGCGGCGGCGGCGGTGGCTGGTGCTCGTGGGGCGGCGGCGGCGGCTGATGGCTGTGCGGCGGTGGCGGCGGTGGCGGCTCCGAATGGCGATGGGTATGAGTACGCGGCGGAGGACCACCGGACGTGACCACGGCTCGGCCGGTACAAGCGACGAGCGTGGTGATTAGCAATGCGCCAAAGATCTTCATACGTTCTCCCATCTTCGTTAGTTAGGCTTCGCAGCTGTTGCGTTTCCCGCGCGCGAACAACGTGCTCGCAGGTGCGCAGGCCATCAGACGCGTTTACGCGCGAGCAATTCTAAGGGCGAACGTCCGAGAACCGGAAAGCTTACAGCCGGTTTTTTTTTGTTGCGCACTGGGGCATTTTCGCTCAGCAGACGAGCTTACCGAGATCGCCGAGATTTCTTCGCCGCCGGCTGTGACGCTGATGTACTCGTTGTAGCGGCCCGTGTCGGCCAAAACCCGACCACTGCGAGTGGCACCGCAGGCCACAACAGCACCTCGAAGATCGGCTGCGTGAAAACGCCGACCACCATCAGCAATGCGATCACGCCGAGCATCACGAGCCGGCCACGCGCGTACCGCTGACGGTTCGCCGCGCCGAGGAACAGCACCGCGAGATCGAACGGAAGCAGGACCAGGCAGCTCTCGTTCCACCGCACGTACGGCAACGGGCTGATGATCGCGAGGAACCACAACACCGTTCCCAGCAACGCCGGCGGTACGATCGCGACGGCGAGTCCGGCGCGCTGAAACTGACCCCACAGGCGCGTCGACCACGCCGGCGCGGTCAACACGAGGATCAGCAGCGCAAACAAGATCCGACCGCTTGGACCGTCGGATAACGGTGGCGGACCCGTGCGCTGATATTCGACGATCGGTTCGATGCCCCATTTCTTGTGCACGGCTTCGCGCAGGTACTCGGGCAAGAACATTCGTTCGTAATAGGTGGGGACGCGGTCGGTCACCCGTCCCATCGCCGCATCGGTGACCAGCAGCGGGATGCGCATGCCGAAGAACCCCTCGCGGGCAAGATCACGAAACGTCTGTTCGCCGGCAGGCTCGGTCATCGACCGCAATGCTCCACCGGTGGCTTCGTCGATCACGTCGCGCACGCGCGTCGTGCAGTTGTCCCAGAAGTGGTCGTAGGGGTAATAGCGATTCTCGTCGAGGATGTCGCTCTCGAGCTTGGCGATCAGCGTGCGCTTCTGATCTGGAGTCAGCGGAAGCGGCTGGGTCCAGATCGTGCGATCTGCATTCTCGTAGATCGAGAGCATCTCGCGGCGCCGGATCTTGCCGACCCAGAAGCTCTTGGTGCCGCGGAAGAATCCCCACGTCATCTGCAGCGGCTTGTGAAACTCGCCGATACCGTAGTTGTAACAAGCGTCCTGTCGGGGATTTTCGTAGCGAATGCACAGCGCGATGTGACCGTGGCGCTCCCAGATCAACGAGCCGACGCCCATGGTCACTAGCTCGACCACCGGCTTGTCGGCATAGAGCTGCGCGCTGTCGGCGGGCGGAGTCGGAGCGACGGGACCTGGCTGGTCGGCGACGACAGGTCGGGCGAGGACCGCGATCGCGCAGGCCACGAGCACCGCAACAGACAAACGCATTGCCGCAGAGTGTACCCACAGGGTCCGCGAGATGCGCGCGGAACTCGCCGCGAACCGTCCGGGCTATGCCAAGCTGGTTGCATGTCGCTGATGGCGCGCGATGCCGCCGAGACGCCAGAGGCTGCGCGCCGCCAGCTCGAGACCACCGCGGATCGAATCGCGGAGCTCGGCGCCAAACTTCGCGCCACGCCACCGACGGCGATCATCACCTGCGCGCGTGGCAGCTCCGACCACGCGGCAACCTACGGCAAGTACGTGATCGAGACCACGCTGGGTCGTGTGGTCGCGCCGGTCGGGCCGAGCATCGCCTCGGTCTACGGTCGCGATCTCGAAGCCATCGCGGGCGCGCTGTTCATCGTGGTGTCCCAGAGTGGCCGCAGCCCCGATCTCCTGCGGCTGAGCGCGTCGGCGCGGGCACGGGGTGCATTCGTCGTCGGCTTGATCAACGAACAATCTGCGCCGCTCGCAGCCTCGTGCGACCTGGTGATTCCATTGTGTGCGGGGCTCGAGCGCAGCGTCGCCGCGACCAAGTCATTTCTGCTCGCCGGACTCGCGTTCGCTCGACTCGCGGCGGCGTGGAGCAACGATCAACGCTTGATCGACGAGCTCGCCCGCGCTCCCGAGGCGTTCGCGTCTGCAGGCGCCCTCGCGTGGTCGCCGCTGCTCGCGCCGCTGGCGTCGGCGTCCAGCCTGTTCGTCACCGGCCGCGGCACTGGGCTCGGTATCGCGTACGAGCTCGCGCTCAAGCTGAAGGAGACCGCCGGCATTCACGCCGAGGGATTCAGCATCGCCGAGCTCCGGCACGGTCCGATCGCGCTGGTCGGCCCGAAGTTTCCGGTGATCGCGCTCGCCCAGGACGATGCGACGCGCACGACGACGCTCGCGTCGATCGCGGAGCTGGTGCGGCTCGGCGCCACGGTGTGGTCAACGCTCGACGTCGGCGGCGCGATTCGGTTGCCGACCCCCGCAGACATGCCCGCGGTGCTCGCGCCGCTGTGTCACGCGATGAGCTTCTACGTCGCGGCACCCGAGCTCGCGACCGCGCGCGGGGTCGACGCCGACTCGCCGCGACATCTGCGCAAGGTCACCGAGACCTTGTAGCGCCCGCGGAGCGACGGTACACCTCGCGAATGCTCCGCACGCTCTCGTTATGTTTGCTAATCGCTGGCGCTGGTTGCTCGAACAAGACCGAGTCACCACCTGCGCCTCCCGCGAACACACCCGCGGTTCCTGGAGCCGGCGCGGCCAAGCCCAGCAAGAATCCTGCGGAGGCGAAGAAGTTGATCGCCGCGGGCGCGGTGGTGATCGACGTCCGCCCGTCCCCGGAGTTCAGCCAGGATCATTTGCCGAACGCGGTGAACATTCCGGTGGCGGAGCTGCCGACGCGGTTGGCCGAGGTCGACAAGCTCGTCGGAAGCGACAAGACCAAGCCGATCGTCGTGTATTGCATGGCCGGCGGCATGGCGAGCAAGGCCAAGCGCGAGCTCGCAGCGGCAGGCTATTCGAACGTCGAAAACGGCGGCGGCATCGACGACTTGCGATAACGCGCTCGTCGTGCGCTATGCCTCGCCGGCGTGCTCGATCGTCGCCAGCTCGGTTCCCGTGAGCTCGATGTCGCCGATCGCGAGGTCTTGGCGCATGTGCTCGACGCTGCTGGTTCCGGTGAGTGGCAACATTCCGAGTTGTTGGCTGAACCGAAACACGATCTGCGCCGGCGTCCTGCGATGGTCCTTGGCGATCGCCACGACGGTGGGATGGGCGAGCACCATGCGGTTTGCGGTGAGCAGCGAGAACCCTTGATAGATGATGTGATGCCGGCTGCACAGCTGCCTGACCTGGCGATCCCAGCCCCGGTCGGCGTAGCAGCGGTTCTGGACGAAGGTCGGCGCGATCCGCGCGAATCCGACGAGCTCGGCCAGCTGTTCTGCGGTCACGTTGCTGACGCCTAGCCGGCTGATCGTCCCTGTGTCGCAGAGCCCCTCCATCGCCTGCCATGCCTCGCGATCCGCGGTGCCCAGACCATCGCGCTGCGACGGACCGTGAAGCACCAAGCTGTCGATCCATTCGACCTGCAAATGCTCGAGCGAGCTCCGCACTGATTGCCGAACTTGGTCCGCGACCGCCGCGTGCGGGTCGTAGGGCAGCCGATGATCCTGACCGTCGCGAAACGTGAACTTGGTCTGGATGAACAGCTCGTCGCGCTTGGCACCGCCTGCTAGCTTCGCCGCGAGCGCTTGACCAACCGCCTGCTCGAAGTAGTGCTTGCGCTGATTCGCGGTGTCGAAGCCGCGGAACCCCGCCTCCCACGCGGCGAGCACCAAGCGTTCGGTGGCCTGCTCTTTCCAGGCCGTGCCATACAGGATAGCCGGCAGGTTCGGTACGGTCGGCGCGCCCGGTGCGGCCACCACGGGCTACCGCCGCGTCGCCTTGTCGGCTTCGAGGTCTGCGTTCGCGCGAGCGGCGAGCTCGGCGGGAGTTTCGTGGCCAGCCTCGACGACGCCGAAGTTGGATGTCACCGTGCCCTCGCACAGCGCGGCGTCTCGGATATGAACGCGGAATCGCTCCGCCAACCGGCGCGCGCCGTCGAGCGACGTGCCTGGCATCACGATCGCAAACTCATCGCCACCAAGCCGGAAGCAGGCGTCGATCACGCGGGTATGCTTCTTGAGGATCGTCGCGATGTCTCGGAGGATCTCGTCGCCAGCTGCCTGACCGAGCCGATCGTTCGCCGCTTCGAGACCGGTGAGATCGAGCAGCGCCAAGCTGAACGAGTGACCGTAGCGCTTGTTTCGGCCGAGCTCCGCCTCGATCCGCTCGTCAAACGCGCGCCGGTTGTTTAGACCGGTGAGCGCATCGTGCATGCTGTCGTAGCGCGGCCTCGGGTAGGTGTACGCACGATGCAGTGCGATCGCGATGATCTGCGCGAGCAGGGGCAGCGTTTCGACGTCCTCGTCGCTGAACGCGTTGGCCCGATTCGCGACCACAGCGAGCACTCCCACCGCATGCTCGCCGTACAGCAATGGCACATAAAGCAGCGAGCCGGCGCCGCTGGTCGCCATCGCCTCGCGACCGTGCTGAGGATCCCCGGTCGTGTCGTCGATCCGGATCGGCCGGCGCTCGTGCACGCACTTGCCTGCTGCGCTCGATTGTTTCGCCAACCGCGTCCCTAGCGCGTGCATGCCAGTACCGGTGACTGCGCGATAGACGATGTCGTCGCCCTCGACCAGCGCGACCAGACCACCCGCCGCAGAGGTCACGGTTTCCGCGCGCTCCGCGACGATTCGCATCACTTCGTCGGCGTTCATTCCCGCCGCAGCGATCGCGTTTTGAAGCTCGATGATCGCGAGCAGCCGCTGCGCGCCTGGGGTGGTCATCGCCACCATCATACAAGCGGATCCGGTCGGAACTACAACTAGCCGACGCTACTTCGCGGGGCGGCGCATGATCACGAGGTGACCACGCCAGCGACCGTCGGGATATCCGAACCGGAACTTGAGCGGACGCTTGGGCTGCTCGGCGAAAAGCGCCCGCCAGGTGCGCTCGACCGACCGGCCCGCCGGCATGTTCGAGCGCTCGAACGAACCCCAGGTCTCATATTCAAACCCGGCGGGCTTGCCGTAGCTCGGCAATAGACCGGTCGAGTCCGACACCATCCAGGTGACGTGGTCGATCACGTAGCTTCGCATGGTCTTGAAGTTGTCGAACGTCAGCAGATAGCTTGCCGCCTTGGTCATCCCGGCGACCTTGCCCTTCTTCTGGAGGTGGAGCAGCACCGCCGGGGCTTCCTTCAAGTGCGCGTCATCGAGATTTGCCATGATGTGGCGATAGACCTGCTCCTTGGTCTGACCCTTCTTGCGAAATCGCAGCTCGATGTTGGCGAGCTCTGCGTTGCGCTTGGAGCGCTTGGTGGTGTTTCCGATCGCTGTGAGATCTGCATCGGTGAGATAGCGAATGTCGCCCTCGGGAGTGAGCCGGAAGTAACGCAGCGAGACGGGCTCGAACCCGTGCAGCGATAGCGCCGACAATCCGAAGATCAGCTGCGTCGGCAATACACCGCCGCGCATCGCCCCGATCATGTTGGAGGTTACCGAGAAGCTCGAGCGGTACAGCGAGCCGAGCTCGGTGGCGACCGTCGCCAACGCGCTGCGGAGCTGACTATCGGTGATCTGCGACAACGCAGTTGGATCGCCCGCTGGTTCTAGCGACAGCGTCGTGATCTCGTCGGCGTCTGGATACACGGTGAGGGCCGTGGATAGATCGCCACCCGCAAACGGATAAACCACGACCTTCGGAATGTCCTTGGGGACGTGTGCGGCGAAGAACTCGCGTGCCGGGGCCAACCAGTTCGTCCGATATGCATCCTGCGCCGCGCGAACCTTCTTGCAGTGCGTCGCGACGATCGTCGGTTTGACTTCGGGTGTCGCGCCCTCGGCGCAGGCACCGACGACGAGCAGCGCCTTGGCCTCGGCGATGAAGTCGTGAGCCGGTGCTTGCGCCTCGGCGCGCCCGAGTGCCGATACAACAATCACCATCGCCAGCACCGCCGGCAGAGACAATTTCATGGCGAGCACTGTGCCACAGACGCGAACAATTTCACGTCCTGTCGATCGCCGGCCATCGACGATCATCACCGCGCACGCGATTAGCGTTGCGGCGCGTAGTCGGACCGCCGCTGCGTTCGTCCGAATTCCTGCGACGACTTGGCGTCGACTAGCGCCGAGAGCGCCGTGTCAACCCGGCGCCCACCATCGCGAACACCGCAAGTCCACCTAGCAGCGACGCCGGCGAGCTCACGCCGCATCGACAGCCGCCATCGTCGTCACCGCCATCGCCGGACATCGCGTCAATTCCCGCGTCAGGTGGACCGTCGACGATCATCGGCTGACCCATGTTGGGCTGACCGGGGGTCGGCGCAGCTACGACGTACTGGTTGGAAACCCGCTGCAGCGACATCCCGTCGGGTGGCGATGCTCCGGTTTGCGTGCCGTACATGCCCTGCACTGCCGACGTGATCGTCCCCCAGCTCAGGCAGTGAATCATCGTGCTGCTCTGCTTGAAGCACGCCTGGCCGGACGCCGGAAGTGCCACCGTCAGCGTCCCGTTCGGCGTCAATGAAAAATCCGTCATGGCCTGTGCGGTCGCAAACACCATTCGGGTCGTGGTGCTGGCGACGTCAAACGATTGGCTGCCGATCGAGTTCCCTGCGCCATCGTAGAATTCGAGCGAGTACGGATCGTTCGGGAAGCTCTCCCCTGGGTCCTGAAGCTCGATGTACTGCGACGTCGTGCTGCCGTTGTTCGACAGCAGCACCTCGCCCACCTTCATTCCATGCTCGACCGCCCATGCGGGGCTCGCCGCAGCCGTCACCAACACGATCAAACCAGTGCGCGCGCGCATGTACCCTCCGTGGCGCAACGCTATCCCAATCACCTGCAAAGTGCGACTCCGTGGTTCTCGCGCCAGCAGCACGCGATCAGCGTTACTGTCTAGGCATGGCCGAGTTTCGAATCGAAACCTTCGCCCGGGCGGACGCGGCATTCCGGCTACGCAGTCGATTCGCGGACACCGCCGTCGCGAGCGCCGCCAATGATGCCTGGGTCGTCGTGTTCGATGGCGACGCTCACGTCGATCGGCTCGCGCTCGATCCATTTAGTCTCGATGGCCAGCTCGGACTGCCGGTGTCTCACAACGCGGTGCTCGGCGTGATCGTGACTGGAAACCTGAACGTCGACGGTGTCGTGCTCAACACCAAGGCCGACGGTGGACCGTTCCTGTTAGTCGGAGGGTCGTTGAGCGCGAGTGACCTGGTGATCGCCGGAAGCGAGATCGCAGTCGACGGCGACCTCATCATCGCGCGGACGGTGTTCGGCGATGCAGGCGGTGGCCGCATCCAGGTGACCGGGCGCACCCGCGCCGAGGTGATCATTGCGGGTGACCACACCATCCAGCTCGACGGCCCCGTCTCGGCCAGCGTCGCGCAGACAGGGCCCGCGTTTCGTGTCGCCGATCCGACCGAGGTCAAGGTGGCGTATTGGATCGGCCCCGTCGGAGACGCTGATGGCAATCCGATCCGCGGGCTCGGCTCCGAGGGCGATGCCCATCACCGCCAGCTCGATCCCGATATCTTCGCGTGGGATGCGTGGGAAGGCATGACCACCGACGATCTCGGCGAAGGCGAAACCGAGCTCGCCTACATCCGGCTCGATCGCGCGCGCGTGCTTGATGCGATTCAGTCCGGCCAATCGGTGCTCCGCGGCAACAAGCGCTGGCCCGTAACGATCGCTGCGCCGTTCCCGGTGTCGCTCGACGTGATGGGCACAGGTCGTGTCGCGAAGCCGGCGCGACGCGCGACGCCGAGCAAACCACGCACAAAGCCATCGAAGGCGAAGTCACGTGCGTCGACAGCGAAGGCGAAGGCGAAGGGCACGACGACGCCCACATCACCGGCGAAGACCAAGCGAAAGGCGACCACGCCGAAGGCCGCGAGGTCGGCTCGCTCCAAGGCGAAACCGGCGCGCAAACGCGCGATCCGCAAGCACGCGAAGCGACCGCAGTCGCGACGCTGATCAACCACGCCGAACATGTCGCGCCGGATCGTAGCGACCGTCGTCCGGCTCACGGACGTTACGCTAACTGCGTGACATCGCCGACGAAGTGTCAGGTCGTCGGAACAAATTCTGACGGTCTTCGTTCGAGCTTTGCCGGTCGGAAACGCTGTTCAAGGCACTTAGGAATTGGTTCGACCATTGCCTTATGCGCCGGCCATGCTGAACAAACTAACGCTCGTCCTCGCCTCTACCGTCATCGCCGTCTCGGCCGCGAATGCACAGCCGACGCGGCTCACGTTGACCACCGATCCTGTGCCGCCGATCACCGCCAAGTCGATCCTCGTCGCACAGACAATGCAACCGACGGCAGCTCAGCCGTTCTCAGCGCAGCCGACCGCTTCACAACCGAACCCAGCGCAGCCGACCGCCTCACAACCGACCGTGACCAGCGATGAAAAGTCGCCCGCGATCGCAAGTGCGCTCGCGTTGACTACGACCGCGGTGGGGTTGGGCCTGATCGCGGCACCGTTCATCGTCGACATGACCGACACGAAATCGGTGACCATGGTGTTCGCCGGACTCGGGGTGGCGACCGTCGGACCGAGCATGGGCCACTTCTACAGTGGCGAGATCAAGCATGGTCTCCTCTATTCGGGTCTTCGAGGGGGTATTCTGACTGCGACGACGTTTGTCGCGATCGGCGCCGCGACGGCCGGTGCATTCGGAGGCGATGTGGGTCCCGGCGTGGGCATCGTGCTCGTCGGTCTAGGCACTGCCGCCGGATTCGGAATCTACGATCTCGTCGACGCACCGAAGGCCGCGAGACGCACCAACGCCCGCAACGCCAAGCACCTGCAAATGACGGTGGTTCCGCAGATCACCAAGAACGGCACCGCAGGCGCGACGATCGTCGGCACGTTTTAGCCGCTCGACACCATCACAGGTATCGCCGCACGCGCTCGCGATAGCGGTCGTAGTCCTCGCCGAACTTCTGCGCGAGATACGTCTCTTCGGGGATCACCGCGACGACGTGAACGACGGCGAGCGCCGCGAATGCCAGCACGACGATGCCGAGCACGCTCGCGGCCACGCCGATCGCGATCTGCAACAGCGTCATCCCGAGGTACATCGGATTGCGCGTAAATCGATACGGGCCCGATAACACGAGCGACGGCGTTGTCGTCCACGGCGCTGGGTTCTGGCCGGTGCGGCGAAACCATCCCAGTGCGCCGGTGAGTAACCAGATCGCGCTCGCCGCAAACACCGCCGCGAGCGGCCATCGCAGCAACGGCGACAAGGTCTCGCGCAGCGGACCGATGATCTCGACCACCACGCCGACTCCGATCACCACGATGAACACCAGCGGCGGTGGAAACCGTACGTGCGCAGCATCGCCGGAGCTCAAGCTCATGCCTGGACGCTATTCCGTCGAGCCGGCGTTGGAAAGCCGCCAGCTGGCTGGTTGAAACCTGGCAATGTTCTCGCGAAAACGAGATGTTGGCAAATGGTCCGACCATTGCTTACTCGTCTTCCGTGAGCCTTCGCATCCTCGCCGCCACGACTGCCGTGATCTCGATCTCCAGCACAGCGTTCGCAGATCACGATCGCCAACCTGCTGTGCCGGCTTCGTCCTCGCCGTCACTCCATCCCGCGGTGGTAGGAACGCCAGCGCTCGAGATCGCGGAGGTCAAGTCGCCCAATACAGCGTTCGCTCTGGCGCTCGGCGCTACCGTTGCGGGCGCCGCACTGCTCGGCGCAACGATGTATCAAACCGATCCCGAGTCGCGTCAGCACCTGGGCTTGGCGGGCCTTGCCGTCGTGACGGTCGGGCCGAGCATCGGCCACTTCTACAGCGGCGAGGTCGGTCGCGGCGCATTGTCGACCGGAATCCGTGTCGGCGCACTCGGCGTGTCCGCGCTCGGCATGTCGATGGCGCTCAGCGATCTGTTCTGCTCGTCGGACTGCCACGACGGCGAAGCCGACGCAGGCGTGGCGATCATGCTCGGCGGTCTCGCGCTCGCGACCGGCGCCGCGATCTACGACATCGCGGATGCGCCGAGCGCCGCGAGACGCGCGAACGTACGAGCAGCACGCGGCGGTCAACTCACCGTGGTGCCGAAGCTATCGCCCAACGGTAGCGCCGGCATGGCTGTGGTCGGAACGTTTTGACGAGAGCATCAAGAACCGACTTGCCGGCCACCATCGTCGCCGTCGTCGTGACCTTACCTGCGCGCATCCTGTGCAAGTCACCGAGGGCTCGACGGCCTCCATTGGCATGCACGGTGAACCTTGGAGTTGAACGATGAGCTACCGTTCATGGTCTAGCGCCGCCGTCGCAGCTGCCCTAGTCACCGCCAGTGCGATCGGTCACGCGGATACCGTCACCCCGTCTGCAGCACCCGCAGCGATCGCCGCGCCGACCAGCACGGCGGTTGTGATCCCCGCAACGAACGCGCAAGCCGCCCTCGGATTTGCTCCGGGCTCGGTACAACCGCGCGCCGACGATCTCGACGTCAAATCGCCAGGGGTCGCCAAGGCGCTCTCGCTCGGGACGACCGCCGCCGGGTTCGCCGTCATGATCGCACCATTGTTTGCCGATTGGTCACGCGACACGAACAACGGCGTCGTCGGCGTAGGTCTCGCGATGACCCTCGTCGGACCGAGCACGGGTCACCTTTATGCGGGCGAGATCAAGCGCGGATTGATCATGTCCGCGCTTCGCGCAGGCACCATGGGTCTCACGCTGTATGCCGGCCACCACGCGGATTTCTCCGACCGCGAGTGCATCTACTGCAATCCCGACGACTACCCCGCAGACTCGGAGACGACCAAGGAGAAGCTCGCGAACGTGACGACCGTGGTCTCGTTCGCCGCTACCGCCGTGCTGGCGATCGTCGACATGGTCGACGCGCCCAAGGCGGCACGCCGCGCCAACAAGCGCGCCGCGGCAGAGCGAACCTTGACGATCGTACCGCACGCGAAGCCCGACGGAACAGCTGGCCTCGCCGTGGTGGGGACGTTCTAGTCGCTAACGCTGGGCCGCGCGCGTGCCCGAGATGATCGCGCAACAGCGCCGATCACCCTTGATACCCGACGCGCCAGCACATCTGCTCCCCGGCGTAGTCGGTGTTGTACTCCTCCCACGTAACGCCTCGGAGCTCGCCGATGGCTGCGCGGCCGGCTTGGGTCACCAAGACTTCGCCGCCCTTCGCGGTGTCTTCGCCCAGCTTCGACGCGAGGTTCACCTCGTGGCCGAACACGTCCTCGTCCCCGATCTTGAGGATCTTTCCGTGGCCGATGCCGACGCACAGAATGATCTGCTCCTCGGGGGCGCGTCGCGCGTTGACGCCACGACAGATCCGCTGCATCTCGATCACGCACTCCAAGGCGCGCGCGGGCTTCTTGAACAGAAGGATCAAGCTATCCGCCTCCACCTTGACCAAGATCCCGTCGTATTGCTCGACTACCGGTAGCAGCAGCCGTTGCTGCTCGAAGATCACCTGAAGGAAGTGGATGATCCCGAACCGCGCGACCTGCCGAGAAAATCCCGCGAGGTCGGTGTAGACGATCGTCCACTCCTCGCCGAACAGATCCCAGATTCGCTGATCTATCGAGCCGGTGTCCGCACCCGCCTTCGTACGCTGCTCGATCAACTTCCACAGCCGCGCAGAGCTTCCCTTGAGGTTGCCATCCATCACGTTCAGCGTACCGTAACCGCGCGATCGAGACCTGTTCGCGCCGGGCGCGCGGGTGTCCTCCGATGTGGGCTGCCAGAACGTCATCCGCGTCGATGTATGTCCGTCATCGGCGCGATCACAGTCGAGGAATCACGATCTGATCGGTCGTCGGAATATCGTTCGTCGCATCGACGAGTCTCGTCATGTCGTCATCGTCGCGTCAGCTTGGCAATGAGCCCGACTGGCTACCTGCGCAACCGCGCGTGATCGCGAGCCGCGCGCAGGCACGTCGCGTGCTCTAGCTCGCGAGCATGAAATCGCTGCTGATCACCATCCTCCTCGCTGCTCCCTTCACGACTGCATCGGCCGAATCACGCATCGATCATCGATCGGTAGCCAACCAGCGACTCGCGATCGAGGCTCCGCGTGCGACTGAATTACCTGCATCGGCGCTCTCGAATGGAGAGGCGCGCCAGCTCGATGACCCGTTCGTCCGCAACGCGGCATCGGCACTCGTCGAGCTCAACCAAGCTGCGACAGCGCAAGCGACCGCACGCGCCAACTGGAACGCAGCGGTTGCCGGTGGCCATCCCAATCCGGCAGGGATCTGGGCGCGTCGCCACCACGCGGCGATGGAGGCACATCAAGCCGCGATGCGACGCTACGACGCGGCGATCGATCAGCTCGAAGCTGCCCGCGGAATCAAATAGTCGCGTTGCCTAGAACATGACCACCTAGAACGAGCGAGGAACATCGAGTGCGAGGCGGAGCGAGAACCGCACCGGAGCGCCGGTACGCTACTTGATCGTAGAACGAGCGAGGAGCCTCGCGTGCGAGGCGGAGCGAGAACCGCACCGGAGCGCACTCACGTACGCGAGGAGCGGAAGCGCAGCGACAACGAAGCAATCGAGGCCGCAGCCGTTCTACGCGGAAGCGGAGCGACAACGAAGCAGCATGTCTGCAGCCGTTCTAGGAGCAGCCGGAGGTGCTACCGCAGTTCGGACACTTGTGACAGGCGCCGTTGCGCACCATCAGCGTGCCGCACTCGTGGCATGGCGGGGCGTCGGTCTCCTGGACCCACGCGCGACTCGGCGTCTGGTCGACGACCTCGACCGGGATCGAAGGCGATGCCGCTTTGACCTCGACCGAGACAAAGTCCTTCGACAGCAGCGGGACCTTCGGCAGGTCGAGCTGAGAGTTACGCGCGGCTGGATGCCGATCGACCATCGACGGCCCTTCCGACGGGAATCGAATCGCCAGCCAACGGAACAGGTAGTCCATGATCGAGGTCGCGATCGGGATCTCCTGGTTACCGGTGAAGCCCGACGGCTCGAACCGTGTGCCCTTGAACTTCTCGATCAACACATTGACCGGCACGCCGTGCTGGAGCGCGAGTGAGATCGCGGTCGCGAATGAATCCATCAGACCGGCGATCACCGAGCCTTCCTTCGCCATGCGGACGAAGATCTCGCCCGGCGAATGGTCCTCGTAGAGACCGACCGTGATGTAGCCCTCGTGGCCACCGATCGAGAACTTGTGCGTGAACGATGCGCGCTCGTCGGGGAGCTTGTAGCGCGTCGCCATCGGCGGCCCCGCCGGGCGCGTCTTCCGAATCCGAAGCGCCTCGACCAACCGGCGCTCGTCTGCGGGGAGCAGCGCGAGCGGATCGATATTGGCGGCGCCGATCGTCTCGAGCGATGCGACCTTCGACCCGTCGCTGGTCGCCTGCTTCATGTTGGTCGACAGCGGCTGGGTTCGCTTGCAGCCATCGCGATACACCGCGATCGCCTTGAGACCCATCTTCCACGCTTGGATGTACGCGTCCTCGATGTCCTCGACCGTGCAGTCGTTCGGCAGGTTGACGGTCTTGGAGATCGCACCCGACAAGAATGGCTGAACCGCCGCCATCATCCGGATGTGCCCCATGTAGTGGATCGACCGCGAGCCGTTCGAAGAACGGAACGCACAGTCGAATACCGGCAGATCCTCATCCTCGAGACCAGGCGCGCCTTCGATCGTATCGTTGTCATCGATGTGCGAGACGATCGCTTCGACTTCCTTGTCGTCGTAGCCGAGCTTGCCGAGCGCCTCGGGCACCGTGTTGTTGACGATCTTGAGCAGACCGCCGCCGACCAGGCGCTTGTACTTGACGATCGCGATGTCGGGCTCGACGCCGGTGGTGTCGCAATCCATCAGGAATGCGATCGTTCCGGTGGGCGCCAGCACGGTCGTCTGACCGTTGCGGAAGCCATACTTCTGGCCGAGGTCGATCGCGCCGTCCCACGACTCTTTGGCTGCCTGCATCAGATCGTAAGGCACGAATGCCGAATCGATCCGATCACATGCCGAGCGATGCTTGCGCATGACCCGAAGGAACGGGGTCTCATTGTCGGCATAGCCAGCGAATGGACCGGTTGCATCGGCCGCGATCCGTGCCGAGGTCTTGTACGCCTCGCCGCACATTAGCGCGGTGATCGCGCCGGCGTAGGCGCGGCCTGGCTCCGAGTCATACGGCAGCGACCGCGACATCAGCAGCGCACCGAGGTTGGCGAAGCCAAGGCCCAGCGGGCGGAACTTGTAGCTGTTCTCGCCGATCTGCTGGGTCGGATAGCTCGAGTTGTCGACGATGATCTCCATCGCAGTGATCGTCGTCTGGACTGCGCGCTTGAACGAATCGCAGTCGAACTCTCCGGCGAGCTCGCCCGACGTCGAGCCTTGGCGCTGAAACTTCCGGAGATTTAGCGAAGCGAGGTTGCACGCCGAATCATCGAGGAACATGTACTCCGAGCACGGGTTCGACGCGTTGATCCGCGACGTATTGATGCACGGGTGCCAGTCATTGATGGTGGTGTCGTACTGGATGCCGGGATCGCCGCAGATCCACGCCGCGTCGGCCATCTTGCGCATCAGCTCGCGCGCCCTGTAGCCGTCCAGCTTCTTGCCGTCCGTAACGCCCCGGGTATGCCAATCGCCGTCGCGCAGCACCGCATTCATGAAGTCATCGGTGACCCGCACCGAGTGGTTGGCGTTCTGGTAGTTGACCGAATCGTACGCGCCACCGACGACGTTGAACCCGCCGTCGTAGCCAGCATCGATCAGCGCCCACGCCTTCTTCTCTTCGATCGCCTTGCAATCGATGAAGTCCACGACATCCGGGTGATCGATGTTGAGGATCACCATCTTGGCGGCGCGACGGGTCTTACCGCCCGACTTGATCGCCCCAGCGAACGCGTCGAATCCGCGCATGAACGACACCGGGCCGCTCGCGGTGCCGCCGCCATTTAGATGCTCGCGCGAGCTGCGCAGCGACGACAGGTTGGAGCCCGTACCCGAACCGTACTTGAACAGCATGCCCTCGGTCTTGGCGAGCGTGAGGATCGATCCCATCGAATCGTCGACCGAGTTGATGAAGCATGCCGAGCACTGCGGATAGTCCTCGACCCCAACGTTGAACCAAACCGGCGAGTTGAACGCCATCTTCTGGTGGAGGAGGAGATGCACCAACTCATCACGAAACGCCCAGGCGTCCTGCTCGGACTTGAAGTAGCCGTCGGTCTTTCCCCAGCCGTAAATCGTGTCGGCTACGCGCGCGATCATCGATCGCACCGAAGCCTCGCGGTTCGGCGTGCCCAGCGTGCCTCGGAAGTATTTTTGAACCACGACGTTGGTGGCCGTCTGCGACCAAGTCTTGGGGAACTCCACGCCGCGCTGCTCGAACACCACCTTGCCGTCCGCGCCGCTAATGACCGCATCCCGGAGCTCCCATTCGACGGTCTCGAACGGGTCGACGCCCTGGCGCGTGAAGAAGCGCTCGATCGTGAGGCCCGGCCGCTGGTCTTTGATGACGCGGCTGTGAACCTTGCGGTCCTCACGGTTGGTTGCGACGGCGACAGACTTGGCGAGCATGACCCCTCCTGGTGGTTCGTGTTGGCTGGTGGCGAAAGCGATGATTGATCCGGGGTCTGATCGTCCAGGCGAAGGACGCAGCAGTCCCGTTGGCAGTGACGTCTAACTGCCTTGATCCCCTTCAGAATCTCTCAATACTCGTGCAGTAACTCTTGGTGCGATGGGTACGCGGAAGCTCCGCTCGACTACTCGGTCAGTCGTGACGTTCCCGCGTCACTCGTGTGTTCCCCGTACGACATCGCAGCGGAGTTCCCTTTTAACTAGGCCCATGTGAGCGGGCAAGAAAAACTGCCACTAGATTTGGGGGGTCCAGCGGGAGTGAGTCCTACATATAGTGTGGTGCAGAGTAGGACAACTACGTGGAGTAGCTGTGGATTGAGGGTGGATTGTGAGTGAACTTCCAGACAATTCACTCGTGATTTCAATCTATTAAGATTTCCTGTGGAAAACCCTGTGATTGCCCAAGATCCGCGTATTTAACGCTCCGTGTCAAAAGGAGATCCCGGGGGAAAAAAATTTGCGAAGGGATCGGGACTGGTGTGGAAAGGAGAGTTTTTTCGGAGTCCGAATAGCCACCTAGTTGCAACACCGTTGCAACCAGCTTGAGGCGGCGTCGTAACGGGGTTCGGGCGGGCGCTCGTGCGCCAACCTCGCTGGTTTTGCGCGGCAGCGGAAGTCGTCGCTCCGATGCCGCGTAGACAGCGGGTGACACATCGGCTGGCCGGTGTTGGCCGGCGGTGCGTCTAGGAGTCGTTCATGATCACAAAGACCGTTCTCGTTTCTGTTCTCGCGATCGCGTCGTTCCCGGCCGTCGCCTACGCGGATGAAGTCGACGTAAACGCGTTCGAATATATCGACGTCATCGAGACCGCCGATGGCAGTATCTGGAAGGGCGTCATCACGGAACAAACGCCGAGCGTGGGCTACAAGATCGCCACCGCGGACGGCAGCCTTCGCGTCCTCAAGGCGTCGGAGGTGGTGCGCGTGACCAAGCAGCGCAACGCGAACTTCCGTCGAGCAGCACCGCCGCCGCCGTCGAGCTCCGGTGACGCGCTAGGGGCGCAACCGCAACAAACCACCGGGCTGCCCGAGCGTAGTCAGGTCTCGAGCAATTACTCGAATGAAAGCCCCGAGCTTCCTCCGCCGTACGCGCGCTCGGGGCTACGCTTCGATCCGGAGGTCTTGATCGTGTTCCCCACTGGGGATCTCGGCGATTACGACTACAAGGAAGCATTCGGCCCGGGGTTTCGTGTCGGCTACGAATCGATCATGGGCCGGTTTGGGTTGGGGATCGGTGGACTTGCTCGGTTCATCTATTGGCGTCAGCCGGAGGGCTACTTCGCCGACGACTCCGCGCACTGGACGCTCGAGACCCAGCTCTACGGCCGCGCCGCACTGCACGTGGGCCGCGCCGCCCCGTACCTCGGGCTCTCGATCGGTCTCGATACCAACTACACGCACGAGTACGACGAGTCCGACACATCGCTTGGGTTCGGGATGAATCTGCAGACCGGGATCCTCGTGGCCGCCACGCCGATGGCAGCGTTCGAGATCGGTCTCGACATCCATCCGGGAACCGACACCGTCGAGCCGGAGTCCGACGTCAGCGTGTCGTACTTCGCATTGCGCCTCGGCGCTTCGGTCCGAATGTAGCGTGACGTTCGCCGCCATTCAGCCATGGCAAACCGGCGTGGCAAACCTGGTTAACGCCCCGCGTGTGAACGCCCGGCTTCGATCCGCGCGACGCGCGTTCAACCTCCAAGCCGGCGCGGTTCTGGGTCGCGCCAATCATCCGTCGACATCGCGCGGAGTTAACGGCGCGGCGACCGCGGCTGCATGGCGCCGTAGGTACCGCGTCGCAGACGCATGGCACATCGGTTGCTCATCGGCCGCCGCATGGCCACGAAGACCGTCCTCGCTTGTGTTCTCGCCGTTGGTTCGCTCACCGCCCCCGCTCATGCCGAGGACATCGACGTCTCGTCGTTCGAATACATCGACGTCGTCGAAACCGTCGATGGCAGCGTGTGGAAGGGCGCCGTCATCGAGCACACGCCCAACGTCCAGTACAAGATCACGACGGCCGACGGCAGCCTGCACGTGATCAAGGCCGCCGACGTCGTGCGACTGACCAAGCAGCGCAATCAGAACGTTCGTCGCGCGCCGATGCCAGCTCCCGCACAACCCGGCGCGTATGGCGCCGCACCCGGGCCAGCATATGGTGCTGGTCCGGGCGTCTCCAGTAGCTACTCGAGCAGCAGCGGCGGACTACCCGCGCCATACGCCAAACCCGGGATGCGCATCGATCCCGACGTCGGGATCGTGTTTCCAACCGGGGATCTCGGCCACGGTGACGAGGGAGCGAAGTACAAAGAGTCGTTCGCACCCGGGGTCCGCGTCGGCCACGAGACGTTTCTTGGAAACTTCGGATTTACGGTTGGTGGCCTGGCTCGCTTCACGTATTGGCGAATGCACGATAACGCCGTCGATCTCGGCGCGGCGCACTGGACCCTCGAGACCCACGTGTTCGGTCGCGCTGCGCTGCACGTCGGGCGCGCCGCGCCCTACCTCGGCCTGTCGCTCGGGCTCGACACCAACTACTTGAACAACGGAGACCTCGGCGAGCTCGTCGGCATGCAGACGTCGACCGCGGTCGGGTTCGGCGTGAACGCGCAGGCTGGCGTCGCGGTAGCGGCGAGCCCAGGTACCGCGTTCGACGTCGGTGTCGACCTTCACCCCGGAACGGACCGGGTCGCGCCAGAGAGCGACGATACGGTCTCGTACTTCGCGCTGCGCGTGGGCGCGTCGATTCGACTGTAGCCTTACCGATTCCTGACGCCGGCCCGGCTCGCGATCGTGCACGATCGCGACATGAAGCTGCATCTTGCGCTGGTTGTCGTCACGGCGTGTAGCTCGGCGCCGCCGTCTGTGTCGACCGTCAACACAGCGGCGCCTGCGCCATTCGCCGACGATATTCGACGAGCCGCCGTCGAGTATCAGCAGTGGGGACGGGTCGACGCCAAGCCGAACATCGCCCCGACGCTATGTCGCGCACCACTACCGAACGACCACGGTGCGCGTGCTGCGGTGCGGATGTCGACCGCGGTCGACGCGCCTCACCAGGACAAGCTCTATTACCTGTGGGCGAGCGACAAGGCAGCATATCTGACAGCGAATGCGGAGATTCCGCTCGGATTCACGATCGTCAAGGAGTCGTTCGCGGCGATGCCGCTCGCACCCGATGCCCCGGCGCCTCCGCCGCCGGTCTCGACGGTATCGCCGGCAGCCGAGCTCGCTCCGATCACCGAGCTGCGTAGCAACTCCGGTGCGCGATTCGGGATCGGCACGCGCTCCGATCTGTTCGTGATGCAAAAGGTCGGCGATCGTGCAGACGCCGACCACGGTTGGATCTACGGCACGGTGTCGATCGATGGGACGGTGACCAGCTCCGGTCGCGTCGATCGCTGCATGACTTGTCACGAGGACGCGACGCGCGAGCGGTTGTTCGGCTTAGCGATAGCGCCGTAGCTCGGCTTCCGCCCGTGCGCGGATCGACTTGTTGGGATGTTCGCGCGCGGTCTCCTGGAGGAATGGCTTCGCGCCGGCGCCGATGTCGTTGAGTAGAAATCCGGCGATGTCATTGTCGCGGTCCGGCGTCGTGATGAAGCCTTTGAGCACCGCCTTGATCAGCTCCGGATCGTTCTTCAGGCTCGGATCGAGTCGGATCGCGTCGCGAAACTGCTTGAGACCTGCGCCCCACCATAACTTGCCGAAGTACAGCTTGCCGGCGAGGTAGGGCAGTTGCGGATCGTTGGGGAACGCCTTGCGTGACGCGACGACGAGCTGGAGCGCGTCACCGAGCTCGTTCTCGGCGATCAGCTTGTTCGCGCGCGAAACCACCTCGGTCGCGCCCATGTCGATCTCGGGCGGGTCTCCGGGCGCAGCGGTTGGCTCGCCCGTCACCGCGTGATCCGAGCGCGGAGGCGCTCCAGAGCTGGCGACAATGGCGATCACCGAGATCACGATCACCACGATCGCACCGCCTGCCATCGCGAGCTGCTGGCGGGACATTCCAGCGATTCGCGCCCACAGCCCCGCCGCAGGCCGGTCGGACGCCACCGGTGCGCGCACCGTCGATGCGAGCGCGGGATTGCTCGCACCGGTCGTCGCGACTGCAAGCCCGAGCTGGGTGCCCGGATGACTCGCCGTGGCCAGCGCCTGCGATCCCGCCGACGGCGACGCCGACGACGGCGGCAACGACCAGCTCTGCATCACGACGCCCGCCACTCCACCGGATCCGACGTCGCCGGTGATCCGCGGGATCGGCCGCGAGCCGCCCATCCGCAGCTCGTCGAGCGCGGCGACGAACTCGGTCGCTGACTGAAACCGATCGTTAGCCGACTTGGCGAGCGCACGCGCGACGATCGCCTCGAGCTCCCCGTAATCCCCCGGCTGCTTGTCGGCGAGCCGCGGTGGCGGCTTGTTGAGATGCATGCCGCAGATCTCGAGCGGATCGTCCGCGGCCGAGTGGAACGGCTTGGCGCCGGTCAGCAGCTCGAACAAGATGATCCCGCACGCGTACAGATCTGCGCGGCCGTCGATGTCCTCGCCGCGGATCTGCTCGGGTGCCATGTAAGCAGGCGTACCGACCACGATGCCACGCGTGAGCGTGTTGGAGCTCTGCTGTAGCCGCGCCAGCCCGAAGTCGAGGATCTTGGCGTGATCACCGAGTCCGGCCTTCTGACCGAGCATGATGTTGGCCGGCTTGACGTCGCGATGAATGATCCCGAGCTCGTGGGCGTGAGCCAGACCGGAAAGGATCTGGCGCAAGATGTCGAGCGCGCGCGGAATCGGCAGCGAGCCCTCGGAGATCACGGTCTTCAGATCGGTGCCGCTGACGAAGTCCATCACCACGAACGGCCGGCCGTCGTGGACGCCGACGTCGAGCACCGCGGCGCAATGGGGATGCTCGAGCTTGGCCATCGCCATCGCCTCGACCTCGAACCGCTCACGGCTCGCCAGCTCGTCGGGCAGCGAATCGTGGAGCACTTTGACCGCGACCACGCGGCCGAGCTTTAGACGCTCGGCGCGGTAGACCACGCCCATCGCGCCTTCAGCGACCGGCTCGATCACCCGGTAGCGGCCATCGAGCACGGCGCCGCTTAGATCGTCGGGATCCACCCCACCACGATACCGCAGGTAGTGATACGCAGTCGGTGATGCGCGCCGTGCTCGTCGTAATCGCGTTGGCCGTCGTGAGCTGCGGTCGTGACCAGCCGGCGAGCTCGGCCAGCGCTGGCAGCGCGGGCTCTGCCAGTTCCGTCCCCGCACACCCGCGGGTGGTGTCGCTCTCGCCCTCCGCCACCGAGGTGGTCGCCGCGCTCGATGCCACCGACATGCTGGTGGGCGTCGACGACTATTCGACCTATCCCCCCGAGGTCACGCGACTTCCGAAGATCGGGAGTTATCTGACCCCGAACCTCGAGGCGATCGTCACGCTCAGGCCGACGCTCGTCGTGGTCGATGACGTTCACGGCCAGGCGGCCGGGGCGCTGAAGGACGCAGGCATCGCGACCGTGGCGTGTGCGATTCATGGACTCGGCGACGTGCGCAAGGCGCTTCGGACGGTCGGGGAACGGATCGGTCGCGTCGCCCAGGCCGACCGCGCGAGCGCCGAGATCGATCAAGCGCTGGCAGACGCGGCTGCGCGGAGACCGGCGATTCGGCCGCGCGTGCTCGCGATCATCGACCGCGAGCCCAACGGGCTTCGCAACCTGGTCGCCGCCGGACCCTCGAGTTGGGTCGACGAGTTGCTCGTCGCGGCCGGCGCCAACAACGTGCTCGCGCAGGCCGCGGTTCGATATCCTAAGATCTCGATCGAGGAGGTGCTGCGCGCCAAGCCCGACATCATCTTCGACTTGTCGTTCTCTGCGCGCACCGAGGTCACCGCGTGGAACGAGCTCGATGTGCCCGCGGTCAAGACCGGTCGCGTCGTCGCGCTCACCGACCCGTTCCTCGTCGCACCGTCACCGCGTGTCAAGCAAGCCCTCGAAGCGGTCACCAACGCGCTCGCGGCCCCCGCTCGTGAACCAAACCGCTAAGGCCGTTGAGACCATTGAGGCCGAACGAGGGCTGCTCCGGCCGCTCATGTGTCCAAGACAACCCTCGCTCCGATCTGTCCTGTGCGTCCTGTGCGTCTCGGCGTCGGCTGTTCACCGCGTGGCTTCGTCGGCGCGTCGAGCGTGCTCGAGAAGCAAGTGTGTGATCGACGTATCGAGCTCTACGGCCGCAGGTTGGCTGCCCCCGGCCGCGAGCTCGAAGAACCCGCCTCGCCAATCGAGCACCGACATCAATACCTCGCGCGAATCACCGACGATCTCGTTCGAGCGGGCGCACACCAACTTGCCGTCGCTGAAATCCAGCCAGGCCACCAGCTCCTCGCGGGTCACGGTCAATTGGCCGGTCTTGCGCTCCTGCTCGAACATCGTCAGGAGCGCCGGCAACGGCAGATCTGAGAGCGCACCGCGCAGCACCACGCGCTCCGGATCATGGCGCGTCGTGCGCGCCCATCGGCGGGCCCGCAGGATCACCTCGAGCACCGTGAACGGCTTGGGAATGAAGTCCATCGCGCCGAGCTGAAACGACTGCAACCGGATCAGGTCGGTCGCATCGGCCGACATCATCATCACGGGCACGCCGGCGAGCTCGGCGTGGCGTCCCATTTCCTGCAACACGTGCAGGCCATCGACGACGGGCATGTCACGCTCGACCAACACGACGTCGGGTGGTCGCGACAAGCACGCGCCGATCGCCTCCATGCCGTTGGTGGCGGTCACCACGGTGAACCCGGCGCTGCCGAGCGCCGTCGACAACCGCTCGAGCAATCGGGTCTGCGGGTCCGCGACAAGGATCCGGATGTTGCCCGGTGGCAGGTTGGCGCTGTGATGGTCCAACATCCGAGTCACCACGTCGGAGAACTGTTGATCCGAGGGCCGCTCGGGCTCGCGAAACATGATGCCGACGCCCGGGTATCGTCCGAGCGTCCGCGCCTCGCCCTCCGCCAAGCTGTGAACGATCTGACCGTTCGCGAACACGCGCTCACCGTTCGGAGAGATCGCGATCTGAACCTCGGTACGCACCGGTAACGGAGGTGACAGCCGGATGAACATCCCCTGCGGTGACAGATCTTGGGACACCGCGCGAATCTTCTTGCCGGCGGTGATCAGCTCCACCGGTAGGTTCATGGCCACACGATTCACTCGACGCCGCACGTTACGGTCGTAGCATGGTGATCGGCTCGATCGAAGAGGCTTCGCGCGTGATGTGCTCGCTGACGCGAACCAGATAGGGTAGTCACGGTCATGGCGTGGGTCGAGCTGCATGACGTTACGGTCGCCCTTGGCGATCGCGATGTGCTGCGCGGAATCTCGTGCGAAGCCGACGCGGGAGCGTTGGTCGTCGTGGTCGGCCCCAACGGCGCCGGCAAGACCACGCTGCTACGCACGATCGCCGGCTTGCTCGCGCCCAGCTCCGGATCGGTTCGAGTGCTCGGCCACGATCCCGTCACCGCGCGCCGCCGCGCGGTCGCCCGCGAGCTTGCCTATCTGCCGCAACAATACGAGCTCGCATTCCCGTTCGCGGTCGAGGAGATCGTGCTGCTCGGTCGCTATGCCTGGCAGCGCGGGCTCGGTCTTCCCTCGGAAGCGGACCTCCGCGCTGCGAACCAGGCGATGGAGACCTGCGACGTCGCCAACCTCGCCAACCGCCGATTCGACGAGCTGTCCGGCGGTGAGGCTCGCCGCGTGATCATCGCGCAGGCGCTATGCCAGGGAGCGCGGTGCATGTTGCTCGACGAGCCAACGGCGGGTCTCGACCCTAGTCACGCTCGCTCGGTGTTCGCGATGTTGCGGCGGCAGTGCGATGGCGGTGCCACCGCGATCGTAACTACCCACGACCTCGATCTTGCCCTCCGCCACGGCGGAACGATGTGGCTGGTCGCGGGAGGGCGTCTCGCTGCACGCGGCGCGCCCGCTGATGTGTTGGTCTCGGCCGAGACCCGCAACGCGTTCGGCGTCGACATTCACGTGGGATCATTCGCCTCCGGTGAACGATTCGCCGTGCCGACATGACGGGGTTCGTCGCAGGTACCGCCAAGCGCCTCACTGCTCGCCGAGCACTTGCGCTACTCGGAACCGGGCTCGCGATGACCGCCGTCGTCGCGGTGTTCGCCGTGCTGTTCGGCATCACCACCGACGCGACCGGCCGTCACGTTGAGCTCCTCGGCAACGCCGCGCTCGAGCCCGGCACCGCCGAGCACACGATCTTGTGGTTTCGCATCTCGCGAGTCTCGGCATCACTACTGGTCGGTGGCGCGCTGGCCGCCGCTGGTTGCGCACTGCAGGCATTGCTGAGAAATCCGCTCGCCGAGCCGTTCACGCTCGGTGTGTCCTCGGGGTCGACGCTCGCCGCCGTGATCGCGATTCGATTCGGCATAGAGAGCGCGTTCGGCGATCTCGGAGTTGGCGGTGCAGCGCTGCTCGGCGCATTCGCCACCCTCGTCCTGGTATCACGACTCGCACGGATCGGCAGCCAGTTGCCGCCGGCCACTTTGGTCCTGGTCGGCATCACGATCGCGATGTTTTGCTCCGCCGCGTCGGTGTTGATCCAATCGACCGCCGACTTCGTCGAGATCGCGCGGATGGTGCGCTGGATGATGGGTGGTCTCGATTCGATGCGTCTCGCACCGGTGCAACAGATGGTCGGCCCGATCGTCGTCGGCATCGTGGTGTTGATCGCCTACTCTCGCGAGCTGAACGCGTTGTCCGCAGGCACCGAGGCGGCGGCGTCCGTGGGTGTTGCGGTCGGCAGGACCCAATTCGTGGTGTGGGCAGTGAGCGCGCTCCTGGTCGGTGCCGCGATCGCGCTCGCGGGTCCGATCGGGTTCGTCGGGTTGATCGTACCGCACGCCTTGCGCGCGATCGTCGGGCCAGATCATCGCTTGCTGATCCCGCTCTCCGTGCTTGGCGGCGGCATCGTGTTGACCGTATGCGATACGGTGGCGCGGTCGCTGATGCCATGGACACCGTTGCAGGCGGGCGTGATCACGCCCGTGCTCGGCGTGCCGTTCTTCATCGTCATTCTGATGCGTCAAAAGCGCCATATCGGCCTATGGAGCCGCGGATGACCACCGAGGTGCTGCGCCATGTGATCGACTCGATCAGCCCGCGGTCGCCAGCCCATGCCGAGGCGGCACGCGTGCGGGTCGCCCATGCCGGGCTGCCCATGCTCGACGGAATCGCGGCGCGCCTCGGTGGTGCGCAACACACGGCGGTGCCCCGCTGCCGTCGCCGCACGATCGTGATCGTCGCCAGCGATGGCCGCGGCCCCCGCGTCGGCCTCGGCGAGGCTCATCCGACCGCCATCACCGCGCACGCGATCTCGGATGGCACCGCCGCGGTCGCCCGACTCGCACGCCCCAGCGCCACGCCGATCGTATTGATCGATGCCGGCGTGCACGAGCCAGCTGTGATGCCAACCGCGACGATCCAGTTGGCTGATCCGAATCTCGAGGCGGGGGTCGCGGTGGTGATCTCGCTGGCCGACCACGGGCTCGATGTGCTGGCACTCGGGGCGATGGGGTTAGCGACCAACGCACCGGGCGATGATCCGCGCGCGGGTGGGACGGCGGTGCTGGCTGGAATGATCCTCGGAGCTGCCTCGGTGCAGATCCCGGTTGTCTTGGATGGCCTGACGACCGTCGAAGCGGCATTGCTGGCGACGAACCTCGCGCCCACGGTCGCGGACTACCTGCTCGCGAGCCATCCGGGCCGCGCACCGCAGCCACAGTTACTCGGGCGGCTTGGCCTGGAGCCGATCTTCGGTGTGGCACTGGGTCACGGCGACGGGAGCGGCGCGGCCATGACACTCCCGCTACTCGATCAACTCGATGCCCTGCTCGGCGCGCCGTCCCCCGATGGCGCGCTCGATCGGTGATCCGGTCGAGCTCAGATAAAGAAGTGGCCGAGCAGCGCCATCGACAAGGCGGCTAGTGCGGCTGCGATCGTACCGAGACCGATCTTTGGGCTCGGAACACTTACTCTGGGTTGCACGACCTCGAATTTCTCCCTTTGGCTCGCAGAGTCAAGTTCCCCACCGCACATCCATGATTGGATGAATTACCAAACAATAACGAGATAATATGTGCAATTTTGAGTCTAGTTTATGGCTTGACCGGCGGCTGGAATCGGCGGAGGGAGCGTCCGACGACCTCAGACAGCCCATGCGCTGGATCACAGATTGGGTGTGCGTCTGGGTCGCACTCGAGCCCGAGCGCACTGCCCACGGACGTTTGCGATCATGATCGCTGTCGTTACGAACCGCGAGCGAGCTTGATCAATCGCAGGTACGACGCCTGTGCGCGGTTGGCGAGATCGCTCAGCTCGCTGACCAGCGACGACGGGATCTCGCCAAGCTGGACGTGTAAGTAGATCAGGTTGACGGCGCGCTGCTTCACCATGATCGGCACCACCAGCACGTTCGATGGCTCGGGGGCCACGCCGAGCGCGGTCCATAGCTTGGTCTCGACCGGGCGTGCCGTGGGAGGCGCGGCTCCGACGTATGGCTGACCGCCGTCGTGGGCAGATTGCAGCGACGACACGCCGCCCAGCGGGAGCGAGAGCTGCTCGATCGGCGTTCGAACGACGGTGGGCGGCGCCACCCACCCGCGCCATCCGAGCGCGTTGCCGTCGCGGATCAAGAACACCACGAACGCGTCGCATCGGCCCTTGCCGTACTCGACCAGCGCCTCGACGATCTGCTCGCGATGCGGCGCGGTGTCGATGCGCTCGCACGCTGCGCCATAGCTGACGGCGATCGGCGTCGAGCTGAGCTGGACCTGCGAGCTCGCGCGACGGCGACGAGGCTCCAGCGTGACCGCCGGCGGCAGCACCATCCCTTGGGCCGGCTGCTGTTTACGGCGTTCGTCGACCACATCCGCGTCACTACCCGGACGCGCCATCCGAATGAATCGGGCGCGCCGCGGCGTGCCAAACAACTTCTCCAGGTAGTACAGCGCGCGCAGCTCGGGAACCACGTACGGCATCACCTTGACGCCGAGCTTGGTCTCGACGAGCGACAGCGCCTTTACATCGGTCGGATCGACGAACGCCACCGCGGCCGCCTTGCTGCCTTCGCCCAAGAAACTCAACGGTATCGCGCGGACCTGATGCGCGAGGTCGCCGCCGAGCCTCTCGAGCAGTGGCGGATGCGCCTCGTCGAGCAGCGACGCGGTGGCGATCGGAAACCCGGTGAGCTCCGACAGATACGCCGACAGCATCTCGAGGTCGATGAACCCGAGCTCGACCAGATTGGTCCCCAACCGCCCGCCGTACAGCACCTGGTTTCGCAGCGCGCCCTCGAGCTGCGTCAATCCGATCGCAGCATTGCGCAACAGCAGCGTCCCCAGCTTCATGACAGCGTCAGGATACTACGCAGGTGACGAGCGGGCCTGTTCTCACGCGTCATCCGTAGCGCGTCGGATCTGGAACGCCCGCCTCGGCGAAGCCTTTCCTGCGCAATGCGCACGCATCACATCGACCACACGCCGCACCCCCGCGCACATCGACCGACGGGTCGTAGCAAGAGTGTGTGATCGAATAGTCGACGCCGAGCTTCATTCCGACCCGGATGATCTCCGCTTTGGTCATCGCGATCAGCGGCGCGTGCACGGCGAATCCGCCGCTCCGCGTAGCTACCTGGGCGAGCGCCTCGAATGCGCGCACGAACTCCGGCCGGCAGTCGGGATAGCCACTCGCGTCGAGCACGTTGACTCCGAGGTAGATGTCGCGTGCACCCAGGGTCTCCGCCCACGCCAGCGCGAGCGACATCAGCACGGTATTACGTGCAGGAACGTAGGTGACCGGAACGTCGCCTTCGGCGCCGATCTCGTCGAGTGATCGATCCTTGGGCACTGCGATCTCGGACGTGGTCAACGCCGAGCGGGCCAGCGGCGACAAGTCCACGCTGACGATCTGATGTTCGGTCGCGCCAAGCGCTCCGGCGACCCGGCGTGCCGCCTCGAGCTCGACGTCGTGCAGCTGCCCATACCGCACGGTCAGTGCGTGGCATGCAAACCCGTCCGTTCGCGCGATCGCGAGCGCGGTTGTCGAGTCGAGACCACCGGACAGCAGCACCACGGCACGAGCCATGGCAGCATCGTAGCCCGTGACTGGACCGGCGTCGCGCGAAGCTACTCGGTGGCAGAGCTGGGCGATCGCCGGCGCGCTGATCGGAGTGGTCGCGTGGTCGTGCTGGCAGCGCTGGGTCGTGCTGACCGAGTCGCCGTTTCCCGTCGGGATCGACGGCTACTTCTATCCGATCCAGCTGCGCTCCCTACTCGAGAACGGCAGCCTCGTGTATCCGTCCTCGCCGTTGGCCCTGTGGTTGATGGCGCCACTCGCCGCGATCACCGATCCGATCACCGGCGCGAAGCTCGGCGCCGCGATCGGCGGCGCGTCGATCGCGTTGCCGATGTACGCGGTGGGAGCGCGGCTCGGCCGCCACCGGGGCGCTGGTTTGATCGCGGCGGCGCTCGCGACGACCAGCGCGGGCTCGATGTACCTGACGTTCGAATACGTCAAGAACGGCATTGGCCTCACGATCGCGGTGACCGCATTGTGGCTCGTGCTGCGGGCACTCGAAGGCGGTCGACGCCGCGCCGTGATCGCAGTCATCGGGATCGTCGCGGCGGTGCTCACCCACAAGATGGCTGGCGGGCTGGTTCTCGTGATCGCCGGTCCTGCGGTGGTCAGCACGCTCGTTGCACATCCAGGCCGCGCGCGCAGCCACGCGCTGGTAGCAATCGGTGCGGCGATCGTGGTCGCGGCGATCGCCGGGCTCGCGTTGCCAACCCGGTTTCTGTCGCCCAGCGATCTGGCGCTGTTCGACGGGCTGTTGCAACCGATCGCGCGGTGGACAGCGCCTGCCCTGGTGCTGCCCAACACCACGCTCGCGATGGGATACGAGGCGGCGATCGGCGGTGTGCTCGCGATGATCGTCGCGGTCCACTGGATCATCGCCGGCCCGATGGCCGCGTCGCCCGGCGATCGCGCCGCGACGATCGCGATCGTGGCGTTGAGCGTGGTGACCGCGCTGCCGTGGCTCGGCGTCGACGATCCGCAGGGCCTTGGATTTCGCGTGCGGATCGCTGCGTTCGTACCGATGGCGCTGTGCGCCGCGCTGGTATCGAGGATCGTCGTCGAAGCGGTGACTCGGCTGTGGGCTCGACGGAGCTCCATGCACGCTGCGCCAGCAGGTGCGCTCGTGGTGATCGCGCTCGCCATCGTCGCCGGCATGCCAGCCCGTCGAACCGACGGCCGAATCACTGCCCACCCTGCGCTGGTGACCGCGTGCGAAGCGCTCGCCGGTCGGGTTCCCCCAGGCGATACAGTGATCGTCCCCGAGCGGCATATCGCGTTCATGGCCGCGTGGTACGCGCGCGTATCGGTCCAGCTACGACCCGACTCCGTGCCTCACGCCCGGCGCTGGCGGTTGGTCTCGCTGTGGTTCATCCGCGCCGGCTCGGCGCTGGATGCCGCGCTGCTCGCCGCGCGCGAGCAACCGACGCTGATCGCTCCGGTCGGGCTCCATCCGCGTCATCCCAACGGGCTCGTGCTGGTTGCCGAGCCCACCTGGGATTGGATCGTGGCGCAGCTGCCTACCGGCGAGCAACGCAGGCTCGCGGCGTGGCCAACCATCTGATGGAGAGCGATCGACGGCGGCCTTCCCCGCGCTTACGAGCCGTCGTTCAGCTTCTGGATCGCCGAGCTCGTGCTGCTGATGAAGTAGGTCGAGTTGGTCCCGGATTGGCCGTCCATGTTGCAGGTCGCGATGATGTAGAACCACGCAGACGCTGGGGACGTGAACGTGAAGCCCGAGGGGTTGTTGGTGCCTGCCGCCGTTCCGACGGTCGTCACGTAGCTGCAGCGCAGCTTGTCGTTGGGCAACCGCAGGCGGAGCTTGGTCCAGTCCGTGCCCGCCGCGAGGCAGCTCGAGACATCCTGCAGCGATGCCGAGGGAGTCGCCGGGCACGCCGCAGTCGCGAGGTAGACGCCGTTCTCGACCCGATACTGCTCTTGGCGCACCGACAGCTCGCCGAACATCGCGGTGATTTCGGTGTTCGCTTTGGATTTGCGCGACTCACCCGTGAACTGCGGCACCACGACCGCCGCTAGCACCGCGATGATTGCCACGGTGATCATCATTTCGATCAACGTGAAGCCTTGTTGCGTTCGACGATCCCGCATCGAACCCAGGATACCACGCGACGAGTCCGTGACTTCGTCGGCGAGCGATGCGATCCTACATAAACACAATGGCCTACACCCGGTTCCTCGTCGCAATCGCGCTAGCGGTCGGCTGTCGGTCCGAGGAAGCCCGCCAGCTACCCCGACCGTCACCAAGTGATGCGCCTGCCGCGACGCCTCCCACCGTTCCGCTCCAAGTCCACCGGTTCGAGGAACCCAAGCTAAAGCTTCCGAGTCTGGTGACGTTTTCGCTGCTCGAACCCGGCAAGCAACCCGCCGAGCCGCTGCGCTACGCCCTGGCACCGGGTGAGTCAATCCAGCGCAGCAAGATGACCCTGACCTCGCGGCGGCTCGCCAATGGCACGTGGGGCAAACAGGAGGCCATGCCTCCGATCGAGCACACGCTGGGCGCGACCGTGACGTCGGCTGACCAGCCGATCGTCATTCGTGGTCAGCCTGCCAAGATCGTGGGCGCAGCGACCCCCGAGGCGACCCAGTACCTCGAGGCGCTCAAGCCGTTCGAGGGCCGGGACTTGACCGTTCCGTTCGATGCCCGCGGCCAGCTCGGCGAGCTCCGGTTTGCCGACGATCCGACGACGGCCCGCAGCCAACCGGCGGTCGACGAGCTCGCGCAGCGCCTGCTCGCCGTGATCGTGCCGGTCCCCGACGAGCCCGTCGGCATCGGCGCAAAATGGCGTGTGGTCACGATCCTTCGCCAGCGACCAGCCGTGGTGAAGCAGACCGCCACCTATACGCTGGTCGCACGATCCAAGACGGCGTGGAAGATCGGCGTCGAGATCTCGCGGGTCGGCGAGCCGCAAACCCTGATCGATCCAGCGATCCCACCCGACACGATCGTCGAGCTGGTTGCGCTGGTGCGGATGTTCAAGGGAACGCTCGACGTCAACCCCACCCGCCCACTCGCCACCGGCAACCTCGACGTAACGTCGTCGCTGCATATCCACATCACCCGCCGCAACGAAGGCCGCAGTGAAGAGATCGTGGAGGATACGAGCCGCGCTGTGCTCACCGCGCGCTGACGTTACACGCGCGGGTCAGTTCCAGGCGTTGATCACGTAGCTCGAGCTGCCGAGCGGCAGGACCGAAACCCGCGCCTGTTGATCGCGGGTGGGTCCCTTCGTGGACGAGAAGAACAGCGTCGCGGCGTCACAGGTTCCGTTGGGAAAGCAGCTCACTTGCAGAGTGGACCAGTTGGTGGTCAAGCCGGGCGTGGCGCTGAGCACCGCATGGGTTCCAACCAGCTTGACGAACCCCACCGGGGTCACCTGGGTGGGCACCCGATAGGTCTCTACCGTGGTCCACGTGGGCGTGGGGTCCTCACTCAGGACCTCGAGTGAAAACGTCACCGGCGTGTTGGTCGCGGTGATCCGGGTGCGCCGCTTGCTCCCCTGTGCCGTCGCGACGTCGGCACGCACGACGCCGAGCCTGACCGCGGTCCGGTTGGCCTCTTCGACCAGGTTGCCGAACCGCGTCGCCACGTCGACCGGCTTGGTGGTTGGCTTCATGTAGACGATCGCCAGCGTCGACAGCACCGCGATGATGACGACCACCATCATCACTTCGACCAGCGTGAAACCGCGCTGTGATTGGCGATTCATCGCCCAACTCCCGTGTTGCGGAGGTCGACCTGAAACGTGATGTAGCGATAGATCCGAAGCCCCATCAGCGCCGAATCGGTGGTGCTCGGCAGGCTGACCGACGCACGATCGCCAACCGTGTTGTTGTTGGTGTTGCTCGCGACGGTCAGGGTGGGCGAGTTCGCGGTGTAGATACCCTCGACCGTCGCGTTGGTCCGTGCCACCAGGCTGAACGACATCACCAGCGGCTGCAGGAAGCTGCTCGCCACCGCCAGGTTGTTGGTGTTGGTCTCCTGCTGCTCCGACGAGTACCAATCGCGGTTACCGTCGCTGTCTGGATCCGCGGTGTCGGTCGCATTGCCATCGTAGTAGTAGGTCGATACCTGTAGATCGACGACGCCGTAGGCCTGGTCTTGGAAGTTGGTGTTGACCACGCCGAGCAGTGCGCCTGTGGTGTCGAGCTGGAGCGCGCCCATCGCCTGGCGCGCCGTGGTGGTGCGATCGATCCGCCAATACCGCGCGACGAACTTGTAGAGATACGTCGAGCTCTGCACCGGCGGTGATTGGCAGTGATCGTTACCGGCGCGGCCGTAGCTGCCGTTCTGCTTGAACGTGATCACCGTGCCGGCGACGGTGTCGATCTGAAGGACGCACGCCGCATATTCGATCACCTTGGCGTCGTTGGTCGCATCGATAATGCTCGCGACCTCGGTGGGCGTCGACATCACCACCAGATCGTTGGCGACAAACCCGGGGTTGCGATCGATCGTCACCTGGAGCCGCGTCGGCGCGGGTGCCGCCGGGGTCCACGCGGGGCCGACCACGAGCGCTTGGTAGTCGAGATCGGCGTAGTAGAACCCGACCTCGTCCGGCGTCGTGGTGTTGTTCACCACGCGCACCGGAGGCCTGCGCACGTTGGAGCCGGCATTGAAGTCGGCGGCGAGCGTGAAGCCTTGCGACATCTTGAGGCCCGCCTGTTTGGCGTCGTGATCGAACGTCGACCGAGCCGCCGCGAGCACCTTCTGCACGTTCACGATCTGCTGCTGCTCGCGATACGCGAATGACATCCGGTTGAAGATCGACAGGATCAGGATCACCACCAAGGTGCTGATCACGAGCGAGATCATCAACTCGATCAGCGTGAACCCGCGCTGCGACGACGCGCCCTTCATCACAGCGCCTCTTGCGAGGTGCGCAGCAGCTCGATCGGGATCGATCGCGTCGCACCGGTGGTGTCATCCGCCCACGATGCCACCACGCGCAGCTTCCACAGCGTGGAGGTCACTGCCGTGACGTAGACCGCCATCGTGTACGACACCCCGTTGCGGCCGAGGACCGTGGTGTAGTTGGTGTTGCTAAATGGCGGGTTGCCCGACGACCCGGTGACCGCCGTTGCGACCGCCGAGGGTCGCATGGCACGCAGCGTCTCCATCACCTGCGTCCCTGCGGTCACGGCCTCCTGGGTCCGGCCCTGATAGGTGGCACCCTGGCTGAGCGATGCGTGCAACCCGATAATCCCTAGCAAGCCGAACACCGTGACCACGAGCGTGATCAACAGCTCGACCATGGTGAACCCGCCCTGGCGGCGGCGCTGCTTGGTACTGACTGGCTTCATAGGACGACGCGCCATCCCATCAGGGTGAACGGACCACCGTAGCCGGTGCCGCCCGCGGTGGAGTTGTTCATCGTACCGCCCGCCGTATCCGCGCCCGCGCTCTGCGCTCGCGGTTCACCGATCTGCTTGATCTGGCCGGACACCGTGGCGAAGTAGAGCGCGTTCGCGTCACCGAACAGCGGACCCGCCGAGGCGTGGATCGCCGAACCGCCGATCTCGTCGACGACGTCGATCTGCGCGAAGGTGCCCACGTTCAAGAACTGCACCTTGCTGGTGCCGTAATCACACGAGCCCACGCCGCCGATCAACGCATCGGTGCTGCGCTGCAGGATCACGGCATCGGTGGTGATCACCACGCCACCGTAGAACTTCTCGCACCGACCACCGGAGCACGCACCGGTGAGCTTGTTGCGAATCGTCCCGTTCTTGGCGCGCACCGCGTAGAACTCGTTGGTCTTGGTGACGTCGTACGACTCGAGACCACCGGTGCCGAAGAACAAGATCATATCGGTCGCGGTGTCCGACTTGGCACCGATCGTTCCGACGATCGGGCGCTGATTCGTCACACCGGCACCTAACGCGCCGGTCTGGGTCGTCGAGAACAGCGCGCGGCGGGCGGCACCGTTCTGGGTGGTGAGCACGATCGAGCCGTACCCGGTGTTCGGCATGTACCCGCCGCTCAGGTTCTGCGCTGGGTTGATCTTGTAGACGTATCCGCAGTTATCGGCGAACACCGCGCGATCGATGAAGCCGTCGATCGTCGGCGTGCCGGTCTCGGTGTCATCGTCGGTCTCGAACACCGTGATGTCGCTGGTCAGCGGGCACTCGGTCTCGAACTTCCACAACAGCGCGCCGGTCTCGAGGTTGTAGCCCGCGACCACCTTGCCCTTCGTGGTGTCGGCGCTGTTGAGGCCGGTGCCAGCGATCGCGACGAACGTCTCGGTGCCGCCGATCTTGACCCGTGCGACTGCCGGCTTACCGGTGGCCTTGCCCGCGTTGGCGTCACCGGGTTTGTGCGACCACAGCGGCGAGGGTGCGGTCTGCAATGCAAACGTCGTCGGGTTGACGGTATTGGTGACGTCGAGCGCGGTCAGCGACGAACCGCCGGCGCCATCTCCCACGATGGCGACGGTCGCGATCGTGCCACCGGACTTTTTGTAGTCGACCAGCGTCGGCGATCCGTCCGGGTACGACGTGATCGATAACGTGCCCGAAGCGCAGCTCGGCGTACACGACGCGATGTAGTCAGTCTTCATGCCGGCGGCAACGTACGGTGGGACAAACGCCCACGCCTCGGTGCCATTGACGGTGTTCGTGATCGCGGTCGCCTTCGAAATGATCGCGTGGATCATGCCGTCCATCGAAGCGAACAGAGCGAGCGGCACGCGGGTCGCGTTGGCGGTCGAGAACGCGTCATACAGCGCCTTGTCCGCGGCGCTCATGTAGCTATACCAACCCGGACGGAACGGCGGTGCGAGGATCGCCGGTGTCGATCCCATGATCGCGCCGAGTTTCGACGAGGTCGCCGCGGTCACGCCGAACCGCTTGCTGAGGACCCAGTTGATGATGTTGGTGGCCTCGGTGCCGGTCGTCGCACCGACTCGAGCGATCAATGTCGAGCTCGGCGAGCTCGGCGAGAACGAAATCGCCGACAAGCCCGTGCCCACGTTGCTCGCCGTGTACACGCTCCGACTCGACTGTGCGTCGATTTTGGTGGCGGCGTCGTAGTACGTCGTGCCGTCGCCAGCGGCAAGGCCGTAGAAATGACCTCGGTTGCCAGGTTGGCGGAACGAGCCGACGTACGAGACACCATCACTGACGACCACGCCGGCGCGATAGTGCTGCGCCGCTTCGTTGTAGGTGTAGTTTGCCGATACCGCCGACAGCGAGGGCGAGTCGGTACCTACGGCGGAGCATGGATTGCCCGTCGCATCGTCCGAGCTGTTCGAATCGACCTCGGCTTTCCACCGGATCGTCTTGCCCGTGATGTTGGGGAACGACACGCAGCAGCTCGCCGGCGTCGTTCCCGCGCTAGTTTGCTTGCAGGCGTACACGTAGTTCGCCGGATCTTCATTGGTCAGGTACCAGCGGATCGAGCTGGTGGTGTTATCGAACGATGCGCTGGGCGTGAGGCACGCGCCAGTCACGGTGGCTTCGTTGGTTGGCTCGGGCAGCGTGCCCGACTGCGCTACACCGCACGCCGGCACGGTGGCACCGCTCGCGCGATTGGGAAATACGTAGAAGTCGAGTGCGCCACCCGCACCGTCGGTGAGCAACACGTCCTTGGTGCCCGCCGGGTCGTGGTCGTAGTCGAGCACCATACCGAGGTCGAAGTCGTCCGCAGGACTTCCATGATTCGAGATCGCGACGTTGCGGTTCGGGTTGCAGGTCGCGGAGCAGCCTGCGCAGGTGGCCGGCGTGGTGCTGCAGCTCGGCCAGTTTTTCCCGTATGGCTTGGCAGCGTCACCGGTGTTCGCCCAGAAATACGCGTTGCCGCCGAGACCGGACGCATACGACAAGCCGTCGCTAGCAGTGATCAAGTCTGGGAGGCCGTCCAACGTGAAGTCCTCGACGAACACCGCAGTGGCGGCACCGCCGAACCCACCATAGGTCCCGTTGCTCGTGCTGAGCGAGATCGGGTTCGCAGTGTCGAGCATGTGGGTGTACATCGAGCCCGACGAGTTCTTGTAGATCCGGAGCCGGTTGGCGGGCGTAGAGCTACAGCAACCGACCGAGCCGAGGACGAGGTCACGGTCGCCGTCGTTGTCGATGTCCTTGTACGAGAACACCGGCACTTCGTGAGGGCTGTAGTCGAACCCGAGATCGGTTTGAGGATTGATCGTGGTGTTGTTGTGCGCCGTGCTCGGGATCAGGGTATCGCTGTTGCCACAGCTCGTTCCGGTGCAGGCGCCCGAGGGGTGCGAGAACGTCGGGATGTGCCCGGCACACGACTTGGTCGCCGCGTTCCATTGGGCCGATTGAGCGCAGTCGTTGAACCAGACTTGGATGCCTGCCCAGAACCTCTTGTTGGTCTCGAACGCCGGCGAGCACAGCGCGGAGGGGCAGTAGTAGGTCTCGGACACACCGTGACCGAACAACAGGTCGAGATCTCCGTCGCCATCCCAATCGAGCGTCTCGAACTGGGTGGTCGGACGGTTCACCGGCCCAAAGTCACCAGGGTTCGAGGTGACCGCGGTCGGCGTTCCGCCGAGCTTGTACGCGTTGTTCGCGCTTACGGCGGCGCCCGTCCGCATGTCATAGGTTGCAAACGTCGGGAAGAACTTTTCGCACACCGACGACGACGTGCACGAGAGTGAGCTCTGGTTGTGCGGCGTGCCATTGCTCAGACCGCTGCCCGTGCACGCGCCGTTGCTAGCCTGTCCGCTACACAACATGCCCACGCCGCACGGAACGTTCGATGCGTTCTTGCAGTTCTTGGTGTTCAGATAGAGCCGATCAGCGGTCGGATACTTCGCACGCGCGGTGACGCTCGACGAGTGCGCGAACGTAACCGAGATCGCCACGAAGTCCGGCCAGCCATCGCCATCGAAGTCGCCCTCTGTCATCGGTGTCCGAAGCGCCACGGCGCCTGCGCTGGTCGCCGTCGGCTTGAGCGTCTTCTTGGTTCCAGATCCGTTGGTCGGTACGCGAAACGATGCCTTGCGGACGTTGGTTAATGTGTTCCACCAGCTTGCCGGAATCGATGCCACCGACGTCGCCGAGCACGACGACGTGCCACACGTGATGGTCTGGTTGCGCATGATGAAGTGCTTGTCGTAATCGTCAGCGGCCGCGATGTCGGTCCAGCCGTCGCGATCGAAGTCGGCGATCGCCGCGAACAGCACGTTCTCTTCGATCGTCGCACCGGGCAGCGACTGGAAGTTACCGGCGGTGACCGGTAGCTGCAGCGAGCTCGACGAGGCGTTCCACGACAGGCCGGACTTGGAGGTGCACCCGGTGGTCACCGTGGCCGAGCATTCGGCCTGCATCGTAGGGCCGGTGAAGCTGGTGTTGCCCGATACCTGGGGACACACCAGCGAGGCCTGGGCAAACGCTTGGGTCGCTACGCCGCTCGAAACGAGCAGCGCCAACAGAAACCTCTTGTTCAGCGTCATGACAAACCTCCCAGAGCTCACGGAGTGAACGTACGGGTCTGACCGGTATCGATCGCCCCGATGCAATCGTTGGTGCCCGCGTTGGTCTCGGACTGACCTTCCTGCGCGTAGACCTGGCAGGGATTGGACGTCGCGGCGACTTGCGTCGTGACTTCCCACTCGATGATCGCGACCGCACCATCGGGACCGTAGCCGGTCGAACGGATGACGACGCGCGCGTCGGTGTCGTCACCGGCGACCAAGCCGCTATCACCGCGGTTGTTGTAGATGACGACGTAGTAGCGAGCCGGATTGTCCGTCGAAAACGGATTGCCGGCCACGCCGTGCGCGACGTTGTTGCCGGTGATGTTGCCCTCGAACCTCGCGACCGCGAGTGGATCGGTGCCCGATGGACACGGATCGACGAACGCCGACCACTTGGTACCTGCGCTGATGTTCGCGCGCAGATAATCCATCGCCGCTGCGCCGCCACTCTCGGCGGCGTACATCGCCATCGAATGAAACCGATCGTTCGCGGTTGCGCGAAGTCCGCCTCGAACGCCGAGCACGGTGAGAATCGCCAGCGTGCCGAGCGCGGTGAGAATGATCATCGCGAGCACGAGCGAATTGCCGCGCTGTGAATTCCATCGTTGTTGGCTCGGCGTCGTCACGCGACGTGTCCCCCGCATTGCGTCGAACCATTATAGGAGCCTTCGGATTTTCGAACCAGAATGCGCTCGAACCAGCGATCCGCGCGCCCCCACGCCGCTGGCCGGTGCACACTCCGGCATACATCAGCGCTCGTCACCGACGGCGCGTTGTCGTGGAGCGGCGTGGCGAGCCGCGCGGCGATCCTGCTGATCTTCCGATCAGAGGTCCGCTGCTCGCCACCGCGCGGCAGCTACGTCGACCGGTGACATGTCGGCGGCCCGTGAGCCGGCATGCACTGGGATCGATAATGATCTCTCAGTTATTTCGCTGGTTCTCGAGCTACTCGTCGCTCACGACGCGCGCCGTCGGGATATCGGCGCGCTCGGGTGCCGGCGGCTCCTTGGCCATCATCTTGCGGATCATCGGCGCCACCACGAACAGTCCAGCTGCGAGCACCAGCGATGCGACCATCAAGAACTTGAACAAGAAGTCGTAGCCTCTTCCGGCCGAAATCGACGTCGCACGGCCAGCGAGGTAGATGCCGATCGAGGTACCAAGGAACCAGATGCCCATCACCATGCCACCGAGCCGCTGTGGCGCGAGCTTCGACATGCTCGACAGACCGACCGGTGAAATGCACAGCTCGGCCATCGTGTAGAAGAAGTAGAGGCCGATCAAATACACGGGGCTTGCGCGATTGGCGTCGGTCGCTCCGCTCGCCGGCAACATCACGAGGAATGACATCGCCAGGATCACCATGCCGATGCCGAACTTGTTGACGCTGGTCGGTTCCTTCTTGGCCTTAGCGAGCTTGACCCAGATCCACGCGAACAGCGGCGCGAGCAACACGATGAACACCGCGTTGACGCTCTGGTAGTAGCTCGCCGGGATCTCCAGCCCGAGGAACTCTCGCTCGGTCAGGCTCTGCGCGAAGATGTTGAGCGTCGTCGGTGCTTGCTCGAAGATCCCGAAGAATCCGATCGCGCCGATGTAGAGCGGAATCATCGCCAGGATCCGCCGACGTTCCGACGTATCGCGAGCCGAACGGAACAAGCCATAGAACAGGATGATCGAGCCAACTACCAGCCCGATGCCCATGGTCTCGGTGATGATTCCCGACGACGGCTTGGCAACCACGACCACCACGGCGATCGCAGCCGCGATCAATCCGATCACCTTCAAGACCATGCGATCGCGAGCGGCACGCGCGGTGTCGGTTGGAACCGTGGGATGTTGTCCCGCTTCGCCGAGCGAACGCTGGCCGAACGCGTACTGGATCAACCCGCCGATCATGCCGAGCGAAGCCGCCGCGAACGCGAAGTTCCAGCAGTAGTTCGGGTTGATCCCTTTCTCGAGCAACATCGCGCGGAAGTCTGAATCCTGCGCGAGGTAGCCGCACACGAACGGCGCCAAGGTCGCGCCGATGTTGATGCCCATGTAATAGATCGTGTAGCCGGCGTCTCGGCGGCCATCGCCCTCGGTGTAGAGCTGACCCACCATCGTCGAGATGTTGGGCTTCAAGAACCCAGTGCCCAGCGCGATGCAAATCAGCCCGAGATAGAACACATCACCGATGTTGGGGATCGCGAGAATCGCGTTGCCGGCGGCGATGCCGATACCACCGAAGAACACAGCCTTGCGCTGCCCGAGGAACCGATCGGCGATCCAGCCGCCGGGCAACGACAGTAGATAGACCGCTGCGCCGAACATCCCGACGATCGCACCCGCTGCCGCGTTGGGCTGCTTGGTGATCTCGCCCAGCTCGTTCGTGATCACATCGAACATTCCGTGGCCGCCGAGCTCCTTCGGAGCTCCGAGGTACAGAATCAGGAACGCACGCATCCCGTAGTACGAGAACCGCTCCCACATCTCCGTGAAAAACAGCGTTCTAAGGCCGACGGGATGTCCGAAGAATCCGCGATCGGGGTCTTTACCGGCTGGCATGGCGGCGGACCTTAGCCCGAACTCCCCGACGAATTCGAGCGTTATCGCAAGGGTGCGACATTTGCGAGGTCGCACCTGACGAATCGCCGTCGGCGCCAGGCAACCGGTCTGTCATTCAGCGGCACCAACGGGCTGCTTGCAAAGTCCTGGCGTTTGCGAAAAGGTCCCGCGCATGTCGAAGATCCCGTGTCGGCTGTGGGCGGCCGTTGCCGCCGCGTTGCTGTTCGTTTCGTGCAACCCCGAAACGCCTCGGTTCGCGTTCAAACACAGCGAACGCCGGGGACGACTCAACAACAACGGCCTGCGCTTCGTGGTCATGCCCGACCCGAGCACGCAGCTGATCGAGGTCGACGTCCGCTACGAGGTCGGCTCGAAGGAAGACCCGCCCGGCAAGGCCGGTCTCGCGCATCTCGTCGAGCACATGATGTTCCAGCAGAAGCCGGACGGTCCGACGACCAAGCCGTTGATGCACTTCATCAGCCAGATGACGCTGGCGATGAACGCGTACACCAGCTCGGATCAGACTCACTACATGCTCAACGGCCGTACCGAGCAGCTCGACGCGTTCATCAAGGTCGAAGCGATGCGCATGCACTACGGCTGCCAGACGATCTCCGAGGAGGAGTTCGAGCGCGAGCGCGAGGTCGTGCGCAACGAGATCCGTGGCAGCTTCCGTAATCCGGCCGGTCAGATTCGGCCGCTCACGCTCGCGTCGGTCTACCCGGAGGGCCATCCGTATCGCAACACCACGGGCGGTGATGACCAGCAGCTATCGAACATCACGCTTCAGGACGCCTGCGACTTCATGCACAAGTACTACACGCCCGAGCGCGCGACGGTGATCGTCGCCGGTGGCGTGTCGGTCGAGGATACCGTCGCCTCGTTGGAGCGGTGGTTCGGCAAGCTCGAGAAGCGCACGTCGGCGCCACGGAGCACGATCGAGCCGATCCATATCACCAAGGGCAAAGAGACGCGGGAGCTCGACGTCGAGCGTCCGTACGTCACGGTCGCGTGGGCGCTGCCGCCGGCGAACTCGCCCGAAGGTGAGGCGGCGAACTTCGGCATCTGGGGCGCGTTCTTCGACGCCGCTAACAAGGTGTCGGAATACGAATGCGCGACCGATGTCCAGCCGGTGATGGACGGTGGCAAGGAAGCGCCGGTGTTCTTCATCGCGCTCGAGCTCAAGAACATGGACAAGGTCGACGAATGTCTCGACCTGGTGTGGAAGGCAGCGCGTGGCGCATATCGCGGCTACGACGAAGGCACGTACGAGCAGCTCAAAGAGCTCAAGGACCGGCGCAAGGCGCAGCTGATCGCTAGCCTCGAGCCGCTGTTCGGAATCGGTGCGCGCACCGACCAGGTTGGCGACATGGTCCAGTTCAACAAGGAGTTCGACTGGGACTCGCAGGACTCCCTCGTGATCGATGAGCTCAACAAGATCGAGAAGTTCGACATGGCGAAGGTCGGTCGCGTGCTCAAGAAGGTCCTCGACCCCGACAAGGCCAAGGTCGTCGTGTTCAAGCCGAGCAAGCAGGGCATCAAGGGCGATACCCGATCCAAGCTCGTGTTCAAGTCGAAGTCACACGATCAGATCGAGCAGCCCGAGGTGGATCCATCCGAGGCGAAGCGGCCGATGAAGGTGGCGACCGAGCTCAAGGGCCTGTCGAACGCTAGCCGGTTCCAGCTGGGGAACGGCATGAACGTCGTGCTGCTTCCGATCGACGGCATCATGCCGCTGGCCGCGGTGCAGTTGATCTTCAACGTCGGTGATTCGTCGCGCCCGGACAACCCGGCGCTAGCCTCGGCCGCCGCCGACTTCCTCAGCCAACCGCTCGATGCCGAGGCTTCGCGCCGCACCGGGATCGGGTTCAACTGCGGCAGCACGCCGGATCACACGATCTGCTCGACCCGCGGCGTCAACATCTACCTCGACGTCATGATCAAGGGCCTGGAGCGGTTCATCCGCGCCGGCGAATATCGCCAGGAGCAGGTCGAAGAATGGCAGAAGCAGGTCAAGACCGCGTACAAGCTGCGCCGCCCGCAGCAGGAGCTCGAGTTCGAGCGCCAGCAATTGATCGCGGTGTTCGGCCCAGATCATCCGTACACGCGCACCGGCGTGCTGGTCCCGACTGCGGTCGGCAAGATCGGTCGCGACGCGCTGACGTCATTCCGCGACACGCACTACTCGGCGGCGAACGCCACGCTGATCGTCGCGGGCACGTTCGATCCGAAGCGCGCCGAGTCGTTGATCCGCGGCTCGTTCGGCGAGTGGAGCTCGGGTCACAAGGATGCGCCGGTCACCACCGATCCGTTCAAGCGCTCCGGCCCGTCGTACATCGGCGTGGTCAGCGACGAGGATCCGCAGATGAACGTCCGGATCATCTACCCGGCACCTGCGGGTATCGATGGCCAGGAGGCTGGCCGTGAGGTGCTGACCGAGATGCTCAACGGACGGATGTGGGACATCCGGGCCAAGCTAGGCTCGACGTATGGCGCCTATGCCAGCCGCGACATTCGCCGCGGTCCATCGCGTTACCAGATGGGCGGTGCGATCGATACGCCGCGCACGGGCGAGGCGATCAAAGCGATGCGTGACAGCCTCGACGCTCTGCGCCGTGGCGAAAACTTCGAGGTCGATTTTGTCCGCGCGCGCCGCAAGCTGGTGCAGCGGCTGCTCGGTGAGTCGACGATGTCGATGTCGCTCGCCGCGCGGCTCGGCACGATCTCGCGCTACGGCTTGAGCACCGACTACTACAACAAGCTGCTCCAGCAGCTCGCCGCGGTGTCACCTGCGCAGGTCAAGGCGTTGCTCAAGAAAGAGCTCGATCCAAACTACGAGATCATCGTGACGATGGGCGATCGCCCATCGGTGACCAAAGCGTTTTCCGACGCTGGAATCAGCGATATCAAGGTCGTAGAGCCCGAATACAAGTAGCCTCGGCTGCGAGCGTGGTGAAGAACGCGTACACGAGACACCGCGAGTTCGTGACGACGTTTGCGTCGACGCCCCATAGCCCTAGTCGTGACGGTGCCGTGGACGCGCGCGCAGATTCAATCCGGGCTCCCTCCGAAGCCGCAGCGCCGACGTGGCGCGTCGCGCCGCGCGCACGTCACAGCAGATCGACCCAAACCTCGACGCCTATGATCGTGATCGGATATCGCCTCAGCTCCAACGTCGCATCGTGCTTGCACCGGCCCGAGCGCAAATCGAATCCGTATCCATGCCCGGGACAGACGATCGCGCTGCCATCGACATACCCATCCGCGAGCGCCACGTCCTCGTGCGGGCAAACGCCCGGCACGGCGACCAGCTGATCATCAACGGTGGTGACGATCACCGGCCAGGTCACGCCTTGCACCGAAAATGCGCGTAGCTCGCCAGGCACCACGTCGACGACGCGACAGACATAGACGCGCAGCGCCATCTACGATCTCCCGCGCTGGCGCGGGTCGAACCGATCGCGCAGGCCATCGCCGAGCAGATTCGCCCCCAGCACGACCCACATGATCGCGAGTCCCGGGACCAGCGCGTACAGCGCGACCCAGCCGCGATCGAGATGCCATAGGTTGTCGCCCGCACGCGCCAGCATCGCACCCCAGGTGTAATCGACCTGCGGACCCAGGCCAAGGAACGTCAGCGACGCCTCGACGATGATGATCGTGCCAAACCCCAAGGTCATTTGAACCAGCAGTGGCCCGACGAGGTTCGGCATCAAGTGTCGAACCATCACGCGGCGATTGGACGCGCCCAGCGCAACCGCAGCGGTGACGTAATCCCGCTCGCGCAGACCCAACACCTCGCCGCGAGCGACCCGCGCGTAGCCCACCCAGCCGTTCGCGCACAGCGCCGCGATCATCACGCCGATCCCCGGATCGGCCCACACCGCGACGATCGCGATGTTCATCAGGATTCCGGGGAACGCCATCAGGATGTCGACGAACCGCATGATCACGTCGTCGACCGCGCCCCGAAACCAGCCCGAGACGGTTCCGATCGTGACGCCGATCAACGCCGAGATCGAGACGACGACCAGGCTGAGCTGCAACGCCGAGCGCGCGCCGTTGAGCAGCTGACTCAGCGTGTCCTTGCCGCTCGGATCGGTGCCGAGCCAATGGCCAGCCGACGGCGTCTCGAACCGATGGTCGAGATCGACGGCTTGAATGCCGACGTCGTACGGCGCCAGCAGCGGGCCAAACAGACCGACGAGCACGAACAGCGTGACCATCACCAGTCCGATCCGAGCGCTCGGCGATAGCTTCATGCGCGTCGGATCCTCGGGTCGGCGAGACCGTACGCCAGATCGACGAGCATGTTGACCAGCACGTAGATCGCCGCGACCACCAGCACGGTGCCTTGGACGATCGGATAGTTCCGCTTCTGGATCGCTTCGAGTAGCGTCAGCCCGATCCCGGGCCGCGTGAAGATCTTCTCGATGATGATCGCGCCCGAGAGCAGCGACCCGAACTGCAATCCGACCACGGTGATCACCGGCAGCAGCGCATTGCGAAGCGCGTGAACGATCACTCGCCGCTCGCCGAGGCCCTTTGCGCGCGCGGTCCGCACGAAATCTTCACCGAGCACCTCTACCAGCGACGAACGCGTCATTCTCGCGAGCATTGCCATCAAGTGCGTCGCCACACAGAGCGCCGGTAGGACGAGTCCCGCGAGGCTGGTGTCGGTGGGGCCAGGAAACAACTGGAGACCGAGGAACATCACGAATAGCACCAGCGGCGCAAACATCATCTGCGGAATCGCGATGCCGCCGAGCGCAGCGGTGGTCGCGAGCGTGTCGAGCCAAGTGCCGCGCTTGATCGCTGCGGTGATTCCAAGCGGCAGCGCCATCACGATCGCGAGCAGCAACCCGGCGAACGCGAGCTCCGCGGTGTACGGCACCGCGTCGAAGATCACCGCGGCGACCGTCGGCTTGCCCTTCGGGTCGGGGCATTGATGTCCGAGCGTGCCATCGGCGACGTGGCCGAGAAACGACATGAACTGCCGGGTCAGCGACTGATCGAGGCCCATGCAGCGCTCGATCTGTCGGCGCTGATCCTCGGTTGCGTCCTCACCGGCGAGGTGCGCGACCGGATCACCAGGGATCATGTGAAGAAACGCGAAGACCAGGATCGACACGCCGAGGATCGCGAGCGCCCCATGGCCCAAGCGCCTGATCAGAAACGCGCCGATCGACACGGGCCGATCATTCACCATCGCGTCGAGCGAGGCCAATCGCCGATGCGCGAATCGTCGGCAGCCGCGGCGACTGCCAGCTGATCGCTCGCTACAGCAGCGGCGCTGGTGCGCAGAACTTCGGGGCGGTCTGTTCGCTGACCACTTTGCCAGGAGCGAGCACGGGCTCGCCGCCGTGGGACTTCATCAGCGCGTAATCGCGGCACTCGTAGCGGGTCGGGCAATCGTCGTTCGAGTCGCAGGCTCGCATGCAGTAGCGAACCTCGGACGCACGCGAAACGCAGAAGCCCTTCAGCGAGCACAGCTCGTCGAGGGTGCAATCGACCTGCTGGGTGCACGGCTTATTGGAGAAGTAGCCGCTGAAGAACCGGACGCACGCTGCCTCATCGGGGCAGGTGTCGTAGTCGCAGCCTTTGATCGTGCAGTGCTGGTCTTCACAGAGCCGATCGCCGTCGGGACTACAATCGGAGCTGACGATGCACTCGTCACCGATCTCCTTGCCGCATCCGACGACAAGCAGGGCGATCAGCGCGAAATACCTCATGAGCGCGGGCATCCTAGCGACCACTTGGACCCCTGGCAAGGCTCCCGGGTTGCCTGGAGTCATGGTACCGATGCGCCGCCATGCGCGCGGTGGTTCAACGGGTTAGCCGCTCCAAGGTGACCGTCGGTGACCGGATCACCGGCGAAATCGATCGCGGACTGTTGGTTCTGCTCGGCGCCGGCGCCGGTGATGGCGCCTCGGACCTCGGCTATATCGTGGACAAGATCGTCAACCTGCGGATCTTTGCCGACGACGCAGGCAAGATGAATCGCTCGGTACTCGACGTCGGTGGTGGAGTGCTGGTGGTCTCGCAATTCACGCTCTATGGCGATGCGCGCCAGGGTCGTCGTCCCGCATTCACCGCAGCACTCGAGCCAGTCGCGGCCCGTGCGCTCTACGAGCAATCGTTGACCGCGCTTCGCACTGCGGGCGTTCAACGCGTCGAGGCTGGGGAGTTCGCTGCGGACATGAAGGTCGAGCTGCTCAACGATGGTCCGGTGACGATCTTGCTCGATTCGCGCAAGGGGTTCTAGCCCTTACGCCGCACCACACGATACGTTCGGGGCACGGCGCCCAGCGCCATGTCCTAACGATGAAGGTCAGGTTCTGGGGAGTTCGCGGTTCGATCCCTGTTCCCGGGCGGGCGACCAACCGGTACGGCGGAAACACCTCGTGCGTCGAAGTCCGGCCGCGCAACCAGGGCCCGATCATCATCGATTCTGGAACCGGGATCCGCCGGCTCGGCAAAGCGCTGATGGAGGAGCAGTTCGGCGACGGCAAGGGCACTGCATCCATTCTGATCAGTCACACCCATTGGGATCACGTCCAGGGACTGCCGTTCTTCTCGCCGCTGTACCGCGACGGAAATCAGATCGAGATCTTCGCACGACAACGCGACCTTCACCTCGAAGCGGTGTTCTCCGCGCAGAATCGCCAACCGTATTTTCCGGTGCCGTTGTCGGCGATGCGCGCCGAGATGCGGTTTCACGAGCTGATCGAAGGTGCGCGATTCGAGATCGGCGGCGCAAAGATCTCGTGCACGCGACTCAATCATCCGTGGACGGCGATCGCTTACCGCGTCGACGTCGACCGGGCGTCGGTGGTGTATTGTACCGATACCGCGCCGTTCTCGGATGTCTTGCTCGGCCGCGAGTTCGTCAAAAAGGCGCCGTCCCTCGACGAGCCTCTGCCGCCCGAGGTCGCCGCCGAGCTGGCCGAGATGCGCGCCGGTGTCGTCGCGTTGGCCGATCATGCCGACCTGTTGATCTACGATACCCAATTCACGTTCGCCGAATATCGTCTGCGACCGCATTGGGGCCACTCGCATCCGGATGATGCGATCGCGATCGCACGCGACGCTTCGGTGAAGCGGCTGTGCTTGTTTCACCACGCGCCGATGCGCTCCGACGACGAAAACGATCAGATCCTCGCGACGTATCGCGAGGTGGTACGCGCTGCCAACGATCGGTTCGAATTGCTCAGCGCCTACGAGGGACTCGAGCTCGCGCTGGGGGATGGATGAAGGTTCGATTCTGGGGCGTCCGGGGCTCGATCCCCGCGCCCGGTCCCGAGACGATCCGCTACGGTGGCAACACCGCCTGCGTGTCGGTAACCACCTCGACCGGCGAGCTGGTGATCATCGACATGGGCACCGGGCTCATGCACCTCGGCAACGAGCTGATGACCGGTGCGTTCGGCACTGGCTCCGGATCCGCGACGATCCTGCTGTCACATCCGCACTGGGATCACATCCAGGGGCTCGGGTTCTTTGCGCCGGTGTTCGTCGCCGGCAATCGGTTCACGGTCTGGGGCCCTGGTGGATCGCCGGAGATGCTCGAAGAGATCCTCGAGGGCCAGATGGATCCGAACTTCTCGCCGCTGCAGACGCTGAAGAATTTTTCGGCAATGTTCGACGTGCGAGCCGTGGAGCTCGGTATTCCGTTCGACGCGCACGGCGCGACCGTCACCGCGCGCGAGCATCCCCACGGCGCCACCACCGCCCTCGCATTCCGGATCGAAGATGCGGGCCGGACGTTCGTCTACGCGAGCGACGTCGGCTATCCGGAGGGGGGACCGACGAGCGAGGCGATCGCGTTCTACCGTGGCGCCGACGTCCTGCTCCACGACACCACCTATCGCCCGAAAGATCAGGCGACCCGTCGCAATCGCGGGTTCTCGTGTTACGGGGACGCTGTCGCTGCGGCGCTGCAAGCGAACGTGAAGCGGCTGGTGACGTTTCACTATGATCAAGACTACAGCGACGAAGACGTCGATCAGGTCGTCGCGAGCTGCCGCGAGCTGCTCGATGCCGGCGGCGGCCGCGCGATCGAGCTGACTCCCGCGCGCGAAGGCGACGAGCTCGAGATCTAGCGCGATCTGGCAGGCGACGACGGCGTAAGCCGCGTCACTGCGGGAGCCGCGAGATCTCGCCAGCGCTAGCATGTGCCAACGCACAAGCTAGCGCTGATGAAAACACTCCCACTGCAAAGCCACACCGAGCTCGACGCGGGTCGTCGGCTGATAGCCAAGGGCGGCACGAGCACGATCGATATTGGCGTAGGTAACCGGAACATCACCAGGTTGATTCGGTTGCCAGTCGATAGTGGCTGGCTTACCTATGACGCGTTCGACGACATCGATCAACTCGCGCAGCGATATCGTGTGGGTGCCACCAAGGTTGAAGATCTCGTAGCTACCCGGCGTGACGCGCTCGATCGCAGCGACCGTACCGGTCACGATGTCGTCGATGTACGTATAGTCTCGCCGCGATGAGCCATCACCGAACACGGTGATCGGGCGTCCCGCCGCGATCGCCGACATGAACTTCGGAATCGCCATATCCGGGCGCTGACGCGGGCCATAGACCGTGAAGAACCGCAGCGCAAATACACCGATGCCGAACAGATCGCGATGCGCGGACAGTTGCAGCTCGTTCATCCGCTTGGTCGCCGCGTACGGTGACGCGGGGGTGAGACACGGATCATCCTCGCGAAACGCGGTTACCGCGCGCAGATCCCGCCCTGGCTTTGCGCCATACACAGAGCTCGAAGACGCGAATACCAGTCGCCGAAGCCCGAGCGCCCGCATGCGCTCGAGGAGCACACCCGTTCCGGTAATGTTGGTCCGCAGATAGCGCAACGGCTCCGCCAACGACGGCCTGACGCCCGCGAGCGCCGCGAGGTGACACACAACGTCGACGTCCTCGGCGATCGCGTGCTCCATCGCGGCAACGTCACAGATATCAGCCTCGATCAGCTTGAATCGATCCGCGGGTAACGTAGCGAGCTGCGCCGCGTTGTTGCGCTTCACCTCGGCGGCGTAAAGATATGAGTCGAAGCTATCGATACCGGTCACACGGTGTCCGGCCGCGACCAACCGTTCGGTGGTGTGAGACCCAATAAATCCGGCTGCACCGGTAACTACGATGTGCATGGGGCGCACTCTAATCCGCGCGACACGAGATCGGAGATCGGGAACCGAGGTCGTGGTGTGCGCTCACGCTACGCACGGCGGGCCCGTCCGTTCCGGATTTCAGGCAGTGAACTGCCTACATGGGGACGCGCGCAAACTAGTGTCTCGGAATGGATCAACCTGTGATATTTCGTTGCTCCGTCGCAGGCTTGCTTCGCTCGTCCGATTGAACGACGCCAGCTCAGCGGTCACTAACCGCAGTACTCCATGTCACGCGTACTCACGAGAAGTCTTCAGGTCGTCGTGGATCTCGCGACGATCTCGATCGCGTACTGGTTGGCGTTTCTATTTCGATTTGAGTTTTCCATCCCTCGCGTTTGGTTCGAGGTTGCGGTGGTTAACTGGGGCTACGTGGTCGCGATTTGCTACGCAACCCTCGCGGCGTTTGGCGTTCCCCGCTACTCATGGCGCTACGTCAGTCTTCGCGAGGTGCTGCGAATCGGAGTTGCCGTCGGTGCATCGACTTCTGTGCTCGTCGCGCTTCGGCTCGGCTTCGCAGCTGCCGACGTGCGCATCAACTCGTTGTTCATCGTTCCGCTCGGGGTGCTGGCGATGACCAGCGTGCTGAGCTTCGTCACCCTGGTGGGTGTCCGGGCGACGCGTCGTTTGCAGGGAGAGGCACGAGAACGCAAGCGGCGCAAACGTCAAGGCGACCGGCACCGAGTTCTACTGATCGGAGCTGGCGAGGCAGGCGTGCTGGTAGCAAAGGAGATCAGCGCTCGTCCTGACCTCCAACTCGAGCCGGTTGGGTTTCTCGACGACGACCACCAAAAGGTGGGCATGCGAATTGGTGGATTGACAGTGCTCGGTACGACCGACCAACTCGAGGAAATCGCAGAGCGAAAGCGTGTAAAGCGCGTGCTGATCACGATCGCGAACGCACCTGGACCGCAAATCCGCATGATCACGATTCGGTGCAAGGATGCCGGCCTTGATACCAAGATCATTCCTGGCATCTACGAGATCGTCGGTGACCGTGTAAACCTCTCGCGAATCCGCGATGTCGCGATCGAAGATCTGCTCGGACGCGAGCCCGTCGCGCTCGACGAGGCCGAAGTCGAGAGCTCGATTCGCGACCGTAGCGTGTTGGTCACTGGATCGGGTGGATCGATCGGCAGCGAGCTTTGTCGTCAGGTCGCTCGGTTTGCGCCGAAGCGGCTGGTATTGGTGGAGCGATTCGAGAACGCGTTGTTCGAGATTCATCGAGAGCTCACCGGTCGATTTCCCGAGTTGCATCTCGAGCCGCGAGTCGCCGATGTTGGTGATCGAGAGCGGATGGCTCAGATCTTCAGTGACGCTCGGCCCGACGTCGTGTTCCACGCGGCCGCGCATAAACACGTGCCGATGATGGAGCACAATCCCGGGGAGGCGCTCAAGAACAACATTGGCGGCACGCGCACGGTCGCCGAGCTCTCCGATCAGTATGGGGTTGCGCAGTTCGTCCTCGTATCGACCGACAAGGCGGTCAATCCGTCGTCGATCATGGGTGCCACGAAACGCGTGGCCGAGATCATTTGCCAGAACCGCGCTGCGACGTCGCGGACGCGGTTTGTAACGGTGCGGTTCGGAAACGTGTTGGGTTCTAATGGGAGCGTCATTCCGATCTTCAAGGAACAGATCGCCCGCGGTGGTCCAGTGACAGTGACCCACCCCGACATGCAGCGTTACTTCATGACGATTCCCGAGGCTGCACAACTCGTGATGCAAGCTGGCGCCATGGGCCAAGGTGGTGAGATCTTCATCCTCGACATGGGACGTCCGGTAAAGATCGTGGATCTCGCCAAAGATCTGATCACGTTGTCAGGACTTCGCCCGGGCGAGGACATCGAGATCGAGTTCGCCGGCGTTCGCCCAGGTGAGAAGCTCTTTGAGGAGCTGTCCACGGGAGCTGAGAGCGCTGATAAGACGAAGCATCCAAAGATCTTCATCGGTCACATCGCCGCGATCCTTCATCCCAAGCTCGCAAACGATATTGAGCTGCTGCTCCAGCTAGCTGATAGCGCGAGTCCGGAAGCGATCAGAGCGGCACTTAGAAGCATCGTTCCCGAATACCTGCCATCCGTGGGCAAGCCACAGGCCGTCGCTTCTGAGTTGGCGACTAAAGCGAGTACCCGGCGAACGGCGCCGCAGGATGCGATCCCGACGACTGCGTTGGGCTAAAGCGAATCGCGAATGTGCTCGAGACCGGCGACGGTCTCTGCCGGCTTCCAGCCCAGCGCCGCGAGCCGCGAAGAATCGACGATCAGCTGGCCACCGAGCCGATCCCACATGTCACGACGGCCCACGAGTGTGAGGCCAAGCTTGAGAATCCACGGCGCCACCCGAAGCTGAACAGGGCCTCTCCGTCCACTAGCCAACGCCTGGACGATTTCCCCAAGCGTGACCGGTGCGCTATCGGCCACCAGGTACGTGCCACCTAGCGCGCGTTCGTGCGTCAGCGAGAGATCGATCGCGTCGATGAGTTTTTCGAGCGAGCACAACGACCGTCTCGATGTGAGCGACCCAAACGGTAGCGGAACCCTCGATCTCGCGACCCGGCTCAACGCAGCGAGGTTGCCTTTCACGCCGGGCCCGTAGATCAGAACGGGACGCAAGATCACGAAGGGAACCTTGCTATCCGCGATCGCGCGCTCAGCGGCTAGTTTCGAGCGACCGTAATCGTCGGTGGGCATTGCTGGCCGATGTTCTCGAATCACCTCTGTTGCAAACGGACCGACCTGTGCCCTTACGGAGGAAATGAAGATCAAGCGCTCGACACCTGCCGCCTTGGCAGACGCCGCCAATGCTGCGGTCTGCCGCGTGTTGATTTGATCATAGAGCCGCCGTGCCACTCCCTCGGTGTGGGCAATGCCGGCGAGATGAATCACACGTTGCGCCCCGGTAACGAATGTTGTCCAGTCGATCTCGTTGGCGAGGTCGCCGTACGGGAAGTACTCGACATTCGGTCGGCATGGCATGGGCGCCCTTGTTCCTGCTCGAACCGAGTACCCTCGACGAGTCAGAGCCTCGACGAGCGCCGTTCCGACGAATCCAGAAGCACCGGTAACCGCGATTCGGATCACTGCCGCCTCCGTACCATCGTGATCAGTAACCAGGTGGTGAGGGCTGAGCCCGCAGCGAGTGCAATCAGATCAAACCACGCACGAGCGAGCATGGCGCTCCCGATCGCCAGCATCGCGAGCGCTACGTTGACTGCAAATACTCTGGTAACGACCGCAATGACGGACCATCCACGCTGGATCGCGCGCTGGTAGAAATGCGACCGATGCGCTTCCCAGACTCGCTCGCGTCTCGACAGCCGAGCGAACAGCGTAATCGTGGCATCTGCGAGGTAATACAGCGGCAACAACGTCGCGGCGATGACTTCGCCGGAACGTGCGATGACAAGCAACATCCACCCTACCAGCAACCCGATCGGTAGGCTTCCTACATCGCCGAGGAATAATCGTGCAACCGGACGATTGAACGGAGCAAATCCCAGCATGCCGCCACACAGCGCCAGAGCCGCAACGATCACGAGTGGCGAGCCGTGGCCGGAGGCTCCTAGGACCGCGATGCCCGCTGCCATCGGCAACATCTGCGCGACCGTCATCCAGTCGATTCCGTCCATGAAGTTGACGAGGTTGACGAACCAAACCAATGCGAGAACCAGGACAACGCGCTCGGCCACCAGCGGTAAGAACGGGAAGACCGGCTGGGTATCGCGCAGCGTGCTGACCACCAACGCAGCCATCGCGAGTTGCACGATTAGGCGCGCTATCGGCGACAGCGTTTTGATGTCATCGATCACGCCGACCACAGCCAGCACCACCACGGATCCGAGAACGATTGCCAGCTCTGCTCCGGTAGGATGGACGAGATCTGCTCGAAGCCATGCCATGACGACGATCGCAACGATCATCGACGTCACGATCGCAGCACCACCGCCTTGAGGCGTGGGCTCGCGATGTGAAGAGCGAGCGTTCGGGCGCGCCAGCGCGTAGCGACGCATCCAAGGCTGTGTCACTGAGATCACGAGCGCCGTAGCTACCCCGCAGCCAGCGATCAATAGCATCGCGATCACTACCCACTCGATAGAGCCGGTCATGCCCGCCTCATTCTCGGCGCAAGCAGCGCTTCATACAGCGCAACGGTTTGCGACGCGATCGCGACACTGCCGAATCGGTTCTCTACTAGCCGCCGGGCAGCCGTTCCGAACTGATGTCGCAGCTGGGTTGATTCGGCGAGCTCCGCGATAGCAGTCGCCAGCGCCGGCGCATTATCGACGGGCACGAGCCGGCCGGTCTCCCCAGGGATCACCACTTCCCGACAGCCTGGCGCGTCCGTCGCTATCATCGGACGGCCGCACGCGGCCGCTTCCAACATCGACTTTGGAAGCCCCTCTCGGCGCGACGGCAACACTGCAATGTGCGCATTCGCCCAGAACCCGGGGATGTCCGAAATGTGACCGAGCAGATGTATTCCCGGCTGAGTGCGCCAGTACTCGAGTTGCTCGACTTTGATCGACGACGGATTCGCCGGGTCTGGCGCGCCGGCGATCTTGAGGTCCAATAGCAACCCCCGCCGGCGCAATAACCGGTGCGCCTCAACGAGCGTGTGGACCCCTTTATCCTCTAGCAGCCTTCCCACATAGCCGACGACGATCGGACCACTGGGCTCGGGCACCTGAGAAAAGCGTTCGAGCTCGACACCCGAACCGGAGATCCGAACGATCCGTCGCTGCGGTACGCCGAGAGATCGAAGCGCGTGCTCATCGTCGGGGTTCTGCACCAACGCGACCGTGCTTCCCCGATTGAGCAACAAGCGCAGGACGCTACCAATTACGGGTCGAAGGACTCGAGCCCTGCCGGCGCTGGAAGAAAACGCGTAGCCAAACCCGGTGAGCGCATTCACGCAGGCGACGTTGCGATCCACCGCCGCCAACGACGCCAGCACCGCGGGTTGAAGCGATACGTGGTGCGCGAGCAACGGGTCGACCGCGTCATACACCCCGCGAAGCGCACGGACTGTGCGCATCGCGGCCGTCATCGATATCCTTCCGCGCTCGAACGGTACTGCATGCAGAACGAAACCCTCTGCGCGGATCGCATCGGCGCCGTGTTGCACGCGGGTTGCGACGTGGACTTCGAATCCTGCCGCATGTGCCGCTCGAGCCATCGGCAAGCGATGGGATAGGAAGTACCAGTCCTCGGAAACGACATACAACAGCCGTCGAGGGTTGCGGGCGCTCGTAGACATCTTGACGTCAACCGTGTGGTACACGAATCCGCGCGCCTCGGCATCGGGTTTTCAACGTAACCGCAGCGGTGTTGCCGCTCGGTCGCCAGCAACTATGAATGCCAGCGAGGGCAAATCGAGACAATGACGAAAGGGATCGGCCGCCGCGCACTTTCTGGCATTAGCTGGACGTTGTTTGGAGCATTCGTCTCCAACATGCTGCGAGTTGCGGTGCTGGCGCTCATCAGCCGGCTGCTGACGAAGCACGACATCGGTATCACGACCAGCGCCCTGGTCGTCGTGATGTTTGCCACCAGGTTCCGTGAGCTCGGAATCGGACTCGCGCTGATCCAGCGCAAGGAGATCGACCACAAACACATCACCACGACGTATGGGTTCACGATGGCGATGGGTGCGGTGCTCGCGGTGATTGTGTTCGGGTGCGCAGCTCCGCTAGCGCGCTTGTTCAAGGCGTCAGACGGGGTCGCGATTATTCAGCTGCTCAGCGTGATGTTCTTGTTGCGCGGAGTCACGGCCGGTTCACAGTTCCTACTCCATCGCGAGCTCAAGTTTCGCGAGCTAGCGATGATCGATGTGGTTTCGTACTCCGTTGGATCGCTCATCAGCATCGCGCTTGCGTTTCGAGGGTGGGGCCCTTGGTCACTCGCGGTCGGCTACGTCTTCGAAGCGGCGACGGAATGTGTGTTGACCATTTGGATTCGACGACCGCCAGGTGTGCCGAAGATTCACTGGAGTGCGCTCCGCCAATTGTTGGCATTCGGTGGTGGGCAAACTCTCGCCAGTTTCGGGAACTACTTCGCCAATCAGGGTGACTACCTCGTTGTTGGCAACCGCTTGGGGCCTAGCGCGCTCGGCGTCTACAGCCGCGCATACGAGCTCATGAGATTTCCGGCAGCGCTATTCACGTCGGTTGCTGGCAGCGTGTTGTTTTCCGTGTTCGCGCGTTTGCAGGACGATCCAAAGCGATTAGGTGACATGTATCGGCGGGTCCTGTTCGCGATCGCGATCGTGCTGATGCCCGCGAGCGCAGGGTTGATCGTTCTCGCCCCTGAAGCGATTCGCATCCTCCTCGGCCCGAACTGGGGTGGGGCGGTTCTGCCGTTTCAGATCATGGCGGTGTCGATGGTGTTCCGCACCAGTTACAAGGCATCAGGCTTGGTCGCCCGTTCGGCGAGCGCTGTGTACCGTGTGGCCGCTTGGCAAGCCGCGTATGCGGTATTCGTTGTGCTCGGCGCCGCGGTGGCCGTGAAATGGGGGATCGTCGGGGTTTCGATCACCACCGGTGCTGCGGTGATCTTTCACTTCGTCGCCCTTACGCGATTGGCGTTGCGGCAAGTCTCGATCGGTTGGCGCTCGGTGATCACGGCGCACATCGACGGACTGATTTCCGCGGCGCTGGTGATCGTTCTCGCACTTCCGGTAGCAGTTTTCCTGCGCAACATCGCGTCACCCGCCGTGGTGACCATCGCGGGGACAACTGTCGCTGGATTGTTGCTTCCAATAGGATTCGTGATGGTTCGCGTTCGAGCTCGGCATCCTGACTGGGTGTGGCTTCGTGAGCGAATGCAACAAGCGATCAAGCGCAAGGTTACGCCAGCCGCGTTATCAACAGGATGAGCGCAACAGCTCGCTTGCTCAGGCCGATGTGCCGGGTTAGGAAGCCCAATGCGCGCAGTATTCATCGGTGGCGCTGGCAGGAGTGGAACGACCCTGCTGGGAGATCTGCTCGGCGCCTCGCCATCGCACATCTGCACGCCCGAAACTTCCTACAAGATTCAACTCGCGCACTGCGGGTGGGCTGGGTCCAATGGAGATCTCGTCGCTGGACTCTCCAAGGTCCGAGCGCATCCGAAGTTTGCCGATCTCGGCATCGAGCTGCCCGCGATTAACGAACCAACGTTTCGAAGGTTTTTTGACGCAATCGTGCCCGCGTACGCAGCGACCGTCGGGAAGCCAAATGCGTCGATCTGGATCGATCATACCCCTAGTAATCTCGCGATCGCGGGCGCGTTGCTCGAGCAGTTTCCTGACTCGCGACTAATTCATCTGGTTCGCGATGGTCGAGCAGTCGCGGCGTCACAGATCCCACTTGACTGGGGCCCTAACAGCGTGACCGGCGTCGCTCGCGAATGGGTACTCTATGTGGCTCTCGGCCTTGGCCTCGAACACGCGTACCCTGCTCGAGTCCATCGCGTGGTGTACGAGGAGCTCGTTGCGGAGCCTGCCCGCGTGTTGCAGAGAATTTGCCAGTTTGCCGAGCTCACTTACGACCGCGCCATGTTGGAGGGCGGCGGGTTGGTTGTGCCACATCGCACATCGCAACAGCACTCGCTCGTCGGCAAGCGACCCGATCCGACGCGAACCCAGGCCTGGCGGACCACGCTGAGACCTCGCGATATCGAGATCTTCGAAGCGGAGGTCAGCTCGCTGCTCGAGCTGCTCGGTTATCAGCCGATGTATGGCGAAGCAGCTCGCGGTCTCAGCCCCTCGGCGTCACTTGCATATGCAGCGCGTGATCTCGCGCGCGAGATCACGATCAATCGCATCAAACGTCGGCGCCGATTCGCTGGCTGAGCTCAATAACTAGCCCGCCCATCGACACCGATATGAAGTGGCGCGGCGTCCATCGGTAACGCGCCCGCGTCGGCGCCCGCGGCTTCAACAGCATTGTCAGGAAGATCTTTCGGAAGCCGGATCGCAATGCCGTGAGCCATACTATGAGCACCGGGGCGCAAGTCATCGCCCGAAGAGCTCACCCAAGGTGTTCGTATGTGCACGAAGCCGGCGGTCCCGCCGTACCGGCTGTGCGCCTCCAACCCGGTTTGGTGAACATCCTCGAGCCTCATCCATTTTCGGATTCGACAGGTCGCGTCCGTCTCACCAGTCAAACAGCGAAACAACGGCCAATCGCTGTGTTCCACCCGGATCCACGCGTTCCCATCGGACCGAATCATCGGCCTGCCGAGCTTATCTCGCGCTTTCAGATAGGTCTCGTTTGGAACGAACGAGAATGGACCTGCCTCGCTGCCAACCGCAACGACAACGTTGTTGACGAACCAACGCGGTTGACGCGTTCGTCCATCGGACTCGAGCGTGTGATGATGAAGCAGCAATGGCATCCCAGGATCGTCGGACCGCACCGCGATCGTGTTCTGATAGAAGTACAGCGGCGCTGCATTGAGGGCACCTTTGAAGATGTGGCCCCAGCGCCAAGGGGAATCGCGAAACGATGCGCCTGGCCTGTATCCCGCCGTCGGATCGCGCAGATCAAAGATGTTCCGGTAGATGTATCGCGGACCAGACGGCTGTCCTCCGACCCCGCTCACCGCCGAGAGCACACGCTGGATGACATTATGATGGATCCTAAGGTCGTCGATATCTTTAACGTGACTTACGAACAAGCCCTCGTCGTGAATGTTGCGAATCAAGCAGTGATGAAGGCTCGAATGAATCCCAGCGAGGTAGATGTCATGACCATTCACCAGCTCGCTTCGAGCGATCTCGAGCTGACGAACCCGCTCACCGACGTAGAGTAACGAGCGCGAAGTCTTTCGAACTAAGTTATTCTGAACGGTGTTCCCGTCGCGCGTGGTGAACTTGTAGTCGTCTTTGAAGTCGCTCCGAAACGCCCACGGCGGAATGCCTCCATCGATCACACCATCGACGAATCGCACGGCTTCGGAGCTGTCGATCGACAGGCCTTCCATCGCAGCTAGGATCCGCACGTGATCGAACACGACGTCTTGCGACTGCGTTACGCGGACCGTGGTCTCACCACCCCCGACGAAGACCAGATCGCGCAACTCGACGTTAGAGGACTCTGCAACTACAAGTGGTGTGCTGGAATTCGGCCAGACGGAAATGCTCGCTTCGCTCGGATCGGTCGGTCCAGTGTAATCTGCGAGCCCCTCGATACGATTCGTCGTCGGTGACAACCGAACGTGGATGCGGCCGGTCTCGGCGTCGTGCCACAAGCCGGGACCCATGTACGTCCACGCCATTGGCTGTTCGGATGGTGTCAGGGTCGCGACCGTCGATCGCTGGTTCGTCGCTCGTAGATCTTCGAGACGACTGTAGGTCAATAGCCGTGTATACGGTTCGCGTCGCGAGAACGCTCCACGTATCGTGGACTCGATGACGCCTCGGTCGAAGGTCTCGCGCGAGATCCACTCGTCGGACGCGGCACTCCGGCCTGTCGCCCGCTCCCAGGTAGTCGCCGCTCGCGCACCTTCGACGTAGACGATGTCGCCGGGCATCGCCCGCAGTACTATTGGCTGCGACGGCGTTCCCTGAACGTCCCTGATCACGACGTCTTCGTAATAGCGTCCGCCGCGGATAAACACGTCTGTTCCGGGGGGCACGGCGCTCAACGCACGTTGAATCGTCCGAAACGGCCGTTCCTGGGTACCCGGACCATTGTCATCACCGGTCGGTGCAACAAATCTCGCTGTCCTGAGTGGGGCTTTCACGATCTCTATCGAAATCACGCGCTCGCGAAGCTGTGAATCGAGCAACCTAACCACGGTCGCCGATGGAGAACCGACCGTCCCGCCGATCGAACCGGACGATTCATCGAATGTAAGTCCAACGGGTAGCGACGGCGCGATCTGCACCGGTGCGGTCATGGGCACACCGGGGATTTCGAGCTTCGCGCCTTCGAAGACGACGATGCGCTGATAGTCCGCGGTGCTAGGCGTTCGGGCGGCCACGGAACCCGGGGAACTCACCACCGGAGCGCGACATGCAGCGAGAACCGACGCGATGTAGACGATCTGAACCCGTCGTCGCATGGTGAAGATATAGCAGCATCGTGCTCGTAGGCCGGGCAATGCTGCGCCTAGGAGCGTGCGAACGTGAAGTTGTAGGCGGGTGGTGGTGTCGATCCGGACATCCAACGTTCTACGTCGTTCCGTGTCACAGGCGATGCTTCAGCGCTGGCGAGCTTCGCGCTGTAACCGTGCTCCCAAAACAGCTCGAACGTCTCCGCGAAATGAGCGTTGTGTAGCAATCCGGTGTTCAGATAGATCTCCACGAACCACACTGGAGCGACGGTACGAGCGATCGTTTCACGCGCGCCTCGCAAGCATGCTAGCTCGCCGCCTTCGACATCGATCTTGATGAACAACCGCTTGTCGAGAAACCGATTCGCGAGTACGTGGTCCAGGGTTGTGGTCGGAATGACGCTCGAATAGGTCGCAGAAGCTCGCGACCACCCTGGAACGAGCGACGCTGAACCACCGGTGCCGAACAGCGGTACTAGATCGATCTTGTCGGACGCGCCCAACGGCAGCACCTCTACGTCGCGCAGCCCATTGGCGAGCAGGTTCGCGTAAAGAAATCGCAGAGCAGTGGTCGATGGTTCGAACGCCACCACGGTCAGCCCGCGTCGTCGTGCAAGACACGTGTAATAGCCGATGTTAGCGCCGACATCGATGAGCACGTCTGCGGATGCGAGGGCGTTGCTGATGATCAGGGTTTGATCAGCTTCGTAGTCGTCCGAGATCATCTTGGCATCGCCCATCAACTTGATACCGTGCGACAAGGCTCTGGGCTTCGCGAGCCGGAACTGGACCAGATCTCGGAGCATTCGATAGGACTCTGCGACGATCGGAAATCGTTCAACCGAGTCGCGCAGCGGTGCGAGCAGGCGTTTCACGTCGTGCTCCGTGCGATGATTCGTTGCAAAGTCTCGATCGCAAGCGCTGGATCCGCGAACTGTTCAAACTTGCGGCGCGCGGCGGTACCGAATTGCTCGATCAATTCGGGTCGATCGACGAACGGGACGAGCGCATCGAACAATCGATCCTCGACGGCTTCAGCGGGCAAGAGGTATCCATTCACTCCGTCGTCGATGATGTCGAAGCACGACGGAATTCGATCGGTGCCGACGATCGGCATGGCCATACAAGCAGCTTCCGTGATCACGTTGCCCCACGCTTCGTGAACATCGAAGCCGCCGACCTTTGCAACGTGCGGATGCACGAACACATCCGCGACCTCGTAGAAGTTGTGGATCGTCGGTGGGGGCTGTTGCCCAAAGAACACGATTCTGGGCTCATCCGAGGCGAGCTGCTTTGCTTGTTCGAAGTAATCCACGGAAACTTTTCCTCGCCCGGTTTCTTCGGTGATCGGCGCTCCTACCACGAACAACACCGCGTCCCTTTTCGACGCCAGCATGTTGCGGAACGTTCGGATCAAGGGGACGAGGCCCTTCTGCTCCATGATCCGACCGAGATAAAGAAATGCGACACGATCGCGCTTGAGCTCTCGTAGGCGAGACACCAGCGCTGCATCGAGCGGTTGGTCGGCCAGGTCGGGGTGAAGATATGGGAATGGCAAAATCCGTTCCCGAGCTACACCGCGGCTAACCAAGTACTCGGTGGTCTTGATTCCGCTGACCAACACTCCGCTCGCACGGCGTTCCATGTAGTCAGTCAGGAGCTGGTGCGCCACCGAGCGCAGTTTGCGCTTGGCGCCGCTGGGATTATCACGCCAGGTATCGGTTCTCACCGCGACGGGGACGCCTGCGAAGCGCGCGGCCGCATAGAACACGCGCGACTTCCAAGACCCCGTTGTCGAGGCAACGAATAGATCGCACTGGCGGCCTTCGCGCACCGCTAACTGGAATAACTTTGCACTACGACGAACATCGCGTGACGTGATCATCTCCGGCTCGTCGCTCACCGTCCACCATCGGATCCAACCCTCCCATTCACGTGGTACCGGCTCGTCGGACGGTGGAGGATTGATCCAGATGACGCTCAGATCGAACGTACTCGCAAGCGTCTCATAGAGCCGTCGATCGTACGTTCGATAGCGGTTCGTGCTGAACAACACGCGCGGCCGCCGTCCCCGGGACTGCTCGCGCGGCGGCGTGTCTTGAGCACTCTGCACTGAGGTCACAACGGCATGCAGACGTGCGGCGAACCTGTAGCATCTACCGCCGGACAGGTACCAGTGCCACCACTCGACAGCGTGCACGTACCACCTTGACGACGTCCGAGATCCGGCGGGCAGGTCGCATCGACACCGTTGCATCGCTCCGTCACGTCGCAGGTCACGTCGGCGTAGAGCCTGCAGATATACTGAGTGTTGGTAATGACGCTGCAGATACCATTCGTCTGAGCGCCGCGGTACACGGCGCACGCCTGGCAATCATTCTGGTTGTTGCCCCCACAAGCGGCGTCGCAGCAGTACCCGTCAACGCAGAAGCCAGAACTACACTGCGAGTCCATCGTGCACGCGGTTGCGATCGAGCCGCTGAAACTGACCTGTCGGGTGACTACGCGCATGTTGTTGAGGTCGGGACGTAGTCGTTCGTAGGCGACCATCGCTGGCTTGCCATTCGGCCCTGCGGTAACCACGGCACCGGTTTCGGTGTCCGTTCCTGCCGACACGACGAAGTTTGTACCCTCCAGCGTTCCGTTGATCCGGACCGTCTGGCCGTTGATGTTTCCATTTTCCGTCCAGACTACGAAATAGAGGCTGGGAAGGATAAATGCGACGTCGGGTTCGACCTGCGCTGACGCGCCCGCAGCGATCGCGATGCCACTACCACCGCCATCCAAAACGGAGATGCCACTGGCAGCATTGACGCGCGACCCATAGATGTCCCCGTTCGCATCATTGCGACGATCTGTCCAGGTCACGTAGAACTGGCCACCACCCGCAGTGACTCGCGGCTCGAGTGAGCTCGCCGCACCGCTGGCGATTGGCACACCACATGCCTCTTGCACGACACCACCCGCGGTCACGCGAGCACCATAGATGTCACTATTCCCGGACCGAGCATCGTCCCAGACCACAAGGAACAATCCGCTGACCGAATCGTACGCAACCGCAGGGTCGGCCTGAGCACCTGTACCCGCGCAAATCGCGATGTCATTGGCCACCACCGCCCCGCTCGCGTTCACCAGCGCTCCATAGATATCGGATCCCGAGCGTTCGTCTTGCCAAACGACGAGCGATACCCCGCCCCCGGTTGCGGCTGCAGGACGCAATTGATCACCAGTAGCAGTGCTGATGGCCAAGCCGCCAGCATCGAGCAGCGTGCCAACCATCGACATCCTGGCAGCGAACACGTCTTGTGCGCCATTGCGGGTGTCATTCCAAACCGCGAGGTAGTTCGTGCCATCGAACGTGAGCGCAGGATTGCCCTGCTGACCCGACGCGTTCGAGATCGTTTTCGCGGTCCCGTCCATCTTGGCGCCAGCACTGCTAAACCGGACACCCATGATGTCATTACCCAGCACGCGGCTATCGCTCCATGCAACCAGCCAATTGTTGGTCGATGCCTTGATCGTCGGGCGCTGTTCCCGATTGTTGCCGGTGACGATGTTTGTGCCCGAGCCATTCGGCAACGACCCATCAGCATTCACACCGGCAGAAAAGATTGTGTCGGTGCCGCCATGTCGCGTGTCGTGCCAGCTCAGACGCCAGGTGGTGCCTTGCACCGCAATTGCGGGGCTGCGCTGGTGACTGGCAAGCGCAGCAACGGCAAGCTCGGTCCCGACGAGAGCCAACGCCGAATCGACGCGCTGTGCATAGATGTCCGTGAGATTAGTTGGCTGCGCTCGCCGATCGGTCCAGCTGATCAAACAGCTGCCGGTGCTACAGGCGACAGCCGGTTGCTCTTGAATCCCAGCGGCCACACTAAGCGGAATTCCGCCGACCGTGGCCATGCCTTCGGTGCGCGTGTTGAGTACGACGCCTGCGGTGCTGACCAACGTACCGTAGAGGTCGGTGCCAGCATTGTTGTTGCTCCAGACGGTGATGAAGTCCGTCCCATTAAAGGCCGTGTCCGCGTCGCGCTGACCTCCCGCGGCCGCCGAGATATTGAAAGCAGCGCCGGGCGTCGCCCCAGCAGCCGTAACAAACCGGCCCAGGAGATCAGCCGAGACGGCACCCTCGCTCCACGTGACCAGGTAATCGCCAGCGGGGTTGCCGGCGACTGCTGGCGTGTTCGCCGCACCGCCACTGCTCACTGCGAATGGCGCACCGAAATTTCCACCGCTGAACACCGCGGCTTGGACGTTGCCACCCGCGACAAACGCGACGAGTCCATCGGTGGTTCTCGCACCGATCTTAGGAAGGGTCCCAACACCGACGGTTCCGAGTTGGACGATTGCCCCCATGGTGGAGACCCGCGCGGCGTCGACGGTCGTGCCGTTGTCCCAGACAACGACGTATTCGCCGCCGATGAATGCGACCTGAGGATTGTCTTGAACGAGCGCGTCTTTCGCGATCGCGATCCCGATCGGATCGAGAACGGCTCCGCTCGCATTCAGTCGAGCTCCAAAGATGTCGGTGGCTGCGCCATTTCGCGAATCCGACCACACCGCCAAGAAACCCGTGCCCGATGAGGCGATCGCCGAGCGAACGCTCGCCTGCCCGCTCCAACCGGTGACCGGGTTATCGACGGCGACTTCCGCCGAGATCACCGGGTCGAGAACAGCAGGATACGCGCTGGCCGCCAGGATCTGCGGCGGCACATCGATCGCGATGTGATCGGATTCCCAGCGCGCTTTGAGCGCCGTAGCAACGCCATCGGCGTCGATCCAGGTCGCATGCCCATATCGAAATCCCAGATTTCCTGGGGTTCCGAAGTGTAGACCGCTCGGTGTCTCACCCAAGAATGGATGGCCAGCCACAGCCACGTGCACGGTTAGCGTTCCGTCACCGACCGGTGCGGCCGCGAACGTCCAACTCTGCTCGACTCCGTCTTCGGAGTTCGCCAGCGTCTCGACCACATCCCCGCGATCGATGATCAGGTTTCCGGTCTCGCCGTCGACGTGGCTCGCTTTTGCGGCAATCGAGACCGACGATGAACCGCGCCGGACATCGCGGGTTTCGAGCGCCAGCGCAGCCCCGGTGATTTGGCCGCTATCGACATGATGCCTTGGCACGATCGAAAACTGGCCGCGGCGTTCAGTGACGACGTGCGTCGAATGCTGGGCCCGAAACTGCGGTCCATCAGCACGGAATGCGAAGCGCGCTCGATCGAGCGCTGACATCAATCGCGTTTCGACACCGATGATGGGCGCGTTCGAGACAGCGGCCGGCTGCGTCGACGTAGTCCCGTTGGCGTCTGCATGTGTTTCGATGTCACTGCCGGACTGGCAACCCGCGAGTGCGGCCAGCGTGACGACAATCGAGTACTTGGACGTGTTCACAAAAAACCCCCGTAAGAACGGCTAAACCGGACGAATACGAGCTCAATCCCCGGCGTGTGCGCCGCGGAGGTTAGTCGCAAAACCCCCGCACGACGTTCATACCTCAAATGAAGGTGGTCGGGCCGGTTTTCGCGCCGCCGTGTTGTGAACTTGCCGTCCGCGGCGCTCGGCAAGCGATTATTCGGCGTTGCCGGTTTCTCGTCGGACGAATTCCGGGTATCGGGCACCATCAACCGATGGCAAGGTGAGACCGGTGCGGCGAATGTGGGCATCGTGTCCATCCGGTTGGTTCCTAACGGTGACGTCATGATCAAGAAGGTACTGTTCTTCCGTCCTACCCTCGGCGAGGGCGGTGCGGACCGCGTTCAGCTTGCGGTGCTCCGTGGTCTCGATCGAGCGAGATATCGAGCAAGCCTCGTGTTGGTAAAAAAATCGGGTCCGTTTGTCGAAGATGTCCCGGACGATGTCGAGGTTATCGAGCTGGGCTCGCCGCGGCTTGCGCTATCGGTGCCCGCCCTTGTACGTGTTCTCGCGAGTGAACGTCCCCATGTGGTGTTCTGCACTTGCAGCGCGTCAAATGTGATCGCCGCTACGGCTCATGGATTCGCGCGAAGCGACGCGCGTCTCGTCCTCTCGGAGCGCAACGCTCTGTACCGGGGTCGGAGCGCATTTCATCCAAAGCAATCGCTCGAGGTGGCGCTCAAGCGGTTGCTATATCGGCGAGCGGATCTGGTGACCGCCGTGTCGCAAGGCGTGGCAAATGAGCTCGCGGAACGCACTGGAGTCCCGCGTGCCAAGATCTCGGTGGTCTACAATCCCATGGTCGACGACGATCTGATAACCCGTGCGGGCGATCCGATCGACCATCCATGGTTTGCCGCAGGCCAGCCGCCGATCGTGCTGGCGTGCGCGCGTCTCGTTCCTCAAAAGGACTACCGGACGTTGCTCCATGCCTTCGCGCTCGTTCGTCGAAGAATCCCCTGCAGATTATGGGTGCTCGGCGACGGGCCGCTCCGCGCGGAGCTCGAGCAGCATGCGCGAGATCTCGGAATTGCCGATGACGTGAACTTTGCTGGCTTCGACAAGAATCCGTTCCGCTTCATGGCGCGAGCCAAATTGCTGCTTCATGCGTCCCGCGCGGAAGGCCTGCCAGGCGCGCTTATCCAGTCGATGGCGTGCGGAACGCCCGTCGTGTCGACCGACTGCGACTTCGGACCGCGGGAGGTGGTGACCCATGAGAGCAACGGGTATCTCGCGCCTGTCGGCGATGCCGCTGCCCTCGCCAGTTTCTGCATGCGCATTCTTACCGACCCCGGACATCATCATGAGCTTGCAAGCAATGCCCGCTCGTCGGCTCAACGCTTCACGTCCAGCTCGTCCCTGGCTCGCTACCACGCTGCGATCGACGGCAACTCCTGAGCCTTGACGCAGAAACGCCGGCGTCGCTTCGTGCGAACGTCGGCGCCGGTCGTCGGACCGAGGGGTACAGCTACGGTACGGCTACACAGACGCCATGCGTACCCGCGGCGTGGATGCTGGAAACCTCGCCAGCCGTGATCGCGCGAGAGAACACGATCACGTCGTCGATCGCGCCTTTGAATCGCTTGTTCTCGGCACGATTGGTACCGATCTTGAGCTCGTCGAACTTCAAAGGTGCTAGCAGCCAGGATCCCGTGGCGACCGGCGCACCATCGAGGTAAGTCGACACCGTCGTGCCGTCATAAGTGACAACGATGTGTTGGAATGCCGACGTGCTGCCTGTACCGATGGTGACATAGAGATTCCCTTCACCGCCGTGGAATCGATACACGCCGTTGACCCCCCACTCGATCTGGAACGCCTGAGCAAACACGCCAGGTGCAGCCGAGGCGATCAGACCGACGTTCTTGACCTGGACTTCGTTGGCCCGAACCCACAGCGAGACTGACCACGGGTTCATCGAGTACGAAAACGGCGCCTTGACGAAGTTCGTCCCAGTGAACGCAAAGCTTGCGGGACCCACGGCGGCTCCCGAACCCGAGCCCGAGCCGTAGCCTGAGCCTCCGATAAACGCGCCGTCGGCAGAGCCAGCGCTGTCCTCGGTCGTATTGTCGCCAGTCCACCAACCGGCCGCGCTTGGCACGTTCGCGCACAGACCTTCGCACGCGTCGCCGGTGCCGTTGGTGTTGGTGTCCTCCTGGCCGGGGTTGCTGATAGTTGGGCAGTTGTCGTTGCAGTTCAGATGCTTGTCCCCATCAGCATCTGCATCAGCGGCACCGCAGCCACACACGCCCGGCACCGTCTTCTCGGGGTCGCTCGGACAGGTGTCGTTGCAATCCAGCGTACCGTCCCCATCCGCGTCGGTGTCGGCCGTGCCGCATCCGCACACACCTGGATCGGTCTTGCCGGGATCGCCCGAACAGCCGTCACACACGTCGCCAGTACCATCGGTATCGATGTCCTCCTGCCCAGGATTCGCGACGAGTGGGCAGTTGTCCGTCGCATCGGACTCGCCATCGTTGTCGAAGTCCGACGACTCACATGCATCGCCAACACCGTTGGTGTTGGTATCGGTCTGCGCGCTGTTCGACACCAACGGACAGTTGTCGATGTGGCTCAGAACGCCGTCGCTGTCCGGATCCATATTCTCGAGGCGGAACGCGATCACCTGATTGCTACCGGGTCCCCATTTCTTGAAGCCGGCCACCGGCGTACCGGCGGTCACCTGAATGTCGCGGTAGCCGAGGGACGCCAGGTCCAACAACGGCTTGATGCGGTAGCACTGGCCGGTCGTCAGACCGAGCCCACCGACGTTCACGGTTACCTTGTACTGCTCCGATGCCGGATACACCGGCACGCTCGCGATCGTCGTGTGAACCGAGCCCTCAGCGCCGGTGTCATCGCAAGGGACATTCGCGACAGCGATCCGTAGGCGCAGCGAGAACGTTCCTGCAAATGTGCCGCTAAACGAAGGCGCGTCCACCAGGGGCGCCAGGAAGTAGAAACCTGGCGTGCCGCCGCCGTTCGCCGCGTCAAGGATATGCGGCGCCTGTAGACAGTCCGGCGTGCCATTGCTGTCGTTGTCGTCATCTGGTGTGCCGCAACCGCAAGCGCCCGGGGCCTGCTTGTTCATGTCCAACGGGCATCCATCGTTGCAGTTTGGCGTCCCATCGCCATCGCCATCATCATCCGACGTGCCACAGCCGCATACGCCTGGATCCGTCTTGTTGGGGTCCATCGCGCAGCTGTCGTTGCAGTCTGGCGTGGTGTCTCCGTCACCATCGTTGTCGGAGGTGCCACAACCACACACGCCTGGATCCGTCTTCGCCGGATCTGCCGTGCAGCCATCGCAGGCGTCGCCAGCGGAGTCACCGTCGGAGTTCTCTTGGCCGGAATTGCTGGTGTTCGGGCAGTTGTCGGAGCCGTCTCCCACGCCGTCACCGTCGGTGTCGGCGACCTCGCAGGCGTCGCCAACTCCGTTCATGTTGAGATCTTCTTGGCCCGCGTTCGACGTGTTGGGGCAGTTATCGACGTGCGAGAGAATCCCATCGCCGTCGGGATCCATGTTCTCCAACCGGAATGCGATGACCTGGTTGCTGCCAGGCCCCCACTTCTTGAAGCCGGTCTCCGGCGTACCTGAGGTGACTTGAATGTCGCGATACCCGAGGTCGGCAAGATCGAGCATCGGAACGATGCGATAGCAATTGCCCGTCACGAGGCTGAGGCCGCCGACGTTGACAGTAACTTTGTACTGCTCCGTCGCCGGATACACCGGGATGTCCACGATCGTCGTATGCGTCGACGACACGTTGCCGGACTGATCGCAGGCGACGTTCCGAAGTGCGATGCGCAGCCGCCGAGAAAACGTGCCACTGAACGTTCCCGAAAAACTCGGGGGATCGACCAGCGGCGCTAGGAAATAGAATCCCTGCGTTCCTCCATTGTTTGCGGCGTCCTCAATGTGCGGTGCAATACCGCCAAACTGCTCAGTCGTCGACAACTGGTCCGCGCATGCGCCCAATAGCAGCAGCACGGAGAGATAGCGCTTCACCATCGTAGCCCCCTCGGCGAAAGTCTGGGGCCTCGTTGTAACCGGGTTCGTTTGACGAAGAAAGATCCGGCAGCGGGTTTCTAGATCGTCGTCTCGATCGAATGCTTCGATGCTGGTGGCAACTAATTTGGCTATAACCGCGTCCCGCGATGAACGTCGCCATCATCACTGCTCGAGCCGGATCAAAATCGATCATCGATAAGAACGTCCTACCCGTGCGCGGTAAGCCGATCGTCCACTATCCAATCCACGCGGCACAAGCAGCCAAGCGCATCTCGCACGTGTACGTGTCCACCGATGGAGAACGGATCGCACGTGCCTCGGAAGACGCGGGAGCAACCATCATTCCGAGGCCCGATGAGTTAGGCGGCGATACTGTCAACCACGGTGTTGTGATCCGCCATGCGGTCGAATGGGTGAACACGCGAGTAAGCGAGCTCGAGAACGTCGTCCTACTGCTCGGAAACACCGTCTATATCGATGGCCCGCTCATCGACGACTGCCTCGAGATTCTCGATGAGCGACGCGACATCGACTCGGTCATGACGGTGTGGGAGGCAGCTGATGATCATCCGTTCAGAGCGCTGCAGATCAACGCGGAGGGACTGATCGAGACATTCGGAGGACCGCGCCAGGTGTCAACCGAACGCCAGAGCTACCCCAAGGCGTATTACTACGACCAGGGCGTGTGGGCGTTTCGCAAGCAGACCGTTCAACATCAAGATGGACCGAACCCCTGGTGGTGGATGGGCAAGCGAGTTCACCCGGTGGTGCGGCCATGGGTCACCGGACGCGACATCCACGGGTCGATCGACGTGTTCTTCAGCGAAATGTGGGTAGACCACCCGCAGGTCGTGGCAGCGATCGAAAAGGAGAATCACTGATGACGCCACCCATCGTCGCGATTTCTACGAGCTCGTTTGGCAAGGAGAGCTCGGAACAGATCGAGCGGCTTCGCGCCGCGGGTTTCGAGATTCGAACCAACCCTCACGGGCGCGCGCTCACCATTGATGAGGCGAAGCAGCATCTGACCGATGTCGTCGGATTGATCGCGGGCACGGAAAAGTTGACGGGTGACCTTCTTAAGGGCTTACCGCACCTCAAGGTGATCTCGAGAGTTGGTGCCGGAATGGATAACGTCGACACGGCCGCAGCGAAACAGCTCGGCATCTCGGTGTTCAACACGCCTGATAGCCACGTCGACGCGGTTGCGGAGCTCACGATGGGCGGACTGCTCTCGATCCTACGCATGATCCCGGCGTCCGACGCCTCGATTCGAGCTGGATCGTTCTCTAAACCAATGGGGAGGTTGCTGCGCAGTAGCGTCGTCGGATTGATTGGATTTGGGAAGGTAGCGAGGGTACTGGCTCGACTGTTGGGCCCGTGGAACGTCGAGATCCTGGCCTACGATGTGAGCCGCGATGACGATGCGGCGACTTCCGTAGGGGCGACGTTCGTCGAGCTCGATGATCTGATGCGGCGCTCCGACATCGTTTCACTTCACGTTCCGTACTCCAAGCCGGTCCACCATCTAATCGATGCGACCCGATTGGCCCTGCTGAAGCCCAATGCGATTCTGGTCAACACCGCGCGCGGAGGGCTCATCGACGAGAGCGCACTTCATGCGCATCTCGAACGGAACTCTAAAGCTGGCGCTTACCTCGATACGTTCGAGAGCGAGCCCTATCGCGGTCCGCTCACCAAGCTCCACAACGTCGTGTTGACGGCGCACATCGGGTCGTATGCACGGGAGGCTCGGGTTCGCATGGAACGCGAAGCCGTCGACAACCTGCTGCGAGTGCTGGCTTCATGAGAATCGTCGTCACCGGCGGTTCCGGGTTCCTCGGCAGTCATCTGGTGGATGCGCTCATCCAATGCGGACACAAGGTAACCGTGTTCGATCGGACGGCCTCGCCGTGGCTGTCCGATCGCGCAACGCTGGTCACGGGAGACCTCTTGGATCGCGGCGCACTACAGTCCCTTGTCGCCAACTGCGACGCAGTTTACCACCTCGCCGGTTTCGCCGACCTTAACGCCGCGCGCCTGCGACCGCTAGACACGGTTCACGCGAACCTCGTCGGTACCGTCAACTTGTTAGAAGCGATGCGTGCCGCAGGAGTGTCGCGATTTCTGTTCGCATCAACGGTGTACGTGTACAGCCGCGACGGTGGCTTCTACCGATGCTCGAAGCAAGCTTGCGAGAGCTACATCGAAGAGTATGGTCGGTCATTTGGTATCGAATACACCGTACTTCGCTACGGAAGCCTGTACGGCCCGCGTTCGGACGACACGAACGGCGTCTATCGTTTGCTATCGGCAGCGATGCAAGACGGCCGCATTGACTACGTCGGGAATCCAGATGACATTCGAGAATACATCCATGTCGAAGACGCTGCGCGGTTATCCGCCGACGCGCTCGACCCGAGCTTCAACGGCCAGCACGTTCTGCTGACCGGTCCAGCCTCCACCCGAGCTGCTGATCTGTTCATGATGTTCCAGGAGATCCTGGGCAAACAGCTCGAAATAGTTTATCGCGGATCGTTGGCGCCAAGGACCGGCCACTACTCCGTCACACCATACGCGTACACGCCAAAACCGGGTCGCAAGCTCGTTTCCACGCATTATGTAGATATGGGGCAAGGGTTGCTGCGGTTGATCGAAGACTTACATCACGAGCGGCAACGTGCCTGACCGCCCTGCGCTGCGCGCGATCGTGTTCGATTTCGACGGAGTAATTCTCGAGTCCGCCGAGGTAAAGACGCGCGCATTCGTCGAGTTGTTCTCGTCGCACGGCACCGACGTGCAACGAAGAGTACGCGAACATCACTTGGCAAATCTCGGAATTTCTCGATTCAAGAAGTTTGCTTGGATCTATGAGCACATCTTGGCAATGCCGCTATCCGACGAGGACAGCAAAGCGCTCGGCGATCGGTTCACGGCGCTGGCTCTCGAGAATGTACTGGCTGCCCCGTTCGTTCCCGGTGCACACGAAGCTCTCGTGGCGCTCGCGCCCCATCACGCGCTATTCGTCGCGTCGGGCACGCCACAAGCCGAGCTCGACTTGATCGTCGAACGAAGAAGTCTTCACGGCCTGTTCCGCGAAGTTCATGGGACTCCTCGCGATAAACCCACCATCCTTACCGACCTGATGGACCGTCACGGCCTAACTCCAGAACATGTCTTGTTCATCGGTGACGGGCTTTCGGACTATCAGGCGGCGATCACTACCTCCATAGCGTTTCTCGCGCGCGATACACCCGAGCTTCACGAACAGTGGCTGGGTCTCGGTGTCCAGCGGCACGCTGACTTGCGTGGCCTGGTTGATTTCGTGCGCAAATGGTAGGACCCCGCAAAGCTCAGCTCGCTGCGCGGATCGCCACCGCAGTGCATGAAACGCTTGTTGCGTTGCGCGACCCGACCCTTCTGGTGTGGGCGCTCTATCTCGCGATGGTGCCGATCTATCTGTGGGCAAGCGGATTGCCGCAGATCGGCGACGTCTTATCGCTCATCCTCGTCCCGCTCGGACTTACGCGGTGGAATGGCCGACTCGGACCGATGGCGGCTTCGTCCGTCCGAGTGTTGATCGTGTTCACGGCGTACGTCGTACTCGTCAACTTGGTTTGGTCGTTCGTGTTGAACTCGTGGACGACAGAGGTCCGAACCGGGTTTCTGATGACGCCGTTGTTCTACATCTACAACGCGCTCATGTTCGTAGTCACGATCGTGCTCTATCGCACCTACCAGGCTCGTATGTTGCGTCTGACGAGTCGGTTCGTGCTGCTCACATTGATCAGCCAGGTCGCGCTGTCGTTGGCAATGTCGGGCGGCCACCGCGCCACCGTGTTGTTCAACAATCCGAACCAGCTCGGATACTACGCGTTGCTCAGCGCTTCCGTCATGATGGTGCTCCAGCGACGCGGGCACGTATCGACGCTCGAGGTCACCGTAGGAACGGTGGCCGCCACGTATCTCGCCCTCGCATCGGCGTCGAAGGCTGCACTTGCCGGGATCGGGCTTCTCGTGATCGCCGGCATGATCTCGAGGCTCCGAACCATGCTGCTGGTTGCGGCGACGTGTGGGCTGTTGCTGCTACTTGCGACCCCCATGCAGCGAGCGCTCGGCGGAGCCGTGGTTCGAATCGCGAATGATGAGAGTCTGGGGTTCGTGGAAGAGCGCGGTTATGACCGCATCCTGCATTATCCGGAGTACTGGGTCCTGGGAGCCGGTGAAGGTGCGTACAAACGGTTCGAAGCCACGACGAAGATCCGCTCTCACGAGATCCATTCGTCGATCGGCTCACTCTTTTTCTGCTATGGGTTCGTCGGCACGCTCATGTTCGGCGCGTTTCTCTGGTCGGTGCTTCGACGATCTGGGATCCGGATGTGGTTTCTGATCATGCCCACGTTGTCATACGGCATGACGCACCAGGGGCTCCGGTTCACGCTGTTCTGGGTCCTCCTCGCGATCGTCGTCGCACTACGCGAAGAATCGATCGTCGAGCGTGCTGACGCTCGAGCATCTCCAATGGCGAGTTAGCGAGCTCGCCGGCTGTTGCATGCATGTAGGACCACTTTCGCGACATTGTCTGCAGCATTGCCGCGATCGTGAAGGTGCCGAGCAACGAAGCTGGTGATACGTGCGTCGCGTCGTGTACCGCGGTCGAATAGTTCACGAAGTCCTGCGGCAATCGTCGACGGCTCCAGCACCGTAGCAACCTTGTGTCCTGCATACTCGAATGCCGGCGGATGATGGGGAATCGCCATCTGCGCCAACGGGCGATCGAATACCAATGCTTCGAGTCCGGTCGTTGAGGTCAGAACAACCACCGCGCGCGCGGCTGCGAGCGTCGCAAAGATCGACGCGTTCGGAGGTAGAACGTGGACCCACTCAGCGACCGAGCTTGCCGATGCGACGCGCTTATACTCTTCGGGATCCTCGGCTAGATGGTTCTTGACGATGACCGGCACCTGATGGGCGCGAATCACCTCTGCTCCTTCGCGAAGGAACGCCCCGAACAATTTCAACTTGAGTTGTTTGTCGCCGTATCCTTGGTGCTCGATGGGGTTTGAAAGGTACACCAACGGTGCGACCGAGATGTTGTGCTCCTGTAGGAGCGCCGCGGCCTTCGCTGTCCACTCCGCCGGATCGAGCGCATCGAATCTCGGTGCACCTGTTACATATACGCGCTGCGACGATACGCCGGTGGCAACGAAGTAGTCTTTGCTGCCCTCACCCCACGCGCAAACGATATCAGCTTGAGCGCCATAGACCGGACCGCGGTGCGCCACCGGCAGGGGAAATCGAATGCCTTCTTGCAATAACACCGTCGTGACATCGCGCGTGTGCAGATCCGAGATGAGCTGCGAATAGGGATAAACAGCATCGTTCGGAACGACCACGACGTCGACACCGCGCAGGAGCTGGCGCATCCGTAGCCGCAACAGCGCCCAAACCAGTTTTTTGGCCCGGCCTCCGGTTTGCCAAGCGTCGTCGGTGGCGTTGGGACGATGGCGCCCGATCACTCGTGGGCGAAGGTTGAGAGGAATTACACGTTCGATCGTATGTGTCTGACGCGGAGTCTCGAATCCACGAAGTTCTGCGAGCGAGATCAGGCGACCGTGAATGCCACGCCGCGCCAGAGCAGCCACGACGGGCGCCATCATCTCGAGATGATGGCGAGGATTCGTAAATACGAAGGCGACTGACACGGCGGCTCAACTTTGGGGAGGCTGCGAGTTTGCGTCCCGGGCTCCTGTTAGCCACGTATAGTACGGACATGCGCGCGGCGTGGGGTGCAATGGTAACCGTACGGCGAACGATCCTATCGCCGCGATCTGAGCTGGGTGATCGTGTGCGCCCTGCATGGCACATCGAGGTCAGTGGTCCGAGCACGAAGCGCGCGGCGTCCTGAGCGCATGGCAACGGA
>JBFXAI010000019.1:0-144633 GCA_050184455.1 Kofleriaceae bacterium | reverse complement strand
TACGAATCACGTTGAAGCGCAGCCTCGCGCGGCGCTTCTCCGTTGTTACGGCAGCCGACCTCTCCGAGGCCGTCGCTGCGAGCCAGTCGCAAGCGTTCGACGTCGCGATCGTCGACCTGTGCCTAGAGCACACGTCGGGTCTCGAAGTCATTCGCATGTTGAAGGCCGCGCAGCCCGACATCCTCGCGGTGTTGATGTCCGGCTACTTCAACAATTCGACCTCCATCGAGCCGAAGCCCGGCGGACCCGACATCACGGTGGGCAAGCTCGAGGAGATCGAGCAGACCCTCGACCTGATCGAGGCACGGATGAAGCCGCTGATGGAGGCGCGCAAACACGGCGGTGGCGGCACCTCTCAGGTCTCGCTCAAGCAGGCCACCACGCAACACATCGTCCGTGTGGTCGCAGAATGCGACGGCAACATCTCCCAGGCCGCTCGGAAGCTAGGCGTGAGTCGCGCGACCGTGCAACGCCGGCTGCGCAACCGGCCGCGCGATACCTGAGCGTGTAACTCGGCGAAATTCACGGCACGCCTACATTGGCGCCATCCCAACCTGGCGCAGCCTCTGGCAGAATAACGCCTGAATCCACCCCGCCTTGGAGGCGTCGATCAGGGTATGCGCACCATCTCCGTCGTAGCCGGTCTCGCAGTGATGCTGTTGTCGTCCGCCGTTCTCGCGGAGGACATCGCCGGTGCGTACGACGTCAAGTATGAAGAGGTCTCGAACAACTGCGCGTCCCCGCTGAAGTATCCGAACGGCAAGATCGAGCTCAAGCTCAAGGGCACCCAGGTGACGGTGGACATCGACCGCACGCCGCTAATGACCGGCTCGGCAGGAAAAGGAAAGATCAGCGCGAAGTCCAAGGTGGGCAAGACGATGGTGGACGGGATGGATGGCGTGTTTTCGATCGCCGGCAAGGTCACCCCAGAGGGCCTATTGGCGGTGGTGATGGTGGGCGAGTACAGCGCGCAGGGTAAAGCGCTGTGCACCCAGTCGTGGAACGTGACCGGAACCAAGTCCGACAAGAAAAAGCGCGCGTCCCGATAGCGCTAGCGCCGATACACGATCGCGAGCACAGCGCCGTCTGCCACCACCTCGAACACCTTCTGGGCACCGGGGGTAAGCTTGCAGTACCGGGTATTCGGGGCGTACTGGACGATCCATTCTGCCTCGTTATCCTTCTGAGTCATGGGAGCCCATAGATCCTCGCGGAACCAGCCGAGGTGCTCCACGGGATGGATACAGGCGCGGTAGACCCGGCTGTTGGGGGCGGCATGGGTGTTGACGTAGTCGATCGCGCGATCGAGCCCCTCACCCCACCATGCGGTCTCGAACCGCTTCGCGGCGGCCACCGCGCTAGTCCCCCCGACCTGCTCGCCGAAGTAGTCGAGGTAATAAGGGTGGATCTGCCACAGCGCGAACCCGAGGTAAGCCGCCATCGCGGTCGCGACAGCGATGAACAGCTGGCGCAACCGGCGCTCGACGGCGAGCACGACGAAATCGAAGCCGGCCGCGGAGATCAGCGATAGCGCGAGCAGACATGGCATCACGTAGCGCACCCCGTCCTGTCGGACGGGCGACGCGAGCACCGCCAGTGGGACTACCAGCCAGGTACCGAGCACGATCGCGGCACGGCACGGGCGGCACGGTGGCGGCGGCTGCCCCGGCTCGGGCATCGCGCACTCTGCACCCTTGCCTTCGATGGGAATCCGAACAAACCACGCCAACACTCCGAGCACCACGCCCAGCGGCAGGGTCGCGACGAGGTAGACGACGAAATAGTGCGGGCCAGGCTTGTTGGTGATCGTTCCGAGAAACGGCTCTGGAGCATGGGGAACCGACAGCTTCGCGAGCGACACCGACAACGGTCCCGCCGCGAACACCAGCGCGAGCACCGCACACACCGCCGCGACACCGCCGACCAGCGCCGTCAGCGCCGCCCCACCGCGCCGCGCGGTCGCCGCAGCTGCAACTGCAGCGATGATCCCGATCGGACCGACGATCGCGGCCACCGGATGCGGCCACAAGCGCGGCCATACTGAATAGAACGCGAGGATCGCGACGGCCGGCAGCAGCCCGGCCGCGATCACCAGGGTCGTGCGGCGCCACTGCGCGGGCGCAGTAGCGATGACCGTCGTGATGCACAACACGCCGAGCAGCCCGTTGATGAACCGCGACGCGATCGCGAGCCCGATCACGATGCCCAGCCAGCCGAGCCGAATCGCCACGACGCGACGTATCGCGCGTTCGTCCTCGGGCAAGTGATCGTGAACTCCGAGCGCGAGCAACACGCCGAGCGCCCACCACAACACCGTGATCGACTCGTGGCCGACGATCTGACCGTGCGCGACGAGCGCCGGCAACAGCGCGGCGATCCCGCCGCCGAGGATGCCGATCCGCCGGCGGTACAACCGCTCGCCGATCGGCACCAGCAACGCGCAGCCGAGCGCCACCCACAACGCGCTCAGCGCGCGAGCCGGACCGAGCCCATCGGAGAGCTGGGCACCGATCCCGGCGAGCAGCTTCATCACCGGCGGATGCTCGAAGTTCGCGCTCCAATCGACGCCCGCGAGCTGAAGCCCGAGCAAATTCCCGAGGTAATTGCGGCCGGACGCCCAGTTCACGTCCTCGTCGAAGGTCTGACCAGCACCGCCGAGGTCGATCAGGCGCACCGCGATCGCGACCGCGAACACCGCCGCCATCGCGATCCACGTGCACCGCGGGACCACCGCGAGTCGCCGCCGCGCCAACACCAGCAGGGTGCCAACTACGACGGCCAGCAACGCGAGCCCGATCGCGCCGTCGCTGCGTTCGGTGCCAGGTGCCTCGAAGCTCGCACGTTCAGGTGGCTCGGGAGACAGCGAGCTGGCCGAGAGATACTCTGGATCGCCGCGCCGTCCGACCGGGCTCCACACCAAGCGCGCGTCGCTCGGACCTGCGAACCGGATCGCATGCGGTCCAGCGGGTAACACGATCCGATCGGTGACCGGCGCGCGAACACCGTCGCGAACCGCGCTCTTGCCGCGAACATCGCGACCGCCGATCGATAGCCGCGCCTCGCGCTCGCTAACGAACCCGATGATCACCGGCCCGCCGCGCATCACCGCGAGCGAGCCGGTGCGTACGATCGCACCGGCTGGATCCGCGGGCTGTGGCGTCGCCACCGCGAGCTGGTCCATCGGATCGATATGGATCGCCGCGCGCAGGCAGAACAGCGCGATCACCAGCGCGACCGGAATCGCACCCCAATACTTGATCAGTCCACGCGGCCAGGGCATTGGAAGTCACGTGCCTTGCTGGCGAGGAAGGTGTAGTACTCGCCGCTCTGCCGCATCCCGGGAATGTGCATCGTCACGCGCTGGAACCCGCGCGCGATCCAGAACCCCACGTTGCACGGCAGCGGCGGTGGAGTCGGCGTCTTGTGGATCGCGTAGCAGCTGAACACGAACGTCGGATTGTACTCGGCGAGCAGCGAATCTGCGCCCCACTTGGTATGCCCGGCGCGCGCGCGACTGCGAGGTGACTCGTGGGCGATCCGATCAGATACCAAGCCAAACACGTCGATCGCGCGCATCCGTCCGTAGTAGGGCTGCGCCCCTGCTCCACCGACGATGCTGAAGTCATCGTCGCGAAAACACGACGCCATGGCGCGACCGATCGCCGCGCGATCTGCGGTGTAGACGATCAGGAACGCCGGAGTATCGATCAAGCCGTTGTCGTTCGCCCAATTGCCCCATCTCACCGAGTCGCGCGTGAGCTGGTACTGGGTGAGCGCGAACGCTGCCACCAGCGCTACGCTCGCGGTCACGGCGACGATGCGTCGAGCCATCCCGTGGAACCAGCTGGTGACCCACTCGAGCCCGAGCGTGACGGCGAGCGCCGCGATCACGAACACCGGCATGATGAACCGGTGCAGCCCCATGAAGTCACCGCCGACCGTCACCGCATAGGTCAGATAGCCGCCCGCGATGAACATGCTCGCCATCGCGAGCACCGACCGCGGGCTCCGTGGCGCACCGACGATGAACCCGAGCACGGCGAGTGGCAGCGCGAATAGCAGCTTGGTCTGGCGAACCCAGACCCACACGTAATACAGCCCGTTGTCGAGCGATTGCTTCGCGAGCTTCGGATCGGTCCACTCGCCTGCCGCCTTGACGTAATAGGTGTTGGGCCACAGATGTCCGTAGTAGCGGTAGCGCCAGAAAAACCACGCGCCCCAGATCACCAGGAACAACATCGCAGCGACCAGCTCGTCGCTGGGGAACCGCCGCCGCCCCCATTGCCACCACACCAGCGCGACGCTGATCACGTGGGTAAGCCCGAGCGCCGCCGCGACGAGCAGCCCCTCGGGCCGAGTCATCGCGGCGAACGCGAGCAGGATCGCTGCGCGACGAATCGCGCCGGGGCGGCCGGCCGCCGAAACGACGCCATCGATCGACGCCACGACGAGCAGCGTGAACAGTTGGGTCTCCAGCCCGCCCGAGCTCCAACACGCGAATCCCGACGAGCTCGCGAGCAGCAGTGGCGGCACACACGCCCACCAGGTGGTGCGGGCGAGCACGCGCTCGATCAGCCGAAACGTCACCACCAACGTACCGACCGCGCACGCCGTACCGAGCACGAGCGAGAGCAGCTCGGGCGCCAGCCCCGCCTTCATGCCGAGACCGATCACGACTGTCCACAGGAAGCTGGTGTAGCCCTCGACCGGCTGGCCGAGGTTGAACGAAAGCTCGTTGTGCTCGGCGAAATTGCGCGAGTACACGAACGAGATGTACGCGTCGTCGGTGACGAAGTTGAAGGCGAGCGCGTGCAGGACGAGCACGGCCGCAGCGGCGGCGAGCACGAGCCAGCGCGCGCGGATGAACGCCATGGCCTGAAACAAGACCCCATCTGCCGACGAATGTCGAGCGAGACCACGCGGTTCACGTCACGCGTGATCGGCCGGGGTGGTAGCTGCTCAGACAGTGGTCTTGCGTGGCGCTCTCAAGTAGCCTGTCGGGGCTGATGCAGCCCGTGCAAGCTCCGTCGCTGCGGCCGCTCGGGGACGTGCTCGGCCGCGGGATCGTGACCGGGGTGCTCGCCGGTGCCACCGCAGGTGTGCTCGATGCGATCTGGTCGTGGGGACCAGCGGGACAGTTCCTGCCGGGGATCGGTTCGCGGCTGCGGTTCGTCGCGTTTGCGGCGACCTCGCATGCAGCGTACGGCGCGCTGCTCGGTCTCGCCGTCACGGCGACGTTGTTGGTGCTATCGCGGGCGAGCCGGCTCGGTGATCTCGCGCGGTTTGCGTGGCGAGCTCATGTCCAGCGGCGCACCGACGACCCGCGGCAGGCGCTCGCCGGCATCGCGATCGTGATCGCGAGCGTGCCATGCATCGCGATCGCGCTCGGCGTTGCACACCAGCTGACCGCGAAGTTCGTCGCGGGACGCAAGACACCGGAGCTTGTCGTGGTCGTTGCCATGGCGACCGGCTTGGTCTCGGTGGCCGCGGCGCTTCCGATCGGGTTCGTGCTCGGCCGCACGGTCGAGGCGGGGCTGCAGCGCTTACCGGCGCGCTGGGTACGCTGGCTGTCTTGTCCATACGTCGCGATCGGAGCGATCGCGGCGGTGACCGCAGCGGTGCTGGCGGTGTGGGCGCTCCGGCAATGGGAGACCACCCGCGTGCTGCCGCTGCGCGGTCCGCTGGTCATGGTGATCGGGTTCGTGGTCGCGGTCCCGCTGGCGTCCCACGCGTCCCGCCTGATCGATCGACTCGCTGCGATTCGGCCGGCAATTCGTCGCGGGCTCTACGCGGTCATGCCGATCGCGGTGATCGCGGCGGTGTTGATCGCGGGCGGCTCCGCACCGGTCATCAAGGCGTCGTCCGCGTACACCGGACTCGGCGGACCGATCGCTCGCACGATGCGCCGCGCGTTCGATTGGGACGGCGACGGCTATGCGCGGTTTCTCGGCGGCGGCGACTGCGACGATGGCGACCCGCTGAGCCACCCCGGCGCCTTCGAGGTGCCGGACGACGGCATCGATCAGAACTGCGTGGGTGGCGATCCCTCGCTCAAGCGGTCGATCGGCGATGTCGGGTTTACCGCCGTGCCCCCGGGGGTGCCGAGCGACGCGCGGATCTTGCTGATCACGATCGACACGATGCGCGCCGATCACCTGGGCGCCTACGGCTATCAGCGGCGGACCTCCCCGAACCTCGACAAGCTCGCGGCGGAGGGCACGCTGTTCGAGCACAGCTGGGCACATGCACCGTCGACGCGCTATTCGATTCCGGCGATCTTGACCGGCCGACTGCCGCTCGATGTCTATTACGACACGTCGATCGATGGCTGGCCGGGGCTGTCGCCGAAGGCCACGACGATCGCAGAGGCACTCAAAGCGCGTGGGTTGGTCGGCGGCGCGATCACCAACTACTGGTACTTCGACAAGAGCCGGCAGATGGACCAGGGGTTCAGCGAATACGACAACGAGAATGCGTCGCGCCATTCGGGCGTCGCGAACGCGGGACCCGAGCAGACCAAGGGCAGCTCGTCGAAGGAGCAGACCGACAAGGCGATCAAGTTCGTCGAACGACATGCCACCGATCGGTGGTTTCTGTGGGTGCACTACTACGATCCGCACTACGCCTACGAGCCTCACCCGGAGCTGCCATCGTTCGGCACCGATCGGATGGCGCTCTACGACGGCGAGATTCAGTTTACCGATCACCACATCGGCCGGCTGCTCGACGAGCTGCGGGCCCGAGGCCTGTACGACAAGACGATCATCGTCGTGACGGGCGATCACGGCGAAGGCTTTGGCGAGCACGGGATCGAGCTGCACGGCTATCACCTATACGCTCCGCAGACGCGGGTCCCGCTGATCATCCGAGCGCCGGGGATCGCGCCACGGAAATCGAGTACACCTGCGGGCCATACCGACATCCTTCCGACGTTGGTGAACCTCGTCGGCGGGACCCCGACGCAGGAGATAATGGGCCGTTCGCTGCTCGGCGCGATGATCGGAAACGACGCCGATCGAGTGGTGTTTCAGCAGCTGTCCTACGAGGGTAATCACGAGCTGCGCGCCGGGGTGAGCCAGCGCTGTCACGTGATCTACAACGTGAGTCCGGACACCAGCTGGGAGGTCTATCGCACCGATCGCGATGCGCTGGAGGCAGAGGACCTGGCGGCGACCGACGAGTGCAGCGACACCCGTCATGCCGTGGAGCGATGGTTTGATACCGAGCAGATTCCAGCCGGCGCGGCCGAGGCTCTGTTGACCGCGCGTCCGCCGATCGGCTCGCCGCTCGATGCGAGCCTCGGTGATAGCGTTCGCCTGCTCGGCGTGGACGTCGCGAAGTCTGTGAAGCGCGGTGAGCCGATCACCCTGACCTGGACGTTCGAAGCGGTCGGCAAGGTCGAGCCAGGTTGGAAGTTATTCGCGCACCTCGAAGGTCCGAACAAGATGATGCTCAACGGCGACCATCGCCCGGCGCGTCCGTTCGAGTGGTGGAAGCCGGGCCAGTTCATTCGCTACTCGACGACCGTGGTCGTACCGCGCACGGCGCCGACTGGAACGTTCACGGTGTGGACCGGCATGTTCTCCGGCAAACGCCGCGCGCAGGTCACGGCAGCCAAGGCGAAGATCCAGAACAACGCGATCGCCGCCGCGACGTTCGAGGTCACGCCGTGACGGATTCGGTCCCGATCGAGCTCGAGACGCAACCACCCACGCCGCCACCGCCGGTGCCTCCCGCGGGCGAGCTATCGGCGGGCGCGATCTGGGGTCGTCGCCTAGTGCGCGCGTTGCCGTGGCTGATCGCCGGCATCCCTGCGCTGTATCAGATCATTCTGCTCGGCACTGCGATCGCGGGACGCGCCGGTTACCCGTACGACCTCGAGTGGATGGAGGGCGGCATGCTCCACCACGCGCAGCGGATCAGCAGCGGCGAAGGCATCTACACGGCGCCTTCGATCGACTTCATTCCGTACTTGTACACGCCGCTATATCCGGCGCTGCTCGCGATGTTGGGCAGCATCTTCGGCATCACGTACCAGCTCGGCCGCGCGATCTCGATCGTCTCGCTCGTGGGGATCGCGGCGGTGGCGGCGGTGCAAATCGGCGCGCGCCGGCACGACCATCCGTGTGCGGGTCCGGTATGGGCGGGCGTCGCGCTCGCGGTGGGTTTGTTCGCGGGCGTCTATCCGTACGTCGAGGGTTGGTACGATCTGGTCCGCGGCGACACGCTGTTTCTGTTCATGGTGACCGCGGGGATCGCCGGACTCCCGCGGTGGGCGCACGCAGGCACCGGATTGGCTGGGCACGCTCGGATCGCGGCCGGTGCGGCGGTGCTCGCGCTGGCGTTCTTCTGCAAGCAGACCGGGGTCATCTACGTGGCCGCGGGTGGGGTGATCGTGCTGATCTGCGCATGGCGACGACTCGCGACCTACGTCGGAGTCGCCGCAGTGCTCGGACTCGGCGGTACGTGGATCCTGAATCGCACCACCGACGGATGGTTCTGGACCTACGTGTCGAAGATCCATCGCGCACACGACTTCAACATGGATCGGTTCTGGAAGTCGTTTGGCAACATCCTGTGGCACTACCCTGGTCTGACGATCGTCGTCGTCGTCTCGCTGCTCGTCGTCGCCGCGACGTGGATCAAGACCAAGGCGTTCGTTCGCCAAGCTCAACCGCTCGTGTTGTGGTCGGCGATGTTCGCGATCTCGACGGTGATCGGCGCGGTCGGCTGGGGAACCGAGTTCGCGCACTTCAACGCGTACATGCCGGCGTTCCTGCATGGCGCGCTCGCCGCTGGCGCCGCAGTACCGGCGGTATACGCGTGCGCGTGCATTCTGTGGGGCGACCGCCCGCGCCAACGCGCCGTCGCGGTCACCTGCGCGATCGCCGTCATGGCGCCGCTGGCGATCGCGTGCTGGACCCACCGCTGGCAACCGAAGCGATTCATGCCGACGCGCAACGATGTCGTCGCGGGCAATCGATTGATCGAGCGGATCAAGCAGTTTCCAGGCGACGTGTGGATCCCGTCGCATCCGTGGTACCTCGCGCTCGCCGGCAAGCAACCGCATGTCCACCGCATGGGCATCAAAGATGTCACGGCGCGCCAGCAGCGGGTCGTCGAAGGACTGGATCGTTCGCTCCGCGACCACACCTTCTCGGCGATCGTGCTCGACGAACGCGACGTCCACCTCGAAGTTCCCCAGGTCGCGCAGTATTACCGGCCGGCGATGAAGCTGCCGCGCGACGAGCGCCCCCGGGTGTACACCGGCGCGTCGGTAGCGCCCGACACGATCTGGGTCCCGGCGGTTACCACGCCGCCACCACCAGGCTCGCGCGTAACGTTCGACTTCGAGCATCCGACCTGGGGCGCCTGGAAGCGCGATGGGGCTGCCTGGGGCAAGGGACCGGTGGCCGAGCCATTCCCTGGCCAAGGCTTCGTGCTCGCGACCGGTGGCCGACGATTTGCGACCAGCATGCACGGCGGCGATTCGTCGATCGGTCGGGTCACCTCACCGCCGTTCTCACTCGACGGCACGAAGCTGACGATGAAGCTCGGCGGTGGCACCGACGCGAGCAAGCTGCGGGTCGAGCTGTGGGTCGACGACATCGATGAAACGGGGCGTGTCGTGCCGCGGCAGGTTCGCGTGGCAAGCACACCGGAGCCCGGCGGCAGCACGCTGCGTACCGTCACGTGGGACATCGGCGAGCTCGCAGGCAAGACCGGCAAGCTCGAGCTGGTCGACGAATCGCCGACCGGCCACCTCGATGTCGACGACATTTGGCTGTGGAAAAACTAGCCACTCCTCTGGTCCCCGCGTCCTTGCGACTTTGCGTTCGTTCCGAACCAGTGGGAGATCAATGGAAAGCCGCCGACACGCGAAGATCGCAGCAGGCTATTGCTCGCGAGCGGCGTCCCACGCTTCGCGGGCGCTCGGCGACAACGTCTCGGAGAATGCCCCACTGCCGAGGAAGTCGGCGATCAGCGCGCTCTCCTTGATGACCCGGCGAGTGACTGCGGTGGATTTTCCGAAGTAACCCAGTCCGTGCATGTTGCGGCGGCTGACCGATTCATCGCGCAGCTGCATGTTCTGACCGGCGGGCACCACGAACGACGGGTCCTCGGGCAGCGGCAAGCCGCGGCGCTGGAACGCGATGTCGAGCACGCGCATGCCGACATGACACGTGCTGCACTTGATGTTGGTGGCATCGACGATCGCGGGGTTTTCGATTCGATAGATCTCGGCGGCCGCTTTGTTCAGCTCTTCCTCGGTCATCTGATCGACGAGCGAGTTGAACAGAAGCTTCTCGGGAAACCCTGGGATGTCGTCGAGCACCGGTGGCGGGCGCTGTGTGCTGTCGTGGCCGTCGAGGTCGTGCTCGGTCGTCGGAATCAGCGAGCGGGCGAACGAGCCGTCGGATGCACGGTCATAGACGAACCAGAACCAGTTGTTGCCGCTGCGCCCGGTCGCCATCTCGGTGACGCGGATCATGTTGTCGGGATTGAGCTGGCTCGTGATCAGGCGGTTAAGGCCGCTAGACTGCTCGCTGTCGAGACCTTCGCGCGCAAGGACCGGATGCTGGTACAAAGCGTCGGCGATCCGTTCGCCAACCATCAGCTCCTTGTATCCGAGCAGCATCGCCACGAACTGATCGTCCGTGAGCTGATAGAACAGGTGAAGCGACGCATCGGTGGCCAAGACTTCGTTTGACCCGGGATATTCGGTCACCGGTTGGGCGACGAGTCGAACCACGCGCCGGCACGACGTATCGGGGATGTGCTGCTCGAAGCACGGGTCGAACCGCATCGACGTCACGCGCATCTTTGGCCACAGAACCTCCGACTGGGTGCCTTCGGTGAGCGGCATGTCGTCATCGATCTGCTGCCACAGCTCCTTCGAGATCAGCACGCCCTCCCCGGCCGCGTTCGCGACGCTGGGCATGAGCGCAGATTCACCGACCTTGAGCGGAATGACGATCGAGACGTCGTTCACACCCCACCACGGTTTGGTGTCATCAGTGCCGTCGGAGTCACATTTGCCGACACACGTATCCGGCTGGTCGGGAGACTCAGTGGTGCTGGCACAGGCTGCGCCGCCAATCACACAAAGCGCGAGGAGATAAGGGAGGCGATGCATGCTTGTTCGCGTTTGCATCGGATGTGCCCGCACCGGGCATCATGGAAACGCATGCTTGGCGCGTAAGGTGGAAGCTGCCGGCGCTGGTCTGAAGCTAGTCAGCTAGCCGGCGCCACCACTCCCACGATTTCAAGCACATCGAATTTGATTCTCGTCCCGCTGTTCAGCGGCCGCCGACTATTGTTCGCGTGCAGCGTCCCACACGGCTCGTGCACTCGGCGACAGGGTTTCGGCGAATGTGTCGCTGTTGAGGAAGTCAGCGACGACCGCGCTCTCCTTGACCACTCGGCGAGTGACCGCCGTCGACGTACGGAAGTAACCGAGGCCGTGCATGTTGAGCCGGCTGAGCGCTTCGTCACGCAGACCCATGTTCTGGCCGGCCGGCACCACGAACGACGGATCCTCGGGGAGCGGCAGACCACGGCGATTGAACGCGTAGTCGAGGATCCGACCGCTGACGTGACACATGCTGCATTTGACGTTGGTCGAGTTGACCACGGCGGGATTCTCGATCGCGTAGATCTCGGTCGCGGCTTGCGCGAGCTCTTCTTCGGTCATCCCATCGACGTAGGAGTCAAACAGCAACTTCTCGGGGAAGTTGGGGATGTCGTTGAGCTGCGGTGGCGTGCGCGGTGAGATCTCGAATTGGTCTTGGTCGTATGGCGTGGTCGGAACCAGCGCGCGCTGATAGGTCCCGTCCTCCGCGCGTTCGTAGATCAACCAGAACCAGTTCTTGCCGCTGCGGCCGGTCGCCATCTCGGTGAGCCGGAACATGTTGTCGGGGCCCAGGTTGCTGGAGATCAATTGATTGAATTGCGTGGACAGCTCGCTGCCGAGGCCCGCACGCGAGAGCACGGGATGTTGATACAGCGCATCTGGGATGCGCTCGCCGATCAGTTGCTTGTACGCGAGCAGCATCGACACGAACTGATCGTCATCGAGCCGGTAAAACAGGTGGAGCGAGGCATCGATCGCGTAGACCTCGCCGGAGCCATCGAGGTCCTCGATCGGCTGTGCGACCAACCTCACGACCCGTTTGCACGACGTATCGGGGATCGTCTGTTCGAAACACGGATCGAAGCGCATCGAGGTCACGCGAAGGTTCGGCCAGTGAATCGCGGCGATCGTTCCCTCGGTCAGCGGGACCGCGTCGTCGATCTGCAGCCACAGGTCCTTGGACATGAGCGCGCCCCCGCCGTCGGCGTTCGCGACGCCGGGCATCAGTTCGGTTTCCCCCGGCTTGGCGAGCGGCACGATGATCGAGACGTCATTGACGCTCCACCATGGCGTATCGCCGGAAGGCGAGTCGCACTTCCCGACGCATGTATCGGGACCACCGTCGGTGTCACCCTCGGAGGCACAGCCGACGGAACCAGCGACGGCACAGAGGAACAAACCGTAAGCAAGTCGACGCATGAGTGAAGCGCGCCTGTTGCATGGGGCGTGCCCCGTCGATGCACGTATTAACGGGCCATTCGCGCTTGGTTTGGAGTCCGAACGAAAACTCGAGAAGCTGGTCTCGAGCTAGTCATGTGGCCGGTGCCACGCTCCCCATGAGCTGAAATCTTCCAAAGTATTGCGTCTACGGCGACACCACCGGCGTGAGAGGGCGCTCATAAACGGAAACGATCGGCACGCCTGCGGCGCGCAAGACGAACAGCGGCGCCACCGTTCCGTACGCCTTCCAGATCATGAAGTCGTGGCGATTGAAGTGGCGCTCGTGGACGACGATCGCAAGCTTGCTCTTGGTCACCCCGGCCTGCTCCCACCCGGCGTCGGGCAAGCTCCGCGGAATCAGGCCCTGCTTCATGTAGAAGCCCCACGCCGGCGATGCGTCGTGGGTGTAGACCGGCGATGGTGGCGCGCCCTGGGCCGGAGCATGTTCGGCCAACACCGGTAAGACGCCGCGGGCCGAGCTGCCCCAGAACTGCCGATTCATCCCGAGATCGGCGCCGCCCGGTGCTCCGCCGGCGAGTGCGTTGTACCAGGTCAGCGCATACGGCTGTGCGGTCGCGGTTTCGACGGCAGCCGCGGCGATCACCACGCTAGCGACAAGACCGATCACGGCCAGCTGCCATCGCCGCCCGAGTGGCCGCCAGGTCTCGATGTATCGAATTGCGGCACGCGCAGCCCAGACCGCCCCCACACCGGCCGCAATACAGATCGTCGGCAACGCCGGCATCCAATGTTTCTCGGCTCCGAAGATCGGCGTCGTTCCCAAGAAGAACGGACCGATCGACGCAGCGGCGGACAGCCCGAGCAGCAGTGCCGGAGCGCGCGCCCGATCGACACCCTGTGCGCGCTGCTTGATCCACACCCATGCGCCGATCGCAGCGGCGGAGAGCGTCGCCACGGGAACGGTGAACAGGGTCGTGACCAGCGCGACGTGCCAAGGAAACCGCGGTGCGTTCCAGTTGTGGCCGAGATATTCGAAGTTGTAGTGCACGTGGTCGGTATGGAACGCGAGCCATTGGGTGATGTGGCCGATCGGATCGAGCCATAGCCACGGCCACACCGCGATCAGCGTGAGCGGGCCGAGGATCGCGAGCGAGACCGCGACGCGCCAACGATGCGCGACGATGCCGCGCCACTTGCCGGCGCGGTAGCCGACGATCGCGTAGTGGAGCGCGAGCGCGAACGGCAACAAGAACGCGGTGTGCTTGGTCGCGAGCGCGAGCCCGAACACGACGCCGACTTGCCACGGCCAACGCCGGCCATCGAGGCAGCGCCAATATGCGTAGATCGTCGCGAACCACATCGTCATGATCGGCGCGTCGAAGCACGCCAAGCTCGCGTGAAACAGCGCGCGTGGCAGCAGCATCACGAGCAGGCCCGAGATCAACGCCTCGGCGAGCCCCCACAGCTCAAGCACCATGAAGAACACCAGCGCGACGAGCAACCCGTGCAGGACCGCTGACGGCAGCCGGTACGCCGTCACCTCGTGCACGCCGAACGCGTTGTGGGCCACGCGATGCGAGATGCCGAACAGGGTCTTGGCAAATGGCGGGTGCTCGCGGTTGTTGTCGGTCGCTCCCGGCCCGCCGAACGTCTTGACGATCTGCGCTCCGTCGATGCCGTGTTGGAACGTGAACAAGCCGATCCACCAGCCGGCGTAGCGATCGCCGCTTTGCATGTAGACGACTTCATCGCGCGCGATCCCGATGTCGCGCTGGTTGACGAGCACGACGATCGTGGTGACCAGCGCGAGCGACCAGCCGATGATTCGGCGCCTGGCGACGCTCAGGCTCACTGGCGGGCCTCCGCGGCGAAGCAGATCAATCGATCGGGCTGCGGCTTGGTCGGCGACAGCCGTGCAACGCTGGCGACAAACGTGACGTCGATCGCCCCGGGATTGGTCGGGACCGCGAATCGCTGCCAGCCATCGTCGACACCTGCGGTGACCGAGGCAACCAGCTTGCCTGCGATCTCGACCTCCAGCGTGCCCGGGATCCGAAGGTCGCGCCGCGTGAACACGTCGGCGATTCCGACGTAACCGACGAGCTCCTTGCCCACCGGCAGCTGCGCAAACGTGATGCGCGTCGGGGTTCCCGGCCGGGGTGCGACTTGAATACAGCGATGCGGAGCGAACCCGACTTCGGTGAGCTCGAGCGACGTGCGTCCGCCGCCCTCGACGCGGGCGGTAGCGAGCCGATCGCGAACGTCGGCAATCACGAGCGCCGGCGCGCGCTCGTAGCGCCTTAGCCCGACGCCGTCGTGGTCTTCGGTGGCGACCGGCGTCAACCCGCGGGTATCCGGCGATCGTGCGCCACGGATCGCGAGCTCCCAGATCCGGCCGTAACGCGCGGCATCCATCCGCGCTGCCATTTCCAGCGGGATCAAGTCGCCGAGGTGGAGCCGTCCCACCGGATCGATCCAGTCAGGCGCGAAGACGATCAGATCGCCGGGTCGATAGCCCGCGCGCACGGCGGCGGCGGCGCTCGCCCACGCAGAATCGTCGGGGACCGAGGTGGCTGCGCAGCGCGTCGCCGAGATCTCCCACAACCCGATCACCACCAGCAGCGCGGCAGGAAGGGCTGCGAGCCCCAACTTCCGCCGCGCCGCGGGCGGCGACGTGGCCTCGCCGATCGCGGACATCGCACCGCCAAACTACCACGCCGTCCCAAGCCGTTCTAACGTCACGGGGTGCGCCGGTATGCCGTCCTGTTCCTGATCGGCCTCGTCGGCTACGGCGCGCTCGCCTGGGACCGGCTCGGCAAGCAGTCACCGGATCCGCATTTCGTGCTGCAGGCGGCTGCCTGGCTCGACGGTAAGACGTCGATCGATCCACCCCACAAGGGCGACGACTGGGCAAAGGTCGAGACCGTCGAGCTCGATGACGGCAGCCGGGTCGAAGGCCGCCGGTTGATGACCCGACCGACGCTGTTTCGCACGCTCGGCGGCGATGAGATCCCGCTCACGCGGGTCCGCCAGTCGCTCGGCAAGACCCTATACGTGTCGTTCCCGCCGTTCCCGTCGCTGGTCATGCTGCCGTCGGCGCTGATCGGCGGGCGCGACGGCAACGATATGATCCCGGCGTTGCTGGTGGCGGCGCTCGCGCTACCACTGATGTTTCTCGTGTTGCGCCGGCTCGTCGAGGCGGGGCTGTCGACGCGCACCGAACGCGAGGACCTGTGGCTGACGATCGCGCTCGGATTCGGGACGGTGTTGTGGTTCACCGCGGTCCAGGGTCGCGTGTGGTACGCGGCGCATGCGATCGGCGTGGTGCTCGCGCTGGTCTATGCGTGGGCGTCGATCGAGGCGAAGCACCCAGTCATCGCAGGGCTCGCGCTCGGCGCCGCCGCGCTAACGCGAACGTCGATGGCGTTCATGTTTCCGTTGTTCCTGTTCGAGGCATGGCGAATGGCGGCGCGTCAGGTCTCCGACCAAGCGCCTGCAACGCCTGCGTCGGCCAGCATGAACCTGCGCGCGGGTCGCACGGCCATGCGCAAGGCGCTGATCAGGCCGCTCGTGCGGTTCGCGGCGCCGGTCGTGGTATTCGCGATCGCGGGTGGGATCTACAACTTCGTGCGGTTCGGATCGTTCGGCGAGTTCGGCCACCGCTATCTCGAGGTGATGCAACAGACCCAGATCGAGCAGTACGGCCTGATGCATCTGCACTATCTCGGTCGCAACCTTGCCGTCGCGTTCACGCTGATCCCCGAGCTGCTGCCGCGCGCGCCGTGGATGCAGACCAGCGGTCATGGTCTTGCGATCTGGGTGACCACACCCGTGTTGCTGTTGGTGTTGTGGCCGCGGCTCAAGAATCCGTTGCACCGGCCGCTTTGGATCACCGTCGCTGCGGTGGCGCTGCCGTCCCTGCTCTATCAGAACAGCGGCTGGTTTCAGTTCGGCTACCGATTCAGCCTCGACTACATGGTGTTTCTAATCATGCTACTCGCGATCGGCGGCCGCCCGCTCGGCCGCGTCGCCAAGACCCTGATCGTCGTTGGCGTGGTGGTCAATCTATTCGGCGCCGCGACGTTCAATCGCACCGGCAAGTATTACAAGACCGGCGGCTACAACGTCGTCGTGCCCCACTAGTGGCAGGGTCGCTACCGGAGAGGCCCCGGGCATTCAAACAGCCCGATCCTCCCGTGCCACTCCCACTCCGAGCACAACAGCGCAGTGGTGGGCGGTGACACGGGCAACGGGACATAGCCGTCTGGGATCGAAAAACGCGGGCGACCAGACCAGCCCGTGAACGAGATGCCACTGGAATACGGATCCACAGATGCTTTCATGGTCTGCGCGCTAGCGAGATCCTCGCGATGGCGTCGCCAATTGTTGAGCACGTACGCGAGCGCGTTGCGTGCCTGGCGAGGCGTCTGGATCTGCGTGGCGTGGTAGCGACCCTCGAACACCTTGCCCGCATGTCGCGTGTCGAGCTTGAGTGCGCGCGCGCAGTTGATCGCCAGACTCTGCATGCCGCGCGACAACACCGGCTTGTTAGAGGCCTCGATCAGGGAATGGAGAAGAGCACGCGTACCGATGCTTCGGGAGACCGCGCGGGGGGCCGTGGACAGTCACGTCGCGCGCACCAGGCGTTGTCGTCAGCGACGCTGCGCGCGCCTCGCCTGCCCACCGCCCATCGCTCGCTACTTGGCTCCGGTTTGGGATTTTTTGATCCCGATCGAAGACGGAGACGGAGACGTGCACGTCGCAACAAGGAGTGCTCGAGCTCGATCGGCGGTCTCAGGTTCTCGATCTCCGAACAGATCCCCAAAAATCCAGCGCGAAGCGCGGAACGGACGATCGTGCGAGCACTCGGCGGTGGGTAGGCGCGGCGCGCGCCCGATCACGCGGACGAGAACGTGTGCGCGCGGCGTGACTGTCCACAGCCGGTCCTCGCGGCGTCCGGGAGCTACGGCCTAAACGGCTGCTCGTCTTTGCCGCGTACCGGATTCGCGAGCCGGCGCGCCACGGCGTCCTGCTCGTCTTTGGTCAGCCGCCGCACATAGACGCCCGCCGCGTCGATCGAGCGCGCGCCGAAGAAGCCCTCCGAGACGGCGTATTCGACCTCGATGATCATGTACGGGTCGTCGCCGATCCACATCAGCTCGTGCTTGCGCGGAATGCCCACCCACGAGCTCAGCGTGAACTTGTCGCGAGAACCGTCCTCGTTGAGGACGACCATCGTGATGCGCTCGGTAGCGGTCATCGCAATCGCGACCGTAGCACGTCAGGCGAGCCCGAGGACGTCGAGCATCGTGTAGCGGCCCGGAGGCTTGCCGACGACCCACGCCGCGGCATGGAGCGCCCCCGACGCAAAAATCGAGCGCGACGTCGCGCGGTGGCCGATTTCGATCCGCTCGCCCGGGCCAAACAACGTCGCGGTGTGCTCGCCGACGACATCGCCGCCACGCACCGACGACACGCCGATCTGGCCATGCGGACGCGGGCCGACGTCGCCGTCGCGGCTATGGCATTTCACGTCGTCATAGCTCACGCCGTGAGCTTCGGCGATCGCCTGCGCGATCATCAGCGCGGTCCCTGATGGAGCATCGCGCTTGGCACGGTGATGGGTCTCGACGACCTCGGCATCCCAATCAGGCCCGAGCGCACGCGCAGCCTGGCGAACCAGCCCGAGCATCACGTTGACGCCGAGCGAATAGTTTGCGGACACGACCACCGGCGCCACCCGCGCGAGCTTGTCGATCGCGGTCTGCTCGGCAGCGCCGAGTCCCGTGGTTCCGATCACGGCTGCGCGATGTGCGCTCGTCGCGATTTCGGCAACAGCCCGCGTGCCGGCGGGCGACGTGAAATCGACATACACGTCGGCATCGGCGACGCCCGCCGCGATATCCGATCCGACAGTCACGCCGGCGAGTTGCTCGCCTGCGATCACGGCTTCTGGCCGGTCGACCACCGCGTAGATCTGCATGTCGGTTCGGCCGAGCGCTGCGTCGATCACGGCTCGGCCCATCCGTCCCGACGGGCCGAGCACGCAGACCAGCACGGGGCGCTGGGTCACAGAACGCCCTGACCGTGCATCTCGGCGCGCAGCGAATCGATCAATCCGGGCGTCGCCGGCACCAGCGGCAACCGTACCTCGACCGAGCAGCGGCCGAGCAGCGACAACGCGGCCTTGGTCGGCGCCGGACTCGGCTCGTTGAACAGCATCTGGCTGAGCACGCGCAACTCGTGGTGACGCTTGCGTGCTCGCTCCCAGTCGCCCGCGGCGACCGCGTCCCACATATCGGACATCGCGCGCGGTGCCACGTTCGACACCACCGAGATCACGCCGCGCGCACCGACGGCGTACAGCGGAAATGCCGTGCCGTCATCGCCCGACAGGATCGTCATCCGCGATCCGACCTTGGCAACCAGCTCGCTGCCGCGAACCAAGTTGCCCGTCGCATCTTTGATCCCGACGATGTTGTCGAAGTCCGCGAGCCGAACCACGGTCTCGGTCAGCAGATCGCACGCGGTGCGTGTCGGAACGTTGTAGAGGATGATCGGCAGCTTGGTCGACTTTGCGATCGCCTCGAAGTGGCGAAACAGGCCCTCTTGATTGGGCCGGTTGTAATACGGCGTGACCTGCAGCAGCGCGTTGGCGCCGGCCTCCTCGGAGGCATGGGTCAGCGCGAGCGCTTCACTGGTCGCGTTCCCGCCGGCACCGGCGATCACCGGGACGCGTCCCTTGGCGGCCTTCACGGTCGCCGCGATCACCGCGACGTGCTCATCGACGTCGAGCGTCGCGGATTCACCGGTAGTGCCGACGGCAACGATGCCATCGACGCCCTGTTGGATCTGCCAGTCGACGAGACTCGCGAGCGCGTCGAAGTCGACCTTGCCACCCTTGAATGGAGTCACGAGTGCGGTGAGACAGCCTTCGATCGCTGCGAGCTTCGGCATACCAACCCTTTGTTACGTCGACATACATACAACGCGTGACGCTGGGAAGCCATTCGCACCTGGGCGCAAGATCGCGGCGGGGATTGCTTGAGAAATCGTTCTCAACGTCGCGTAGATGCAAGTAACGCGGTTCCACTCTGCAGCGGTAGCTCGATCACGAACCGCGCTCCACCCCCTCCAGCGTCGGTGATCGTCACCCGTCCGCCGTGGTCAGCAATGATCCGATGGACAATCGCCAACCCGAGCCCGGTGCCACCCTTGCCGTGTTTGGTCGTGAAGTACGGCGCGAATACCTTGTCCTTCAAATCCGGGGGAACGCCCGGGCCGTTGTCCTCGATCACCAGCAGCGCACGATCCACGGCCAGCTTGGTCCTGACCACGATGCGTCCGTCGCTGCGATCGTGAATCGCATCGCGCGCATTCTCCACCAGGTTGAGCACGACCTGGTTGAGCTGATTCTTGTCGGCATCGATCGGTGGCAGCGCGGGGTCGAGCTCGACCTCGACCGGAACGGCGCCTTGATAGAGCGCCATCGCCGAGCGCACCACCTCGTTGAGATCGATTGTCCCGAGCTCCGGCTTTGGCATCCGCGCAAAATCGCTGAACTCGGCGACGATGTGTTTCAACCGATCCGCTTCCTGCAGCACGGTGGTCGTCGATTCCTCGAGGATCTCGCCGAACTTGGGGTGCTGCTTGATCCAGGTCTTGCGCAGCGTGTCCATCGCCATCTGGATCGGCGTCAAAGGATTCTTGATCTCGTGGGCGAGCCTGCGCGCGATGTCCTGCCATGCTGCGATCCGCTCGGCGATCACCAACCGATCCTTGGAGGTCCGCAGGTCCTCCATCATCAGGTTGAACGCGTTGGCGACGGCGCCGACCTCGTCGGCCGATCGCACCGGCACTCGGTGCTCGAGATCGCCACGCGCAGCGGCGAGCGCGCCATCGACGAGTCGATCGAGATCGCGGGCGGTGCGCCGCGCAACCAGCAGGCCAATCAGCACCACGATCCCGAGCGCGCCTAGCGCGAGCGCTGCCGAGGTCCAAGTCACGTTGCGCAGCACCGCCTCGCGGTCGAGATCCGCTACCGCGACCTCGATGAACGCCAGCGCCTGACCATCGCGGCCCCGCAGCGGCGTCCGGCTCGGCGGGTCCGCGGTCAATCGCCGCCAGCTGTCCGACTTCGGCGGGATCCAGATCCGGCCATCCGCCAGCACCAACCGCGCATCGACATCACCTCGCCCGCGCAGATCCGCGAACAGCTCCTGGGTGACCAGCTTGCCAACTGAAACCGTGAACACCGGAGCGCTGCGAGTGGCGTCGTCGAGCTGACCGCGCGCGATCCGCGTTGCTTCCGCGACCAGCACGGTCTGGTGCGTCGCGCCGTTTCGAACCTCCTCGAACGCGAAGTACGCCTGACCGTGCGTCGACTCGGCGATCGCACGCAGCTCAGGATAATGATCGTCGGCGCGATCGTCGTAATGCGGGGTCAGTAGCACCTTGTTTTCCGGATCGGTAACGGTGAGCAGTTGCAGGTCGTACCCATCCATCTGCTGGCTGGCAAACCGCCGCAGATCGTTCTTCATCTGCGACAGCTGCTCGTTGGTGTATTCGCTCAGCGGGCGATCGATGAACGGATGACTCGGGTTGGAGAACGTTCGCGCGACGTTCTCGACGCTCGCGCTCAGCGTCGTGACCCGAGCACGGACGATGTCGTCGACGAACTTTCGCGTGTCGGCGTACCGCGCGCGATCGGCTTGAACGATGAAATGCCGAGTCACCACCGCCGCCACCGAGATCGGTACCAGCGCCGCGAGCGCGAGCGCCAGCGTGAACCGCCCGCGCAGGGTCACGCGCCACCCTTCGAGCGCACCGGGTCGCCAAACAGAAACATGTCGGCGTAACCCGGCCGGCCGCTCGCGTCGAAGTCGAGTCCGCGGACGTCGCTGCGATACCAGATTCGGACGGACCGGAACATCAACGGAACGATCGGCAACCGCGCGATGAACGCCGTGGTTGCGGCGGTGCTGTCGATGAGACCCGTTTCGAGCACCTTGTCGGCCCATCGGTCACCGCCCGCAGCAAACGCAGCTCCCCACCACGCGGTCGCCGTGGTGATCGGTGCAGCGAGCTGGCCGATCCACAGGTCGCATTTGCCGGTCCGGACGCGATCGCGGTACGCCGTCGCCGGGACCGCGCTGATCACCGAGACGATCCCGAGCTTGGTCAACGCGAGAGCCACGCGTTGTGCGATCTCGCGATCGTCGGGACGACTATCCTCTATCAGCAGCTCGAGCTTGGTGCTCGAGAGTCGGGTCCGATCGGACATTCGCGCGAGTGCCGCACGTGCCGCGGTCAGATCCGCTTCACCAGCGGCCGAGGAAACGCCCGTCCCGCCGACTTCGATCGGCAGCGGCAACCGGGTCGCGATCACGCGCTCACCGCCCGCGTTGACGCCGCTCACCGCGGTCCGTGCGATCGCCAGATCCAGGGCACGACGAAACCCGAGATCCGACGTCAGCGAGCTGTGGGCGCGGCCGAACCCGATGTAGACCAAGACCGCAGCCGGCCCCTGCAGATACTGCGACCGATATTTCGGTTTGACGTCGACGAGCACCGCCGGCCCGCGCGCGGATAACTGCGCCTTGCCGGTCTGAAACTGCCGCGCCTCGGTGTCGCGGCCGTCGTACCAACGAAGCACGAGCTGATCGAGATATGGGCGACCGGCGAAGTGATCGTCGAACGCCTTGAGCGTCAGCGTGCGCGTGCGGGCGTCCTGCGTTGCCACGAACGGACCCGAGCCGATCGGATGCGCTCCTGGGGGCTTGCCGGCTTTGGTGATCGCGGTCGCTGGCAGCGCGAGCAGCGCCTGAAGATCCGCGATCGGCGCATGGACCAGTAGCTCCACCGACGCCGCGTCGTAGCGGATCGCCGTGACCGCCGCCAGCAGCCAGTGGGTCTCGCTGGTCGTCCGTACCCGCTCGAGCGACGCCGCGACGTCTGCGGGCGTGAGCTCGCTGCCGTCGTGAAATCGGATACCGCGCCGGATCGGAATCCGGATGATCCCGGTGTCGAGCACGGGGACATCGGCGGCGATGTGTGGCGTCGGCCGCGCGCCAGCGCCCGCTTGGTACAGCGTGTCGAACACGGCCGAGATCGCGGTGACCTCCGCGTGACTCTGCGCGGTCAGCGGATCGAGCGTTCCCGGCGAGCCGAGCAGCGCGCCTTCGATCGTGCCGCCATATCGCGGGCGACTCTCGGCAACCGCGAGCGAGATCGCGCAGCTCACGATCACGAGCGAGCCGGCGATCCTCAATCGAGCCTCCACAGATCGATCCGCGTCGACCCTGACAACCGTACGGCAGCGATCACCTTCGCGACCCCGCTGCCCGTTCCGTCGATGACGGTGATCCCGACCACGCCGCCGGCGCGCGGTTGCTTGAACATCGCCTTGGCTTCCGGTCGCCCGGCCGTGAACACCTTGACGTTATCCGGATCGCCCGGCGCCCCTGCCCCGGATACCACTAGCTCCGGCTGGCCATCGCGATCGAGGTCGGCGATCTCGAATGCCGCCCCCACCCCCTTGAGCTCGTAGGATCCCGCCGGCTGACAGGTCGGCGAACAGCGCTCGACGGTGATTGCGAGCTTACCGCCAAGCGCGAGGGTCGCGCGCACACGCAGCGGATAGCCTTCGGCATCGACCAAGTCGCGCCTGCACTTCACGCCGAGCCATGGCGCCGCCGCCGTCCCGAAGTAATTGCGCCCGGGCACCAGTGCCGCTCGCTCCTGCGGACACACCAAGAACGCGGGATCGCCCTGACGAGCGACGAACGCGGCGTCTTGAAACCCGATCCGCAGCTCGTTCGTCCACCCCGACACCGCCGCAACGACCTCCGCATTGTCGACGACGATGGTCCCTACGACGTCGCGACTCGCCGGGATCGCTGGCGTGCCTCCGAACGGGAGCCTCGTCAGCTCTTTGAGCTTGCCCGCGATCGCGATCACGACGACCTCGTTCGGCGTCACCGCAAACAGCTCGGCTTTGCCGTCGCGATCGAGATCAGCGCCGCCGAGCGCGACCAGCGGCGCGCCGAGCTCGATGTCACCGAGCTTGGTCGGCTTCCAGCTCAGGCTGACCGGCACCGGGGGCACGAGCTTGGGCGGGCGCGCGTCGACAACTGCGGCGAGCTCGGCGCGCGCAGCGGCAGCGAGCCGCGCGAAGAAATCCTGGTTCGGCGCGTCGGCGTGCGCGACACCACCGATCGTCACCGCGGCAACAACCGCGAGCGATCGCGTTGGCATTCTGCCATGGCGTGTAGATCGAAGAGGAGCGCAAAGCGGCGGACTGCGCACAGGATCAGCGCTGGTCTGCACCTCATCCGATCTCAGCGATCTTTGCGGCTTTGCGGTCACTCCTGGCCTTCGCAACCCAACGATCAGTCGCCGTACTCGCCGGTCACCAAGTTGCTCTCGGTGACGTCGCCGGGTTGTGTCGCGTATTCGGTAGGCGCGGTGCCCTCGAGGAACACCTCCGCTCGCGTCGTCTCCTTGGGAGCACCCTCGGGCGCCAGCAGCCCGCTCGCCTTGTCGATCGTGACCTCGGCGATCTTCGGAGGCCGCGCAAACTGCTTGGCCGGCAGCGCCATCGCCTTGGCGATCTCGACGAAGATCGGTGCCGCGTTTTCGCCGCCTGTCGCCTTGCCCATCGACCGCGGCTCGTCGTAGCCGAGCCACACGCCGATCGCATAGTCCGGGGTCAGGCCGATGAACCAGACATCCTTTGCTTCATTCGAGGTGCCGGTCTTGCCCGCGACGGGAATCTTGAGCGCGTTCGCGCGGCTGCCGGTACCCTCGGTGACCACCGAACGCATCATGTCCGTGATCACATAGGCCACCTCCGGCGCGAGCACTTGCTTGCCCGGCTGCGTCGGCACCGCCTTGCCGTCGATCGAATCGATGAACCGCGGCGGCGCCGCGATTCCGCCAGCGGCGAACGTCGCCATCGCATTGGTCATCTCGAGTGGCGTCACCTCGCCCGAACCGAGCGCGAGCGACATCTCGGCGGGCAGCTGGCTTTGAACACCCATGCGCTGCGCAAAGCTCGCGACGGTCTCGGGCTTGAGCTCGTGAGTGACCCGGATCGCCACCGTGTTGATCGATCGAGCGAGCGCCCGGCGCAGCACCACCGGCCCTTCGAACTTACCGCTCTCGTAGTTCTTCGGTCGCCACAGATCGAACACCTCCGGTGCGTCGTTGACCGTCGACGCAGCCGTGTACCTTCCCGACTCGATCGCGGCGCCGTACACGAACGGCTTGAACGAGCTGCCGGCTTGACGGTGCGCTTGGACCGCACGGTTGAGGCCCTCCACCTTGGGTGCGTAGCCGCCGATCAGCGCGCGGACCTTGCGGGTCTTGACGTCGATGACCACGACGGCGCCTTCCGGCCCAGGGGCGAATGCGACGAAATGGCCCTTCGGGGCGTCCTGCGCGGCCTTATCCGATGGCGATGCTCCACGCACGACCTCGATCACGTCGCCGCGCTTGAATCGCTCGCTCGGTCGCTTCTGCTTGCTACCTTCGGCCGGAGGATTGAACCGCTCGTCGTCGTCGCCGCCGAGCTGGAGGCTGGCCTTGTAGCCGCCGAGATCGACCTCGAGCAGCTTCTTGTCGTCGTTCACGGCGATGACGACCGCTTCGTAGATGTCCTTGGCGTGTGGACCACCCTTGGGGATTCGCTTGCCGAGCTTGGTCAGCTCGTTGGCGATCGCGTCGGGCTTGATCGTCCGGATCGGTCGTCCAGTGTTGCGGCGCTTGTCGAGCGTGCGCAACCCGTTCTGCAGCGCGGTCTGCGCGATGTCTTGTAGCTTCGGATCGAGCGTCGTCCGCACCGTCGCGCCGAGCGTGTCGACCGTAGCGCCGGCGCGATCCGGCATCATGGTCGGCCGCACGTTGCCATGCTCGTCGAAGAGCTCGGTCCGGACCAACCGCCGCCACTCGGGGGCACGATCGAGCTCGGGGAACGGCTCCTTGACGACTTGGATCGGCGCGTCGATCCACTTCTGTGCTTCTTCCTTGGTGAGCTTGCCGATCGAGACCAGCTGATTGAGCACGTAGGTCTGCCGCTCCTTCGCGCGCTGCGGATTGACATGCGGCGAGATGTTATTCGGCGCTTGCGGCAGACCGCCGAGCAGCGCGGCCTCGCCGACGGTCAGCTTCGACACGTCCTTGCCGAAGTAAAACATCGCCGCTTCCTGCACGCCGTAGCGCCCGTGGCCGAAGAAGATCTGATTGACGTACAACGTCATGATCTCCTGCTTGGTCAGCGAGCTCTCGAGCCGGCGCGCCAGGATGATCTCTTGGATCTTGCGCTTGAACGTCCGTTCCGGGGTCAGCAGGAACGTCTTCACCACCTGTTGGGTGATCGTCGACGCGCCTTGCTTGGTGCTGCCGGCCTGAACGTTCTTGAGGAACGCACGGAACATGCCCCAGTAGTCGACACCCGCGTGCTCCCAGAAGCTGTTGTCCTCGGCGGCGACGAACGCATCGACCAAGATCGGAGGCAGCTTGTCGTAGGGCACGAACGTGCGGCGCTGTGGATCTTCGCCGTCGCCGTACAGCTCGCCGATCCGGTGATCGTTGGCATCGAGGATCTTGGTGACCTGTTTCGGCCGGTAGTCGCTGAGCTTCTTGTAGTCGGGCAGGTCGGGATCGCGCCCGTACATCCAGAATACGATCGCCGCGGTGGCTGCGAGCAGCGCAGCACCGACGACCCCGGCGATCGCGGTCCACTTCACGATCCGCCACCACCGCGAGCGCCCGCCGCGGTGTGGTCCTGGCGCGGACGATTGCGTCGCGCGCCTCGAAGGAGGCGTCTCGCGTGACCGTTTGGACGCTCCCCACATTCTCATCGTCGAGCCCTGCGGCATGGTTGGTACCCGTGCAAGCTGAATACCGGCCCGCGCCGATCCAGCCCCCGGATTATGCATCACCACGTCGAGCGAGGCAGGGATTCTGTCCTCGGTTGCGTCCCCATTGCCACAGGACGCGTGGCTAGCTGGACACGCTCGGGATTCGAGGGGTCTCGCCGAGCTTCCGCTCGAGGATGCCCACGACGCCGCGGATCTTGAGCGCGAACCACCGCGCCCGCAGCTGGCGGCGCCGCATGTCATCGAGATCCCCGATCGAGCCGATCGCGCTACGCCGGCGCTCCGCGATCTTGCTCATCGCGAGCGCGACCGTGACGCTCAGGTTGAAGCTCTCGGTGAACCCCAGCATCGGCACTCCCAGCGAGCCGTGGCATGCCGCGATCGCCGCGTCGGAGAGCCCCGCGTGCTCGTTTCCGAACACGACCGCGATCGGCTGCGTGACGTCCACATCATCGATCGTGTGTGTCGCACCAGGGAGCGTCGCGTAGGTCTGAAACCCGCGGTCGCGCAGACCGCCGATCGCGTGCTCCGGCGATGGCCAGCGCACCAGATCGATCCATGCGTGTGCACCGCGGGTCACCCCCCGCGCCGCGGAGAATCGCTCGTCCGGCTCGATCACGTGGAGCTCTTGCAGCCCGAACGCTTCGGTCGTGCGGATCGTCGCCGCAGCGTTGTGTGGATCGTAGGTGTCCTCGACGACGGTGACCACCGATTGCAGCCGCGCGCTCAGCACGCGATCGATTCGCCCGATCCGCTCCGGCGTCAGCATCGGCTCGAGCACCTCGCAGATCACCTCGGGGCCATGGCGCTCGATCAGGCGCTCGATCGCATCTGTCACCGCGCCAGCTTACCGGATCATTCGCGGGTCGAGCCCCACGGGTGCCTGTCGAGGATCGCGGCGGCCCGCAGCTGGGTCTTCGGATCGATCTCGCCGGCAAGCGCGGCTTCGAGCTGAGCGCGCAGCTCGCTGACCCGTTCCCAGCGCACCGAGGGATCTTTGGCGAGCCCGATCGCGAGCACGGCATCGACACCCGGTGGCAGCTCGGCGAACGTGCTCGGCTTCTGCGGCATGACGTGGACGGCTTGGTAGACCGCGGCGCGCATGTCGCGGCCGGAGCACACCGGTCGGCCGGTCAGCCAGCGATAGGCGATCGCCGCGACGGCGTAGACGTCCGCGCGGTAGTCGACGCGTTCGCCCCTGCCCTGCTCGGGCGCCATGTACGCGGGCGTGCCGACCACGTGCCCCTGCGTGAGCGTGCCATCGTGATCCGCGATCGCGGCAACGCCGAAATCGAGCACCTTCCACACGACGCGTTCGGACCGTTCGTCGCGAAAGATGTTCTGCGGCTTGAGGTCGCGATGGACGATGCCGTGTTGCCAGGCCTCCTCGACGGCGGCGCCCACTTGCTCGATCAACTCGAGCAGGCCGTCGTGGGTGAGCTGGCCCGAGCGCAGGTGATGCGCGAGGTCGTGGCCACGCAACCGCTCCATCATTAGAAATGGGATCGGATCGCCGGCATCGCTCGATTCGAACACCCGGACGACGTGCGGCGAGGTCAAGGCACGCACCGCCTGGACCTCGCGCAAGAACCGCTCGACGCTGTGGCGGTTCGACAGCTCGCGATGTGCGAGCAGCTTGGCCGCCGCAAGCTCGCCGCTGTCGACGTGGCGCGCCTCGTAGACCTCGCCCATGCCACCACGCCCGATCACATCGCCGAGCTTGTACGAACCAAACGTCCGATCGGTGTAGCGCCCTGCGCCACCGCGCAACGCGCGATCGAGATCCTGTCGAGCTTCGAGCAATAGCGCCTCGCGCTGGGCGGCCAACACCATCGCACGCTGCATCCGCGCGATCGCCTGCCTCGCAGCGCGGTACGATTGCCGGCCGAGCAAGAACGCGCCGAAGTCGCCGACCTGGATCAGCACGTGGCCGACCGCCAGTGCGGTCAGCGATAGGTCCGGACGGATCAACCCGGGATCCGCGACCGCGCCGCTGATCACCAACCCGGCGAGCACGGCCTGGACGATCGCCGTCGCGACATACAACGCGAGCGCCGAGCGATAGCGCTCGCGGCGGCTGAAGAAGAACAGCGCCAGCGCGAAGAACAGCTGGGCGCCGGAGAACATCCCGAAGTACAAAAGACCGGTAAACGCGGCTGGCCCGACGGATGCCGCGAGCAGCATCATCATCGGCTCCGTATAGCGATCCGGTTTGCGGATGCTCCACTCGACCCAGTAGCCGACAGCGATCGCCGGAATCATCGCGATCGCGACCGCGACCCGCAGCGCGACCGAGCCACCCAACAGCGGAAGCGCGAGCACACACGCAAATCCGACGAGGCGGCCGATCCGGATCATCGCGCGCGCGGTCTGGACTTCCTCGTCGCGCAACGTCGCCATCGTGAACTGGTGCGAGAGGTGCGCGCTCGACGCGGCGGCGCGCCGCTCGGCAGCCTTGGCCGGCAACGCGTTGACCGTCGCTTCCAGATCGCGATCGGGGGCTACCGTGTAGGTAACCTCGCTGGGACCGTCGCCACTCACCGGTGCACAGTCTACTGGACAGTCGACGCGCCGAACCACGCCGTAACGCTCCACCGCGGAAAGGGATCCATCCCGTCGGTCGTATACATACGCGCGATCTGTAGCGCCGCGTGCAGCCGGCGCGCCCACGCGACGCGGAGCTCTGCCGCACCTGCCGCGTGCAACCGCGTCGCTGCAAACCATGCTGCTGCCTGAAGTTGGCGGCTCATCGGCGCACCGACCTCGACACTGCCGAGCACGCCGGTGTCACCGCGCGCGCGGATTCCCGCCGCGACCCAACCGGGTTCGCCGGCAACCCCCATCACGAGGCCGGCCCCTACGTCGCCGTGAGCAGGATCACGCGGCAGCAGACGCTCGAGCCGATGCAACGGACCGAACATCGTCCCTAGCGTACCGGTACCGCCACGCGCATCGCCTTGCGCGAACCATCGCGCACCAGCGGCGTCGAATTCGAGGCTGGTAAACAACAGCGCGGCCATCCCGATCGTCGGCTCGACGACCGCACCACCACCGAGATCGAACCGCACGTGCTCGGTCGTCCATCGTCGATCGATCGCGAGCTCACCCACACCGACGGTTCCGTCGGGATGCGTCGGATCCACGGCCATCGCCGTGCGAAGTGCCCAGTCATCGCTGAATTGCCATGACAGCTCGCCACCGATCAGCGCAGGGTCCAGAACGTCGTCGATCTCGAGGCCTACGGCCACGCGATCGCTGAGTGCGCGCCCGCGAAATCCGGTGCGCGCGCGATCGTCGAGCGAGGCGCGATAGCCGAGCGCGACGTGTGCGATCCGGCTCGGCGCGAGTGCGCCGCCGGCGATCGCGAAGTGCTCCGAGCTCGCCTCGAGATAGCGCAGCAGCGTCACCGCATCCGAGGCGCTCGACCAGTCGGCGCTGCGAAACTCGCCGTCGAGCCACACCACCCGACCACCCAGCCCCGCGCGGGCACCACGATATTCCGCGTCGAGGCGGAGCTCGACGCCCGTGTAGACCGCATCACCTTGGCCGCCCGCACCCACCGCGGCGGCGACGCTCGTCGCATCGTCGGCGCGCGCGATACTCGCCGAGATGGCAAGCAGGCCGATCGACCCGAAACACCATGCGGAGCGCACCACGTCGGGAGGGTCGCGCCCTCCGTCGACGTGGACAAGTTTGTGGCAATCGAGCTAGTGCCGGCTCGAGCCGCGCCGCGCCCGATCGAGATCCGCGCGCTTGACCAACCGCCACATCACCACCCCTGTCACACCCAACAACAGGACACCGATGCCGAGCAGCCGCCAACGATACGCCTGCCTGGATGGATGCGGCGAGGTCCAGAACCCCGACGGCCGCGTATAGACGCGCTCGGCCGGTGGCGCAGGTTGCGCGGTCGCAGCGCTAACACCGATGCCGAGAACCAGAGCGGTTGCGAGCAAGATCCGACGCACCGGCGGCGTATAGCATGGCCGCGCTACTTCTTCATCGGATTCGTCGGGCGCGCATTCTTGATCGCCTTCTTCACGCGCTTGAGACACTGGTCCTCGGTCTCGCTGTTGTCCTTCGTGAAGATCAGCGGCGTCGCCATCGCCGAGTCGTACTCGGCCTGCGTCAACCGGTCGCGCTTGAGCATCAGGTCGAGAATTCGATGGATCTTGCTGGTCGTCCACCGCGTGAGCGTATTCGCGCAGTACTGCTGATAGCGCGCCTTCGGCGACGGCAGAATCGTCGAGAAGAACGCGGCCTCCACCGGATTCAAGTCCTTGGGCGCCTTGCTGAAGAAGTGCCAGCTCGCCGGACCGATGCCGTAGAGTCCCGGGCCATATTCGATGACGTTGAAATAGATCTCGAGGATCCGGTCCTTGGTCAGCGTGTGCTCGACGTGCCAGGTCAGAAACAGCTCCTGGAGCTTCCGGGCCAGCGTCTTCTCTCGATACAGCAGCACGTTCTTGACGAACTGCATCGTGATCGATGATGCGCCGTGGGTGAACGTGCGCGCTTTGAGGTTGTTGACCAGCGCGGTGCGGAACTCGCTGGTGATGAAGCCGTGGTGCTTGAAGAACGCCGCGTCTTCGGTTGTCGTGATCGACTTCACGAGGTACGGCGAGATCTGATCGAGCGGCACGAAGTCATCGTTCTTCGGACCGACTACGAACGACACCCACTCGTTCTCTTCGACCTCGACGTAGTGCTCGAACTCTTTCTCGAGCCGCTTCGGTCCCATGTCCTCAGGCTCCTCGAGCACCGTGCAACCATTGATCCCGACCCGGCCGCCGAGTTGCGTGGCGTCGAGGTCAGCCCAATCGATCGCGAGCTTGAGATCGACGTCGAACTTGCCCTTGAGCTTGTAGCCCTGGAGATATGGCGCCATCTCCGGCGGAATCGCCGCGAGCGCACGCTTGCAATCGATCTTCGGGACCACCCAATGCAGCGTCAGCGTGTTGATGCCACCGGGCCCGTAGTGGGGTTCCGCCAGCGGTGTCGTCGGCGCCGTCACCGCCACCGGTTGCTTGGGGACGCGTTTGGGATTGCGACGACCGCTGCGTCCCCCCGTGGCCGCGCGCAGCGCAGCGCTCTCCTGCGCCTGCTTGAGGCGTTCGGGCGTATGCCGCTGCTGCGTCACCGTGCCGGTCACCGAGAACGGAACGTCGCGAACGACGAAGTCGCCTCGCGTCAGCTCGAGCTTTCTCGCCACGCGATCGAAGCTACCGGCGACATACGCCGAGAGGTCTAGATCGTGAACCTCGCGGTCCGCGATCATCGGATGCCCCACGTTGAGGCCGCGAACGTGGAAGTCGCCGGCGAACTTGCCACCGCTACGATCGACCTCGACGTGGAGCTTGGTATCGACGCTGGTCTCCGCATAGTTGACGACCGGCGAGTGCTCGAGGATCTGCGATAGCCGGTCGAGCTGAAACTTGGCGGCGACCAGATCGATGGAAGCAGTCGATGCGCTCGGATCGAGACCACCCTTCGCGGTCCACAACGTGCCCGGCACACCGCCGTAACCGCCGGCGAAGTCGATCACGTACGCACCGGCTCGGGTGGGGTTCGCCGAGATCTGGCCGCCGATGCCAGACAGCGCCAAGCGCGGGGTCACGGAGAGCTCACCACCCTCGACCGTCACGCGCGGCGGTTGGCCTGAAACCTTCGACACGGTCAGCGTTGCCGCGGTCGCGCGCGGGCCCTGCACGGTCGTCGCAACCGCGCCGAGTACCTTCGCGGTGACCTCGCCAGGCGTCCACGCCGCATCGCCATTGGCAATCGCGAGCTTGGCACCGGTGGTCTCGTCGATCGCGCGCACCGCAATGCCATCGACCGTGATCGAGGTCGGCCGCAGCCCGCCGCTGCCGCTGTTCGACGCATCCGCGGCCGGCTCGGTGTCCCCCCGCAACCGAGCGACGATGTCGGTGACATTGTCGCGCCCATCACTCCGGCGCCGGACCGAGACGTTGACGCCGTGAACGGCGACCGCGCCGAGCTTGATCGATCCGACCAGCGAGCTCCACGCGTCGAACGGAACCTCGATCCGCGAGATGTGGACAAGCGGACGATCGCCGTCGAGCTCGCCACAGATCACGAGATCGTGAATCACCGCATGTCCGAGCGAGACCTCGATGTCGCGGATCCCGATGTCACGCCCCAGCTTGGTGCCGAGCTTTGCGGTGACTTTCGAGCGAATCTTCGAAGCACCGACCCGCGGATAGATCACGAACAGGCCGGCGAGCACCGCGGCCGCGAGGCCTGCCACGACCCCGCCTCCGATCAGCCACCAGCGGCGGAACCGCGGCCGCTGGAGCACGATGGCAGGCGCTCGATGATTCATCCTCGGTTTCTGTATAACACCGAGGCTGCCGCTACCGCCGCGAGGCGCCGCCCGCGGGTGATTTCGTCATGAACCTATTTGCAGGTGACGGCCAGCAAGTGGCCGTCATTGTTGGGCAGCGGGTGGCCGTAGACGACGTAATCGCCGGCCTCGACGGCCGACGTGTTGCTCAAAATCTGCTTGCCTTTGTCGTCGGACATCGTGGCGTTGATCCGGCATTTCGACTTGTCGACGATCTCGACCAACGTGATCGTGGCCGATCCGACCTTGAGCTTGAGCGGCTCTGCCTTCTTCTTCACCAGCGTCTTTTGGGTCTTCATCAGCACGCGGAACTGGTTCCACGACGCGAACGGCGCCTGCTTGAGCTTCTTCTCGAGCGGCTTGAGATCGGGATCGACGACCCGCTCTTTGCCGCTGGTGGCCGAGACCTCGATGATCGCCGCGCTCACGCTGGGCTCGTCGGCGATCGCCGGTCTCACGGTCACCGTTGCAACCACGGTCACGATCAACGGGAGCCAGATCCGGATGCTCATATGCCCTCCACGATATCCGCAGGCGTTACCCAGATCACGGCTGCGTGTCCGTCTTCGTCCTCGAGGTTCATCACGGTCCCCGATCCCCCGGGGGTATCGAGCGCCTCGATCTCCGGCGGAGTGCGAAGCGCGGCGGGGCGGACATCGATCGCTCCCGACGACGCGGTTGAAGACGGATCGTTCGATGCGCCCGGCCGCAGCACGAGCGCGAGCGCTGCGACGGCACCGGCGCTCACCGCACCGGTGACCAGATGACCGCGATAGCGATCCAGCCACGACGTAAACCGTGCCCAGATGCCCGGTGCGGCAGGGTTGGCCACCCGCGCAGGCGCTTGCTCCGAACGTTCGGCGCCGCCCTCGATCGCCTTGTCGATCTCGCGCCACATCGCCTCGAACCGGCGCTCGGGAACCTCGTCCACCGCCTGTTCGAAGTGCGATCGCATCACCTCGCTGAGCTGAGCGAGGCCATCGCGTTTGGTGCGCGCGTTCGGATCGCGATCGAGGCGTGCGCGCACACCCGCCTCGAGCCGGTCTTCGAGCTCGCCATCGGCGTGCTCCATCAATTCGAAATCGTCGCGGGCTGTCATTACCGGGTCCGCGCGGCTGGCGCGCGCTCCTTCTGGCTCATGTCGGGTGCTTCGCCTTGGTCGTCGTCGCCTGCCGGCCGGCCGCCGGTGAGCTCCTCGATCAGCGCGGGAGACGGGTTGTCGAGTAGATCGAGCAACCGCTTTTGCATGTTCCGGCGAGCGTGGAACAGCCGCGACATGATGGTGCCCTTGGAGCAGTCCATCGCCTTGGCCATCTCCTCGTACGACAAGCCCTCCAACTCGCGCATGACTAGCACCGCGCGGTGGTTCTCCGACAGCTCGTCCAGCGCCTGATCGATGCGCGCCCGGATCTGTTTGTCGAACAGCGCCCGTCCAGGATTTCCCTCAATGATCCTAGGCAGTAGCGTCTGATCGCTGTCTTCGAGCTTGGTCTCATCGAGCTCGACCGGCTTGACGCGGCGATGCTTGCGCAAGTGGTCGATAGAGAGGTTCATGACGATTCGGTAGAGCCACGTGTAGAAGCTGGAGTTGCCTTCGAACTTGTCTAGGTATTTGTGAGCCTTGATGAAAGCGTCCTGGACGACGTCTAGCGCGTCGTCCTGATTGCGAACCACCCCGAACGCGAGGGCGAACGCTCGACGGTGGTAGCGCTCGAACAGCGTGCGAAACGCATCACGGTCGCCCCCCCGAGCCGCCTGCACCAGGTCGTGGTCGTCGACTGCCGAGGGTGACCGTCCATGCGCCTGGGACGCTCGCTGGCCCGCCTTATTCACGCCGCGACGGTTATAGCTCATGTGTCGCGCGAGATGTCGGCGCCATCGGCTGCGACCGTCGCATTGCGGGCATCCTGGCGTTATGCTGGGCGAGCCGCGACAAGGCGACAACGTGGCCGTTTCTCGCACTCACATTCCGGGCTTTTTGCAGCGCGTTCGTGCGCTGCTGTATCGCCACGAGGCTCGTCGGAGCGTGCTGTACGCCGTCATCGCCGTGGCGGTCATGGCAGTGCTGTTACCGATGCTCGGCCGGCTGGTCGACGGCCATCGTGCGTCGACCACCGCGGTGCTCGGAATTGCTGGTCTGTGCGCTGGCGGAGTGCTGATCGGCGCGATCGCGATGGGCGTGGTCGTGCCGCGTCGCCGGTGGGCTACCGATCGCGCGCTCGCGCGTTGGGTAGGCGTGCGTCGCGGCGACGTTGCCTCCGATCTGCTCTCGGCGGTCGAGCTCTCCGAGGCGAATCCGCGCACCGGCGCGCCATCGACGATGCTGGTCGATGCGCTGATCCAATCGACGGCACAGCGCCTCGATGGCATCGAGCCGCGTAGCTTGCTACCAAACGCCGAGACCGAGCGCGCGATGCGATTGGCGCTTGTCGGCGTGCTCGTAAATCTCGCGCTCGTGATCATCGCGCCGAGCATGTTCGCCTCTGGCTGGCGCGCGCTGTTGTCGCAGCCCGGCGCGCCCTACGACGGTGCGCAGCTGTCTGCCGTCCCGTTGGTCGGCGATCTCGAGGCCACCCTGACCTTCCCCGAGTACGCCCATCGCTCGCCGCTGTTGCTGCCGTCGTCGTCCGGCGACGTGCGCGGGCTCGCCGGTACGAAGGTCAGCTTGCGCGCCCGCGTGCTGGTCGAAGCGAGCGAGGTCGAGCTCTTGATCGAAGCTGGAGACCGCGGTGCAGCTACCAAGGTGCCGATCACGCTCGTCGGTGACCAGATCACCGCGCAGCTCACGATCGACAAGTCTGCGAGCTATCGGTTCGCGGTGCGATCGCCGTCCGGCGTGCGATCGATCGAAACCACGCCGCGATCGATCGAGGCCGAGCCTGACCATGCGCCCGAGGTGCAGCTGATGGCCCCGGCCGACACGCTCGATGTCACGAATCTACGCCGGGTCGAGCTCGCGTATGTGATCGAGGACGATTTCGGACTGGGCGCCGCGGAGCTGGTGTGGGAATCCGGCAAGGATCGCGGCAAGAAGCCGATCGATCTCGGCAGTGCGACCGCAAGCGGACGCGCTCAGGGCAAGGTCGTTTGGGACATCGCAGAGGTCCAGGTCCCGAGCGGCGGTGAAGTTCGCTATTGGATCGAGGCAAGCGACAATGACAGCATCGGCGGTCCGAACATCGGACGGTCGCGAGAGCTGCGGCTCAAGGTCGTGAGCCCGCGCGAGCGCCACGAGGAGACCCTCCGCCGCCACCAAGAGCTCGCCGAAACCATCGTACGCAACCTGGGCGCCCGGCTGACGCTGGGGCCCGACCAGCCGAGCGACTCGCCCGCCGGGCGCGATCAGCTTTCGCGCGAGCTGCGCGAAGCGGTGGTCGAGCTCGGAGCGATCGGCGCAGCGTTCGACAAAGATCCACATGCATCGGACGCGTTGCGCAAAGCGCTCGGCCAGATGCGCGATCGACTGGACAAGCTGGTGTCGACGGAGCAGCGGCTGTTGCCGAAGCCGGGGACCCGGACCGCTGCCGGCCGATTCGCTGGCCTCGATCCGAGAATCATCGCAGAGCTCGAGGACGACACCATCACGCTCGCCGATTGGCTCGATCGCGAGCTCCTCGAGGGTATGCTCGATCTGTCTGACGAGATCGCCGGGCACCAGAAGCGACTCGCGGATCTGCTCGCTCAGTACCAGCGCACCAAGGATCCGCGGCTGCTCGACGAAATCGAGCGCGAGATCCGCGCGCTCGAGCGCTCGTACGCCGAGCTCGACAAACATCGCCGCGGCATGGCCGAAGACGTGCTCGACCAATACGTCCACCGCGACGCGATGCAGAACCATCAAGGCACCAGCTGCACCGAGGAGGTGCGCAGGTTGGTCCGCGCCGGCCAGTTGCAGCAGGCACAGCAGAAGCTCGAGACCTGCCGCCAGCAACACGATCGCGCGTCGTCATCGCTCGAGGGATCGCTCGCGGGGCTCCGCGGCGACCGGTTCACCGACGAGCAAAACAAGCTCGATGAGGTCATGAACGAGCTATCCGATGTCGCCAAAGATCAGGATGACATCGCGGCCGAAGCGAACCGGATCTTCGAGGCCTATGCCGACAAGGCAGATGACGTCGCCAAGGATCACCGGCGCGAAGCAAACAAGACCGTGACGGCGCTGGTCGACAAGCTCCGCCGCCGGCTCGGCGAGATTCATGAAGCTGGGCTGACGCCGTTTGCCAAGGAAGAGCTCGACATCGTCGAGCGCCGGATCGCCGACGTCGAGCACATGGTCGCCGATGGTGATCTCGCCGAAGCGCTGGGCATGGCGCGCCAGGCGAAGACCAGCCTCGAGACGATCGCCGGTGAGCTCGAAGCGGCGATCAGCGACGATCCCAAATCGAAGTGGACCGAGGCGACGCAGGATTCGCTCGACGACGTCGAACGACTAGGTCCGATCACACGCGAGCTGATCAGCGAGCTTCAGGAGCTGTCGCCAAAGCCCGAGCAGATCATGTCGCCCGACGAGCAACGTGCGCTGGAGCGGCTTCGCCGGCGCGAGGCGATGAACAAAGATCGCACTAAGCGGCTATCGGATCGCACCAAGCAGCTGGGCGGCGACCTGCCCGGTGACGCGGGTGCCGAGCTGGTCAAGAAGCTAGGCGGCGCGATCGATCAGATGTCGACGGCAGATGATCGAATGAAGAACAAAGACCCGTCGGGCGCGCGAGAGGCGACCCGTGCAGCAGCCGATGCGCTCGCCAAGGCACGCGATCGCGCACGCAGCGCTGCTCGCCAGGCGCAGGAGGGCTCGGTGAGCGAGGAGCCAGTCCGGATCCCCGGCGCCGACGAATACCGAGCGCCCGAGCGGTTTCGCGAGGACGTGCTCGAAGCGATGAAGAAGCGGGGCGGATCGCGGCCAGACGGCTACGATGACATGATCAAGCGTTACTATGAGGAGCTGGTGAAATGATCGCCGCACGCCATCTCGCTCCGATCGCGCTCCTCGCGGCGTGCACGTTGCTCGCCGGCCCGGCCGAGGCGCGCCGCGATCGCACGGTCACCGGCGACGTGATCAAAGCAGCGCGTTATCTCCAGACCTCGCGGCTCGACGACGCGCGCGCGCTGCTGATCGATCTCGAGGACCGTGCTCCCGACGCGATCGAGGTCAAATGGCTGCGCGCCGAGCTCGCATTTCAGACCGGGGATTACGCCGGTGCGATCAAGTTGCTCGACAAGCTGCCCGACAGTGGTGTCGACGGCATGATCGGTCAGACCCGCAAGCTCGCGACCTCGACGCTCGCGGTCACCGAAACGTTCACCGAGGTGAAATCGCCCAAGGGCCGGTTCGTGATCCGCTACGCTCCAGGCCCCGACGAGACGATCGCGACGCTCGCCGGCGAAGTGTTGGATGCCGCGTGGGAACAGATCGGCAACGACCTGGGCCTCAAGCCCACCGATCCGATCCGGATCGAGTTGCTCGGCGCGCCGGCGGACCTCGCCAAGTTGTCGCCGCTCACCGAGCGCGATATCGAGACCACCGGGACGATCGCGCTTTCCAAGTACAACAAGCTGATGGTCGTGTCGCCGCGCGCGACGATCTTCGGCTATCCGTGGATGGACACGCTCGCTCACGAATACACCCACCTGCTGGTGTCACGGATCTCGCACGACAGCGTGCCGGTATGGCTGCAGGAGGGGATCGCACGATTCGAGCAATCGCGGTGGCGCCGTCCCGCCGAGGTCGTGTTGTCGGCGAGCGAGCAAACGCTGCTGCAAGCTGCGCTGCGCAAGGGCCGGCTGATCTCGTTCGATGAGATGCATCCGTCGATGGCGAAGCTACCCAGTCAGGAGGCCGCAGCGCTCGCGTATGCGGAGGTCTATACCCTGGTCGGCTGGATGCACGACAAGATCGGGTTCGCCGGAGTCCGCAACGCGGTCACGCTGACGCGCGACGGAAAATCGGCGCGACGTGCGGTCGCGGAGGCGCTCGGAGTGACGTGGCAAGCGGTCGACAAGCAATGGCGCGCGCACCTAAAGACGCTCGACCGCAGCGTGCCGGCTCGCGGTGGCCAGCCGATTCGGTTCGCCAAAGGCGGGGTCGATTCGGAGAACGTCGGGATCGAGCAGGTATCGGCGCGTGCGCGCAAACACGCGCGGATCGGCGGCATGTTGCGCGCCCGTGGCATGGCCGAGGCCGCGGTGATCGAATACGAGCGGGCGCTGGCTGCTGGGCCGGAGCCGTTCGTGGCCGGCAAGCTCGCCCGTACCCTCGTCGAGCTCGGTCGCCATGACCGCGCGATCGAGCTCGCGACCCCATTGGTCGCGGCCGACGATCATGACGCTGTGGCGGCCGTAACCCTTGGCATGGCCCGGCTCGCGAGGCATGAATGGGCCCAGGCGATCTCCGCCTTCGAGCAAGCGCTCCGGATCAGTCCGTTCGACCCAACCACCCGCTGCGGCCTCGCAGAGGCTTATGCTCAGATCTCTGACTCCCGAGCTGCTCGGGAGCGCGCTGCCTGCACCGAGCTCAAGAATTGATGAAAACCAGTCGCCAAACCCCGGCCTACGGATCGCCGTCCGAGCCCAAGCTTGCTGATGTCGCCCACCTTCACGGTGATCCCGAGGATCTGCCGCTCGCCGGCGAAGATCTGACCAATCCGCCGGCCTCGCCCAAGACCGATCTCGATGCGGTCGCCGAGCTGGCCGCGGCCCACGATCAGATCGTCACCGAGATCGAAAAGCGGATCATCGGACAGCGCCGCGTCATCGATCAGCTATTGGTCGCGCTGTTCGCGCGCGGACACACCTTGTTCGTCGGGGTTCCCGGGCTCGCGAAGACCCTGCTGATCTCAACGCTCGCGGAGACCCTCAACTTATCGTTTCAGCGGATCCAGTTCACGCCGGATCTGATGCCCTCCGACATCACGGGCACCGACGTGCTCGAGGAAGATCACACCACGGGCCGCCGCGGATTTCGGTTCATCCGCGGACCGGTATTCGCAAACCTGGTGTTGGCGGACGAGATCAATCGCACGCCGCCGAAGACCCAGGCCGCGTTGCTGCAATCGATGCAGGAGTACCGGGTGACCGCCGGCGGCACGACCCACGATCTGCCGCTGCCGTTTCAGGTGTTCGCGACACAGAACCCGATCGAGCAAGAGGGGACCTACCCGCTTCCGGAGGCTCAGCTCGATCGCTTCATGTTTCAGATCGACGTCGAGTATCCGACCGAGACCGAGGAAGAAGAGATCGTCCGGCAACAGACGAGTGATCACCAGCCGCAGCTCAACCGGGTACTGTCGCCGCAACGGATCATGCAACTGCAAGATCTGGTCAGGCGGGTGCCGGCGGCAGATCACGTCGTGAAGTACGCGGTGGCGCTCGCACGTGCGACGCGACCGACCTCGCCGACGGCGCCGGCGTTCATTCGCGACGCGACGTCATGGGGCGCCGGTCCACGGGCATCGCAGTTCTTGATCCTTGCCGCGAAGGCGCGCTCCATTCTGAGCGGACGATTCGCCGCATCGATCGATGACGTCGCCGCGCTAGCGCGACCCGCGCTCCAGCATCGGCTGATCCTCAATTACCGCGCCGAGGCGGAGGGAATCCGCGCGGGTGACCTGATCGACAAGCTGTTGTCGGTCGTCACTCCCAGCTGACCGTGACCGACGATGAGTGGTGAGCTCCCGCGCAAGCTCGACGCAGCTCAGCTGTCGCGGTTGAGCAGCCTGCCGATCAAGGCGCGCGTGATCGTGCAGGGCGCGCTGTCCGGGCTGCATCGCGCGTCGATCCGCGGCTACTCGGTCGAGTTCGCGGAGCACAAGGAATATTCACCCGGCGACGAGCTCCGCCACGTCGACTGGAAGGCGTTCGCGAAGCTCGACCGCTATTACGTCAAGCAGTTCGAGCAGGAGTCGCAGCTGACGCTGTACTTGGTGCTCGACGCTTCCGCCTCGATGGCGTTCGCCGGCGGCGGCATGGCAAAGCTCGAGTACGGCGGGCTGCTACTCGCGGCTCTCGCTTACCTGGCGATCGAACAGCAGGACAAGGTCGGCCTGGTCGCGAGCGGCGATCGCGCGATCGAAACCGTGGTGCCACCGCGCGCACGAGCCAGCCATCTCCACGACCTGCTCACCGTGCTCGAATCGGTGATCGAGCGCGGCGGTGTCGGCGACGAGCCGCCCGCCGCCGCCTTGGCGAGGATCGCCGAGCTGTCGCGACGCCGCCGCGCGCTGATCGTCATGGTGTCGGACCTGTTCGATCCCACGGACGAGACCGTCCGCATGTTGTGCCAGCTCCGCGCGCAGCATCATGACGTGTCGCTGCTCCACGTGCTCGATCCCCACGAGCACACGTTCCCGTACGATGGCCTCACCGAATTTCAGTCGCTCGAGTCGACCGCCAAGATGTTGGTCAACCCAGCCGCGATCCGGCGCGAGTACCACGAGCGCATGGAAGAGTTTCTGCAGACCAGCCGGCGCAAGCTGCGCGGTGCGGGCGTCGATTACCACTTCGCGACGACCGATCAGCCTCTCGATCAAACCCTGCTCGAGCTGCTCGTCGCGCGGTCGCGCTTGGCACCCGGACGGCGCGCGTCATGAGCTTTCTCGCGCCGCTCATGTTGATCGGTTTGATCGCGCTGGCGGTGCCGATCGCGATCCACCTGATCGGCCGCCAGCGTGCGCGCGTGGTGAAGTTCGCCGCGCTCGACTTCTTGCTCGCCACCAAGCGGCGCACCGCGCGCCGGCTGCGGCTCCGTGAACATCTACTGCTCGCCGTCCGGGTGATCGCATGTCTGGCGATCGTGCTCGCGCTCGCCAAACCGTTCACATCGTGCGAGCGGAGCGGACCCCAGGTCACGCGTGGCCCGCAGGCTGCCGTGTTGGTGATCGACGATTCGTTCGCGTCGGAGTACCGCGTCGATGACCAGCCATGGTTAACGCGCGCTACCGCGGAGGCGCGGCGCATCCTCACCCAGCTGGGGCCCGAGGCCGAGGTCGCGATCGTGCGCGCATCGGAAGCGGCGGACCATCCCGGCGAGCTGACCCGAGACCACCTGCGGCTGCGCGACCAACTGCTCGCGCTCACCGCGAGCGCGCGGCCCGCCGACACTACACGCGCGTTGGCCAAGGCCGCTCAGCTGCTCGCCGCGTCGAGCCATAGTCGCAAGACGGTCTATTTGATCAGCTTGCTCGCGCGTACCGGGATCAAACCGGATGAGGCACCGTGGGGCACGGACGGTCCAGCGCTCGTCGTCGTCGACCTGCGGCCCGAACGGATGCCCAACCACGCGATCATCAGCCTCCGGTTCGATGCCGAGCCCCGCGCGGGAAGCCGTGGCGTCGCGTTCGATGCTGAGGTCGCCAACTTCAGCGATCAGAAGGCGACCATCGAGCTGTTGCTGTCGATCGCAGATCGCGTGGTCGCGCGCGGCTCGGTCGAGCTCGCGGCCAACGAGCGCAAGACCAAACGATTCCTCGCGACGCTGCCGCACGGCGCCCGGGCCACCGATGCGTACGTATCGATCGACGGTGACGCGCTGGCGATCGACGATCTTCGCTGGGCTCGTGCATCGCTACGCGATGAAGTCCGAGTGCTACTCGTCGACGGTGATCCGCGGACGGTTCGCCATGACGACGAGCTGTTCTACGTCGAGGCCGCGCTTCGTCCCGGTGATCGAGAAGATAGCCGGACCCAAGTCAGCACGATCACCGCGGAAGATCTGTCGGGCATCGATCCCAAGGCCAAGGGCACCGCCGGCGCGATCGATCTCGAGGGCTACGACGTGATCGTGCTCGCCAACGTCGCCGCGCTTCCGAGCGAGCGCGTCGCGGTGCTCGCCAACTGGGTGCGCGCCGGCGGCGGCATTCTCGTCGCGCCGGGCAGTCGCGTCGATCCAGCAGCGTACGACCGCACGATGCTGCCGCTGCTGCCGCAGAGCTTGCGGGATCCGATCGACACCACGTGGGGAGCGTCGCAAGAGGACCGCGACAGCCGCGCGCTGCATCTCGTGAAGTGGGAATCCGACCATCCGATCTTCGCGCCGTTCACCAAGACCGCGCCCGAGCTCGCCGACGCCAAGTTTCAGAAGGTCGTCCTGCTCGGGCCGACGACCGCGACCGCTGACCGCAAAGTGCTCGCGCGGTTCACCAACGGTGGCGCGGCGCTGGTCGAGGCGTCGATCGGAGCCGGCCGCACGCTGCTGTTCACGTCGACGCTCGACCGCGACTGGAATGACCTGCCGATTCATCCCGGCTTTCTGCCGCTGATGCAAGAATCCGTGCGTCACCTCGCGCGCAAGCACGCAGCGTTCGGTGTCGCCGACCATCCAGTCGGCAGCTCGGTGGTCGTGCCGGTCGGCGACCTCAAGAAGCTCGAGATTCGCAGCCCCAGCCAGACCGCGACCGTGTTCGACGGAGATCGGATCGCCGGCCGTTCGAACGTTCGATTCAGCCGCACCGAGCGCCCCGGCGTGTATCGCGTGATCGGAACCGATCGCACCGGCGGTGCTCGCGAGCGCGATGATCTCGCGTTCGCAGTCAACATCGATGCGCGCGGCTCCGATCTAACGCCTGCGCCTGCGGCGGCGTTGCCTCCATCGGGTTCCGGGACAAGCGGAGATACCGCCGATCACACGCGACGCGTCGAGCTATGGCACGCGCTCGCAGTAGCGCTGCTGTTGCTGCTACTCGCCGAGGGCTTGCTCGTGCAACGCTAGTCCGATGAGGGCGCCCGCAATCGTGCTCGACCATCGTGTCGAATCGGTAAGGCGGCGCGCAGCGGCTGCATGGCCGGACAAGCCGGACAAGCCGGACTACGTTGTTTCAGCTTGACGCTCGCGTTCGCGATCGTCACTCTGGCTTCATGAGCGAGGCAGACGTCCGACGGTTCGTCCTCCTCGAGCAGATTCAAACGCACGTGAAGGCGATCGCGGAGGGACACATGGCCCTCAACGATAAGTTCGATCGTCTCGAGGCCGGGCACGTGGCACTCGACGAGAAGTTCGATCGTCTCGAGACCAAGTTCGACGCGAGGCTCGCGCGGATCGAGGGCCACGTCGGGCTCAACGGTAGCGCGCGGTCGACCGCCAAGCGTGCCCGCAAGCCGCGGCGCTGACCGGGCGCGCGCTCGCAACGAGCGTTACGAGCGGTCGCCGAGTCGCTCGGCGAGCTGCTTGTGAGCGAAACTACCGACGGCGTCGCGGCTCGGAGCGGGAGCGCGCGACAGGTTCTCGGCGTGGTTACGCTTTAGCTGGCGGATGCGCTGCGCAGCGGTGCCGACCTTCGCGCGAAACGCAGAGTCGCGCTCGCACTCGCGAACCAGCGCCTGCTCGGCGAGCGCTTGATGATTCTCATCGCGGCACAGCAACAGCACATCGCAGCCAGCGCGAATCGCGGCGACCGCGGCGACCTCGGCACCGAGATGGCCAGCGATCGCCTTCATGTCGAGATCGTCGCTCGCGATCACGCCGCGATAGCCGAGCTGGTCGCGCAGCAGCCCGGTAACCACGCGCTCCGAAAGCGTTGCCGGCACGTTGTCGTCGAGCGCGGCGAACACCACGTGGGCGGTCATGATCATCGGCATGCCGGCGGCTGCCGCGCGGCGAAACGGCAGCAGCTCGACGCCCTCGAGACGTTCCCACGAATGATCGATGCGGGGCAGCTCGAGATGGCTGTCTGTCGAGGTATCGCCGTGGCCGGGGAAGTGCTTGCCGCACGCCACCACGCCGGCAGCGTCGAGCCCGCGCGCGAACGCGAGCGCCCGGCGTGCGACCGGCTCTGGCTCGACACCGAACGCGCGGTTGCCGATGATCGGATTTGCCGGGTTGGTGTGGACGTCGAGCACCGGCGCGAAATCGACGTCGAATCCGAGCGCCCGCAGCTCGCTGCCCATCGCGCGACCGACCTGTTCGGCGACCGCTTCGTCGTCGGGAGCGGCGAACCCATCGATCGCTTGCATCGCCGGCCATCGAGTCGCCGGCGCACGTACGCGTTGCACCAACCCGCCTTCCTGATCGATCGCGATCAGCGCTGGCGTGCCATCGGGCGCGGCGCGATGCAGCTCGCGATTGAGCGCGACCAGCGCGTCGAGATCGCAATGCTCGTCGGTCGAGCCGTCGCCCGCGGGTCGAAACACGAGGTTGCGCTTGAACAGGATCGTCGCCCCCACCGCACCGATATCGAGCCGCGAGCGCAACGCCTCCGGCATCGTCGTGCCTTCGAAACCGACCCATAGCAACTGACCTACATCCTGTCGCACCGCGCAAACCTAGCATCGCCGAGGTCGGCGATGTGACGCCGGCCTAGCTCGCGCGAAACTTGCGCTGGCGATCACCCGCGTCGCCGCTAGAGTGACCAGCTTGCGCCACCTCACATTCGCCGCGTTGTTGCTGTCAGCGTGTACATCCCGCGAGCCCGAGGTCGGGATCACGTTCGATCCGTGCTCGCCGCTCGTGATCACGCCTGCTGAAGGCGCGGCGCCTCACGAGGTCCAGAGCATCCGCGATGCGGTCGCCGCGTGGAGCCTCGTGCTGCCGGTGACCATAGAGGTCGCCGATCCGCCGCAACCCGATCCTCGGTTGCCGCTGCGGTTCGAATCCGGCGACACGTTCTTTCGCGCGATCTATTGGGATGACGTGGGGCAGATCTGGGTCGGCCGCGATCAGCTCGCGCCCGAGAACTATGCGATCGCGATCGCTCACGAGCTCGGGCATGCATTCGGGCTGCTACACGTTCCGAACGAGGAGCGGCCCTCGGTGATGAACGTCGGCAACCTCGAGCTCGTGCCCAACGAGCAGGACGCTCGCGACGTTGCGGCGCTGTGGGATAGCTGTAACGCGCCGGCGAACTAGCCGCTGGTGCAGGTCAGCGGCGGAACCGCGCAGACGTCTTCGGGCGCCGATAGCGTCAGCTCGAACGCGTAGGTCACGGGCAGCAGGTCGAAGCCCTCCGGGCGAATGTGGATCGTCACGCTTGAGGTCGGCGGCGAGTCCACGGGGAACAGATCGGTCGATTCGATCGCGAGCTCGAGCTCCGTGTCGGGTGTGATCTTGAGCGAACCACCGAGCCCGGCCTCGACGAGTCCCGCGCGGAGCTTGGCGTTGAAGCCAGGCGTCGCGGACACCAGGGTAAGCACGCAGTCTCCGTTCGCGCATTCGTTGAACTGCAACGTGGTGATGCCGGTACACACATGCATCTGCGTCGGATCGCCGACGTCCTTGACCGTCGCGACCGTACACGCGTGGCACTTGGCGTTAGGACAGCGATTGATCTCGTCGACCGAGTCATCGCAGGCGCCGACCGCGACCGTGTTCGCACAGGTGATCATGCATTCGCTCGACTCCGCGAGGTCGGGGCGAAAGTCGCAATCGTCGTCGACGCCGTTGCAGGTCGTGGTGGCGCCACCGTGCGAGCTCGCCAGCGTATCGTCGCAATCGTTGAGATCGCCGAGCCCGCGGCTCAGGCCGTCGATGCCCGCTGTGCTGTCGTCGCAATCGAGGTCGGCGCCGTGGAGATCGGCGGCGCTCGAGCCAGTCAGAATTCGCAGCTGTTGTTGGGTCTTGAGGTTGCGCCACGCCGCTCCGCTGAGCTCGCCGTCGGCGCACCGCACCTCCATCACGCCACCGGGTGGGATGTGCACGGGACCATCCGCCGCGGCGATCGCGGTTACCGGCTCGAGATCGAGGCCATAGATCCGTACCTCATTCGAGTCGCCAAAGCCGATCGCAGCCGCGCCGATGTCCTCGGCGAATAGCTTCTCGGGCTGGTGGACACCGATCGCTTTCTGCTCGTCCCCGACGAAGGCGACCACGATCGGAATGAATGCTTGGTCGCCGCCACTGGCTTCGAGCTGGATCCGAAATCCATCGATCGGGTCCGCCGGATCGTGCGGATACATCAGCACCTCGGCGGCCTGCGCGACGTATGCGACCAGCTCCTTGTCACCCGGCGCTGCGTTGGTGCGCTGGTTGCGAATCTGAACGTCTGGTGCCGCGAGCACGACGCCGAGCTCGGTCACTCCGGCCACGTCACCGTGCAACTCCAACACCACGCGACCCTCGCCACACCCCGCGAGCGCGACGACCTGCGGCAACACAACCGCCATCACGAGCGATATCGAGCGCACCATTACGAACCTCCCCAAGCTAACGCGTATTGCCACCAGTGTACCGAGCCCCCGCCGGTTGCGATCGATGATCCTCGACGGAGCGAGACGCCCAGCACGCCGACACACCCGGACCTACAATCGAAGCCGCGACGACGCGGAGCCGGCACCACGGCGTTCAGCGCGGAAACGATTCACCTTCTCCGGCGATCTCGAGCCGCTGCGCCGAACCTGACGCGGTGTAGACCAAGATGGTTCGAACGGTAGGGAACCGGAGCGCGATCACCAGCTCGTCGCGGCCATCGCCATCGAGATCGAGCACGCCGAGCACGTCGAGTACGACGAGCGACTTGGTGTCGACCGGTTTGCCAGGCTCGGCTGCACGAACCAGCTTGATGTCGTAGAGCTGAAACTGCGGCTTGCACACCGCGCCCGCGGTGGGCGCGGCCGACCACTCCGCCGACGGACTGCGGATCCCGTCGAGCACACCGGCCAGCGGAAACGATTCGATCACGCCGTCGCGATCGATATCGACTGCGATCGCGTCACCCGACAAACAAGCGCCGCCGGTGGTGAACGCCGGCGTGTCGACGTCGTCATCGGGGCGGCGCAACTCGGCCACCGCGAGCCCACAGCCGTGGGTGGCGGCGGTGCACTGCGGCTGATCCGTCCGCGCGCCCTTCCCTGCGTCGGACGTGCACGGCGGCGCGCCCATGTACGTGCCCGCGGCAACCGACTGCGCGACGCCGATCGCCGCGAGCCCGACCGTATCGAACGCTCCAGCCGGCTTGCCATCGACGCCATAGACCACGAACCGCGGCACGCTGCCGCGCTCGATCGTGTTGGACAGATCCGACGCAGCATCCGACCACTGATGGGTTCGCATCATCAGCGGTGCGACGGCCGGCCGGCCGGCGGCGCCCTGCGGGCACATCTCGCCCACCAACACCTGGCGACCACCTCCGGACGACGGCCGTGGCTGCTGCGGCTTGCCCACGACCACCGGACCGGGCTCGGGTGGCGGCGCGGGTGGGCGAAACGACGGGGAACAGCCGGCGATCGCCGCCCCCCAGGCAACGTGAACCAGCTTGCGGTGGTCTATCGCCATCGACATGAACCATAACCTCCCGAATCTAGACGGGGCCAGTCGGTGATTCGTTGTCTCCCGGGTTTGACCCGGCCGAAGCCGCCTGTCTATAGTCCGCCGACTTTCGCGAAGGCTAAATTCCTCGTGCTTCCCATGCGTTATTTGCGTTTTGCCGGCCGTCGGTTCGGCTCGGCGATCACTGTCGTTCTCTTGCTAGCTGCCACAGCAGCTGACGCTCAGATCGCCCCCGGCGGTATGGGTCCGGGAAGCATGGGCCAGCAGCCCGCCGGCGAAGAGAAGAAGGAGGGCGTGGCGGAAGCTGCGCCCAAGACCCCGGGGTTGCTCCCCACGACGCCGGCGCTGCCGCCGCCGAAGAGCCGCCGCAAGCGCTGGAAGCTGTTCGAGATCGACGGCTACTACCGGCTCCGCACCGACTGGTTCAAGAACTTCCACCTCGGCTTCCTCGATAAGGCTGGCCTCGGTGGTGCGCCCTTCCCTCGCGCGCTCGGCTGCAATTCCAATACGCCGGGCAGCGAGTGCGGGAACTCGCTGTCGAGCACCAACATGCGGCTCCGCCTCGAGCCGACGATCAACCTCGACGAAGGCACCGCCGTCCACGTCCAGGCGGACGTCCTCGACAATCTCGTCCTCGGCTCGACGCCCACCGGCGAAGATCTGTCTGGCGTCTACAACACCAGTAATCCGCCGCCGATCGGCTCGTTCGGTAACACCCAGGCGCCGCCGGTGCGCGGGGTCAACAGCGATCGCGATTCGATCCAGATCAAGCGCGCGTGGGCCGAGGTCGCGATCCCACTCGGCATCCTGAAGTTCGGCCGCCAGCCTAACCACTGGGGCATGGGCATGTGGAACAACAGCGGTGGCGAAGATCCGATCGCTGGGACCTACGATCTCGACGCAGATTACGGCGACTCGGTGGATCGCGTGAGCTTCTCGGCGATCATCCCCGGCACCGATCTGCGCGCGATGATCGCGTCGGATTGGGTGGCGACGCGTCTGGTGTCGAACCAGACCGCTGCCAACAAGGGCCGCGAAGGCCATCCGTGGGATCTCGACGACGCCGACAACGGTAACGGCTGGACGCTGGTGATCTCGAAGCTGGACTCGCCACAGGAGTTCCGCGACACCATCGACCGCGGCGATCTCGCGTTCAACTACGGCGTCTACTTCGAGTACAAGACCCAGAGCTGGGACACCAACCTCACCGATTTCGCGCTCGGTGGTGAGTTCGACGGCATCCACTACGTTCCGCGCGAGCTCAAGACCTATTCGCCAGACGTCTGGGCCAAGCTCGCGTACGGCCGCTGGATGATCGAGGCTGAAGCCACCGCGCAGCTCGGCAGCGTGCAGCGGCTCGACGACGCCGGTCTCACCGGCAAAGCCGACATTCGCAAGTACGGCGGCGTTGGCCGGATCAGCTGGAAGGGTCTCGAGGGCAAGCTCAAGATCGGTATCGAAGGTGGCGCTGCGTCCGGCGATCAGTGGGACAACATCCCGTCAGGGAACACGCACATCGCGTACGCCAACCTGCTCGGCGTGGCACCCGGTACGACGCCGGATCGCCGGCTCACCCAGTTCATGTTCAACCGCGAGTACAAGGTCGACATGATCCTGTTCCGGCACCTGATCGGCGCAGTCACCAATGCGGCGTACGGCAAGCCATTCCTGCAGTACGACATCACCAAATCGATCGGCATGAAGGTCGCGAACATCACCTCGTTCGCGCTCAAGCCGGTCGCCACACCTGGCAATGGTCGGATGTATGGCACCGAGTTCAACGCCGATCTCGGCTATACGAGCGGCGGGTTCAACATCGGGATCTCGTACGGCGTGCTGTTCCCGTTCTCGGCGATGTCACATCCGCAGGACAACCTAGTGACGAACGCGATGTACGGGTTCGGCGTCGATCCGATCACCGGCGAGACCAACATCGGTGATCCCGGGACGGCGCACACGATCCAGACGCGGATGTCGTTGACGTTCTAGGCGATCATAACTCTGCGAGCGCGGTGACCAACCGATCGATCGACACCAGCTCGAGGCCATACGTGTTCTCGAGCCGCCCGCGATTCTGCGCCGGTAGCAAGGCACGCGTGAATCCAAGCCGCGCGGCTTCGGCCAGCCGCTGATCGCACAGCGGTACAGCTCGGATCTCGCCGGCCAACCCTACCTCGCCGAACACGATGGTCTTGCCGTCGATCGCGCGGCCGCGCGCCGATGATGCGACCGCGCAGGCAACGCCGAGATCGATCGCGGGCTCGGTGAGCCGGATCCCACCAGCGACGTTCACGAACACGTCGCGATCGAGTACGTCGCAGTTGGCGCGTTGCGCGAGCACCGCGAGCAGCAACGATACGCGATTGCCATCGACGCCAGCGGCCGTCCGGCGCCCGACGCCTGCGCTCGCCGGCGCGACCAACGCTTGGATCTCCACGAGCAGCGGCCGAGCGCCATCGGCCGACGCGACCACCACGGATCCCGGTGCGCCGACCGGTCGCTCGGCCAACAGATGCGCTGATGGATTCGCCACCTCGGCCATCCCTGCCCCACGCATCTCGAACACACCGATCTCTTGCGTCGAGCCGAACCGATTCTTATGGGCTCGCAAGATCCGATACGGACCGCCGTCACCCTCGAGCTGCAGTACGACGTCGACCAGATGCTCGAGCGTCTTGGGCCCGGCGAGACCTCCGTCTTTGGTGACGTGACCGACGATGATCGTCGGCACGCCAGAGGTCTTCGCGAACTGCATGAGCCGGCTCGCACATTCGCGAACCTGCGCGACGGAACCCGGGATCGAATCCAGCAGCGGCGTGTACACCGTCTGGATCGAGTCGACCGCGAGGATCGATGGCTGTTGCGCTTGCGCATGCGCGAGCACTCGCTCGACGTCGGTCTCGGCGACCACCGACAGTCGCGCGTTTGCCGCACCGACCCGCCGCGCCCGCATCGCCGTCTGCGCGACCGATTCTTCACCGGTGGCGTAGAGCACCGTGCCCTGGTTGGCGAGTCCGGCGAGGGCTTGGATCAGCAGCGTGGACTTGCCGACGCCTGGATCGCCGCCGAGTAACACCAGGCTACCCGCGACCAAGCCGCCGCCGAGCACGCGGTCGAGCTCGCCGATCGCAGTAGTGCGGCGATCCTTGGCGCTGATCTCGCCGACGCTGACGATCGACAACGGTGCCTGCCCGTCAGCGACGCCGGCCGCGCTGGCGCGCACGTGCCCTGCGCTGTCGATCTCCTCGACGAGCGAGTTCCACTCCTGGCAGGCCGGACATCGCCCCAGCCACTTCGACTCGACGTGGCCGCAGCTCTGGCAGCGATGAACGCTGCGCGGCGCTTTAACCGCCTTCACCTTGGCCATACCGCGTCGTAACAGATCCCTCTGACCTTCGAAGACCTCGGCCTCCGCGTCGAGCACCGGGTTGTCCGACCGCGAGCGCTTAGCTCAGCCGCTTGCGCACGACGTCTTGCTTCTGACGCAGCCGCGCAGCCAGATCGGCACGCCCCAGATGCTCCGCGCGCTCGGCGCCGACGCCGAGCCATCGCACGGCATGACTGACCGACCCCGCGGCGAGAAACGCACGGCTTGCGGACAGCGCGACCGCGACATCACCTTGATCCTCGTGGTGGCGCCGCTCGAACAACCGCTCGGCCTCATCGGTCCGGCCCGCGCTTACATAAAAATCGGCAAGGCCATCGCGAACCGCCCCGATCCGCTCGGCCCCGTTTGGAATGTTGGCGAGCGCCCGCGCATAGGCGGAGACGAACTCTTCGTAGGTCGCGATCGTTCGATCGAGATCGCTGCGGCCCAGCTCGATCATGAGCTCGAGGAACGGCGCATAGAACACGTACGCGTCGATCGCGCAGCGCAGCACGCCGATCACCTGATCGAGATCGAGCTCGTCGCCTTGATGCGCCGCTGCCGCCAGGGTTGCCGCCTCGATGGCGCTGTGAGTCGCGGAGAACCGCGCGCGTGCCGCCTCTAGTCCTTCATGACGGACGACCTCGGAAACCCGCTCGGCGCGAGCGACGTGCTCGGTGATCGCTGCCCAGTCATCGAGCTGGCGCTCCGGCGGTTGGATCGGGGTCTCGAACTCAGGCACGAAATGGTCATCCCACGACGCGCCTCCAGCCCGGAGCGCCTGGCGGGCGGTGGCTATCTCATCTGCCGACAGCCAGCTGATCCGCATTCCACCACCCTACCACCGCTCCGAACAGCCGACCAATTCGCTCGCCTCACCGCGACTTAGCGAGCAGGCGTACCGCAACCCACGTCACTTCTTGCCGGGAGCCTTGGACTTTGCCGGTTTCTTCGGAGGTGTCTTCGGCTGCGGCGCGCCGAGCGCGTCGAGCTCGTCTTGGATCCGCTTCGCGGCCTCGGGATCTTTGCCCTTGTTGATGTCCAGATACTTCTGGAACGCGCCGATCGCTTTGTCATTCTCGTGGTTGAGCTTGTACATAAAGCCCAGGTCGAACCAGCCCTCGGCGTTGCCAGGATCCAACGATGTCGCGCGCTCGTACGCGGGGATCGCCTTTTCGACCATCTCCTTGCGGCGATACACCACTGCGAGATTGAAGAAGAAGCTCGAGTCGTTCGGGCTCAGCGTCGTCGCCTTCTCGAACGCCTTGAGTGCGTCGTCATCGCGCTTGGCATTGCGATATGCAACGCCCAGATTGTTCCAGTAGCCGCCGTCGTCGGGCTTGAGCTTCACCGCGATCTCGAGATCGGCCACCGCACCGGCGTTGTCGCCCTTCTTGCGGCGCACCGTGCCGAGGTTCGCGCGGTACTCCGCGTCTTTGGGCGCGAGTTTGACGGCGGTGGCCAACGCTTCGATCGCCTTGTCGATCTGGTTGTTGCGGTAATACGCCATGCCGAGGTTGCCCCACAGCACCGCGTCCCTCTTGATCACCGCGGTGGCGCGCTCGTACGCCATCACCGCTTTGGGGATGTCTTGCTTGGCTTTGTAGAGATTGCCGAGCGACGACCACGCCATTCCGTGCTGAGGGTTTGCGGCGACCGCCTTTTCGAGCGCACCGATGGCCTCGTCGGTCTTGCCCTGCTGCTTGTAGGCAAGGCCTTGCTTGTACATCGCGTCCGCGCTCTGGGCGAACACCGGATTCGGCGCCGCGAACGCGATCCCAAACGCAATGATAGTGGAGAACAACGTGGATCCGAGCGAGCGCATGGTCCCTCCTAGGCGGTGAGCGTACCAGACCCCGTCGGTGGTCTCTGCCAACCGGTGAGGATTACGGCGTGCGCGCACTGCACATGGACGTGGCGCGAGGGCAGGCATTCACTGCCGACCGGAGGTGAGGTGCGCCTACACCATTGCCAGCTCAGCTTCGCTGTTCCTATCCCGATGCAGACCCTCGAGACTCAATAGGGAATCAGGAGGCGCGGACTAGCCTGACACCGCCGCCGGTGCCGAATCGCTCGCCACTGGAATCCCGTGCTCCACTTCGGCGAGGGCTTCACAGCTGGCAGCAACATCGCGCGATAGCTCGTCGAGCTGCGAGGTCGCGCCCGCGCTCGCCACGCGCTCCGCTTGCAGGCCGCTGGCCGCGAGCTGGAACTTCTCCAGCGCTGCGACGTGATTGTGCATCCGCGCGATCAAGCGTTCGCGTCCCTGCGTGATCCGATCTCGATAGCGCTTCTGATCATCCAATGCTGCGCGCGCGGCTTGGTATTGCGTCTTCACTTCGATGTCGCTGGCGGCGGCGATTCGCTGATCGAGATCGGTCATCCGGCTAGCCAGCTCGGCTTCGGTGGGACCACCGGCTTTAACCGTCGCGGTGTTACCGGCGACCTCGAGCACCTTGAGCGCACCATCGCGCACGAGGTTGGTTCCAGGATCTGCATCACCGAGTCGTTGCTTTGCGGCGGACCAGATCGCGAGCGAGCGATCACAGAGGTTCTTGACCTCGGGATCCAGCGTCGAAGGTAGTCGCGCCATCGCAGCGCGCACCGGATCGATCGCGAGCCGCACGTGACGCGGCAACATCGCGAGCACTCCGACGATGCTCATCGCTGCAGCGCCGGCACCGTGAATCGCCCAGTTCGGCCACATCGCGGTAGCGGACGCAGCGGTGATCCGGATCGCGCACCACATGCCCACCAGCGCGATCACCGCAGCCAACGCGACCGACAGGGCGCCACGTGCGCCACGAGGACCGTTGATGGAGAGCCCGAGCCCCAGGATGCCCGCCGCCGCGGCGAGCACGGTCCAGCTCGGCGGCGCGCCGAGCACCAGCGCGCTCGCTGCGCCAGCAGACAACATGCGCCAGCCAGCCTGTCTGTAGGCAATGGACGCACCCACCGCGATGCCGGCGATGCCGCCAACCAGCGGCGCAAGCGGCGTCACGGGGCTCAGCGCCAGCCCGCAACTAGCGGCGGCTCCGACCATTCCAGCGGCTGCACGATGAAACGACGGGTGATCGACGAACCGGATGTCCATTGCCCCTGCAACGCACCAGGTCCGTCCGCGATCTAGTTCACCGCTCCGTCGGGGGTCACCGTGCCGTGCACGACCTGACGCTCACCGGATCCACGGTGGATCTAGGTCGCTCCCTACCCGCCCTAGAACGTGTAGCGCGCACCGAACTGGATCGTCCGCGGAGCCTGACGCGACACGCCCTTGCCGAAGTTCTGGTTGACCGTCGGCGTGGTCGACAGCTGGTAGCCGTCGGGGTCGTGCATCTTGAGGTGCTTGAGATCTTCGCTGTCGCCGCCGACCACTGGAAGGGCACCATCGAACGTGTAGGTCTCGTCGGCGTCCAGCTCGTCTTGCTGGTTGAACATGTTGAACACGTTCACGAACGCTTCGATCTTTTGGGTCTTGCTCAGCTGATAGCCGTACGACACGTGCAGATCGAACTGCGTGGTCACCGGCGAGCGGATGAACGAACCGCGCGGCAGCAAGAATGCTTCGTCCTCGCCATAGACCGGGTCGGCACCGAGCGCGTTGTGCGGCATGCCGGAGGTCGCGCGGAAGCTACCGCCGGTGGTGACGCCGCCCATCTTGCGCAGATCGAACATGTAGAACGCGTCGACCTTCAGGTTGTGCGGACGATCGTGGCCGAGCGGACCAAACCGGTTCGCGAGCAACGCGGGAAGGTCGTACAGCGACGAAATGTTCGGATCCTCCTGCAGCGTTTCCGTGACGAATAACCCGGGATAGTTTCCGCGGGTCATCGAATACGTATACGACGCCATGATCAGCGACCGCTTGGTCGCACGCAGCGTCGACGTCAGCTGAAGCGCGTCGTAGAGCCGCTCGGGCTTGTCGAAGTTCTTCACGCGGCGCAACATCTCGGCACGCGTCTGGATAACCCTGCCGAGCGCTTGCTGGCCGGGATCGCTCGACGCCATCAGCTCCGCAGCTTGGGCTTCCATCGCCGCCGCATCCTCGTCGAAGTTCTTGCCCGGGTTGACGAGCATGTACGAGTTGTCCGGCAGCAGCACGTCCTCGATCACATTCGGCAGTGAGCGATGGATGTAGTTCATGCCGACCTTCAAATCGCTGGCGACTTCGTACTCGGCGCCGAAGATGAGCTCGTCGGAGTATTGACCTTTCATCGACGGCGCTGTGATCTCGAGACCTTCGCCGAGGATGCGTGGTCGCCCGCGATCGGCGCATTGATCAACCGCACCAACGAGGTTGGGGTTGCCGTGATTGACAGCGCAATTGGGGTCGAACCCCGCCTCGCCATCGCGGAGCTGGCTCTGATTGACCACGGTTTGGCTCGAGACCTCTCCGCCGTAGAGCCGCACGTTGAGATCCATCGGAATGTTCTCGTAGAACCGACCCCAGTGGCCGAATAGCTTCGCCTTGCCCTCCTTGGTCGGGTCGTAGATGAATCCGACGCGCGGTGCCCAAAGGTGTTTGAGGTCGTACCCTTTGTCCGGAAACACTTCGATCGCACCAGGCTCGGTCGACGACGTCTGCTTGCCCTGCAGCTCTTTTGCGACATAGCCGGCTTGCTGCTCGTAGCGAATGCCGAGGTTGAGCGTCAGGTTTGGCAGCGGACTCCACGAATCACGCACGTACGCCGCGAAGCTTCGGTTGTTCGTGTTCGCCTGCAACGAATCCGCGCGCTGGCACAGCGAGCCGCCTCCAGCACACACCACCTGGCCCGGGCCAAACGTGGGATTGTTGCTGGGGTCGGCATCTTGCAACCGCATCCGCTCGTCGTCGGTGAGGAATCGATTGAATCGGATGTACTGCTGGGACACCCACAGGCCCGGCAGGTTCGCGGCCATGGGCGATTCCTCGCACGTCCCCAACCCGTCATCGATCTCGTTGCATGTTCGGGTGAGCACCTGCCCGCCTGTCATCGCCTTGAACGAATCGTAGCTGGACAGCTCGGTATCCGCGCCCGCCATGAACACGTGAGTACCTGCGAGCTTGTTGACACGCTGGGTGATCGACGCCGTGAGCGAAATCCGATCGTTGGTCCGCTCCTCGAGTACACCGAGACCTTGGCTGCGGTACTGGCTGACCGGACAGTTGATCATCCCGGGATACGGATCCATCGGGCTGTTATCGTTGCAGCCTTCGCCGGTAGCTGGATTGATGTCGATCGCACTGCCTTCGATGTCGGCGAAGTCGTAGAGCGAACGCTCGTAGTTGTAGAGCACGCGCGGCAAATCGCCCTGCGGGCTGGTCGGGAACTGATTGGCGAAGTTGCGGTGGAACCCGCCGACGACGTCGATCTGGGTCTTACCGTCGTTTAGCTTCGACGAATATTTGCCGGCGACGTCGTACGCTCCTTCATCGGTCTTGAGCGTCGTCACCTCGGGCGTTCGGACCAATGCAGCCAGCGGCGCGACTTGCGAGCCGGGGTTGCCGAAGAACGACAACTGAAACTGATTGTTCTGATTGATCGCACCGTTGATCTTCGCGGTGAAGAAGTACGTCTTGGTCTGCGCCGCGAAGCTGCGACGAGCAGCTTCGACCTCCTCGAGCACCGGAAACCCGGTCTCGGGATCGATGTCGGGCCTCATGTCGCCATCTCGGTCGACGTGCTGGTTGACGACGCGGCGAGTGCGGCGATTGGTGATGCTCGGGTTGAACCCGACGTGGAACCACAACCGATCCTTGATGATCGGTCCGCCGAGCTCGCCGCCCATGTCGTATGCCGACTCGAGCTTGGTCTCGCCATCGATCGCCGCGCCCTCGCGCAAGATGGGCTCGGGATCTGCGACCAGCGAACCCGGACGGTAGTAGCCGAAGATCGAGCCGCGGAAGTCGTTGCTGCCTTGCTTGATGACGACGTTGACGATGCCGCCGGTCGCGCGACCGTATTCGGCGTTGTAGCCGCCGGTGATGACCTCGGTCTCCTGCAAGAACTCGTTGGGGAGGTTCGCCGAGATCTCGCCGAACGCGGTGTCCGTGGTGTTGATGCCTTCGACGACGTAGGTGTTTTCGAGCGAGGTTGCGCCCGAAAACGACACACCGTAGAAATCGCCCTGGGATCCTGCGGTGGCACCGACCGTCGCGCCGAACGTTCGGCCGGTCGGGATGTTGCGGGTATAGTCGTCTCCGTACGAGGTGCCGGTCTTCGTCGAGCCCTGATCGATGATCGGCGCGCTGCCCTGGATCACGATGGTCTCGCCCTTGGGCCGTCCCTGCGCAGCACCAGTATCGACGGTGACGTTGACGACGGCTTCCTTGCCGACCTGGATCAGCACGTTGCCGCGCGAGAACGTCGCGTCGTTGTAGTAGACGGTGAGGACGTACAAACCGGGCGGCAGCGACGAGATGAAGTACTGCCCGCCGTCTTCGGTGATCACCACCTGCTCGCCTTGCAGTGCCGGCGAGGTGGCGACCACGGTCGCGCCGACGGCGGGTTCGTTGTTGGAGCCCTTGTCGCGGATCGTTCCACGCAAGCTACCGACCGTTGCGCCGGTCTGGGCGTGAGCGTCGTTGAGCTCGATGATGGGAGCCACGGCGCCTACCAGGACGCCGAACGCGATGACCGCTGTGAGCAGGTTTTTCATGGTGATGGGTCCTTTCACGGGGTCGCCATGTTGGTTTCGAAGCACAGGGTCGTCGGCTGCGGTTGATCGTTTGAATCCAGCACGGTCCGCAGAACCACCGGACCGCTGCCCCCAGCGATGTCGCTCGCCGTGGCATTGGCGTCGATCTCGATCCGATACGCGGTCGACGCGTCGAACATCAGGCCCATCGCCTCGGGATCCGCAGGCGTCGGGTTGGCGTTCATCGCCGAGCTGTCCGCGATCATGATGCTGCGCTCGTCGTCGACAACACCATCCGGCGGCGAGTCATCGAGCATCTGGAACAACACGACGTTGCCCATCGGGACCTGCGTGCCGCCCGTACAGTCGGCATTGACGCCCTTGAAGATCCGGACCTCGGTGGTGTCGAGGCTGGCCGGGTCCACGACGGTGTTGAACGTGAGCGTGACCGGTGCCTCCGGCGCGATCTTCGGCTTGGTCGCTCCAGCCAGGATCGAAGTGGGGGACGTCGATTCCAGCGCGAACGGCGCAATCTTGAACGCGAACGGACCGCGTTGCTCGGGTGGTACCGCGACGCCATCCTTGTCCTTCACGGCCTCCGTCAACGTCAGCTGACAATCGGTACTGGTCGCCACGGAGGTCGGATCGTCGGGAACGATCACGAGCCCAGGCCCGACCGGCCAGGTCACGTAGTTGCCACCTGGCGAGTAATAGCCATCGTAAGGAACCGCCACGCCGCCGCACGTCAGCGTCACGGGGTTTTGGTCTTTGATCGAGCCAACACACACCGGGCGCTGGGTCGGATCGTCGGTGTTGCAATCGCCGTCGCCGGTCACCGGAGTCAGTGTCTCGATCGCCGGATCGAGCAGCTCATCGAACACCACGCGCACGTACCAGGCGTAGGGAACGGCGTCCTCGACCATGTCGGCGCCGACAGTCGGATCGGGGCTACAGACCGTCTCGAGGCTCAGATCGATGAGACCGACCTCGACCGGCCGCTTGTCGTCGTTGAGCTTGCAGAACGTGGCGGTCTCGACCAACAGCGAGTCGGGATCGTTCATCACCATGACGGTGAGGACTTCCGGGGGGCCAGCCGGCCGCAGGTCGGTGAGTTGCTCGGGCTTGCTACACGCACCGAGCGCAAGCACGCCTGATGCCGCCAAGGCGGTCGCAAGCGATCGCGACGTAGGACGAGACATAGTGGAGCCTCCAGAGTGTCGATGGGGTCGCGATTGGGTCGCACCCCTGTCGCGCCGAGTGATCGCGCATCCTCGTCGCAAACGCAAGACGTTCAGATCACGCCTTGTTTGAGCGCTTCTCACCCTGCGACCGTGCATTTGCTGCGTCTAGCCGTCAGGCGTCGCAGGGCGCGTGTGGAGGCAAACGAATTTGAGCGCGGAGATTCGGATCCGCGCCAGCGCGGGTCAAATGAATGTCAAACGACCCGCGTAAAAAGGGTGCCGCGAGGAACGCGGCTACGCGACCATCACGCGTTCGGACGCTTATTGCCGTTTGGTGGCGGCGCGATCACGGGCCGATTTGGCTTCTTGTCATCCGAGAATTCGGGCCCGGTTGGAGTTCCTGCAGGGTCCACTACATCGATTCCGATCCGGCGGACTGCATGGTGCGCGAGCACCTTGGCCTCGATCGAGTTGTAGACCTCGGGGTGCTCGATCAAGAACTGCTTGGCGTTCTCCCGGCCCTGACCGATTCGCTCGCCGTTGAACGAGAACCACGCGCCGCTCTTGTCGACGATGTTGGCCTCCGAGGCGAGATCGACGAGGTCGCCTTCGCGTGACACGCCCTGGCCGTACAGGATGTCGAACTCGACCTCCTTGAACGGTGGCGCCATCTTGTTCTTCACCACCTTCACGCGCGTCCGATTGCCGATCACATCCTCGTCTTTCTTGAGCGCACCGATCCGGCGGATATCGAGACGTACCGACGAGTAGAACTTGAGCGCGTTACCACCCGTGGTGGTCTCCGGCGATCCGAACATGACGCCGATCTTCATGCGGATCTGGTTGATGAACACCACCATCGTCCGGGACTTGGCGATCGCAGCGGTCAGCTTGCGCAGCGCCTGGCTCATCAGGCGTGCCTGAAGGCCAACGTGGGCGTCACCCATCTCGCCCTCGAGCTCTGCCTTCGGCGTCAGCGCCGCCACCGAGTCCACCACGATGACATCGACGGCGTTGGAGCGAACCAGCATATCGGTGATCTCGAGCGCCTGCTCGCCAAAGTCTGGCTGGCTGACCAATAGCTCGTCGGTCTTGACCCCGAGCTTCTTGGCATAGGCGACGTCGAGCGCGTGCTCGGCGTCGATGAACGCGCACACTCCGCCGCGCTTCTGTGCCTCGGCGACGATGTGCAACGTCAGCGTGGTCTTGCCGCTCGATTCCGGGCCGTAGATCTCGACGATTCGACCGCGCGGCAGGCCACCAATTCCGAGCGCGATGTCGAGACCGAGCGAGCCGGTCGGGATCACGTGGACCTCGCGGTCCAGCGCCTCCTTGCCAAGCCGCATGATCGAGCCTTTGCCGAATTGCTTCTCGATCGCACCGAGCGCGAGATCGATCGCCTTATCGCGATTGGACCCAGATGCTGAACCGTTGCTGGACGTGGGCTCCTTCGTAGACATCTGCTCTCCCTCTTTTTCGTGGTCTCTTGGTCGTGGTCTAGTGGTGGCCGCGCGGCCAGCCATCGTCGGTGTCATCGACCTCGGCAGCTGACTGGGTGGACCGGTTTTGTGGGTCCAGATGTAGCGCTGTCGTCTGACGTTCAGCGCCCTCTGACGGGCGATCGGAGGCGGTTTTGAAGTCGATTCGATGAATTTCTTTGTACTGAGAACCAGATGATTTCGTTTCGCTTTCGTACAAGATCACCGCGTCGAGTCGCGACTCACCAAACATTTGTTCAGATACCGGTAACACGACCTCTTTGAGCCCGCGAATTTCTCGCAACCGACCCAGCGTCACGTGCGGATGAAACGGCCGCCGCTCCACAGCAAACCCCACGCTCACCATCGCAGTGTCGATCCGCGTCGCGAGCTCGGTGAGCAAGCCGCCATCCTCGATCCCTGCCCACACCACGCTCGCTCGCTCCAGCGACGGGAATCCGCCCAGCCGCGCGGTGCGGAATGACAGCCGCGAGCCACGTGACGCCACGGCCTGCGCAGCGTCGGCAACCGCCACGGTCAATCCGTCGCGAATCGCGCCGATCGTCGAGCTCCGCGTCCACCCCAGAAACTTGAGCGTCACGTGATAGCTCGCTGGCGATACCCAGCGGACGTCGATCCCGGCGTCACGAGCACGGCGCGCGAGGGTCTCCGCACACGCCGCGAGTGCGTTGGCCGTCGCGATCGAGATCCGTGCTCCGACGAACAATCGCGCGTTGCGATCTTCGGCCCGATCACCGCGAGGGGCATCGTTCGTAGGTCGATCAGTCATCGGTCATCTCCGGGGAGGCTGTCATCGATCAGCTTGAGCGACCACCACGCTGCCAGCGTCCGGATCTGATCGCGAGCACCTGGCCAGCTCAGTTTCTTCGTGGTGATCCCCGTCGGTCCGGCCAGTGCGATCCACACCGTTCCGACGGGCTTTTCGGGCGTCCCGCCGCCGGGCCCCGCGACACCACTGACCGCCACCGCCAACGCGGTGCCGAACCGCTGCCGCGCCCCCTCCGCCATCTCCCGAACCGTGGCCTCACTGACCGCACCCTCGGAGGCGAGCGTCTCGGGCCGCACACCTAGCTGGCGGACCTTCTCCTCGTTCGCGTAGGCGATCGCCCCCCCGCGATAGACCCGCGTGCTGCCGGCGCTCCGCGTGATCAGCTCGCCCACCAAGCCACCGGTGCATGATTCGGCCGTCGCGATCGTGAGCCCAGCGGCGATCAGCCGCCTCGTGGTTCGCTCGACGAGCGTCTCGAGACCGACGCCGTACAGCACGCCGGTCAATCGGTCGCGGATCTGGCGGTCGATGAGCTCGAGTCGCTGCGCCGCGGCGGATGGATCGCGATCGCGCACCACCACCTTGACGAGGGTCTCGGGGAACTTCACCTGATAGTGGATCGACGCGCCCGTGACCCCATCAACGATGCCCCGGCACGCCGACGAGATCTGCGATTCGCCCCGGCCGAACACGCGATAGATCCGGCGCGCGATCCGCTCGACGTCGCCGACGGCTTCGCGCAGCTCCGCGAGCCGGGCGCGCAGGGCGGAATCGAAGATCGCGTGGAGCTCGCGCGGTACGCCCGGCAAGCAGATCACGGGCACTCCGTTGACCGTGGTCTCGAAACAGGGCGCCAACCCCGCCGGGTTGCCGTGTACAGTCGCCCCGGCGGGCACACGTACCTGCCGCAGCTGGATCGGCGTGACGGCGATCCCTCCGATCGCGAACCGATCCGCCATTCGCTGGCGAGCGGGCTCGTCGATGACGACCTCCCGGCCGGCGAGCCGCGCGACCACCTCGACCGTGAGGTCATCCTCCGTGGGTCCGAGGCCGCCAGAACAGACCACCACGTCAGCGCGTGCGACCGCCTGAGACAACGCGGCGGCGAGGTCCGCGTCGTCGTCACAGCAGCTGGTCATCCACCGGGTCGTGATGTCCAGGTCCCACAGTTGTTCGGCCAGAAACGACGAGTTCGTGTCGACGATCTCACCGCGGCATAGCTCATCCCCGATGGTCAACACCTCGGCGCGCATGGATGCGACGTTACCCCCAGAGTTCATTTGGGTTGATCGGGATCGCGAAGGATCTCGCGCGAGGTCGAGGCGACGCGACGAAGGGCTACAGGCGGTAGCTCGAGGAGCGGCAACGAGAGACCGCGCGCGAGGCACAGCGAGGCGGGTCAAGACAAGTGGACTCTGGGGGTAGTCGTCCGCCGCTCGACGCAAACCCGGCGGGCCGTGCGGTTGACGCGATGTCGCTGAGTTGCCTATGATTTCTGAGTCGCGGACGTACGCCGCGGCTGTCATGAAGATCCGCTACGCGGCAAAGACGGATGTGGGGATGAAGCGGACCCACAACGAGGACTACTTCTCGCTCATTGAAGACGAGCAGTTGTTCCTCGTCGCGGACGGAATGGGCGGTCACGCCTCGGGCGAGGTCGCGTCGAAGATGGCCGCCGAGACGATCGGCGAGTTCTATCAGCGGACGCGCGAGGACGAGGACGCCACCTGGCCGTACAAGATGGATCGCTCGCTGTCGTACATCGAGAACCGCTTGGTGTGCGGGATCAAGCTCGCCAACCTCCGCATCTTCGAGACCTCGAACCGCGACCTTCGCTACAAGGGCATGGGCACGACGATCGTGTCGACGCTGATCTCGGGCGACAAGATCTACGTCGGCCACGTCGGTGACTCGCGGGTCTATCGGGTGCGCGAAGGCTCGATCTCGCAGCTCACGCGAGATCACTCGCTGCTCGAGGACTACAAAGAAGCCAAGCCCGACATGACCGAGGAGGAAGAGCGCAACTTCCCCCACAAGAACGTGATCACGCGCGCGCTCGGCATGCGCGAGACCGTTCAGGTCGACATTCGCAACCATCAGATCAAGAGCGGCGACGTCTACATCCTGTGCTCCGATGGCCTGTCGGGCATGGTGATCGACGATCAGATCTGCCAGATCGCAAACGGCGCCAAGAGCCTCGAGCGCGCGGTCGCCGAGCTCGTCGACGCCGCGAATCGCAATGGCGGCACCGACAACGTGACGACGCTGCTGCTGCAGTGCCTGGCCGCGTGATCGTTCGGTCGTGCCGCGCTATCGCATCGACGCTGGCACGCTGACGGTTCGAGCTCGGTCGCGGCTTCACGACACTACGACGGTATGGAGCAAGGTCACGGGAGACGCCGATGTCGATCCCGAGACCTTGGCGACCGCCGGCGCGAAAGCCAATTTCACGGTGGATATGACCGCGTTCGATGCCGGCGACTGGTTGAAGAATCGCAAGCTGAAGAGCGACTTCGCGATGGACGCTCATCCGCGCGCCACGTTCGAGCTGCGCTCGGTCAGCGACGTGGTTCGCGATGGCGCAAAGTTCACCGCGAACGCCGAGGGTGTCCTGCGCTGGCGAGGCAAGGAGCTCGTGCTCGAGCTCGCCGGCCGTGGCACGCTGGACGCCATGCGCGTCGAAGCCACCGCGACGTTCGAGCTCGACATTCGGCACCTCGGCCTGCAGGCGCCGCGATTCTTGATGATCAAGATGGCTGACGAAGTCACCGTCGATGTCACGGTGCGCGGAACGGTGGTGTCATGACCCGCGTCCTGTGCGTGGTGACCGCGCTGCTCGCGCTCGCCGGCTGTGCACCAAAGGACAACGAGCCCACCGGGATCGGCAAGTGGCAGTTCGGCAAGTTCACGCTGGCGAAGGTCGACTACACGCCGTTCTGCCAAAAGACCGACCTCAGCGATGGCCGCAAGGGCACCTGGTGTTTCCAGCAACCGCCATTCAAGATCGGCGACCGCAACGCGGAGGTCTCGCTGTACTTCCTCGGCACCGAGCAATCGGCGCCGTTGATCGAGATCCAGTTCGAGGTTCGCGGGTGCGTCGAGTCCGAGCTCGACGGCTGGCTGCGCAATGCGTTCGGCGCGCCGACCGCGACGCGGGCAAACCGGGCCTACTGGCAAAACAAGCACGTCTGGGTTGCCGCGATGATGCCTGCCGAGCCGGCGAAGTGCCGCGTCCACATGATCCCGCGGTCGGAATCCAGCGAGATCGAGCGGATCAAGCTGCTGTGAATCGTGGTCGCGACCGGCACCGCATTTTCGGCGCCATCGCACCAGCGACTCGCGTTACCGTCGCATCGTGAACGCTTGGACGCGGAGTGAACGACTCAAGGCGTTGCGTGCGGCGCTCGGTGGCCGCGAGGAGCTGCGCGGCAAGCTGCGCCGGATGCGCAAGACGTTGGCGATCCGGCGCGACCGCGGGGAGCTGCGCCGGCGGCTCACCCGGCTCCACGAGATCGGGCTGATCGACCAGATCCCGACGCGGCGGCAGCTGTCGTTTGGCGGCGCCGACATGCTTCGGTTCTCGATCCTTCCGGCGGCGAAGGACTACTACCGGCTCAAGCGGATTCCATTCCGGTTCTACTACTTCCTCCGATTCGTCGAAGATCCGGTCTCGATGCTCGATCCGATCGGGCTGTATTCTGATCAAGAGGCGATCGTCGGCCACCTGCTGCAGTCGGTGCACTTGAACCCGATCTACGACCTTCAGCTGCTCCAGATGTTCGAACGCGGGCTCGACAACCTCGAAGCCCAGACCCGCGCGATGATCGATGGCAGCCATCCGCGCCACGCGACGATCACCGCCACCGTCGAGGATCCGGCGTATCACCAACGCTTACTCGACTACGTCGTCGCCTACCGCAAGGATCCGCTCGCGCCGCCGCCGCTGCGCGAGAGCTCGCTGCGCGACGATCGCGAATTCCAGCGCGCCGAAGCTCAGTTTCACACGCTGCCGGGGTTCACCCGCTATGCGGCGCGGCTACCGAGCTCGCTGCCAGAGCTCGTACGTCACCGATTCGGGACCAAGCGGCTCGACGCGAAGTATCTGGACTGAGCGGCAGCGTCATCAACGCGGACAACGCACGATGACGGCGGCCGCTACTTCTTCATCTCGTGACACGCGAGGCAACCGAAGCCGGTGTGGTTGGTCTCGGTCATCTCGGGCTTGCCGAGGATCTTGGCCATCTCGGGCTTCACGACCTTGCTCATGAACTCGACCATCTTCGGGTCGCCTTTGCCTGCCTTGAGCGCTGCAAAGTCGAGCTTGGGAAGATCGGGGTTCGGCATCGTGAACTTCTTGGTATCGGCGCCCTTGCCGTGACAGGTCTTGCAATTGAACTTCGCGAACTCTTTGCCATCGAACTTCTGAAACGCCGCCTTCATCGCGGGCACCACGTTCTCGCGCATGAACTTCTGCTTGTCCTCCTTGGACATCTTGTCGAAGTCCGAGCCACCGCCGCTGCCGGAGCCGGCCGCGCTGCCATCGCCGGAGCCCGCCGCCGCCCCGCTACCGTCCGAGCCATCCGCGGAGCCTGCCATCGCCGAGCCGCTGCCATCTGCCGAGCCGCTGCCGGCCGAGTCAGAACCAGCCGAGCCGGTTGCCGCGACCGGTTCTGAAGAGCCTGCGGCAGAACCTGTCGACGCCGGCTTGCCCGGATCCTTCTTCGAGCAAGCCGCAACAACCAAGATCAGAACGAGCAATGAGGTACGAATCATCGTGCCGCGATGCTACCTGAACCGATCGACCCGCTCCAATTGCAAGTGGGTTTCAGTTACCCGGAGATCTCAAGGCGCGGCCGGCGTCGCCGCCCAGTCAGCATCGAATTGATCCGAGATCACTTCGGCGGCTTCTGGCTCGAACACCATCACACCCAGCTCGCGGTTCTTGGTTAGCCCGCTGACGCTGAAGTTCTCCGATCCGACGAACGCCACGCCGTCGGCGATGATCAGCTTGGCGTGGAGGTAGAACTGGTTGGTCACGTAGTGCACCGGGATCTGCATGTTCTCGAAGAACATGGCCGCCGCGGCGTTGTCGGGCTGATCCTGATCACTCTCCAGGATCACCCGGACCGAGACGCCGCGCCCGGCGGCAGCGCCGATCGCATTGCGCACCGTAGTCTCCGACACGTACAGCGCCTCGACCTCGAGTGTCGACGTGGCGCTGTTGATCAGCTCGAGGATGCGCAGTCGCGCATTGTTCGGCGCGACGACCAGTCGCGTGCACGACAAGTCGGCCGGCTTTGGCGGACCTCCGCCGGCCGCGGCCCAATCCATATCGAAGATCGCGATCGCGTCCGCGATATCCTCCGGGTCACGATCGATCACCCCGTAGTTACGCTCGCTGTTCATCGCGTCGATGTTGAAGTTCATCGACATGATCGCAGCCGTCTTGCCGTCGACGATCAGGTACTTCGCGTGGGAGAACGGATAAAGCGCCGTGGCATCGCGGACCTCGACGCCCCCATCCTCGAAGATCGGCCGAACTGCCTGATTGCCGGGTGAGTCGGGATCGAGGATGACGCGCACGGTGACGCCACGCTCGCGGGCGGCAACGATCTTTTCGGCGAGCGGCTTCACCGTCCATAGGTACATGTGGACGTCGAGCGTGTCCTGCGCCGAATCGATCAGCGAGGTCATCCGTTGCTGGAGTCCGTCGGGACCTACGAACGCCTCGAGTGGAACCTCGCGCGGCGCGAGCGGCGTGCAACCAACGCCGTCCGGACCGTCGGGCCCTGCGTCGACCGTATCGTCGTCATCGTCGTTATTGCTCGCCGGGCGGCAGCCAACCGCGCCCGAGGTCATCAGACCGAGAGCCACCAAGACGACGACGCGATTGCTCAAGGTGGGCGGGACTATGCCCGCGCTCACAGCTCTGCTCCAAGGGAAAAGCGCGGACGCGAGGACGCGTGTGGAATCAGCTGGTTTGAGCGACGAAGCCGAGAGCTACTTCTTCTGCTCTCGCGGGCATGTCGTGCCGGTGCCTGCCGCTTTGGGGCACAGCCCGTACAGCTCGTGGCGATGGCGCAGGACGGTGAAGCTGCCGAGCCGCTCGGCGATCGAGTCCTGAAGCCGCTCGATCTCGTCGTCTTCGAACTCCAGGATCAGCCCGCACTTCACGCAGATCAGGTGGTCGTGGTGATCGCCGACGATCTCGTAGCGAGCCTGGCCATCACCGAACTGCCGCTCCACCGCGAGTCCGCTGTCGACCAGCAGCTTGAGCGTCCGGTACACGGTCGCATAGCCGACCTTGGGCTGGCGCTTGCGAACCTTCGACCACAGCTCGTCGATCGACACGTGATCGCGGGTGCGCAGGAACATCTCGACGATCGCTTCGCGCTGAGCCGTGGTGTTCAGGCGGCGATCTTGGATATATGCCCGCCAGCGCTCCTTGAGCTCTCCCGTGTCGTCGGGCCGAAAGTCGGATCGCTCACCCATGAATTTCAGCTTCCCCTAAGCGAGCGCCCGCGAGCGACCATCGCGCTCGTCCGTCATCGAGCCGGAACTCGGATCGCTCGCCCATGAGTTTCAGCTTCCCTGCAAGTGACCGCTTCGTCAAGGGTTCGCGGGGAAGTGACTTTTCAGTTCGTGTTCGATATGGTGGCCGCGTGGCGGAGCCCTCGGAGCCCGGGTTCGATCAGATCCTGATGCGGTTACGCGACGTCGTGACCCGGTTGGAATCGGGTGAGCTGTCGCTCGAACAATCGCTCGCGATCTATGAAGAAGGGGTGGCACTGGCCCGGCGTGGCCAGCAGCTGTTGGCCACTGCCGAGCGACGCGTCGAGATCCTGGTGAGCGCATCAGGAGGCGTCGAGGTCGCGACGTTCGATGAACGCGACCAAACGTGATGATGACGTCCTCCGAACCCACGTTGGCGCCGAGCACCGCGCCGCCCGAGCTGCTCGGGTTCTTCGACGAAGTCCGCCAACTGGTCGACCGCGATCTCGCGCGCAGGCTCGCGGCGCCTGCCAGTGACCCGGGCCGGCTGATCGAAGCGATGCGCTACGCGGCCACCGGCCCGGGCAAGCGGATGCGCCCGGCGGTCGTGATCGCTGCAGCCGAAGCCTGTGGCGGAACTCGCCAAGCTGCGCTCCCCGCTGCGAGCGCGATCGAGATGCTGCATGCCTACACGCTGGTCCACGACGATCTGCCAGCGATGGACGACGACGACGAACGGCGCGGCCGGGCAACCGTGCACGTCGCATTCGGCGAAGCGATCGCGATCCTCGCCGGTGACGGGTTGCTCACGACCGCATTCTCGACCCTGACAGAGCTCGGTCCATATACGGCTCCTGCGGTCGAGGTGTTGGGCCGGCGCGCCGGCGCCCGCGAGCTCCTGGGTGGGCAGGCGATCGACTTGACCACGCCGCCCGACCAGCTGCGCACGCTCGAAGCGATCGAACGCCTCCACGCAGCCAAGACCGGATCGCTGTTCGCGGCCGCCGCCGAGCTCGGAGCGATCGCGGCCGGGGCGCCGCCTGCCACCAGCGCGAAGCTCGGACGCTACGGCATGGCCCTCGGTGTTGCGTTCCAACACGCCGACGATCGCGACGACGGCGAGTTCGGCGCACTCGCCGCCGCAGCGGCCGACCGAATTCACACCCTCGGCGAAGAAGCAATCGCGATCGCCGATTCGCTCGGGCCGCGCGCGATCGTATTGCAACGGATCGCGCGGTGGTTCGTGTCGCGAGCGTCGGTGGATTGACGAAGCTCATCGGGGATTCGTAGGATTTGGGTCATGGGCGATTTCGGCGGCGATGAGGAGACCGATCCCACAGGGATAGACATCGCCACCGCGCTGTCGCGCAAACGCGCCTGCATGACCGCGATCACCGGATCGGCATCGGGGACGGTATTCCGGCTGCCATCGGCGCGCTCGCTGATCGGTCGGGCCAACGAGTGCGCGATCCGGATCACCGATGACGGGATCTCGCGCAAGCACGCCGCGATCTGGTCCGACGGCGAGGCGATGTGGATCGCCGACCTCGAGAGCCGTAACGGGACCTACTTGAACGGCCAGCGCGTGACCTCGGCCACCCTGCTGCGTGACGGCGACAAGATCCAGGTTGGCCGCACCACGGTGCTGCGGTTCGGCTACCACGACGAGCTCGACGAGGCGTTTCACGAGAACCTGGTGTCGTCAGCGCTGCGCGACCCGCTGACCAAGTTGTTCAACAAGCGGTACTTCCTCGACCGGTTGGCGAGCGAGGTGAAGTTCGCCCGCCGCCACGAGACCGCGCTGTCGTTGTTGCTGCTCGACATCGATCACTTCAAGACCGTCAACGATAGTTACGGCCACCTCGCCGGCGACGCCGTACTTACCAAGCTCGCCGAGGTGCTGCTGCGAGCGGTGCGTGAAGAGGACGTGGTGGCGAGGTTCGGCGGCGAGGAGCTCGCGATCATTTTGCGCGCCGTCCCGATCGATCCGGCGTACCAGCTATCGGAACGGTTGCGCCGGCTGATCGAGCAGACGATCGTCGCGCATCAAGGCCGTGAGATCCGCACTACCGTGTCGATCGGCGTGGCCGTGGTTCCCGGTTCCGAGCGCGACACCGCCGAGATGTTGATCGAAGCCGCCGACCAGGCGCTCTACCGAGCGAAGAACGCCGGCCGCAACCGCGTCGCGCGCTAGCGTCACGCACCGCGTCGAACGCCGCGATCTCGTCGACGAGATGCGGTGTGCATCCGATTGGCGATCGCGAATCAGGCAGGCTAGTTTCTCGGGATGCGCTTGGTCGCGATCGTCGTGGTGCTGTTCGCCTGCCGAGGGGACAACGGCCATCAGGCCAGTACCCTGCCCAAACCCGAAGACTCCGGCACGACGACGGCCCCGTCCGCGGCCCCGCTGCCACCGCCGGCGCCGACCGGAACACCGGCGCCGTTCTCCGAAGCGATGGCGACGCCGTACTTCGTCACCGGTGACGCTCGGGTCGGGGCGAACTACTTCTCCGGCGGCAACTACAAGCTCGCCAAGGTCGCGTTCGAGCGCGCGCGCAAGACTGCGAAGGGTGACGACATCGCTCGGCTCGAGCTCATGCTCGGACTGTGCGACGAGGAGATCGGTGCGTGGCCCAGCGCGGCCGGCCATTTCACCGCGGCTCGCGCAGGACTTCCGCTGCTCGGCGACTTCATCGGGTTCCACTTGGCGCGCGCGCTGTACTCGTCGCACAAGCCTGCGCTCGAGGTAGCACGCAGCGTCGACCGCGCGTCGATCGTCGGCTGGGAAGCCGAGATGTTGATCGGCGATATCCTGACCGCCGAGGCCAACTGGCCAGCAGTTCGGGATCACTTCGCTGATTATCTCGCGCGGCGTCCCGAGGGCCCCAAGCGCTCGGAGGCGCGGTTCCGGCTCGCCGAGGCGCTCGAGCAGACCAAGGGCGATCCGGCGCAGATCGTCCAGCTCTATCGCTTGATCCGGATCAACGATCCGCTGTCGGGCTGGAACGCGCGGGCAGCCGCCAAGCTCGCGACGCTTGCCAAGACCGTACCCGCAGACGTTGCGAAGACGATCGACAAGCTCACCGGCGCCGAGCACATCGCGCGCGGTATGGAGCTGTTCGAGGCGATGCGCAACCCCGAGTCCGAGGCAGCGTTTGCCGCGGCGCTCACCGATCCGGCGATCTCTGCAGCCGACAAGTGCATCGCGGCGTACCACCGCGCGCAGAGCCGGTTCAAAGCCCGCGATCGCAAGGGCGCCTCGACGCTGTTCGATGACGCCACGGCCGCGTGCAAGCCGGCCGGCAACACCGATCTCTTGATCAAGAGCCTGTATCAAGCCGGTCGGTCGTACGCGTTCATCGGCGACCATACGATCGCGATCGAGCGGTACCGGGCCGCGCAGACCGTCGACGCCAAGCACAGCTATTCCGACGACGCGTTGCTGCGTGAGGCCGAGGAATGGACGAGCCTCAACGACGGCGCCAAGGTCGAGGCGGTGCTGTCGTCGCTGCCGGTGAAGTTTCCCAACGGCGACAACGTCGCCGAGGCGATGTGGCGCCTCGGCTGGCGCAACTGGCGCGAGCAGAAGTACGACGCGGCGATCAAGTGGTGGACCAAGCAGATCGAGCTGGTCCCGCACGACGACAACTACTACGGCGAGGGCCAGGCGCAGTACTGGCTTGGTCGCGCCTACGCTGCGACCGGTAAGGCCAAGGAAGCGGTCGCGACGTGGGAAGCCGGCGTGCGCAAGTACCCGCTCGCCTATTACGCGCTGCTCGGGCTCAACCGAATCCGCGAAGCGGCGCCGGATAGCTACAAGCTGCTGGTCGCCGATCTTGCCGCGGATCCGAAGGACTTCGATCCGAAGGCGCCTGCGTTTTCGTTCGCCCCCCGCCCGGACTGGGGAACGCCCGGATTCTTGCGCGCGATGGAGCTGCTCCGGCTCGGGCTCAACGACGTCGCGAGCCTCGAGCTCAAGAAAGCTGGGCTCACCGCACCAGCTGGCAAGAACCGGATCGACGATCCCGAGCAGGTCGAGAAGCTATGGGCGATGGCGTACCTCTATAACCGCGCGGGGTGGTTTGCGACCGCGCTATGGCCGACCCGCTGGCACATCCTCGACTACCGCCGGGCGTGGCCGACGGGGACCAACCGTGCGCGCTGGTTGATCGCGTATCCCAAAGGCTACTGGGAGTTGCTGTCGCGTCACGCCAAGCGCAACAACGTACCGATGGCGATGCAGATCGGCATCGTGCGCGAGGAGAGCGGATTCAACCCGATGACCGAGTCGTACGCCAACGCAATGGGCCTGACCCAGATGATCCCGCCGACCGCGAAGGACTTCGCCAAGGGCACCGGCATCACGCCGTCGCGCGCCAACATGTTCGATCCCGAGACCAACGTGACGATCGGCAGCCGGTTCCTCGCGTCGCTGTTCACCACGTTCAAGCGGTTCACCCACCTCGTGCCCACCGGGTACAACGCCGGCCCCGGGTTCGTGCGCCGCGGGCTCAAGCTGCGTGGTACCTGGGACGCCGACGAATTCGTCGAGGGCATCGTCGACGATCAAGCGCGCAACTACACCAAGCGTGTGCTGTCGTCGTACTTCACGTACTCGTGGCTGTACGAAAACGCGACCGTGCCCGAGATGCCCAACAAGATCCCCGCCGAGCTGTTGCCCAAGCCGTAGCGCCTCACCGACCGCTTGGCTTTGCGTTCATCTCGATCCCGGAAAACGCAAAGCCGCACAGAGACCACACAGAACGTTGACTGCGATCAATTCAGTTGCGCAACGTCGGTCCGCCACTCGGTCACTCGTTGCGAAGCTCGAGTCTGACGTCTGCCCCGTTCACTTCGGCGGCATGCGCAGCCCGCCGTCCAATCTGATCGTCTCGCCGTTGAGGTAGCGATTCTCGACGATTGCGGCGACCATCGCGCCGTACTCGTCAGGCTGACCGAGCCGCTTCGGAAACACCACGTCCGCGGCCAAGCCACCGCGCTTGTCGTCGGCAAGTGCGCCGAGCATCGGCGTGTCGAACACGCCGGGGGCGATCGTGACGACGCGGATTCCGATGGGCGCGAGGTCGCGCGCCGCCGGCAGCGTCATTCCGACGACGCCTGCCTTCGATGCCGCGTACGCGATCTGACCGATCTGGCCATCGTACGCGGCGCAGGATGCCGTGTTGACGATCACGCCGCGCTCGCCGTCTTCCAGTGGCTCGGTGCTGGCGATCTGGGATGCGGCCAGCCGCAGCACGTTGAACGTGCCGGCGAGGTTGATCTCGAGCACGCGCTTGAACGGCTCGAGATCGTGGGGCTTGCCCGTCTTGTCGATCGTCCGCGCCGCCCAGCCCACGCCGGCACATGACACCGCGACCCGCAACGCACCGAGCTCCGCTGCCGTCGCGAACGCTGCCTTGAGCTGCTCGGTATCGGTGACGTCAGTCTTGCAGAACTGCGCACCAAGCTCGGTGGCCAGCGCCAGGCCTCGCTTGTCATCACGATCGGCGATCACCGCCTTGGCTCCGCCTGCGACCAACCTGCGAACCGTGGCCTCGCCGAGACCTGACGCGCCACCAGTGACCAGGACAACCGCTCCAGCTAGCTTCATGCGCCGAGCACACTCGATCGGCGCGTCGAGCTCAAGCGCTAACGCGCGCTCACCGATGCCACCAGGTCGTGGATCGTCAACTTGCCGATCTCCTTGTGCGCGCGTTGCCGACCGCCGAACGACACTCGGCGGAAGGGCCTTACGGAGTACAATTTCGAAGTGCAGCTTTCGAAGGACTTCAAGGAGTTTCTCCAGCTGCTGTCCGCTAATCACGTACGATACGTCGTGGTTGGTGGCTATGCCGTCGCGTCGTATACGGTGCCTCGCTACACGAAGGATCTCGATGTGTGGATCGAGGCGTCCGTCGAGAACGCGCGCAACATCGTTGCCGCTCTGGATGCGTTCGGATTTGCGAGCCTCGGCTTGACGGTCGACGATTTTGTGGTGCCCGACCAGGTCGTCCAACTTGGTTACGAACCGAATCGGATCGACATCCTGACTGGCATCTCCGGCGTCCGATTCGAAGCGGCGTATCCCCGTCGCGTCATCACGAACCTCGACGGTGTCGACGTGCCGATGATCGACCGGCAATCACTGGTCGCCAACAAGCGAGCATCGGGGCGCCCGCGCGATCTGCTCGATGCGGAGGAGCTCGAGAAATGAAAGCTCGAACGATTGCACGCGTCGTCCGCAAAGGCCGACTCGGCGAGATCGACGAGGACGCTGAACGCCGTGCCTACTGGGCATCCATGTCGGTTGCTGCGCGAATTGCCGAGGTCGAGAGTCTTCGTCGGGTCTGGATCGGGCTCACGGGAGATCCGGACCTCCCGATCGTTCGGGTCGTGCATCGTCGAAAGCTCGGAGATCCGGGCCAGCGATCGCCAACCTGATGCACTAACCTTCGGCCCGAACCGACGGCTGGCGCTAACGGGCGCTACCGCGGGACCGCGTCGCAGATCGTGCCGATGAACGTGTAGATGCCGAGGTCGCTGAAGATCAGCTGCGAGTTGGCGTCGACGTCGAGCTTGATCAGCTCCTTCTTGCGCTCGCCCTTGATCCATGTCGTCGTCGTGGTCTCGTTGGTCGTCACCAGCCGAAGATTGCCCGACTTGGTCGAGAACACATCTCCCGCGGTATCGGTCGCGATGTCGGTCAGCGCGAGCCGCTTCATCGCGCCCTTCTTACCGACGAACACCCGATAGCCCTTGCCACCGTGAAACTTCGACAGTCGATCGACGTAGTAGTAGACGCCCGAGTCATCGCGCGCGAGCAGATACGGTCGATACACCATCGCGCTGGTCAGAAACGCTGCCTTGTCGAGCACCGCAGCCGCCTTGGTCCCGGTGATCTGCGAGAGCACCGCATCGGCCTTGCCATCGCATGACCGAAAGTACGTGCCGTCTTTTTTGAATTCGATCTCGCCCGACCGAATGTTCGCGAGCCGAGGTGTCCAGATGTTGATCCCCCACGAATCGCCATCCGCAGATCCGCCGATCACGATCTGCTCGTGCAGCTTCTTGGCAGTTCCGAAGAACACCCGCTTGTCCTGATCTTTGACGCGATACACCACGTAGGTCCCGCCCTGCGCATCTTGGAGCACGATCAGCTGGTCCTTGATCGGCTTGATATCGACGGGCTGGGGCTGCGGCTCGGCGGTGGCAACCTTGGAACACGCCAGGATGATCAAGATGCCTCGTGCGCGCATGGTGCACTCATTATACGCTGGTGCGCGGATGACGAGCGCTTCGCCTCGAGCCGCGATCGATGTCGGGTCGGTGATCGGCGACACGTACACGATCGAGGCGGTGATCGGCCAAGGTGGCATGGGCTCGGTGTTTGTCGCAAGCCACAACCGGCTGCCCGGCAAGCGTGTCGCGATCAAGCTGCTTCACTCGCAGCTCCATGATCGCGAGGTCGTGGCGCGATTTCGCCGCGAAGCAGAGATCGCGTCGAAGCTCGGTCATCCCAACATCGTCGCGGTCCACGACTTCAACGAGACGCCCGACGGCACGCCGTATCTCGTCCTCGAGTACCTGCGGGGCGACACGCTCGCGCATCGGTTGCAAAGCGGACCGCTCGCGCCCGATGCCGCGCTCGCGATCCTGCGCCAGGTCGGATCGGCGCTCGCCGCCGCGCACCGCGAAGGCGTCGTGCATCGCGATCTCAAGCCCCAGAACATCTTCCTCGCCGAGGTCGAGAGCAACGAGCAGATCACCGAGGTCGCCAAGGTGCTCGACTTCGGCGTCTCGAAGATCCGCGGCTCGCAAACCGTCAAGACTCAGGACTCGGCGCTGCTCGGAACGCCGCAATACATGGCGCCCGAGCAAGCGCTCGGACAGCACGACATCGTCGACGCGCGGAGCGATGTGTTCGCGCTCGGCGCGATCGCCTACGAGATGTTGACCGGGCGGCCGGCGTTCACCGGTGAGTCGATCCCGGAGGTAGTGTTCAAGGTCGTTTACGAGCAGCCAGCACCGCTGCCCGACACGATCTCGCTCCAGCTCGCGATGACGATCCGGCGCGCGATGGCGAAGGCTCCCGACGATCGATTCGCGTCGGTCGACGAGCTGATCGAAGCGCTGACCGGACAAAAGCTCGTCGTGCCGCAGCGACCGATCCGGATCACCGCGCCACCCGGAGGCTTCGGCCAAGGGTCGAACCACGCCGATGCACACGCCGACACGCAGGCGTCGAGTCCAGGTGCCAAGCCGGCGCCTGCGGAGTCGCCGCCAACGCCCATGCAGCCAACGGGGTCGCGTGCCGCCGAGCCCGCTCCACAGCGTTCACCCGCCCCGCCGCCGGCACGCTCGACGTTGCCGCTCATCGCGCTCGCGATCGGCGTGGTCGTCGCGACCGCCGCGATCGTCCTGGTGGTGATCCGCGACGACGACAAGCCGACTCCACCCTCGGCCCCGATCGCTGCGCCCGCCGTCCCCATCGATGCGCCACCCGCGATCGCCGTCGCGCCAGCCGCGGACGCGGCGGTGGAGACGCCCGCGCCGCCGTCGCCATCTCCGCCTTCGCGGACCGCGAAGCCAGAACCAACGCGCACTCCGCCGAAGCCTGCGCCTCCACCAGCGCCATCTCACGATCCCGAGCCCGCCGGCGATGACGATCCCAAGATCGGCGCCCAGCTCCGCGAGGCCGACACCCTGCTCGGCGTCGATCCGCGCAAAGCCGAGGCGATCGCACTCGCCGCGCTCGGCTCCGCCGACGCCAAGCCTCGCCAGCTCGCGCTCGCACGCACGATCGCCGCGATCGCTCGTTGTGCCGCCAACGACGAAGAGAAGGCCCTCGCCTATCTACGAAGCCTGCGCGGAACGCCCAAGCTCCGACGCCGCGTCCTCACCGCGTGTCATAAGCAGGGATTGCTGAGCTCAGAGCGCTAACCGACCACATCGACATCGAGCTCGACGACGACGACGTCGTCGTCGGCATGGAGAGGTGACGTTTCAGCTCTTCCGCATCTGCTGCGCCAGGTAGTTCTGCTCGCCGACCTGCCGGATCAGCTCTAGCTGGGTCTCGAGCCAGTCGGTGTGCTCTTCCTCGCCGACCAAGATCCTCGTCATCAGATCCTCGGTGGCGTTGTCGCCGTTCTTGCGCGCCGCCTCGATCCCCTGATTGAGGAAGTTGATCGCGTTGTACTCGACCGCGAGGTCGGACTCGAACTGCTCCTTGACGGTCTCGCCGACCCGGAGCTTGTGGTAGCGCTGGAGGTTCGGGACACCTTCGAGGAACAGGATCCGGCTGATCACCTGATCCGCGTGCTTCATCTCGTCGATCGACTCGGCGCGAATCTTCGAGGCCAGGTACTCGTAGCCCCAGTTCTCACACATCTTCGCGTGGATGAAATACTGGTTGATGGCGGTCAGCTCGTTGGTGAGCAGACCGTTGAGCAAATCGAGTACCTCTTGGTTGCCCTTCATATCGCCTCGTTAGGTCGGGGCCGCGTCACCAAGCGTGACGCGACTTACGTCCGAGACCTTACCGAGACGAGGTCGCTGGCACAATCGCGGCTGCAGTTGTTCGCGCCCTTGGCGTTCAGGCGATCTCGCAGCTCCTCGATGCACGCGCCGCATCCCGAACCCGCCCCACATCGCCGCGCGATGTCCTGAACGGTTCGGGCGCCCTCATCGATCGCCGCATCGACATCGCGGTCCGACGTCGGGTGGCAGAGGCATATCAGCACGTCTTTGATAATGCTTTTCAATTCCAAAAACGTCAAGAACGACGTTCGAAGCCAGTAACCAACAGAAAGCACAAGAGATATTGTTTGCTCCCGAGCCGGATCCCTCGCATCCTGGTGATCATGAGAATGGTCTCAGCTGCGATCTTGGTGATCGTAGGCTGTAGCAACGAGAGGCCTCCGCAACCGGTCGATCGCAGCGACGACGACGGCATCGAGCTATTGCTCGACGGGTTTGGACCGCGCTCGGTCCTGCAATATCAACTGACCAAGTCCACGTCGTCGACGATCCAAATCGAGCTCGACTACGACCTGACCGCGCCGGGCATGGGTGGCCGACTCCCGACGTCCGTGACCGAGCTGCAGATCGCCGCCGAAGATGTTCAACCGGAGGGCGCGCGGATCCGCACCACGATCGTCCGTGTCAGCTCCCGCGATCGCGACGGCATGACCACGAGCCGCGACGCCTTTGATCGCGCGATGGCACAGCTCGAAGGCATCTCGTACGTAGGCACCCTCGCGCGTGACGGCCGCTTGCCCGATCTCCACGTCGACGCAACCGGTAAGGGATTGCCGCCTGCCCTGGCCAAGCAGATCGGCGACTCCACGAAGAGCTTCCAGGAGCTCACGCTGCGCCTGCCTCACGAGCCGATCAGCGTCGGCGCGCTGTGGCGCTACAGCGGTCCGATCGGACCTGCCGAGCTCGGGCTGATCGCCACCACAACCGTGATCGTGACCAGCCTCGACGGCAACAAGCTCGGGTTCGTGCTCGCCTCGAAGGCCGAGCCTGGCCCCGGCCCATCGAAGCTGCCGTCTGAGCTGGCTGGATTTCAGCTGACCGGCGCCGGCATCGGCGCAGGCGTCGCGGATCTATCGCGCATGGTGCGAACCGGCTCGCAAACGTTCGAGCTGCACTCGACCGGCGGCGAACCGATCGCACTTATCACCACGACGCGGTTCACGCCGCGCTAGCGTCGCATCACGGGGCGCACAACGCGCCGTAACGCGAGCATCCGCCACCCGCGATCGCTTCGCATTGCCGGTGCAGGCCATCCCGCGCGTCGAACATGCACTTGCTGGCGGGCGCGCACGCCGCGCCCCATGCCTGGCATTTGCCCTCGCTGTTCGCGGTGCAAAGCTTGTACGTCCGCGCTGCTGGGTCATACATGCAGCCATCGCTCGGGTTACACGCCGGACCGAAATGAAAGCATGTGCCGGCGCCACTGCTCGTGCAGGTGAAGTACGTGCCGGTTCCAGGATGAAATGCGCAGGTCGGCGTCAGGCAACCGATGTCACGCAGTGGACCGGTCGGACCGGGTTGTGGCGTGCCACTGGTCGCGACCGACGTCCCCGCTGCGACGCGGTGGCCGGCCGGCGCGCGCGCAGATGGCCCGGCCGAGCCACACGCCGCAACCGCAACCGCAACCGCAACGATCACGACCGCGAACCGCATCATGAAGGCGAACCGCACGCGCTGGTTATAACGTGCCGCGAGGCCGGCTGAGCCCTGCTCGGCGAATTCCACGGCGCGTATAACGCAGCGCGGCACAGGTTGACCGCTCGGCATCGCAACTCCGCCTTACAACTCTGGTACCGACGTTCCCCCGTGGGCGACCCAACTCCGCCCCGCGACTCTGTTAACGTGCGCCCGCGCTCTTCGTTGCGGGCGCTGGAGAACACTCCCCTATGCAAGCTGAGGTCGTCACGCAGGTGCTCTCGTTGGCTCATCAGGCGGTCAAGGAGAGCCACCGCGATCGTCTCGAGGCCTACATCCGTGCCTACTGCCGCGCGATTCCGCCCGAGGTAGAGGTCGAGCCGCACCACTTGCTCGGGTTCATCATGGACCGGTTCGCGTTCCTCGAGGAGGACTTCGAACGGACGGTCAAGGTATCGATCCGCGACGCCGAGAACACGCTGCTCGTCGAGGAGTCACCATCCACGGTGATCGAGACGCGGCTACCCGACTGCGCGTTCATCATCCGCACGATCAAGTCGTTCCTGCGCCAGATGGGGCTGCAGCTGCAATTCGTGCTGCATCCAATGCTCGGCGTGATCTCCGATCACGGACGGATCACCGGCATCGACCTGTCGCGAGGCGCGCGCTATTCGCAGGTCTACCTGCTGGTGTCGCCGATTCCGGTCGAGCGCCGCGAAGCGCTCCGGTTCGATCTCGAGCAGCGGCTGCAACTGACGCTGCTCGTCAACCGCGATCGCGAGCCGATGATGGCCAAGCTCGACGAGGTCCGCAACTATGCGTGCACCCTCGCCGGCCGCGATCCGATCGCGAAGAGCCCGCGCGAGTCGCAGGGCCTGCCGGTGATCCGGCTCGAAACGCCGGTGCCCTACGCCGATCCGCGCGAGGCTGAAGCCAACGAGGCGGTCAACCTGATCGATTGGCTCAAGGACGATAACTTCATCCTGTCGGGCTACGCGTGGTTCCCGCGCGGTGGCAATGGTCATCGCACCGTCGAGCACGGCATGGGCTTGTTCGCGGCGCCGGAGCGCAAACACCTCGAGGAGGTGATCGGCGAGATCGTGTCGACTCGCCGATCCCGCGACGAGATTTACTCGTTCTACCGCACCGATTACATGACCGTCGTCCGTTCGGTGACCCAGGTCCGCTACTTCGGCGTCGCGCAGCTCGGCCCCGATCGCAAGGTCGTCGGCGAGCACGTGTTCATCGGTCTGCTGTCGACCAAGGCGCTCAAGCAAGCAAACCGCCGGATCCCGGTGGTCGGTCCGCGGATCAAGCAGGTGATCGCCAAGCTCGACGAGCAGCGCGGCAGCTATGCGTATACCAAGAGCGTCGCGATCCTCGACTCGATCCCGGTCGAGGACTTGTTCTACTGGAGCATCGACGAGATCCGCGACGTCGTCGAGACGTTCCGGCTCGCCGAGTCGCGCGATCAAGCGCGCGTGTTCGTGTGGCGGCGGCCGGGCGGGCGCCGGCTGACGATCGTGTGCGTGGTGCCCCGGATGCGGTTCTCCGAGGCGCTACGCGAAGAGCTGTCGCAGGAGATCCGCAAGTTCCTCGCGGTGCCGCATCTTCGCGAGTACCGCCAAGAGACCGACGACGAATCGCCGATCCGGCTCCACTTCACCGTCGGCAAGTACCGGCCCAACGTCACCGATCCCGACCTCGACACGTTGTCCGACGAGCTCGAGCATCTGTTGCAGAGCTGGGAGGATCAGCTCCGCAGCTTGATCTTCAAGCGCTATCGCGGGCGCGCGGAGGCCGCTCACAACGCGCGCTCCAAGCAGTACCTCGCGACCACCGCGTCGGCCAACGAGATCTGGTCGCGCTACGGGATGCGGTTTCCCGAGTCGTACAAGGGGACCCAGCCGCCGGGCATCGCGCTGCTCGACATCGATCTGATCGAGAAGCTCGACGACACCGAGGGGCTGCGCGCGGCGCTCGTCGTGCTCGGCGAGGGTACCGATCGCCACACCTCGCTGCGCATCGTGTCGCGCAAGGAGCTGCTGCTCAACGACGTCGTGCCGTCGCTGCATCGCATGGCGCTGCGCACGACCAGCCGACTCGCCGAGCGACTCGAGCCCGGCCCCGGCAAGGACGTCCACATCACCTGCTTCGAGGTCAGCGGCGCCGACGGCGGCAAGATCGAAGACGAAGCCACGCTCGAGCGGCTCGGCGCGATCATCCAGCGCGTGCTCGCCGGGCAGCTGCTCGACGATCGGATGTTGGGGCTCGGCTATCTCGCCGGGCTCGACTGGCGCCAGATCGACCTGCTGATCACTTATCGCAATTACTTCGTGCAGGTGTTCCAGGGCTTCGGCACCCACAGCGTTAACGATGCGCTGCTCGCTCATCCCAAGTGCGCCTCGCTGCTCGTCGAGTACTTCGAGACCAAGTTCTCGACGGCGCGCAAGGAATCGCCGGCCGAGCGCTCCGAGAAGCTGTTGCCGCCGCTCGCGGCGCGCTACGACGAGCTGCTCGAATCGGTCACCGCGATCCAGGAAGACTTGATCCTCCGCTACTTCATCGATCTGTTCGAGGCGACCCGGCGTACCAACTACTACCGTCCGGGCCGCGGCGACGCGGTGTCGATCAAGCTCGAGAGCGCGCTGGTCGAGCACATGCCCAAGCCGTGCCCGATGTTCGAGATCTACGTCCATGCGCCGGGCGTCGAGGGCATTCACCTGCGCGGCGGCAAGGTCGCGCGCGGCGGCATCCGCCACAGCGATCGTGCCGACGATTTCCGCACCGAGGTGCTGGGACTGCAGCGCACGCAAACGCTCAAGAACACCGTGATCGTGCCGTTCGGCGCGAAGGGTGGCTTCGTCACCAAGAAGATCGGCGCGACGCGCGAGGAAGCGCGCGCTCAGTACGAGGTGTTCATCGCCGGTCTGCTCGATGTCACCGACAATTATGAAGGCACCAAGATCGTTCCGCCGCCGGGCGTGCTGCGCTACGACGACGACGACCCGTACCTCGTGGTCGCCGCCGACAAGGGCACCGCGCACCTGTCGGACACCGCGAACGCGATCTCGCAGACCTACAAGTTCTGGCTCGACGATGCGTTCGCATCGGGCGGCTCGGCTGGCTACGACCACAAGGTCATGGGCATCACGTCGCGCGGCGGCTGGACCAACGTCGAGCGCCACTTCCGCGAGATGGGGATCGACATCCGCACCACACCAATTCGCGTCGCCGGTGTCGGCGACATGAGCGGCGACGTGTTCGGCAACGGCATGCTGTTGAACGACAAGATGCTGGTGGTCGCCGCGTTCAACCACAAGCACGTGTTCATCGACCCGACGCCCGACGCCGCAACCTCGTACGCCGAGCGCAAGCGACTATTCACGACGCCGGGCACCCAGTGGACCGACTATAATCGCGAGCTGATCTCCAAGGGCGGCGGCGTATTCGAGCGCGCGGCCAAGGAGATCAAGCTGCCGGCGGAGGCCAAGGCGCTGCTCGGGCTCAAGGCCAAGGTGGTGAGCGGTCCCGATCTCGTGCGCGCGATCCTCGCGCTCGACGTCGATCTCATGTGGTTCGGTGGCATCGGTACCTACGTCAAGGCGACCACCGAGAGCCACGGCGAGGTCGGTGACAAGGTCAACGATAGCGTCCGGATCAACGCCGGCGACCTGCGTGCCAAGGTGATCGGCGAAGGTGCCAACCTCGCGATCACGCAGCGCGCGCGCACCGAGTACAGCCAGCATGGTGGCCGGTGCAACACCGACGCGATCGACAACTCCGCCGGTGTCGACTGCAGCGATCACGAGGTCAACCTCAAGATCCTGCTCGCGCCGATGATGGCGTCCGGCAAGCTGCCTCGCGCGTCGCGCGACACGCTGTTGCGCGAGCTCGAGCCCGACGTCGGCGCCGCCTGCGTGCTCGATAACTATCTCCAGTCGGCGCTGCTGTCGATGGAGACGCTGCGCACCCGCAAGCACGGCGAGGCGTTCCTCGATCTGTTGTCGTACCTTGATAAGCACGGGCTCAGTCGCACCGCGGAGCACATCCCGCCGGACGACGAGCTCCGATCTTGGCTGGTCACCGGTAAGGGCATCCCCCGCAACCTGCTCGCGGTGCTGGTCGCGCACACCAAGAACGACCTCTACGAGCGCGTGTTGGCGTCGCGGATTCCGGACCTCCCGCTGTTCGATCCGATGCTGGTGTCATACTTCCCGCCGAAGATCGCCGAGAAGTACAAGGACCAGATCGCGAAACATCACCTCCGCCGCGAGATCATCGCGACGGTCGCGACCAACGCGATCATCAATCAGGCCGGCTGCACGCTGCTGGTCGAGCTGTCCAAAGAGACCGCGCTGCCGGTCGAAGAGTTGGTCATTCGCTACTTCATGTGCGACGAGCTGCTGCGCGGTCGCGAGCTGCGCAAAGCGATCCACGCGCAGGACAACGTCGTGTCGTCCAATGATCAGTACTCGGCGCTGCTCGCGATCGAGGACGTGCACCGCCGGCTGTTGCGCTGGTGGCTGTGGAACGACGCCGCGTGGAAGCTCGATCCCGACGACATCACCAAGATCCGCAAGCAATTCGACGAGGCGAGCGCCGCGATCGAGAGCTCGCTCGACGGTCACGCGAAGGTGGCGTTCGAGGCGCGCGCCCAAGACCTCGTGCTTCACGGGTTTACGCCCGAGCTCGCCACCGGGCTCGCGCGGGTCGCGCTGGCACGCGATGCGTTCGCGGTGATGGCCGCGTCGCGCGAGGCCAAGCTATCGCTCGCCAAGACCGCGCCGCTGTTCGAGCGCGTCGGTCGCGAGCTTCATGTCGACGTCCTCGACCAGATGCTCGGCGTGCAGGTGCCCGCCAACATGTGGGAGCGCCGGTTCCATAGCTCGCTCGAGCGCGAGGCGGCGGCGATCCGGCAGCTCGGCGTGACCAAGCTGGCCACCAACAGCGGCTACATCGAGCAACACCGCGATCGAATCGATCGAATCGCCGACTCGCTGCGCATGGTCAAGCAACTCGGCGGCCACGGCCTGGTGCCGCTGTACTTGATCCTCGAAGACTATCGGACGCCTTGGTGAGAGCCGAGGTCGATCGGATCGCCGACAAGAAGCTCGCCAGCGTCGTAGCCGACGGCGGTCGACTACGCGCGCTCGTGCTGGAGCTGTGGCAGCGGACCCGAATGGACTGGGGGTTCGTCACCGATCGGCTGTCGACGACGTTTCGCAAGGAGACCTGGGTCGGCTCGCACGAACGCCGGTTCGTGAGCGAGACGCTGTACGGGATCGTTCGGCATCTGCGTCGGATCGATGCCGCGCTCGCACGTGGCCGGACCGCACGCGGAGCCAAGGGCACGCGAGCGCCGCGCGATCTCGAACGGCTGCTCGCGCTGCTGGTGCTCGAAGGTGTGCTCGAGCCGGCGCGCGCAGCACGCGTCGAACCGGACGTCGACTGGAGCGCGGTCGCGACGATCGACCAGGTCATCGCGACCGAGCGCCGGCCGTCGGCGAGGATCGCCCTGGCCGCATCGCTGCCGGACTGGCTTGCAGACCGGCTTGTCGCCGACTGGGGCGACGCTGCAGAACCGCTCGCGCTCGCGTTGAACCACCGCGCACCGATGACCGTGCGGGCGAATCTCCTCGTAACCACGCGAGATGCCCTCGCCGCCGAGCTCGCAAAGACCGATCTGACGACCACGCCCGGGAGCTGGTGCGATACCGCGCTGCATCTCGAGAGCCGCACCAACTTGTTCTCGCTCGACGCATTCAAGCGTGGCGCCCTCGAAGCGCAAGATGAGGGCAGCCAGCTGCTCGCCGATCTCGCGATCGCTGGGATCGACGGAAAACCGCTGGTGATCGATCTATGTGCCGGTGCTGGCGGCAAGACGCTGGCGATCTCCGCGCGGCTCAACAATCGTGGCCGCGTGATCGCGAGCGATGTCGACGCGGGCAAGCTCGACGAGCTCAAGCGCCGCGCGCGCCGTGCGACCGTGTCGAACGCCCAGGCGCTCCACCTCGAGGGCGGGCGATGGCCCGACGCGCTCGACGCCTTGCGCGGTAAAGCGGACGTCGTATTCGTCGACGCACCGTGCTCGGGCATCGGCGCGCTTCGCCGCAACCCCGAGGCGCGGTGGCGGCTGCGCGAAGCCGACCTCGCGACGTTCGCGGCAAAACAGCGCGAGATTCTCGAAGGCGCGCGCGCACTATGTGCACCCGGTGGCCGCGTGGTCTATGCGACCTGCACCCTGCTCCGCGTCGAAAACCAGGACGTCATCGACAACTTCACGGCGAGCCATCGCGAGCTGACATCGGTGCCGATCACCGACGTGCTCGGCACACGCGGCGCCCAGCTCGGCGATGGCCACTCGATGATCGTCGCGCCGCACAGCCACGGCACGGATGGCTTCTTCGCGCACGTCCTGCGCGCATCCGCGAGCTGACGTCCGCCGGCTAGTCGATGCGAGCGACCGGGACGGCTGTGATGCCGGTCGTATCGATCCGCCCACGCGCGGCGCGCGCGCCTGCTGCACCTAGCAACAGCGCGATCGTCGTCACCGCGAGCAAGGGTGCGTCGATCAGCTCGACACCCGGCGCTGCCGACCACCGCTGCTTCATCACCATCCCGAAGGCGAAGAACCAGCCGGCCCCGCAAGCCCACGGTCGATAGATCGGCGTCACGAGCTGCGTGAGATAACCAGCCACGAGTACGGATAATGGGGACACCACGTACCAGAGCGCGACGAAGTCGAACGAGCCGGTGAATCCGAGCAGGACGTTGCTGAGCACGGTCAGCAGCCCGAGCGTGAGGAACGCGCTCAACAGCAGGATGGGCACCAGGTGAGGCGTCGTGACCTGCGTGCGACGGCTGGCGAGTCCACCACCAAACGCGCTCGCTGCACTCAGAGCTGCGATCGCCGGCACGACCAACCAGGGCCGAGGCGACCGGTCCGCCACCCAGGTGAACCAGTGAGGAATGACGATGAACACCAGCGTCATCAAGCCGATCGCGAGCACCGCGGCAGCGACAGGCTCCCGAGTCGGCCGTAGCGGCTGGAATCGCATCATCAGGCTACCGATCGTGGCGGCAGCAGCGGCGTGTGCGATGTACGGCGCCGCCTCGGTCTCGAATCTCGACCCGATCATCAACCACACGTAGAACCACCATGCACCCACCCCAGCGACCGCACCGATGATGGTCCAGCGGATCGAGAACGTGCCGGGATGCACCGGGGACATGCGCTGCTCGCGTACCACCCGGGAGCTCGCGGGGGCGAGCGAAATCGCGCATGGCTGCGATCGGGACGACCGCCGCGCACCGGCACGGTTGGTGTCCGCGTGATAACGTCGGATTACCTCGATGGCGATCGATGTCTCCGTGGTGCGCGAGTTGGCTGCGCTGCGCGCTATCGAGCCCGAGTGGCGCTCGTTGGCGCAAGCGGGCTCGAGCGCGTTGTTCCGCGGTCCGGACTGGCTGCTGCCGTGGTGGCACGCGTATCACAACACGCTCGCCGCCGAGCTTCACGTGCTGGTCGGTCGCGCCACCGACGCCGAGAAAGACGTCGCGCCGGGCACGATCGTGTGCCTGGCGCCGCTCTACCGCCGCACCGTCAAGGTCGCGTTACTCGACTCGCACGAGCTCCGGATGATCGGCGACGCCGGGCCTCGCCCGCCATCGCTGGATCTGCTGTCGCGTCAAGGTTGGGAGGATCGTAGCGGCGCGGCGATCGCGCGCAAGTTGATCGACGAAGCGCCGACCTGGGATGTGCTCGATCTCGAGCCGCTCGCCGATCCATCGCGGATCCGCGCCAACCTGGTGCAGCGGCTCACCCCGGCAGGGTTCACGGTGGAGAGCTCGCCATCGGGGGGCGGCGCCAATCGGATCGCGCTCGCGCTCGCGCCCACCGAGACCACCGATGGCACCGGGCTGGTGACCACCTACGGCGAGGATCTCGCAGCACTGCGCAAAGGGCTTTCGGCGCTGCGCCGGCTGTCGCGGCTCGAGTGGGCGGAGCGCGACGAGCCATCGCCGCTCGCCGATCCCGAAGCCAATGCGCTGCTCGAAGAGGTCGCGCTCGAGCTCGGTAAGCAGGGCAAGGTTCGGCTGGCGCGCCTCGATGATTCGCAAGGTGAAGCCGCTGCGGCCGCGCTGGTCGTCGATGACGGTGATCGTGCGGTCGTGCTCGCGATGGCGGTCGATCCGCAGGTCGCGGCAAAGGCGCCTGCCCGCCTGCTCCATGCCGAGGCGATCGCTGCCCGCGCTCGCGGCTGCGTCGCACTCGACGTCGTCACCGGCGCGCTCGAATATGCGTTGCCCTCGCTGCCGGCGTCCAAGCAGCCCGCGCTCGCGGTGCGGATCTGGGGCCAGTCGACGACGGCGAGCGTCGGCAAGACGGTGCATCACGTCACGCGACGCGCCCGTCGAGCACGCGAAACGCCGGCGGTCGCTGCGGCTCAAGCGCGCGCGGCGTGGACCAAGATCCGCAGCGCCGCCGCGAGCGTCGCGCAATACGATCGCTACTGCCTGTATCGCGGCCAGCTGTGGACGCGCGGCATCGAGGTTCCCCATGGTCTGACGCTCGCCGAGTTTGGCGAAGCGGACTACGACAAGCTCGACGAGCCGCATCGCGCCGATCTCACCGAGCACCTCGCGCTCGACGAGCCCACCGCGCGAAAGCACTGGCATCGCGGCGATCGCGCGGTGCTCGCGATGTTCGGGATTCGCCCCGCCGGTATCGCATGGGCTGCGCGCGGTCCGATCGAAGCGCCCGAGCTCGGGCGAACGCTGAAGCTGTCGAAGTACGACGCCTACATTCACAGCGTGTTTGTCGCGCCCGCCGCCCGCGGCCGCGGCGTTGGCCCGGTCATGCTCGAGCACATCACCAAGCTGCTTCGCGAGACCGACACCTATCGGTCATGGGCGCTGATCGCCGCCGGCAACCAAGCGTCGCTGCGCGCATTCCAGAAGGCGTCGTTCACGCCGGTGTGTGATGTGATCCACGCAAAGATGGCGAAGGTGGATCGCGTGGTGTGTAGGCCGCCGGATCCGGAAGCGCAGGAGCTGCTCGGGCTCGAGCAGTGATCTGGCCTCGGGCCGCTGACGTCATTCTCGTTCAGGTTCCGCATCGCTATTCGCGATTCGTCTCAAGAGGAATACGGAACCCGAGAGCTGAGCTGAGCAGGATCGGATCCAGATCCGGTTAGCGCGTGATCCGAAACGCCACACCCTGCCCGGTCACGGCAAGCTCCTCGACGGCGACGTTCGCTACCCGAGCCATAGGTGGCCCCTGCTCGCACCATGCGAGCAACGCCTTGATCTTGTCGTCGGGCCCTTCGGCCTCCAGCTCCACCGATCCATCCGCGCGATTCTTCACCCAACCCGTGACGCCGAGCTGCTGCGCCTGGTCCATCGTGGTCGCGCGATACGACACGCCCTGCACGCGGCCAGTCACGATTGCTCTGACACGCCTCACCAACAAAGTGTCCCACATCGCAATTCTCCAACCCACCTGCTATCGGGACGATCCATGTTCCGGTAGCGTGGGATCACATGGCCCGCGTGCTGCGACTACCCGACCACGGTCGGCTCCTCGTGTGCACGGATCTTCAGGGTTGCATGCGCGACTTCAAGCGCATGGTCGAGCTGTTCGAGGCGGCGCTGACCACGCAGAACGGCGATGCGCACCTGCTATTCACCGGCGATCTGATTCACGGCCCGCACATCGATCCCGAGGATTGGCCGGACTTCTTGGGCGAGTACTACCGCGACGCTTCTGGTGAGCTGATGCTCGCGTACTCCGCGCTGACCGTGCAGTACCCAGGTCGCGTCCACGCGTTGTACGGCAACCACGAGCATGGTCACGTCGGCGGCCCGCACACCGCAAAGTTTGCCGCCGATGAGGTCGCGCTGCTCGAGCAGATTCTCGGACCGGCCGCTACTGCGCGGATGCGCGGGATCATCAACACCTTTGCGCTCGCCGCCGTGAGCAAGTGCGGTGCCGTGTTCACGCATGGCGCTCCTGCTGCACAGATCGACTCGGTCAAAGATCTCGAAGACGCCGACCTATCTGGTGATCAATACGCCAGCCCGCTCGAGGTCCTCGACACGCCGGTGGTTGGCCGCGTGTTGTGGGCGCGGTCAGCCACCGAGGCCGAGGCTCGCCGATTTCTCAAGGCGACCAACGGCACGATGGCGATCTACGGCCACGACGTGTGTCCCGAGGGCTTCGAGAAGGTCGGCGCGGAGCAGATCGTGGTGTCGACCAGCTTCGGCGTGTTCGACTCGAACAAGATCTATGTGAGCCTCGACCTCGGCGCGAAGTACCGATCGGTCAAGGACTTGCGGATCGGTCACGAGCTGCTCCCGCTGTACCCAGACAAAGCGCCCCCGCGGCTCGGCGGCACCCGAAAGTAGCGCCTGCCTCGCGGAATCAATGGGTTAGCCGGCGTGCCCGACGACCGGCTAGCTTGCATTTGTCGCTCGTCCTCCCTATAGATACGGGCTCACCCGAGCCCCCCGGCAACGGGGTAACGAGGTTTTCGATGAAGGACACTGCGAACCATCCCCACTACCGTCCCGCCCGCATCAGCTGCGCGTGCGGCGCGATCCACGAGACGTTCTCGACCCGAGGCGACTTCGGTATCGACATCTGCTCTCAGTGCCACCCGTTCTTCACGGGCAAGCAGAAGCTGCTCGATACCGCGGGGCGGATCGATCGGTTCAACAAGAAGTACGCGAAGAAGTCGTAAGACGACTCCGCCAGGTTCGCGTCGGGGCAGCCCATGTTCGACGCTCCGAATTTTAGAGACAAGATGACGACGCTCGAGCGTCGTCATGAAGAAGTCAGCGCGCTGCTCGGCACCGCCGAGGTGATCAACAAGCGCGCTGAGTTCATGAAGCTGTCGCGCGAGCACGCGGATCTCGAGCCGCTGGTCGGCGCGTGGAAGAGCTACTTGAAGCTCCGCGGCGATCTCGAATCGGCGCGCCAGATGGTCGAAGCCGAGACCGACGCCGAGCTGCGCGAGCTCGCCCGCGCCGAGGTCACCGAGCTCGAGAGCCAGCGCGAGACCGCCGAGCAAGCGATCAAGATCCTGCTGCTGCCCAAGGATCCTAGCGACGGCAAGAACGCGATCGTCGAGATCCGCGGCGGCACCGGTGGCGACGAGGCCGCGCTGTTTGCCGGCGATCTGTACCGGATGTACACGCGATTCGCCGAGCGCCAGGGCTGGAAGCTCGAGGTGATGTCGCTCTCGGAGGGCACCGCCGGCGGGTTCAAGGAAGTCGTCATCCTGGTCGACGGCAAGGATGTGTTCTCGAAGATGAAGTTCGAGTCCGGCGTCCACCGCGTACAGCGTGTACCGGCGACCGAAGCCCAGGGCCGGATTCACACGTCGGCAGCGACGGTGGCCGTATTGCCCGAGGTCGAAGAGGTCGACGTCAACATCAACGAAAAGGATCTGAAGATCGATACCTATCGGTCGAGCGGCGCCGGCGGCCAGCACGTCAACACCACGGATTCGGCCGTGCGGATCACCCACCTCCCGACCGGCGTCGTCGTCGCGTGCCAGGACGAGCGCTCCCAGATCAAGAACCGCGCGAAGGCGATGAAGCTATTGCGCTCGAAGATCTACGAGGCCGAGCGCGAGCGCGTGATGGCGGCCGAAGCAGCCCAGCGTAAGTCGATGGTGGGCTCCGGCGACCGGTCCGAGAAGATCCGGACCTACAATTTTCCCCAGGATCGCGTAACCGACCATCGTATCGGCCTCACCAAGCACAACCTACCGGCGATCATGGACGGCAACCTCGACGACATCATCGATGCGCTGCGCGCCCACGACCAGGCCGAGCAGCTCAAGGCCCAGGCGGGCATGTAACCAAGCGGCCCGTCGAGCTTGTTCGCGTGCCCTTATAGTTGACCGACGCTCCCGGCCGTCAAACACTATGACGATGCGCTGGTGGTTCGGCCTTGGCATTGCCCTGGTGGGGTGCGGCTCGTCTCCCACTATGCCCGATGCAACTCCTGATGCGCCGGGACCGCGTTGCGATCCGAACGCTGCGTTTGGTGCGCCGGTCCTGGTCCCGACCGTCAATAGCGATCTGGACGAGTCGACCGCACGGTTGAGTCCCGACGAGCTTCGCATCATGTTTGCGCGCCGCAATTCCGGGGGCACCGCGGACCTATGGTTCGCGGTGCGCGCACGCATCGAGGATCCGTTCGACGAACCTCAGCTGATCACGACGGTGAACTCGATCAGTAGCGACCTGAATCCGTCATCGCCACCGAGCGAGCTGGTGTTGCTGTACGACACCGATCGGATGACTCCAGGCACGTACCGAATCTGGACGAGCAAGCGCTCGGTCACCACCGCGACGTTCGGACCGCCGAGCATCCGGCCGGAGATGATGGACAACGAGATTCATCCAATGTTCGCCAATGACAGCGCGGTGTACTTCGCGTCGAGCTCGCGCGGTGGCTTGGGTGCGCGCGACATCTTCCGCGCGAACATCGCCAGCGACGGCGTGTTATCCGAGTTCTCTGCGGTGGTCGGGGACGTTAACAGCGTCGCAAACGAAGACTTCCCGGCGGTCTCCCAGGACGAACGGCGAATCGCGTTTCGCCGCGTCGTCGGTACCAGCGGCGACGTATTTATTGCGTCGCGGTCGACACCACAAGATGGGTTCGGCACCGCATCGCCCGTCCAGGGATTGAGCGACCCGATCATAGAGGAGGCACCGACCTGGCTGTCCGCCGACGGCTGCCACCTTTACGTCCACAGCAACGCAGCGATGGATGGCGTGCCGCTCGGCTACAACCTGTGGATGGTGACCAGGGCCGCGCCGAGCTCGTAACGAGCGGCTACTTCACGAGCTTGTCGAGCTGCGCTTTGAACTTCTTGTACTCGCCGCTCGGATCTTTGGATTCGAATCCAGCGCGGACGTAGCGAACGACCCCGTTGGGATCCGCGAGAAACGACGACGGCATGGTCGCCGCGCCGTAGCGATCGACGACCGCCGAGCCTTCGACCGGCAAGTACACCAGCGTCATGTTCTTGAGCTTGAGCTTCTTGTGAAACCGCTTGCCGGCCTCGATCTGGTCGTCGACGTCGACGGCGACAAACACCACCTTGGCGCCATATTCGCCGGCGAGCTTGTCCCACACCGGGAGCTCCTTCGCGCACGGCTTACACCACTCGGCACCAACGGTGACCACCACCCACTTGCCCTTGAGCTTCTTGAGCTTGAACGGCTTGCCCGCCGCATCGACCGCGGTGTCGAGCTCGACCAGCCGGTCTCCTACCTTGAGAACATCGGCCGTCGCGGGGGCGGCCAGCGCCAACACCATCATGCCGATCAGCAACGCAAACGGCCGCAGCATGGCCCTGTGACGACCGCATCCGGTCATCGATTCACCGCGACCTCTTCGGTGATCGCCATCTCCAGGTACCGGGCCGACATCGGGCCCATGTACTTGATGCCATTGAGGTACACCGTCGGGGTCGACTCCACCTTGGCCGCTTCGCCCTGCTTGACGTCGGATGCGACATGGGCCTCTGCCGCCGTGTAATCGGCATCGAACTTGGCCGCATCGAGACCGAGCGCCTTCGCGTAGCCTGTGACGTCGGCCGCAGTGTGCGCCGGCGCCTTCGCGAACAGCAGCTCGTGCATCTGCTTGAACTTGCCTTGCTGCTGAGCGGCCAGCGCCGCCTTCGCAGCGCTGCGTGAGTTGGGATGGATCTTCTCGAGCGGATACATCAAGAAATACTCGACGACCTTGCCCTCACTCTTGGTCGCGACCTCGGCGAGGATCGGCGCCACGTGTTGGCAGGCGGGACATGCGTAGTCGAAGAACTCCACCAGCTTGACCGGAGCGTCGGGGGTTCCAACGTACGGAGCCTTGCTCAGGTCGAGCGTCGCCTTGGCGCCCGGCGTCTCGTAGCGGCCCTTGTAGAACTCGCGCACGTCGGCGTCGGTGGCTTCGTCCTCGAGCATCGCGACCACGAAGCTCACGGCGAACGGCGCGCGCTTGCACGACGTGTCCGAGGTGAACGACGTGCGAAGGCTATGCGCCTTGCCACACGGTGACTTGAGCGAGCCAAGAAACTTGTAGAACGTAGCCTGCTTGTCGGCAGATAGCTTGCTGACATCGACGCCAGGCAGCGGCGTCGAATCGACGGGACCCTCGGCAGCGGTGCCAGGGCTGTCACCCGACCCTGCCCGGTCCATCGCGCTGATCGCGCCGGTGTCGCTCGGCTTGTTGTTCTTGTCGCACGCACCGGCGATCAAGACCGCCGCGCAGATGACTAAACGCCCGGAGATCCGTGCTGTTGACACCCCGAGGTTGTAGTTCGAACAGATCGCGTTTTCAACTCAGCCCGGTGGGGCGCCAGGTATGCACGCCCCGTCGAACCATGGTTGCGATACCCGAGCCGTGTTCGCTCGGCGGCGATCGTCGATCTCGGGCGTTCCCCCAGTACGTGGCCGAAGAAATTCGCTATCGTGCCGCCGCTGACTGGGTCGCCGCGCGTTCGCTCGGAGCTCGCAGCTGAAGGTAAGAAGGAGATGTCTTCGTGAAGATCCTGGTTCCCGTCAAGCGGGTCCCCGACCCGACGCAGAAGGCCAAGATCAAGGATGGCCACATCGACCTGACCGGCGCGTCCTGGATCGTCAACACGTTCGACGAATACGCCGTCGAGACCGCGTTGCGCTTGCTCGAAAACGGCGCCGACGGCACCCGTCAACCGGGTGAGATCGTCGTGGTGTCGATCGGGCCGGACGATGCAGCCAAAGAGATCCGGACCTGTCTCGCGATGGGCGCGGATCGAGCGATCCATGTCGTCGCCAACGATGCCGAGATCGACTCGCTGATCGTCGTCAAAGTGCTCGCCGGCATCATCGAGGCCGAAAAGCCGGATCTGGTCCTGATGGGTAAGCAAGCCGTCGACGGCGATGCCAACCAGGTCGGCCAGATGCTCGCGGGCAAGCTCAACTGGCCGCAGGCGACGTTCGCCGCCTCGGTGGAGCTCGCGGGCGACAAGAAGTCGATGACCGTCGGCCGCGAGGTCGATGGCGGCGTCGAGTACAAGCGCGTGCCGATGCCCGCGGTGGTCACCGTCGATCTCCGGATCGTCGGACCCAAGGCAGTGAAGAATGGCATCACGCCGGACTCGCACAGCTACGCCGGCGATGGCGCTCGGTTGCCTTCGCTCAAGGGCATCATGGCGGCCAAGAAGAAGCCGCTGACCGCGACCAAGCTCGCGGACTACGGCGCGAGCCCCACTCCGATGATCAAAGAGCTGAACGTCACGCTGCCGCCTCCGCGCGCCGCTGGTCAGTTCGTCTCCGATGTCCCGACGCTGGTAAAGAAGCTGGCAGAAGAAGCGAAGGTGCTCTAATGGGCAACGTCCTCGCATTTTGTGAATTCAACGGCTCGGCGCTCCGGTCGAGCGCGCTCGCTAACCTGACGTTCGCCCGCAGCGCTGCCAAGGCGCACGGCGGTGACGTGATCATCCTGCTGATGGGCGCCGGTGCGCAGGCTGCGAGCGCAGCGGCTGCCAAGTATGCCGGCAAGGTGATCGTCGTCGAAGACGCCAGCCTAACCAACTACCTCGCCGAGACCTATGCGCCGATCGTGGCGCGGCTCGCGAAGGAGAACGGCGCCACGGTCGTCACTGCGACCGCAACTGCGATCGGCAAGGACTTCATGCCGCGCACGGCCGCGCTGCTCGAGGCCGGCATGGCCTCGGACATCGCCAAGCTTGAAGGTAAGGACACGTTCGTGCGCCCGGTGCTCGCTGGCAATGCGTACTCGACGGTCCAGGTCGCCACGCCGACGATCTGCATCACGGTTCGTCAGTCGGAGTTCGATCCGGCTCCCGAGCTCGGCAGCGCAGGCAGTGTGACGTCCGCAGCCGCGGGCGGCACCGATGCACGCGGCGCAGAGTTCGTTCGGCTCGAGACCCAGAAGAGCGATCGCCCCGAGCTGTCCGACGCCAAGATCGTAGTGTCCGGCGGCCGCGGCATGAAGAGCGGAGAGAACTTCAAGGTCCTCGAGGAGCTTGCAGATCTGCTCGGCGCCGCAATGGGCGCGTCGCGCGCCGCCACCGATGCTGGGATGGTTCCCGCCGATTGGCAGGTCGGCCAGACCGGCAAGATCGTCGCGCCGAATCTGTACTTCGCCGTCGCGATCTCGGGTGCGATCCAGCACCTCGCCGGCATGAAGAGCAGCAAGACGATCGTCGCGATCAACCAGAACAAGGAAGAGCCGATCTTCCAAGTCGCCGACTACGGCCTGGTTGCGAAGTGGGAGACCGCGATCCCGGAGTTGATCGCCGAGATCAAGAAGCTCAAGGCGAGCCGCTAACCGATCCTGCTCGGCGGGCCGTTGTCGCGAATCGCTGAGCCCGCGGCGCGCGATCGAGTTACGATAGCGGCGCCGTGCTCGCCGTCGTCGCCATCGTCGTCGCGCTGGTGGTTGCGCTGGCGTGGCGGTCGGCATGGGCTCCCGCACTCGGCGCCGCCATCGGCGTCACACTCGCCGTTGCGGGCGGCACCGCGAACGTCCGTGATCTCGGCCATGCGGCCGGCGATCTGTGGCGGCCACTGATCACGATCGTCGGAATCATGGTGACGACGGCATGTGCCGCCGAAGTCGGAATCTTCGCTCGGCTCGCCGCATGGATCGAACCGCGAACCCGGGGGCCCACGCGCCATGCGTTTCGCTGGGTGTTCGGGCTCAGCGCCGTTACCGCGGCGTTGCTGTCCAACGATGCGGCGATCCTGCTGTTGACCCCGGTGATCGTGGAGCTGCTTCGCGCGGTCTATCCGAAGCGCCACGTGAAGTTCGTGCTGCCGTTCGCGTTTGCGGTGTTCGTCGCCGCCGGTGTCGCTCCGCTGCCGACCGGCAATCCGATGAACCTCGTGCTCGCACATCGCACCGGGATCAGCTTCAACAACTACGCGCTCCACATGATCCCGGTCGCGCTGATCGGTTGGCTGATCGCCTACCGCTGTCTTGCGTGGTGCTTCCGCGACGTGCTGGCCGATGACGAGCCCGCCAAGGGCGAAGCACCGGCGTTCGAGCCGCTGGGCGGCCACGCCAAGCTGATCCTCGCGGTGACCGGCGCGAGCATCGTGTCCTATCCGTTGCTCGCGGCGGTCCACTCGCCGATGTGGCCCGTCGCCGCGATCGCCGCAGCGCTGTGCGTCGCGACCGCGCTCCATCGCAAGGTCACGTTGCGTGCGATCAGCTTGGGGGTGAGCTGGGAGCTGGTGCCGTTCCTGTTCGGTATCCTGGTGCTCGCGACGACGCTGGCTCGCGCGGGCGTCACCGACTCGCTCGCATCGATCTACAGCGCGACTCCCGCGCCGCTGGCCAGCGTCGGCGTGATCAGCGCACTCGGCTCGGCGGTGATCGGCAACCATGCGATGGCGTTGCTCAGCTCGATCGCGCTCGCCGAGCATTCCGACGCGCAGGTGTTCGCGGCGATGATCGGCGGAGACCTCGGGCCGCGGTTGCTGCCGATCGGATCGCTCGCGGGTCTGCTATGGACACACGCGCTTCGCCGCCAAGGCGTGCGCGTCTCGCTTCGCACGTTCGTGACGATCGGAGTCATCGTCACGATTCCGACGCTGGTGGCGTCGCTCGCGACGTTGTGGTTGGTGGTCAGACTCTAGTTGCAACCGACTTCGGCGTTGAGTCTGGGTCGAGGCCTACCGCACGTCGACGACGCGCGCGCCGCCTGGATCCACACCCGCTGGAATGAATGCGACGGCGCCCGGCGTCTTGAGCACCCACGCGATCACCGCCGTGGTCGAGTCGGCCTCGGGTGGCGGCACGGCCTTGCCCGAGAAGATCTGCTGGTTCCAATAGGCCGTGAGCTGGGATCGCGTCTTCTTGATCACGTCACGGACGAATCGATCGCGCGCCGAGAATCGCGCCGTCAACATGATCGGCCGCACGACCTTGCCGTCGCGCCACCCGAGCGAACGCTTCAGGAATGCTTGACGAAGCCATGCCCGATCGATGCTGGTTGCGGTGTTGGTGGGGTGGACGATGACCTGGTAGCGGTCGCCATCGGCGGTGGCCGCGCGCGGCGCAACGGCCAGCGCGAGCATGACGAAGATTGCCAGCCAGCGCATCAGAATGCCACCGTCGACTTCGCGAGGAACAACCACCAGTAGCGCTCTGGATCGGGATTCGACGCAGCGTCGAGCCCAGCGGCACCATCGATGAAGTGCCCCTCGAGCTTCCACGACCAATGCTCGTTGACGTTGAGCCGCAGGGTCGCCGCCGCGTCGCGCTGAAACGCCTGATGGCGCGGCATGAACTTCGGATCGCGACCGTCGCGATGATGAATGTCGGCGTTGTGCACCGAGTAGTACGCGCCGGTCTCGAGCCGATCCGAGACACGATAGGTCACCATGCCGTAGAACCGCTCGCTGAGCGTGTTCGGAAGCTTGAGCACGGCAGGCTCCACCGGAGTACGAGCGAACCATCGGCTGTACTCGGCGGCGAACAACCAATCGCCTTCGCTGTACTCCAGCGATGCGACCCACAGGTTCGCGGGCCGCAGCGCGAAGATCACCTTGCCGTCGAAGTCCGCTGGCGCGAGCCCTGCCGCGATCAGGATCGCGGTGGTCGCGGCGTCGAACTGCAGGTATTGATCGAAGCTCGCGCGGAGCAGGCTGGCGCCGACACGCAGTCCTTCTACGGGTGGCCGCCACAATGCCTGGCCACCGAGCACGTATTTGCTATCGACCGCATAGACCTGTGGTCCGCCAGGCGGTTGATGATCGGGAACGCCGAGCGCGAGGGTGCCGCCATACGCGGAATATTCGAGCTCACCAGCCGCCGCGAGCGGCAGCGTGCCGTACACGAGGAACCCGGTCTGCGCGACCAGCACGTCGCGGTTGGTCAGCGGATACACGCTCTGCGGCGGCAAGATCTGCAGCCGGCCAGAATCGATGTCGAGGTACTCGTTGTAGAGCCCGAACGGAATCTTGGTGTGGCCGGCGCGAATCCCTAGCCACGGACGTAGTCGATAGTCGATGAACGCCCAGTCGATCCGTGGCGTGTAGTTGCCGATCGCGCCCTCGTCATGCGCAAACAGCTGGACGCCGACGCGCAACCGGTCGATCGGAGACGCCGACACGTTGAGACCGGCCTCGAACAACTCGAGCGTGCCGCGCGACGATTTACCGATGTAATCGTTGGCCGTCGAGACGAACCCGCCCTGACTGACGAACCCGTGAATCTGGATATCCATTGCCGACACGGGCGATGGCTCGGACGGCATGTCCCCGAGCTCGCTCGCGGGCGGCGATTCGGACGGTGCCGGCGAACCCGGTGGTACTGGCTCCAGGGCTGCAGCTGGCGCCGGCTCGGCGGGCGGATCCGCTACAGGCTGCGCCCCTGCAGCCCCGGCGCCCCCCAGGACCACACACATCGCGATGACTCGCCGTGCGACCAAAGTTCCCTCGGTGCGACCATCGCTACCGGGACTATGGAAGTCAACGTTTCGGCGGGTCAAGCATGGCGTCCACTACCCATTGGTGTAGGAGCCACCTCGGAATACCGCGCGAGGCTCGTCGGGTATGATCCGTGCTACATAAGGGCTTGAACCGGCTGGGAGGCTAACCCCATGGCACTTTCGAATACTGCTCGACCGATCGAAGGCGCTGTTGCCACGCTGGGCGTGAGTGACCGCGTCGCATTTCTCCGCAAGACCTACGGCCTTCTCGGCGTGGCCTTGATCGCCTGGGCTGCGATCACCGCCGGGATGATGACGTACATGCAGACCACGAGTCTGAAGTTCGCGAGCTTTGCGCTCGGCGGGCCGTGGAACTGGCTGATCATCCTCGGCGCGTTCATGGGCGTTGGCTGGGTCGCGCAGCGGCTCGCGATGTCGGAGACCTCGCGCGGGCTGCAATACGTCGGGCTTCTGGTCGCGGTTGTCGCCGAGGCGCTGATCGTTCAGCCGCTGCTCTGGATCGCGATCTTGAAGTTCGGTCCGTCCGGCGGAAACGAGCTGATCATGCAGGCCGGCTTGATCACGATGGTGATCTTCGGTGGCCTGACGGCGACCGTGTTCATCACCAAGAAGGATTTCTCGTTCATGCGCGGCGCCCTGACGATCGCGAGCTTCGCGTTCCTCGGGATCATCCTGTCGTCGATGCTGTTCGGATTCCACCTCGGCGGCATCTTCGCCGGCATCGGCATCCTCCTGATGTCGGGTTACATCCTCTACTACACCAGCGTGGTGATGAAGGACTTCCCGCCGACCGCGCACGTGTCCGCGGCGCTGATCCTGTTCTCGACGATCGCGACGCTGTTCTGGTACGTCCTCCAGCTGCTGATGAGCCTGCGGAACAACTAACGTAGCGACGGATCGGGGCTCATTGGCCCGCCGGCTGAGCTCGACGGGGACCATGTAGGTCCCCGTCGCCGTTTCGGACGGGTTATACTGTTCGAACATGGTGGTTCCCGTGGCACCGCTGTCGTCTACCGATATCGGTGCGGTCCGCAAGCTGGAGGACGCGATCGCGACCGTGGTGCGCGGCAAGCCCGAGGCGATCCGCGCGGCGGTCGTCAGCTTGCTGTCGCGCGGCCATCTGCTGATCGAAGACATCCCGGGCGTCGGCAAGACCACGCTCGCTCGCGCGCTGGCGGCGGCGCTCGGTGGCACGTTCCGCCGGATCCAGTTCACCAGCGATCTGTTGCCGTCCGACATCGTCGGCGTTTCGATCTACGACCAGCACGGCAAGGTATTCGAGCTCAAGCGCGGGCCGATCTTCGCCAACGTGGTGCTCGCCGACGAGATCAACCGAACCACGCCGCGCACTCAGTCGGCGCTGCTCGAGGCGATGAGCGAAGGCCAAGTGTCGATCGACGACACCACGCATTCGCTCGACATGCCGTTCATGGTGATCGCGACGCAGAATCCTGCCGAGCACTACGGCACCTATCCGCTGCCCGAGTCGCAGATGGATCGGTTCCTGCTGCGGATCTCGCTCGGCTATCCGGCGAAGTCGGTCGAGCGCGAGCTGATGCGCGATCGCGCCGGCGGAGATCCGGTCACTCGGCTAAGCCCGGTGGTCGACCTCGCGGCGGTTCGCTCGCTACAGGAAGGCGTCGAAGCGATCCGCGTCGACGACGCGCTGCTCGACTATGCGATGTCGATCGTCGAGGAGACTCGCCATCACCCGGCGATCGCGGTGGGCGTCTCGACGCGCGGCGCCCTCGCCTGGTACCGCGCGGCACAAGCGGCGGCGCTCGCAGGCGGCCGAGACTTCGTCGTGCCCGACGATCTGAAGAGCTTGGCGGTGCCGTGTCTGGCGCATCGCTTGGTGCTCGCGCAGGCGATCGATTCGCTGTCGCGCGCGCGCAGCGAAGCCGAGCGCTGGGTCGCCGAGATCGTGCACAGGGTCGCAGTTCCGACCTGAGCCATGTCGTTCTGGGCGCGCCTTCGCCGTCGTTTCCGGCCGCCGCGCCGGCTCAGCTTTACCCGCGAAGGCCGGATCATCGTCGTGCTGTCGATCGGCGTCGGGTTCGCGGCGATCAACACCGGCAACAACCTGCTGTACCTGCTGCTCGGCTGGCTGCTGTCGTTCATCGTCGCGTCCGGCGTGCTGTCGGAGATCACGTTGCGTCGGCTGTCGGTAGAGCGCCGTCCGCCGCCGCGGGTGTTCGCCGGCGAGCCGTTCCTGATGGAGGTCGTGATCAGAAACGGCAAGGCCAACCGGTCGTCGTTTTCGATCGAGGTCGAAGACCTGATGGATCGCGTACCGATCGATAAGCGGTGTTACTTCCTCAAGATCCCCGCCTCGAAGTCGCAGCGCACCAGCTATCGCCACACGTTCGCGCGCCGCGGTCTGTACACGCTTACCGGTTATCGGATCGCCACCAAGTTCCCGTTCGCGCTGTTTCGCAAGTCACGCGACGTCGACGCCAGCCTCGAGGTCCTGGTGTATCCCGCGCGCGTGGCCGTGCCGCGACCACCACCACGCGCGAGTGCCCGCGGCGAGGCGAGTGCCGATCGGTTGGGGCGCCGCGGTGAATTCTTCGGGCTTCGCGAACGCCGCGTGGGTGACGATCGTCGAGATGTCCATTGGCGATCCAGCGCGCGCACGGGTCGGCTGCTGGTGCGCGAATACGAAGACGAGCTGTCGCGCCGGGTCGTGATCGCGGTCGACAACGCGTTGCCGCGGCAGGTGCTCGACGAGCTGGCGCGTGCCCCGCACGCCCAGCGCAGCGCGCAGAGCGAAGCCCAAATCGCGGCCGCCGAGCGGGCGATCAGCGTCGCCGCGAGTCTCGCGACGTCGTACTTCGAGGTCGGCTGGCACGTCGAGCTGTGCGCACGCGACTGCCACGTGCCGAGCGGCACCGGCCGGATCCATGAAGCTCGCCTGCTGCGCACCCTCGCATTGCTGCCGTACGTCGACGACGGCGTCGCATTCCACGCGCTGCCGGCGCGCGCCGAGGCCGTGCTGGTGATTCCTCGCGCGGTCGCAGCCGCCGGCCGCCCCCACGCTGCGACGGTGATGGACGTATGAGGTTCGCCGTCGCCCACAAGACCGCGACCTACTTGATGGTCGGGTTCGCGTATCTTGCGATGACACTCGGCCCCGGTGTTTCGGCACCGCTGTCGCTCGTCGGCCTCGTCGCGCTCGTCGTCTCGTGGTGGTGGGAGCCGCCGCGGATCCGGTTCGAGCGGTGGACGTGGGTGTGGACGATCGCGTCGATGTTCGCGCTGGTCTACAGCCTGCTCACGTCGATCGCCACCGGCGATTTCCTCGGCGTCGGTGCGCAGTTCTTGGTGTGGCTGGTGATCGCCAAGGCATTCAACCGCCGAGCCGCGCGCGACTGGCAACAGATGTACTTGCTGTCGTTCTTGATGCTGGTCGCCGGCTCGGTGCTCAACGCCGACGTTACCTACGGCGCGTGTTTTCTCGGCTTCGTGATCTCGTCGACGTGGGCGCTGACGCTGTTCCACCTGCGCCGCGAGATGGAGGACAACCTGCTGGTCAAGCATGCGGCGGATCGCGCATCCGAGCGCGTCGAGGTCCGGCGCATCCTCGACTCGCGGAGAATCGTCGGCGGTCGGTTCTTCCTCGGCACCGGATTGTTGTCGCTCGGCGTATTCCTGGGCTCGGCGATCGTGTTCTTGACCCTGCCACGCGTCGGGATCGGTCTGTTCCTCAATAATCGCGGCGGGCTGACCCTGTCTGGATTCTCCGACGGCGTGAAGCTCGGCGGCCACGGCGTGATCAAGCAGGATCCGACCGTCGTCATGCGCGTCGAGATCGACAGCAAATACGGCGGCCGATTCGCACCCGCCATCCATTGGCGCGGGGTCGCGTTCGATCATTACAGCCGCGGCCGGTGGACGCGCAGCCTGGCCGCGCCGCTGACCGCGCAGACCCTCGAGCAGAGCCGCACTCGCGATCGGCGGTTCCTGCTGTGGGACGGCGACGCGATGCCGGCGTTCGAGATCGACCGGATCGCGGCGCGCAGCGTGCGTCAGGATATCTGGCTCGATCCGCTCGACTCCGACGTGCTGTTCGGCGCCAGCCTGCCGCGAATCGTCGAATACGCGCACACGATCCGGCCGCGGCGCACTACAGCCGAACGCAACGACGAAGTTCGGCTGGTTCACGGCAACACGCTGCACTACACCGTGTGGTCGGAGCTATCGGGGCCATCGGCCGACGAGCTGAGGCTCGCGCAAGGTCCGTTGCCTGCGGAGTACGAGGCCTATCTCCAGCTCAACGTCGCGGGCCAGCCGCCGGAGATCACCCGCCGCACGCGCGAGCTCGCGCTGTCGATCACCAAGGGGCTCACTAACAACTACGACAAGGCCGTCGCCATCCAGAGCTGGCTCGCCGCGAACCTGACGTACACGCTCGAGCTTGCCGACCCCGGGAGCCAAGAGCCCGTCGATTTTTTTCTGTTCGATCGCAAGAAAGGCCACTGCGAGTTCTTTGCCTCGGCGTTCGCTGTGCTCGCGCGCATCAACCAGATTCCGGTGCGCAACGTCAACGGCTTCCTCGGCGGCGAGTGGAACGAGTATCGCAGCTACGTCGCGGTCCGCGCCGGCGACGCGCACTCGTGGGCGGAGGTGTATTTCCCCGGCTCCGGGTGGGTGACGTTCGATCCGACGCCGGCATCCAACGTCGATCTGCTCGGCCGTGGCGGCACCGGCTGGAGCGAGCGGATGAGCCGGATCGTCGATACGCTGCGATTTCAGTGGTCGAAGTGGGTGATCGAATACGACCTCAGCTTGCAGATGTCGCTGTTCACGTCGGTCGGCCGTGGGCTCAAGTCAGCAGCCGCGACGGCGTTATCGGTGCTGCGGAGCGTGAAAGACGCAGCGGTCTCGGCGTGGCCGATCGTGCTGATCGCAGGCGGCGGCGTGGCGTTCTGGCTGTGGCGGCGCCGGCGGCGATCGTCCGACGATCGCGACCTGTATCGCGCCCGCCCGCGCAGCCGCTCGAGCATTGCGGCGCTCTACGATCAGGTTGCCAAGGCGCTCGCGAAGTCCGGGATCATCCGCGACGCGGCGCTGACACCGCGCGAGCTCGCCACGACGATGACCAAGCGCGGCGATCCGGCGGCCGCGCTCGTCGGCGAGCTCACCGAGCTGTATTACGCGGCTGAGTGGGGCGGCCGAAGGTCGTCGGAGGACGAGGCTCGGGCCACCCAGATCGCGGCCGAGATCCGTCGCGCGCTCGAGGCAGCTCGCAGGGCGAACCACGCAGCCTGAAGGCTGCTCTTGCCCTGGTGTCAGCCAAGTGGCAGAACGCGTGCCAGTTTGGCAGGCGGCCGCACATTGTTGAAGCAGCCATCCCCGCGTGATAGCAACGGTTGTCGTCGATAACCGACGGCCCTACCCTTGCAGCAAGCTGGCCCTCGGATGACGCGATTTTTCGTATGCGCAGCCTTCGCCGGTGTGGTGGCGAGCGGTGGAATCGCCCACGCCGAGGGCACGCTGGATCCGAACGGCGCCACCCTGGCGTTCGAAAAGATCTACGTCGAGGAGGAGGGCTCCTTGGTCGAGCCCGAGACCCCGGATGATCTTCGGCAACACCTCAATCGCGCCCACTGCGTGTGCAGTCAGAATAACGCCGGCGGCGAACAGAACCTCGCCTATGACGTCCGGCTCTCGATGATGATCCCCGATGGGCGGCCGGCCGAAGTCTGGGTCGGAACGACCTGTACGGACGATACGGTCCGCGCGACGCAGTGCCGCAAGATCAGCACGATCGCGGACATCAACCCGCTAGCGACCACGCCAGAAAAGGTGCAGGTCTCGGTCTACCAAGCGATCAACGGTGCGGCCGACAACATGCCGTGCAAAGAAGACCAAGGCGATGCACCGCTCTGGCTACTCGTCGACACAAACGGCGACAGCACGTACGAATACTCGCTGAGTCAGCCGGTCGGAAAGACTGCCGACGTCACCGGCTATGACACCAAGCGACCTCCGCTTCCCACGAACTTCTCCGCGAGCAGCGCTGAGAGCTCCGTCGTGATCTCGTGGACACTGCCGGAGGCGCAAGCGACTGACATCTTCTACTTCCAGGCGCTGTGCGTTGGCCCAGACGGCGCGCCGGTCAAGACCTCTCCGCCGAGCCCTCGCTACCAGACCGCGCGTACGCTGTGCGGGTTACAGCTCGACGACGAGCTTGTCGTCAGCACGATCGACGCCGACGGTACACCAGCGACATTTCCGATCGAGATCGATCAGCTCAATCCGGCGTACATCTGCGGCGAATCCACCGCCGCGTCGGCCACCAGCCTGCGAATCGACGGGTTGGAGAACGGCGTGCCGTACTCCGTAGCGCTGCTCGCGATCGACAACTATGGCAACGCGATCGGTACAAAGCTGTCGCAGACGATCACGCCAGCGCCTGCGATCGATTTCTGGGAAGACATCCACGATCGCGGCAGCGACGTCGAAGGCGGTGTGTGCCTGATCGCCGAGACCTACGGCGACGACAACCCGCTCACCGAAGCACTTCGCGCGTTCCGCGACCACACGTTGGCGGACTCCGCCTTCGGCCGATGGCTGACCGACGTGTACTACGCGACGATCGCCAAGCTGGGCGCCGCCGTGCACGGCTCGGTCGCGCTGCGGATCGTCGCCGGGATCGTGCTCGCGCCATTCGTGGTGCTGGCGCTCGCGTGGCATCTGCTCACCCTGCCCGGCTTGCTCGGGTTGCTCGCGATCGCATGGCTATGGCGGCGCCGTCGCACCTGGCTCGTGCGCGTGATCAAGCCGATCGCGGTTGCTGGAGCGGCGATTGTTGTCGCGCTGCCGGCCACCAGCCAAGCGCAGGGCTTCGAGCCGTATTGGGAAGACGACGCCAGCACGCAGACCTCGGCGGATGACGACGTGGTCAAGTGGGTGGTCGGGATCCGGCTCGGTCCGTATGTCCCCGACATCGACAAGCAGTTCGCCGAGCAGGTCGGTACGACGATGCGCGGTCCGTACCACGCGATGTACGGCGGTTATCGGATCACGCCGATGATCGACGTCGACCGAATCTTGTGGCGCGGCGTCGGTCAGCTCGGCGTCGGGCTCAGCGCCGGCTACATGCAGAACTCGGGCAAGTCGTACAAAGACGGCACCGATCCAAACGATCCGAATCGGCCACGCTCGGAAGGCGACGAAAACACGTTTCGACTACTGCCGCTCGGACTGACCGCGATCTATCGGTTCACCTGGCTCGACGATCGTTACGGCATCCCGGTCGTTCCCTACGTTCGCGCCGGGCTCGGCTACTACGTGTGGTGGGTGCGCACCAACGGCAAGACCGCGTCATCGTGCTGGGACGGCACCAAGAACCCCGACTGCGACAAGGACTACGGCTACGGCGCGTCCGCCGGCTATCAAGGTGCGATCGGGATCGCGATTCGCGCAGAGCGGATCGATGGGGACGCCGCGTCGTCGATGCGACAGAGCGGTATCCACCACGCCGGGTTCTACGGTGAGCTCTCGATGGCGAAGATGGACGGCTTCGGCAAAGACACCAAGCTCTCGGTCGGCGACACCACCTGGTTCGCCGGCGCGAACTTCGAGTTCTAGGTCACGGCCCGTCAGGCCCTTGCGATGCCGGCTCCGCCCTCTGCGGCCCGCAGTCCGCGGTTGGCCGTGGTGGCCTAATCCTTACCGCTCAATACCAGTCCTCGGGCTCATGCTGGCGATCGGTTGCCGTCAAGACGAACGCGTTGCCGGGGCGCTCGACCATCGCTCGCAAGCGGTCAAGCTGAGCCACGTCGGCAGAAACATCGACGCCCAGCCGCCGGCCGATCGACACGATCACCTGCAAGCGCAATAGCGCGCGCTCGCCTAATCCGCGATCCAAGAATCGCCTTCCCTGAGCGCGCAACGATGCGATCACATCGCGAGGATCTTCGCCATCCATGCAGAATAGATCCTCCAGTCGTCGTCGATGATCGCCGAACTGTGGAGAGCTTCCTGGGCCGATTGCATGCGTCACTCGCACATCGAGCTCGGCGGGGGTCTTCCAGTCGCCGTCGAACGCGTCGAAGAATCGACGAAGCGGCTTGGCGCGATCGCCCTCGGCGCCGAGCAGGGACACGGCGGCATCTAGGCCGTGCTTTGCTCCAAGATCTCCGCGATACGCTTGATGCGCGATCTGGAGAAGTTTCAGCTTCCCTGCGGCCACCTTCAGCGGCGGTTTGGAGCTTGCGGATAGCACCGCGATTGCCTCAGCAAGCAGCCCCTCGTCAACGACTTGCCCTGGATAGATCCCTGTGTAGATCGGCGTCTCAGGATGATGAGAGATCTGGTCGAGGGCGTCCGCGACGGTCCTCGCGCTCATCACCTCGAGAACCTGCTGGAATCGACCAAGCTTCGCTGCCGCCCAAATCGCAACGACTGCTTCTCGCATGTCGTCCAGTGGCTCGGGTGCCTCCAAGGCGGTGAGCACCGCCTCAAGGTCACCTTCGGCCGCCTTCAAACGGGCTCCGTAGTAGCGTTTCGCCGTGTCGATATGCGCTCGCACGACGATTTCCTTCAGTCTTTCGTCGCGGTCTCGCCCCGTGTCACCAGAACGTTCCGTGGGCGGAAGCCATCGTCCGTAAACGGTCTCCGCCGCGTCGAGGCCAGCGGAGAGTCGTCCCAAATCGCCGGCTCGGAGCGCGCACTCCGCCCACTCTTCCAACGCGTCCTCGTCGAAGTCACGGGACTTCGCCCACTCCGCCAGGTCGGGAACCATCGCGTAGTCTCCTGCGAGGCATGCAAGCACGTGCTTGTTCTCGAGCGCGTCGTTGAGCTCGTTTGTTTCCGCCCCGGGCTCGCCTAATACCGCGCGCGCGCCCAACGGATCTCCAAGCTGCAGATATGCAGCGACCCGGTCGTCCACCTCACCACCGGGAGGCAGATGCTTACTCAGCTCAACCAATTCGCGGGAGAACCCCAACTCGACGTGCATCGCCTCGATGTCGCTTCGTAGCCGCGCCCGTGGACCGGATGCCAGTTGTGAGCCCATCACGGCAGGCAGGCGATCTCGCAAGAATGACAACCCGCGGTCCTGTAGCTGACGTGGAATCCCGATTGGGGCCGCGGCACACTGGCCCCCGGTCAAATTGATCGGCCGCTCGTGGCGACACCCCCGAAGACCGTCGTGGACGGCAAGCACCAGCGCCGCCCGGTGCTCGAGCGCACGTTCGGCGTACAGCGGATTGATCGCCTCGAGCTCAAACAGCCTATCAGTCTCGATCGCACGGTCGATCGCATCGCTGCACGTGCCAAGCTCAGCTTCGATCCCCTCGACCCGCTTCATGCCGCGCCAACCGAGCAGCGGCGGCACGCCGAACACGACCGATAGCAACAGGACTGCGCTTCCGACGATGGCTACGCGACGGCGACGGCGTTTGACTCGAGAGGCACGCTGAGAGTCGCCGTGCATCGCGGCCGCAGATGGCTCGATCATGGAATGCTCCTTCCCACCAGGACAGGAGCTATACGGAGCTATCACCGAGATATTCAGCTACATTGATCACAGCGAGCTCACGCCATGGGACATGTTGCGGCTGCGCGATATCGTGTGACCATGCTTCACGCTGTTGTGAGTGGCCTGGCGTTGATGCGCCGAAGTCATGCGCGGCCACCTGCCCCCAGTGCGTACGCACATCCGCGACAAGCTCGACGGCTGGCGGTCGCAGCGAGGGACACCGTTGCTCGTCGGCAACTCCGCGCCAGCGGTCCCCGAGGGTCGCGGCAAACGCAGTCCAAGCTTGGCGGTGGTGGCGTAACGGCTATTTCGTCGGAGACGTGCGATCGTCGAGGACGGCCACAAATCGATCCATGATCGGGTGATCGGCAATCTCGTTGGCTAACAGAGCTCGTTCGGAGATGAGTAGGTCACGATTCAGACGCTCGCCCAGTGACGTCACCACGGTTCGCGCATCTTCGAGGTCGTGATCGCGAGTCGATAGAATCTTCAGTAATACAAAGTCTTCTGGGCTCACAACTGCTAGCGGATGACCGTCGAGAGAGCCTCGCAGCGCGCGCTGCAACACTGCGTCAGCGAAGCGCGGAGACCGCGGCGTCACGAGGTCAACCGTGTTCAGCTTTCCCCCGCCGAGCAGCGACACGCGCGCCAGTACGAGACCGCCGAACTGCATGTTGCGAAACGCGATCACTGCGCCGACTCCTGCAGCAGTCAGCGCCGCGTGAGCCGCATCGACCGTGACGGTCGCGACAGCGAGATCCGCATCCCGCGTCTCTCGAGGCTCGCCATACACCGCAAGTGCGAGTCCGCCGTAGAGCGCCGCCTCCAGCCCTGCCGCCGCAAACGCATCGGCAGCTGCCAGCGCGACCTCGGTCGGATCATCGAGGTTTAGCGCCATCCGAATCCACCGCTGTACGTGATGCGAGTACCTGCTCGCCGAAAGCCATGAGCCGCTTGGTGGCGCGTCGCAGAATCTTGCGGATCTCACGGGCTCTCGTCAGCCGCTGCTCGAGCTCTTCGCGAGTGATGTCCACAGACCCACTTTACCGCGAGCCCGCAGGCGAGCCGAGAGCTGTTTAGGCCTTCGGGCCCGCGGCGCGAACTTCGGCAGACGCCTGGCCTTCGTACTTCTTGAAGTTGTCTTTGAACAGCGATGCGACCTTCTTGGCCTTCTCGTCGTACGCGGCCTTGTCGGTCCACGTGTTGCGCGGCATCAGCATCTCGGCGGGCACCTCGGGGCACGAGGTCGGCACGGCGAAGCCGAACACTGGATCCTCCTGCGTCGCGACGCTCGACAGCGCGCCGGAGTGGATCGCGTCGATGATCGCGCGGGTGTACTTGAGCTTGATCCGCGAGCCGACGCCATACGCGCCACCGGACCAACCGGTGTTGACCAGCCAGGTCTGCGCGCCATGCTTGCGCAACTTCTCGGCGAGCATCTCGGCGTACTTGGTCGGATGCCAGACCAAGAATGGACCGCCGAAACATGGCGAGAACGTCGGCTCGGGATCCTTCACGCCGACCTCGGTGCCGGCGACCTTTGCGGTGTAGCCGGAGATGTAGTGATACATCGCCTGCGCGGGCGTCAGCTTCGACACCGGTGGCAGCACGCCGAACGCGTCTGCCGTCAAGAAGATGACGTTCTTGGGATGACCGGCGACGGCCGGCAGCTTGGCGTTGGGGATCGTGTCGAGGATGTAGCTGCCGCGCGTGTTCTCGGTGATCGACGTATTGTCATAATCGACGAGGTGCGATTGCTGCGCGAACGTCACGTTCTCGAGCACGGCGCCGAACTGGAGCGAATTCCAGATGTCGGGCTCTTGTTCCTTCGATAGCTTGATCACCTTGGCGTAGCAGCCACCCTCGATGTTGAACACGCCCTGGTCGGTCCAGCAGTGCTCGTCATCGCCGATCAACATGCGCTTCGGATCGGCCGACAGCGTGGTCTTGCCGGTACCCGACAGGCCGAACAGGATCGACGTGTCGTTGCTATCGCGCGCCTGGGTCGCCGAGCAGTGCATCGACAGCACGCCTTGCTTCGGCATCAGGTAGTTCATGATCGTGAACACGCCCTTCTTCATCTCACCGGCGTATTCGGTTCCGAGGATCACGAACTCGCGGCGCCCGAACGACAAGTCCACCGACGTCGTCGAGGTCATGCCCGCGGTGTGGCGGTTCGCGGGAAATCCGCCCGCGTTGAAGATCACGTAGTCAGGATCGCCGAATGATGCGAGCTCGCTCGCGGTCGGCCGGATCAACATGTTGTGCATGAACAGCGCGTGATAGGCCCGCGCACACACCACGCGGATCTTGAGCCGATACTTCGGATCCCAGCCAGCGAACCCGTCGACCACGTAGAGTCGCTCGCGGGTGTTCAAGTAGTCGATCGCGCGCTCGCGGTTGATCGTGAAGCTCTGCGGGTCGAGCTTGATGTTGACGTTGCCCCACCAGATGTCGTCCCGAACCTCGGGCTCGTCGACGACGCGCTTGTCGGTCGGGCTGCGACCGGTCTTCTTGCCCGAGTACGCGATCAGCGCGCCGGTCGACGAGATCGTGGAACCCTTCTCGAATCGCAGCGCGGCTTCGTAGAGAAACGCGGGAGAGGCGTTGCGATGAACCTCAGCAACCAAGATGCCTTGCTGTTCGAGCGAGAATCCCATGACAGGCTCCGTCAGAAATGTGGTTCGCCAGGTATACACCAGAGCGCAGTTCGAGCGGCGCCACGCCCGTCGGAAAGGCCGCAACAACGCGGCCCTGCGACGACGCGTCGCGCAACACCCGAACCCGCTTCGAACCGCGCCAGCCTACATGTTCGGCTTACCGGCCGTCGGCATCGCGCACACGCCCCAATCCGCAGCCGCATCATCGGTGTCCAAGCCCGTCGGTGAGCGACACAACGAACCGGCGACCGTGTTCGAATCGGCAGTGGTCGTCGGCAACATCGTTCCCTCGACCAACGATGACTGCGCCGGGAAGCCCGGCAGGTCGACCATCATCATCGCGCCTTCATACGAGATCGCATCGATCAGCGTGTGATTGACCGAATCGATCAACGCGATGCCATCAGGCGCGCCGTTCTGCACGCGATCGTTTGTCCACCCAGGATCGAGCTTGACCGCCGGCGACATCACCGTGACAGCCGTACCGGCGACCACCAAGAACCCGTGGCTCGGGATCGAGCCGGTGCCGAGGTTGATCGTGTCGTAAATGACGTTGCCGCTGCCGCTGATCAACAGCAGCTGCTTACCCGCCAAGCTGATCGTGGATCCTGACGGGTTGTAGATCTCGATGAACTCGGCGTTGTCGCTGCCGATCTGGTCGTAGTCGACCTCATTGATCACGAGATGATTCGCGCCCGTCGATACCGTCACCGTGGCGTTGCTGGTGCTCGCCCCGAACGTCGCGGTGATCGTCGCGCTACCCATTCCCGACGAGTCGGTATAGGTGAACGTCGTCGAGGTCTGATCCGCGAGGACCGTGACCTGCGCCGGCAGCGTTCCGCTGTTGCTCGGGTTGACGACCAGATCGACGTCGGTCGCCGTCAGCGCCGGCGTGTTGAGCGTCACCGTGAACATCGTGCTGCCGTTCGGCGAGACCGCCGCATCGGCCGGCGACAACGTGACCGCGTTCGGAGCTTCGCTCGCGCCGAGCACGCGCACGCTCGCCGTCATCTCTTGCATCGCGAGCTTCGCGGTGACGACGACGTCGGGATCGGGCGCAACCGCGGTGACCTTTACCTGGGCCGAGGTAGCCCCGTCGGGCACGGTGACGTTGGACACCGTGAGCGCCGCGTCGGTCTCCGACGTGATCGTCACGACGGTATCGCCCTGAGCAGGACCGCTTAGCGTCACGGTCAGCGCGGTGGGGAACGTCGGATCGTCCGCGGTGGTCCCGACGCGCGCGAAGCTGACGGCCGGGCCGAACGACGCGAGCCCAGGTGCGCCTGGCGTGAGATCCATCGCGCTGCGCGGCTCGAGCTTGGATGCCATCTGGCGCATCGCCAGGATGCCCTTCACCGCCGAGTAGCTCTGGCCGATCGCTGGCGTCGGCATCGGCGTGAACAAGAAGTCATCGACGACCAGATTGTTGCCGCTGGCATCGGTCAGCGTGACCTCACCGAACATCGGGTTCACCGCGCTGATCGACGCCGCGCCGAGCGACACGAGCACCGACTCGTACGCCGTCGCCTTCGGTCCGTTGGTCTTGATCTCGGCGTAGGTCGTCGGCACCGGTTCCGGCAGCGACTCTGGCGACGCATCGACGACAGAGACCGCCGACACGTTGTCGAGCTCGAGCTGTCCTTGGAAGTTGACGATGGTTCCATCGATCACGACGCGCGTGCCGACGACGGCGTTGGCGAGCAGCGGCGACGACGTGCCGGCGTACACGAACAGCCCGGAGAACTCGGGGCCGGCATAGCCGTTATCGCCCATCTTGGTCTGGACGAAGAATCCGTTGCTGCCTTTGCCAGTGACCAGTGCGTCGAGCACGCGGACGATCGTGCCGGTCGGCGTCATCCCCTTCTTGATCTTGTAGATCGTCGTCGAGCAGCCCGCCGAACCCGGGTTGGCTTCCATCGGGCACACGTCGCACAGATCGCCCTTGCCGTCGCCATCGGCGTCGTACTGATCCGAGTTCGCCTTGTCCGGGCAGTTGTCGACCGGGTTCAAGACGCCGTCGCCATCTCGATCCTCTGGATTGACCTTGGTGCAGGTCGCCGTGCTGGCGTCGAGTGGGCAGACGTCGCAGGCATCGCCGGCGCCATCTTCGTCGCTGTCGCCCTGCGCGCCTTCGTCCACTGGGCGAACCGGGTTGAACACCATCGGACAGTTGTCCGAGCTGTCGGCGATTCCGTCGCCATCGGCGTCACCCGCGGTCGGCTCTCCGCTGTACACCGTCGAGCCATCGATCGCTTCGGGCCGCTTGGGCGTGCACGATGGCTCGTTGTCAGGAACGCCACACGCAAACGCTGGATACATGTTGGCGCCGACCGCGTCCTTGAGCGCGGTATAGGTCTTGCCGACCTCGGCCTTCAAGCACAGCCGCTTAGAGGTATTGCACACGTCGATCTCGTCGCAATCTCCGGTGGTCAACGCTTCGACGAGCTGCGCATCGCCGTACAGGGCCTTGCCGGCGCGCATCACCAGTACGACATCTTGTGACTCGGCCTCGAGGACGGCGCGATAGCCCGACTTGCCGTGGCGATTGAAGATCGAGATGTCGGCGACCTTGCCTGGTGCGAGCACGCCGATCACGTCATCGGTCGCGGTCACCGCCGCCGCGTTGACCGTCACCATCTGCCACAGCTGGATGTCGTTGAAGAATCCGCCGAGATAGTTCTTGTTGAAGGTGTCGGCGCACGCGAGCTCGCGCAACAGGTTCATCGAACCGGTCGGCATCCAGTCGGTGCCGAGCGCGATCTCGACGCCGAGCTTCGCCGCGGTGGAAACCCGCGCGGTGTCGCCGTAGAGCGTGATGTTCGAGCGCGGCGACCAGATCAATCCGGTGCCAGCGGTCGCCATCGCGGCGTAATCGGCCGGCTGCAACCCGATGCTGTGAATCATCGCGGTCTTGGGCAGCAGGATGTTGTTCGAAACGCCGGGAGTCTGCGTGTCGTAGTCCGTCGAGCTCTGGCACAGAAATTCGTTGCGCGCGGTGGCATCGATGCCTTCGGCGGTGTGCGGCTCGTAGGCGTCCTCGTTGGCGATCGATTGGGCGGTGGCTGGATCGCCACCATAGTTGCAGTCCGCATCGCGGCGATTGCCACCCGAATCGTCGAGCGGGAACGTGTCGAAGTTGACCGGCTTCTGGTTGAGGCCTTCCTGTTGTGCGCTATCGAGATTGCGGACCAAGCCGGCTTGGCCACCTGATCCGACGATGCTGGTCGCGCCGCCCATCAGGAACCGCAGCTCACCCCATCGGATCTGGTCAGCCGACGCGCCACCCGACGACGAGATCTTCGGCCGCTGGTCCTGGCCTTTGCGCCACTGATGGCGATGCTCGTAGCGAACGCCGCTGTCGGTATACGGATCGTTTTGCGCGAACGTGATGTGATCGTGGGTGTTGATCAGCCCTGGTGAGATCGCAGCGTCGGGGCACACGATGACGGTCTCGTCGCCCTTCGCGCAGTCGCAACCAACGCAGGCGATCTTGCCCTCGCCGTCAATCGCGACCTGACCACCGTGATAGAGCGTGTTCGGTGTCAGGACCTCGCCTTTGATCAGCGTGCCCGAGGTTCCCGCAGTCACCGAGCAGGTGCCCGAGGTCACCGGCTCGAGGTTCTCGCAGGTGACCTCTGTGTTGGTGGCAGCATCCGGCGCGATTTGCGCGTCGACACTCGGGTTGTCTTCGCGGCACGAACACGCTTGGAGAGAGAGCAACAAAACGAGGAAACAACAGCGCATTGCGGCGCGGACCGTATCACCGCCCGCGCGAATCCTCGACGGCAAACACCAGCGCCCAGCGCGATCTCCTGCGCCAGTCTTGCCCACGCAACCGGCGTGGCCCGGCTCACAGAAGCCCAGCGATTGTGTCTCTAGCGTCGCACGGGCATGCGGCCACAGCGACTAGCGGCCCGACCGCGCACGAGACCGAGTCGGCGCAGCCAGACGATCGCTGCCTGCTAGTCGAGCGGCTGTTCGAGGCTATCGGCGACGAAGCCCATGACTTCTTGCAGCATTTGGCCGAAGTCCTCGTAGAACTGTTGATCGAGTGCGTTTTCCCGCGCGTCGAACATCAGCACCGGGTACTCGCCGTTGCTGGTCGGACGGCTGACGTCGAGGCAGAACCACTCCTGGTACTGCGCGCCCATGCCGACGACAACGAGGTGGTCGGCGAGCCGCCGCTCGGCACGAGCCTCGAGCGTGCGCCGCACCACGTCGGTGCCTTCAGACGCCACACCGACGAAATCGTGAACGATACCCAGATGAGGCGGAATCGCGATGCCGCCAAAAGTCCGCAGGAACGTCCGGTACGACGGTGGGAACGTGACCCCAAGGGCTTGCTCGGCTGCCGAGATCTGCGATTCGGAAACCGGCCCGGCGATCTGGCAAGGGTTTTCGTGCTCGCGAAGATGGCGATGAACTCGTTCCACCAGCTCGATCGTGTTGGACGTCATGGCGTGTCGTTCCCATTATGCACGGAAGCGATCGAGAGAAGCGCTGATCAAACGTCGCTGGCCCGGCGATCACGATCACGTCGCGATCATGGTTGACATTCGTCGGGGGAGTACGCCCGAGAATTACGGACGCGGCATCGCCGGTGGGAACGACAATGCATCGACGACGGCGGTCTGCATTTCGGCGTCGTCGAGCTCGAACGCACGCCGAAGCTCGGTGATGAATGGAATCACCCGCCAACTCGGAACCATCGCCGGCATCTCCGCGGCTAGCGCATAGATCATTGCCCAATAACGATCCGACCGATCGGGCAGCGCGGTCGCGACGACCTCGAGCTCACTCGCCAATCGATCGGTTCGCTTTCCACGCTGCAGCGCAGTTGCAAGCATCGGCGCTAGCTCCGCAGGTGTCGCTTGAAGATCCGGAACTGCTGCGAGGAACGCAGCGAGCGCTCTGTGGTCGGCCTCAGCGGCGCCACGAACCACCGCGCGCCACGCAAACAGCTCGCACATCGTTGGCGCGAGCTCTGCGATCCAACGAAATCGCTCGGCAAGATAGTCGGCGAGCGTGCCGGCCTCGACCGCGCACAACACCTTGTCAGCCTCTGACGACCCGATGCGAAAGCTGCGGCCGATCGCCTCGAGGAAGTCCAGCTCCGCGGGCACGAGCTCGCCGTCGGCGACCGCAACTTCGACCGCCATCCCATACGCCGTGAGCCGGTGGATCCGCGCCGGCAGTCCCTTCGCGATCGCCGGCGCGCGGCGCGCAGCACCCCCGGCGTGCTTGATCGCATCGCTCGACAGATCGAGCAGCGTCTTGGCGGTGTCGCCGAGCGCGCTGAACCACGGATGCTCCGCGAGCTGGCGCTCGATCACCACACGCTCGCGTTCGTCGACCACGCCATCGGCGTGCATCGCCCCGAGCATCGCTTCGATCACGAACCTGCGCGGATCGCTGGGCCGGGCCTCGCCGCCCATGAGGTCCAACACACTCCGCTCCATGGATCTCGATCTAAGCACACTCGCGCGGAGGTTGGCCAACCGTGCGCCGAACCCCGAGCGTCAGCTCAAGACAGCGTCGAGCGCGATCACCATTCCTAGAGAGACGACGGCACAGGTGGACGCCACTCGCAGCAGCCGGCCCGAGACCTCGCGCTCTGCTGGCAGAACCGGGGAGCGGATCACACCAACGACCGCTGCCAGTACGCTGGCGAGCAACAGCAGCCGCGCGAACGGGAACGGTCGATGGCGGCGTTCGATCGCAGCCTCGGTCTCCGCGCGCACGGACGCACTGGGCTCCATGCCGCGTTGCCGCTGATCCGCCAACCATTGGGCCAGCTCGCGATCGACCGCACGTTCCTGTTCGCTGCGGCCGACCCGCGCATACACCGCATCGGAGCGGACGATCATTTCGGTGTGCGCGGCGGCGACGTGCACCGCACCACCCATCACCACCGCCGCGAGCGTTCCCGCGACTCGTACCCGACGGCTGCCGCTCACCGTCGCGGCAAGCGGGCCGAACATTCGTTGCGCACCAGCAAACGCGAACCAACAACACGTTACACCCGCGGGAATCGCGACCATCCAACGCTGATCAGCGAGCTCGCGATGGACCATCCAGCCGTCGCCATAGCCGTGCCAGGTACCGGTGGCGAGGTACCAGCAACCGTGCAGGATCAGCCCGGCGCCCATGGTTCGAACGATGCCGCTCGCGAGGCTCGCTCGATTCCGAAGCCCGATCCAAAGTCCGAGCCCGAGCACCAACTCGACCGCGATGCCCGCGAGCGTCACGATCAAGCCATCGTCCGCCGGCACCTCGCGGTAGCTCACCCACCCGCCTGCGAACCAGAACAGCCGCACGGCGGTGACCTCGCCGCCAACCCCGACCGCCGCGGCGCCGTGGCCGAGTAGCTCGTGCAGCACGACGCCGATCCGCGTCGCCGTGAATCCGACGGCGAGCGCCAGCGCGGTCAGCCGTAGGATGGAAACCCCGGTTCGCGACACGGCCGCAAGATGCCACAGGAACTCCCCGACCCCGTCGGCATCGCGCCGCGCTATGATTTCTGACCATGATTCGCGTCGTGACCATCGTCGTGATGGTCGGCTGGGTTGGCGTCGCCAACGCAGGACCGACGCGCAAGGTCACGATCGAGACCGTGCCCGAAGGCGCAGCGGTCTACCTCAACGCCAAAGAGGACGGCCCGGTGTGCGAGAAGACGCCGTGCACGTTCAACGCTCCGATCGGTGAAACTCCGCTGATCGTCGAGCTCGCGCAACATCGCGAGGTCATTCAGAACATCGTGGTCAAGAAGACCGGCCGGATTCCGACGATCAAGCTCCGGCTCGAGCCAGCGGTCGGCACCTTGGTGTTTGAAGGACCCAAGGGCGCGCGGATCACGATCGACGACGTCGACCGCGGCAAAGCACCGAAGCAGATCGAGGTGTCCGAAGAGGGCCACCACGTCGTGGTCACGCTCAACGGCAAGACCTTGTACGACGACTTCGTCGAGGTCGTCGCTGGCGACGAAACCACGGTGGAAGTGAAGCGCGTCGCCAGCTCAAGCGACGAGCCCGACGGTCCCGACGACACCCCCGACCCCCGCCCGAAGCTCGAAGCGAAGACAGAAACCAAGCCTCCCCGTGGCCCCTACATTCGAGTGACAGCACTGTTCGACATCGGGTTCCGCACGTTCTTCTACGACAACATCCAGACCGGCGGTACGATCCGCGATCTCGAGCAGGAGTACGGCCAGATGCTCGGCGGACCGCTGATCGAAGCGTGGCCACTGGCGACCTCGGGCACCAATACGCTGCGTGGGCTATCTCTGCTCGCGAGGTTTCAGTTCGGCCTCAACGCGCAACGAGTCCAAGGCATCACTGGCATGGTCGACACGGCCTGGCAGAGCTTCGAGATCGGCGTGCGCCAGCGCTTCCGCGTCGCCGATGGCGCGGCGCTCGAGCTGGGCGCCGGCTACACCGGCGACAAGTACGATTACACCGGCGCGACGGCGTCGGACGTCGGCCTGATCCCGAAGGTCAACTATCAGACGGTTCGGCTCGGGGTGCGCGCTTCCGCCAACGTTTGGCGCATCGAGCCGTACGTGAGCCTCGAAGGTCGCCTCGTGGTTTCGGGGGGCGAGTTACCGAAGCGATTTCCCGGAGCCAGCGCGAAGGGCTATGGCGCGGGGGTCGGACTGCTCGCGAAGTTAGGATCGTTTCAGCTCCGCGGTGGTGCATCGGCCGTGCAATACGCGTGGAGCTTCGAATACGAAGATATGTCGATGCTCAAGGCGGACGGCGGCAAGGACACGATCTACTCGCTGCAGCTTGGCGTCGGCTACGCGTATTGATTGATCGAAAGGGGGCTTTCCCGCCCCTCTGCGGTCGCAAAGCCACCGCATTCACCCCTCCGCCGTTGCGTCGCGTTCACCATACGGCGCAGGTCTTGCCCGGACGCATCGGCGTTCCGGGCGCGCATCGAAACGCGCTCGCGAACTCGGGGAAGTTGCGCAGCGCGCCGTAGACGCGAAACCGCGGTGGCGCATGCGGATCCACGGTCAGCCGCCGCTCGAGCTCACTCGGCCGATCGTGCGTGCACAGCGCCTGCCCCACCGCGACGAAGAACTGCTGATCCTCGTCGAGCCCGTCGGCGACATAGCGGCTAGTCGCCGCGGCCCGTAGCCGCCGGTATGCCTTGAACGCCAGTTTGACGCCACCCAGATCGGCGACGGCTTCGGTCCGAGTCAGCTGGCCGTCGATTCGCTTCCCGGGCAACACCTCGAACGTCGAATACGCGTCCGCGATACAAGCCCCGCGTTCCGCGAAGGCGCGGCGATCGGGGTCGCGCCACCACTCGGCGAGCGTGCCGTTACCATCGAACTGCGCGCCCTGATCGTCGAGAGCGTGGATCAGCTCGTGGCCGATCACCGCGCCGATCCCGCCAAGGTTCGCGGCGATCGAACGATCTTGGCCAAACAACGGTGGTTGCAAGATCCCCGCTGGGACCACCAACGTGTTGGAGCTTGCGAGGTAACTCGCCGACACCGCGAATGCGTTGGCGTGCCATTCGTTGCGATCGACCGGCGTCCCTGCCTTCGCAAACCGTCGGCGAATCTCGAACGCGTCCGCACGTAGCCGGTTGCCGGCGAAGTCCTCGCGCTTGACCTCGAACGGGTACGCGCGCCAGGTCTCGGGAAATCCGATCATGCGAATCACCCGCGTCAGCTTGGCATGCGCGCGCTGCTTGGTCTCCGGCTCCATCCAGTTGAGACCGCCGAGCTCGGCGGCGGTGACGTCGAGGATCGCGTCGACCAGCTTGCCGACCGCCTGCTTGGAGCCGTCGGAGAAGTGCTTGGTGACGTAGTGCTGGCCGATCAGCTCACCGAGCGCGGACTGTGAGCTCTCGACGCAGCGAGCGTGGCGATCGGTCGGGATCTCGACGCCGGTCAATATCTTCTGGAGCTCGAGCGCCTCGGCGTCGAACGCCGCTGGCAAGCCGAACGCGCGGTTGGCGGCGAGGTGATACGCAAAGTAGCTCGCCCACTGCTTGGGCTTGAACGCCGCGCGGATCCGATCGAGTTGCTCGAACCACGCCGGCGTCGAAACGATCAGCTTCGCTCCGGGCGCGACTCCGAGTCCCTTCCAATACTGCTTCCACTCGACGCTGGTCACTTGGTTGGCCAGCTTCTGCGGATCGCTCGGGTGATAGCTCAGGCGCACGTCGCGCTTGGCGGCCGCAGACTTAGTGAGCTTGGCGAGCTCTCGTTCGATCGCGATCACGTCGTTCGCGGCGAGCTCTGCTCGCGGCGCCGATACTCCGATCAACCCGAGCATCTTGGCGACGTGGCGGCGATAGCCCTCGAGCTTGGTGGCCAGGCTCGGCGCGAGGTAGTAGTCGCAATCGGGCAGGCCGAGCTCTCCGGCGTCGAGGTACACCACGTTGGTACTCGGCGCGACGAGATCCGGGCGCACCGCGACGCTCCACGCCACCGCAACGCCGATCCGATGGAGCTCGATCACGGCAGCGAGCCACGTCTTGGCATCGTTGACCGCCGCGATCTTGGCGATGAGCGGCTTGAGCGCCTTGACACCCGAACGCTCGATCGCAGCGATATCCATGCACGACGCATAGAAATCACCCAGCTTGCGCGTACCAGGATCGGCGGCGATTCCTTTCGAGGCTTCCTCGAGCAATACGCGGATTACCGTGCGGTTGTGCGCTTCGATCTCGGCGGTGCGATCCCACCGCGCGCGATCACCTGGGATCGCGTTGTCGCGCAGCCAGCCGCCGCACGCGTATTGATAGAAGTCGACGCACGGATCGACGCTGCGATCGAGCGAGCCCGGTTCCAGACCGACGTCGGCGAGCGTGACATCGACCGTATTCGAACGACCGGGCTGCGCGTCGCGCCGCTCGATCGAGGGCTCGGGGTACGCCGGATCGCGGTCGCCAACCTCCGTGGGATCGCGGCTCGCCGGTGTGCTCGAGCACGCGGCGCCGATCATGACGCCAACCCCGACACCAACGCCGACAAGTACCGTGACGCTCCGCATCGTCACCCGCGGGGTCGAACGATCGCGCGAGCGGGTGCGCCGTCGCAGCCGACCAGCTTGAGCGGAAGGCACACCAGATCGCACGGTCCGGCGGTCACGGCCGAGAGATCGAGCCCCTCGATGATCCAAACGCCGGCGTCGAGCAGCGCATGATGAACCGCGGCGCCATTCTTGGCCGCATGGCCGCCGACCGACAGGTAGTCGATGCCGACCGTGAGGACCGGCAACCCGGCGAGCCACGCGGCAGCCTCCGTGGACAGGTGCACCGCGTCGCTCACGAACTCGGGTGATCGCAACCACGCCGCCGGCGAATTGCGCGTCTTCAACAAGATGCGCTCACCCGCGGACACCTTGGCGGCCCGGAGCTCATCGACCGTGACGTGCACGGGGTGCTCGATCGCGATCACGCGCGCGGGACCGACGAACGCATCGAGCGGGATCTGGTCGACCCCACTCGCACCAGGCTTGAAATGCACCGGCGCGTCGACGTGCGTACCTGAGTGCACCCCGAGCGACAGCTGCGAGACGTTCGAGCTCGCGCCATCGGCGATGTCTTTGATCCGCTCCAACCGAACCGGAGGGTTGCCCGGCCAGTGCACCATCCCGTGACGGATCGCGACCGACACATCGATCCAGCTCATGGCCGAGACCGTAGCCTGGATCCGCGAACGCGGGATCAGCGGCTGCGCGCGAGTTGCGATTGGTGAGCGACGACCGCCCACTCGACGCGCTCTGCGCTGGCGAGGCCCAGCGTCACGATCGCCGTGGCGAGCTGGACCTTCATCGATCGCTGATAGGCCTGCGCGGCGCGCAGCCGATCGCGTGTGATCACTCCCGCGGTGATCAGGAACTCCGCAAACCCCGGCAGCTCGGGCATCGACGCGCGGCTCATCCGCGGAAGTGGATCAGCATGGCGCGCGACCACCTGGCCCGCGAATCGCGGCGTCGCCACCGAGGCAAGCGCCGCCGCGGATCCGCTCACCGGCATCGCTGTCCGTGAGGCGGGAGGTCTGACGGCTGGCGCGCTCGGCCGCACGACCGCGGCTTGCCGAACCGGCGCGACCGCGCGAGCCACGGCCGCAGCACTCGGGCGGTGGATCTCCCGGGCGCGAGCCACGGCCGCAGCACTCGGGCGGTGGATCTCCGGGGCGCGAGCCACGGCCGCAGCACTCGGGCGGTGGATCTCGGGGACGCGAGCCACGGCCGCCGCCGGACGAGTGACCGCCGGAACGCTACGCCGAACCACCGCCGCTGCGCTGGGACGAGACATCATTGCGGCGCTCGGTCGTACCGGCTGGGGAACCGCCGGTAGATCCGCGATCGGTGGCGCTGCAACGATCCGCATCGGCCTCGCGGCCGTTGGACCTTCGCTCACCGACGGTGGGTCGCGAAACGCAGGGGACGATAGCGCCGCGGGAGCGGGCACGATCCGAATCGGTTGTGGCGCGGTGGGACGCTCCGTGAACGATGGCCGCTCGCGAACCGCCGCGGCCGGGATCAGATGTTTGCTGACGCGCCCCAGCGGGACAGCCGATGGTCGCGACGCCGGCACGGGCTCGGGATCGGGCTCGACCACGATCGGCGCGGTCACGACCGTCGGGGCATCGGCAGTCGAGAGCTCGACGCCTGGCACGACCTCGTTGGGAGGTGGCGGCAACGATGGCGCCGTCACGGACCACGCCGCCCCCGACCACGTATTGCCACTTGGCTCCGAGCCGCGAGAGAACGGCCGCTCGACCGCGTTGGTCAGGTCGTCGGGCTCGGGTTCGGTTCCGCGTGCAACGCGAGGGGCTCGAGAAATTCGACCAGCCGCGGCAGCGGTTGCCGGGAGTTGAATTGCCACCGCGGCTGGTCGAGCTGATGCAGTCACGATCTGGAGCCAATCAGCGGCTTCGAGATCGGACGGATCGAGGCGCAGCGCCTCGCGAAAGAAGATGGCGGCGGTCTCGTTTTCCTCGCGCCGCGCGGCGAGCTCCCCGAGCAGCCGGTATGCGAGGGCACATTCGGGCGCGAACCTGAGAATGTCGCGGAGGTCCGCTCGGGCGTCGGCTTCGCGTCGCAGCGCCACGAACGAACGAGCGCTGAGCAACAGCAACTGGAGGCAGTTTGGCTCGCGCTTGAGGCCCTCAGCACAGATCGCAGCAGCCGCTGTGTAGTGCTTGCTTTCGAACAGCTCGGAAGCTGCCGCAATGACGCCTCGATCCACGACGAGCTACACAGCAAGCGCTAGGCCATCGCTATTAGCGGACCAAGTGTTGAGAATAATAGGCGTTCTCGGGTCTGGCGATCCGGGGGGAATGTCCCCGCCGTTGTACCCACGAGGCCCCGCTTTGCCTGGCCCCGACGTCGAGGTCTCGGCATACTGAAGTCAGTGCGCTGGCTGTGGATTACCGCGATCGCGTTGGCTGCGACGCGTGGCAATGCGCAACCCCGTGCCGACCGACCCGATGATCACGGTGAGTTCTGGCGCGAGGTCGTCGAACCGCATGCGGTCGAGGTCGAAGCTCTCGTCGACAAGACCCGCCGCGCGATGCGAGTCGCCGACGAGCGATCGCAGGCCGGCGCCGAATGGGCGGTCGACCAGCGGATGCGTTACTTCCAGGACAGCTACGGGATGATGAGCTATGCGCGCACGCTTTCGCCGCATCGCCCCGACGTGCTGATCCTGTTCGGCCGCGCAGCCGACGAGCTCGGCAAGACCGACGAGGCGGTGGCCGCGCTCGAGGAGTGCGTTCGAGCTCAAGGCGCGAGCAAGGCGAGCGTCGAGGCAACCAGCCGGCTCGGTATGATCCGGCTACGCATGGGTGACCTCGACGGGGCGATTCGATGGTTCCGATTTGCGCAAGGCCCGCTGTCATCGACAACAGCGCAGCCCCTGGTCCACCTCGCCAATGCGCTCGCCGAACGCGGCGATACCGTGGCGGCGATCGATACGCTCGCCAACGCGATTCCATCGCAGACCCAGGTGTTTCTGCCGCAGGAGATCACGTTGCTGTCGTTCGCGCTCGCGGTGATCTACGATCGCGACGAGCAACGCAGCGCCGCGTTCGACATGCTGTCGCGGCTCCAGACCACATTGTCATCGTCGTTTTACTTCTCGGTGCACGGTGCGCTGTCCGCGATGACGTTCACGCCCGCGGAAGACCGCTATTACTATCAAGCGCTGCTCTACGAGGCGGTCGGGCTCTATGCCGAGGCGCGCGCGCAATGGGCGCTCTATGCCGCCAGTGGGGCTACGTGGCGCGGCCGCGCGCTCGATCACATTCATGCGATCGACGCCGAGCGCAGCGAGCTCGCCCGGCGTCCCGGCCCCGCCACCGCGCCGGGAGCCACGCCGTCGCGCCTGCGGAGGACGCCGTGAAGCGTGACCAACGCCGATTGTTGCGGCTCGCGCCGGTGCTCGTCGCGGTGCTCGTGGCTGCCACCGCGCAGGCGGACGTCTGGCAGCAGGCGATCGCTCGCGGCCAGCCCGATCCCGCGCGCGACGAATACGAGCTCCAGATGAAGAACGGCGATGACCTCGCCCGACTCGCCGCCACGGGCTCGGCGTCTCGCCGCCAGATCCTCGCCTACATCGAGCCCGCGCTGCGCGCATACCGGGCCGCCAGCCATGCCCAGCCCGATCAAGCCGAACCGTACTTCCGGATCGGTGCGTTGCTCGACGCGTTCTTCCACGATTGCACAGATCCGTTGCAGCTCGGGATCGTGCGCGCGACGTGTGATTCGCCCGATCCGCAGCGCTGGCGCGAAGCCGTCGAGGCGTGGGACGAGTTCGAAGCGCGCGCCCCGCTCGATCCGCGGATCAATGACCTGTTGTTTACGCGGGCGATCATGCGAACCAAGCTGTCCGCCGACCCCAAGACCGCCCGCGCCGATCTCGAAGCGGCCGCGCGCGACTACCAAGCGTTGCTCGACCGCTCTGATGGCCTGGTGCGTAGCAGCACGCGCCAGGTGCTCGGCAACCTCGCCGAGACGTACATGATGCTCGGCAAGCTCGAACCGGCGATCGAGACCTACAGCGCAGCGCGCCGAGAAGGTGGCGACATCTCCACCGCGTACGGCCTCGCCGTGGCGCTCGACCGCGACGAGAACGGCAGCAAGGCACTGGCGGTGATCCGAGCGCAAGGCCGCGATGGCTACGAAGGCTTCAAGCGCGACTTCCTAAACGGCGCCGTGTTCTACGTCCCCAAGGGCGAGGAGTACTACTACTTCGCACTGATCGACGAAGCGTTCGGCAACGTCTCGAGCTCGATCTCGAACTGGCGGGCGTTCTTGGCGAGCGGCGCGCATCCGCAATTCCACGCGCGCGCGAAGGCACACCTCGATGCGCTGCTGGTCAAGCAGCGCACCAGCCCTCGCGTTCCACCTCCCGAAGACCTGTTCGAGCGGCTTCCGTGAAGCGCCGTGTCGTCGCGACCGCGGTTGTCATGATGATTGCCGCGGGCACCGCCTCCGCGCAATCCAAGCGCTACCCGCCCGAGCCCATCGATCACGATCGCGAAGGCGACGAGCACTCGACGCTGTGGGAGAACGCGACCAACCCGCGGCGAACCTCGTACGACCAGCTGATGGCCGAGGCGCGCGACACGGGCGACCGCACCACCGATCAGCTGCTCGCCGCAGTCGCCAAGCTCGACCAAGCGATCGCGTTGATGCCCGAGGAGCCGGCGGCGTATCGCATGCGCGGCGAAGCCCATCTGCAGCTGCGGGCGTGGGCGAAGTGCGCGAGCGATCTAGAGTCCGCGGCTGACCGCACGACCTCGGACGCCGCGGCGAATCGGCGGCTCGCGAGCGATCAGCGCCGCAAGCTCGGGTTGTGCTTGGCACGCGCCGGCAAGCTCGCCGACGCGGAGCGGATGCTCGCCGACGCAGCGGCGACCGAGACGTCGTATGGACTGCGCAGCGAGCTGTTGATGCGGCTGGGCGAGACCCGGATCGCGATGGGCAAGCTCGACGAGGCGATCGCCTCGCTGACCGCCGCCCTCGAGATCACCGAGCCACCATCGCAGCCGATGATCCGCTGGCAGCTCGCAGCTGCGTACGATCGCGCACGCCGGCCCGCCGAGGCAATGATTGAGACGCGCCGCGCCGCCGAATACGATCGCAACTACACCACCCTGCTGAACCCGCCGCTGCCGATGATCGGCGATGGCGAAGCTGAATACCTGCTGGGACTGGCGTATGCGACGGCCGAGCCTGCGCGCGCGGAATATGCGCTCGTCTACTTTCGCCAGTTTCTCAAGCTCGCGCCGGCGAGCCCGTGGCGCAAGCGCGCGGACGATCACCTGCGAGAGCTCAAGGGCTCCGAGCTGCCGGAGTCGATCGACCGCCGTGGCGGCGCCGCCTCGCTCGATCTCGACACCGCGCGATCGATGATCCGGCGCCAGATGTCGGTGATGCGCGGCTGCGTCGCAAAGCTCCACGGCGTCGCGATCGAGATCACGATCACGCGCTCGGGGCCACGCTCGACCCGCACCACCCCGACCGGACGTCGAGTGGCAGGCGCATTCATGTTCACGCTACCACCCGAGGGCGTAGCGGTTGTCCCCCAGCTCAATCTCGACAACGTCAGCCGCGCCGACCTCGACGCCGCGATCCGATGCATCGAGCCCGCGGCGAACCGGATCGCGCTGCCGGCGATCAAGGAGCGCGATCAGTTCTACAAGATCGCGTTCACGGTGGTCAGTCCGTAATTGATTCCAGGGCGCAACAGGGAATCGAGAACGAGAATGCTCGGGTCGTCGCGTCACCCCTTCAGAAACGCCACCGTCACACCATCACCACCTTCGGACTGCTCGCCGGCCCGGACCTTCTCGATCGCCTTGTGCACGGCCAAGTGGCTGCGGATCGCCGAGCGCAGCGCGCCCGTGCCATGGCCGTGGACCACGAACACGGTCTCGCGACCGGCGAGCAAGCTCTCGTCGACGAACCGATCGACTTGCGCGACGGCATCGTCGGCGCGATGGCCACGGACGTCGATCGTCGTGTCGATCGTGCGAGCGTTCGCGCGCCCGCCTGCCGGAACACCATCGACGAGCTCGACCGGCAGCTGAGGCTGCGGCGGCTCGGCCGGTCGCGCGGGCGCTGCCCGCTCGGCGCGCCGGGCATTGCGATGGGTATCGAACAGCACGTCCTTGATCGGAACGGTCGCCCGCATCGCGCCGACCCTCACTTCGACCTTGTCGTCGGGCATCGTGGCCACGACTTCAGCGCGACCGAGCCGCGGAATGATCACCGGCGCGCCCGGAATCAATTGCTCGGGTCGCACCGGCGTACCCGGTAGCTGCGGACGCTGCGGCTCGTGTTTGGCCACCGCGCCGCCTGCGGTCACCAGCTTGCGGCTCGCGGCACGGACGTCGTCACCGGTCGCCTCCGCCGCGCGCGTCTTGATGTGGCGGCGGACCTCATCGATCTCACGGCGCGCCGACTTCAGATCGGCGAGCGCTTCACCATGAGCGACGCGAATCTGGCGTTCGAACCGGCCGCGCGCTTTTTCGCGAAACACCTGGTTCGCGGCGCGGTCGGCTTCGGCCGCTTCGAGCTCGGCGAGCAATTCGGCGCGTTCGAGCTCGAGCCGACGGCGCTGATCTGCGACGTTGGCCAGTAGATCTTCAACCTTCGCGACCTGCGGGCCCATCAGCTCGCGAGCACGCTCGACGACGGTCATCGCGATGCCCATGCGCTGCGCCACCGCAAGCGCACCCGAGCTGCCCGGCGCCCCGAGGTGGAGCTTGAACGTCGGCTCGAGCCGTTGCAGATCGAAGCCGACCGAGGCGTTCGCAAACCGCGGATCCGCCGCGCCGAGCGCCTTGAGCCGCTCGTAGTGGGTCGTCACGATCCCGGTCATCCCGCGCGCCACCAGCGCTTCGAGCACCGCTTGCGCGAGCGCCGCGCCCTGCTCGGGGTCAGTCCCGACGGCGATCTCGTCGATCAACACCAGCGAACCGGCGCCGGTGGTCGCGAGGAGCTCGCGCAGGTTGACGATATGCCCGGAGAACGTCGACAGATCGTTCTCGAGGCTCTGGGCATCGCCGATGTCGGTCCGGATGTCGGGGAACCAACCGATCGCGCTGCCGCTCTCCGCCGTGACATGCAGACCAGCGCGCACCATTAGCGCGGCGAGTCCGACGGTCTTCAGCGCGACGGTCTTGCCGCCTGCGTTCGGCCCGGAGATCAACAGCATGGTTCCCGCCGCCACGGTGACGTCGTTCGCGACGCATCTCCGCTCGGCGAGCAACATCAACGGATGGCGCGCGTGAAGCAGCGCGATCCGCGGCGTCTCGGCGATGATCGGCTCTGCTGCGACCGTGTCGTCGGCCATGATCGCCGCGGCCGAAATCACGTCGAGGACCTCGGCGGTGGCGAGGCCCTGATCGAACGCGTCGGCCTCCTCGGCAACCCAGCCGGAAAACTTCACGAGGATTCGCCGCTCTTCGTCAGCAACCTCGGCCTCTGCGAGCTTCGCGCGATTGTTGAGATCGACGATCTCCTCGGGCTCGATGAACAGCGTCTGGCCACTCTGCGACGTACCGTGCACGATGCCGCGCACGAACCCTTTGCCGTCGGTTCGCACCGGCAGTACGTAGCGCTCTTCGCGCTGGGTGTAATAGGCATCCTGTAGGTACGGCGCGAATCGCTCGTCGCCGAGCAACCCGGACATCCGCTTCTCGAGCTGTGCCTTGATCGCGGCGTGCGCACGGCGCAGCGGCCCGAGCGCGTCGCTCGCGTGATCGACCAGCCTGCCATCGGCGTCGAACGCTTCGAGGATCGGATGGTAGACGTGGCCTAGATCGGCGATCTGCGCGGCGCGAGCGGCGAGCCTCGGCGCGATCTCCGCGTGCTGGCGAAGATGTCCGCGTAGCCGCGCGAGCGAGCGCCCGGTCGTGGCGACCGCGACCAACTCGGGAGCCTCGAGCGCTGCCGCCTTGCGGACCCGGCCGATCGGGTCGGCGACGTCGGCGATGTTGCCGAGCGGAACCGGCTCACCGTTTGAAGCAAGCAGCCGTGCCTCGGAGACCTCGCGACTGCGCTCGCGCGCGGCTTCGATCTCGGGCAACAGCTGGCCAGCGCGCACGCTCGCCTCGCCTCGAACGGTGGCGCAGCGCTTGGCCCAGTGGTCGACGAGCGTCGGCCACCCGAGGTCGTCGAGTGATTTCTGCGAGGTCATAGACGGCGGTGTGAGGGTGCGAAGACCGGGACCGGCCATCGGCCCTCCGGATCTGCACGTGAGTTAGCCCCGAATCAGGTGGGGATCAAGTCGCCCAGGCTGGGCACCACACGATTCCGGCCGCCACGCTTGGCCGAGTACAAATTCTCGTCGGCGCGCTTGATCAGCATCGCCGGGTCGACGCCGGTCTCGCGGTGCAGCGTCGTCACCCCGAGGCTGATCGTGAACTTGATCTGCTGCGCGTCGAACGCGCACGGCCGCTCCTCGATGATCGTGCGCAGATGCTCTGCGAACACGATCCCGCCGGGCAGCGCGGTCGACGGCAACACGCACGCGAACTCCTCGCCGCCATAGCGAGCGAACAGATCTTCGCGGCGGATTCGCGGCCGGATCCGCATCGCGAGGTCCTTGAGCACGGCGTCACCCGCGAGGTGGCCGTGGCTGTCGTTGATCTTCTTGAAGTGATCGACGTCGAACATCACCAAGGTCAGCGGATGCCCGTGCCTCGAGCACACCGCGATCTCGCGCTCGAGGAACTCGGTGAAATAGCGCTTGTTGTGGATCCCGGTCATGCCATCTTGGATGGCCATGTTGTGGATCGCCTCGTGGTACGCGCTCTCGATGTTCGAGCCCGACAAGAACTTGTAGATCGCGTCCCCGAACCGCACCTGATCCGAATCGGAGAGCTGCTGGGTCTTGATCCGGTTCTCGTTGACGAACGTGCCGTTGGTCGACATCAGGTCCTCGACCCACCAGCTGCCGCGATCATCGCGATACAGCCGAGCGTGCTGGCGCGATACCGAGCTGCGGCTTACTACCAACGCGGCCTCGGCATCGCGTCCGACGATGTACGAGCGATTCGCGAGCGGAATTCGACGACCCAGATCAGGACCGGGAGGATGAAGGTTGACCAAACACGCGTCGCCGCCCGGTGGCTTCTGTTCCTCCGCCACATCGAGCGGGCGCTGCAAGATCAGCGTGCCGCCTTCCTTGTAGTCGTCTGTCACGGAACGGTTCCTTATAGCCCGGGTTCTGGAAACCTGTCCAAGCGCGCGACCGCTAACTGCTACGGCCAGTTACCAGCGTATCAGGACAGCGCATCCGTATCGAGCGGCGCTCACATCCGACCGTTCCTTACCCCATAGTCCCCAGAACTCGCGTGCTAGCTTCCCCGGCATGTCTCGCGCCACCAAACTGCTTGCAGCGACCACGATCGTGGGATTTGGCACCTCGCTGTGGTTGTACTTCGATAACCGCTCGCTCCAACGCGACCTCGAAGCCCACGCCGAAACAGCCACGGTAGAACTTGCCGCTGGCGCGCAAGCTAGCCCCGAGACCGACGCCTGGGCTCCACGGTCCGCGTCAGCGCCATCCCTGAGCTCGCGCGGAACCACGCCACCACCGTCGCTGCCCAACCTGCCCAAGGAGTCTCGGCTCGATCGCCGCGTCGCCAAGACCGAGATGTATGCCGCGCTGTTCGGACGACTCGAGGGCGAGACCGAGGAGGAATACCGCGCACGAGTCATGCCGGCGATCGAAGAGCGACTGTCCAAGCCACGCGCCCGCGTCGCAGAGAATCGCAAGCTCGCCGAGGCCAAGGCCGGCGTGACGCCGGAGCAATCCGCGGCGCTCGATAAGGCCGTCGACAAGGTCTATTCAGACGTCCTGGACTACGCGAACAGGGCGATCGCCGACGGAACGATCTCGCCTTACAAGCGAAACGTCTCGGGCTGGATGGAGGTGGTCGGCGGGTTCGGCGGGATCATGACCGATGCCGAGACCCAGTTCGGCAAGATCATCGGACCCGACAAGCTCAAGGCGATGTACGACGCAGGATTCGAATGGCCGGAATACGTCGGGTTCAGCGCGCCGTGGGAGAAGCTCACGCCACCGCCCCCACCGCCACGATGACGGTCACAGTCCGACCCAGTAGTTCGCTTTCACCATCACCACATTCTCGGCGTCGGCTGCCATCAGTCCCGAGAGGTCACGGCCCAGCCGGAACCGACCGTCGTCGATCTCGCTGGTCCGGCCATGGCTCCAGATCGCGAAGATCGTAGATCCCGGCCGGTACTCCCAGCGCGCCACGATCGTGGAGCGCAGCTGTCGAAAGTCGAAGTCAGGGCGGTCGAAGCTGTACGACACGCCGTCCGGTTGTCGGACGGTGTACACGTTGTCGTCGAGCATCCACGTACCGTCGAGCCGCTCGAAGCGGTCGTCGAATCGGCGCGCGCCCGGCTGATCGACATCTTTGAGCTGGCTGTAGCGGCCGCTGGCGATGAATGGTTGGGCATACGCCTGCAGGCTGAACCGCGGCGAAAACGTCCAATTGACCCGCACCGTCACCGACGCAGTGCGCTGCTTGATGTGCGCGAACACGTAGCGCGTGCGATCGGTCGAGTCCTGGGTCTCGGCCACGTATTGCATCGGATCGTTGCGCAGGAACCAGGTCGGACCGACGAACACGTCGATGTTGGACCGCGCCTGGATCGTCGCGCCGAGCTCGATCCCGCCGTCGATCTCGTCCGCGGTCCAGTCGCGACCGAACGTGCCGAACAAGCTGAACCACACCGGCTTGCGAGTATCCGTCGTGACATTGGCCCACGTGTTGACGCGCGGATCGACGCGCAGCGCCGCACCACCGCGCAGTGCTCCGGGTACCCACTTGGCGCGGATCACGTTGCAGCCCATCGACAATGTCCAATAGTTCGACACCTGAGTACCCGCGTTGCACTCCAACCCGATGTCGGTGAGCCGCGGCTCGAACGTGGACACGGTGAACACGTCGCCGTTGACTTGCCAGTTGAGCACGTTGTCGCCGGGATCGTCGTCGCGGTACTGCGCCCACAGATACGGGATCAATTGATCAGACGAGCGCTGAAACCCGGCGTCGTTGAGCTCGAGTCCGATCGTACGGAGGTCACCGCCGAAGCCGTAACGAACGTGTTTGGTGTCGCCGAGCTTGCCGACCAGCCACGTCGCACCACCGCCCATCAAGCTGGTGCGCGTCGGATCGAAGCGAACACCACGCAGATCCGGACGCTGATAGAGGTGCCGATTCGAGGTCTGCGTCTCGGCGATCGCGGCTTCGGTGCCGTGGACCCAGCTGGCCAAGCCATGGACGTCGGCTTGCCAGGCGCTGTCGTCCCAGCGGTGCTTGAGCTGCACGCCAGCGGTGTAGGCCTGGTCATGTTGGACGTCGACGAGCGGCGTTCCCGACAGCGAGCGGTTTACCGCGGTCGCCGAGAGTCCGACCGTCGTCCGGCCGTCGTTGAAGTCGCGCTTGACGCGAGCGATCGCGTAGTTGGTTAGCGGCGCGATCACGCGATCCATGGTCTGCCCGCTGGGATCGACCAACGTCGCCGATTGTTCACCGGTCACCGCATCGAACACCCCGAGCGACCAGCCACTGCGGGTCTTTCCGGTGAGCTTGGCCGCGCCATAGATCGCGGTCGACGTGGGCGCCTTGATGTAGTCGTAATCGACGTCGGGCTCGGGCGGCGCCGCGCCGATCCGCCGGCTATAGAATTGCCCTTCGACGGTGTTGTCGCCGTTGCCGATCGGCAGCTTGAAGAGATCGACACCCTCGAGGAAAAACGGTCGCTTCTCGGCGAAGAACAACTCGTTCGCCGACAGGTTGACCTGTGACGGATCCGCTTCGACCTGGCCGAAGTCAGGGTTGATCGTCGCGGACAACGTGAACGCCGAGCCGAGCCCGTATTTGAGATCGAGCCCGAGGTTGCGCTCGCCGGTGACCCGGTCGTTGAGCGGATCACCAGACTCGACCGGCATCACGCCAACGCCGCCGAGCGCATACGGCAACAACTCGAGCCGGCGGCCGGGGTTGAGCTGCGAGATGCCGTCGACGACGCCGAAGTTGCTCACCACCTCCGGCGCCGAGCGCGGCCACGGCGACCACGATGCTTCTTCGCGGGTCCGAGCCACGATGCGCACGACCTGAAGCCCCCATTCCTGAGCGCCATCCCCGGCGAACCGCAATTGATTGAGCGGGATCCGAAACTCTGCCGACCATCCACCGTCGCCGACCGACGTTTCTCCCGTCCACACGGCGTCCCACGTGTCGTCTTGGTTGCTGTTGTCGAACAGCAACATGTCGCGTTGCACACCCGCGGCGTTGAGCTGAAACACGTACGCGGTGCGACGATCGTGATAGCTGTCGATCCCGATCGCGATCGCATCGGCGAGCACGTCGACATCGCGTCGCGTGAGCAATCGGCGAATCCGGTGTGGCTCGGGATCGCTCGCCCACACTCCGATATAGATCGCTTGGTCGTCGTACAGCACCGCAAAGCTGGTCTCGAGCGCCGCCTTGACGCCGTCCTTGGGAAACCGCTGGGTGAAGCCGGTCTGCTTCGGAGCGTTCGCCCAGGCAGCCTCGTTCAGCTTGCCGTCGACCGCGATCGGCACAGCTCTACGCACCGCGCGAGCGCGGACCGACGACGGCAACACCCCTGCGACCACGGTGGAGATCCAAAGGATCGCCATCGCCGCCAACACCATCACGAGACGTCTCATTCGTCCGCAGATCCTTGGTCAGTGTGGACGGTGGACCCTGTCACCGACGTCTGGTTGCCGAATCTAGCGTCGGAATCGAACGCGCCGAAATGCGACTCAGCTGCGACCTTCATCGCGACCGGGACTGCGACTCGGTGAAATGCTCGCCCGCGTAATCAGTGATTTAGGTGGGCATTGGTTACGAACACTATTCAGCCCCGTCCGCCCTCCGTATGAAAGCAGCGCTGTTCGTAGGTCTGGCGATCACCTGGGCATCGGTGGCAGCGGCCGAGCCAACTCCACAGCAAAAGATCGCGATGATCGCGAAGCCGTCGGTAGTTCGCGTGTGGGGTGCCTATGTCGCGACGCTCGAGATGCCGGGCCACAAGCTGCAGGCCGGCGTTGGCGGCAGCGGCACTGGGTTCTTCATCACGGCCGACGGATACATCGCGACCAACGCGCATGTCGTCTCGGACATTCAAGCCGGCGAGGACGCGGTCAAGGACCAGCTCTACGGGCAGCTGATTCGAGAGCTCCGGCTGCGCGGTGGCCGAGAGCTCGACGGGTTGTCGATCAGCGACATTCGCGAAGTGCTCGAGGCGCGCGACCTCGTGGAGATCGAGAAGCGCGCCTACGTCGTGCTGCCTAACGGCGACAAGCTGCCGTACGAGATCGAAGCGTACGGCAAACCCGCCAGCGGCCGCGACGTCGCGATCCTGAAGGTGAAGACCAAGAACGCGCCTGCGCTGCCGATTGGTGACTCGGGGAAGACGCTAGTCGCCGAGCAGATCGTGGTGATCGGCTACCCCGGCGTCGCCGACATGAAGGTGTTGCTCGACGAAAAATCCCTGCTCCAAGCCTCGGTCACCGACGGAGCGATCTCGTCGTTGAAACAAGCCGCGAGCGGCGAGCCGATCCTGCAGATCTCCGCGCCGATCACCCATGGTAACTCGGGAGGACCCGCACTCGACATGAACGGCAACGTGGTCGGTCTCGCGACGTTCGGCAACGAGGCCGAGATCCAGGGCTTCAACTTCTTGGTCGGATCGGCAACGCTCAACGACCTGATCGAACAAGCTCGAATTCAACTCGAGCCGAGCACCACGCTGGCGCTATGGCGGAACGGTCTCGCCCACTATTGGGCGGACGAGTACACGGCAGCGGTCGAGAGCTTCCAGGAGGTCGACACGCTGTTCCCAGCGCACGCCGACGTGACCAACCTGATCCGGCAAGCAAACCAGGCCAAGAAGGACGGCAAGGAGAAGCAGCCGAGCTCGGGTGGACTGATCGCCGGGATCGTCCTCGGAGGACTCGTGGTGGTCGGCGGCGGTGGTATCGCGATGTCTCGTCGCAAACGGCTACCCAGTGGCAGCGCCGCTGCGACCCATCGGCCGCCACAGCAACCGCCGCCGCATGGCTCGCCGCCAGTTCCACACGCTGCGCCAGCACCACCGCAGATGTTTGGTCGACTCCCTCAGCAGAACGCGGTGCAACCACACCTGTTCGGGCGACTGCCGCACTCATCGGCAGAGATTCCGAAAACCGTCGCGCTGCAACCGGCCGGAGTCGCACCGACGGCGTTCGTGTCGCGAAGCGTCGGCAGTCTGACCTGTACGCGAGGCACGCTGCTCGGGCAACGGTTCTCGCTGACACCGAGCGGCTTGATCGTTGGTCGCCAGCCCAATGTCGCTCACATTTTGATCAACGACCCGCGTGCCTCGGCCAAACATGTCTGGATCGGCGTCGAGAACGGTCGAATCTTCGCCGTCGACCAGGGGACGACCAATGGCACCTACGTCAACGATGTGTCGCGCGGCCGGATCGCCCGCCAGGAGCTGCAGGATGGCGATGTCGTGATCATCAGCGAACCAGACTGCCTGTGCTTGCAGATCAAGCTCGGCGGTTAGCTAGGACCGCTCACGACCGTGGGATCGGCGCGGTCAGCTCATCGTTGCGCCGCGCGTGCTCGAGTAACAGCTGGGTCACCGTCGCGCCGAGCTCGTCGCGTCCGCCGATCGCGGCGGGCGAGAACTCGAATTGGCCGTCGCGCCAATCGAGCAGACGCATCAGCCGCTCCTTCGGAGCGCCGTTTCCCGTGCTCGCTTCGACCTTGAGCAGCCGGCCATCGGCGACGAACACGCGCGCGATCTCGCCCGCGCGCAGCAGCAACAGCACGCCGGACTTGCGCTCGAACTCGAACAGCGACAGCAACGTGGCGAGCCCGATGTCGACCAGGCTGCCGCGTAGACCGGGATTCGAGGCCGGCGGTGACGGAGCGGCAACTCGGTGGATCCGGATCACCAGCTCTTCGTCGAGGAATGGCCGCGGAATATAATCACGCACGCCCGCACGAAACGCCTCGAGCCGGTTCATGTCGCCTTCGTCGCCGGTGAGCACCAACGGCACGTCGGACAGCGTCGCGTGCTCCGACATCGCATAGGCGAGATCGACGCCGGTCATCGCGTCCATCTGCGCGGCCGCGATGATCGCGTCGGGCCGCCAGACGTGGCAGGCATCGAGACCTTCGGTCGGACTGCGCACGGATGTCACCTTGAAGCCCGCCGCATCGAGGCAGCGCGCCATCCGGTTACGCAGCGGCTCGCTCGGCTCGATCAAGATGACCTGGGTCGTCGTCGATAAGCTCGGATTGGTGATCTCGGTCCGCAGATCTTCGACGTGAGCGAGCAACTTCTGGCGCCCCGCCGTGGTTGGCCCGACGAGCTCGAACCCCATCCCTGCGTGGCGTCCCAGGGCCCGCGCTGCCGATGGCGTCAGCATATGAGCGACCCGCCCGAACAGCTCGACCTCGGTGCCATCCGGCAGCTCGACGTGGATCGCGGTCTGTTCTCCGACGGGCAACAGCGCGTCGGTACGAATGAACAACCCGCGCGCCGAGATGTCTTCGGTCTCGGCAACCACCCGTCCGGACGGGCGATCGAACTCGACTCGACATCGGCTCACGAGCCTGACGTCGCGTCCCCGGCCGAGCTTACGCACTGAATCCAGTCTATCGACGCCCCGATCCGTTGTCTTGTTTACGCCGGCACCACCAGAACGGACGGCCAGCTCCCGAAAATCCTATGTAGTTTCAAAATACTGGAAATGAAGGCTTGCCGCTGACCCGATCTTTCAAGAATCTTTGAACGATTCGGGATCATCTAGGTAGCAACCAACCATGACTCAGCTGGCAACCTCCGCCGCGGTGCTCGGCCGCCTCGCTCACGTTAGCAATGTACGCGGCGCCCCCGCGCTCGGGGACCGTCTGGTCGATCTCGATCGGTGGATCAAGGCCGACCTCGCGGCGTTCGAGACGGAGCTGTCGACCGTCCCGCGTGGCGCGCGAATGATTCACGCGGCCGCCCATCACCTGCTCGACCTCCGCGGCAAGCACCTCCGCCCGCTGTGCGTCGCGTTGACCAGTCGGTTTGGCGAAGGGTTCACCGCGCAGGCGCGGTCGCTCGCGGTCGCGGTCGAGCTGGTCCACAGCGCGACGCTGCTCCACGACGACGTCGTCGATCTCGCGGAGCGCCGCCGCGGCCAACCCACCGCGTGCACCGTATACGGCAACGCCGCATCGATCTTTGCCGGCGACTGGTTGTTGGTCACCGCGCTGCGCCGGATCGCGAGCGCAAACGTCGATGGGTTGCTCGATCGGATGCTCGCGGTGATCGACGAGATGATCGTCGCCGAGTCGGTGCAGCTCGAGCGCCGCGGCAAGATCGCCGGTGCGCGAGAGGACTACTTCGCGATCGTCGAGGGTAAGACCGCCGCGCTGTTTCGGTGGGCGATGGTGGCGGGTGCGCGGGTGGCGAAGCTGCCGACCTCGGCGGAGGCAACCCTCGAGCGCTACGGCCTGCATCTCGGCGTCGCGTTCCAGGCCGTCGACGACGAGCTCGACTTCGCGTCGAACACGGGCAAGGACGCATTGACCGATCTACGCGAGGGTAAGATCACGTTTCCGCTGGTGGTCGCGCTCGAACGAGAGCCCTCGCTGCGCGGACGCATCGAGGCGTTGCTCGCGACGGAGACGCCGAACCGCGACGAGTTGGGCGAGGTGGCATCGGTGGTGCGCTCGACCGGCGCGCTCGCCGAGACTAGAGGGCTCGCCGAGCAACACGTGCAGCGCGCGCTCGAAGCGCTCGAAGAGCTACCCGCAGGTGAGGCTCGCGATGCGCTGGTGACCGTCGCGTTGGCGTCGCTCGAGAGGACATCGTGACCGCGCCGCAGACCAACCTCGCGCTGCCCGCGCTCGGCAGCGGCCAGATGTTCGACCGCATCGCGCGGCGCTACGATCTGGTCAATCGCGTGCTGTCGCTCGGACTCGACAAGCGCTGGCGGCGACGCACGGTTCGCGCTGTCACCGATCCGCTCGGCGAGACGCCGCGGATCCTGGACGTCGCCACGGGGACCGGCGATCTGGCGATCGACCTCGCCCGCGGCTGCCCGGGTGGGACCGTGATCGGCCTCGATCCCTCGACGCAGATGCTGGCGATCGGCAATGCCAAGCTCGCCAAGCGCGGGCTCGCGGATCGCGTGACGCTCGTGGTCGGCGACGCCCAGCAGCTGCCGTTCGCCGACGGCGAAATGGACGCCGCGACCATCGCGTTCGGGATCCGTAACGTTCCCGATCGGATGATCGGGCTGCGCGAGCTCGCGCGCGTGGTCCGCCCCGGCGGGCGAATCGGTGTGCTCGAGCTCGGCGAGCCGCGCGGTGGGGTGCTCGGTCGAGCCGCGCGATTTCACACCCGCCACATCGTCCCGCGGCTCGGCGGCCTATTGTCCGGGACCCGCGAATACGCGTATCTGCAGTCGTCGATCGCCGCGTTCCCGCCGGCCGACGAGTTCGCCGCGATGATGCAGCGCGCCGGTCTTCATGTGCTCGAGGTGACACCGCTGACGTTCGGCGCGTGCACGCTATTCGTCGCAACGCCGGCGGAGGCGTCATGACCTCCGCGGCAGATGCCGTCGCGCGCAGCGATCGCTGGGAGCTCGAGTCGTCGCACGCATCGGGATGGCTCGAGCGCGGGTTGACGATTGCCGCGCGTTGCCACCAGCTGACGTACATCGCGATGCCGGCGCCGATCGCGAGCGCACCGGCGATCGTCGATCGGTTCGGCGATCACCCGGTGGCGACGTGGACCTCGAGCGAGCTGACCCTGGTGGGCATCGGCCTTGCGCGAGAGCTTCGAGGCACCGGAGACAAGCGCTGGGACCACGTGATCGGGCGCGCGCAGGAGCTCACGCCCGCTGGCGACGAGCCATGTGCGGTGATCGCCGGCGAGCTCGCGCCGATCAGCGCGCTCGGATTCGCGCGACCGCGGCTGATCGGTGGCGCAGCGTTCGCGCCCAGCGCTGCCGACCGCGCGCCATGGACCGGGTTTGGCGATGCATGGTTCGCGCTGCCGCGATGGTCCTATGTTCACGATGGTGCGCGCGCGTTCGTCGTGCTCGCCGTCAGCGCACGCGATGCGGAAGATCGCGAACGCTGGCATCGCGAGCTCGCCCAGGTCCAGGCAGCGATCACCAGCAAGCTGGCGCCGCGTACGCAACCCGCGCTGGTCGAGCTCGAGCGCGCCGACGCCGACGCCTGGCGTGCCCAGGTCACGTCGATCACCGACGCGATCGCTCGCGGCAGTTGTTCGAAGATCGTCGCGGCGCGCACGTGTGGCGTCACGCTCGCGGCTCCGATCAACGCCGCGACCTTGCTCGACGCGCTCGATCGCGAGCACGCCGACTGCGTTCGAGTTTCGATTCGTCCACCCGGTGGCGGCACGCTGATCGCGGCGACTCCGGAGCGGTTGATCCGCCGCGATGGCGACGTCGTGCTGTGCGACGCGCTCGCGGGGTCGATCTCTCGCGCGCGTGCGTCGGGATCGGCCGAGCTGCTCGAGAGCGCCAAGGATCGCCGCGAGCACGACCTCGTGGTCCAGGCGATTCGCGCGGTGCTCGAATCGCGCGGTGCTGCGGTCGATGCCCCTGCGGTCCCGGTCGTGCGAACCCTTCGCCACGTGCTCCACCTGCACACGCCGTTTCGCGCGGTGCTCCGCGAGCGCCAGCATGTGCTGAGCATCGCGGCGCAGCTCCACCCGACGCCTGCGGTTGGCGGCACGCCGACCGACGTCGCGACCGCGTGGATCCGCAACCACGAGCCGAGTCCGCGCGGTTGGTACGCCGCCCCGGTAGGCTGGTTCGATCTCGAGGGCAATGGCGAGCTCGCCGTCGCGCTGCGTTGCGCGGTGATCGCGGGCAATCGCGCGCAGCTGTGGGCAGGCGCGGGGATCGTCGCTGGCTCCAATCCCGAGCGCGAGCTCGCGGAGACTGAGGTCAAGCTGCGCGCGATCCTCGGTCCGCTCGGGGTCTCCGCATGAACGCCGCGGTGCAGACCGCGTGGACCGAGCTGATCGCTGCCACGCTCGCCGACGCTGGCGTCGCGACGTGCGTGATCAGCCCCGGTTCGCGGTCGACACCGCTGGTGGCTGCGCTGTCGAAACAAACTCGGCTCGAGTTGGTGTCGATCATCGACGAGCGCGCCGCGGCATTTTTTGCGCTCGGCGTCGCGCGCGCGACCGGCACGCCAGCGGCGCTGGTGTGCACCAGCGGGACCGCCGCAGCCCACTACCTGCCGGCACTGGTCGAGGCCAGCATGGCCGGCGTTCCGATGATCGCGATCACCGCCGACCGTCCGCCCGAGCTGCACGATTGCGGCGCCTCGCAGACGATCGATCAGATCGATCTGTACGGAAAGTTCGTGCGCGGCGCGTTCGACCTCGGCGCACCGGTCGGAACCACGGTGGCTGCACGTGCGGTGCGACGCAAGCTGATCCAGGCGATCACGCTGGCTCGCGGACCGCATCCGGGACCGGTTCATCTCGAGGTGCCGCTGTCCAAGCCGCTCGAGCCGGCACCGCCATCGACCGAAGATGAGCGCGCGTTTGCGCGCACCACGGCAGAGTTGATCGGACAGCCGATCGTCGCACCGCCGCGGCTGGCACCCGATCCGCAGGGCCTCGATGCGCTGGCGCTGGCGATCGCCGCCGAGCCGGCTGGCTTGATCGTCGTCGGTGCGATGCCGCCCGGATTCGCTGCCGTGCGCGATCGCGTGTTCGCGCTCGCTCGCCGCGCCGGCTATCCAGTGCTCGCCGAAGCGGGCAGCCAACTCCGCTACGGCGCGCGCCCAAGCGATGTCACGCTCGTCGATCAATTCGATCTGATCCCGGCGTCCGCGGTGCCGCAACCTCGCCTCGTGATCCAGCTCGGTGCCGAGCCGGTCGCGGGGAGCTGGTCGGCGCTGCTCGGTTCTGCAAACCCAGCGCGCTGGGTGCTCGCGGATCATCGCTGGCACGATCCCGACTCCAACGCGCGCGGCGTGATCGTCGGAGACATCGCGGCAGCGCTCGATCGCGTGATCGCGCGGCTCGTGGACCGCGCGGCGCAGCCGGCGTGGCTCGATGATTGGCACGCTGCCGGCGCACACGCGAGCACCGCGCTCGATCAGGCGCTCGCGATCCATCCGCGCAGCGAGACCGCCGTGATTCGCGCGGCGCTCGACGCGGTCCCCGAGGCTGCCACGCTGCAGATCGGAAACAGCCTGCCGATCCGGATCGTCGATCATGTCGCCGGTGGCGGTCGCGCGCGCACCGTGATCACCCAACGTGGCGCCGCGGGTATCGATGGCCTGATCGCGTCCGCAGCCGGCGCGACTCGCCGCGGCGCACCGGTGTTGCTCGTGCTCGGCGACGTCAGCTTCGCGCATGACATCGGTGGTCTGCTTGCCGCCCGATGCGCGAGCGCGCCGCTCGCGATCGTGGTGATCGACAATCGCGGCGGTCAGATCTTCGCGAGCTTGCCGATCGCTCGCGCCGGGTTGGGCGCCGCCTACGACCAGCTGTTCGTCACCGCGCCCGAGCTCGACCCAGCAGCGGTCGCGTCCGTGCTCGGCGCACGTGCGCTCACTGCGACCACGGCCACGGCCGTCGGTACCGCGGTCGCCGACGCACTCGCGACGCCCGGCGTCACCGTGATTCACGCTCCCGTAACTACTTCAGGTGCACGCGATGTGCGGCGCACCGCGATCGAGCTGTACCGCAGCCCCGAGCTGCGAACGGCGCATGGAGGAACAACATGACCGATGTAACTTGGAACCGCCACGCTGGCTACGAAGACATCTTTTACGAAACGTCATCGGACGGCATCGCAAAGATCACGATCAACCGTCCCGAAGTGCACAACGCGTTTCGGCCGCGCACCGTCGCCGAGATGATCCGCGCATTCGACGAGGCTCGCGATGACGCCTCGGTAGGCGTGGTCGTATTGACTGGCGCTGGCCCCAACGCGTTCTGTTCGGGCGGCGATCAACGCGTCCGCGGCAACGGCGGCTACGTCGGTTCCGACGGAATCCCCCGGCTCAACGTGCTGGACCTGCACATGAGGATCCGTTACTTGCCCAAGCCGGTGGTCGCGATGGTCGCGGGCTACGCGGTCGGTGGCGGCCACGTGTTGCACCTGGTGTGCGATCTCACGATCGCCGCGGACAACGCACGGTTCGGCCAGACCGGGCCGCGCGTCGGCAGCTTCGACGCTGGATTCGGCAGCTCGTATCTGGCGCGTGTCGTCGGCCAGAAGAAGGCGCGCGAGATCTGGTTTCTGTGCCGGCAGTACGATGCCAAGGCCGCTCAGGACATGGGCCTGGTCAACACGGTCGTCCCGCTCGCCGAGCTCGAAGCGACCACGATGCAGTGGTGCCGCGAGATGCTGCAGCAGTCGCCGACCGCGCTCCGGTTCCTCAAGTTGGCGATGAACGCCGACTGCGATGGCCAGGCCGGCATGATGGCGTTCGCCGGCTCGGCGACCCTGATGTACTACACCACCGACGAAGGTCGTGAAGGTAAGGAAGCGTTCCTCGAGAAGCGGCCGCCCGACTTCTCGAAGTTCCCGCGCTATCCGTGATCCGATGAGTGCGTGGATCGCAGCAGCTCGGTTGCGGACGCTCCCCGCGGCGATCGTGCCGGTCGCCGTCGGCACCGCATGTGCCGCGGCGTCAGGCGGCGTGGCGTGGGGACCGGCGCTCGCGGCGCTCGCGGGTTCGCTGGCGATCCAGATCGGGACGAATTTCGCCAACGACGTGTTCGACGCCGAGCGCGGCGCCGACGGTCCGGATCGGATCGGGCCGCTGCGCGCCGTTAGCGCTGGGCTGATCAGCGCTAGCGCGATGAAGCGGGCGATGATCGCCGCGTTCGCGATCGCCGCCGCATTCGGGCTCTACCTGGTCTCGGTCGGTGGCTGGCCGATCGTCGCGATCGGGATCGCGTCGATCATCTCGGGCGTCGCGTACACCGGCGGACCGTGGCCGCTCGGCTATCACGGCCTCGGCGACGTGTTCGTGATGGCATTCTTCGGATTCGTCGCCGTGTGCGGCACGGCGTTCGTCCAGCTCGGCCACGTGCCTGCGCTCGCGATCTGGGCTTCGATTCCAATCGGCGCGATCGCGACGGCGATCATCGTGGTCAACAACGTTCGCGATCGTGTTGGAGATGCCCGAGTCGGCAAGCGAACGCTCGCGGTGCGGCTCGGCCGACGCGGTGCGATCGTCGAGTATGCATTGCTGCTCGCGGCGGCGTATGCAGTTCCCGTGGTGCTCGCAACGACGCTCGATGTGTGGGCGGCGCTGCCGCTGATCACCGCGCCGCTCGCGGTGCTCCGGCTCGGCCAGCTCGCGCGCGCGAGCAATGGGCCCGAGCACAACCGGTGCTTGGCCGCGACGGCTCAGCTGTTGCTCGCGTTCGGCGCGCTGTTCAGCGTCGGTCTCGCCGTGGTCTGAGATGCGCGTCACAGCGGTTCGCTGGCACCTCGATCGCTGGGCGATCCCCAGCCACGGCGCAGCCAACGGACGCACCGAGCGCGCGGCCGTGCTCGTCGAGGTCATCACCGCGACGGGGGCGCACGGCTGGGGCGAGGCAGCGCCGCTCGACGGCGTGTCCAGCGATTCACTCGGTGATGCCGAGGCAGCGATTCGTACGTTCGCGGAGCGGGCTCCGTTCGATATCGAGCCGGCATTTGCAGCGATCGCGAACGCCGCAGCACGGCCATGCGCTTCGTCTGCCGCTCGCTTCGCGATCGAGACCGCGCTGTTGAACGCAGCAACCGCGAGCAGCGATGGCTCTATAGCCGCGTTGCTCGCCCAAGCGCCGCTGACCGAGCTGCCATGCGCGGTTGTCGTCGATGATCAGGATGCCGCACGGGCGGCGGTGGTCGCCGGTGCTCGCTGTCTCAAGATCAAGGTGGGTGCCGGGGGCGATCTGGAGCGCGTGGTGGCGATCGCCCGCGCCGCACACGGCGTGGAGCTGCGCATCGACGCGAATCGCAGCTGGCCAGTCGAGCGTGTGCGCGAGCGGCTGCGGGCGCTGGCCGATCTGCCGATTCAATTCGTCGAAGAGCCATGTCGAGACGCGCACGTTCTCCTGGACGGGCCGCTGTCCTGCCCGATCGCCCTCGACGAGAGCTTGATCGAAATTGCCGACGAGCAGCTGGCTGTGGCGCTGACGTCACGCGATCTCGGCGCCCTCGTGCTCAAGCCGACGCTGCTCGGCGGGTTCGCTCGCTGCCTCGCGCTCGCGGCGCAAGCGCGAGAGCGTGGCGTCGCGGTGGTGATCACGCACGCGCTCGAGGGCCCGATCGGTACTGCCGCATGCACCGAGCTCGCGCTCGCCATCGGCCCAGCAATAGCGGCAGGGCTCGCTCCCCATCCCGGATTATGGAGAGGGCCACAGGCCTCGGCCCCACACGAACAGACGAGCTGGCTTCCAAGCCACATGGTCACTGCGTCCACCGCCCGCGAGCTCGCAAACCGCGGAGCCGCTGCCGCGTCCAAGTCCAAGTCCGAGTCCAAATCCAAGTCCAAGTCCAAGTCCGACTCCGACTCCGACTCCGACTCCGACTCCGGGTCCGAATCCGGGTCCGAATCCGAGTCCGACCTCCGAGTCCGAGTCCGACCTCCGAGTCCGACCTCCGAATCCGAATCCGAGTCCGCGTCCGAATCCGAGTCCGCGTCCGAATCCGAGTCCGCGTCCGAATCCGAGTCCGCGTCCGAATCCGAGTCCGAGTCCGAGTCCGAGTCCGAATCCCGGTTCCGAATCCCGGTTCCGAACCCCGAATCCCGGTTCCGAAACCCGATTCCGCATCCCGAATCCCGAAATCCGCTTTCCGACCCCGCCCCCCGATCCCGATCCCGATCCCGATCC
>JBFXAI010000018.1:0-151801 GCA_050184455.1 Kofleriaceae bacterium | reverse complement strand
AGGGCGAGGAGGCCGACACCGAGAAGTAACCCACGAGCACCGTCTCCACGGCCCCGCGATCGCCATCGTCCGGTTTCGGCGATCACGATGCGCCGGTTTCGGTGATCGCCATCAGTGAACTACGCACGTACTACACGACATTCGCGCGCAACTATCCCAAAGAGCGCACGGAGGTCGTGCAGAAGTTCATCGCCGAGCTCGCGCCGTGCGCGAAGCAAGCACCGGTGAAGCCGGTGAACCCGACGCCTGTGAAGCCCAGCAACCCCGCGCCGGCGAAGCCGCAGCCGACAACACCGCCACCGGTCGCGACGTCGCAAACGGCGCCGGCGTCTACACATTCGCCCGGCCATACCGATACCGCGTCGTCGTCGAGTGCGCCCTCGTCACCCGGCCGAGGTTTGCGGCTCTCGGGCATCGCGGTCGCCGGCCTCGGGGTGGCTGCCGTCGGCGCTGGCGTGTATTTCGGACTCTCGGCGCGGTCGAAGTCGAAGGACCTCAACAGCTCGCCGACGTGGGAGCCAGCGCTCGAACGCAACGCCAAGGCCGCCGACCGCAACGCGAAGATCACGCTCGCCGTCGGTGGCGCTGCGATCATCGGCGGCGCGGTTCTGTACTACCTCGGCCATCGTGCCAGCCAAGAGCACGCGCCCGTAGCCGTCGTCCCGGCCGGCGATGGTGGCTCGATCGTGTGGTTTGGCGCGTTCTAGAGCGCCTGATGGATCTGGATCAGGTTCCCGACGGTGTCGGAGAACATCGCGATCTTCACGGTACCTGCGGTGGTCGGCGGCATCGTGAACGCAACACCCGCCTTGATCAGCCGCGTGTACTCGGCGTCGACGTCGTTCGACTCGAGCGATGCGAGCGGAACGCCTTGGCTGAACATGGCTTGCTGAAAGGCCTTGGCGGCGGGATTCGCGTTGGGTTCGAGCGCCAGCTGTAGATCGTCACGCCCGGCGGCGGCCACCGTGATCCAGCGATACTCGCCGACCGGGAAGTCCATCTGTTTCACGAACCCGAGTACGTCGGTGTAGAACGCGAGCGCCTTCGACTGGTCTTCGACCATCACGCTGGTGAGCTTGATCTGGAGCATGGGGGGACTATGGCGATGCTAGCGAACCCGCGCTTCTCGAAAATTGCGCGGCAAGCCGCCGATCATCCCCAGACAACCAGGCACCAGCGGCGCATCTGCCAGGTCGACGGGAACCTGAACGAACCCGCGCCGGTAATGACTCGGCGGCATACCCGTCCATCGCGTGAACAGCGCCGAGAAGCTCCCGAGACTCGAGAACCCGACCTCCATGCAGACCGTGGTGACCTCGGCACCCTGCGCGAGCCGAGCGCGCGCCCGATCGAGCCGGACCTGCGTGCGTAGCTGATGCGGGGTGGTACCGAACAGCGCCGAGAAGATTCGAATCAACCTCGACGCTGACATTCCAATTCGCGCCGCAAGCTCGGCCACCGGTGCATCCTCATCGGCGAGCAGCGACGCGCGAACGGCGAGGACTCGTCGAAACGTGGCACCGCCGACCAGCATGACGTGATCACGTGTAGCACGGCCGCCGCGCCGCTGCCGCTTGGTCAGCCGTACGTAGTCGTCAGTCGATCGTGTCGCGGTCCGGCCCGCTCTGCTGGGTCTCGATCGTGCCCTCCGCACCCGGGATCACGAACATCACGCGCCGGTTGGTCGCGCGATTCTTCGCCGTCGTGTTGGGCACGATCGGCGTGGCCTCGCCGAAGCCCTCCGCGATCAACCGATCCGCGGCTACGCCCTTGCCGATCAGGTACGCGCGGACGCTCTCCGCACGACGACGCGACAGCTCGAGGTTGTAGCCATCGTTGCCGCGATCGTCGGTGTGTCCTTCGATGCGGATCAGCTTTACCTCGTTGTGAGCGGCGAGCACCGCGGCGACGTTGTCGAGCAGCTTGTAGCTCCGCTTCTCGATCACTGCCTTGTTGGTCTTGAAGTAGATCGTGTCCGCGATCGCAAGGCCGCTCCGAGTAATCTGCACCAGCTGTTTGGTCTTGCAGCCGTGGTTCGCGACGGTGCCGGGTTCGTCGGGGCAGTTGTCGAGGCGATCGACGACGGTGTCGCCGTCGCGGTCGGTATCGGGACAGCCTCGGTTGTCTGCGACGCCGCGCTCCGCCGGACACGCATCGGACGAATCGAGGACGCCGTCGTCGTCGTTGTCGGGATCGGGGCAGCCGTCGCCGTCATTGAAGCCATCGAGGTCCTCGGCGTCGTTGACACACGTATCCTTGTGATCGGCGATCCCGTCGCCATCGCTGTCCTTCGCCGGGCAGCCGCGGAGCTCCTCGATCCCGCGTTCGCCCGGGCACGCATCATCGCGATCGCTGATCCCGTCGCCATCCGCGTCGGGATCGGGCACGTCGACGACAGGCACTGGCTTGGCCTTCTGCTCGGCCGGTGCCGCGTCACGTCCGAACCGAACACCTGCGAACGCACGCCAATCGGGGGTCCCGAACCCGCGGTCGAGTCCGATGCCACCACCGACGAAGGCCAACCATGCCGGTGCCACCCGATAGCCACCCATCAGGTTGGTCTCGAGCGCGTTCTGGTTCGCGTTGGCAAGCGAGTTGCGCGCCGCCGTCGCGCCTGAGATCGCCCATCCGAGCTCGACCGGTGCCTTCGCGGGATCCGGATCGCCGATGCGCAATCCGACGCCAGCACGCGCTGTCACTTCATGATCGATGTGTTGGTTCAAGAACCGCTGCTCGTCGCGCATCCGAAACCCGGCATTGATCGCGAATCGCACGGCCCCATAGCTACGACCGATCACGAGCTCCGGCCACAGCAGCACCGACCTGCCACCGCGATAATCATCGCGACCGGTTGGGAGCTCCACGCCCACTTGCACCGCCACGCCGCGCACGATGCGCAGCTTGGGAACGATGCGCAGGTCACCAGCGCCGAACGAGCTGAGGGCGGGCAGCATCTCCGGCGACACTTGCCCCTGATTCGCCGCGCGATCCTGATACACGATCAGCGGAAGCTCGACGCCGAGCTGAAGTCCCCAGCCAACACCGATGGCGCCCACCAGGCTGCCACCCACGCGCTTGTCGACGAGACTGCCGACCTCGCGATCGCTGTCGAGCTCGTACACGATCAACGGTTGATCGGCGAACCCCAACCACATGCCGGCGCCCCACGCGAGCTTGGGTAGCGCATCGGGCGACTCGACGTCGATGATGCCGTTGTGGTCGCTGGCGAGGTGTAGGCGCTCGAGCCCGAACTGGCTGTGCTCATCCGCTTGTTGCGCTCGCGCGGGCGACGCTGCGATCGCAACACCGGTCGCGGCGAGCGTCACGACCTGCGCGACTCGGCGGCGGCGGGCCCGGCCTGCCACCGCGATCGCCGCGAGGCACGCGATCATCCACCATCCGCTACCGGACTGCCCTGGCCCACCGACACTACAGCCGCCTCCGCCGGCGGTGCCAAGCGAGTCGACGAAGCCATCGCCATCGTCGTCGGGATCGGCCGGATCGAGCACGCCATCACCGTCCTGGTCTTCGCACGCGTCGCCGAGCCCGTCGCCATCGCTATCCGCTTGGTCAGGGTTCGCGATCGCCGGGCAGTTGTCGTCGGCATCGGGCGTTGCGTCGTCGTCGCCATCCGGGTTGTCGTCGGCCGGGTCGTTCGGGTTGGTCTCGCCCGCGTCGATCTGTCCGTCGTGGTCTGCGTCTTCATCACCATCGCGCACGCCACCATCGTCGGTATCGGCATCGAGCGGATTCGTCGTCGACGTCGGATCGGCGTCTGGGATGAACCCGCCGGTGGTGTCTTCGCCCTCGGGTGTGGTGCGTCCGAGCTCGGTGCCGTCCTGGAGACCGTCGTCATCGCTGTCGCGATCGAGCGGATCGGTCTCGCCAGGATCGCGGATGCCATCGTGATTGGCATCCTCGGTACCGTCGAACAAGCCATCGTCGTCGGTGTCGTCGTCAGCGGCACTGGTTTCGCCGGTATCGGCTTGGCCGTCGCGATCCGCGTCCTCGATGCCGTCGTCGAGACCGTCGCCGTCGCTATCGGTGTTGCTCGGGTCGGTCGTGGTAGTCGGGTCGTTGTCCGGCACGAATCCCGCACCGGTGTCATCTCCCTCGGGAGCGGTCAGGCCGAGCTCGGTCCCATCTTGGACGCCGTCACCATCGCTATCGCCATTGTTCGGATCGGTCTCGCCCGGATCGAGCATGCCGTCGCCGTCGAGATCTTCGCTGCCGTCGAACAGCCCATCGTCGTCGCTGTCATCGTCGAGCGGATCGGTCCCGGACACGTTGGCCTCCACACAGTCCCCGATGCCATCACCATCGGTGTCGGCAACCGCCGGGCTCGTGCCCATTCCGGCCTCGTCGATGTCCGTACAACCGTCGCTATCGCTATCGATGCCGACCCCCACCACCACACTCGCCGTATCGAAGCCGCCATCGCCATCGGAGATCGTGTAGGTGAACGTGTCGGTGCCTTGGAAGGCCGGCGTCGGCGTGTACGTCACGGTCCCATCGCCGTTGATCGCGACGGCGCCATTCGTACCGTCCGTCTTGGCGACGATCACCAATGTCGCGAGCTCGGGATCGGCGTCGTTGGTCAGCACGTCGATCGTGATCGCGGTACTGGTGTTGGTGTTTGCGATGTCTCCCATCGCGACCGGCGCATCGTTCACCGCCGTGATCGTCACGGGCGCGGTTTGCGTCACGCAGAGATCCGGCGCCGAGCCGTCGCACACGGTCACCGCGATCGCGCACGTGCTCGCCGGAATCGGACCCGCTGGCGTCGCGGTGTAGAGCCCGGTCGACGGATCGATCACGCCGCCGCAGGTGTCGGCGGCATCGATACTCCAGGTCGCCGCGGGACCGTCGCCATCAGAGGAGGTCGCGGCATAGACCAGCTCCGTATCCTCGGTCGCGGTGGTCGGCGGCAGGCTGGTGATCTCCGGTTCGTCATTCACGGCGGCGATCGACACCGTAGCGGTCTCGGTCGCGCACTGATCGGGCGCACCGCCATCGCAGACTTGCACAGACACCACGCAGCTAACCGGCGGCGTGGGGCCAATCGGCGTGAACGTGAGCACGCCGGTACTCGCGTCGATCGAGCCGCCACAGGTGTGGTCGATGGCCAGGCTCCAGGTCGCGCTCGGTCCGTCCACATCGGAGCTGGTCGCGTTGTACGTGTAGAGGGTGTCCTCGGTGGCCGTCGGCGGCGCCGTACTGGTGATCGAAGGCGCCGAGTTGTCCGGCGTGATCGCGACGGTCGTGTCTTGGGTGGTGCACTGATCCGGCGCGCCGCCATCGCAGACTTGGACGGACACGACACAGCTCGCGGGCGGCGCAGGCCCCGCGGGCGTGAACGTATACTCCCCCGAGCTCGCGTCGATCGATCCACCGCAGCTATCGGCCGCGCCGCGACTCCACGTCGTACCGGGCCCGTCGGGATCGGTCGATGCGGCGTTGTACGTATAGAGCGCGTCCTCGGCTGCCGTCGCCGGAGCCACGCTCGTGATCGCCGGCCCATCGTTCACGCTCGCGATCGTCACCGTCGCGGTCTCGGTCGCGCACTGGTTCGGAGATCCGCCGTCGCAGACTTGCACCGACACGACACAGCTCGCCGAAGCAACCGGCCCGGTCGGCGTGAACGTGTAGACACCGCTGCTCGCGTCGATCGTCCCACCGCAGGTGTGACCAACACCAAAACTCCACGTCGCGTCCGGACCATCCACGTCAGAGCTGGTGGCGTTGTAGGTATACGAAACGTCCTCGGTCGCCGCGGTCGGCGCCGTGCTGGTGATCAACGGCACCGAGTTATCCGGTGTGATCGAGACCGTGGTGTCCTGCGTGACGCACTGGTCCGGCGAGCCGCCATCGCAGACTTGCACCGAGACGACGCAGCTCACCGGAGGAATCGGCCCCGCCGGCGTGAACGCGAACACACCCGAGCTCGGGTTGATCGATCCACCGCAGGTGTGATTCGTGCCCAGGCTCCAGGTCGCGCCAGGACCATCGGGATCGAGCAATGTAGCGTTGTAGGTGTACGCCACGCCCTCGCCTGCCGCCGTCGAAGCGGTGCTGTTGATGCCCGGCGCACTGTTCACGCCGGCAATCGCGACTGTCGAGCTCTGCGTCGCGCACCGGTTCGGCGATCCGCCGTCGCACACTTGCACAGCGACCACGCAGCTCGCCGGCGGCGTTGGGCCGACGGGCGTGAATGTATACGCCCCCGAGCTCGCGTTGATCGATCCACCGCAGGTGTGGCCGATGGCCAGGCTCCACGTCGCGCCGGGCCCGTCCACGTCCGAGCTGACGGCGTTGTACGTATAGGCGATGTCCTCGGTCGCCGCAGCGGTGGCCGTGCTCGTGATCGATGGCGCGTCGTTGGCCGCGTCGACCGTGATCGTCAGCGTCGCCGACGAGGTCTCGCCATCGAGGTCGGTGAGCGAATACGTGATCGCGACACTGCCATTGAAGTTCGCGGCAGGTGTGAACCTGATCTGATTGCTCACGACCGACGCCGTACCCTGCCCTGCGCTGGGACCGCTGGTGATTACCACCGTGTTCGGCGCGTTGCCGAGCGTGTCATTGGTGATGACGTTGAAATCCGTCGCCGCGGCATCCTCGGTGATCGATCCCGTGTCGACGACCGCGATCGGGGTCAACAGCGGGTTGCGGCAACACATCACGCCGCCGCCGGTGGCCAGGGTCTTGGTCGTGGCGGTGATCTCGTCCGTGCCGGTGCCATTGCCGACGTACGTCCAACCGCCGGTGGTCAACGCGGTGTTTTGGTTGTTACCGAACCGGTCCAGCGGCGAGCAGTTCGCCGCCGGGGCCGCGCCCATCGTGCCGCAGCCGAACAGATCGTTGTCGCCCGTGGTTGCGCAGTTCATCGAGCCTGGCCCCGACTGCAATGTGGCGTAGAACGTGTTCGCCGGTGCACCGATCGAGGCGCAGCTACCGCTCGGCGCAAACCCGGCGATTTCGGCCGAGCTCGTACAGATGTGCCAGCCGCCGCCACACAGATCTTCAGCGGCACAACCCGTGCCGGTTGGGTTCGCAGAGTCGTCGCCGCTGACCCGGTTGCATTGTGCCGAAGCTCTGAGGTTCCCGTTCGACCAGCCACCCGAACACGCCGCGACCTTGGGCGCGGTCTGCGCGTTCGTGAAGCCCTCGCGCTGGCCGTCGGCGCAGCCGGTGTCGGTCGAGCCATTCAGGTTCGAAGGATCCGACGAAGCGTTGGTCAACGAGTTGGTCGTGATCGTACCGGCGAGGTCGACCGAGAGCGAGCGACCATTGTTCGACACGCCCGCGATGAACCGCACCTGCGTGGCCGGATTCAACACGTCGAGGATGCTCTGGCATCCCAGCTCGCCACCGAGCTGCGGTGCACCGTGGCACCCAGCGCTCGCGTTGGTGCCCTGATCGAGGAACGTGTTGGCCGACGCGCGGAGCGGAATCGCGAAGTCGAGATACACGTCGGCGTTGCCGTCGATATTGAGGTCGCCGCCGGTCGTCAGCACTCGAACGTTCGCCGCGGTGTTCGCGGCGCTGGTCGTAACGACCGCCGGCTCGCGATAGAGAAAATCTTCGGCGTTGTCCTGCGGATCGCCGACCGACTGCTGGGTCGCGTTGCGCTGGAACGACACCGCGTCGCGAATGCCATCGACGAAGATCGCGTACTCGTAGTCGGTGAGGTCGCTGTCGGTGTCGAGCAGCAGGCCCCAGCCAAACGACGGCAACTCGCCTTGGTTGGTGAGCGGATTCTCGTCGAGCCGAAGCCGAACGAAGTAGTGCGTCGTCCCGACGAACACCATCAGCGCCGGATTCGCGGCGTTACCGACGATCTCGCGGCCCTGCGTGCCGTTGCCATCGATGAATACGTCGCCCATCGCGGCGTTGCCCTGCGAGACGGCTCGCCACTGCACGTCGGACGGAAACGTTACCTGCGAGCTGACGACGGATACCGGTGGCTCGGGCTCGGCACAAGCAACCAACGCGAGCGCAGCGCACCCCAATCCCACCCCACCATGAATAAACCGACGGAATCGAGCACGACGCATGGTGCTCCCCCTATGCGTTTCACGGTACGCGCAACGTCGTCGGACCAAAAGCATCCGAGGGGTACAGTTGTGGCGATCTGGCACTGAACATCGGGCCGGTTCGCCGCCCACATTTCGCGATGCAGACCCAGGTGCGGCAGATGCAATTGGATCGCGAGACGAAACCAGCAACTGTTCATCAGGGAAGCAGCGCGGTTATGGCTCTACCAGACCGCTGCCTTCACCAACCCCTCCACCCGTCGGAGGTAATCGGCGTAAGGCAGACGCCAAATTTGCAGGGGGCCGCATCCGCGTCCTTCGCTCCGCCTCAGTCTTATCCCAGAGACGGGGGCTTGCGGCAAGGCCTGGGTCATGCAGCAAGGTCGTTGCCATGACGACGCATTCCTACGTTCTGGGTTTCCACGACGTCGACCACACGAAGCTCGCGGCGGTTGGCGGCAAGGGCGCGCACCTCGGTGAGCTCTCTCGGATCGCCGGCATTCGCGTACCCGCCGGGTTTTGCGTAACGACCGCCGCGTTCGAGCGGATCCTCGCCGCAGCGCCATCGATCGATGACCAGCTCGATCGACTGTCGCGTGTCGAGCCCGATGACCGCGCCGCGATCACCGCGATCAGCGCCGCGATCCGTGAGCGCATCGAACGGATCGCGATCCCCGATGAGATCGCTGCGGCCATCACGGCCGCGCTCGCTACGCTCGGCGAGCACACGGCGTGCGCCGTTCGATCTAGCGCGACCGCGGAAGACCTCGCGACGGCATCGTTCGCGGGCCAGCAGGACAGCTATCTGAACGTGACCGGGCGCGCGGCGATCCTCGAGCACATCAGCAAGTGCTGGGCCTCGTTGTTCACCGAGCGCGCGGTCATCTACCGGCTGCGCAACGGGTTCGATCACCGCAACGTGCACATGGCTGTCGTCGTGCAGCAGATGGTGTTTCCGCAGACCGCAGGCATCTTGTTCACGGCTGATCCGGTGACGTCGAATCGCAAGGTCGCATCGATCGATGCGAGCTTCGGGCTCGGCGAGGCACTGGTGTCGGGCCTGGTGAATGCCGACGTCTACAAGGTTCGCGACGGCGAGGTCATCGCAAAGACGATCGCCACCAAGCAGCTCGCGATCGTCGGATCGCCGGCGGGTGGTACGCAACACGAGCCGATCGCGTCAGATCGACAACAACAACCTGCCCTCACCGATGCCCAGATCGTACGACTCACGCAGCTAGGTCGAAAGATCGAAGCCCACTTCGGTCGTCCGCAGGACATCGAGTGGTGCTTGGTCGATGACGCCTTCTTGATCGTGCAGAGCCGGCCGATCACCACGCTGTTCCCGATCCCCGAGGTCGACGACCACGACAATCACGTCTACATCTCTGTCGGCCATCAGCAGATGATGACCGACGCGATGACCCCGCTCGGGTTGTCGCTGTTTCTGCTCACGACGCGTGCCCCGATGCGTCACGCCGGCGGCAGGTTATTCATCGATGTCGCACGCGGCTTGGCCACGCCGACCAGTCGCGCGACGCTGCTGACCGGAATGAAACGCTCGGATCCTCTGATCGCCGACGCGTTGCAGACCATCCTCGACCGCGGCGATTTCATCCGCGAGCTTCCCGATCCTGCACCCCCCAACCCGCCACCTGGTGGACCTCCCGCTCCGCTCGAAAACGATCCGTCGATCGTCGCCGCGCTGATCAAGCGCAGCGAGGAGTCCAATGCCGCCTTGGCGCGCGAGATCCGTGGGAAGTCCGGTCCGGCGCTGGTCGAGCTGATCCTCGCGGACCTCAAGCAGCTACAGGCGATCTTGTTCGATCCGCAGATCTACCGCGCGATCATGGCCTCGGTGGAGGCCACCTGGTGGCTCAACGACCATCTGCAGCAATGGCTCGGCGAAACGAACGCCGCCGACACGTTCTCGCAGTCAGTCCCGAACAACGTCACGTCCGAGATGGGGCTAGCGCTGCTCGATGTCGCCGACGTGATCCGTCCGCATCCGGAGGTCATCGCATTTCTGCAGCACGTCGAAGGCGACGATTTCCTCGATCGGCTGCCGGCCATCCCAGGCGGTCGCGAAGCGCGCGACGCGATCCGCGGTTATCTCGACAAGTACGGCATGCGTGGTGTCGGCGAGATCGACATCGCCAGGCCGCGCTGGAGCGAGCGTCCGAGTACGCTCGTGCCCGTCCTCCTCGGCAACATCAAGAATTTCGAGCCTGGCGCGGGAACCCAGCGATTCGAGCAAGGGCGACGGGAAGCGGAGGCGAAGCAGCGCGAGGTCCTCGAACGGTTGCGCGCGTTGCCTGACGGACAGCAGAAAGCGGATGAGACCGAGCGGATGATCGATCGCGTGCGAATCTTCGCCGGCTATCGCGAGTATCCGAAGTACGGCTGGATGAGCCGGTATTTCATCTACAAGCAGGCATTGACCGAAGAAGCCGAGCGGCTCGTGCGAGCCCACGTGCTCGGGGAGCGGGAAGACATCTTCTATCTCACGCTCCCCGAGCTCCACGACGTTGTCCGCACGAACCACGTGAATGACCAGCTGATCCGCGAGCGCAAAGCCGCATTCGCGTCATATCAGGCGCTCAACCCGCCCCGCGTGCTTACGTCCGAGGGCGAAGTGTTCACCGGGGCGTACCGCCGCACCGACGTGCCTGAGGGCGCGCTCGTCGGATTGGCCGTGTCTGCCGGAATGATCGAGGGACGCGCGCGCGTCATCATGGACATCTCGAAGGCAGATCTCGAACCGGGCGACATCCTCGTGACCGCATTCACCGATCCCAGCTGGACGCCACTGTTCGTCGCGATCAAGGGCCTCGTCACCGAGGTCGGCGGCTTGATGACCCACGGCGCGGTGATCGCACGCGAGTACGGCTTGCCTGCGGTCGTCGGTGTCGAGCACGCCACCCAGCTAATCAAGGATGGGCAGCGGATCCGGGTGCACGGAACACATGGATACGTGGAGATGCTCGCATGACCACGGTAGCGCACAGGCCACGAACCCAACAGGCAGCAACGGCATGATCCTATGGCGGTGGTACCGGCGGAGAGTCCGTCGCGCTGTTAGCATTCGAGCATGGACGCCAAGGGTCATTGGGAACGCGTGTACCGAACGAAGCGACCGGATGAGGTGAGTTGGTACCAGCCTCATCTGGACGTGTCGCTCGATCTGATCAAGAAGACCGTCCATGACCTGGATGCTCGGATCGTGGACGTTGGTGGAGGGGAAGCAACCTTGGTCGACGACCTGCTCGCCGCCGGCTATCGCCGGGTTGATGTCCTCGACCTGTCGGAAACCGCGTTGGAAGTTGCCCGGCAGCGCCTGGGCGATTGTCGCGGAACGGTCGGCTGGTTGCGCGGCGACGTCACGTCCTACCCGTTCGAAGCCCACGCCTATGACCTCTGGCACGATCGCGCTGTGTTCCATTTTCTAGTCGAGCCCGCGCAACGCGAAGCATATGTTCGGCAAGCGCTGCGTGCGGTGAAACCAGGCGGGCACGTGATCGTCGCAACCTTTGGTCCAGAGGGTCCCGTTCAGTGCAGCGGTCTCGACGTGGTGCGGTACGACGCCAACACGCTCCACGACCAGTTCGGCGCCGAGTTTCAATTGGTCGACCATCAGCTAGAGAAGCACACGACACCAATGGGCAGTGTCCAGCAGTTCGTATATTGCTTGTGCCGCACGTGAGCCAGCCGGGGATGCGCCCAGGGTATTGCTAGGCGCAGCGTCGCCGTCTGTCAGACCGGTCGTCCGTCCAGGAGAAACCTATGAGTCTATTGGTGCAACTGGAGTTCAAAGTTCAGCCCGGCAGCGACGCCGACTTCGTGCGGTTGGCCCGCGCGCTCGAATCCGCCACGAAGACCGAGCCCGGCACGTTGCGATACCAATGGTTCGTCACGCAGAAGCCCGGGCACTACGCGATCCTCGAGGAGTACGTCGATGCCGATGCGGCCGAAGCGCACAACCACCATGTGGCTCCCCTGCTCGGCGAAATCTTCACCATGATCGAGTTGGTGTCCGCATCGTTCTATGGGGAGCTCAACCAGTACATCCGCGACTGGATCGCCGGCCGCGAGGGCATCTCGGTTCACACGCCGCTGTGATCGATCCCATCCGGTTCGCGAATTTCCCACCCTAGGGACGACGCGGTCGACACGATGTGCGCATGCGAACAAGATTGCCGTTGTGCACGGGTGGCGCGCGTCCGATGATGGAGCGGTGCTGCGGCTGATTCTCGCCTTGACGCTCGCATTCACCGGCATCGCGCACGCCCATCAGGACCACTATCCGATGGCAGCGGCGACGTACAAGGAGAAGGCCGAGCAGCGGCTCGCGCGATACAAGACTCGGCTCGAACACCACATGACGGAGCAAAAGCTCGACGCGGCGACCCGAACCGCCGTGCGTAAACGACTCGCGACTCTCGAAGCCGAGCTTCGAACACTCGTCGCGAAGCTGTCGAAGGACGGCACGATCACGCTCGCCGAAGCCAACGAAGTCAAACACGCTGGCAAGGCCGGCCGCGACGCGATCTATCGTGACTTCAAGATCGCGCCCGATGCGAAGAAGCCCAAGCCGGCTCGCTAGCGGCTCGCGGGTAACGCGCGCGCATGTAACCGATTTGACTCAACGCAGGCAGGCTCGGATTGCCGCGACGAGGTCCTCGGCCGTCACCGGCTTTGCGATGTGCTTCTGAAACCCGGAGGTCTGGACCCGGCTGATGTCGTCGCGCCCGGCGTATGCGGTCAACGCCACCGCGGGAACATCGCCGCCGCTCGATGGCGGAAGTGCACGAACGCGGCGAATCAGGCTGTAGCCGTCCTCGCCCGGCATGCCGATGTCACTGATCAGGATATCGGGTCGAGTCTGCTCGAGCCGACGCATGGCCTCGGCCGCGGAGGTCGCGTCTTCGACGTTTGCGCCGACGGACACGAGCACGTCGGCGATCGCGCGCCGGGTGTCATCGTCATCATCCACGATCAGCACACGAACGCCGGCCAGCGCGGTGCGCGACAGAGACTCGGCAGGCGTGGACGACAGGCTATCGGCGGCGAGCGCGTCGGTTTGCGCCGGGAGGGTCACCTCAAACGTCGCACCTTGATCGCGGCCCCGACTCTCCACGGTCACCGCACCACCGTGAGCTTCGACCAGGTACTTGACGATCGCGAGCCCCAACCCCAACCCAGTCTCGCTGCGCGTACTAGAGCTATCGACCTGGCGGAACCGCTCGAAGATGGTCGCGAGGTGCTCGGGCTCGATTCCCCTGCCGGTATCAGCGATGACGATCTTGAGGCTCGAACCTGTTCGCGCTGAACGCAGCGTGATCGAGCCACCTTTGGGAGTGAATTTCACCGCGTTGCTCAGCAGATTCCACACGATCTGCTGAATACGCTCGACATCGCCAAGCACGAACCCGAGATCCGGCTCGACCATCACGATCAGCTTCTGGTTGCGGGCGATCGACGACGGACGAATCGCATCGACAGCTGTGGCGATCGCGGCTCCGACGTCTGCTCGAGCGACAGCTAGTCGCAACTTGCCACTCAAGATGCGAGACATGTCGAGCATGTCCTCGATCAAGCGAGCCTGCGCCTGCGCGTTTCGCAGGATCACCGCGACTGCGCGATCCGGATCTGTCGACGCTTTGCGTTCCAGCATGCCGGCATAGCCGAGGATGGCCTGAAGCGGTGTTCGCAGCTCGTGGCTGATCGTCGCGAGGAACTCATCCTTCATGCGATTCGCCAGCTCGGCTTGCTCTTCCAAGTGGCGCCGCTCGATGAGCAGCGAGACACGGTTGGCTAGCTCTTCGGCCAGCTGGACGTCTTCCTCGGTGTACCGGCGATTGGGCCCCGTGAAGACGAACGTGATCGCGCCAAAGACATCCGCGCGTCCGCGCAGCGGCACGATCATCGCCGACCGCAGATCCAGCTCCCGAATCAACGCCAGATGCTCGGCGTCCGTCGCAGCGGCTTCGAGCAGACCGATCGGAATCTCCGAGTACAGCTCGGAACGCCCGGTCCTGATCACATTCGGCGCACCCGTGGGCGCATTCGGATCCGCCGGATAGCGCCTCGCGAGATCGCGCGCGAATTCGACCTTCGCTGGATCGCTGTGGGCCACTGCGAGCTGCTGCAGCTGCCCCGTAGCTTTATCGATGATCGAGACACCCGCCCAGTCCGCCATCCGGGGGCATGCGAGGTTCGCGACCCGTCGAAGCGCATCGCGATAGTCCGCGGCGGCTGCGATCTCTTCGGTAGCGCGCGCGAGAAACAGTCGCCGGTAAAGGTGCTGCTTCTCCTGCGTTGCGTCGCGAAAAACCAAGATGACGCCATCGAGGTTGCCCGCATCATTGCGAATCGGCGCGGCGCTGTCGTCGATCGGCACCTCCGACCCGTCTCGGCGCCGCAACACCGTGTGGTTGGCGAGGCCAACGATCACGCCCTCGCGCAGCACCTTCTCGACGGGATTCTCGACGACCGCACCGGTCTCCTCGTTGAAAATCGGGAACACCTCTACCAGCGACCGACCGCGTGCTTCGGCGTCGCTCCACCCCGTGAGGCGCGCCGCCACGATGTTCATGAAGGTCACCTGGCCCTGTGCGTCGGTCGCGATGACCGCGTCGCCGATGCTGCGCAACGTGGTGGTTAGTAGATCGACGGCACGCTCGCGCTCCAGCTCCGCGCGCTTGCGATCCGAGATATCGAAGGTGACGCCGATCCACTCGCGAATGGCGCCATCGATGTTCCGAAACGGTACCGCGCGCGTCCCCATCCACACGTACTCACCATCGGACCGGCGCAGGCGAAACTCGGCGTCGAACGTCCCACCGGTAGAACGCGCTTGCGTCCAGGCCACCTGCATGTGCGCCAGATCGTCGGGATGCACGGAGCTCCAAGCGCCGCCGCCACGCCACTCGTCGCTTGATTGTCCCGTGAACTCGCGCCATGTCGGCGAATCGGCGTTCGGTCGCCCGTTGCCATCGAGGCTCCACACGATCGCATGCGCAGCTTCGACGAAGGCTCGATATCCACGATCGGTCAGGTCGCGCGTCACCTTCGCGAAGCCCACATGACGTCCAGCCTCGAACAGCGCGGTGAGCACCGCGTCGACCCAGAACTGCGTGCCGTCCTTTCGCACACGCCAGCCGCTGTCTTGGCAGCGCCCTTCCTTCAGAGCTGTCGCCAATAGATGCGCGGGCTTTCCAGCTGCCCGATCCTCTGGCGTGAAGAACGTAGGGAACGGCAGTCCGATTGCCTCGGCCGACGAGTAGCCTTTGAGGCGCTGGGCACCCGCGTTCCATGACTGCACGATGCCATTGGGATCGAGCAGATAGATCGCGTAATCCTCGACGGATTCAACAAGAAGGCGGTACTGATCGTCAGCGAGTCTCATGGCAACGCCGCGCACCGAGGGGTGGCTGTGGCCCAAACGCACGGTCCATTGAGCTACGAGCTCCGTGCCGCGTCGTCGAGCGTCGTCACCATATCACGACCGATCAAAAACGCTTCCGGCGATGGCAACGCCGCCGCGTGAGAGCGCCGACACGCGGCCAACAGAGCGGCTACGCACGCCTCCGGCGCACCAACAACCCGACGGCGAACAGCGCGAACAATCCGCCCGGATTCGACGATGCGCAGCCACCGGTGGTCTCCCCGGCGCCGCCGGACGTGCCCGCATCGACCGTCGGAGCGCTGTTCGACAGCGTGATGTCAGCGCAGTTGAAATAGACGTCGTCGCTCGCGTCATTCACGGTGTATGGCGGCTTGTCGGTCATCACTTGGATGAACTGGAGCGTGCAGGTGTCGCACTCGATGTTCGGCAGGGTGACCTGCGTAGTGAGCGTGCCGTCCGGGATGAAGTCCTTGAGGATGGTCGCCCCGGCGGCGTCGGTCATGCCGGTTTCATCGAGGCTTGGAAACCCGGCCGGCGGTCCATTCCCCGCCGGCGGGATCCCGAACACGTCACCGTTCGGTTGAAACGCGATGCGAAAATGACCTGGATGGTCGATCGTCTCCTCCCACGTCACGGTGATGGTTTCGCCTGGACGGAACGTCGTCACGCGGTCGGGATTTCGCGCTTGGCCGGTGACACCGCAGTGCTGACTCTTCTGGTCACCCGTCGCGCTATCGGTGCGGGCGAGCGGACTGGTCAGGTGGATGTGCGCGGCCGCCGGGGTCGCCGAGAGCACGACAGCGCCGATACTCGAGAGCAGCCTGTGCATCTCGCGATGCTCGCATGATCTCGAACGCAGAGCGATCCAGACAACCGGCCCGACGACAACTGTGTGCTCGCACTCACGGAGCCGCGCGCGAAGCTGGCGAAACGATGGCACAGAGAAGGACAGGCGCTACATCGCAACCGACGCCAGGATCACTTCGACCCGTTTGACTCCGCAATGATGTCGCAGTACGGCGCGACGAAGTCGCCTCCGAACATCACCAGATCATCCGACGGCGGCGCCTCCGAGCCCTCGGCATTGAACGACCCTGCCACCAGCTCTCGAGTGAACGTCTCCAAGCTCAAGTGGCCGGCAGGGTTGGTGCTCTCATCGGCGCCGAGATACGCCATCGGGCTCGTGATCATGTACGGCACGGGATGAATATCGATCTCCAGCGAGGGGAGCTCTGGCATCGCACCGGAATGCTGCGGAAGCTTCATCGGGGAAAGCACCATGAGCATTCCAACCACTCGCTCTTCGCGCGTCGGACACGACTCGGTGTTGGTGAACCAGATCTGCCATCCGACGTTCTCGTTGCCCATATCATTAATGTCGCAGCAGAACCCTCCGGGACCGCTGTATGCGAACCGCGCGCGCGATTCTCCGTCGACGCGATACGTCCCTGGCTCTCCCGAGCTGCCGCAACCGATCAGTACGAGCGCTGCCAGGATCCGCATCGGGCGACACTATGGCGAGGGGGTCCATGCGGGCAAGGTGCAAGCGCGTCGCACTGGTCTCCATCGGTTCCAGAACGGCGCCACGGGCTCGGGTCGCCCGCCTCGTCGACGGTGGCGCGGATGGTGCTTGCTGCGAAGCTAGCGCCAGAGACGAATCATAGCGAGCTCTGTGGCCTTCGCCTCGACGTCGCTCCTTATCGCCTGCTCGCTCGAATGTGTTGGCAGCTCGCGGGGAGCGATGTAGTCCGCGGGTGACCGCGTATCATCGCCATTCCAGCTAAGTGCCGGCCTCGAACCGCCAACAAGGCGCAATGCGCGCGTCTCAGGCGCACGGAGGCGGGCGGATCCGCTCGGAGAAGAGGCGCACCCACCATGAGCACGACGCCCCGTGCTTCGAGCTAGCGCCCGCCTCACGGCACTCTGTCGTCCTGTCGTCGCGCAACGAATCGTCGGAATGCTAGGAGCTCCGTTCAAGGACATCGATACAATCCTCGCCGCGGTTCGAGCCGCGCTTCGCGACGACTGACCCGATCGGAGAACGCCATGATCACCCTCTATGCCTTCCGGACCATCTTTGCTGGCGGCGTCGGTGAGACCAAGGACCTCCGCGCACAGTGGGCGCTCGAGGAAACTGGACTACCGTATCGCGTCCACGCGCTCGACCAGATCGCCGGCGATCTCGAAAGCGACGCCTACAGCTGCATCAGTCCATTCAACCAGGTGCCCGTCATCGACGACGACGGCTTCACGGTGGCCGAGTCCGCCGCGGTGGTGCTGTATCTCGCGGAGAAGGCCGGCAAGCTGATCCCGCGCGATGTCCAGGGCCGCACCCGCGTGATGCAATGGTGCTTCGCCGCGGTCGCCACGGTCGATCCGACGTTGATGAGCCTCGATGTCGTCGAGATCTTCGACAAGGACAACGACAAGCTCCGGACCGAGGTGCGCAAGCTCGCACACCGCTGGTTATCCGGCGTCGACCGCCGGCTCGCGGATCGCGCGTGGATCGCCTGCGCGGAGTTCACGGTCGCCGACATCATGATGGCCGGCGTGCTGCGCAACATCCGCAAGACGGATCTGATGGATCCGTTCCCGAAGCTCAAGGCGTACTACGACCGCTGCTTCGCGCGCCCCGCATGGCACCGCACGCTCGGGCTCTACGCCGAGCGATTCGGTGTGACGGTCGACGAGATCCGCTAGTCCCGACGCATGACGACGGATCGCGAGCTACCGCGCAGCGCTGCCAGACGAGACGGACAACCGCCGAACCGCGCCTCGAGCTCGCGGCTCGGCGGTGCGTCTTCGCTCCGGCGGCTCAGAAGACCTTCAGCAACAGGAACACGAGGATCGCCAGCCCGAGTCCACCGCCGAACAGCCAGACGAGAAACGCTGCGCCGATCGCGCCCTTCTCTTGCGGCACTGCGACCGCTTGATCCGGTGCTTGCTGCGGCGGGTTCGGCGTTGCGATGTGTTGCACGTTCGTGCTCTGCGGGTCCATGTCGAACTCCTTTCGGAAAGCTCGCGACTTCGGTCGTCGCGAAATCAATGACGCTAAGCATTGCAAGCGGGGGGCCAGACGCTCCTCACCTCCCGACTACGGCATGCAGGGGTACCGCTCGTCCTAGATGGAACCTCGGCGGTGGTGTCGAACACCTGCTTGCGAATCTGCGTCGAGCCCGTGCGTGGTCGTGCACACGCTCGCACTCGCTACTGTGAGGCATCCGCGCTCGGGTGTGCACGTTGGCCATGACCCGCCCGGCTGTCAGCGTCGGGATCGCACCGATCGAGCAAACATCAGACATGCGGTCGCCCTGCTCGACCCTTCGGGCCACGATCGGAATCGGGTCGACGCCGATGCTAGAAGCGCGAGCTCGTAGCGACATGCGCGATTTGCGTGTGCGACATCGTCGCCGCACGTAGCAGCTCGATGGTCGACGACCATCGACGAATCACAGTCGCACGAGGCGAGGACCTCGACCGATCGTGTAGTGTGAACATGGTGCGCCTGTCGTCCGTCTTCGTCATTCCTCTCGTCTCGATCGCGGCGTTCGCAAGCTGCGCACCCCCGACCAAGCCCGGCGTTGCGCGCCCTCACGTTCAAGCCGGATATCGCGCGCTTCGCGATGACAAGGCGCTCGAGGCGAGCCAGGCGTTCAGGCGGGCGCAGGACGCGCTGCTCGACGATCCGGATGAGAGCCTGATCGAGCCGATCAACCGGGGCATCGCCGAGGTCGATCGACGGATCCTCGAGAAGGCGATCGATGCCGAGATCCGGATCGCGGGCGACGACCTCGCACGGCTGAGCGCATTGCACACCCTCCATGGCCGCGTTCGTCAGGCCGGCGCCGACCCGGCGTTGGAGACCAAGATCATCGAAGGCATGCGGCTGCGCGCCGACCTGGTGCTCGCACCGCACGAACAGAGTCCTACACCGACGGATTTCTCGCAGGTGTACGAGCTACTGCGTTACCCGCAGCTACCGACCGAACAAGTCGCGACCAGGATCCGCGCGCTCGAGGTCAAGGCGTGGCGCCGGCACGCCGACCGCGCGACGGCGAGCAAGCACGCGCTGGTGCGTCGCGTGCACGCAGGCCTCGCAGCAAAGATCCAGGGTGCCTCGATCGAGGATGCGCGTGGGCTCGCGGAAGCCGAGCTCGCACCGTTCGCGCTCGCCGCAAGCGTGACAGCAACAGCCACCGGCGGCTGCGGCAGTGCCGATCGCGACGCCATAGCGCTGTCGCGACGTGGGACCTACCCGGTGTCCGCGGCCGTAACGATCTCGAACTGCCGCACCACACCGCGAACCGAGTGGTTCGACGTCGAGCGCGTCGAGTACCGTGACGAACCGTACCAGACCACCGAGAGCGTGCCGTACCAGTCCTGCACGACCTACGACATGGACGGCGGATGTGCGGTGTTCGCGGGTACCCAGGGCTGCGCGGTCCGCAGCTTCACGCGCGTTCCGGTGTGCACGATCGAATACGAGACGAGGACCGTGACGCGTTATCGACCGGTCGTCTCACGCAAATGGACCGAGAAACAGTCGAAGATCGTGACGCGGTACGAGGCCGACGTCGCGTGGTCGAGAACCCACGAGGGCACCACCACGCAGCACACCGCGAAGGTGTCCGGAGACGACACATCATTTGGATCGCTCGCGGCCACGGCGGTGAAAAACAGTCTGGAGCAGGCCGTCGCCGCGAAGCTCGCATCGGTGCGCGAGGCGCTGGTCCGCGAGGGCGATCAGGCGCTCGCCGCCGGCAGCGTCGACGACGCCGAGCTTGCGATGATCCGCGTGCTCCTGCTCGGTGGGCCGTTGCACACCCACATCGCCACCACGTACCGGGTCTCGGCGGACGACGTTCGCGCCTCGCTCGAGGGGCGCATGAAGCGGGCCGAAACCAAGCGCGAGCTCACCACCCTGCCCGACCGTCGCGAGCCGCAACGCCCCGACATTGGAGGCTGGGTGCAAGACGCGCTGGTCTCGACACAGCCGCCGGCCCTGTCACGCATCCGGCGCAATTGGTACAACGCCGATCTCGGGCTGTTCTCGGCGGAGGAACGCGAGCTCGCCGGAGCGCGTGCTGCCGGTCATGACATCGCGTACGTCGGCCTCCGGTTCGGCACGCCGCTGCTCGCGCGCTTGCGCTCGCGCTCGCTCGGCTTTGGCTTGTTCGACGACGCGACGGTGCACGGCGGCTACGGCTACTACGCGCACGATGGTGCAGGAGACGAAGGCAAGACGTTCAGCGGCGGGCTGCAGTACACCGCGGCGCTCGGCTTCCGCACGTCGGCGTTCGCCGTCCTCGCGGGCGCCCGTGCGAGCGCGCAATGGCTCAAGCTGGCCTCGACGACCGGCTCGACCTACACGACACCATTGTACGGACAGGTCGCGATCGGCCTGCGCCGCGTTGGCCTCGCGCTCGAAGCCTGGGGCGTGCCTCTGGTTGGCGACGATGCGCGAGGTGCCACGCTGTACATCGCGATTCCGATGAAAGCTGCCGTGGGCGACGGCTACTCGACATCGTTCATGGCGCTACGCGCCGAAGAGGCCGCCCTCGATGCGTGTGCTGCCGTCGATGGCATGAGCTGCATCGATGTGCCCGCCCTGCGACTGCGCACGTACACGCTCGCGCTCGGTGTCGCGTTCCAGTGACCTGGGCTCGATGCGAGGCGATCAACGTGGCATGACACGCGGATGAAGGGCTCGAAACCCAACTCGGCGAAACCGCGGATCTACGCTGTGAGCTTTGCGTCCGTCTATCCGCTGTACATCAAGAAGGCCGAGGCGAAGGGCCGCACGAAGGCCGAGGTCGATCAGATCATCTGCTGGCTCACCGGGCATACGATGGCGAGTCTCGATAAGGCGCTCGCTGCAAACCTCGACTTCGAAGCGTTCTATGGCCAGGCACCCCGGTTCCAGCCCAAAGCCAAGCTCATCACTGGCGTGGTCTGCGGAGTCCGCGTCGAGGACATCGAAGACAAGACGATGCGCAGGCTGCGCTACCTGGACAAGCTCATCGACGAGCTCGCCAAAGGCAAGCCGATGAACAAGATCCTGCGCACGTAGCCGGGCGCCGCGCTTCGCGTCGACGCGCGTGAGCCCTAGCGCGGTTTGCGCGCGAGCCAGATGTAATACCGCGGCCCGCCCGGAAAGCTCGGTGTCGTGCGAACGAGCTCGACCGTTCCAACGACCTCGAGGGACTTCGTGAACAGTCGCGATGGGAACGAGGACCACACTGCCAACACGCCGCCAGGTCGCAGCGCGTCGCGCGCGCGGGTAAGACCAGCTCGCCTATAAAGGTTTTCGTTGCTCGGGTGCGTGAGCGCATTCGGGCCGTTGTCGACGTCGAGCGAGATCGCGTCGTACGCGCCGCGACGACGGGCGATCACGGCGGCTACATCGGCGATCCGCAGACGGACGCGGTCGTCATCGAGGGGACGTCCCGCATGGTCGCCATACGTTGCTTGGTTCCACCGCACGACCTCCGGCACGAGCTCGGCGACATCGACGCGCGCAGTCGGCGGCAGTCCATCGAGCGCCGCGCGCAGCGTGAAGCCAAAGCCCAGCCCACCGATCAGGATCTGCGGCTTGCGCACGTGCGCGACCGTCGCCGCGATGATCCGCCCGAACTCGTCCTCGGAGTCATGCACGTCAGTGGACATCAGCGTCCGCTTGCCGACGCGGATCGCGAGGTGCCCACCACGGTTCACGAGGAGCATCTCGGCGCCGGGAATCTTGGCCCGATCGAGGATCGAATCGGTGATCACTGAGGCCGCGCAGTGTGCTTGTGTTTGGGCGTAGACGGAAGCGGTTTCTATGCGGAGGCGGATCACCGAGACACAAGACCGCCGGCGCGCTGCGAGGTCTTGCTGTTGTGAGCGTGCCCACGCTCACGTTGTCCGAGCGATACACGTGTGAGGCTGACGCACGATGAAGCGCGATTCAGTCGGCGTCACGAAGGGCTTTAGCGCTCGAGGTAGTGGCACACAGGTTGCTCAGCGGGTGGCGATGAACAAAGCAGGTATGGTGTTACTGGCTCTCGCAGGGTGCTCAAGCTTGGATGATTCCGTTGGCACTGACGTCGTGACCACAGAAATCGCGGTGACGGCCGGGGCGCCCGATGCGCTCGCGACGATAACTGCCACCGTCGAACTGACTGCGCTCTCGAGAGCAGAGCACGAGATCGCTGTGGACTCGGCGGCACTCCGGCTGCCGACCGGAGAGCTCCCGCTGGACTTGGAAACGTCGCCGTCGACGCCATTTTTGATTCACGCCAATGAGAGCGCGACGATCAGGTTCACCAACGTGAGCACGACGAACGCCGAGCTCCTGTCACTGTGTGGACAGACCGTCGGTTTCTTCGTGCAGTTCGAGTTTCTTGATGATCAGGATGAGGCAACTGCCGCGAGCTCTGGAGTAACGGTCTCCTGTCGATGACCCCCGATCTGACGGCGGAGGCGAGCTCGCGCGCGCATGAACCTCGGACGGACCGGGACAAGCTCCAGCTCCGATCATTTGCTCGAGATTGGGACGTCGATCATCGTGGGCGCGTCGAGCTGACCCGATGCATTACTGCCGCCCCAGCACACCACGCGTGGGATCGGGTCGAGATCGGTGCTCTGCGTGATCGCACACGCGTGCTCGCTGCCCACCGAGATGTGCTCGAACCCGACATCGGTGGGCGGTGACAGCAGGCCGCCCGCCGCTTCACCCCGTGATGCGTCCGACCGTGTCGAGGCCGCACGCGTAGGAGGCCGCGGCGACCAGCTTGCGGAACCGGGCGCTCGGCGGTGGTTCGTTCGCCCAGCGTCCGCCCCCAGCACACGCGCTCGCCACCCTCGGTGAGTCCGCAGCTGTAGCCATCGCCCGCCGCGATCTGGTGAAGCACGGTGGGCGGCGCCGTCGATTGCCCCTGACCATCGCGTCCCCAGCACACCGCATGTGCGTGTAGAACTCGAGCGTGCAGGTGTGCCCGTGGCCGGCCGCGACCGTAGCGAACACGTTTAGGTCCGGAGGAGGCTCGACGGAAACGTCCGGAGGTGCACCCCAGCATCTCGGTACGGTCGCTGAAGCGATCGCACAGTTGTGGGTTGGCGACACCGACAGGAACTGATACGAGGGTCCACCGGGTCCCGTCGGCGCCTCGGTCTGCGGAATGCCGAGATCGCCCCAGCAGCGAATGCCGCGATCCTGATCGATCCCGCACATGTGTTGATGGCCCGCGGCGACCTCGGTAAACCGCACGCCAATCGGTGGGTCCGCCGCTCGGCCCCCTGCACCCCAGCACACCAGCCCGACGTCGCCCTCATTCGCCGCGGTCGCCAACCCGCAGGAGAAGCCGTCGCCGACCGTGACCGAGTAGAACTCGAGTGGCACCGACGTTGTCTCGCAGTCACGAGTGGCCTCGCACGGCCGGGTGCATCCGGTACCGACAGCGAACGCGGCGAGGCCCGAGCACGTTAGGCGGATCGGCATCCTTCAACCGTACGCAATCGACAGACCGCTGATCGTGAGGATCACGTGCTGTTCACGCGCGTCGGCATCCGACGCTGCCCTAGCTCTCGGCAAGTGCCGCGATGTCGGCGATCTCCAACACCTGCGTGGGGGCCCCGCGCTGCGCGCAGCGAATCATCGCGCGACCGACTTGTGACAGCGTGAGCGCGCGAAAGAACAGCTTCAAGATCGGCGCAAACATCAGGGCAACGCGATACGAGGTCTTGAGGTGTTTCTGTCCGGGCTTCGGCGTCATGAGCCCGGGGCGGAAGTTGTACACGCCCTTGAATGGCAGACGCATCAGGGCGTTCTCTGCGCGGCCTTTGACGCGCGCCCACATCGTCTTTCCATGCTCGGTGCTGTCGGTGCGGGCACCCGTCACGTACGTGAACACCATGTTCGGATTGAGCCGCGCCAAGGTCGTCGCGAACTCGACCGGCGTGTCGTAGGTGATGGCCGTGTAGTCCGCTTCGCTCATTCCAACCGAGCTGACACCGGCGCAGTAGAAGCACGCGTCGTATCCGGTTAGCTGAGCCTCCACGTCACTCGTTTTCCTAAAATCGGGAACGAGCAAGTGCTCGAGCTTCGCGTGCGTGTGGTTCGTCGGCTTGCGGGAGACGGCCAGCACCTTCTCGACGGAATCGTTGTCGAGGCATTCGAGCAAGACGCCTTCGCCAACCATGCCAGTGACCCCGGTGAGGATGATCCGCATGATCGCGTTGTACACCTGCCCGACGTGTCGTCGATCATGCGCTCGTACATCTGGCGCGACCGCACGGCGCGAGATCGGCGACGATGGGGCGAGTGGAGCGTGTGCTCGACGTGCGATACGCTAGATCGATGCTGCTCGCGTTATCGTTCGTCGGACCGCTCGTGGCGGTTGCAGCGGTCCTCGTGATCGTCTTCGCGATGATCCGCAGGGCGATCGATCGCGCCGCTGACGCGCTGACGCCCGAAGGCATCGAGCTCGACTCAGGCCCGGTCACCGTGACGACGCGCCTTCGCAACTATCGCGCCCCCGGCTTCTACAGTGGTGGAGCCTACCGACGAAATCCGGCACGCGTCGTACTGACGAAGCAACGCCTGTACATCCTGCAGCGACCGCAGCGGTTCGGCGTGATCGATCGCGCCGACCTCGCTGCGTTTACGATTGGCATCCTCGATGGCAAGCTGCAGCTTCGGTCAGACAAGCCGCCCGGGGCGACGGGCTCGATCGACTTCCGCATCCCCGTGCGTGATCCGGACGCCTGGGTAGCGCGGCTCGCAAGCGCCGGCGCGTCGCGTGCCGGCTGAGGTGGCGTTGATCGTTCCACTTCCGCCGGCATGAAGGGCGTGACGCGGGCGTGCAGCGCGGACCGTGGACGTGGGGGAGCTCGAGCTCGCTTGCATGATCTGGGGCGTTGCGCGCGCCGGCCTGCGACACTCGCTCCCGGAGCCGCGTAGCTAGCTGTCGACGCCGGTTAGACACGTCCATCCACAGCGCCACCAAGCTCGCGTACGTACACGTCATGGCCGCCTGGGAGCTCGCGCTTCAAGTTTCCCCAGGAGACCTTCCGCTGTTCCGGCAGATCGCGAACACGATCGCGAACGACATCGTGCGCGGCCGGCTTCGTCCCGGCACGAAGTTACTGTCGAGCCGTGCGCTGGCGAACCAGCTCGGCGTCAGCCGCAACACGGTGGTCACCGCGTACGAGGAGCTCTGCGTCGAGGGCTGGATCGCCATGGAACCCGCCCGCGGCGCGTTCATCGTCGGTGTGCCGAGTAAGCCGTCTGCGACCGCCCCGGCCACCTTTCCGCACGCGGCGGGCTTCGATCTCGCAACCTCGATCCCCATGCATCTCCCCGCACCTCGAACGCCCGGCATGCTGCTCCTCCTGAGCGGCGTGCCCGAGCTGCGCGACCTCCCCTATCGCCAACTCGCGCGCGCGTATCGCACTGCGCTGTCGGGACGGTCAGCGCGACGGCTCCTCGACAATGCACACCCGCAGGGCAACCTCGAGCTGCGCATCGCGCTCGCCGAGATGATGTCCAGTCTGCGCGGCATCGCAGCGCCGCCCGATGCGATCACCGTTGTCCGCGGCAGTCAGCACGGCCTCTACCTTGCCGCGCGTGCGCTGCTCCGTCCCGGCGACGTGGTCGCGGTCGAAGAGCTCGGCTATCGCCCCGCGTGGAAGGCACTCGAGCTCGCGGGAGCCACACTTGTCCCCGTACGAGTCGACGGCGACGGCCTCGATGTTGCCGCACTCGAAGCCCTGTGCGCGACCACGCACGTGCGCGCGATCTACACCACGCCACATCACCAGTATCCCTCGACCGTGACGCTCACCTCTGCCCGCCGAGCCCAGCTGCTCGCGCTCGCCGCGAATCGCCGAATGATCGTGCTCGAGGACGACTACGACCACGACTTTCATTACGAGGGCCGACCCGTATTGCCGCTCGCATCTGCCGATCGCGCTGGCGTGGTCGTCTACTTCGGCACCCTCTCGAAGAGTCTCGCGCCTGGACTGCGGCTCGGCTACGTCGTCGCCGCGCCCGATGTCGTCCAGCAGATCGCTGCGTACCGCAGCTCGTTCGACGGCCAAGGAGATCATGCCGTCGAGCGTGCGGTCGCGTTGCTCCTCGAGGAAGGCGAGGTCCAGCGTCACGTACGGCGCGCACTCAAGGCCTATCGCTCGCGGCGTGACGTCCTGTGCGCGGCGCTACATCGCCGGTTGCCGCAGCTCGAGCTCACGGTGCCCGCCGGCGGAATGGGATTTTGGGCAAGGGCGCCAGGCGTCGACACCGATGCGTGGGTGCGGCGCGGGCTCGACCACGGCGTCGCGTTTCAAGCAGGTGCGCAGTTCGCGCTCGATGCGGCGCCGAGCGAGTACGTGCGGCTTGGGTTCTCGGCGTGCGACGAGGCGGAGCTCGAGCAGGCGGTCGAGCGCCTGGTGCTCGCGTTGCCATGAGCTGGACCTGTGGACTATCGAGAAACTGGACCTGCGCCGCTCGCGCCGCCTCTGCGAACACTGCGGCATGCGCCTCCCTGCCCTGTGTTTCGGACTTCTCATCGCGGCCTGCGGTAGCGAACAGGTGACCGTCGACGCAACCCCCGTCATCGACGCGTCCCTCGAACCCTCGATCGCGGCCACCCCGAGTCCCACGACGATTGCTGCCGGTGACGTCGTCTTGCTCACGGTGACCACGGCGAACTTCGAGCTCGTGAACCCCAACGTTGCCCCTCCACCCAAGCCTGGCGAGGGCCACTACCACTACTACGTCGACGACGCGGTCAACTATGTCGCCGCATGGACGCCGACCGTCGGGGTCCTCATCCCATCGTCCGCCGCGCCCGGTGTCCACATGATCCGGCTCGTGCTCGTCACCAGTGACCACGTGGAGGTGACGCCGACCGTCGAGACCACCGTCACCTTCATGGTCCAGTAGCGGAGGGTTCGTCATCATCGCCGGCACGACCGCGATCGATGTCGCGAGGGCCGGGGCTCGACGCGTCGAAGTAGCTAGCCAGCGTGCCAGCCGGCGCACGCCGCCTACGTTCAGCGGGCGCGCTTGTTCTCGCGCAGCATGTACAAGTAGAGGCTCTCGACCTTGGCGCGTGCCCACGGCGTCTTGCGCAGAAACTTCAGGCTCGACGCCACACTCGGGTTTTCGATGAAACACCGGATGCGCACTTGCTGACCAAGCTCCGCCCAGCCGAAGTGCGCGACCAACTCGGTCACGATCTGTTCGAGCGTGATCCCGTGTAGCGGATTACGTGGCTGCTCCGCGCTCATGTCGTGGGCTAGCTATAGCGTGAACATCGTGTAGATGCGTCCTTGCAATTCCTTGGCGCTGGCTCGAACCCAGGCGCACCAATCCTCAAGGAAGCGTGGCGAGCAGCTCGTCCAACTGCGCGAACGTTTCGTGCGTGGCGTCCGCCGCGCCGCCAGCCGCGTCGAACGCTTCCTTCGACGGATAGAGCTCGGTCATGACGAGCAGCGTCTGGCCGGCTTTCTCCTCGAAGGTCACGGTGGTCACGGAGCTGTTGTCGCCGCTTTCCTCGTTCGTCCAGACGATGCGCGAGGGCGGCGTCACCTCGATGTAACGGCCGAAGAAGTCCATGCCGTCGCCGAAGCTGAGGCGGTACGTGCCGCCTGTGCGCACGTCCATTTCGCACGACCGCAGCGTCATGCCCATCGACTTCGGCACCCACCACTTCTTGAACAGCTCGGGCCTCGACCACGCCTCGAACACGAGGCGTGCGGGCGCATCGAACGTGCGCGTGACGACCACCTCGCGATCCGACGTCTTCTGCACCGTCGTGCGTTTCATGACGGGCTCACTTTGGTTTCTTGCTTCCATGGACCTTCTCCTTGCGTTTCAACTCTTCGACGACCTTGTCCAGCTCGCAGAACCGCGCGTCCCAGAGCTGGTGATACCGATCGATCCACGCCGCCACTTCTTCCAGTCGGCGAGCGCCGATCCGGCAGGTGCGTACGCGGCCGATCTTTTCCGTGATGACGAGCCCCGCCTCCTCGAGAACGCCGACGTGCTTCTTCATGCCCGTCAGGGTCATGTCGAACTGCTCGGCCAGGTCCGTGATCGACGCTTCCGCGCGACCGAGCTGCTCGAGGACGCCGCGACGAGTGACATCCGCCAGCGCGGCGAACGAGGCATCGAGGTGGGCATTCGTATACTGAACCATCTGGTTCAGTATCTAACACGGGCTTCCGCGGCATGCAAGGCAGGCTGGTTGTTCGACGTGGTCGCCAGGATCGCCAGGGCCCACGCGTTCGCAGTACAGAACTGCGTCAGCGCTCCGCGGCCGCCATCGCGAGTGCCTGTAACTGCAACTCGCCAACCACCGCCGTCGGCGCGCCATCGCAAACGAGCAACGTCACCGAGCTGATCCGTTCCGAGACCGGTGCATCGTCGTGCTCGCGACGCACGCGTGCCACGAAGGTTCTCATTCCCTCGACCCCCGCTCGCACGCCGCCGACCAGAAGGCGACCACGGCGTGGCACACCGGCGAGGTACACCTTGGCACTAAGGATCTCGTGGAGTGCGGTCAAGTGATCGTGATCCAGCAACAGCTCCGCTGCGTGAACCCCGTTGGTGGCGATGTTGATACCAGGCAGATCATCGAACGCCTCATTCGAGAGCTGCTCGTCGAGCATCGTTACAAGCGCGTAGCCACGCATCGCTTCGCGATCAGCGCCCTCGGATGCCGGAACGTGAACGAACACCCCGTCGCGCTCGACCATCCATGCCACTTCGGGAATCAGCTCGTGCTCGCCGAGCGGACTCTTCGGCGGATTTTGAATCAGCGGCTCGACCAGCGCGTCGCTTGGCGCGCTCCCAGCAGGTACGAGTCGTGGCGCATAGCGCATGGTTGTCTTCGTACCGGAGGACAACCCGAGAAATCCAGCGCGCGCCTGGTTTCTGTCCGCAATAATTTCCGCCGCACGCAGGATCACGCCGATTTGTTGTCATCTCGAACCGTGTTCGCGCGAGCAGGGGTCGAACGACAACATCGAACCGCGACACTGTCTCCTTCCCCGGTTTCCTTGCCTCGAGCGCCGGCTCGCCGAGGCATCATGACGAACCCAGCTTTCAGCGATGCAGAGCTCATCGAGCGCAGCAAAGCCGCCGACCTCGACGCGTTCGGCTTACTTGTCGTGCGTTTCCAACACCCCGCGCCAAGTCCGGAGCACCGCGGCGAGCATCGCGAGGCGACGGCCACCGCGCCCGGGAGCCAACGGCGTTACCTCACCGGCGTAGGCGTCGAGGCCGCCGATTTTGCGTTTCGTGTAACGCTGGGCAACGAGTCGGAGATCGAGTCGGGCTGCGGGCAGCGCGCCTCCATGAGCGGCGAGGAGGTTCGGGGCGTAATCGCCCCATGCGCACACAACGTCGGTCGGCCGGACGAACTCATCAAATCGATCGACGAGCTCGCCGACTGTCATTCCGGCGGCAAGCTGGGCTGACGTCAGCTCGCAATGAAACGTCGTGCTTGGCGACAGCTCGCCCTCCGGGGCCGCGATGGCCTCGAACAGGCTGCCATCACTCGGTCGGTACCCGAGCCAATGAACGAGCCCTGCTGGTCGCGACGGCTGCGCATCACGAAGCGGCCACGCATTCGCTTCACCGACGACGCACAGTAGGTCGTGCCAGCGCGACGCGATCGTCTCCGGCAGATTCAGCCGCTTCGGTCGCAACCTCATGCGCCGCGAGCGCTGGGCCGGTTGACTCGCCTCGCACGCGAGCTGCGCGTCGATCATCGCCTCGAACGGCACGAGCAACGCGCGAAACCCTGCGGGATCGCCCTCGAGCACGCCGAGCACATGCGCCAGTGCTTCGATCGTCGAGCAGTACTCGGCGCGCGGCTCGCGGCGAATGCGGTAGCGCGAAGGTTCCGGTGCCGCGAATGCGTAGCGCGGCAGCGCATTGAGGATTGGATTGTCGCGCACCACGGCTCTCGCCTGTGCCCAGGTGCCATCGACGACCACCAGTGTGACCGGCCCCTCCGGCGGCTCGCGCAGGATGTCGCGCGCGTTCGGTCCCGGATACAACAACACCGGCGTGCGCTCCGGATCGCTGAGCGCGCGCACGAGTGGCGCACTGTCCGTCCAGTCGACGCCGACATGGAGCTCGGCCTGCGGCAGACACAGGCTCGCCATCCGCGCCGTCCCGATCGCCATGTCGCGTTCACGTCGATGTTGCAGGATCACAACCCGTGTGGTCGTGTCGAGACGCGGCAGCAACGGGCAGTAACACATCGACGACGCCTTGCGGCAGCGCAGGCAGCGAGGGCGCACCTCGCGCGGTCGTTCGATCATCGCCACGTTTTGTCCACGGTATCACCAACGATCCTCGCGAGGCGGCTAAGCAGTTAGGCGCGCAGCACGGACTCGACCCGATTTTCCGCGATCTCTTTCGATCGTGAGTCACGAGTCGGAGGTCGCTTAGGTCTTAGACTCGCTGCATGGGACTCTTGACCTTCTGCATCAACGTCACCCTGGACGGCTGCGTCGACCACCAGGAGGGAATCGCCGACGACGAGACACACGCCTTCTTCACCCGCGTGATGGACGAGGGCGGAGCGATGCTGTGGGGCCGCGTCACCTACGAGATGATGGAGAGCTACTGGCCGGCGGTCGCCCGCGGCGACGAGAAGGCACCGCCGGCGATGCGCGAGTGGGCGGCAAAGCTGGAGGCCAAGCCGAAGTACGTGGTGTCGTCGACGCGAAACGAGTTTCCGTGGACCAACAGCCACCACATCGCCGGCGACCTGCGCCCGGGCGTGCAAAAGCTCAAGGACGCGACCCCGGCCGGCGTGCTGCTCGGTAGCGGTAAGCTCGCGACCGAGCTGGACCGGCTCGATCTGATCGACGAGTACAAGTTCCTCGTCCACCCCAGGATCGCCGGCCACGGCCCGACCCTGTACCAGAGCGGACTGCCCACTACGCGACAGCTCGAGCTGATCTCGGCGAAGCCGCTCCGCAATGGCGCGGTCGCCCTGCACTACCGGCGCGCGCGGACGTAGAGCAGCCCGATCGCGCGTTGGGCGAGCGCTGATCAGCGCCGTCGCGGGAGCACGTGATCGCGCGCGGCGCCCGCGCGCCAGTCATCGCGCGCCGTGAAAGGGCGCGATGCGTTGCTGTCCTTGTTAGCCCTCGACAATCGTCCTGAAGCCCCCGAACAGGAGCCGCTTGGGATCGAAGGGCATGTTGTTCGGCATCTTGCCCATCGCGGGGTCGGCCATGACCTTCGCGTTGACCGCGTCGCGGTGCGCCTTCGACTTGTAGATGATGAAGGCGAAGATGACGGTCTCGCCGGCCTTGAGGCGGACGCCCTTCGGGAAGCCGACTCCCATGCCCTTCGGCACCTTCAGCTCATCGCCGACACACTCGAAGTACTGCAGCGCACCGTGCTTCATCCAGATCTTTTTGCCCCCGGTCGCCATGCGCTTGTAGGCAGCGAGGTTCTTCTTGGGCATCGGGATCACGAAACCATCGACGTACGTGGTCATTGGTAGATCTAACTCCCTCCCGTCTCTCGACGGGTGACAGCAAGACCTTCTTTCAAACCGTGCATGCGGATTTCCCGCACACGGCTTACGGGTGGTCTAACGAGAGGAGGCATTACCGAGCCTCGGATATTTGATGGAGCCAAGGAGACGGTGCAGCCCGAGGGCGTAGAAGTAGTGCACCTCGGGTATTTGATGGAGCCAAGGAGACGGTGCAGCCCGAGGGCGTAGAAGTAGTGCACCCGTTGGATCTTCACAGCGTGAAGCCGGTTCCCGTCGTCCTTGACAACGAGGCGTCCGTATTCGTCACGACGCACCATGGGCGCGACGCTAGCACCGTGAGCGACGAGCCGAAAAGGCCACCGGCCTCTCGGTGGTAGCTCCGAGAGGCCGGTTTATGGCGGTAGTAGCGGGGGCCGGCCTGTCCCGTCGGCAAAGACTATCCCGCATAACTTCGTGTTTCGCATCCGCCGCGCGGCGTAGGTCAGCGTTTCTCGACGGCGCGCGCGGAGTTGAAGTTACGCGAAGAGATCGTGCGCGCTCGCCCTCGGTATGGCCGATCTTTGGTACCGGACGACGCTCGCGCTGATTTCTCCATTTCTTTCTTCCGGACCATCTACCGCCAACAGAAGGGCGCGCTGCTTGACTCGACGGCGGACTCCCTACCGCCGGTCAGTGCGCGGAACGATCGAGAGCGCGAGCCGCGCATCGCTGATCCGATTGAGGCTCTCGACCAGCTCCTCGTAGGTATCGCCGAGCACCTGCGGCTCCGCGACCACGACGCACTCGATGCCGTTTCGCTTCGCGTCCTCGCACATCTGCAGCAGCCCGGCGAACTTTTGCTCGTAGCCCATGCCGCCTCGTATCACGATCGGAACGCGAATGCGCCAAGCACGCGTCGCGCTCAGCGCTGCCCAGCTCGGTACTTCTCGACGTAGGGCACGGCGATCGCGGTGAGCATGTCCGCCAGCTCTGACTGCTCGCCGACGACGTCGGCACGACCCTCGGCCCACTTCGGCAGCCGCGATTGATCGCCCTTCGGTGGAAGCGTTCCCTTCGCGCCGAGCACGACGCCCATCGCCTGCACGATCACTTTTTCGGGCGGCGGGAGACCTGCGTCGGTCCACTCGGCGTTCGGCGGATAGAACAGGTAGATGTCCCACGACACCTTCGCCGGATCGATGCCGAGGCTGCGGCTCACTTCTTTTCCGAGCAGTCGTTCGGCATCCCAGAACTGCGGGATTGGTTTGTCGGCGAACGTGCTCGTCATGTCGACGGCGGACGCACGGTCGTCGGATTCGAGCATGGGAATCCATGCAACGATCACGGGAATCGATGCGGCCCTCGGATCATCAACGATCGCTTTGCGGACCTCACGGGCCCCGCGGATGCACGCGGGTCACGTGGGCGCGAGAAGCGTCAGGAACCGCGCCTCGCGCTTCTTCGCGTTGAACGCAGCGCGTACGGGCGCAAGCGTCGATCCGGTAGTGAGATCGGTGAGCGCCGCGGTCGCCTTCCCCGCCGAGCTGGGCTTCGGCCTCGTGGCTGACTGTTCGGTCGGCGACTTCTTCGAGTCGCACGCGAGCATCAGGAACGCGACCGCGACTCCGAGAGCCTTGTAGCGCATGCGCGTGAAGATGAACCTGGACCTAACTCCAGCTGCAAGCACCTTCGCGACCGCAATGGAAGCCAGCGAAATATCGAGCGAAGCCAAATGGGCACGGCACTCGCCGCGAAACGCCTTGCACCTGGAGTGAACTCCAGCTCTAAGGTCCACCTATGCCGATCGCGAAAACCGAGTCAGGGCAGCCGATGCTCAAGATCGGCGACGTCGCGCGCCAGGCCGAGCTGTCGATCGACGCCGTTCGATTCTACGAGCGCGAGGGCCTGCTCGGGCGCGTGCGCCGGTCGTCCGCAGGACAACGTCAATACGACGACGAGACCGTGCGTCGCCTGGCGTTCGTTCGCCGCGCGACGGCGCTCGGATTCTCGCTCGCCGAAGTGAAGAGCTTGCTGACGCTTCGCGTCTCGGCGCGCATGCCTTGCGAGCGCGTTCGCGAGCGCGCGCTGACAAAGCTCGCCGATATCGATCGCCGGATCGCCGAGCTTGAAGCGATGCGCGACGCGCTCGCGCGCCTCGCGAGCGGCTGCGAGAGCGGCGCTGCGCGTGGCTCTTGTCCATTCCTCGACGAGCTCGGTCGACCGCTCCATGCTGGCTCGCAAGACTGTTGCGAGAGCGAGTCCGCATGAAGATCCAGCTTCTCCATTTCGAGGGTTGCCCCAACGTCGATGCCGCGCGCGCCGCGCTGCGCGACGCACTCGCGGCAGAGAAGCTCGAGGTGCCGATCGAAGAGATTGACGTCGAGCACGCGAATGCGCCGGAGTGGGCGCGCGGCTGGGGCTCGCCGACGATCTTGATCGACGACAAGGACGTCACTGGCCAGGAGCGATCGACCGAGTCTTCGTGCCGGCTGTATGCGGGCGGCGCGCCGAGCGTCGAGACGATTCGCGCGCGCCTCGCCGCCGCGCGCGACGGGACCTCGACCGGAGGGCGCGTCGCGCTACCGATGGTCGGCGCGGTGACCGCTGCAATCGCGGCCTCTGCGTGTTGCTTGATCCCGGCCGCGCTCGCGTTGATCGGTGTCTCGGGCGCCGGGTTCGCGGCGAGGTTCGCGCCGTACCGGATCCACTTTCTGGTCGCGACCGCGATCGCGCTCGCGGTCGGATTCTGGTTCGCGTATCGACCGCAGAAGGACGAGTGCGGTTGCGCCGCGCCACGAAGTCGCAAGGCTGCGCGCATCGGGCTGTGGATCACGACGCTGCTGACCGTCGCTCTTGCCGCGTATCCGTTGTTCGGTAGTAGCAATGCGTCGGCAGGCTCGATCGAGGCACAGGCCAAAGCGTCGCTCGACCTCAACGTGATCGGGATGGACTGCAAGGAGTGCACGAGCACGATCGCGAACGCGATTAAGAAGGTCCCTGGCGTCGTGTCCGCGACCGTGGACTTCGAATCAGGGAATGCGCTCGTCCGCTACGACGGTCGTGAGGGAATGGCAGATGCTGCGATCAAAGCGGTCGAGGGCGCCGGCTATCGCGCGGAGGTGAAGCGATGAAGTGCGGTGGTGGGGAGTGCTCTCGGCGAGATCTCGTCGGCGGTGTCTGGGCACTGCTGCTGTGGTGCCTCCCGACGGCACTCATCGTCGTCGGTGCGCTGATTCCCGCCGCGCGTGCGGCCTTGTGGATTCCATCGTTCGCGATCATGGGCATTGCCTGCCTCGTGAATGCGCGTGGATGTGGCCGGCTGCATTGCTTCGTCACGGGCCCACTGTTCCTGATCGCGTCGCTCGCGACGACGCTCGATGCCTTCGACGTCTTGCGAGTCGACTGGAAGGCCATCCTCATCGGCGTCGGCCTAGGAACACTGGTGGCGTACTTCCTCGAATGGCGCCGCGGTAAGTACATCGGAGCATCAATTCCGTAGGTCAGCGCATCGTGCGCCGATGCCTCGCTCCGCAGGCCAACCCTGTATAGGCGTGAGGCGGCCTTTGCGTGACAGGCGTTGCAACGCTAGGAAGACCCTTGATCTCTGGCGCCAGCCGGTCAGAATGCCCTCGTGAGCCGAACGATCCCTAGACCCCTCCTCGCGGCGCTCGTGCTGCCGCTGGTGGTGATCGTCGGGTTCCAGTCGGCGTGGGCTGCGTTCGCGTGCCGCATCGACGGCAAGGTACGCGACGAGTGTTGCTGCAAGCACGAGAAGAAGGAACGCGAGCAGCCCGTGGACGAGCCTGCCCGCGTCGTCGCGCCAGGCTGCTGCGACGTAACGATCCACGAGGCGCGTGAAGCGCCGCTCGTGCGCGAAGCCGATCGCGCTACCTTCACGCACGTTCCTGTCATGGTGCCTGCGATCGCGCACGCGATCGTTCCGCCGCGCGCCGAGCGGATCGCGACCATTGCGACGATGCCGCGACCACCGCCACGCATCCCGCTCTTCCTCGACAAGCAAGCCATTCTTCGCTGAGCAGACCGCCGGTGCTCGGCGGGATTCACTCGCCGTGCAGCGGCCCGGTCGCGTCGTCGTAACGCGTGCCGCTGGTGCTCGCCGCGGGTCTGGCCCGCCGGAGGTTTGCTCGTGCTGTCCATTATCCAAACGCTATCTCGCCTCGCCGTCCTCGGCGTGACGTTGCTCGCTGCCTGCGAGCCAGCGGCGATGAGCCGTTATCGCCGCTCGCTCGGCGACGCATCGCGCGCACAACCGGTTCGATTCGACGAAGACCCGTTCGCGGGCGCCGCGGTGCTCGAACGCCGCGCGCTGATCGAGGCCGTGCTCGCGCGCAATCCCGACATCGACGCCGCACGTGCTGCGTGGCGGCGTTCGCTCGCGCGCATTCCCCAGGAGAGCGCCTTCGACGATCCGATGGTGTCGTACTCGATCGCACCGCTGTCGATCGCGAGCGACGCACCGTTCGGGCAGCGCATCGAGATCGAGCAGAAGCTGCCGATCACGAGCCGGCGCAGCCTGGCCGCCGAGGTCGCGCTCGCCGAGGCGGATGCCGCACGGGACAACACCGAGGCCGTGCGGCTCCGGCTCGCCGCCATGGCATCGACGCTGTTCGATGACTACTACGTCGCCGAGCGCGCGCTTGAAGTCGACGCGCATCACCGCGGCCTGCTCGAACAGATGCGTGCGAGCGCGGAGGCGCAGTACACCGCCGGCCGCGCATCGCAACAGGATCCGCTCCAGGCGGACGTCGAGCTGGCGATGATCGATCGCGAGAAGCTGATGCACGAGACCGAGCGCAAGGTCGTCGTCGCGCAGATCAACGGCCTACTCCACCGCGATCCGGGCGCGACGCTGCCGTCACCGCCGAAGCAACTCCTTGCGCCAGCGAGTGCCGCGCTCGACGAGCGTGCGTTGCTCGAGATCGCGCTGCGCGAGCGACCGGAGCTGCGCGGTCAAGACGCGCGGATTCGGCGCGGGGTTGCCGCGCGCAAGCTTGCCGATCGCGCCGCGTGGCCCGATGTCGGCGTGATGGCTTCCTACGATTCGATGTGGGACATGCCCGAGCACCGGTGGATGGTCGGCCTATCCGTCGAGGTGCCGCTCGCGCGCGGTCGGCGCGATGCCGCACGCGACGAAGCCGAGGCTGACACCGACGAGGCGAAGTTCATGCGCGAGCGGATGGCCGACGAGATCCGCGTCGAGGTCCGCACCGCGATCGAGCGTGTCGCCGAGGCGCGCGCGGCTCTCGCGCTGTACGAGAAGCGCATGCTTCCGGCTGCGCGCGCGCAGGTCGATGCAGCACGCGCCGGCTTCATCGCCGACCAGAACGAGTTCCAGTCCGTCATCACGGCGGAGCGCTCGCTCCGTCACGTCACGCTCGACATCGAGCGCGCTCGCGCGGACGTGCATCGCCGGCTCGCGGAGCTCGATCGCGCGATCGGCCGCATCCCGGGAGGTGCCAAGTGACGCGCCGCAAGCTGGTCTCGATCGGCATGGTCGTCGTTCTCGTGGTCCTCGCCCTCGTGCTGCATCGGCCGCTCATCGCGTGGTTCACGGGCGGATCGACATCGAACGGCGAGCGATCGTCCACGGTCAGCACGACCGCTGGACCGTTCACCGTCGAGGCCTCGCTCTCGCCGGATCCTCCGCGCGAGAAGGGCAACACGCTGCACCTGCGTATCACCACCGAGGGCAAGCCGGTGACCGGCGCGAAGCTCGAAGTTCGTCACGTGATGCCGGCGATGGGCTCGATGCAGGAGATGCGCGGCACCGCGGAGGTGAGCGAGAACAAGGACGGCCACTATCGCGCGCGCTTCGATCTCCCGATGGGCAGCACGTGGTCCCTTGAAGTCGACGTCGCGGCTCGCGGTCAGCAAGGGACGGCGCGTTACTCGTTCACCGTCGGTCGGCGCGGCTTGTCGGCGGCACGCGGTGCGCAGACGGCGACCACGCCACAACCTCCCGCGCTTCCGAAAGTCGAGCTGCCCGCGCCCGCGCTCACCGCGATCCAGCGCGGGCTCGACGCATACGAACGAGCGCGCGCGACACTCGCGAAGGATCGACTCGACGGGTTAGCGACGTACGGGCGCGATCTAGGCGAGACGCTGCGCGCTGCAGCTGCGGGCATGGGCACCACACCGAAGGAAGTGGCGGACTGCCTCGAACAAGCCGCGAAGGCCGCCGACCAGCTCGCCGCCGCGACGAACCTCGAACAAGCACGCACGCACTTCGGCGAGCTGAGTCGCTTCGTGATCGCACTCGTCACGGCCGACCCGCGGTTGCGGGCCGGTTGGCATCACTTTGAGTGCTCGATGGCGAAAGGCTACGGCGGCTGGGTGCAGCGCAGCCCCGACATCGACAACCCGTACATGGGTCCGAAGATGGCGACGTGCGGGACGCGCGAATCGTTCGAAGCGCCGGTGACGACGCCAGGCGCAGCGATCTCGCACGAGGGCCACGGTCACGCGGGCGACGACATCTCCTATTACACGTGCCCGATGCATCCGTCGGTGCGCCAGCACGATCCGGGAAAGTGCCCGATCTGCGGCATGGACCTCGCGGGCGTCACGTACGAGCAGCAGGAGTCGGGAACGATCTTCGTCGACGAGTCTCGCCGCTCCGTGCTCGGCATCAAGACGTCGAAGGTCGAGATGCAGCCGATGAAGCTCGCGATCCGTGCGGTCGGTCGCGTCACGTACGACGAGACGCGGCTCCAGGACGTCACACTCAAGGTGAAGGGCTGGGTCGCGCGCCTCGACGTCAACGCGACCGGGCAAGCGGTCGCGCGCGGGCAGCGCTTGCTCACGCTGTACAGCCCCGAGCTGTTCGCGGCGCAGCAAGAGTACCTGCTCGCGATCAAGCAGAGCGAGGGGAGTGGTGCCGGCGAGCACATGGCGAGCCTCGCGACGGCATCGGCGAAGAAGCTCGATCTACTGGGGCTCACGAAGGGCCAGCTCGACGAGATTCGCAAACGCGGCACGCCGATCGAGGAGTTACCGATCCTCTCGCCCGCGAGTGGCTTCGTGATCGCGAAGGACATCGTCGAAGGTGCGGCGGTGGAGCCCGGGCAGCGTCTCTATCGAATCGCCGCGCTCGATCAGATCTGGGTCGAAGCGGCGATCTACGAGTCCGATCTACCGCACGTGAAGAAGGGCCAGGCCGCGCGCGTGACACTGCCGTACGCGGCCGATCGCGAGGTGACCGGCAAGGTCGCGACCGTGTATCCGTACCTCGATGCCGCGTCGCGCACCGGCAAAGTGCGCGTCGAGCTGCCGAACAAAGACCTCGCGCTGAAGCCGGACATGTACACGGACGTCGCGATCGATCTCGATCTCGGCTCGCGTCTCGCGGTGCCGGTGTCGGCCGTCGTCTACACCGGACCGCGGCGGCTCGTGTTCCTCGATCTCGGTGGCGGTCAATTCCGACCACAGGAGGTGAAACTCGGCGCGCGCGCCGCGGACATCGTCGAGGTCACGAGCGGCCTCACGGCCGACCAGATGATCGTCACCGAGGGCAACTTCCTGATCGCGGCGGAGAGCCGGATCCGGTCGACGCAGTTCTGGGAGGACGAACATGGGGCCAAGTGATCCGAAGCCGGAGAGCGTCGGCGTCGTCGGTCATGTGATCGGCGCGAGCGCTCGCAATCCGCTGCTCGTCGTCCTCGTCGTTGCCGGGCTCGCTGCATGGGGGTGGATCTCGCTGCGGCGCGCGCCGCTCGACGCGATCCCTGATCTCTCCGACGCGCAGGTCATCATCTTCACCGAGTGGATGGGACGCAGCCCCGATCTTGTCGAGGATCAGATCACGTACCCGATCTCGACTTCGCTGCTCGCCGCGCCCGGTGTGAAGTACGTGCGTGGGCAGTCGATGTTCGGGATGTCGTTCGTCTACGTGATCTTCGAGGACGGCACCGATCTCTACTGGGCGCGCAGCCGCGTCCTCGAATACCTGAACGAAGCACAAGCGCGCTTGCCCGACGGCGTCACGCCGACGCTGGGTCCCGATGCCACCGGCGTCGGATGGGTGTTCGAGTACGCGCTCGTCGATGACACCGGCAAGCGCGATCTGCACGAGCTGCGCTCGCTCCAGGACTGGAACGTCCGCTACGCGCTGGAGAGCGTCGAGGGCGTCGCCGAGGTGGCGACGATCGGCGGTCACGTCAAGCAGTATCAGGTGCAGGTCGATCCCAACAAGCTGCTCGCCTACGGCGTCACGACGATGATGCTGATGGACGCCATCAAGCGCTCCAACGAGGACGTCGGCGGCCAGGTGCTCGAGATCGCGGGTCACGAGCACGTCGTGCGCGGACGCGGCTACGTGCGACGCGTCGCCGATCTCGAATCGATCCCGATCAAGGTCGCAGAGGGCGGCGTACCCGTACGCGTGCGCGACGTCGCGCAGGTCTCGCTCGGCGCCGATATCCGGCGCGGCGTCGCCGAGCTCGATGGCCGTGGCGAGGTGGTCGGTGGCGTCGTGATCATGCGCTACGGCGAGAACGCGCTAAACGTCATCGAGGCGGTCAAGGCGCGCATCGCGGAGATCGAGCGCACGCTACCCAACGGCGTGCGGCTTGTCGTGACCTACGATCGCTCGACGTTGATCGAAGAATCCATCGACACCCTGACCTGGACACTGATCGAAGAAATGATCGTCGTCGCGGTCATCATCTTCATCTTCTTGCTGCACGTGCGCAGCGCGATCATTCCGATCCTGACGCTGCCGCTCGGCGTGCTGCTCGCGTTCATCCCGATGGCGCAGCAGCACCTGACCGCGAACATCATGTCGCTCGGCGGCATCGCCGTTGCGATCGGCGCCATGGTCGACGCGTCGATCATCATCATCGAGAACATCCACAAGCGGCTCGACGACTGGGAACGGGAAGGCAAGCCTGGTCAGCGGTTCGACGTGATCGTGCACGCGATGCAGGAGGTCGGCCCCTCGATCTTCTTCTCGCTGCTCGTCATCACGGTCTCGTTCATCCCGGTGTTCACGCTCGAAGCGACCGAGGGCCGTCTCTTCAAGCCGCTCGCGTACACGAAGACGTACTCGATGGGATTCGCCGCGGTGCTCGCGGTGACACTCACACCCGCGCTCGCCGCGATCCTCGTACGAGGCAAGATCCGCGGTGAGGAGCATCACTTCCTCAATCGCTGGCTCACGCGCGCGTACGCGCCCGTCGTGCGGTTCGTCGTCGTGCACCGCTGGAGCGTGATCGTCGGGGCGGCGCTCGCGATCGCGCTCACGGTGCCGGCGTTCTTCCGGCTCGGCAACGAGTTCATGCCGCCACTCAACGAAGGCGTGCTGCTCTACATGCCGACCGCGCCGCCCGGAATGTCGATCGCCGAATCGAAGGACGTGCTGCAGCGCATGGACCGCGAGCTGCGCGAGTTTCCCGAGGTCGTGAGCGTGTTCGGCAAGATGGGACGCGCCGAGTCGGCCACCGATCCAGCTCCGTTTGGCATGGTCGAGACCACCGTCGTCCTGAAGCCTCGATCCGAGTGGCGGCCCGGCCTGACGTGGGACGACTTGATCCGCGAGATGGATGCGAAGCTCCAGTACCCCGGCATGCCGAACATCTGGTGGATGCCGATCCAGACCCGCACCGAGATGCTCTCGACTGGCGTCCGCAGCCCGCTCGGGGTGCAGGTGTTCGGCGCGAACCTCGCCGAGATCGAGCGCGCCTCGATCGAGATCGAGCGCGCGCTCGCGACCGTGCCCGGCACGCGCAGCGCCTTCGCGGATCGATCGACCGGCGGGTTCTACGTGGACATCGTGGTGAAGCGCGAAGAAGCCGCGCGGTACGGTCTGACGTCCGGCGACATCAACGACGTCGTGCAGACCGCGATCGGCGGCATGAACATCGGCGAGACCGTGGAGGGTCGCGAGCGCTATCCGATCAACATCCGCTACGCGCGCGAGCTGCGGGACGATCCTGAGGCGCTGGCGAAGGTGCTCGTCGCGACACCGACGGGGACGCAGATCCCGCTCGGTCAAGTCGCGGAGATCAAAACCGTCACCGGGCCGCCGATGATTCGCAGCGAGGACGGCAAGCTCGTCGGCTTCGTGTTCGTGGATACGACGCGACCGATCGCGGACTACGTCGAAGACGCGCAGCGCCTCGTCGCGCGCGATGTCGTGCTGCCGGCGGGCGTACGCGTCGCGTGGGTGGGTCAGTACAAATACTTCGAGCGCGCAAAGGAGAAGCTGTCGGTCGTCATCCCGATCACGCTCATGCTCGTGTTCGTCTTGCTGTACTTGAACACGCGCTCCCTCGTGGAGACCGGCATCGTCCTGCTCGCGGTGCCCTTCTCGCTGATCGGCGCAATCTGGCTCCTCTACCTGCTCGACTACAACATGAGCGTCGCCGTCTGGGTCGGCATCATCGCGCTCGCCGGCCTCGATGCCGAGACCGGCGTCGTGATGCTCTTGTACCTGACGCTCTCCCACAAGAAGTGGGAGTCCGAAGGTCGACTCCATTCGCAGCGTGATCTCCAGGAGGCGATCGTCGACGGTGCCGCGCGGCGCATTCGGCCGAAGCTGATGACCGTGCTGACGATGATGATTGGCCTCATCCCGGTGCTGTGGAGCACCGGAACCGGAGCGGACGTGATGAAGCGAATCGCGGCGCCGATGGTCGGCGGCCTCGTCACGTCGTTCGTGCTGGAGCTACTCGTGTACCCCGCGATCTTTGCCGTCTGGAAAGGACGCGGACTACCGCCGGATGGTGCGGTTGCCGTGATCAAGACAAAGGAAGAGACCCCATGAGAACAACGAACATCCTCAGCGCGCTCGCGATCACCGGCTTGCTCTTCGCGTGCGGTAAGTCCGAAACCAAGTCGACCGACAAGCCGGCGACGACCGACAAGGCTCCCGCGTCGAACGGCGATCGCATCGCGATCAGCGTGACAGAGAAAGGCTTCGAGCCCGAGAATGTGTCGGTACCGAGCGGGAAGCCAGTCACGCTCGTGTTCACGCGCAAGACCGACAGCACGTGCGCGAAGGAGGTCGTCATTCCACTCGATGGCAACAAGATCGAAAAGGCGTTGCCACTGAACGAGCCGGTCGCGATCGACGTGACGTTTCCCAAGGCAGGTCAAGTCACGTACGCCTGCGGGATGGACATGGTAAAGGGGACCGTCGTCGTGCAGTGACACGACGGAACGCCGCTTGCTGCACCTACGGGGAGAGGTTCTCCGAATGCAGTCGATGAACTGTCCATGCGGCGAGATGATGCAGATGAGCGGACCGGGAATGTGGATCCTCGGCGGTCTCGCGGTCGTCCTGCTGCTTGCTGCGATCGCGGCACTTGTTTCGCTCAGCGTCTATCTGATCCGACGGAGTCACGCGCCGCCGATGCCGATGCCGTGAGCCGCGCACCGTGACGCCGCCGCACGTACGCGCACCTCAGGCAGGGACTGCGGCCATGAAACCGATCGGGAACGGACCGGGGATCGTCTCCTCACCGTCGACCCGGAAGCCCGCGACCTCGATGGCTGCGCGAAGCGATCGCTGGGTGAGTCGCCGCTTGCCGGGGAAGCCAGTAAGTGCGAACAGGCGCGAAAGGATCGACGCCCGGAGCGTCTCGCGATGCAGGTACGTCGGCGCGACCAGCACACCACCAGGCTTCAGCACACGTCGCAAGCTCGCGAGTGCGCGCTCCAGATCGGGCACCAGGTGCAATACGTTCGCAGCGACCACTGCATCGAAGTCTGCCGCGTCGAACCGCAACGCGTAAAGGTCAGCTTGCTCGCACGTCACGTTCGTCAATCCAGCATCGCGCACGCGCGATTCGAGCTGCTGCACCATCGCTTCCGCGTAGTCGGTGGCAACCAACTCGCCGACGACCGGCGCAACTGCGGTCGTCAGCAGGCCCGTACCCGCGGCGACCTCCAAGACGCGCGGTCTGCCTTTCACCGCTGCGACCGCGAGCTCCAGCGTGCGCGGGACCGGGCGCGACAGGAAACGAGTGGCGCGATCGTAACGCTTGGCGTGTTGCTCCCAATAACTTCGTCCGTCGCGCGCGTCGCTCATGAATCGCTCGCGACGAGAGTCGCCATCATCAGCACGTCGATCGCGACCCCATCCACCATGACGGCCATGCGACGTCTGCCCTCCACCTGGAACCCCATGCGCTCGTAGAGCGCGATCGCTCGGGCGTTATTCGCGAAGACCTGAAGCTCGAGACGCGTGATGCCCACCGTCGGCGCCCAATCGATCAACCCTCGCAGCAAGCGCTCACCGATGCCTTTGCCGCGCTCGGTCGCGCGCACGGACATTCCGAACGAACCGCCGTGCGCTGCTTGCGCGTGCTTCTCGCCGTGAAAGTCCAGAACACCTAGGACGCGGCCCTCTCGGATCGCAACGAAGAAGACACTTCGCACGGCATCGTCGAAGCGCCGGATGAAATCGCGCTCCTCGTCAACGGTCGGCGCCGCCTCACGGCGGTAGAGCACGGGTAGCCGCTCTGCCACGAGATCGACCATGAACTCGTGCAGTGCCTCCGCGTCAGACTCCACCGCGCGCCGGATCGTGATTTCGGGCTCGGACACGGGCGCCCTACACACCTGTCGTCGCTGGTGAGACTGTCTTCGGTGTGCCGGTGATCATGGTCGCATCGGGTGTACGAGCATTCTGTTCGCGTGGCTAGGCATATGGCTGCTGGGCTTACGAGCGGCCCGTTGCCTTGGCTCCGGCATTCAGCTATAGGGATCAGGTGCCTCGCCTGCTTCATGCCCTCCTGATCGCCGCCTTGCTGGTGTCGATGAGCGGCGTGTTGACGGTGGCGATGGCCGACGTTGCCGCGGAGTGTACCGACGGCGGCACCGACGACGACTGCCCGGACGGTGCACCGTGGGGATGCTCTTCAATCTGCACGAGCTGCCCGTGTACATCGGTGACGGTGCCAGCTCCGGGGCTCGTCCTTGCGATCGTGCTTCCGGCTGAGGCGGCTGTCGCCAGCATCGCCCCCGAACAGAGCCATTGGCCCGCGCCGAACCTCGCGGGCATCTTCCGTCCACCGCGCGCCGCGTAGTCGGTTCCCACTCGTGGTGCGTCGCGCTCGGCGGTAGCTGTGCGCGCGCACCGGTGACTCGTGTCACCGCTCGTCGATCTCGACGTGCGGCCGGCGAGGAGATCGACTCATGGCTCTTGGTTCGTACGGAAAGCTCATGCTTTGCATCGTGCTGTTCACCGCGTCGTCTGCGCGCGGCGATACGGCCACGCTCACACGCGACCGCGTGATCGAGCTCGCGCGCGCACGCGCGCCTCAAGTCTTGGTCGCACAAACACGCGTGAGCGAAGCACGCGGCGGAATCACGAGCGCGCGTCTGCTCGCTCGCGACAATCCGGTGATCGAAGCGCTCGCGGGGCCGCGGTGGAGCGACGAACGCTCCACGGACGTCGAGATCGGACTCTCGATCCCGATCGAGCTGGGCGGCCGGCGCGGCAAGCGTACCGACGCCGCGCGCGCCGAGCTGCGCGCGGCGGAGCACCTGACGACCGACGAGCAGCGACGCGCGATCGGAGTCGCCCTGGCCGCGTACTATCGCGTGCTCCACGCGGACGCGCTCGTCGCGCTCGCGGGCAAGCGCAAGACCCTCGCCCAGGAGCTGCTCGCAGTCGGTGAAGCTCGCCTCAAGGCCGGCGGCGACGTCACGAAGCTGGATCTCAACCTCGCGCGCAACGAGCTGGCGCTCGCCGAAAGCGAGATCCAAGTTGCGTCATCGTCGGCGACGCGGGCGCGCGCGGATCTCGCCGCGGTGCTCGGCCTCAAGACGGCTGACGTTGCGACCGTTACGGGTGACCTCGCGGATCGCCGTCTGTTCGATATGGTTGTAGCCACGAAGGAACGCTCCGACCTTGCCGCGCGCCGCGATGAGGTCACTGCGGCGAGTGCACTGGTTCGAGTCGCGGACGCAGACCGATGGCCGAGCCTGTCGCTTCGGATCGCCTACGCGCACGAGGATCGCGGAACCGACATCTTGCTCGGCGGCATCGCGTTATCGCTGCCCCTCTTCAACCGCGAGCAAGGCGAGCGCATCGCAGCGCGCGCTCGACAGGAACGCGCTCGTGTCGAGCTAACCGCACTCGAAAACACGATCGCGGCCGAGACTGATGCCGTGCGCGCCTCGTACGCCGCAGCGGTGTCCGCCGTGGAGATCCTCGAAAAGCGCGCGCTGCCGCTGGCGACCGAGAACGAACAACTCGCGCACGAAAGCTATCGCGCCGGCAAGCTGGAGCTCCCGGCGCTGCTTGTCATCCGTCGCGACGCGCTGGCGACGCGGGCGACCCATCTCGATCGCCTTCGCGACGCGGCGCTAGCCGGCGTCGAGCTGGCGGTCACGCTGCAAACCATCCAATGAAAGGTGAAACCGTGAAGACACGCATCTTGATCACGTTGATCGTCGCTGTCGGCCTCGCCGGCTGCAGCAAAGACAAGGCCGAGCCGTCGAAGAGCACGGCAACGCAGACCGAGAAGTCCGAAGCGAAGAAGGACGTCAAGCCCGGCTCGCACGAGGACTGGTGCGAAGAGCACGCCGTTCCGGAATCGCAGTGCACGCTCTGCGATCCGAAGCTCGCAGCGGCATTCAAGGCGACCGGCGATTGGTGCGTGGAGCACAACCTGCCCGAGTCGCAGTGCCGGAAGTGCAACCCCGATCTGAAGATCGTGCGGCCTCCGAAGGAAGGAAACTGACATGCGCCTCGCGCCGTTCGTCATCATCATCGCGATCGTGGCTGCAGCTTGCGGAAGCAAGTCGACGGACCCCGGCGAGAGCAAGCCCGCCGAGCACGCCGTCGAAGACGGCGCGATGTGCAAGGAGCACGGAATCGCCGAGGCGATCTGCACGAAGTGCAATCCCAAGCTGATCCCGGTCTTCAAGGCCAAAGGCGATTGGTGCGAGGAACATGGTTTCCCGGAGTCCGCATGCCCGATCTGCCATCCCGAGCGCGGAGGACAGCCCGCAGCGGGCGTCGCAGAGGACGGCGCCCCGCCAGACGGCGCGAAGGTTTGCCTAAAGTCGAAGGACGTCGCCAATAAGGTCGGCATCGAGACGGTGAAAGCGCAAGAACGTCCGGAAGGCGTCGGACTCGTCGCGACCGCGACGCTCACCTTCGACGCGACGAAACGCGCGGTCGTCAACGCTCGTTCGCCGGGTGTCGTTCGCGCGATCCAGGCCGACCTCGGCGCGAAGGTGTCGAAGGGCTCTCCGCTCGCATCGATCGATAGCGCGGGCGTAGGCGCGGATCGTTCGCGTTTGCAGGGCGCGCGCTCACGCGTCAGCGCAGCCGAGATCAACTACCAGCGCGAGAAGGACCTGCAAGCGAAAGGCATCTCCTCTGCGAAGACGGTGCTCGACGCGCAGCAGGAGCTCGACGCTGCCAAAGCCGAGTACGCATCCATCGCGTCCGCGCTCGGCATGGTCGGCCAGTCCGGCGGTGGCAACTCATACACGTTGGCCTCGCCGATCGCAGGCCAGGTCGTGAAGCGCCACGCGACGATCGGAACGATGGTCGGTGTCGAGCAGACGCTCTTCGAGATCGTGGACACGTCGAACATGTGGGTCGAGATCGACGTGCCCGAAGACGAGGTTCCGAACGTAGCGCTCGGACAACGCGTGCTCGTCACCGTCGACGGGATCCGCGAGCGTCAGTTCGAAGGACAGATCGCGTACATCTCACCGGAGGTCGACTCGCGGACACGAACCGCGATGGCCCGTGCCGCCCTGGCGAATCCAGATGGCGTGCTGCGTGCGAACATGTTCGCACAAGCCCGCATCGTGCTCGGCGGGTCCCGCTCCACGGTCACTGTGCCGGCAATCGCAGTGCAGCGAGCGAAGGATGTGGTGTTCGCGTTCGTGCAGACCAAGGACGACGAGTTCGAGGTTCGCCGCGTCCAGCTCGGCGCGCGCGAGGACAAGCTCGTGGAGGTCACGAAGGGGATCAAGCCCGGAGAGAACGTCGTTGCGACGGGAAGCTTCATCCTCAAGACAGAAACCCTTAAGGACAGCATCGGCGACGGCTGCACGGACGACTAACCGATGCTGAACTGGATCATCGACTGGTCGTTGCGCAACCGCCTACTCGTGTTGTTGGGGTCGGGGTTCATCGTAGTCGCGGGCGTCCTCGCCTTTCAGCGGCTGCCAATCGACGCATTCCCGGACACGACGCCGGTCCAGGTGCAGGTGAACACGGTCGCGCCCGCGCTCTCCCCACTCGAGATCGAACGCCAGGCGACCGCGCCGATCGAGCAAGCCATCTCGGGCCTGCCGCACCTCGAAGAGGTGCGCTCGCTGTCCCGGTTCGGCCTCTCGCAAGTGACGGTGGTATTCGAGGACGGCACCGATATCTATCTCGCGCGCCAAGTCGTCGCGGAACGTATCGCCTCGGTCACGCTACCACCTGGTATCGAACGGCCACAGCTAGGTCCCGTCGCGACGGGGCTCGGCGAGGTTTTCCACTACATCGTCACCAGTGACAAACGCTCGCTCTCGGAGCTGCGCACGATGCACGACTGGACGATCAAGCCGCAACTGCGATCGCTTGGCGGCGTCGCCGAAGTCAACGCGTGGGGTGGCGACGAGAGACAGATCCAGATCGCGATCGATCCCCGAAAGCTTCAGAAGTACGGCCTGACGCTGCAACAGGTCGCGGAAGCGATCGAAGCGAACAACGCGAACGTTGGCGGCGGCGTGCTCGATCAGGCGGGGCAGTCGAGCTTGATCCAAGGCGTCGGCATCGTCACCAAGCCGGCACACATCGAAGCGATCGTGATCGCCGCACACGAAGGCGTCCCCGTTCGCGTGCGCGATGTCGCGCGCGTCGTCGATGGCCGCGAGATTCGGCGGGGCGCCGTCACTGCCGACGGCAAGCGCGAGGTCGTGCTTGGTCTCGGCTTCATGTTGATGGGCGAGAACAGTCACGAGGTCACGTCGAAGCTCGAATCGCGGCTCGCCGAGATCAAGAAGAGCCTCCCGAAGGATGTCGACGTGCAGCCAGTATACGAGCGCACCACGCTCGTCGATCGCGTGCTCGGCACGGTTCAGAAGAACCTGCTCGAAGGAGCGATCCTCGTGGTCGCGATCCTGTTCGTGTTCCTCGGCAACCTACGCGCAGGCTTGATCGTGGCATCTGCGATCCCGCTGTCGATGTTGTTCGCGTTCGATCTCATGACGCGCGCTGGAATCGCGGGAAGCCTGATGAGCCTCGGCGCGATCGACTTCGGCCTCGTGGTCGACAGCTCCGTGATCATGATCGAAAACTCGGTCCGCCGACTGTCCGAGGACCACAGCACGCGAAGCAAGCTGGAGGTCGTGCGCGACGCAGCGATCGAGGTTCGCAAGCCTACGATGTTCGGCGAGCTGATCATCATGATCGTGTACCTGCCGATCCTCGCGCTAGAAGGCGTCGAGGGGAAGCTGTTCAAGCCGATGGCACTCACCGTGATCTTCGCGCTGATCGGCTCGATGATCCTCTCGCTCACGCTGATGCCCGTGCTCGCGAGCCTGCTGCTGCCGCGCAAGATAAAAGAGCGCGAGAACATCGTGGTGCGCGGGCTGAAGCGCATCTATCGGCCTGCGGTGGCGTTTGCGATGCGGGCGCGCTGGGCCGTGCTCGCGGTCGCGCTCTTGCTCGTCGCAAACGCGGCATTCCTCGCGACGCGGCTCGGCTCCGAATTCATCCCCAGGCTTCAGGAGGGAACACTCGTCGTCAACACCGTGCGGCTCCCAGGCGTGTCCGTGGACGAGTCCGTGCGCTACGGGATCCAGCTCGAGAAGGTCCTGCTCGAAGCGTTCCCCGACGAGATCGAACGCGTGTGGACTCGCACAGGAACGGCCGAGGTCGCGACGGACCCGATGGGCCTCGAAGTGTCCGACATGTTCATCGCGCTCAAGCCGCGCGACACGTGGAAGAAGGCCGAGACGCAGGACGAGCTCGTGCATGAGATGGAGAAAGTGCTCGCGGTGATGCCCGGAACGAAGATGGCATTCACGCAGCCCATCGAGATGCGCGTCAACGAGATGGTCGCTGGCGTGCGCGCGGATCTTGGCGTGAAGCTGTTCGGCGACGATCTCGACGTGCTCCGGCAGAAGGCGGCCGAGATCGAACGCGTGCTGCGCGAGATTCCCGGTGCCGCTGACGTGTCGAGCGAGCAGATTACCGGTCAGCCGATGCTCCAGATCGAGATCGATCGCGATGCCATCGCGAGACACGGCATCGCGGCGAGCGACGTGCTCGCAGTGGTGAAGGCCCTGGGCGCATTCGAGGTCGGCCAGCTGCAGGAGGGCGAACGGCGGTTCCCGATAACCGTCAAGATCGATGATCGCTTCCGCACGGACGAGGTCGCGATCGGTCGCATCCTCGTCACGGCAGCGAACGGTGATCGAATCCCGCTCGGCAAGCTTGCCAAGATCCGAATGACCGAAGGCTCGTCCACGGTCAATCGCGAATGGGCGAAGCGACGCATCATCATCCAGGCGAACGTGCGCAGCCGGGACATCGGCTCGTTCGTCGCCGACGCGGAGGCGGCGATCCAATCCAAGGTCGAGCTTCCGGACGGCTACTTCGTCCGCTACGGCGGGCAGTTCGAGCATCTCGAACGTGCGCGCACGCGCCTGATGATCGTGGTGCCGCTCGCGCTCGCGCTGATCGCGGTTCTTCTCTACTTCACCTATCGGCGTGTGCTCGATGCGGTGTGCGTGTTCAGCGGCGTGCCCCTCGCGATCGTCGGAGGCGTCGTCGCGCTGTGGATTCGCGGACTGCCGTTCTCGATCTCGGCGGGCGTCGGCTTCATCGCGTTGTTCGGCGTCGCCGTACTGAACGGCCTGGTGATGGTGTCCGCGATCCGACAGCTCTTATCGACCGGGCTGCCGCTCCTCGAAGCGATTCCGCGCGCCGCCGAGCAGCGACTGCGACCCGTTCTGATGACAGCGCTCGTCGCGAGCTTCGGCTTCCTGCCGATGGCGCTGAACACGGGCGTCGGGGCGGAAGTACAACGGCCGCTCGCCACCGTCGTGATCGGTGGCGTCATGTCGTCGACATTCCTGACGCTGTTCGTCCTTCCCGTGCTCTACAGCTTCCTGGGGCCGAAGCGCGGAGTCGAGGCAGAGCTTCCGCCACAACCGCCAACCCTACCTCCGGCGCATGCAACCGCAGCTTGAGCGAAGCGTGACACGCAGGCGGATCATCCGCGTTGTCACGGTCATCGGGGTGCTCGTTGCGGTTCAAGCGATCGCGATCTATCGAGCCGTCGAGTCTGGCCGCGAATCACGCGGCTCTGAGACACAGCGAGCATCTGGATTCACTGTCGATACGATCGCGATGCCAGACATCCCGCTCACGCTCGAACGAGCGGACGGAACGCGTTCGACAGTTGCAGCGCTGCGCGGGCGCCCCGTGGTGCTGCACTTCTGGGCGACATGGTGCGGGCCATGTCGCTCGGAGCTGCCGACGTTGATCGCGCAGCATCGCTCGCTCACCGCTCGCGGAGTCGAGCTGTTGCTTGTCAGCGTGGACGATGACTGGTCCGATGTTCGCGGCTTTTTCGGCGAGGGTGGCATCCCTCCGGCCGTCAGTCGCGCGACCGACGACACATACAAGCGACTGACCACCGGAACACTGCCGGAGACGCTGTTCATCAATGCCCGCGGCGCCGTGCACGCGCGGGCGCGCGGTGCGCGCGACTGGTCATCGCCTGCCGCGATCGATTTCCTGAGCACCCTCACCGAGGCGGAGCACTGACATGAAAGAGACTGTGTTTGCCGTGCCGAAGATGGACTGTCCATCCGAGGAGCAAGAGATCCGTTCGGCACTTAACGGACTGGCAGGCGTTCGAGGCATCGAGTGCGACCTGTCCAGCCGCAAGGTTCGCGTCGTTCACGACGGCGAGCCATCCGAGGTCGAGGCGCGGCTCGTGCCGCTCGGCCTCGGGGCGTCGCTCGTCAGCTCGGGCGAAGCAACCGCCGCCGACATTCCCGCGCCGCTCGATCCGGTGAAGGAGGCCCGCACGTTGAAGCTCCTGCTCGCGATCAACGCGGTGATGTTCGTGATCGAGATGACCGTCGCGTGGTTTGCGGAGTCCACCGGCCTGCTCGCCGATTCACTAGACATGCTCGCCGATGCCGCCGTGTACGGGCTCGCGCTATACGCGGTGGGCCGTGCGGCGAGTGCGAAGCTGCGGGCCGCGCACCTGTCAGGGTGGCTTCAGGCCGCGCTCGCAATCGGCGCATTGGTCGAGGTCATTCGCCGCGCCGTGGTCGGCAGCGACCCAGAGTCGCCGCTCATGATCGGCATGGCAACAGTGGCGCTCGTCGCGAATGCGTCGTGCCTGTGGCTGGTGTCGAAGCATCGCTCCGGCGGTGCGCACATGAAGGCGAGCATGATCTTCTCGGCGAACGACGTGCTCGCGAACATCGGCGTGATCGCGGCTGGCGTCCTGGTCGCATTCACGGGATCGCAGTACCCCGACCTCGTGATCGGAACGCTGATCGCAGCGGTTGTGTTGCTCGGGGCACGTCGCATCCTGAGGCTTCGCTGATCAGGGCAACATGATGCAAACGAAGTCCGTCATCGTCGTCCTCGCACTCGCCGCATGTGGTGCCACTTCTCGCACCGCAACATCGGACGTGAACCGCCCTGCACCGCACTTCACCGCGAAGCACATCGACGATACCGCCTTCCAGCTCGCGTCGCTGCGCGGTCGTGTCGTCGTCCTCGATCTCTGGGCGGCTTGGTGTGAGGGATGCGACAAGGAGTTGCCCGTGCTGGACGCCCTCGCGTCGCGAGTCCAGTCCGTCGGCGCCGTCGTCGTGTCGGTGTCGGTCGACGAAGAACCCGAGAAGGCATTGCGCCTGCTACGCGCGCGAAAGTGGACGATGACCGTTCTCTACGATTCGAGCGGACGAGTTGGAGATGCGTACGAGCCCGCGAAACTGCCCGCCGTCTACGTGATCGATCGTGACGGCGTGATCCGCGATACGCGGTTCTCACTGAAGCCGGACGACGTCGCCGCGATCGAAACGCGGGTCCGCGAATTGTCCCGCTAGCCGCCGTGAGAGAAGCAGACGGTGCGGGCTAGACGATGCGAAACCAGTTGTTGCCCGAGCGTCCGTCCGGGTGCCCGGAGTCGGGCTTGATCTTGTCACCCACGATCCGGAACCAGTTGCTGCTCGATCGTCCTGCTTCGGGGTGACCGGAGTCGGGCTTGATCTTGTCACCCACGATCCGGAACCAGTTGGCGTTCGATCGTCCGCTCGGGTGTCCCGAGTCCGGCTTGATCTTGTCGCCGACGATGCGGAACCAGTTGTTGCCCGAGCGCCCGTTCGGATGGCCGCTATCGGTCTTGATCTTCATCCCGTCGAATCGATCGTCGTCGTCCTCGTCGTCCATGCGTTCCCTTTCTCGCGTGCTCGCTGCGATGGTCGTCACGCGTCGGAGGCCAAGCCCAAGTCGCGCAGCTGGTTAAGCAGCGCCGTCTTGATCTCTCCGCTCGCAGTAATCAGCGAACGTGCGCGATCGCCTGGCGCTGGACAAGTGCGCTTGTGGTCCCCGCGGCAGCCGTAGAGATCCGAGAGCGAGAGGATCGTCTCCGTAAAGCTGACGCCGATGTCCTCGCGTTCCTGGGGATACGACATGCTCTCTTGAACGATGCGTAGAACCTCAAGGTGACGCTTGTCGACGCGCTCGAAGAGGCAGATGCCGCTGCCCTTCCAGAAGACTTGCGCGTGGTCCTTCATGAGCACGATCCAGCCAACGTTGTTGCAATGCTCCGGCGCCATGAACCGAGGCAGATAGCTGACCGCCTTGTACAGCTCGTCGGTCGATACCGGTTCGCGCTTGTCGCCATTGCAGAGATACGGCGAGCGTAGATCTTCGAGGTTGGGTTCGAAGTAGATCGAGGTCAGGTCCCACCATCCGTCATCCGTGGGTGTCACGACACGACGAAGCACATCGGCCGCGCCCGAAGACATGTGGCTTGCGTGAACTCGACGCATCTGCCCTCTCTAGCACGGCCCTCTGATGCTCAACGCACAAGGTCGGAACCCGAAGCTTCCACGGGAGAAGCGCGCGAATCGCGCGACGCGCGACCCCAGGACGCATGCGAACCGTCCGGCACACGCCGGACAGCTTTGTACGCTGCTCGGACATGACCGTGCAGAAGCCATCAAACCGGCGTTTGTCCGGATTACAGCGAGATCACTGAACAAGAAACCAGTGTCATACCGATCCCTTAGGGTCTGTCTCCACAAGGGAGACAACATGAGAAGCGGACGAGTTACCTCGCCACAGCAACTGTGGCGCACGCAGTTCGACAAGCAGCTGACCGACGACATGATGGAGCGCGTTCTCAAGCAGACGATCGCGCTCGTTCGCAAGGTGGAGCGCAAGACGCCGTGGCGCGACGCGCAGACGCCGGACGATCGCTTGCACACCGCGATCGTGAAGACGCTCGATGGAACGAAGCGCTGGGATCCGACGCGCGTCGATCTGGAGCGTCACTTCCTCGGTGCGATCGCCAGCGACATCTCGCACGAGCTGGAGCGCGCCGTGAAGTTCCACCACGTGTCGCTCGACGCAGAGAACCAGAACAGCGAGGACCTGGAGCACACGACCAGTGAAGCACTTCGTGCCGAGCGCGAGAGCAAGGACGAAGTACCCAAGGAAGCGTGGTGGTCGATCGCGATGGCCGAGTTCCGCCGGCACGCGCCGGATGACACCGGCGTGCTCGCGATCATCGATGCGTATCGCCACGACAAGCTCACGCGGCGCGACGTGATGGCTCACACCGGCATGTCGTCGCGCCAGTACCACGCCGCGTACCAGCGCCTCATGCGCACCGCGCAGAAGATCGACGAGGACGTTCGCGACCTCATCATGCAGGCGATCGCCTGAGAAGGAGAATGACCATGACCGAAAGCCAACGAGACCTGAAAGCGTTCATGGCGATCGCACAAGCATCAGCCGTCGAAGAGGCGAAGCTGATGCCGACGACGCCGGACATCAAGAAGCGGGCGCACGCGCTCGCGGAGATGGCTCGCGACCGACTCGCGAGCATGGCGCGCGAGGAACGCGCGAAGCGTCCCTCGAACGTCGTGAGCGGCGCGATTCGCGCGGCGATCCAGGCGATGAATCCTGCGCAAGTGATCGCGCGGCTCAGCGAGCTGCGCGTGCTGCACCCCGGCATGTCGTTCGCGCATCTCGATTACGAGGACATGACCGAAGAAGATCTGCGCAGCGCCCTCGAAGACGCCGAGTCGCTCGTCGAACGCGGAGACTGACGATGGCGCGCCGACTTTCACGACCTCGTCAGATCGCACGCGATCTACTCGTGCAGGTCGGCGCGCGGACGCCCGCGGAGATCGACCCGATCGAGACCGCGAAGGAGCTGGGGATCGAGGTGACCTTCGGGCACCTGAGTGGAGCGACCGCGCGCATCTACCGGATCGGCTCGAAAGCGCGCATTCGCGTGTCGAACAAGATCGTCACCGTCGGACGCCGACACCGCGCGATCATGCACGAGGTCGGACACTACGTGCTTGGTCACGAACTGCCGGAGGAAGGCGACCTGATGAGCTGGTTCCACATGTCGTGCAAACGCCGCGACAAGCAGGAGGAGCGCGACGCGGACATCGTCGCCGTCGAGCACCTCCTGCCGGAACCGATGGTTCGTCCGTATTGCGCGACAACGCCGATCGATCTCGATGCAGTCAAACCGATCGAGCGGACGTTTCGCACGTCACCGGTGATGAGTGCGATCCGTTTCGTCGAGCTGTGTCCGCATGCGTGCGCGGTCGTCTATTCGAATCACGGTCGCGTCGTATGGATGAAGCCGAGCCGCACATTCCCGAGCTACTTGGCGAAGCACGCCGAGGTCAACGCGAGCTCGCTCGCGGGTGGCTTCTTCGCGAGCGGCACGTTGAGCGACGCGCCACGGCCGCTGTTTGCGTCGAGTTGGTTCCCCGAATCCACGAAGATCGCGCCGAGCGCCGAGCTGATCGAGCATGCCGCCGTCGTTCCGGAGCCGGGTTGGGGTGGCGTGCTATCGATGCTCTGGCTTCCCGAAGCGTCTCGCGCGAACGCCTAGCGAAAAAGATCGCGCGAGTCCAAGAACGGGCATAGCTCGCGCTGTGATCCGCGCTCGCGTCGACGGTCCCGACTTCTCCCGCGGGAGAAATCGGGACCGAAACATGTGGTGCTGGATCGGTCAATGTTCGCGGGGTCGACGATCTTTCTTGTCGCGAAGTGAATCGCGAGGTTGATCGTGCGCCCGCGGACTTCCGCGCCGCGGTGCCGAGCACGGGGGGAGGTGGTGCTCGATGTTGCGTGCATGCGGATCGCGCGTGCGCCCGATCATCTCGATCGCGGATCGAGGGACGCCTCGCGCCTCGATCATTTCGGCCGCCGATCGTGCGTCGCCTCACTGGATCGCGTGCGCGCCGCAATGGTGATGCCAGGCGGTAAATCGGCCCTCTTGGCCGGCATTACAGATCAGGAGGCACGATCAAAATGAGCGAGCTGGCATTCAACGCGAACGGGGATAGCTTCGACATCCCCGCCACCGTCACCGGGTGGCGGGTGCGCCGCATGAAGCCGCGCGGCGCGCCCGAGCTGGTCTACGGGCGTGACGGTCGTCCGCTCACGATCAACATCGACGCAGACATCGAGGAGCTGCGCGAGGCCGTCGGCTCTGCTGGCCGCTATCGCCTCGATCCGATCAATGACGACGGCAAGTGCGTCGAGAACGTGCCCGCCGCCTACGTGCAGGTCGTGAAGCCCCAGCGCAATGCGGATCCCACCGCCGCGATCACGACGGTCGGCCCGAGCGACGACGCGGTCCGCGAGGCGATGCGGCTCAACACCGAGCTTGCGAAGTCGGTGATCGATCGTTTCCCCGAGATGATGACAGCGGCTGCAGAGTTGCTGCGCGCCGCGGACGGCGCGGGTCTCCCATCCCGCGCACCGCGCGCGATCGATGGCGATGAGGACGAAGACGATGACGCACTCACCGATGCGAAGCCCGGATTCGACCTAAACGCGTTCGTCGCGCAGATCATCCCGATGATCGTGATGGGCATCAGCAACGGCAAGATGCCCCAGCTCGGCGAGGTGCTCGACTGGCGGAAGGCTGCGCCGTCCGTGAAGCCGAAGACCACGAAGTCGACCAAGGCCCCGCGCCCCGATGGCCCGGGTGACGTCGCGGCACCACTGCCCGAGAACGCAACCGATGTGCTGCCGCCGATCGATCCGCAAACGATGGCGCACTTCATCGCGGTGCAGTCCGCGCTCACGCCCGAGGAGGGTGCGATCGCACGCGAGGTCGCGAAGGAGCTCGGCGCCGCCGAGCTGCGTGCGTGGTTCGACGAGCTGAGCAAGCTCAGCGTGCCTGACGCCGTCGAGAAGGTGCGCACGCTGATCAGTGGCTTCGGCAAGAACGGAGGTGCAGCGTGATCGGTCTACCGTTCAATGATCTGCGTTGCCTCGGATCGATCACGGAGGTCGTCGCCGAGCTGGTCACCAACCGCGATGAAGTGATCGCCGAGCTTGCGGAGAAGTATCCGACGACGGACGCGCTCGCCGGCTACATCCGTACCCTTCCCCAGCGCGACGACCTGGGCGACGAGCACGACGGGCCGAAGGTCGATGACTGCAGGCCGCCGCAGCGGCTGCGCCTGCCCGCGCCCGATCCGAACTGTGTCGAGCGCGCCGCGCTCTACATCGCCGTCGCCGAGCTGATCGATCCGCAGCCCGTGCGTCAGCTCGCGACGCTGGACACGCCGATCGGTCTGCACACGTTCCCGGTCGAGAACGGCGCGCCCGTCATCCTCGATCCCCGCGTCCCGCGCAATTGCCTGGACTGCGGCGTCATGTTCCTCACGGAGTCACCGGTCGCGATCGCGCCGCGTGACGCGGTGGAATGGACGGCGCAGCTCGCCGAGGCCGGCGCGACGCACTTCCGAAATGGGCCGTCCCTCGTGCGCCGTGCGCGCGACGTGATGATGCGGCTCGTGGACGATGGCGTCGCGCCGGCCAACGAGTGGGAGATCGATGCGGTCGCGTGGCTGCTCGCCCTCGCGGAGAGCGTCGCGCGGAAGTACGGCAAGCGCGCGCTCGCGGTGGTTCGCTCCACGGCGCAGGCGATCGCGGACATCTCCGAAGAGCTGCTCGCGCGTGATACCCGCAACCTCTCGCTCGAGATCGGCGGCCTCAGGCTCAAGCCCGCGCCCTGGGTGTCGGGACTGGCGCGGATCGCCGGGCGCATCGGGCTCGACGTCGGCGCCGCCGCGCTCAAGACGAAGCTGGCTTCGCTCGGCGTCAGCGCCGACATGGTTGGCGTGCTCGAAGAAGAGCTGAACAGCGAAGGGCTCACGCTTGGAGCGCTCGCAAAGCCATCGCGCTTCTCGACGTTCGCAAACCTGGTCGACAAAGCTGCATAGCAATTCGCCGACGCGCGCAGGTGCGCGCACCGGCCCATGAACCCGCTCGCGTGATCGCGGGCAAGGCGAGGCAGTGCCTCGCGAAGGAGAAGTCATGTCCAAGAAGCAGAAGAGAACCAAGCCCGACGACCGCAACCCGCTGGAAGACGCCGGCGATCTGGACTGGAAGCCGCTGTATCGCGCGCTCAGCGACTCGATCGAGTGGGCGCTCGATGTCGCGGCGAAGCTCGCCGCGCCCTATCCCGAAGAAGTCGAGGCGGTCGAGAACGTGCGCGCGTTCGTGCGCGCGAAGCTCGCCGGTCAGTCCGCGCAGGTCCGGCTCGTCGACGTGATGCTGACGTTCGGGATCATCGTCGCGGCGATCGAGACGGACCTCGGTCCCCAATCGCGTGTGCTGCTGTCGCCGATGCACTCGGTGGTGACCAACTCGATGGCCTCGCTACCGCGCGTGATTCGGATCCCCGCAGCGTCCGAGCTGTGGGAGCCGGCGGTGACTCAGCACTGTCCGGGTGCGCACTCGGTTCCCACGCGCCGCGTTCCGCACGTTCGCTACGTCGCGTGAAGAGGAGAAACGTCATGGCCAAGAAGAAGAAGCACAAGTTCAAGTTCAAGCACCGCAACGCCGGTCCCCCGCGTCCGCGCGCAGCGAAGCAAGAGGACGAGACGCCGGGCAAGCGACTCGCGGTGACCGCTGCGGGTGCCGCCGGCACCGCGCTTGCGGGCTCGTTCCTCGCACGTCAGGGATGGGCGCCGAAGACGATCGCAGGCGCGCTCGCCGCGGTGGGCGCCGGACTTGCGTGGAAAGGCGATGGCTCGACGATCCGCAGCATCGGCACGGGTGCGATGTCGGCCGCCGGCAGCCAACTCGCGCTGATGATGATCGACGATCGCGATCGCAAGACCGCGCCGCCGCCGACCACCGCGGCGAAGAAGCCCGCGAACGCCGACGGTCTCCCGGCCGGCGCGCTCGAAGCAGCGTTCGAGCGCGCGCGCTCGCGGCTCGCGATGGCGACCGACGAGCCGATCGAGATCGCCGCGTAGCAACGAACGATCGGGGGTCGGGGTCGCGCGAGCAAGTGACGCGTGGCCCAGCAAGGAGAGACGAATGGAAGAGTACGCCGATATCTATTACGTGGACGAGAACCGCAACGCGACGGTGCGCGATCACCGTCATCAGTCGCAGCAGTCGGGCTTGCCCGGCTTCCTGCGACCGCGTCAGCCGACGCGGACGGTCTACGTCGATCGGCCGACCGTGCGCCACGAAGTGGCGCCGATCGCACCGGTTGCACCGATGATCTATCCGCAGCAGCAGTTCATCGCGGCCCAGCCGCAGCTCATGTATCCGCAGGGGTTCCCTCCGGGGTTCCCTCAGCAGAGCACGGCTGCGGCGCTGTTCGGCAAGCTGACCACTGGTCAGATCGTCGACATGGTCGCGCAGGCGTTCGCCGCGCTGCAGTCGCTTCCCGCGGCTCCGGTGGCGACGCGTGAAACGTCCACGGATGTGGCGAACCTGATCCTGTTCCAGAACGCGCTCGCGCAACACGCGAAGCGCGACGAGCAGGTCCGCACGCTCGGCAGCCTGGTGGCCAAGCTGGTGGGCTAGGAGGAAACGATGGCTGACAACACGCCCTCCTATCATCAGGTCGCGAGTCAGCTCGCCGCCAATGGCGGTTGGCTCGGACGGTTCGGGAACTTCTTCGGTGGTGGAAGCACGCCCGCGTATCTCGGCGAGGGGCAACCCTCGGCGGGAACCGCTGGCGGAATCCTCAGCGTCGGAACGCCGGCTTATCGCCTGCCGCCCGTCGTGAAGCCGAAGGAGTCGGCTCAGACCGTGAGTACCTCGTCGGAGAACGCTCCGAGTGAGAAGACGTCCATGCCGGAGCAGCAGGCCATGGCGCAAGCCGTGTACGCGTGCCCGGCGCTGGATCCCGATCCGTTCGGGTCGGGTCCGATCGCGATCGTGATCCCTCGCCAGGGCTAGCGACGCGAAGACGTAGGCAACGAGAGCAGTAGAGAGACAACCAACAACCGGCCTCGCCGAGCGTGCTCGCGCGTCCCCGGCCCCCGATCACTTCATTTTCATCAGAGGTCACCATGTCGAACGTCATCCCGATCATTCGCAGCTGGAGCGATGGCTACGTCGCGCTTCGCACCGGCGCCGAGTACGCGCGCGGCACGATCGAGCTCAACCCCGGCACCACGGAAGCCGAACGTTGGCCGCGTACGACTGGCGCTGACGTGATCGCGATCGCCGCGTTTCTCGATCCGCACCTACGATCGCGACGCTTCCAGCGCAGTGGATACGCACGGCGCTGGAACGCTGCGATGCGCGATCTCGAGCTGTACGCGCTGCCCGAGATGGGCCAGACGTACTCGGAGAACCGTTCGTTCTGGCGCGTGCTCGCTGCGATCTTTGCGTACCTCTCGTCGACCGAAGCGCCGCCTCCCTCGCAGGCGCAGTGGAGCGGGCTGTTCCTCAACCTCGGCAAGCTCGCCGAGTATCGCAATGTCGGCCCGAAGGGCGCGACGCCGTTCAAGCAGTTTCCCGGCGTGAAGACGTTCGATGACCTCTATATCGCGCAGTACAAGTACCTCCGCGATCTGCGCGGTGCCGACGAGCTGGCACCGGAACCCGGCATGGCCGGCACGAAGTATCCCATCCCGCGCTCGACGAACGCCGACGTGATCGCGCTCGCCGACTACTGGAGCAAGCAGCTCGCGAGCGTGAAACGCGTGATGGGACACGATGGGACGGCGAAGCGATGGAATGCGGCTGTCTCGGACGTGACTCATCTCGCGGTCGGTCGAGATCCGAACGCCGTCTACGCCAAGAACAACGGTTTCTGGCGAGACCTGAAACACACCGCGATCCATGTCGCGGTTGCCGACGAGGCGCCGAGCAAATGGGACATGGCGCTCGACTCGCTCAAGGAGAGCGTCAAGCAGTTGCCCGACAACCTCGCGAAGGGCGCCGAGGTCGTCGCGAGCAAGGTCGCGAGCGTCGCGGGTGACGTCGCCGAAGGTGCCGGCAAGATCGTCAACCAAGGCGCGAAGGGTCTGTTCTCTGGTATCGGGACCCCGCTGATCGTCGCGGGCGGACTCGTCGGCGCGTTCCTTCTCTTGCGTCGCGACAAATCGCCGAAGGAGTGAGCCATGGCGTCGGACAGCACGTTCCCTCTCATCGTCGGTGTCGGAGCAGGCGCTGCCGCGCTGTACTTCTGGCAACGGCAGAAGAGCGCGCACGCGTCGCCGCGTCCGCAGCAGGCATCGGCACCGCCTGCCCGTCCTGTCGATCCGTGGGTCGATCCCAAGCCGGTGACGCCGAGCCCGCCGACGCCGAGCGTTCCGCCGATGCCGCCGACACAGCCCAAGCCGAACGCCCCAACCGCGCCGCCGAAGCCGACTCCGCCGAGCCCGACGCCCGGCGCGCCGCCGCCGAAGCCCGCGCTACAACCACAACCGAAGCCCGCGCCACAACCGCCAGCACCGCCCAAGCCGAGTCCGACAAGTCCGCCGCAGTCCGTGACGCCACCACAACCTGTAGCGCCTCCGCCGCAGCTTCGCGGCCGTTGGGTGTGGCCGGTTCCGATGTGGAACGGACGCAAGCCCGTCATCTCTTCGGGCTGGGGCTCACCACGCAAGCACGGTCCGCACCGCGGCGCGGACATCATGTTCAAGCGCGAGAAGGGCGATCCGTTTCCGGATCGCACGCCGAACGGATCGAAGTGGCACGTGATGCCGGATGACGTCGTCGCGGTCGCCGCGTCGGACGGCATCGTGTGGTCGGCCGGATGGACGTCTGGCGGTTTCGCAGTCGTGATCGATCACGGACCGCAGAAGGTCGCAACGTTCTACACGCACATTTCCAAGTTGCTCGTCGCGCCAACCGATCGCGCGAAGTCCGGACAGCGCGTCTATGCGGGACAGCCGATCGGTATCATCGACTTCGATCCGCGAGACGGTCAGCGGCTCAAGCACCTCCACTTCGAGCTTTGGCTCGGTGGGCCGAAGGACGCCGTCGATGTCGCTCCGATCATCAAGTCGTGGGAGTACATCAAGGACCCGCGGCCGACGAGCTCGCCGCCGCCGAAGACGATGACCGCGCCCGGACCGATGGTCGCGCGCAACGCGAGTCTCCAGTACAGGAGCATCGGCGAACGCGGAGAGAACTATCCCGACTGGGTGCGCGCGCTGGACGGCAAGTCGGGCGTGTACGTCATCCGCGAGATCGACGCGAACGGTACGCCCGAGGTCGTCTACGTCGGCTCGAGTCAGGGCCGTCTCTACGACACGCTCACGCGGCACTTCCAGATCTGGCGCCGCTACAAAGGATTCTGGAAGGGCCAGTACGCCGAGGGTCACGACCCCGGGCTCACCTACGACCGTCACCGCGTCGACGTCGCCGTACGCATCACGTCGCCGGGCGACGCACTCGACGAAGAAGCGCGCCTGATCGCGCGGCTTCGCCCACGCGACAACTTGCTCGGACAACCCGACGAAGAGGCAGTTCCGTTCTGACCACCACGAGGAGCACTACCATGGACGATTTGATCGAAACGATCCGCATCGCGTGTGCGAGCGACGCAACCGACGACATCAAAGAGCGCGGCGCGCAAGCATGCCGCACGATCCTGACCGCACTCGATGCGAAGGCCGGCGAGCCCCTCGCCGCGCCGCCGCCGCCGACCGAAGCCGCTGCGACCGCTGAAAGCGTACCGACGGGTGCGCAGATCGCGGCGCTCGTCGGCGCGCTCAAAGGACTGCCGCCCGAACAGTTGCTCGACATGGCGATCGCGCGGCTGCGAGCCGCACTGCCGAAGGACACGCCCGCGCCGGCCGTCGCGCCGCTCAGGTTCCAGATCATCCCGATCGCGCCGATCGCGGCAACGGTGCGCTCCACGGAGGCGAGCAAGCCATGAGGAACTTCTACGAGTACGACGATCCGAACGGCGAGCTGATGCGTCGCCTCGAACGAGATGACGAGAAGGCGCCGCGTCCGCGTTTCAGCCCGCCGCCGAGACGGAAGCAGTACCGCTACTGGTCCGGCTTCATGTTCCGTCCGACTCAGCCGACTGCGGATGGAGTCGCGCCATGATCGTCGAGTTGCGCATCGACAAGGCATGGCAACCGTACGCTCTCGCGTGGCGTGACGACGACGCACCGATCGCCCTAGCGCGCGTGCTCGGTGAGGTCGCGGCGGACCTGTGGCTTGCCGACAAGGTGACCTTGACGCCAGACCACGTTGTGGCCACAATGTCGCCCGATGCCGAAGCCGCGCCCGACCAAGACGGAGATGATCAAGCTGCGGGTGACGGCAGCGGACGCCAAGAGGTGGCGTGAAGCTGCGGTCATCGATGACCTCCCGCTCTCTGACTGGATTCGACGCCGCTGTGATGGCCGCATGGCGACCGCCCCCGCTCCCAAGAAGGTGACCCGATGATCCCGATCGCGATCTACGCACGCTATTCGACCGACAAGCAGGACGCTCGCTCGATCGATGACCAGCTCCGCCGCTGCCGCGAGTACGCCGAGCGTAACGGCTACGAGGTCGTCGCCGAGTTCACCGATGCCGCGACCTCGGGCGCGCACACGGAGCGCGCGAACCTGCGCCGCATGCTCGACGTCGCGACCGCGACCAAGCGTCCGCCGTTCAAGGCGGTGATCGTCGATGACCTCTCGCGCCTCTCGCGCGACCTCGGCGACACGTGGCGGATCATCTTCACCGATCTCGCAGCGGTCGACATCAAGGTGATCGACGCGAGCACGGGCATGGCGAGCGACGCCTCGGGCGCGCGCACGATGTTCGCCGCGATGGCGATGGTCAACGACACGTTCCTCCAGCTCGTGCGCCACGAGACGCACCGCGGACTTCAGGGCCGCGCGATCGCCGGCTTCAGCACGGGTGGCTCGCTGTTCGGCTTCAAGACGTACAGCGAGCCGAACCCGAGCGATCGCGAACATCCGCGCAAGCTGTGGGCCATCGATGAGGACACCGCGCCGATCGTCCGTCGCATCTTCGACATGTTCGATCAGGGCGGCTACAGCTACCGTGCGATCGCCGACCGGCTCAATCGCGAGCACGTGCCAGCACCACGGAACAACGGGCGCGGCGGCAAGCACGGCAACGGGTGGAGTCACGTCAGCGTTCGCGCGATCCTGACGAACGAGAAGTATGCCGGGCGCTGGCGCTGGAACACGAGCAAGTGGATCCGCGTGCCCGGCAAGAAGGCCCGTCGCCAGCTCGCCCGGCCGGAATCGGAGCACGTCGTTCGCGAGTATCCCGAGCTGGCCATCATCGACATGACGACGTGGGACCGCGTGCAGAGCCGCATGCGCAAGCACAAGCGCGGCGAAGGCACGATCATCCGCCAGAGTCAGCGCCAGTACCTGGTGAGTGGTCTGCTTCGTTGCGGTCTGTGTGGTGGCCCGATGTCCATCGTGAGCCAGAAGACGAAGAACGAAGTGCGCTACGCCAACTTTGGGTGCAGCGCGTACCACTCGCGCGGCAAAGCCATCTGCGCCAACTCCGCCAGCATCAGCGAGAAGAAGATCACCGAGGCACTGCTCGATGCGCTTCGAGACACGCTCCGGGTCCCGGTGATCGCCGAGGCGTTCGCGGCGGCGTTCGAGAAGCGCATCGGCGATCGGGCGCAGCTCGGGACTGGCGATCTCGAGAAGCTGCTCCGTGCCGCTGAGACCCGGGTGACGAACGCGACGCGGCTGATCGTCGAGATGCCGGACGACCTCGATCTAAGGAGGCAGCGAGCCGCCGATCAGGAGGAGGTCCGCCGCCTCAAATCGGAGATCGCGGCCCAGGGTGCTGCTGGGACTGCGGCCGTTCCCGATCGCAAGAGCATCGCCGCCGCCACGGGCCGGCTCCTGACCGCCATCGCGGAGGAGGCTCCGGAGCGCGGCCGGGCGATCCTGGCCGAGGTCATGGGTCCGCTGACCCTGACCCCGAAAGAAGAAAGACCCGAACGCTTTATTGAAGCGTCCGGGTCCGTCGACCTCGCAAAGGTCGCAGCAGTCTTTGCGAATGGTAGTAGCGGGGGCAGGATTTGAACCTGCGACCTTCGGGTTATGAGCCCGACGAGCTACCAGGCTGCTCCACCCCGCATCAAGAACTTCAGCAAGTTGTCAGCGCCAGAGGGCCAGCGCGGGATGTCTTGTGCCATGGCCCCTGGGGGACGTCAAGTGGCTATGGCTGCGGTCGACGACAATGAACGGGATCGAAGGCGCCGCTCTCGGTGTAGCGTGACGCGATGGCTGTGCTGGTCCTGGACTTCGACGGAACACTCACCGACGCAGAGGCAGAAGGCCACGCGTTTCGCGAGGGCTATCTGGAAGACCTCGCACTGCTGGTGGGGCGCCCGACGAACGACACCGCGGTGCGCGAGCTGGCGGCGGAGGTCGAAGTCGAGATGTCACGCGCGCCGGAGCGCCATGCGTTTCGGTGGCTGGACCGCGAGGTAGCGCCGGCCACGGTCGATCCTTTCCTGCGCATGACGCCGATCGCGAATCGCATCCTCGATCACTTCGGCGTCATGACGAACCCGACGGATCGCGCGCGCCTGATGAGCGGCGTGCTCTACAAATACAACTACGCCAAGACGCTGGGCCACACGGTGTTTCGCGATGGCGCGGGTCGCGCGGCACAGTCGCTCGCCAACACGAACACCTGGATCGTCACGAACTCGGACGCGAAACAAGTTGCCACCAAAGTCATGGCGCTCGCCCAGGAAGTCCCGGGCGTCGCATGGCTATGCGGTCGCGTGCAAGGCAACGCCCGCAAGTTCGAGATCGACGACAGCTGGACGGGCGCACCGGCGGAGCTGCGGCTGCCGGGCCTGCAGCGCCCTGTCCTGCTGCGTCGCGCGAAGTATCACGCGCTCCTGCGCACAGTGCTCGACGGCACGGGCGCGAGCTTCGAAGATCTCGTGGTCGTTGGTGACATCTTCGAGCTGGACCTGGCACTGCCGCTGGCAATGGGCGCACGCGTAGGCTTAGTCGTCTCCGGGCACACGCCGCCCTACGAACAGGCCTACGTCGAGGCGCATCCTCGAGGAAAACTCGTGCGCGACCTGTCGGAGATCCGACAATTCGCGTTCGGCGCTGCGTGAAAATTTTCGCTCGGGTCACCAACACCCGATTCGCGCTTGCTCGTCGGGCGCTCGTAGTCGATGCTGTGCCCGTGGTTGTCGTCGACATAGTGAGGGGCCGATGATGGCGCTGCCTGGGACATCGGGAAAGTTCGGGCGTGAGCTCACGCGCGCCCTCGAGCTCGCGAAAACGGCGGGCATCGAGATCCTGCGACTGCGGCGCGGCGAGATCGCCGTCGAAATGAAGCCGGGCGACGAACCGGTCACGATCGCCGACCGGCGCGCGTCGGAGATCATCGTGTCAGGTCTTCAAGACGCATTTCGCGGCGATCGGATCATCTCCGAAGAAAACGCACCGACCGCCGATGCGCTCGGTGCACCGCGGATGTGGCTGGTCGATCCGATCGACGGCACCAAGGACTTCATCCGCAACGAAGATGGCTACTCGGTGATGATCGGGTTGTGTGTCGACGGTCGTCCGACCGTGGGCGTCGTGCATCAACCGACGATCGATCGCACGTTCTTCGCGACGCCGGACGGCGGCGCGTGGGTCGTCAACACGGCTACCGTCGAACAGCTCAAGGTGTCCACGATCGCGAGCGCAGGCGAAGCACGGCTGGTGGCATCGAAGTCGCACCGCTCGAACGACATCGATCGCGTGAAGGCCGAGCTCGGGATCTCCAACGAGCTCAACATCGGCTCGGTCGGCGTCAAACTGTGCGTCATCGCATACGGGCTCCGGGACCTGTACGTCAATCCGTCGTCGAAGACCAAGGCGTGGGACACTTGCGCACCCGAGGCGATCCTCCACCGGGCGGGCGGCAAGCTGTCGGACGTGTTTGGAAATCCGATTGATTACCGGCGCGAGCTTGCGCACAAGCGGGGCCTGATCGCCTCGAACGGACACGTTCACGACGAGGTCGTCCGCCGACTCTCTCCGCTGTTCCCGAACCTGGCGTGATACGCTCGGCCCTAATGCTGGGGCGTATTCTCACCATGGGGCTCGTGGTCGGTACGACACTGACCTCGCCCGCGCTGGCGCAGCCGAAGCGCCAATCTTCCGCGCTCAAGAAGGCCGAAGAGCTCACCAAGCAAGCGATCGCCAAGAGCCAGGCGGGCGACCACGAGGCGGCGATCGAGCTGTACCTCAAGGCCTACAACATCGAGCCGCTTCCTCTCCTGCTCAGCAACATCGGCAACGAATATCGGGCCGACGGCAAACCGGTCGAGGCACTCAAGTACCTGTGCAAGTACCTCGACAAGGATCCGACGGGCGTCAACGCGAGCTACGTCAAGGCGCAAGCCAAGGAGCTCGAGCACGAGCTCGGCAAGACCAGCTCGACCGACGACACCGTGTGCACCGCGCCGATCACCGCAAAGGCCACGCCCAAGCCGCCTCCGCCCAAGGTCGATGAACCGAAACCGGAGCCAGCACCGGAGATCACAGCGACGCAAGACCCGCCCGAGCCCGAGCCGCCGTCGCGTCCTGGATCGGGCATGCGGATCACCGGCATGATCGTCGGCGCCGCGGGAATCGCAGGGCTCGGGGTCGGCGGTTATTACAGCTACCAAGCGTGGAAGGTCAGCGATCAGATCTCGACCTGGCCCCAAGACAAGCCGTGGCAGAACATCCGCACGCTCGAGAAAAAGGGTGAGCGCTACGAGAAGCTGCAGATCGCGTTTCTCGCGGGCGGCGGCGCGGTCGCGATCATCGGCGCGGTGCTGTACTGGCGCGGCGCGGTGCGGGGCGAGGAAGCCCAGCAGATGACGATCGCGCCGGTGCTCAACGGCGACAGCGCGACCGTCACGTTCGGCGGCCAGTTCTAGCTGCCGCCGCGGGGACCACGCGCGCCGCAGCGCATGTCGCGGCTGATCACAGAATCGTGTTGAGCACGATCTGCACGTTCGCCGCGGGAACTTTCACGCGAACCTCGCCCGTGATGTCGCCCGGCTCCTTGGTCCGCGCTTCGCTGTCCTGATCGTAGCGAGCGGTGACGATGACGTCGCCGGAGAAGTCGGTGCCTTCGATCATCGCGTCGGCCTCGGTCAGCTCGAACGAAAGATCTTTGTTGTCCCAGGTCAACCGACTCACGGCGAGCGGCGGCCCACTGGCGGCACCCTGCGCATCAGCGCGCTTGGCGACGAGGAACACCGCGGTGCCCGGCTTGACGCGGCTCTTGGCCTTCGCGTCGAGCTTGATGGTCCCGCGCACGTAGCGATTCGGATCGATCTTGCGGCTCGGGTCCGGCGCTTTGAGCCCGAGGTTCGCGACATCGCCGCCACCGCCGTGTGGATTGTCGGCAGCCATCCCGTGCGGATTCGCGCCGCTCATGTCGATGCCCGCATGAGGATCACCTGCCATGCCGTGAGGATTCGCGGGCGCGCCCATGTTGGGCGCTGGCGCGGTGGGTTGTGCCGTCGGCGCGGAGCCGGAGCCTGCGCTCCACTCGGTGGCCGGCGGGAGACCTTCTTGTGAGCTCTTCTTGCAGCCGACGGCGAATAGCACGGCGGCGATCAGGACAAACCGCATGGCGGGTACTCTAGCAGACGCCTCGCCGGTTCAGCGTGGGTAGCTGCACGACGACAACCAGACGCGGTAGTGTACCGGCCATGAGCTCGGGCACGTGGGTCGCCATGGTGTTGGCCGTGACGTGGGGGTGCGGTGAGGTGAAGCCGATCACGGATGACGGGAACCTGGGCGACGGTCCGACGGAGCTGCCGTTACCGCCGACGGGCGTGACCGCGTGTCGCCAGGCAGGGAGCAACCGGATCTATTGGCCGTCCGTCCCGGGCGCCGCGACGTATCACGTCTATGCGTCGACATCCGCTGGCGTGACGGCCGGTAGCACGCGGGTCGGCTTCGATGTCCGCAGTCCATTCACCCATGGCTCGCTCGACAACGACACGCAGTACTTCTATCGCATCAGCGCGGTGAACGAGCTCGGCGAGAGCATGGACCTGTCGAACGAGGTGACCGCCACGCCGCGCGCGTACACGCTCCCGACGAACGCACTGTTCGCAGCCACCAATACGGCGAACGGCAACACAGGTGCGATCTATATGTGGGACGACTGGACCGTCAGTCCGAGCACGATCCCCGATCGGTTTCTCGAAGACGCTCCGGCGAACGCGACCACGCAGCTCCTACAGCCGAGAACAGGCAGCCTGTTTGTCGATCGGCTCGGCGCGTTGCTCTACGTAACTAACGCCGGGGGCACGGGCGCGGGACGCCGTGTCACCGTGTACGACAACGTCGCAACGATCGATGGCGCGGTATCGCCGGTACGCGTGCTGCAAGACGGCGACCTCGGGAACCTGCGCGGCATCTACGTCGATACGACGCGCAATCTGCTCTACGTCGCCAACCGGTTGCCCGGATCGATCGTGATCTACGACGACGCGTGCAACGTCACCGGTAGTCCACCGCCGGCGCCTCGTGCCGTGATCTCCGGCGATGCCACCGGCCTCGACGGTCTCGGACAGATCTCTCTCGATGAAGAGCGCGACATGCTCTACATCGCGAACAGCACCGACGTCCGGGTCTACAGCAACGCGAGCTCGCTGGTCGGTCCGATCGCGACGCCGCCGGACCGAACGCTGGCGCTGCGCGATGAAGCGGCGAACGTGATCAACCTCGAGGCCTACGGCGTCTCGATCGACTCGACCACCGACATGCTGTACGTCACCCATCGTGGCACGACGGTGTCGCCCCCTGCGAATCCGGTCTCATCGATCTTCGTGGTCCATAACGCGAGCGCCGCCAACGGCTCGGTTGTGGTGTCCCGGACGATCACGACGCTGTCGGCTAGCTTCGAGCTTCCGATGACGGTGCACGTCGCCAACAATCGGGTGTTCGCGAGCAACGACGTCGGAGCCGAGAACACGATGAACAGCTGGGACAACGCGTCGACCGTGGTGGGACCGGCCAGCGCCCTGGACACGCCGGCATCCCCCTACATGTTCAACTTCACCAGTGTGTTCTACGTACCCTAGAGCCAGCGCGACGTCGTCGTGACGGTGGCGAGCACGTTGGCGCCGGGATGTGGCTCCCCGAGCCACGCTTGGTAGCGATCGCCCCCCGGCCCTGGCTCGGCGATCCCGGCGATCTCGTAGCGCGTCGGCGGCGCAGCGGCGACGACGACCGGCAGCTCGATCAGCTGGTGACGCCGAAACGCGGTGACCGTGAGCTGATCGCCGGCGCGTCGCGCGGACAGCAAGGTTCGCAGCTCGCTGTCGCTGGCGGTGCGGAATCGATCGATCGCGACGATCTCGTCGCCCGGTGACACGCCGGCGACGTGCGCGGGGCTGTGATCGAATACGCCGGTGACCTTGGTCCCGCTGGCCGTGATCCCGATCCACACCGGCGCCGCACCATCGGCGACCTGCGATGGATCAGCGCTGGTGCGCAGCTCGAGCCCGACGTGGCGCAGCTCCTCGGCGAGATCGGGATCATCGGTGCCGCGAATCTGACGATCGAAGACGGGACCCAGCGTGAGCCCACACGCCTCTTCGAACACGCCCTGGACATCCTCGGGATGCGGCTCGTTGCGCGCGCCATAGCGCTGCCACAACATCCGCAACACATCATCGAGGCTTCGCGCGCCCTCGGTCCGCCGGCGGATCTGAAGATCGAGCGCGAGCATGGTGAGCCCACCCTTGAGGTAGTAGCTCACGGTCGTGTTCATGTTCGATTCGTCGGGCTTGTACAGCTTGATCCACGCGTCGAACGACGACTCCTCGAGGCTGTGGCGCGCCTTGCCGGGCGTCGCCTGGAGCCGCGCCCAATCGTCGAGCACCTTCTCGAGGAAGCTCTTCGCGGTGATCGTTGCTGCGCTGCATAGCGCGAATCGATCGTAGTGACTGGTCAGCCCCTCCATCACCCACAAACACCGAGTGTAGGCCTCGCGCGAGTAGTCGAGCTCGAGCAACGCGCGCGGCGCGATCCGCTTGCCGTTCCACGCATGAAACAGCTCGTGCGATAGCAGCTCGAGCAGACCTTCGTAGCTCTTGCGAGTGGCGGCGAAGTGCGGGTTATAGAGGTTCACGCTCGACGCCCGGTGCTCGAGCCCACCGTATGCGTCGTGGGCCAACATCAACAGGAACGTGTAGTGAGCAAACGGCGCCTCACCGGCGCGTGCGATGTGATCGCGAACGATCGCGCCGAGGTCGGTGACGAGCCGCGTCTCGTCGAACGTGCCACCGCGCGCGCGCGCGCCCCAGATCGCGAGCTTCACCGGAACCGACGCTGCCACGTCGAACGTGCGCGTCGGGCCGACGTGGATCGGATGATCGTAGAGCTCGTCGATGTTGCCGGCGGAGAACCGATACGGCGGCGCGGGCTGCCACGCCATCGCGGTGGTGACGGTCCAGCCCTCGGGCGCGCTCAGCTCGACCTCGATCGGCGTGGTGCGATGCGTCGTCGGGTACGCGAACGTCGCTGGCCCATGCAGGAACGCGTGGCTCGCGTCGATGTGGTTGGTGCGCACGGTCAGGTCATGGCCGTACACCGCGTAATGCACGGTGAGCTCGCGTACCCCGGCGGTGTCGATGCGCCACGTGCTCTTGTCTACCTTCACCGCTGGACGGGCATCTCCGGCGTCCCCGCATGCGCGCAGATCGCGAACGAACCGCGCGTAGTCACGGATCAAATAGCTTCCCGGGCACCATGCCGGCAGGGTCACGTCGGTGACCGCACCAGTCGGCACGAATCGCAGGGTCACCTCGGCGACGTGGCGGTCAGGCGCGTCGAGGGTGATGGCGTAGCGAAGCAACGACATGGGACGTGGGTAGCACAGCTGCTATGCTGCCGGGATGCCTCGGTTGCACTGGCTGGTCCTGGTGTGCGCGATCGCGCCCACCGCGGCCATCGCGACACCACGTGCCAAGGGCAGAGTCGTTCGCATCGAGCGCGCGCGTGCAGAGACCTCGGTGCCGCGGATCTGCATGGTGCAGACCGATGATTCCGGCATGTGCTTCGGCCCCGCACCGATCACCGGCGACCGCGTCGTCGTGATGGACGAGACCGGCGTGGTTGCCGAGGTCAAGATCGTGAGCGCGGGACCGCTCGCGATGGGGGCGACGCAGTGCACATCGCTATGGAAGATCCAGACCGAGCTGGTGCGCGGATCGGTCGGATCGGTCTCGATGAACTCGCTCGGTGTCGTCGACCCTCTGATCGACGCCAAAGAGCGTAAGGCACGCATGTTCTCGCAGGATCAGTTGCCGCCGCACCCCAACGGCAGCGCCACCGATCGCGTGGTCGCTGCGATCGATCGCGACGGCGATGACCGCGCCGACATCGTGCTCACCCAGTCATCGTGTGACGGGACCACAGGGCTGCCTGGACGTGGCATGTGTTTCGACGAATGGTCGCGAGTTCGCGGTAACCTGACCCGCGTCTCGCAGCTGAACCTCGCCGCATGCAACTTCTAGCAGATCGTCGCGCCCTGCTCGCCTCCGAGCGCGGCACCCTGTTCAAGCAGGCCGAGACCCGGATCGCGTTAGTCTATCCCAGCCCGTACCGCGCCGCGATGTCGTCGCTCGGCTATCAGCAGATCTATCGCGTGCTCCACGATCTGCCGGGCGTCGCGGCCGATCGCGCGATGCTCCCCGAGGATGACGGCCGCGGCCTGGTCACGCTCGAAACCGGACAGCCCGTCGGTGGCTATCCGATGCTCGCGTATTCGGTCGCGTACGAGCTCGAGATCGCCGGCGTCGTCGAGACGCTCGAACGCGCAAACGTTCCCGTGCTCGTCGAGGATCGCGATCCGCATCATCCACTGGTGATCGCCGGTGGCCCGCTCACGTTCTCCAACCCGGCGCCGCTCGCGCCATTCTTCGATGTGATCGTCGTCGGCGAAGGCGAGCAGCTGATCGCAGAGCTCGTCGCGATCGCGCGCGAGGTCGGCTTCGATCGCGAGCGGGTATGGGCGGCGCTCCGCGATCGTCCCGGCTATTACCTGCCGCATATTCACGGGGAGACCGTGCCACCAGTCGCCGCCGTCGACGATGCGCTGCTCCCTGCCCGCTCGGTGATCGCCACGCCGAACACCGAGCTCGCGGACATGTTCATGACCGAGGCGGCGCGTGGCTGCTCGCGTGGCTGCACGTATTGCGTGATGCGGCGATCGACCAACGGCGGCATGCGGATCGTTCCGCGCGCGACGATCATCGGCGGCATCCCAGCCGATGCGAAGCGGGTCGGCCTCGTCGGCGCCGCGGTGACCGATCATCCAGACATCACCGCCGTGGTCCGCGACATCGTCGACAGCGGCCGCGAGATCGGGATCTCGAGTCTGCGCGCGGACAAGCTCACCGACGAGCTCGTGGGGTTATTGGCGCGCGGCGGCTATCGAACGCTCACCGTGGCCGCCGACGGTGCGAGCGAGCGAATGCGGCGCGTGGTCGAGCGTTCGACCCAGGCAAAGCATCTGCTGCGGTCCGCCGAGCTCGCCGCGACACACCGGCTGCACACGCTCAAGGTCTACATGATGCTCGGTGTCCCGAGCGAAACCGACGCGGACGTCGATGAGTTGGTCGCGTTGTCCAAGGAGCTCGCCGCGATTCATCCGCGGGTCGCGTTCGGACTCGCACCCTTCGTCGCCAAGCGCAATACGCCCCTCGATGGCACCGCCTTCGCGGGCATCGACGTCGTCGAGGCGCGGCTCGCGCGGCTGCGCAAGGGCCTCGGCGCTGCCCGGCTCGGCGGCAAGGTCGAGGTGCGGCCTACCTCGGCGCGGTGGGCGTGGGTCGAATACATGATCGCGCAGGGCGAGCGCTGCGCCGGCCTGGCGATCATGGACGCACATCGCGCCGGCGGTAGCTTTGCGGCGTACAAGAAGGCGTTCGAAGCGCGCGGCGTGGTGCCGACGGGACCCCGCGCGCGAGTGCCGTCCAGCCTCGAGCTGATCGCGCTCAAGCGCCAGCGGATCGCGGCGTTGTAGGACCAGCGCAGCGCCCGCGTGCGAGCCCGACCGAGAGCGTCACCGAGCGACCACCCGCCGCCGCGATGATCGTCCGCATCGGGCAGGCCTGATCGGCGATGGGACACTCGAAGCGTGCGGGGAGCAGCCCGCTGCAAATCACCGCGCGTGCAGCAGGATGCGCCCGGCAGATGTGAAACGAGCCATCCGCGAGGAAGAACTGCACCTCCTCGTGATTCGAGATGTACTCGAGCAGCTGTTGCTTGAACATCCGATGCTCGGGGTCGTTCTCCTCGTCGACCAACGCGCCGCGGAGCTCGATCGGCAACTCGTGCCAGTGCAGCTCGCCGTCCACCACGCTGCCGTACCAACCGGTCGCCTCGGCGCGTTCGTCGCAGAGTTGAACAAGCTCGGCGCGGATGCCCTCAGGAAGTGACATCCACCACGCTTCGGTTCGTTCGCGGGCGGATTCGGCGATGCCTTGGGCGAGCGCAGCTGGCAGCATCCCGCGATTGTCATCGGCGCACGCCGCGAAGCCAGCTGGTCATTTTCGACGGGCTTTGAGATAGTGCGGGCAGCTCGAAGGCGATCCTGCCGCCGTTGGTGGGATCGACATCGCCGAGATGGTTCGCTGGGCGGTCGGCGACCGACGGGTGCTACCTCTCAAAGCAGTACAACCGCGCTGGGTTGTTGCACCCGATCGCGATGATGCCTTCGGTCCACCCTGGCGCGGTCTGATTCATCAGACCGGCGACCGAGAACGCGCTCGACGACGTGAAGCCATCGCAGCCCGTGTTGAACACTTCCTTGTATTCACCGGCGGCGTTGGTCGCGGTCCAGACGGGATTGCTACCGTTGCCCGTGGTGAGCGTCGTGCCCTGCTCGGTAATTAGGATTGGCTGCTGCGGGCCCATCACGATCGATGCCTTGTCCGAGAAGATCTTCGCGGATCCGTTGGCGAGGAACCAGGGGCCGCCATCGTCCGGGATGCGATCGATCGCGTTGCTCGCGCTGCTCGAGACCCACGCGACCCACTCGCCGCCCAGCCATCCGGCTGCCTCCGTACACAGCTTGTCGGCACCGGTGATGCCATCGGGCGTGCCAGCCGTCTGAGCGAGGTCGCCGTAGAACGTCGCTGAGGTAACGAACACCAGCTTCTCGGCTGGCCTCGGCGCGTCGGGAGCGACCGCATCGATGCTGGCGTCCGGCTCCGGCATCGACATCGGCATCGGCGGGTCTTGCGTCTCGGGCGACGACCCCTCCGGCGATCCGCAGCTACACATCACGGGTCCCATGGAAACGACTGCTACGAGCAGGAGCCGCGTCGCGATGTGGGTGGCAGCCAGCCGAGCCATGGAAGCTGTGGCTGGTGCAATCGTCGTTCCTACGAGATGGCGCTACCAAGACCAGCGGTTCTCGTCGAACAGCTGGAGGCTGAGGCGCCAACACCCAGGCGGATCCCCTGGCGGGATCAATGGCGGTTGCCGGCTGCCGGCTGAGCTATCGCAACGAGGGCGATGGCCAACCATGCTGGCCGAGCGTCTCGCGAAATCCCGGTGTCATGAGCGACACAGGCTCGAGTCACGGCTGTTCGCGATCATGCCGGCCCCGGCGATCAGGCGGGCTCGTCGCGAGCCGAACACGAGCCACGACAACACCAGCTCGACGATGTGATTGCCGATGACGCCCGCCGCTTTCACGCCGTGTGGCAGGTGGTGAAACCACGCCGATCGCGGGTTGGGGATCGGCTGGGTCTCGAAGTGCCAGTCGAGACAGGTCAGCTCGGTCCAGCACGCATCGCCGCGCAGCTTGATCAGGCCCGCGCCGAGCATGATCCGGAACACGAGCCAGCGCATGAGCACGATGGCGACGAGCGGAGGAGAACGCGGTGCGATCGGCCGCGGGTCCCATGGATGCGCGAGCAGCGCAGCGATCAACGTGGTCTCTAGAATTTGGATCTCCCAGCCGAAGCTGAACCACATCGGAACGACGCGCCCGAACGAGCCATAGATGAACCACATCACGACCAGCGAGATCGCGTTGGCGTAGCCGACGAGCGCGGCGATCGACAGCAACAGGCCGAGGTACGCCCACGCGCGGATCGCCCCGTCGGACGCGTTCCAGAGCAGGACGCTCGGCGCATCCCAGAACGTCGAGTGGGATGGCTCGAGATGCGTTGCGATCGGGGTCAGGCCATGATCGCCGAACAGCGGCGGACCTTGGATCGCGATCCCGAGGAACGCGAATACATACACGAGCCCGAGCAGACGAATGATCACGAATCGCGTGAGTTGGTAGTTGCGCGGCGGGCCGAGCCACGCGGTGAGGCGACCGAGCGGCATCGGCGTGCGGACGTCGGGAACGTCGTCGGGGATCCCATCCGCGCTCACGGCGACATTGCGCCCGGTCTGCCGCGGGCCATGCGTGTGTTGCGATGCTGGTCGACGATCGATAGACACGCGATTCAGTCTTCGTCGCATTGAGATCGACCAACTTATTCTGAGCCAACGCGAGTAGCCGGAAACGCGGCAAGCCATTGCCGTCACTGCGGATTTGTCGACGAGATTTTCAGGTTTCGCGAACGGTGCGAATGCATGGAGTTGCGCAACGCGAGCGGCCGAGGCGCGATCTCGAGGAGCGCGGCACAGGCGTTGCTCGTGGGAACGAACGCCGTGCGCGAGTAGAGCGACCTCGCGCTCGACGGTGTTGCGCCATTGTCGGCGCATGGCTGGTCCATCGTCCGCAAACACCCGGCTGCAACCTGCAATCACCTGGTCGCTTCCCGTCGAGAAAGCGAGTCCTCACTATGCGTTCCAAGTCAGTTACCCCCGTGTTCCGCCGATCGCCGCCCGACCGTCGGACGGCACGCTCGTTGCTGTCTCGGGCGTCCATGAAGAAGTTGCCCTGGTTGATGGCGTTGGTGTTGGCCCCGGCGTGTGCGACGGATGGAGCCGAGCACGAGGTCGTGGCGTCGCAGTTAGCGGTGCAAGCCGCGCCGAGGTTGGTGAGTGGCGAGCTCAGCGCGCCCGCAACGGCGGCACCCGACGCCGTGGTTCGCGGCTTCTTGGCTGGTCGACAAGACCTGATCTCGGCGACCGCGCTCGCGTCGCTCGATACCGCTGCGGTGCGTAGCGTCGGCGGCGGCTCGGTCGTCACCATGCACCGGTACCATCAGGGCCTTCCAGTGATCGGCGGCTCGGTGACGGCGCGGACCGACGCCGCTGGTCGCGTGCGATGGGTGAAGTCTAGTGCTGTGGATGTTTCGGAGACGTTCTCCGTCGCGCCTGCGATCGATGACCGCGCGATCATCGCGCGAGTCGCGGCGATGCCACGGTTCGCCGACGCAACGTTCGAGCACGCGCGGGTAACACCGGTGATCGTGGCGGTGGGTGCGTACGCATCGGCGCCGCGCCTCGCTTGGCAGATCGAGCTCGCGCTCGATGCGAAGCTCCGCGCGCTTCAGATCTTCGCCGATGCGAGCTCCGCAGAGATTCTGATGGTCACGGATCGGATTCGTCGCGCCGGAGAGCATCGCGCCCGGATCTTCAAGACCAGCCCGCTATCGACGCCCGAGCGCACGGATGTCGTGCTCAGCAGGCTGCCGTCGGGTACCAAGACGCTCGTGGATGCGGCGTTCGACGTCTACAACTGCGTCGACCGGCGCACGTGCTCGCCGTGGCCCGATGACGATGGAGTCATGCAGCCGACGCACATGTGCAGCTTCGAGAAGCTCGCCATGGCGGACCAAACTGGCAGCTTCATGGGCATCCAGCCGCCAGCCGCACCTGCCACATGGGCAGACCCGTTCGCGGAGCTCCAGGCCTACTACCATCTCCAGCGTGGCATCGGCGTGCTGCGCGAGCGGCTCGGCGACCCGACGCTCCTTGCGGACGTTCGCTACACCGTGGTCGTCAACGCGCCGAGTCAGTTCATGGGTCAGCCGACCGTCTGCGTCGCCGATGACAACGGCGTGCCTCGCGTGCCCGACGACAACCAGTTCGGCTATCTCGAGAACGCCGCGTTTGGTCCGCTCAACGAGCTCCCGGGCGGAGTCATGCTTCCCGATCCGCTCAACGCGCCTACGATGTTTTTCGGCCAGGGCGCGCAAGGCGACTTCGCCTACGAGGGCAACGTCGCATATCACGAGTTCGGGCACGGCATGTTCCACTTCATCGGCAGCCGGACGTCCAACGCCAAGACCTACCCCGACGAGCTCGGCACCGACCCCTCGCAGGGCGCGATGGACGAAGCGTTCGCCGATTACTTCGCCGCGACGATCACCGGCGATCCGTCGATCGGCAACTACGTCGGCGGCGGCACCGAGTTCCGCACCGCCGACAATGCCAAGACCTGTCCCAATGACATCACTGGTGAGGAGCACGATGACAGCGAGCCACTGTCCGGCGCCCTCTGGACCATCCGCAAGGCGCTGTCTGACGCCGACCGCGCCGCGATGGATGCCGGCATCCTCACGGTCATGATGGGCATCACCGATGCCGATGACTTCGGAACCGTGGCCGAGTCACTCGTTGCCGAGCTCAGCGTTCGGCTGTCCGCCGAAGGCAGTCAACGCGTCAAGAGCGAGATCGAAGCCCGTGGTTTCCTCACCGAGTGCAACAACCGCACGCGCGTTCTCGAGCGCGGCGAGCAACACGACCAGCTGTTCGTGGCAACGAGCAGCCCTGCCCCGCTCCAGTTCCAGGCCAACCTCGCCGACCAGGCCACGCGCATTGGCCTCGCAGCGATCGCCGTCCCCCTGGCCGATCAAGCGACCGCGCCCGCCGCCAAGCTCCACATCAAGCCCGGCAACGAGCCGATCCGATGGGCAGTCGACAAGTCTGGCGCCCGCGTCTCCGATGCTCCGATCCAGATTCCGTTCAGCGTCGAATCAGCCGACGATGAAGGCGCGTTCACCGCAGTCGCTGCCAAAGCCGGCAAGTTCCCCAGTGGCCCCTACCAGATGCAGATCGAGAGCGCCGATCCTCGCCAGCTCATCTTCGTGCAACTGATGGCCGGCGCGATCACCGGCGATGGCAAAGCTGACGATGGCGGCGGTGGCGACGGCGATGCGTCCGGCGGCTGCAGCGCCGGTGGCTTCGGTGGCACGCTCGGCTTGCTTCCGCTCGCGGCGATCCTTGGCGCTTTGCGCCGGCGGCGCAACCGCCGGGCCTACGCCCACGCCTGACGTTCGAAAGCCACCGCGACGGCTTTGGCCCGGAGAGCGAATCCGCCGAACGCACCCCGCGCTCCGCGGGGCTAGCCCTCGCCCGATGTTCCCCAGAGCGCGGCCAGCCCAAACGCATCGATCTGGTCCAGATCCGCGTTGCCGACATGCCAGTGCCAGAGGCACCCCATCGCGTCGGCGCCCGGCCGTTTGGGCGTGAGCTCATCGGTCACGCGATAGAGGTTCGTGTAGCACCAGTCGAAGCACGGCAACCGAACACGCCGAACACGTACTGGGTGGGTTCCGTTCTGGTGATCCACGAGACCATCGCGCCGTGCGCTACGACGGCCCGTCGACGCCCTGGCGCAGATACGCCACGGTGTCGACCAAGGTCAGCTGCGGATCGCGCGCGACGAAGCCGAGCTCGGTCTCGGCTTTGCGCGAGTCAATCCACCAGTAGTGCTCTGACATCTCGACGGAGATGCGATCGACGGGGGGCTCTTTGCCGCGGTGGCGATAGACCTCTTCGATCAACGTCGCGCCCCAGCGGCTGAGCTTGCTGGGAAGCTTGATGCGAGGGGGCGCGATGTTGGCGACCCGGCCGAGCCGGTTGAAGAACTCCTTCATGGTCCAATTGGGACCGCCGAGGAGGTAGCGCTCGCCGGTGCGGCCTTGCCGCAAGGCATTGGCGGTCGCCACCGCGGCATCGCGTGCATCAACGAAGTTGATGCCGCCCTCGGGAATCGTCGGGATCTGCCGGCGCAAAAACTTCCGGACATCACCCGTCGACGACAGCCGGCGATCGCCGGGGCCGAGCAGCAAGCTCGGATTCACCGCGACCACCTCGACGCCGAGCTTCGCGCCGTGCTCGAACGCGAGCCGCTCTTGATAGATCTTCGACGCGTAGTACGGCCAGCCCGACACGATCTGCTCGGCATACGGCGCGTCCTCGTCGAGAATCGCCTCGTCCTTCGAGACGCCGATCGTCCCGGACGTCGAGGCGAGCACCATGCGATGGATGCCGGCCGCGGCCATCCGATCGAGCACGCGCCGCGTACCATCGACGTGCAGCCGCATCATCCGCTGCGCGTCCTCAGGATCCCGCGATACTGCGCCGGCCAAGTGAAACACCGCCGTCACGCCTTGCAGCGCCTCGTCGAGCTCCGGCCCGTTCAGCACGTCGCCCCGCACCAACTCGACGCCAAGCTCATCGAGCACAGCCGATCGCGTGCGCGCCAACCCGCGAACCGTGTCGCCTTCTTCGATCAGCGCCCGGCACAAGTGCTCGCCGAGAAATCCCGTCGCTCCGGTGACAAGTACGGTCGTCATCGCTATGCCTCGTCCTCTACTGCATCGACCGCCGCGCCGCCCTGCTCTACCAGCCACTCTGCATGCGGCATCGTCCCGGCATCACCGAGCGTCCATGCCTGGTCGCGCGGCGCGAGCCGCCGAATCACACCTTCCACGTGATAGGTGATCGACCGGTACTGCTCAGATCGCAATCCGCTGCCCGCCAGCCGCACCACCTCGTCATAGTTGATGAACGGCCCGACATACGCCGCGACGCGCTCGCCGCGCTTCGGCAGGTAGCGGCCCTTCGGCATCGCTTCATGCGTGCCCGACAAGTACATCGGCAGGATCCCGCACCTGTTGGTCATCGCCAGGTACCCGAGCGAAGGCTTGAAGTCGGTCATCACACCGGTCTCGCTGCGCGTGCCCTCGGGGAAGATCAGCAGAATGTAGCCATCGCGAATCACTTCACCCGCCAGCCGCAGCGACTCGCGCAGCGAACCATGGCGCTCCATCGGGACGAGGTTCGTGAAGTTCTCGAAGTACATCCGGCGGACCGGGTCTTCGAAGAAGTAATCCTTCGCCGCAAGCGCGACGAGCGCATCACCCTGCTCGCCGAGCGCGTACTTCACCAGCCCGGTATCGAGGTGGCTCGCGTGGTTCGCCACCACGATGTAGCCACCAAACGGCGGCACCTGCGACTGCCCATAGACGTCAGTCTCGAGCACGCGCTCGTACAACGCTCGCATCCCGCCGCGCAACGCGCGCCGACCGATCGACACCAACGGCTTGGGCACGTCGATGTCGTCGTCCTGCGCCGCTTCATCGGCTTCCTTCTCCTTGCGCAGCCGATCGCGCTTGGGCTTTTCGCTCCGCGCCTTGGCTCCCTGACGCGCGACCAGCTTCTCGACGTCAGCGACGGTCTCTAGCCCTTGCAACTCCGCCGGATCCGGCAGGCTCACCCCCGCCGCCTCGAGCGCCACCGCGAGCTCGGTGAACATTAGCGAATCGAACCCGAGCTCCTCGAGCCGCGTCTCGCTCGTGATCCCACCGCGCTTCTTCTGCGAAACATCGGACAGCACGTCATACAGCCACGTGCCGCCACTGTCCCCTCGCTCGGTGCTCTGTCGCGCTTCGGCGCCGCCCTTGGCCGCACGCTCGAGCCGCTGGAGCTCTTTCACGACATCCCGGCGCCGCACCTTGCGCGAAGCCGTCTTCGGCAAGTCGTGATCCCACAGGTGCACGACCTTCAGCCGCTTGTACAGCGCCAGCCCCTTGCTGACCTTCTTGACGTGCTCGCGTACAGCCTCGCGCACGGCCTCGCGATCCATCCCGTTCTGATCGTAGTCGGGCACGATCAGCGCGGCGACGGTCTCGTGACCCGCATCGGCGGGCAGTCCGACCACGGACATCTCCTTGATGAACTTGGTCTCGCGATACGTCTCCTCGAGCTCGTCGGGATAAACGTTCTCGCCGGACGGCCCGAGGATCATCTCCTTCTTGCGCCCGACGATATATAGATTCCCCTCGTCGTCGAACCGCCCGAGGTCGCCGGTGTGCAGCCAGCCATCGCGCAGCGTCTCCGCGGTCGCCTCGGCATTTTCGAAGTACCCCGACATCACGTTGGGTCCCTTCGCGATCACCTCACCCACGCCATTGGCGTCCGGCTGATCGATCCGCACGTCGATGCCCGGCAGTGGCCGGCCCACCGACCCCGGCAGTCCCTTCTCGCCCGGCCGCGTCACCGTCAACACCGGCGACGACTCGGTCATTCCGTAGCCCTCGTACAGATTGAAGCCCAGGCCGCGGAACGCCTTGTAGGTCTCCGGCGGCAGCGCGGAGCCACCGCTGATCAATAGCCGCATTCGGCCGCCGAGCTTCTTGTGCACCGGGAAGAACAGCAGTTTTCCAGCGGCGACGTCCCACGGCAGCTTGTCGCGAAGCGAGCGATTGAGATCGACCACCGAGTCGAACGCGCGCTCCGCAAGCACACCGGCTTCCGAAACGTTCTTGTAGATCTTGCGCTCGAGCAGCTGCCACAGCGCGGGCACGCCGACCATTCCGGTGACGCCCTCGTCTTCGAGCGCCCGGGCAAGCCCGTCGGCGTCGATCTCTTCGAGGTAGTCGATCGATGCGCCGTGGATCAGCGGCATCAAGAACCCGGCGGAGAACTCGAGCGTGTGATGCAGCGGGAGCACGCTGAGCAGCTTGTCGTGCTTGTACAGCGTGAACAGCGACGACAGCTTACTCACCATCGACGTCAGGTTCTTGTGCGTGAGCATCACGCCCTTCGGCGTGCCGGTCGTACCCGACGTAAAGATCAGCGACGCGAGCATGTCGCCCTTGACGTCTGGATACACCGCGCCGACCGAAACGTCCGGCTCGGTCAGCAGCTCGTCGAACGCAAACACCCGCGCGCCCGGCAGCTCGTTGTTCGCCAGCCACGCCGCGAACGCTCCGTGCGCAGGTGACCACACCGCCGCCGGATCGCCCTCTCCGTCACCAAGCGGCACCGCGATCGACGCTTCGCCGGCGAGTCGCTCGACCACCTTGCGCGACAACACCAGCGCCTTGGCGTTCGACACGCGAGACAGATTGACCACCTCGGGCAGCGTCAGCTCGCGATCGAGCGGCACCACCGTCGCGCCCGCGAGGATGATCGCGAAGTACGAGATGCCCCACTCGGGACGGTTCTCCGACATCAGCACGACGCGGTCGCCGATGCCGACGCCCATCTGCCGCAGCACACCGGCGCCTTGCCACGCCGCCTCGCCGATCTGGGCGTACGTGTACTGGATCGGCTCGGCTCCCGGATCCTTGCGAATCAACCGCAGCGCCGGACGGTTGCGGTTCAGCTTGATCGTCGCATCGAACAGCTCGACCAGCTCCTTGTACGTGTAGACCGACTTCGGCTTCGCGCCGAATTCCTCGTCGAGCTTGTCGAACGTCCACTTCTGAAGGCCCGGGAAGTGAGTATCGAGCCAATACTTGCGCCAATCGATCAGGTGCGGCGCCCACAGCAGGCGATCTTGATCCGCCGGCGTGACCCGCGCCCACAACGCACGCATGTTGTCGCAGCGGAACGCGATGTCGTGATCGGTGGTGAACGGCTTGAACAGGTCGACCAGCTCTTTGATCTGACCGGTGAACGTCGAGACCTTCACCAGCTCTTCGCGCGCTCGCTCGGCAAACGCCTCGAGCCGTGGCGCCCCCCAGCGTGGCAGCTTGTCGTCGATCGTCTCGATCAGCCGATCGGCGATTCGCTTGAACATCGGCGCCGACCAGCGATCGAAGTGCTCGTACGACACCGGCATCGACTCGAGCCGCGCGCGCAGTTTCGATCGCAGGGTGTCTTCGCCGCGATCCGCCTTGTCGCGATACACCTGGCGCACCGCCAGCCCCGTGAGCTCGGTCAGCCGCCTACTCGAGATCCGATTCGAGTCACTGGTACCCAGCTGGTACACCGGCTCGTGCTCGCCAGCGAGCACCGCCGCGGTGGCGAGCAGCATGCCGGACGCGATGAAATCGACCGGAATCACATCGAGCGTCGCATCCGTGCCCACCGGGACCGCGCGATGGCCTTTCAGCATCAAGTACATCAGCGGCGCGGTGGTATTGAAGCCTTCGTTCCAACCGGGGAACGGATAGCGGATCGCGCTCTCGACCACCGCCGGCCGTACGATCGTCGCCGGCACCGACGGATCCGACAGGATCATCTGCTCGCCGAGCGACTTGGTGTACGTGTACGTGTTGGTCCAGCCCCAATGCTCGGCGCGTTCCATGCCGACCTTGGTGAGGACCTCGTGCATCCACAGCTTGCGCTCGCGCGCGACCGCCATCTTGAGATCCTGCTCGTCGTCGGGATCTCGGCGCTGGCGGCGCAACTCCGCCGCCCCGCGCTCGCGGAACTCCGAGATGTGCTGGCGATCGTTCGATCGCTCGCGCGTCTGATCGATGATCCGCTGGCAATCGGCGATCTCCGCCGCCGGATCGAAGTCGCGGTCGAGTAGCTCGGGCTTCGCGAGGCTCTTGCGACCCGCGAGACCAGCCGCATCGATCACCTCGCTCCGCGGGAAGTACCCGACGACCGGCTCATCCTCCCACACATCGCCATCACGACGCCCCGCAACGAAACACGTCGAAACGTGAACCAGACGTGCCCCTGCTTTGCGCGCGGCGTCGAGCACGTTCTTCGCGCCCATCGCGTTGATCCGCAGCGCGCTCTCCAGCGATGGCGCAAACGACACCAGGCCGGCGCTGTTGATCACGACGTGAAGACCACCAGCGCGCTCGAGTTGGGCGAACTGCTCATCGCCGAAGTTGCACAGCGGTCGGCCGATATCGCCGGGGATCGCGACGATCTTCGAGCGCATGAACGCGTCGTAGTTCGCGCCATGGACGTCGCGAACCGGATCGAACGCCTCCGACGTCGCCACCTTCTTGTAGAACCGCTCGTCGGCGGTGTCGCCCGCCCCGGGGCGAACCAGACAGAACACCTTGCCGACATCGGGATAGCGATGCAGCAGCATCGAAAGCGCGACCTTGCCGACGAACCCGGTGGTGCCGATCAGCAGGATGTTCTTGCCGGCGAGGATCTGCGCGACGTCGAGCCGCGGCTTCCCCGTCACCGGCGAGCGCAGCGGCGGCAATGGCTCGCCTCGCTTGGCATCGGGCCACGGGGCAGTCTGTGCGTGCATCCCCCACGCGAGATCGGTCTCGAGGAAGTACCCGCCTCGCGCGCCGTTCGATCCGTTGCTCTGCCCGTTCCCGCTCATCACATCACGTCACTGATAACGATCGGAGGATGGTGCAGCATCGTGATCTGCGCGCTCCGGCCCATCGTGCCGCGCGCCATCGCGATCGCTTCGGCCATCGAACCGGCGGTCTCCCAGCCCATGATCGCCGGCACCGTTGCATTGTCCGCGCCGACGACGATCACCCGACTGACCTTTTCGCGGCCGCGTTGGCCCCAGTACCACATATAGAACGGGTGCGCCCCGTGGTAGGCGTTGCCACGCCGATACATCTCGACGTAGCTCGGGTTGTACGCGAACTCGTCTTGGTACTTCTTCTCGATCGTGTACGAGTCGGTCGTCTCGGTCAGGATCCGATTGAAGAACTCGATGTAGCTCGGGTGGTGCACCGGGTCGAATCGATCCGAGCACGGGTGCGCGATGATCAGCACGCCACCGTCGCGCAAGATCGGCTGCCGGCGGTACATATGATAGAAGTAGCCGAGCGCCATCACCTGCACGAGCAGCGGATTGAGCGCCTTGCTGTTCACGTTGTATGGCGAGATGTACGGAATGCCGGTGATCAAAATGTCGGCCGGGCCGTCCACCTCGACGCAGTACTGCTCGTTCTGCTTGGCCAGCGTCTTGTCGTGGCACGGCTCGCACGCGCCGGCATTGCACGCGATCAGCTCGTAGGCCGCCGGCGTGCGCATGAAGATCTCGCGGCGCGCCGCAAATGGCAGCTTGTCGAGCGCCCACTTCATCGCCTGAAACTTCAGCCGGTCCGCCTCGGTGAAGTCGTCCTCGTTCTTCATCAAGAACGCCATCGGACCATCGAACGTGCGGTTATTGAGCACGGTCTCGATGTGAAACACCTTGAGGGTCTTTTCGACCAGCGCGCCCTGGCGCTTGAACGAGTGACTGACGAACGAGTTCGGCGGGTCCATGAACGAGTTGGACTCGGCGATGCCCTTGGGCGTGTGATGCGACTTGAGACTCTCGTAACCGCATAGCCCGACCGCCATCGACTTGTGGCCGCCGTTCATCGGCACGAAGTTGAGATTGACGTAGATGACAAGGTCGCTCTCGGCGACGCGGCGGTTCATCTCGACCAGCTCACCGTGATGGGTCTTGCCGAGCACCACCATGCCGTCGGGATCGCAACCGTCGTGGTTGTACAGCCGGTCCGGCCAGTACTCGTTCCACACCTTGTCGCCGACCATCCGCTTGATCTCCCAGTCGTGCATCCGGCGATGCAGACCGAGCGCGATCACGATGTGAACGTCGTCGACGCCGTGATCCGCGAGCATCTCGCACACGATCTCGAGCACGAGCTGGCGAACATCGGGCGTCCGCATGATCGGCAACGGCATCGAGATGTCGTCGACCGCGATCGTGACCTTCATGCCTGGCTTGAGCAGCGCGTGGAGGGGCTCGGAGTCTTCGGGATGGTTGAGCGCGTAGCGGATCGTCGCCTTGGGGTTGGCGACCGCGGTCATCGGCCGCTTCGGATAGATGACGCGCGTGCCGACGGGGAGATCTTCGATCAGGAAGTTCTCGCCGTAGAACATGATGCGCGGCGCCGAGTCGGTGTCGATCGTGACGATGTGCTCGCGCGTGTGGCTGCGAAGCTTGGGGCGAATGGCGCGCATCAGGTCCTCTTTCCAGCTCCAGTAGTCTTGCCGCTGCGCAAGCGGCGAACGGGTGCGAGCCCTTGGGGCCGGCGTGCGGCCGACCGAGCCGGCGCTTCGTCGAGATCGAGCACCGGCCAGTCGTACGAGCGTGCGATCGAGCGCAGCCGCAGATCGGGATTGCACGCGGTCGGATGGCCGACAACGGCGAGCATCGCGTAGTCCGAGAAGCTATCGGAGTACGCCCACGATTCGGCGAGATCGATGCCGTGCTGCTTGGCGTACTCGCGCATGATCTCGGCTTTGGTCGCGCCCGCGACGAACGGCTTCTTGAGCTTGCCGGTGGCGTAGTTGTCGACGAACTCGAGCTGGTTCGCGATCAGATCATCGGCACCGAGGTAGCGCGCGAGCGGTTTCATCGTGAAGTCGAGCGCGCCGGACAGCAGCACTTGCCGGCAGCCAGCGCGCCGGCTCTCCTCGATCAGATCTTTCGCGCGCGGATAGATGTTCGGCTTGATGACGTCTTCGAACAGCTCTTCGGCGAGCACGACGAGGCGGTCTTCCGAGGCGCCTTCATACGAACGGTAGAAGATCTCGTTGAACCACTTCCGGGACAGCTTGTCGGCGGCCCAGAATACCGGGATCGACATCGCGGTCTTGATCGTGCGGCGCGTGCTCTCGGCTAACGACGCGTGGCGCGACGCGTAGAACGCGAACGCATGGACGATGTTGATCTTGATGAGCGTTCCATCGACGTCGTAGAACGCTGCGGAATTCTTGTACTTCGGCTGGGGATGCATCGCCGGTTGGCTGAGAAATATCGCGCACTCTGCCCGCGCCCCTTGAGCGTGTCAATGGTACGTCGGTCATGGTCCTGCCACCGCCGTTCGGGCCTGCCGGGGCGTCGTGGTACACAGTCCGGGCTCCATGCGACTCCCTGTCTGGTTGTTGCTCGCCGTGGCCGGTCTGGTCGTCATCTTCGGCGCCTACCGGATCCGCCTGGCGTTTCGAAGCGACGCGGAAGACGAGCGAGCCCGCGCGCGTAAGGGCCTCTACGGCATGGCCCGCCGGACGCATTTTCTGGTGGGTTTGCTCTACCTACTCCTTGGCGGCGCGCTGATCGCGACGAGCTTTGGCTGGCGACCGTTCGGCGATGGCTTCGGTGTGTCATCGGATGCGCCGCCGCGAGCCAAGGAACGTCTCGATCTCGTCCCGCTTCCGCTACCGCCCACTTCCGGGTCGGCCGCAGGTAGCGCCGCCGGCTCCGCGGCGATGCCGCCCGCCGGCTCGGCGATGCCGCCTGCCGGCTCAGCGGGCTCGGCGGCGACACCGGCGAAGTAGCATCGGCATCGACTCACCGATGGCGTCGCGTCCGCGCGCACGTGGAGCTTGACCGAATCAGCGGTACTTCGATTCGAAGCTGCGGTGGCCGTTCTCAGCGATCAGCTCGGTGCACGGCCGGATCGCCACCGCAATCAGCTCGATGCAGGAACCAGCCGCAGCGACCGCGACGCTACCCGCGGGGCATCTAGGTGACCTGTTCGCGAAACGTGGACACCTGCAACCCGTGTACATCCATGGCCCCAGGCGATCGAGATCACCCCACGCGTCCGCGTGACCCGTCAGCTATTCACGCCTTTGCCTCGCCGCGACGTCGCGATCACAAGATCTTGAGCCGCCGGCTGTGCTCGGCTTTTTCGCCGAGGTACTCGAGCACGTGCGGGTGGGTCATGATGACCTCGCGGAAATCGTCGGCGGGGAGGCACAGCGCCAGCCCCTTGCCGTGCGAGATCACGTCGCTGCGAAAGATGCCGCCGGACAGCAGCGCAGTCTCCCCGATCAGATCACCAGGTCCGAGCGTGGCGAGCGTATTGGCGCCATGCTTCACGTCGTACTTGCCGGCGAGCACGATGTAGAGACCGTCGGGGCGCGAGTTCGCGGTGAGCAACAGCGTACCGGCCTCGATCTCGAGGAACCGAAATCGTCCGGCGAGCTGCACGCGCTCGGCGTCGGCGAACGGCCGAAACAGCGGACTGGTTCGCATCCACCGATCGACCAAGCGATCGCGTACGAACCGCAGCACGGCCCGCAACACGTCACCGTGGTTCGCGAGCACGCGCGACAGCGTGAGGCGATCGATCCGCAGGAGCTCGGCGGTCGACACCGCGGTCACGGTGGCCGAGCGCGGCTGATCGGTCATCAGCGCGACCTCGCCGAGAAACGCACCTGGGCCAAGGCGCGCCATCTCGACACGTGGCGGCCCTTCCGCCTGCACGGCCACCTCGCCCTCCGCGATGACATAGAGGGCATCGCCGGCATCGCCCTCGCGGAACAACGTGTCGCCCTCCGACAGCGGCACCAGCGTCAGGTTCTGCACGAGCGCTTCGAGCGCCTCGTGAGGTAACCCCGCAAACAGCGGCGTCGCGGCGAGCGCCTTGGCCTGCAGGGTCCCGATCGTCGTGCGCGAAATTTCCTCGAGATCGGCCAAGTCGAGCTCGGTCGACTCATCGACCTGCGGATAAACGACGGCGCTTCCTTGCTCGACCTCGATCGGCGTGAACGCGCCGCTCGGCTCTTCATCGATCGGAATGACGTGAATACCGGGGCTCGTATGGTCGCGCTGAAACGACTCGGGGACCTCTTTGGCAAGTGTGATCGACTCGAGTGGCACGCCGGGCGGCATCGAGATCGGCTTGCTCTTGGTGCGCGCCATGAGCGGCAGCGATGACGGCAGCTTCGGTGGCAACGGCGGATTGTCGTAGCGCGGAATCTCGGTCTCGGTGCCCTGCGCAACCCCGGACGACGATGCGGGCGGCGCGATGCTACCGGTGCTATTGCGCATGCGGATCGCGTTGACCGCGGTGTTCTCGTGGAGCGCCGGATTGTTCTCGGCGACGCTCGCGGCTCGCGTCGGGCCGCGGCCGATCTCTTCGTTCATCTGCGAGATCCGGCGCAGCGTATCGGCGTGCTGCGGATCGATCTGAAGGATCAACTTGCAGACTGCGATCGCCTGGACGAGAAATCCGCCCTGCGCATAACGCTCTGCGGAACGACTGTACGCTTCGATCGCCATCCGCGTGTTGTTGAGTCGCCGATAGGTCTCCCCCGCGCGCTTTGCCCACTGCGGATCGCGCGGCTCTAGCCGCTCGAGCTCGAGGTACGCCGACAGCGCGCGCTTGAACTTGCCAGCCGCGGTGGCCGCAGCGGCTTCTTCGCGCAGCGATCGAGCGTCCTTGGCCATCGAACGCCCACTATATCAGCCGGATCGGGTTCGGCGACCGCAACGAACACGATCACGCTGGGGTAGACGCCTGGGTTACGTCGTCGGGAGCGGCCGCGAGGACCGCGCGCGTTGGTGAGAGCGATACCAAGCCGCGAGCGTCTCGGTGATCGAGCCGCGTGCACGCGGAGATCCATCGAGCCGCGTGACCGCAACCACGCCGCGCAGCGAGCTCGTCACGAACAGCTCGTCGGCAGCTCGCAGCTCTGGCAGCGTAAGCACACCAACCACGCAATCGATCGCCAGCTGCTCACACGCTGCGAGCACGTGACCACGAACGATCCCCGGCAGCACACCGCCATCGGTCGGCGGCGTCGAAACCACGCCACCCGCCACGGAAAACACGTTGCACGTCCCACCCTCGACGACATGGCCAGCCGCATCGAGCCGGACCGCATCGTCCGCCCCGGCAGCACGAGCATGCTCGCGCGCGATCACGTGATCCAGGTAGGCCAAGGTCTTGTGACCTCGGCCCGGACGCGGCGCGATCGGCCAGTCGACGACCGCAAGCGATAGCTCATCGGGCTGCTCGACCAACGGCTCGACAATAATGATGCAGTGCCCCCTCCCGAGCTCGGAGAGCCGCGCGCTCAACGGCCCCGGTCCACGCGTAACAACCAGCCGGATCCGGCGATCTCCTCCACCCGCGAGGCCGACCGCATCGCGCACCCACCCTGCAACCGCCTCGCGTGCCGGCGCGCGTAGCGCGAGGAACTGCGCCGTTTCCTGCCATCGGTCCAGATGTGCGTCGAGATCGACCGCGACCCCATTCCACGTGCGCAGCACCTCGAAACAACCATCACCGTAGAGCAAGCCGCGATCGAGCACGGAGATGGTCGCCTGTTCGGGGGCAACCACCGCACCGTCGATCGACACGATCATCGCCACGACGTTAGCCCCCTCAGTCTGCCGCGTCGAGGATCTTCTCGGCGCCGCCGAGGTCGGTCTCGGCGGCGAGGCGCCAGAGCTCGGCATCGACGTTGAGCGGCGCTGTGAGCGATGCTTTGTATTCGGCGACGGCTTTACGCAGGTACGCGAACGCGCGGGCCCGCAGGGTCCGGCGAATCTCGGAGGCGACGTTGGCGTCGAGCTCGGGCGGCAGCTCGAACAGCAGCGCGAGCGCGAGGTCGTGATACAGGCTGCCGGCGCGATAACGCGCCGCCACCAAGGCAACGCCGCCGTGTTTGGACACCGCGTGATACCGAGCGACGAGGGCCTCGGTCGCGCGCTCCATCGCCCGCACCGAGCGCACGAGCGATTCGATCGGCGGGCGGCGACGCAGCTTGTGCACGGTGCTGATGCCGCGCTCCGCCGCGGCGAACGCGTCCGCGACGGCGGGCTGCACGCCACGCAGCGGCGTCCCGACCCGGGGGCCTCGCAAATCGACCTGGCGTTGCGCTGCGACCGAATCGACGCGGAGCTGCACGACACCTTCGCGAATCACCGCATCGGTCGGCGCCAACGCTTCCGCCCGCGCGACCAGATCCAACGCGTGGCGACTCTTGCCGCGCCGAGATTCGAGCGACGCAAGATGCAGCGCCGCGCGCGCGGCAAGCGACGACGACGTCTCGGGAGCCGCGAGCAGGCGCTCGAACCCGGCGCGCGCCGCCGACTCATCACCGGTCAGCTCGGCCAGTACCGCCTCGCCAAACACCGGCGAAATCCCATCGAGCTCGGTGACCATCCCCACCGCCGGATCGGCGGCTGGGCGACTCGCGATCCGCGGCGGCTCGGAGCGCGGGCGCGCGCGGCCGTCGCCGCTGCAGCCACCCGCGATCGCGGCGGCCAGCGGCGCGAAGACGAGCCAAGCGCGGATCATTTGGTCACCGCCCATCGCACCGCGTCCCTCGGAATGTCGAGCTTGTAACCGACGCCGTGGATCGTGACCAGCCAACGCGGCTGATCGGGCTCTTGTTCGAGCGCCCGGCGCAGCTTCACCAGATGATTGTCCACCGTGCGCGTGTTCGGATAGTCCTCGTAGCCCCACGCTTCGTCGAGCAGCTGGTCGCGACTCACCACCTCGCCGGGACGCCGGGCGAACACCTTGAGGATCGCGAACGACCGGCTCGGCAGGGTGACCCGGCGCCCAGCGCGCAGCGCCACCTGCCCCACCAAGTCGATCTCGACGTCGCCAAACGCCACCGCGATCGGATCGGCGGCCTCGCCTTGCACCCGGCGGAGCACCGACGCGACCCGCGCGAGCAACTCCATCAACGAGAACGGCTTGGTGACGTAGTCATCTGCGCCGAGCTCCAGGCCGCGCACTCGATCGAGCTCCGCACCACGCGCCGACAGGATGATCACCGGTACCCGACGCGCCGGCCCGCGACTCGCGCGGATCCGCCGGCACACTTCAAAACCGTCGATGTCGGGCAACATCACGTCGAGCACGACCAGATCGTAGGCGCCGTTGATCGCGCGGTCCGCCGCGTCGCCACCGCGCGCCACCACCTCGACTTGATAGCCCTTGGCGGTCAATGTGTCCTCGAGCCCCATACGGATCGATGGATCGTCTTCGACCACGAGGATCTTGGTCATGGCGCGCTCGCCTCCGCACGCGGGAACCGGATCGTGAACGTCGCGCCGCGGCCTACCTCGGACGCGACCTCAACGGTGCCGCCGAGCGCCTCGATGTGGCGCTTGACCAACGCGAGCCCGAGCCCGGTGCCTTCCACCCCCGAACGATACGCTTCCGGTGCGCGATAGAACTCGCGAAAGATCCTCGCCTGCTCGGCTGGTGGGATTCCCGGGCCATGGTCACGCACCGCGATCCATGCATCCGCGTCACCGGCATCCACGGTCACTTCGATCGGCTGATCGACGCCGCCGTATTTCGCCGCATTCGCAAGCAGGTTGAGCACCGCCTGCACGACGACATCTTGATCGACCTCGACTTGTGCGGTCATCGCCCGAGAGGACACGTCGACCACGACGCCATTGCGTCCCAATACTTCGGGATCGCGCAACGTATCGAACGTCGTGACGGCGCGCCGCGCCAGCTGCTCGATGCCGAGCCGAAGCGGCGCGTACCGCCGGGTACCCTTCTCGATCTGGGCGTAGTCCAACAGGTTGGCGATCAGGTGCCCCAGCCGCTGGCTCTCCTGGACGATCACGCCGTGGTAGCGCGCCATCTTCGACGCGTCGCCCTTCGCCACCCCTTGCTCGAGCATCTCCGCAAACATGCGGATCGACGTTAGCGGGGTCTTGAGCTCGTGAGAGACGGTAGACACGAAGTCGCTCTTGAGCCGGGCTAGCTCGCGCTCGCGGGCCGCGCCGCGGATCATGAGCAGGAGCCCGAGCACCAAGGCAACAACAAGGAGCGATGTGTAGACGACATGGCGCTGCGAGCGCTCGCGGACTACTTCGTCGCGTGGATCGAGGTCGCCCAGCGGGTTGACCAACGCGATCGCGAGATGCGGCAGCGCCTCGCCGAGAGGGACTTGGACGATCCGGCGCAGCCCGGGCGAGGGCGACGCACCCGCGGGCAACACGATGGCCCGTGCCCCGGGCGCCACTTCATCACCGGACTCGTGGCCAGCGGCTTCCTCGAGCATCGGATTGTCGACCGCGACGCCGACGACCCCACCATCAGCGATCCTGCGGAAGATCAGGGTTCGTGCCGGCTCGCGCGCCGCGGGCATCCCGCGCCATTGCGATGCCGCGGTCTCGACCATCGCCGGCAGATCATCAGCGAGCCCCGCCGCCGCTCGAGCCTCGGTCCGGATCGCGGTCATCCGCTCGTCGAGCTCGCCGCGCCGGACCGCCTGCGCGGGCGACAGATCGCGCGGCAGTTGACCACGCAGCCGCTGCAGCACGCCGAGCTTGAGGATCGGATCCATCGGATAGCCGCGCTGAACCACCGAGCTCGCGACGTCGAGCAGTGCATCGGCACCGGCTCGCTGGGCGCGCAGCACGGCTGCGACCAATCGCATCGACACGCCCTCGACGCTGCGTTCGCCGAATCGGCGATCGAGCTCGCGCAGCTCATCTTCGGCACGCGGATCGGACAACCGGCGCAACACACGCACCAAGCCGAGCTGTGCGGCGGGTCCGGTGTCATCGAACGTGGCGAGCACGACATATTCGCGCTTCGCATCGGCGAGGCTGGCCGCGCACCCGTCGCCAACGCACGCCTCGGCGCGCTGAGCCGCATGTAACCGGGCGACCCGAGTCTGACGGGTCGCCGATTCGCGGAAACAGTCTTCGAGTGCGCGTTCGCATCCCGGCCCGCGATCGATACCTTCGAGCTCGATCGCATCGGGTGCGCGCCTCGGCATCCGCATCGCATGCGAGCTGTCGATCCAGAACCAGTGTCTCGCCAGCGGCGACGCCGGCGTCTCGCCACCGGCGGTGATCGCGTGCTCGCTCGCATCGAGCGCGTCGGTGATCCTCCGGCCGATCCGATCGGCGATCGCGCCCGCCACCTGAAGGTGGTGCTCGTCCTGCGCCGCGATCGCACCGCGCTCATCGCGATACGACACCGCGCCGAGGTACGCGATCCCGCCCGCGGGTACGAGCAGCGCCGCGACCGATAGAACGTAGATCCACGCGCGCCGGGACCTCACCGCAGACAGCATAGCGCGTTGCGGCGCGGCCGTCGGATCGCTATCGTTCGCGTTCCATGGCCGAAGCGCTGATCGTCGTGCCGACGTACAACGAGCGCGACAACGTGCGTGGGATCGGAGAGCGCCTGCTGGCGGCCCTCCCGTCCACCGACGTGTTGTTCGTCGATGATAACTCCCCCGACGGGACCGGCGACGTGCTCGACGAAATGGCCAAGGCACAGCCGCGGATCCACGTGATGCACCGCGCCGGCAAGCTCGGGCTGGGCACCGCGTACATCGAAGGCTTCACGTGGGGGCTCGCGCGCGGCTATCTGTACCTGTTCGAGATGGACGCCGACGGCAGCCATGACCCCAAGTATCTGCCGAACATGCTCGCGCTGGCGAAGGATCGCTGTGACGTGGTGATCGGCTCGCGCTACGTACCCGGCGGCGGTACCGAGAACTGGGGTGTCGGGCGGCAGGTCATTTCGCGCGGCGGCGGGTTGTACGCGCGCACCGTGCTCGGCATCGACGTCCGTGACGTCACCGCTGGGTTTGTGTGCTGGCGGCGCGCGGCACTCGAAGCGATCGACCTCGGCTCGATCACATCGAACGGCTACAGCTTCCAGATCGAGATGAAGTACCGCGCGATCAAGAATGGGCTTCGGCTGATCGAGACGCCGATCGTGTTCGTCGACCGCCGGGTCGGCCAGTCGAAGATGTCCCGAGCGATCTTTGGCGAGGCGCTATTGAAGGTCTGGGCGCTGCGTTTCGGAAAGCGTTGAGCCGCGTTACGGCTGCTTCATCAACACTCGATCGGGGACAGGCGGGGTAGCGCGTCACCGTGAGCGTCTGCTACGGTGACTTCGCGTCGATGGTGATCTTAAAGCTGCGAATCCGCTCGGCCGATGAATGGCGCGAGCTTGCACCGAGTGACTCGGTGACCGAGCCGCTGTTTGTGCCGACCACGGATGAGCTCGAGCCCGGTCAAGCGGTCATCGTCGAGGTGTCGTCGACGCTGTTGCCGAACAAGGTGTTGGTCCGCGGTGCGGTGCAGAATTGGCGCCCCGCGCTGCCGCGCATGCGCATTCGCGCGGGGGCAACCGTCGATCTCGCGAGCGACGAACAGACCAAGCTGACGTTCTTGCACGAGGTGTTCGCCGGCAAGCGCACCGACGTGCCGCGGCGCCGCCACCATCGGCTACCGGTATCGGTGCCCGTACGGTATCGGCTCGCCAACAGCTCGAGCTACGTCGAGAGCGCGATCTCGGAGATCGGCGTGGGCGGCGCTCTATTGACCACCACCGAGCCCTTGCCGCTCGACGCCGAGATCACGCTCGAGGTGATTCCGCCCGGAGCCGCGGCGCCGATCGCGATCGCGGGTCGCGTCTCGTATCACACGCCGACGGGCGGCACCGGATTGCGCTTCGTGAGCCGGGATGGCGATGGCGACCGTCGACTGCGCGAGCTGATTCGACGGCTCCGCGCTTCATGAAGAAGAAGCGATCGCCGCGCACCCTCGAGATGGTGAGCGCGGGCGCTGCCGTCGCTGACGTGATCGCGCAGCATGGCCTCGGGAACGAGCTGCGCGCCGAGCGACTCACCGCGGAGTGGACCGATCTGGTCGGCGCGAGGATCGCGCAGCGCACGCGCCCCGACCGGGTGATCGATCGCGTGCTGGTCATCGAAGTGGCGAGCAGCGCGTGGCTCCACGAGCTGACCCTGCTCAAGGCACAACTGCTATCCGGCCTGCTCGGCCGCCTCGGTGAGCCGCGGTTGTTCGACGACGTTCGGTTCAAGCTCGCCGGCGCCAACCGGCGGCCGGCGACGTCGGTACCCAGCGATCGCAGGCGCGCACCTGTTCAACCGCTCACTCCGACCGCCGCCACGGGTGGAACCCGCGAACAGATCGTCGCCGAAGTCTCGAAGGTCGACGACGAAGAGCTCCGCGAATTGATCGCTCGCGTGCGAATCACCAACGACCGCTGAGGCCGTGGCGCTAATCGCTAGCCACGCCGCCGATCGCAGAGCCGCCGACGGCGAGCAGCGCAGCGAGATCTTCGTCGTTGAAACGCAGCATGGCGCCGAAGAAGTAGTCGCGGCCGAACCGGAACTCCTCGAATTGAATCGGGACGCCCGACGGGTCAGCGCCGGTGTTGATCTGCAGCGTATCGGGCGGATTGATCAGCTCGTCGACGCCTCCGAGGATGTAGACGCTACGAAGCACCTCGTACGCCATGGTCAGCTTGACGCGCGGCGCCTGATCGAACGTCGCATCGAACACGTCTGCGGTGAGCTGAAGATTGCGATTCCACCACTTCAGGTCGACGTTGGCACCGATGCCGCCAGTCGACTCTTTGATGCCGTAGCGCAGCGTGAGCCATCCGAATCGCTTGGCGAACTGAAACGTGAACCGGATCTGGTCGCGGATCACGCTGCGCCGCGTCCAGGTATCGGGGCTGACCAATGGATCGAACGTCAGCGTGACCTCGGGATAATTTCCGCGCGGCCCCTTCTCGAGCTCGATCAGGTAGTACTTGTCCGGTCGCGTATGAAGCTCGACGGATACGTAGTGCCGCGCGAGCTTCGAAAATACGTTGAACTCGCTGCGTAGTCCGACGTACGCCTTGAGCCCGAACAAGGTCCCGAGGAAGCCCTTGGCGTCTTCCGTGATCTGCTCGACGTTGTCGGCGATCGTCGGATCGTTGACCAGCCGGCCGAGCGTGCCCTTGTCCTGATCGATCTTCTCGGTGATCGACTCGGTGTTACCGATCACGCCATCGAGCTGATCGAGCTTGCCGCGCAACGCCTCGCCGGTCTGCGCGAGCTCGGACTTCGCCGTCGCCACGAGATCCTTGGCCTCGGCCGACGCCTCGTCGAGGTTCTTCAAGATCTTCTCGATCTGGGGATCAGCGCCCTTGGTGATCTTGCGCAGATCATCGGTGATCTGATCGATCTTCTGCATCGACCGATCCGCTCGCTGGATAATGTCGGACACCGTCCCGGCCTCGCGTTGGACCAGCCCGTCGACCCGCGTCGCGACCGACTGCAGTGGACCGTTGACGATTCGCCGGACGTCCTCGGATAGATCGCGAACACTCTCGAGCACGCGATCGACGTTGGGCAGGGTCTGCTCGATCCGATGCAGCAGCTTGTCGGGCGTGGTCGCTTCGATCACGTTCGGGACCTGCCGGCATGCGTCGGCCTTCGCGCGGTCAGCATCGCGATACGTCGGGCAGCCCGGCCCGAGCTTGGTGAACTGTTTGTTGGTACCGTCGGGCAGCTGCTTGACCGGCTCGCCGGGATCGATCTCGAGGTAGTTGTCGCCGAGCAGCGACGCTGCCTTCTTGATCACCACGGCGCTGGTCCAGACGTCGATCTCGTCGTCGATCTTGAACGTGACCTTCGCGTAGCGGCCTTCGACCTCGAGCCGCGTTACCTCGCCCTTTGGCAATCCTGCGATCACCACTTTGCTGCCGGTGGGTAGACCGGATGCGTCGCGGAACTTCGCGAACAGCTCGAAGTTGTTTGCGCCCGCGGGATCCTGGCCGAGGTTCTTCCACACGAAGTACCCAGCGATCACCACCAGCATGAACAGGATCGCGACGCGCACGCCGGCGGAGACAGACTTCACGCGCCCTCCGCGAGCTTCTGAATGGCGCTGACGCCGGAGGCACGAAGAAACTCGTAGACGAACGGATCGGTGCTGCCGGCGATCACATCCGCCGGCCCCGCCGCGAGGATCCGCTTGTTGTGCAGCATGGCGATCCGATCGGCGATCCTGAACACGGACGCCATGTCATGCGAGATCACCACCGAGGTGACTTTATAACGCTCGCAGGTGGCAAGGATCATTTCGTCGACGTTCCGTGTGGCCAGGGGATCCAGCCCGGTCGTCGGTTCGTCGTACATGAGGATCTCGGGCTCGAGCACGAGCGCCCTGGCGAGACCGACGCGCTTGCGCATGCCGCCCGACAGCTCGCCCGGATACTTCTTCTGCGTCCCGCCGATCCCGAGCGCGCCGAGCCGATCGGCGACGATGTCACGAATCTCGGCGTTGGACTTCTTGGTGTGCTCGCGCAGCGGGAACGCGCAGTTTTCCTCGACGGTGAGCGAGTCGAACAGCGCAGCGAATTGAAACACCAACCCGAACTTGCGGCGGAACTTCGCCAGCGCCTGCGCGTCGAGCGCGAGCACATCGGTACCGTCGACCCAGATGTTGCCGGTGTCTGGCCGCAGCAAGCACATGAAGTGCTTGATCAACACACTCTTGCCAGCGCCGGACGCTCCGAGGATGACGTTGACCTTGTGGCGCTCGATGTCGAGATCGAGCCGATCGAGCACGAGGTTGCCATTGAACGACTTGGACAGCCCGCGAACTCTGACCTGCCACCGCGGATCGGGTTGCTCGGGCGGAGTTAATCCGATGATCTCGGACGCGAGCTGGACGTCACTCATCCCAGCCCCTTTCCGATCCCGAAGATCGACAGCAGAATGTCGGACAGAAAGTAGTCGCTGACCAGCGTGGTCACCGAGCCGAGCACGACCGCACGCGTGGTGCCGATGCCGACGCCCCGACCACCGCCGCTGGCGTGGAAGCCTTGGTAGCAGCCGATCAAGGCGACGAGAAACCCGAACACCACGCTCTTGATCATTCCCTGGATCACGTCGATCGGAATCACGATGTCGCGCAGGTTGGCGACCCACTGGCCCTGATCGACATCCTGAAAGATCACCGCGACGATGTACGCGCCGCCCATCCCGATCACGAAGAACAGCAGCGCGAGGATCGGCGCCACCACCATCGCGGCGATCACGCGGGGCAGCACGAGGTATTGGACCGGGTTGACCGCCATCGACTCGAGCGCATCGATCTGCTCCGAGATCCGCATGGTGCCCAGCTCGGTGGCGATACCTGCGCCCGCCCGACCCGAGAGCATCAACGAGGTCAGCACCGGACCGAGCTCGAGGGCTAGCGCCTTTCCCGTGGTGCCGCCCGAGAACGATTCCAAGCCGAATTGGCGGAACGCGAACACGGACTGGAGCGACATCACAGCGCCGGTGAACAGGCCGACGAGCAACACGATCGGCAAGCTGCCAAATCCGATGTACTCGCCCGCCTCGAGGTAGTTCTTGAATCGCACCGGTCGGCGCGGAAGCCACGCGAGCGCCCGACCGACCAAGATCAGGTGACCACCGACGACGTCGAGGAACCGCACGATCGGTGCCCCGGCATCTTTGACGCCAGTCCACACCGCCGCCGCGACGCTTTCGCTCGGGGGCGCGTCACCGGGGGGCGGGGCACCTGCGGGTGGCGGGTTACCTGTAGGCGGCGCGGCCGCCGGCGGTTTCGGATCGCTGGGGCCCGGCGCGAGACCCTGCGGTCGCACGTCCGTCGGCTCGTCATCACCGTCGCGCGACGTGCTCACGCGGGCTCTCCGACGTAGGTCCGTGGCACCCGCTTGCTCATGCCACAGGTCACTTCATATTCGGTCAGTCCCGCCCACTGACCGTAGTCGGCCGTCGAGATCAGCTCGCCGCCGGCGGCTCGACCGAGCAACACCGCCGGATCGCCAACCTCGATGTGCGGCAGCGCCGTGACGTCGGCAATCGCGATGTCCATGCTGATCAACCCGACCAGCGGGACTCGAGCGCCACGGATCGTGACGTGGGCATGGCCGCTCGCTCGACGCGGCAAGCCGTCGGCATAGCCGACCGGAAGCACGGCGACCAGGCTATCTCGCTCGGCGCGCCACGCGGCGGCGTAACCGACCGAGCTACCCTTGGGGACCGTACGAAGCTGCGCGACCTCGGTGACCAGCCGCATCGCTTGCTTGTGCTCGAGCCCGGCGGGCCAGCGGCCGTTGCCGTAGAGCGCAATTCCGGTGCGAACCAGATCGAACCGAGCCTCGGCGAACCACAGCGCGCCCGAGCTATTCGCAGCGTGGCGAACCCGTGCCGGATGTCCCGAGGCGACGAGCGCGCGATCGACGTCGACGAACTGGGCCAGTTGCGATCGTGTCATCGACACCGGGTCGTCTGGATCGTCGGTGTCCGCGCAGGCGAAGTGAGTCATCAGCCCAGCGAGTCGAACCCCCTGCCCGGCGGCTTGCCGGGCAAGCTGGGGAACCAGGCTCGCCGGCACGCCGAGCCGGCCCATGCCGGTATCGACCTTGAGATGCGCGTCGACGGTCAGCTGGCGTCGCGCCGCGATGGCCGCCAACACGTGGAGATCCTGCTCGCTGGCGATCACCGGCGTGAGCCCGGCCATCACCATGTCGTCCTCACCGCCGTGCTGGCTCGGCCCCATCACCAGGATCGGTGCGGTCACACCGGCATCGCGAAGCGCGACGCCCTCCTCGACCAAGCTAACGGCGAATCCGCCAGCGGCCTTTGCTCGGCTCAGCGATCGCGCGACCTCGATCGCGCCGTGGCCATATGCATCCGCTTTGATAACCGCATACACGTCTACGCCGGTCGCCTGCCGGACCGTCCGCGCGTTGTCGATGATCGCGCCGAGATCAACCTCGACGCGCGTGCGCCGGATCATCGTCGACGCGTTCATCACAGCGATCTGGGCTCGGGCTGTCGCAACTGTCAAGATAACCGCCGGATCCTGTTCGGATTAGCGCGAGATCTGAGTACCGCGATTTGGCCGCGCAGGCACGTTCTTGCGCCGCGCAATGCGCTGCGCGTGCGTGAGGAGCTCCGTGAGCGATCCGGTTTGCGATGACCGCGGCAAACCGCGGCAGCCAGGGCCCGAAAACAAAGCGCGCCGCCAGGAGGGCGACGCGCTTAGGGGTCGGTGTCTAAGAGTCGTGGTTGGGTACGAACCGTGGTTGGGATGTCAGAACCGTAACGAGATCACGCAGCCTTCTTACGCTCCGCACGCTCGATCAGCGCCGGAGTCACAACGAGCGAGCGACCGCGCGGAATGATCAGACCGTCGCGGGCGAGCTGGTTGAACGCGCGGGAAATGGTCTCGCGGCAGCTGCCGATCATGTTGGCCAGCTCCTGCTGCGTCGGCCGGCGGCGAACCAGCAGACCGTCTGGGCCGGAGGCGCCCTCTTCCCGTGCAAGACCGACGAGCCGATGAACGAGGCGCTCGTTGACGTCGCACAGCGCGAGCTGCGCGATGGTCTCGTCGGCGCGACGGAGCCGGCGCGCCATCTCACCGAGCAGGTTGATCGCGGTGCGCGGATGCGCCTGAACGTGCCGCATCAGATCTTCGCGCGAAAGCACCAGCAGCGTCGTCGGCTCGATCGCCACGCAATGCGCCGAGCGCGGTGACTGATCGAACAGCGACATCTCGCCGAACGAATCACCGGTACGGAGCAACGACAGCGTCACCTCGCGACCGCTCTCGCCGAAGATCACGACCTTCACGCGACCAGTCATGATGACGAACATGGCGTCGCCGGGTTCGTCTTGCGCGACGACCGCCGAGCCAACGGCGACCTTGCGGACCGTGACGCGACTGGTGAGGTCCTCGATAGCGGCGATGGGAAGCGCTGTGAACAGCGGAGCTCGCGCGATGGTCGCGCGAATCCGCGCCGGATCCTCGCCCGCTGCTCGGGGATCCGGTGGCCTGGCCTCCGTGGGACGAACTGGAAGCAGTGGAACAAGTGGTCTTGCGATGCCTAGAGACATGGTTCGGACTCCTGTGTGACGACCCTACGGCGACACCATCCTTGCGATTGGTGTGCCCGTGATCGGGATCGCCGTCGTGTCTCCTAATTTCAATGAGTTGACCGCTCGCACTGCCCCCTACAATGTGATGGTTGCTTCACAACACCGTGAACGATCGGGGCGTCCATGTCGCAGTCCTCACACCGGACACCCCAGGTACATGCAGGCACAAACGTCCCCACTGGGGCACGCTGGCCTCTGCTTTCAGGTGGTAGGGTGTGCGCCGATGTCGACGAGCATCGACGTGGTCATCAACGGCCAAAATCGCCGGTTCCCGTCAGGGACGACGGTTCGCGGGCTGATCGCCGAGCTTGGGCTCGATGGCCGACCGGTCGCGGTCGAACGCAATCGTCAGGTGGTTCCGCGCGCCGATCATGCGACCACGGAGCTCGCCGATGGTGACCGCCTCGAAGTCGTCACGTTTGTAGGAGGTGGCTGATGACCCCGATGACCGACACCTGGAGCCTTGGCGATCGCGTGCTGCGCTCGCGGATCATCGTTGGCACCGGCAAATACGCTTCACTGGACGAGACCCGGCTCGCGCTCGCAACGTCGGGCGCCGAGATCGTTACCGTCGCGCTGCGCCGGATCGATCTCACGAGCAAGGAACCTACCGTGCTCGACGCGATCGATCGCTCGAAGTACGTGCTGCTGCCCAACACCGCCGGTTGTTACACCGCCGAGGACGCGATTCGCACGTTGCATCTCGCGCGCGAGCTCGGCATGGCCGACCTGGTGAAGCTCGAAGTGATCGGCGATCCCAAGACGCTGTTCCCCGACAACGCGGCGACCGTCGAAGCGGCGCGCCGGCTCGTCAAGGAAGGCTTCAAGGTCCTGCCTTACTGCTCGGACGATCTGATCACCTGCAAGCGGCTCGAGGAGGCAGGCTGCCTCGCGGTGATGCCGCTCGCGGCACCGATCGGCTCCGGTCTGGGAATCCGCAACCCTCACAACATCCGGCTGATCATCGAGAACATCGGAATCCCAGTGATCGTCGATGCCGGCGTCGGAACCGCGTCGGATGCGGCGATCGCGATGGAGCTCGGCTGCACGGCGGTGCTGATGAACACGGGCATCGCCGGCGCGAAGAAGCCGGTGCTGATGGCGGAGGCGATGCGGCTCGCCGTCGATGCCGGACGCAAGGCGTTCCTCGCCGGGCGCATGCCGAGGCGCGACTACGCGAATGCGTCGTCACCCACGGCTGGCCTGATCGAGTAGTCGATGCTCGCGGCGGTCCGGGTCGTAGCGATCACCGACCGTCGGTTGATGGGGGAAGGCCCGCGCGGGTTCGAGACCGCCATCGCGCGAGCGCTGCGCGGCTGCGCTCCCGGTTCGGTACTCGTCCAAGTGCGCGAGAAGGACCTCGACGGCGGCTCGCTGCTCGAGCTCGTGCGGATCGCCGGACGCTACGCGCCGGTGAGCGTCAATGACCGCGTCGACGTCGCGCTCGCCGGCAATGCCGCGGCCGTTCATCTGCCGGAGCGCGGGATGCCGGTCGTTGCCGCGCGTGCGCTGTTCAATGGTGTCATCGGCGTCTCGCGCCACGCTCCCGACGCCAAGACCGGCGCTGATCTCGTGCAGCTCGGGCCGATCTGGCCGACGCCATCCAAGCCTGATCGGCCGCTCGGATCCGCCGCGCTCGCTGCATCCACGGACGGCCGCTGCATCGTGGCGGTCGGCGGCATCGACGGCCCCGCGCGCGCACGCGAGGCGGTGGCCGCCGGAGCGGATGCCGTCGCGGTGATCCGCGCTGCGTGGACCCAAGACGCGCTCGCCGCGATGGTCGCCGCGGTGGATGAAGCGCGGGTCCAGCGGCCGTGAATCGAGGCTGCGCCAACCACTTGCAGCGCAGCCTGGTCTCGGGTACCAGTACGTCCCTACCCGCCGGTGTAGCTCAGGGGTAGAGCAACGGTTTCGTAAACCGTAGGTCCCCGGTTCAAACCCGGGCACCGGCTCAAAAAATTTAAATCCATCCGCCGCTCGACTCCACCGCGTGGGCAGCGGAGCCATCTCTCGCCAACGAGGCGCGCTCGGCGGGCAGTCCGGATCATCTCCTGCGCGGCATTCGAGCGGCGAAGCCGGCCACGTACAAGCGGAGAGCAGCACCGACGCTGTCACCGCTGTGCTCCATGTGGGCCGCAAGGACAAACCAACAGCGAGCTGTTCCAACCTGACCCCTCACTCACGTCTGGCTTTCACGACGAGGCGAGGCGGTTCACGATCGAACTCATGCGGATCACCAACATCGTTTCGTTCGGTCTCGCGAGCTTGGGTATGGCCACGGTGGCGGCGTGCGCTTCGACGTCGGCGAGCATGCGGGGGGCGACCTACCGCGAGCACGGCGGCCCGGTTCAGGTGGTGTTCACCAACGCCACTGCGGAAGCGATGTGCGGGTTCTACATGTCGTTCAAAGACGCAGACCAATACGGTGACAACTGGCTGCCGGAGGCCGGCCTGAGCTCGGGCAAGTCGATCGAGTTCCGGGTCAAGCCAGGCACATACAAGGCGCGCTGGGAGTCGTGCAGCGCGACCGGGGGCATTCCGCACTTCGCAGCCACGCTGTCGCACGACTCGGCGTTCGCGATCGATCAAGAGACCCAGTTGTTCGCGTACGTCGCGGACAAGGTCGCGCCGACCAAGCGTGCGCCGATCCTCGATCGCACGTACAAGAAGGTGACGTTCCAGGGCCAGGCGATCGAGCCGATCGAGAGCTCGTCGCGGTCGAGCACCGCACATCGCGTCAGCACGTCGGCGCCCGAGCCAGCCGTGGAACAGATTTCCGAGTCGCCGAGCCCGGCACCCAGCGCGAGCTTCGACAGCTTCGTCGACCCGTCTGCAAAGCGGGCCGCGAAGGCCAAGCAAGCCAAGCGTAAGGCGGTGCGTCCGTCGCTGCGCCGTAGCCACGATCTCGCGAGCTCGCGCGTCGACTATCGCGTCCGCTAAGCGGGTACGGAGCGCGTGCCCTGGGCGCGACACTCCCGCGGTCGCGCCCGTGATCTGCTGGCGCGATCGCGGACGGTCCGAGATCTCGGAACACGCGGTGTTTGCGAGTATCCTGGCTGCGCGGCCTGGATGATTCGCCAATCCCTAACAGCGTGCCTGATCGCGATGGTCGCAGCGTGCGGTGGCGACGAAGGCGGCATCTCGACGATCGACGATTGTGTCGTCGAGGGCGCCGGGATGTGGACGGTGACGGGAACGATCCCAGCGGGCACCTGCTACTTCGGCAACCCCGCCGACCAGGCGTGGATGAGCACGTTGACGCTGCGATTCACTAACGACGCCATGGAGGGTCTGGTGGTAACCGCCGACGACAGCCGGTTCGGGTCCTCGGTCCAGGCCACGATGTCACCGGTGCTGAGCCACGACGGCGGCACCTGTGAGGTCGAAGGCACGCTGGTCGACGCAAGCGATGCCGCGCTCGCGTTCACGTTTCGGTTCGCGTCGGGCACTGAGGCCGAGATTCCGGTGCGCATCCAGTACGACGCCACATGTGACGATGCGTTCTCGCTATCCGCGACGCGTTGACCGATAGCGCGGCTACGACGCGAGCACGAGAACGATCACCAGCGCGACCACGACGGCGGCAGCCACGGCGATCACCATCATCTTACGAGAACCGACCGGCGCGACCGTGCGGGTCGCAGATGCTTCGATGGCGGTTGCGGATTCGCGCTGCAACGGCTCGGGCACCGCGCGCCGGTTGGATCCGGACTCGATCTCTCCGGACACCGGCGGCGGCGATGCGATCGGGATTGCGTCGGATTCGTCGACGGGCGGCGGCCGGCCACCCGAGGCCGCCGCGTCGAGCTCGCCGGCCGACCCTTTGAGCGTCGGATCGTAGGCCTTGAGCACGTCATAGGTCTCGGTAACGGACTCGAACTCGTCGGCGACCTGGAGCGCATCACCAATGACATCTGCAACGATCGCGGTCTGGTTGTCCTCGCCGCCGCGATCGTTCGCGAGCGCGATCATGGTCTCGCACGCGGCGCGCGGATCGCTCTGGGTGATGATCTGGAGCAGCTCGGCGTCGCTGACGGCGTTGGTGACGCCATCGGAGCACAGCAAGAATCGATCCCCGCGGCGCAGCGAGAGTCGCCCGATCGCCACGCGAATCTCTGGCGACAGCCCGACGGCCTGAAGGATCACGTTCTTGCTCGGAAAGTGCTTGGCCTCGGCGGGGGTCAGGATGCCCTGATCCACCATCAACTGGACCAGGCTCTGATCGCGCGTGATCTGGCGCAGCCGGCCGTTGCGCAGCAGATACGCCCGCGAGTCGCCAACCTCTGCGATGTACGCGTCACTGCCGCGCACGAAGATCGCGATCACCGTCGCGCCCATGCCTTGACGGTTCTCGCTGTTCGCCGCCTCGAACACGTGCTTGTTGGCGCGCTGCACCGCCTCCTCGAGCTGCTCGGCGATCGCGCCGCGCGATCCGCGTGCGAGCGCGCGCTGTACCGAGTCGACCACGAGCGCGCTTGCGACTTCGCCGGCCTGCGCGCCACCCATGCCGTCCGAAAGCGCGAGCAACACGCCGCGATCGCCAACGTCGATCGCGTGCTGGGTCCCGCTGCTCTCGATTCGTTGACCACTCGCAAGATCGGTGATCGCAAACGCGTCCTCGTTGGTCGTTCGTGCGCGACCAACGTCGGACAACGCGGCGACGTGCATCTTGACGTCAGGCATCGGACCCCAGGCCTAGAGCGCCTGAAATGTGATCGTCGCATGGATAACACCCCGATGCGCAATCTGCAGCGCCCGCAACTCCGCGGGTTTCAACCCAGGTTGACAATCACGCAGTACCGCTCGTGAAATTGTCGGGTTGGAGCTACCGATCGCTGGATCCGACCGCGCGTGTGACGAACCAGCGTCGATGATACGGTCCGGGCATGGCCGACCTCACGCTGTACGCCGAGTCCACTTGGGTGAGCCCGTGGGTGTTCCACGTGATGGTGGCGCTCGAGGAGCTGCGGGTTCCATACAAGCTCCAGGTGATGTCGTTCCCGCTGACTGCCGAGGGGCGCGCGAGCCTCCAGCGCTCTGCGATCATCGGCAAGGTGCCGATCCTCGTGCACGACGGCATCGGCATCTCGGAATCGCTCGCGATTACCGAATACCTCGCCGAGCAATTCGCACCTCCTGCGCACCCTGCGCTGCTACCCGCGACGCCCATCGAACGTGCACGAGCTCGTCAGCTGATGTCGTACTTGCGAACCAGTTTGATGGGGCTGCGGGACGACCGGCCGACGACGTCGGTGTTCGGCCGCCCGGTGGTCAAACCGCTCGGCGACAAGGCGAAAGCAGACGCCAGCGAGTTGATCCGGATCGCCGAGCGGATGATTCAGCCGGGACAAACCACGCTGTTCACGAGCTGGTCGATCGCCGACGCAGACCTGGCGCTGATGATGATGCGGCTCGTCGCTAATCAAGATCCCGTGCCGAAGCACCTGGTGGACTACACGCACGCGAACTGGGATCGCAGGAGCGTGCGCGAGTACATCTCGCACTTGCCGACCACGCCGCCGGAGTAGCGCAACGCAGCTAGAAGATCACGGGCGCGGAGGTCGTGACGCCGGCGCCCCACCACGCGGGACCGTTCGACGACACCAGCGTGCCAACGCCGGTGTTCGGATCGATCAATACGAACTTGCCGTCCTCGGTGAATCCGAACAGCTTGTCCTTCCAAAACGCGACGCCCCAGATCTCGGCGTGACCGATGTTGGTTCCGATCGGCGTGGCTTGGAACGTCTGCGGCGCGAGCTTGACCAGCCGATCGGAGCTCACGCCGCGCGCCGTCTGAGCGGTTCCAAAGTTGGTCACCGACACGAGGTCTCCACTCGAGACGAAGCCCTGCCCCATGTTGCCGACCTGCGTGGTGCCGCCGGTCATCGGATCGATCCGAAACACGGCGCCATCGCGCGAGCGCGTTGCGACCAGAACGTCGTCACCGGCGCCGCCGAGCGTCGCGGCCGGGACGTACGACAGTCCGTTGAAATCGCCGGTCAACCCAGCCGTGAGTCGCGTTGCTTTCGCGGTCGCCGGATCGATCGAATAGACCGACGTGAACGAGATCCCGATCATCGCGCCGGTCTTGTCGATCGCGATGTCGGTCATGCTGTCGTCGTCCGCGCTCCACACGAAGTCGCCGACCTCGGTGATCGTCAGCATCTCCGGATCGACGCGGTACAGCTTGGTGCTGGTGTGCGCGTAAACGAACGTCGTGCCCTCGGTCGTCCCGGGCGCATCGTGACCGGGCACACTGGCGTCGACCTCATCGTCGTCGCCCATCCCGTTCGAGCGAGCGCCAGGCCCACACGCGGCGAACCAAGCGGGCGCGAGCACCAGCACGACGAGGCGGATGTCCGTCATGGACGCGCACGTTAGCGCCTCCATGGAAAGCTCGGCAACCACGGAATCGCGAACGCTCTGCGCCTGGCCGCGTTGCCTATCTCCGACGCGGGCTCAGTAGCCGGCGAGGCAACCTTCGAGCGAACGCGTCATCGTCCAGCCGCAGGTGCCGTCGCCTTGGCGCTCGCACGTCGCGGTCTGGTAACACTCATATTCCTCGCGGTACTCGCAGGTCGAGATGACGCCCTCTTGCTCGGAGCACACCTCGCCCGAGCAGCCACCGATGTAGCACGGCTCATCGAGCGGATTCGCCAGACGGCGGTACGCGTTGGTGACCGTGCGGCCCTTGCCGGTGCGACCGTTGATCGAGAACGTGTAGCGGTTGCCGGCGACGATGATGCCGCTCGGCTCGTGGAGATCTTCGATCAAATTCTGAGTCTCGGTGTCGGTGAGCTGCCCCACGCTGAAGTCGAGATCGGAGATCGTCGCCTTGTTCGAATTATTCAGGCCCGCTTCGTTGAGGCTGCCACACGGTGCCGAGATGCACACGATGCCGCTGTCCTTCACGCGCGCGAACACGCCGTCAGCCGGCTGGTCGCCTTCCGCGACCCACGCCTCGGTCACGATGAACCGACCCAGCGACGGGATCGGCGTGTTGTTGGTCGGCGCAAATCGGCCGCGCACGATCGCGTAGCGACCGGCCGACAGCGCGCTGCTGTTCGCCGCGGCGATCAGCTGCGCCTGCGACACCGGACCGAGGTTCGACTCCGACCAGTCGAGCTCGGGCGTGTAACACGCCGCCTGGCTCTGGCCGTTGTGGCACACCGTCGTGCTGCGGTTGACCCGCTCGAGATACATGCCGCCGCACACCGGGTGCGCGCATTTCCGCAGGTCGGGACGAATCGAGTAGTAGGTGTACGTGCCGTCGACGGCGCCGTCGGCCTTGCCGTCGAGCAGATCCTCGTCGGTAGACTCGGTGGCGAGCTCGTCGATCGGATCGGACGAAGCACACGCGATAAACGAAAGCGAAACCAGCGGCAGCGCCGCGAGACCCATCACACGCAACATGAAAACAGCTCCTAAGCGAACAAGTTGGTTGCGGCGCGCCTAAGCAACTAGTGGGCCCGCGCTCGATCATGATCGATCTAGGCAACACCACGTGATTTCTGATCGAGCACACTCGAAACCCGACGTGGCTCATCGAGCTTCCGTCGCGCCATGTTGGCGCACTGCATGGCGTTGAGCTGCGCTCTATCGCTCGTTCGCTGGCGTCCTGGGCGACGCGCGACGCTCGCGCTTGGTGTCGCGGCTGCTGTCGCGGTCGACGTGTCGCTCGATCTGTCGCTCGGCGGCGCGTACGACGAGCCGCGCGAGCGTCGGCAAGTACTCGTGTCCGAGCCGAAGAGCCGATGTATCAAGTGTGGGCGCCACCACTGCCGGCGTCAGTCTCGACACCGCACCAGCACGATCCATCAGGATCCGTACCTTCCGTCGGCGTTCGCTCAAGTCGACGTGGACGATGGACGAGATCAACGCAGCCCCCGTCGAGCTACGCAACAGTGACGTCGCGAACACGAACCGGCCATCGGGCGACCACGCGGGGCCGCTCTCATCGGTCTTCGCAACGTCGGCGATCGGGACCGCCTGGGCGGTTCCGATGTCGAGCAGCCACAGGTCAGCGTCGACGGCGCCGTTATGGACCTGTGGGCGGGAGAATGCGATTCGACGACCATCGGGCGCAAACGCAGGCGATGTGTCGGCCGGACCTTGGGTCAGCCGGCGGATCGAGCCGTCCGGTTCGCGGACCTCGAGATGACTCTCGAGCTCCTGGTCATTGATGATCGTCAACGCAGTGAATGCGATGGCGCCATCGGGTGCGATCGTGGGCGTGATCTCATGACCCGGCGCCGAGGTCAGCTGGACGGGCGGACCGGCGGCGGCGCCACGCTCGATCGGCAACCGCCACAGATCGAAGTCACCACCGTCGCGCGTCGATGCGAACACGATGGACCGACCGTCGGGCGCCCACGTCGGGTGGGTCTCGACCGCAGGCCCATCGGTGAGCCTCACCGGCGCCGCTTCGACACCGAGCCGAGCGATCCACAAGCTGGTCTGGTCGACTGCTCGACCACGGCTCGATGCGAACACCACCCACTGCCGATCGGGTGACACCGTGGGGTTGGTGTCGCGCACGGTCCCGTCGGGCGGCGTGAGCAGAACGAACCTGCGATCGCCGGCCTCGTCGATCGCGACCAAGCGCGCTCCGTCCGGGCCACGCTCCGCAGCGATGATGACCACGGGCTCCGCGGGCACTGCTGCGGGGGCACGCGCTGTGCGCCCTGCACAGCTGACGTTCGAACCCGTCGCGACCACAGCCGCGACGGCCACAACCATGAGCCGAGCTACTTCGCGGGCTCTGCGGGCGGGGTCTCGGCCGGCGGGGTCTCGGCCTTCGGCGCCTCTGGCTTCGGCGCCTCTGCCGGCTTGGTCTCGGCTGGCTTGGTCTCGGCCGGCTTCGTCGACAGGTTGGACATGTTCATGTCCTTGGTGACGTCCTTCATGTCGGGCTTCACGCCCGCATAGGCACCGAGCACCACGATGCTCACGATCACCGCTGCGATGATTCCGAACGTCCACGCCTTGGAGTTCGACGCCCGGTTGTACTGCTCGAACGCGATGAACGCGTGCTCTTGCTCCGGTGCCCATGAGCTCACGAACTCTTTCTTTCCGGCGAGCGCGCCCGCGGACAGCATGATGATCATGCCTCCCAGGGAGAGCAGCGCAACGAACGAAACGATCAGGACGATGATGGCGCCGAGCTCGGACATGGACTTTCTCCTGGTGCTTTACGATCTGTACCGTGGAAAAACCGTAGCTTGCAACCTTAGGCAGGTTCTGGTGTCTCGTGCGTTGAAGCTAGACACTGCCCATCGAGGGTGCGGAGAGAACGCTGTATGACACCGCGGATCGCGTTGGGTTCCCGGGTTTCTGCCGTGTTGTCACGGTTTGGGGCGGCGTTAATCATCTCGCTGGGTTGCACCTCGGCCAGCGAAGCCCAACCGGCAGGCATTGCGTCACCGGCCGGATCGACCCCAGCGCCGATCACGCGAGAGCTGTCGCTGGGTGTGGTCGACACCGGGATCTTTTCTGACCTCGATCCGAAGGTCCAGGTCGCACTCCCCGCGAACCTCGCAGCCAGCACCGTCACGGCAGCGCTCCACCCGACGCGTGCGATGTTGGTGGTCGAGGTGGAGGGCTTTCCGGTCAAGGCCTACCCGACATCGGCAGGGACACCGCTGATCGTCGGCGATCATCGCGTGCCGATGCGTGCAGGCGACCGCGCAGAGCTCGTTTCACTCCTGGCGCCCGACCGGATCGCGGTCAGGGCGGCCTCGCGCGATCGCGATCGTGATGGGATCCCAGATCCGCTCGACGTGCTGATCGGCGCCAAGAAGACAGTGCTCAACGCGGACGCGTACACGGAGGGCTACGTCACGATCAAATATCCGATGGGCGACGTGCCGCGCACGATGGGCGTGTGCACGGACGTGGTGATTCGCGCCCTGCGCAACGCAGGCATCGATCTGCAACAAGCTGTTCACGAGGACATCCGACGCGCGCGCAAGGCCTACCCCATGGTCCGAGGGAACGGCAATCCCAACATCGACCACCGACGGGTGGCGACGCTGTTGCCCTATTTCAAGCGCCATTGGCAAGCGCGCAACGCCAAGCTCGACGAACGCGGCGATCCGCTGCGACCGGGCGACGTCGTGTTCATGGATACGTTTCCCGCGCGCCCCGGCCCCGATCACATCGGCATCGTGTCGGATCAGATCGGCCCGAGCGGGCTGCCCCTGATCATCAACAACTGGACAAATGGCACGGTCACCGCCGAGATGGATCTGCTGACGTTTGTCCCGGTGACGCATCGCTTCCGAGCTCCGTAGTAGCCTCGCCGCTCGATGAGGCTGGCCGCATGCACGATCGCCGCGATGGTGTTGTTCGCGCTGCGGCCGGCGCACGCGGATGATCCACCGGCCAGCTATCGCGCGGTGATCGACCGCGTCGAGCTCGAGCCGTCACTGCTCGGAGGCACCCAGCTCCGCGTCGAGCTCTCGGCGCTCGCGCTGCAAGGTGGGCTGCTCGATCTCACCGAGCCTGGCGCGATCAAGGCGGTGGTTGGCACCTCCGAGCTGCGCGCGCCGTACCTGCTCGGCCGCTACGGCGCGACGCGCTCAGCGACCGCGATCGTGTTCGTGGTGCAAGCGACGCTCGACTACAGCGACGCGCTGCCTGCGATCATCGATGCGCTCGACCAGTCCATGCTCGCGCATCTCGACGAGCGCGCACAGGTCGCGATCATCGGATACGGCGAAGCGCCCGGTACCGGCAAGCTCGGCACGGTCAAGGCCGCGCGTACACAGCTCGCCGAGCTGCAACACGACGGGACCGCGGGCGACCCTGCCCTGCTCGACACGCTCGATCGAGCCGTCGTGCTGCTGCGCAAGCTCAAGCCGGTGGTCGGCAACCCGGTGCGCAAGCTGATCGTGGTGGTCGGCGACGGACGCGATCGTGCCGCCGACCGCGATCGGGTGACTCGGCTCGGCGAGCGCGCCGCGAAAGACGGGATCCGGATCCACGCGCTCGCCTATTCCGCCAACGACGTGCGGCGGCCGCTGCTGTTACTCGGCGAGTTGTCCAAGCGATCGCTGGGAACGTTTCGCTGGGTGTTGCGCGGCACGTCCGAATCGTGGGTCCCGGCATTTCAGCAGCTCCACGACGAGCTGGCCAACCAATACGTGGTGACGTGGTTTCTCGACCAGGACACCGAGCTCGCTGGCAAGAAGCTCAAGATCGTGACCACCGGGCGAACCGAGGTCACGTCGAACGAGGCCAAGATCCCTGCCGCCGCCTGCTTTGGCCAGCCGTGCGAGGCCGGTTACTGCGCGGCCGAGCGTTGTGTCGCGATTTCGGTGTCGAGTGGCCGCGGTGTGCTCGGGTGGATCGCGCTGATCGGAGGTATCTTCGCCGGCGTCGTGATCGCGCTTGGATTGATCGGCTACGTGATCACCAAGCGCCAGCAGTTGGGGCGATAGCGCGATGCCGGTCAAACCATCAGGAAATCTGATCATCGCCAACACGACGATCCACATCGACGCGCCGGTGGTGAATTTCCTCGAGCCGCCGTTCTGGAACGCGCGCTCGACGATGTGTGTCCCGACCGCGACAAATCCGAGCCCTGCCTGCAGCCCGGGCAGCGGTGGCCAGGTGCCATACGGCAAGCTGCCGAGACCGTACACCCAGCGTTACTCGACGCGACCGTCGCTGCGCCGCTACGGCGACAATCCACCGCTCGACGCGGTGAAGGCGGTGATCAAGCAGTTCGTGATCCATCACGACGGCTGCAGCTCCTCGGACATGTGCTTCTCGGTGCTGCAGAACGAGCGCGGGCTATCGTGTCACTTCCTGATCGACAACGACGGCACGATCTACCAGACGATCGATCTCGCGTTCGCCGCGTACCATGCGGCAGAATGGAACTTCGGATCGATCGGCGTCGAGCTGTGCAATCGCGGTGATGCCAAGAAGGAGCCCGGCTACTACCAAGACGGCAAGAAGGGGCCCAAGCGCGACCACAAGGCGTGCAAGATCAACGGCCACACGTTCCTCGCGTTCGACTACACGCGCGAGCAGTACGACGCGATGTACCGGCTGTCGCGTGCGCTCACCCGGATCCTGCCGAACATTCCGGCCGAGTATCCGCAGACCTCGCCGGGGATTCAGTCGTGGGACACGATGCCCACGGACGCGTCGTTTGGATTCTCGGGGTTCATCGGCCACTACCACTTGACCGCCCAGAAATGGGATCCGGGACCGTTCGAGCTCAAAGAATTCTGCCGCAAGCTGCGCGGCGCGTTGTGCCTGCCGTTGTTCACGCGAGACGCCAAGCCCGATGAGCAACCGATCGTCCCCGAGCAAAGCGACGAGCTCAAGGCTGTTACCGGCGAGCTGTACAAAGCCAACGAGCTCCACGCCGACGGTGGGTTCTTTCCAGTCGGGCCATGGGGCGAGGCGCGGCTGTGGCACGGCGGGGTTCACGTGACCGCGAAGCCGGGCGCGCCGGTGTTCGCGCCGTTCCCGGGTCGGTTGGTCGCCGCACGCATGGGCGCGAGCTCCGCGGTCGGCTCGACCAACTTCGTGCTGTTGCGCCACGACATGGCGCTCGGCAAATCCAACGTGCAGTTCTTCTCGCTGTACATGCATCTCGTCGACGAGCTCACGACAACCAAGCCCGTGGCGTGGATCACGCAGCCCGCATGGAAGACCGCCGGCAAGCCCGGCGCGGTCACGCTGCTCGATGAGCCGATCGAAGCGGGTGCGGTGATCGGTCACGTCGGAACCGCGGGCCCGGCGGAGCTCGCGCGCCCGCAGATCCATCTGGAGCTGTTTTCCAACGCCGAGTTGTTTCAGGATTGGCCTGGATCGCCGTGGTCCGTCGTCGACGGAACGGCCGGCGGACGGTTCTGCGATGCGCCGCAGATCAACGACATCATCGACACCGACAAGTCAGGCACGTTGTCGCGCCAAGAGCTATCGACGTTCTACGCGGGCGGCGCGGGCCAGCAGCTGCGGTTCTTGGTGACCCTCCACGTCTCGGAGTGGACGGCCGAGCCGAGCTGGAGCGACGCGCTCCGCGTGCCCAAGGACTTCAAGGCGCTGGCCCCCGCCGAGATCGATCAACTCGTCGCGGAGCAGATCACGCCTGGGTTGTGGTGGGACGCGCGAGTCGCCGCCCACTGCCGACTGCCTCGTGACGGCGTGGTCTACCACTATCATCCGGTCAGCTTCTTGGCCTGGTTCAATCAACAGCTGCTCGATGCAGCGGCGCTCGCGGGGCCCGGGACCGTCGACGCGCGCGACGCCCGCGAAGTGCCGCCCGGCGTCACGGACGATCTCGGTGATCAAGCCGGGACGTCGATGCGCTCGATCGGAGACCTCGCCGACGATCCGTGCAACCAACAGCTCGGGCTTCAGGAGCTCGTGCAGGGCTATGACGCACCGGAGTGTCAGTCGCCGTGACCTCCTCGCGAGATGATCGCGAGCCCGCGCGCTCGAACGCGTGGCGGCCACCCACGCGACGCGCGTTCGTCGCGATGCTCGGCGCAGCGGCGGCTGCGCTGGCGATCGACCGCTCGACCAGCGAGCTCCGCCAGCCACCGCGTACTGCTCGCCCGAGCGGGGCTCGGTGGATCGGCCACTGCTGATCTCGATCCGGTGCGTCCGGTTGGCAACGCAGATCGTGTATCGTCCACGCCATGACGGTTCGCCGCCTGCTCTCCGTATTCGCCGTGTGCTCGGTCGCTTCAGCGACCATCGTGGTCGCTCAACCCAAGAACGAGCCGGCGCCCGCCAAAGCCCCGCCCGAAGGAGCGACCGCCGGCAGCGGCGAAGGCAGCGCGGCCGCACCCAATCCCGATGATGCCCCGCCCGCCGACATGGAGGGCGTGAACGAAGATCCCGACGCGCCGCGCACAGGTGGTGAGAAGCCCCCAGAAGTGACCGTCGTTCCCGAGAAGAAGAAGCGCACGGGCTATCCGATCGAAGAAGCCCAGCGGCCGATCACGATGCCGGCGAACATGTCGGAGGTCTCGCTCGGAATTCACGCGCAAGTCGATCCGTTCAACGGCGGCGCGCCGCTGCGCGCGCGCTATGGCATCACGCCCAAAGTTCAGCTCGGGTTGACCTATCTGACCGCCGGGTTCTACGACGACGGTAGCGGCACCGCGCTACATCCCGGCAAGGCGGTCGGGCTCGATCTGACAGTGCTCGTCACCAACTGGCTCGGCATCCGCGCCGGCGTCCCGATCTACGTCGATCCGGTCGCGGTCTCGATCGCGCTCGGCGCACCGATGAAGTTCGTGTTCACCGACAAGTTCGCGATCGGAGCGCTCGACGACGTGGTGAACATCAGGGTCAGCAAGTTCGCTCCGTCGTTCTACTCCGAAGCGTTCAACGCGGCGGCGAAGCTCGCCGACGAGAACGGCACGATTCAATCCAACGGCTCGCTGCGGTTCGCAGGCTATGCGGTTTATCAGCAGAGTCCCAAGACCGCGATCATCGGCAGGATCGGCGTCGACATGCCGGACTTCGGATCGAACGAGGCCAACATCGGCGGCGTTACGATGTTCCTGCACGCAGGCCTGCAACACACGCTGCGTCCGTTCCTCGACCTCGGGTTCTCGCTCGGGTTCGATGACCTCGCCCATGGCGGAACGTTCGCGCCGGCTGGCTATCTCGCGTTCCGGATCTGACGGGATTCGCGGTCAGGCCGCTCGGGCTTCGTGGCACGTGGCACGTGGCACACGTACATTCACGTGCTCGAGCGGATCGCCTCTGACGGAGCGGCATTGGCGCTAGAGCGCCGGCGGCGTCGCCAACGTCGAGATCGCGATCGCATCGAACCGCAATCCGCCGTCTTGCATCCACACCACGGCGTCGTGACCGCCCGCCCCGAGGAAGTACATGGCCGTCGGGTTGTAGTGCACCCAATGCCAGCTGCCGAGCTGGGTTGCGGTCACCGGATCCTCTACTTCGTCCTCGTCACCGAACATCATGGTTTCGGCGGCCGCGTCGGCGGCGTAGACCCGAACGAAGAAGTTGTACAACCCGCTGGTCGCCACGTCGTACTCGTACGAAAGCGCGGGGCATTTGAGCGGTGCCTCCAAGCAGGTCGAGCTATCCGGGGATGCCAGCATGAATCCGGTGCCGGAGTAGCCAGGCACATCTGTCCTGAACACCCATGCGTCGGTTACAGGCATCGTCATCGCGGCAAAGTCCTCGGCTTCGATGAACACCGTAGCGGGAATCGCGGTCGCGTCATTCCCGAGCAGTCCACCATCGCCGTCGCCCACACCGCCGGAGCCGTCAAACCAGATCCGACCGCACCCTGAAAGCGCGATGACAGCTACCGCGAGGTTGCCGGCACGACCCACCACGATCGCCATGGTCGCATGGCGCCCCGCTCGTTGCTAGCGCGCGGGTGAGCGAGGCGCGGCACCGGCATCGTCACCGTGCATCGCGTCACTCACACCCGCGTCTCCCTGCGGCGCCGACGGCGACTCTACAGATTGCGCCGGCTCGGGGACCGAGTCGCCCGATGCCGTCAGCACTTCGAACCGTCGCACGCCGACCAGCTGGCCGCCGAGCGTGTACGCGATGCACGCCCACTTCCCGGTCGGGTCGGGCGGCAACAACTCCTTGGGGAACACGCTGCGAAACACCTCGCCGTCGCCATCGCACTGCACGCGATCGGGCGGAATCCGCCGCAGCTCGTGATCACGGTGGACCCACGCGTGGACCACGGTCTCTTTGACGCCGCCCGGCTCGAGCACGAGCGTGCCGCAGCGCAAGCCCTCGAGCTGGCTGGCGCGGATCGCCCGCTTGCTGCTCGGCAGGCACTCGTGGCTGCCGTATGTCCCGTGCCCCACCGCGATCTCGCGCATCGCCATCGGCGCAGGAGGGATCGCCGCGCGACCGACCCACACCGCGCCGAGCAACGCGGCGGTCATCGTCACCGTGAGCAGCGCCCCCTGCGGCGACAACACCTGGCGAATCGAAAACGACAACAGCGCCACTGACGCTGGGGTCGCCGCGGCGGCGAGAAACAGACCGTTCAGGTGATCGAACCCGGCGACCAGCGGCAACAGCACGTTGAGCAGCGCGAACATCGCCAGCCCGTACATCAGCGACGCGAGCAACCGGCGCTCCATGATGAAGTTGTCGAACACAAGATCCATCGTCGAGACCACCGCGCACACCAGCAGCAGCGGCGCCAGCCACCAGTTCCACGACGCGAGCGACCAGGTCGCGCTCGACGCATAGAGCGGCGTCAAGAAGAAGAACATCTGCTGGTAGAACTGCTTGATGATGTAGTTGGTCGCGACGCGGACGCCTTTGCGCGCGAGACCTTCCTGTTCGCGGCGATTTGCCGGCCCGACGATGAATCGCAGCGCGACGAACAGCAGCAGCCACGACACCAGCAGCGCCATCATCACCTTGTCGGCGTGCGCGAGTCCCGCGCGCGCGAACAGCATCACACCGACGCCGAACGACAGCGCGAACAGCGAGTGGAACCACCACAGCCGGCGCAACACGCGACGCAGCCGCGATGGTGGCGGCGCGTCGGCCTGCTCAGCGTGTTCGGCGCGACCCACGGGCTGATTCTAGCCGACACACCGCGTGGACTCTCGCATTGAGCCATCGCGCTTGACGCCGACGTGCCAGCTGCCTTATGTGCCCGACATGTTCTTCAAGCGTCGAAAGCGTGACCTCTCGGCTCATCTCTACGCCGGGAACCTCACATTTGACGCTACCGAGGAGATGCTAACCGCTGCGATTTCGCCGATCGCACCGGTCGAAGAAGTCTTCATCGCGCGCAACGAAGCCGGCCTGTTCATGGGCTACGCGTTCGTCCGCATGCGAAGTGTCGATGACGTCTCGAGGGTCGTGGAGCAACTCCACGGCAAGCCCATTGGAGCCCGCGACTGCTTTCTCACTCCCGCGACCGACAACGCGGACCTCTGGAGTCGCGCGGCGTCCTTGCGAGATCGGTGAGCCCAACTACGACGAGCTAGCGATCAGATCGCGCAGCCGATCGAGCGCCGCCTCGATGCGCGGCAGCGTCGGCCCGAATGAGAACCGCAGGTGGCGGCGGAATCGCGAGACCCGGCCACCGCGGCGCTTGCCCGGATCGACGTCGAAGAATTCGCCGGGCACCGTGATCACCCTTCGATCGAGCGCTGCGCGGAACAGGCTCATGCCGTCGCTGATCGATGGCGGGAGGTGCTCTGCCGATGCCCACACATAGAACGTGCCTTCGGGCGGCAGGTCGACGGTGAATCCGAGGTCGCGCAGGCCGTTGAGTAACTTCGCGCGCTTCTGACCGAACACGGTGTGGATCGCTTTGGTCTCGGCGAGCGTCGCCGCGGGCGCGAGCAGATCGATCGCCTTGCGCTGCAGCGGGCGCGATCCACCTCCGTCGAGAAACGATCCTGCCGACACCACACCGTCGATCACCTTCTTGGGCGCGACGCTCCACGTCACGCGCCAGCCGGGATAGCGCCAATTCTTGGTCAGCCCGTCGAGGATCACCACGGGATCGCGATCGACGTCCTCGACGTAGCGTGCCGCAGTCTCGATCGCGCCCTGCGCGACGAGATCGGGTCGCCAGATGTAATGCGAGTAGAACTCGTCGAAGATCAGCGCGCAGTCGAGCTCGCGCGCGGTCGCCACCCATTGCGCGAGCTCGGCGCCGCCGATCACCTTGCCCGTCGGGTTCGACGGATTCGACGCAAGGATCGCGGACAGCCCGCGGCCGAGGATCTCGCGGCGGAGATCGGCCGGCGAGAACGCGTAGCCGCGCTCGCTCTCGAGCAAGATCGGGATCGGCGAGAATAGGCGGAATACGTCGAGCAGCTCTTCGTACGCCGTGTAGTCCGGCAGGAAATGACCGAGGTTGATGTGGCCCAGCGACGCGGCGACGCGAGTCAACGCCGAGCGACCACCACCAGACACCGCGACATTTTCAGCGCTGTACTTGCTGCCCATGCCGCGGCGAAACAGCTCGTTGTAGTGGCCGGCGATCGCTTCGCGAAGCTCCCACAGGCCCGCAACCGGCGCGTATTCTTGATCGCCCTCGAGGATCGGCAGCTCGCTGATCCGCGGCGGCGCACCCGGAAGCGCTTCGCTCTCGGGCATCCCCTGCCCGAGGTTGCACCAGTCGTCCGACGACGACGCCGAATACCCGCGACGCTGCGCCTCGGTCGTCACGTAGATGACGCCCGTGCGCGGCACCTCGCGAAATGCTGCGAAGCCCGGCCCGCCGATCGCTTGAGGACCTGTGCCGGACTTGGGGCGTGGAAGCAACGTCGTCATCGCCGGGCAGACTATCGCCCTCGCCCGGCGGGCGCCAGCGTGGGTCTGACGTGGTAGTTTGCCGGCCGTGTCGGTCTGGGACACTTTGAACGGCCAGGATCGCGTGGTTGCACAGCTTCAGCGTGCGATCGAGCGAGGACGGGTGCCCCACGCCTATCTGTTCTCGGGCCCCGACGGTGCGGCGCTCTACGACACGGCGATCGCGTTGGCGATGGCGCTGTCCTGTCAGACCGCGCCCGGACGTGGTTGTGGGACCTGCGTGCCGTGCGAAAAGATTGCGGCCGGCATTCACCCTGACGTGGTGACGCTGGTTCGCGAGGGCGCGGCGCAGATCGTTCCGATCGAGAGCGTCCGGTCGCAAGTGATCGCGCGAATCGGTTTGCCACCGCACGAAGGTGCGGTCCGGGTGTTCATCGTCGAAGAGGCCACCGCCCTCGCCCCGCCCGCCGCAAACGCGTTGCTAAAGACCCTCGAGGAGCCCCCGGCCCAAACGATGTTCGTGCTGTGCACGACGTCGCCCGAGCAATTGTTGCCAACGATTCGCAGTCGCTGTCAGAGGGTTCGATTCGCCGCGGGAACCGCCACGTCGACGGTGGCCGATCCGGCACGCGCCGAGAAGATCGCTGCGCTCGGCGAGCAGCTCGCCGCCGACGTCCACGATCCCGCATTACCGGTGCGCGTCGCCGAAGGCAAAGGTGATGCAGCGCTCGTGATCATCGCGGCTGCACAGACGCTGCACGAACGAGCTCGCCAGGCGGCACACCATCACGATCTCGATCGCGCACGCCGCGCGGCCGTTCGGTCGCAGCAGATCTTGTCGTGGCACACCGCCGTGGCGATCCATAACGCCAACGCCCAGCTCGCGATCGAAGCGTTGATCGCGCAGCTCGGCCGCCTCGAGCCGGTTGGAGCGCCGTGACCGCAAACCCCGACGACGAAGCCCCGGATGACGGACCCGACGATGGGCCCGATGATGGGCCACCCGACGCGGCCGGCGGATCGGCCGATCCTGGATCTCCTGACGGCGCACCTGGTCGCCGCCGGCGGCGACGGCGGCGGCGACGCGGCGGAGAACCGCAAGGCGGCGAGGCAGCACCGGCACAGAGTCAGCCACAGAATGCATCACGCCCACCTCGCGAGCCGCGTGAGGCTCGCGATCGAGATCGTGGTGCCCCACAACCGACTCGCGAGCCCAACCGCAGGCCGCAGCAGCAAGCTCAGCGCGAGCGCCGCGATGACCGGCGCAACGAGCGGCGTGACAGCCAGCGCGATGACCAACGCCAAGAACCACCGCGCCGAGACGGCCAACGTGACCGTCGGCCAACCGGCTCCGCACACACACAACCGCCGTCGCCCGCCCAACCGGCTCCCGCTGGCGCGCCAGCGATGGCTCGGCTCGAGCAACCGCGGCGCCATTCGCCGACCGAAGACCTCGAACCCGACCGCAGCACCGAGCCTGCCGTCGCGTGGGGGACCGATGATGACGGTCCTCCCGCCGCGATCGAGCTCGCCGCCGACCTGCCGGCTAACCCGCCCGTCGATGATGTCGATCCGCTGAGCCACGCGTTGCTCGAGACCGCGGGCGCGACCCTGGGCGACGACGTCGCCAACGTGGTCGGGGTTCGGTTCGCACCGGGCGGACGGATCCAATGGTGCGACGCCGGTGATGCCGACCTGCCGATCGGCACGCGCGTGATCGTCGATAGCGATCGAGGGCACCGACTCGGCTCGGTCGCGGCGGCACCCACCCGCCGCACCGTGCGTGACCGCGGATTGCGCCGCGTTCTCCGGCGGGCCAACGATCACGACCTGCGCGGCGAACGCGACGGTGATGGCGATCGCGGCAGAGCACTTCGGATCGCGAAGGAGGCGGCGGCAGCTCTTCGGCTTCCGATCAAGGTGTTTCGCGTCGAGCTAACCGGCCAACTCGGGCGCGGCGCGAAGCTCGTCGTCTACTACACCAGCGACGAGCGGCTCGACGTGCGCGACTTCGTGCGTGACGTCGCGAACGCGACGGGCGCACGGCTGGAGCTCCGCCAGCTCGGCGCGCGCGACGAGGCCAAGGCCGTCGGAGGTATCGGCTCGTGCGGTCTGACACTGTGCTGTACGACGTGGCTGCCGGAGTTCGTGCCGGTATCGATCAAGATGGCCAAGGACCAAGGCCTGGTGCTGTCGCCGACCAAGGTGTCGGGACAATGTGGGCGGCTCAAGTGCTGTCTGGTCTACGAGCAGGCCGGCTATGCCGAGCTGCGCAAGGGCCTGCCCAAGCTCGGCAAGCGAGTGATCTCACCGCGCGGCGAAGGCCGGGTCGTCGAAGTCGACGTCCTGCGCCAGCGAATCCGCGTGTCGTATGGCATGGGCGACACCGAAGTCCTGCCCGCGACCGAAGTCCGGCCGATGTTTCCGCCGGGCAATCAACCCACGTCGCGGGCGGACCACCACGACGCCGGCCACGACGCCGACGAGGATGCTACCGACGCTGGCGATGACGCCGCGCTGCCCACCGACGACCCGTCGTCGAACGACGCGCGGAGCACCGACGATCCGAGTGACGCATGACCAGTACGTTCTACATCACGACACCGATCTACTATGTCAACGATATCCCCCACCTCGGCCACGCGTACACGACGATCGTCGCCGATACGCTGGCGCGATTTCATCGGATGCGCGGTGACGACACTCGGTTTCTGACGGGCACCGACGAGCACGGCCAAAAGATCGAGGAGGCGGCGAAAGGCCGCGGCCTGACCCCGCAACAGCTGGTCGATCAAGTCGCACCTCGATTCGACGAGACCTGGAAGACACTCGGCATCGATCGCTACCGGTTCATTCGAACCACCGGAGACCAACACAAGCGCACGGTGGCCAAGTTGTGGGAACGGATCCGCGCGAACAACCCAGGGGATCTGTATCTCGCGTCGTATCAGGGCTGGTACTGCGTCGGCTGCGAGGCGTTCTACACCGAGAGCCAGCTGATCAAAGATGGCGAGGCGTGGGTATGCACGACCCACAAACGTCCGGTGAACTGGCTCGACAAGGAGCGGTCGTGGTTCTTCCGGCTATCGCAATATGCCGAGCCGCTGCTCCGCCACATCGAGGCACACCCCGAGTTCATTCGGCCGGAGGCGTATCGCAACGAGGTCGTGTCGTTCCTGAAGAGCGGGCTGCGCGATCTCTCGGTGTCGCGCACCAGCTTTCAATGGGGCATTCCGACGCCAGAGCCCGACCCTGAAGGCTTGGCGCACGTCATCTACGTTTGGATGGACGCGCTGACCAATTACCTCTCGGATCTGTGTCTCCCGGACGGAACGATCGGCGGTGCGGACGTCGAGAACTACTGGCCCGAGGCCGTGCACATGATCGGCAAGGACATCCTGCGGTTTCACGCGGTGTACTGGCCAGCGTTCTTGATGGCGGCAAAGCTGCCGCTGCCAAAGACGATCCTCGCGCACGGCTGGTGGACGGTGCGCGGCGAAAAGATCTCGAAGTCGATGCCGGCGACGCGGATCGATCCGGTCAAGCTCAGCGACGCACTCGCCGTGGGTCCGCTCGGCCGTCCGCTCGGGATCGATGCGATGCGCTACTACCTGCTGCGCGAGGTGCCGTTTGGCAACGACGGCGACTTCACGTTCGAGTCGCTGTTCGGCCGGTTCAACGCGGATCTTGCCAATGACCTCGGCAATCTGATCAACCGCAGCCTGACGCTGATCGCCAAGCTCGCGCCGGACCATCCGCCCAGGCGCGACGATCAGTTCTATGCCACCGGTAGCGAGAATCCATATTGGCAGCTGGAAACCAAGGCCGGCGAGGACTGCCGGCTCGCGGAGAAACAGTTCGAAGCATTCGCGCCGTCGCGTGCACTCGAGGCGATCTGGCGATTCGTCGGGGTTGCCAATCGATTCATCGATCAAACCCAGCCGTGGGTGATGGCCAAGGCAAAGGATCCGGCACTCGGTCATGCGCTGTGGACGTTGCAGGCCAGCCTGTGGGTGATCGCGCAGATGATCGCGCCGGTGCTGCCGTCGACATCGGACACGCTTCGCAGCTGGCTCGGCGATGACTCGCCGGCGCGCTGGCCGAGCTCGGACGACGCGCGCCGCGTGCTGACCTCGGCGCCGGCGACGTTCAAGGTCGCTCCGCCACCCGCGGCCCTGTTCCCGCGGCTCGACGACACGATGCAGGCGGCGATCCTGTCGCAGGTGGTTCCGGGGGAGGTCGCGGCGGCGAAGCCGGCGGAACCAACGCCGAAGGCAGCATCTGCCGCGAAGTCGAGCACCCCGGCGGCGGCGAGCACGCCGGCCGTGGCCAACGGGACCTTGACCTACGACGACTTCATGAAGGCCGAGCTTCGCGTCGGCAAGATCCTGACGGCCGTCGCTGTGCCCAAGGCCAAGAAGCTGCTGCACCTCAGCGTCGACCTCGGCGAACCGTCGCCCCGGTCGATCGTGGCCGGCATCGCCGAGGCCTACCAACCCGACGCGTTGATCGGCAAGCAGGTGATCGTGGTCGCCAACCTCGCCCCCGCGACGATCCGAGGAATTCGATCGGAGGGCATGCTGCTCGCCGCTGGCGACGAAGCGATCCTCGGACTTTCTGCGCTCGATCAGGACGTACCCGCCGGAACCCGGGTACGATAACGCCGATGTCCGAGCATCGCCGCGCTGCCCGTCTCGTGGTTAACGCTCCTGTCGTGGTCGAATCGATCGGCCAGGTCTCGATGAGCCTGCATCCCAACCTCGCCGCGGTGTTCAAGCGCGTCGAGGCCGATGACTCGACAGTGGGCAAACGATTTCCGGCGGTGATCCGCGATCTCTCCACCAACGGCGCGTTCATCTCGGGACCGACGCTGCCGCTGCTCGCGCGCGTCGCGCTCAAGTTCGAAGTTCGCACGATCGGGCAGATCGACGCGGTCGGCTGGGTGCTGTGGCAACGCACCGATGACTGCGCGCTGCCACGCGACTCGGGGCAAGTCACGCTGCCGCGCGGCTTCGGCGTGCTGTTCGAATCGGTTCCGCTCGAGACTCGCTCGGCGATCGCGGCGCTCGTCTCTCGGCAATGACCACCGAGACCGCTCTCACGGTCCATCGGTTTCGCCCTCGATTTCGCGTGTTGGCCGCGCTGTCGGTCGCGATCGGCGCCGCGCTGATCGTGTTTGCCGTGACCGCCGGTGCGATCGTGGTCCCATTGGTGACTGGAGCGCTCGGCGTCGCGCTCGGTGCTGGGTACCTCGCGTCTCCGACATGGCGGCTGGAGGTCGTGGTCGACGATACCGCGCTCGAAGTTCGCTCGAAGACCACCTCGCGGTTTCGGCTCGCATGGTCCGACGTGGTGCGCGTCATCGCGGCGCCCAAGCACAACACCTGCTTCGTCGATGGCGGGACGCCCGAGCGCAGGTTGCTGGTTCCCGGCGTCGGGGCGCCGGCGCCGTATGACCTCGAAGACCGCCCTGGTCTGTTCGCAACGATCCTCGCGCATGTCCCCGCCGAGCGGGTTCAGGTCGTCGAATCCATCGAGGATTACAAGCGCGAGGCCGCCGCCAAACCGTAACCCCAGCGGTTCTGCTATGACCGGGCGGTGTCGTTTCTGTTCCCCAGCACGACGATCACGTTCGAAGCCGCGCTGCGCGACCTGACCCAGGGCAGCCCGAAGGCACGCGTGTTCGCCGCAAACGCACTCGGGGAAGTGACCGAGCCGACCGAGAAGCGCCGCGCGCTCGAAGCATTGATCACCGCGCTCGACGACGATCGTCCCGAGGTCCGTGCAGAGGCCTGTGGTTCGCTCGGCGAGCTCGGCGAGCCCGGGGCACTGTCGCCGCTGATCAAGCGACTGAGCGATGGCGTCGCCGGAGTTCGCCAAAACGCCGCGATCGCCCTCGGCACGCTGGGTCACGCCGATGGGTTCGCGCCGCTGGTCGAGGCGCTCGCGACCGGACCGGCCGATCTGCGGTTTCAGGCTGCGACCTCGCTCGCCGAGATCGATGGCGCGCGCGCGTACGATCCGCTGGTCGCCGCGCTCGATGACAAGGATTCGCAGGTGGTCGCTGCGGCCGCCCTGGCGCTCGGAGGGATCGCTGACCCACGAGCCAGCGCGGTGCTCGCGACGAAGCTCGATCATTCGGACCCAGGGACGCGATTCGACGTCGCCTATGCGCTGGCTCAACTTCGCGAGCCAGCGGGGCGCGACGTGCTGGTCGCCGCGCTCGGTGATCTCGAGCGCGCGTGGGATGCAGTGACCGCCCTCGGTACGCTCGGTCATGCATCCGATGCCGAGGCGCTCGCGCGGGCGCTGGTCAGCAAGCACACGCCGCCCGAAGCTACCGTGCTCGCCGCCGGCACCTTGCTTCGGCTCGACGCTCCAGCGCATCACGATGCCGCTCGGCGGGTCTTGCTCGCGGCGCTGTCCGCGCGAAAGACGCACGTTCGCGGGCTCGCCGTCGAACAGCTCGGCGCCGCCGGCGGAGAGTGGGCGATCGCTCCGCTCGAGAAGCTCGCGAAGTCACGCAAAGGCAGCGATCTGATCGATGCGATCGGCGCGGCGATTCGCGCGATCGGCGAGCGCGCGGGATAGCATTCGCACCATGTTGTTCGATTCGCATGCCCACGTCGACGGGCCGGAATTCGACGCCGACCGCGACGAGGTGCTCGATCGCGCCCGCGCGGCTGGCGTGCAGCGGATCGTCGTGATCGGCGCGGTGGGCGAGCCATCGAGCGCCGAGCGCGCGGTCGCACTCGCCGAGCGTGATCCGAACGTGTGGGCGACGGTCGCGACTCATCCGCACGACGTGGCGAGCATGACGCCGGAGTGGTGGGCGGTGCACGAGCGACTCGCACCGCATCCGCGTGTCGTCGCGATCGGCGAGACCGGGCTCGACTACTACTACGACCATTCTCCGCGCGATCTACAGAAGCAGGCGTTCGAGCGGTTCATCGAGCTCGCGCGTCGCGTCGGTAAACCCGTGGTGTGTCACATCCGCGACGCCCATGACGATGCGCGCGCGATCCTCGCGGCCGGTCGCGCAGCCGAGCTCGGGTGTGTGATCCACTGTTTCACCGGAACGCCGGACGACGCGCGCGCGTATGCAGCCCTCGGTTGCTACGTGTCGTTCTCCGGCATCATCACGTACAAGACCGCGCAGGGCATCCGCGATGCGGTGGCGTTCGTGCCTCGCGACCGGATCCTGATCGAGACCGATTGTCCGTACCTGGCGCCGATCCCGAAGCGAGGGAAACGCAATGAACCGGCCTTCTTGGTACACACCGCTGAGGTGGTCGCGAGCTGCGCGGGCATGAGTTTCGAGGAGTTAGCGGAGGTTTCGGCCGCAAACACGTGCCGGGTGTTCGGCATAACGCCTGCTTGACGTCCCGGGGCGCGGTGGGTATAGATTCCCCCCTCGTTTCCGGCACGTAGGAGCTGTTGCCATGGCACTCAAGATCGGCCTTCTCGGTAAGAAACTCGGCATGACTCAGGTCTACGCCGACGATGGTGAATCGATTCCAGTCACCGTGATCCAGACGGGTCCGTGCCACGTGGTCGGAACACGCACCGCAGAGCGCGACGGCTACACCGCCATCGTGCTCGGCTTCGACGAGAAGCCAGCGCGGCTCGCCACCAAGGCAGAGCTCGGAAGCGTGAAGGCCGCGGGCGGCAAGCCGCAGCGGTTCATTCGCGAGATCCGGCTGTCGGCCGAGGACGTCGCGAAGTACTCGGTGGGCCAGGTCATCGGTCCACAGGACGTGTTCGCTGACAACATCGCCGTCGATGTCGAAGGCGTCAGCAAGGGCAAGGGCTACCAGGGTGTGATCAAGAAGCACCACATGTCTGGCATGACCCGCGCGCACGGAACGCACGAGTACTTCCGCCACGGCGGGTCGATCGGTTGCCGCCTCACCCCGCAGCGCGTCCACAAGGGCAAGCGCATGGCGGGCCAGATGGGCAACGAGAAGGTCAGCGTGCAGAACCTGCAGCTGTTCCGCATCATCGCTGACGACAACTGCATCCTGGTTCGCGGCGCGGTTCCTGGCTCGGCCAACGACTACGTCGTTGTCACCAAGGCGGCGACGCGCGACATGTACAAGCGCAAGGGCATGGGCAAGGAGGAGGTTCGCTCGAAGAACCCCCTCAAGGCCTCGAAGAAGGCAGCAGCGGGCCGCGGCTAACCGGTCGCTGGTCGCGGTGCAGGCCCTCGCTGCATCGCGGTTGTTGTACCGATCCACGGCGAAGATTTCATGTCGAACTCATCGCCCGCTGGTAGCACCGTCCCGCGGAGCGATCCGATGTCGAAACTCCCCCCCGCTGGTAGCACCGTCCCGCGGAGCGATCCGATGTCGAAACTCGCCGACCGCTGGTAGCACCGTCCCGCGGAGCGATCCGATGTCGAAACTCGCCGACCGAAGGACTCGCCGCGACGCGTTTCACCAGAAGGCGAAGCGCGAAGGGTTCCTCGCGCGCGCCGTCTACAAGCTCGAAGAGATCGATCAGAAGCACAAGATCTTCGACGGCGGCCACCGCGTGCTCGACCTCGGCTGTGCGCCTGGCTCGTGGCTTCAGTACGCGCGTCAGCAGATCGGAGACCGCGCGGTGCTGGTGGGGCTGGACCGCGCGCCGCTGCAGCGACCACCCCAGGGGGCGAGGATCGTCGTCGGCGACGTGCTGACGATCGAGCCCAAGGAGCTGCTCGGCGAGCTACCTGCGTTCGATGTCGTGCTCAGCGACATGGCGCCCGACACCTCGGGGATTCGCAGCCTCGACCAGGCGCGGTCCGAGGCGCTGTTCGAGCGCGCGCTCGAGCTTGCGACGATGATGCTCGCACCTGGCGGCAACTTCGTCGGCAAGCTGTTCCAAGGGCCTGACTTCAAGAAGCTCACCGAAGCGGTGCGCGCGAAGTTCGCGGTGGCGAAGACGGCGAAGCCGGCGTCGAGTCGCCAGATCTCGATCGAGCAGTACGTGATCGGAAAAGGATTTCGAGGGTGAGTGATCCGCTGCGATTGGTGTTCGATCGCTGGGGGGACCCGTCACCACGCAAGATCGACCAGGCGGTGCAGATCCTCCACCGCGGAGGCGTCGCGGCGTACCCGACCGATTCGGTCTACGCGCTCGGCTGTGCGATCGAGTCGCGCGACGCGATCGAGCGAATCTATCGCGCCAAGGGCATGAACAAGAACCAACGGCTCGCGCTGATCTGCCCTGACCTATCGACCGCGTCGGAGTTCGGTCAGTTCTCGCAGACGGCATTTCGACTCGCCCAGCGACTGTTCCCCGGCCCGTATACGATGGTCGTGCCGGCAACCCACCAGGTGCCGCGCACGCTCACCCATCACAAGCGACGCACCGTCGGGATTCGGATCACCAGCCACCCGATCGCGCAGGCCCTCGCGCAGGCGCTCGGCCGTCCGCTGCTGACGACCAGCGCGATCGCACCCGGCATCGACGAGCCGTGCCGTGATGCGAACGATATCCTCGATGTATTTGGCAATTGCGTCGATGTGGTGATCGATACGGAGGTCGACGTCGACCAACCTGCCACCGTGCCGAGCACCGTGCTCGAGGTGAGCGGTGATGACATCACGCTGATCCGCGAGGGCCAGGGCTCGATCGTAGGCATCCTCGATTAGCTGCGGGCGTCCCTTGGTTGCGCTTATCGCAACTCTGCGTGCGCAGCGGCGTGGTGTTCCTCTGCAACGAAGATGAACGCAAAGCCGGGCAAAGGCCGTAGAGAACGGCTGAGGGTTCTTGGACGAGCGCAGTGCCGCTCGGGTCTTCGTGAACGTGCACGAGCCTGGATATCCGCGACCAACCGGCTCATCGACGCCGGCCACCCCGACGCGGCGGCGGTGCACGCTTGGGCGGCGGTGCGGGCGCGGCCGGCTTCGCCCCTGCAGGCTCTGGCAGCCCCATCTCCTTCGGCAAGTTGGGATCGAGCAGCGCCGCCACGCGCGCGACGTCGGCGGGCGGCAGCTGGTCCTTCACCGCCTCGAGCAGCTGGCGAGCATCCTGCTTCTGCTTGGCGGTGGTCCGCTTGCTGACGATCAGCGCCTCGGCGGCGGTGAGCTTGACGATCGGCGTCACCGCGGCCTGTTCCTTGAAGATCGGATCGAGCAGCGCGAGCGCTTGATCGGGATCGCCGGCGCGCAACACGACCAGCGCCTGCAGCGTTAGCGTCGGGAAGAACCCGGAGTTCAGCTTGAGCGCCTCGTCGAGATGCTTGCGAGCGCCGGTGATGTCATTCGCCGCGAGCAGCACCTCCGCGAGCCGGGTGTGCGTGCGATACGCGAGCGGATTGGGCGAGACATCGGTGATGTCGGTGATCGCCTCTTGTAGCTCGGATTGGGCTTCCTTCGCGTTGCCGGTGTCGAGCAGCGCGGCGCCGAGCGCATGACGTCCGAGCTTGCTCTTGGCGCGCCGCGCCAGCTTGTCCAGCGCCTCGTGCGCGGCCATCTGATCCTTGCCGGTTGTGCCCACCATCCGGGCGTGCTCGCGGAGGATCTGAACCTCGACGTTGTTGGGTGACGTCGCCAGGATCGCATCCGCCTCGGAGGCCGCGTCTTTCCACTTCTTGAGATCCAGCAGCGCATACGTGCGCAAGGTCCGCGCGCGCGTCCCGTTGAGCTTCGAGGCAAGCTCGAGCGCTTGCGATGGCAGACCCGATGCGAGCAGCAGGCCCGCGTCGAGCAGTTGCACCGTCGGATCGTCCTCGGCCTTCGACTTGCCGTACCAAGCGATCCGCGCGCGGGCCTTCGCCGCGTCGGCGAGCTGTCCATTGATGTAGTGAACCCAGCCGATGCGGGCCCAGAACCGCGGCTCATTCGGAGGGCTCGCGGCGGTCGCTTTGGTCAGCGCTTCTTTCGCTTTGGGAAAGTCTTCGATGCCCTGATTGGCAAACGCCAGCGCGAGCTGGCGATACGAGCCGACCCGTTTGCCGAGGTTCTTGTCGAGCCGAACGCTGAGGTCTTCGATCGCCTCGGGCAGCTGCATCGACGCTTCGGCGCGGCCGAGCGAGCGTCCGACCAGCGCCAGCGGATGGTCCTTCGACTTCGCGAGCGCGCGGTCGTAGATCTTGAGCGCGTCGTCGAGCTGGCCATCGTCGACCAGCACGTCGGCATATTCGACCATCGCGATCACCAGGCCGTCTTCGCCATCGCTGGCGGCCTTCAGGGTCGCGCGCGCGGCCTTGCGCTCCCCGCCCGCGAGTAGCGCGCGGCCTTTCAACCAGGTCGCCCACCGATCATCGGGATGTTTCGCGAGGTGCGCGTCGAGCGATTTGATCACGTCGGCGAGCGTCGACTTGCTGCTCGCTGCGATCGCGTCCGCGGCGCCCTCCCCGGTGCCGAGCCGCGACAGCTCGACCGACGCGCGACCGATCACCAGCTCACGTGCACCGGGCTCCTCGGGTTTGATCTCGGCGCCGACCGCCTTGAATGCCTTGTCCACCCGTTCATCGTCGGTGCCGTAGAGCAGCGCCTCGAGGCCGCCGGTCTCGGCGACGTACGCGAACGTCAACACGTTCGACGGATTGTTCTTCAGCGCGTCGCTCAGCTTCTTGATGCTGGTCTCGAACCCCGCGAAGTCACCGTAGATGATCGCTTGCTTCGATTCGCGGCTGAGCCGTGCGATCGCTTCGGACTTCTGTTTTTCGGTCCACCAGTACCACGTGCCGCCGCCGCCGATCCCCAACACGAGCACCACGAATAGAAAGATGAACGCGCGCCGCGTCGAACGACCCCAGCGGCGATCGGGACGCAGATCGTATTCCTGATCGGGCACGCGGACGCCGGCGACGTCCAGCAGGCCGCCGGTGAGCAGATCGTTGAGATAGTTTTCGCCGGCAGCGGCCGAGGTGCGAAGCGATGCCGCTGCGGCGTTCTGCGGTTTCTCGGCAATCAGCCGGGGACGAATCCCCTCGACGCTCATCTGTGGCGGTGCGACGGACGGCCGCTGGCTACGCATCGCGGCCGACACCGGCGGGGCCGGGCTCATGCCGGGCAGCGGCGGGCTCACGCCGGGCAGCGGCGGCAGCTTGCGCGGTGGATCCAGCGCCGTCGAGCCGAGGTCTTGCGAGTGCACGATCTCCGCGTCGTTGTGAGTCTCGCCGCGAGGCGGCATCGGGCTCGGGATGGGCGGCGGCGGATCGAGTCCCTGCCCCGCCCGTGCTCGCTTGAGCATGGCGAGGATCGTCGGGCTCGTCGGATCCAGGTTCTGCGCGTGTTGCAGCACCGGAACCGCGCGCTCGAAGTCAGACCGGCGAAGCAGCACTTCGCCGAGCAATGCGAATCCGATCCGGTTCGATCGGTCGACCTTCACGACCCGAAGCAGCTCGCCCTGGGCTTCCTTCCACTGATGCATCGCGACGAAGGCGCGCGACAACATCACGCGGCCCTCGACGCTGTCGGGAGCTGACTGCAGCCCAACATTCCCAATCTGGGCGGCATCTCGCGGACGGCCGAGCGCGAGGTACGCCTCCCCTAGATCGACGAACGCTGGCGATCCGGGATCCCTGCGGACCAGATCGATCAGCTCCTCGATTTCCTGTGCCGTGGGCCGTCGATCAGGGTCGACCATCAGCTGACTCAGGGTAACCCCAAACTCAGTCCACCAGCAAACCCGAGCAGCTTGGCTTTTCGCGAGCTTGCCATCGTACACTGCCCCCGATGGGCAACAGCTTCGGCGCGCTGTTCCGGATCACGACCTTCGGTGAATCCCACGGGCCAGCGCTTGGCGTGGTGGTGGATGGCTGTCCACCACGTATCCCACTCGACCTCGCATACATCCAGACAGAGCTCGATCGGCGTCGCCCGGGCCAAAGCAGGTTGGTCAGCCAACGCAAGGAAGCCGACCAGGTGGAGATCCTGTCCGGCGTCGTCGATGGCCAGACCCTCGGCACCCCGATCGCGATGATGATCCGCAACCAGGACATGCGCGGCAAGGACTACGACCACATCGCCAAGGCGTATCGCCCGAGCCACGCCGACTACACCTACGACGCGAAGTTCGGCATCCGCGCGATCGCAGGTGGTGGTCGTGCCAGCGCGCGAGAGACCGTCGGCCGTGTCGCCGCCGGAGCGATCGCGCAACAACTGCTGGCGCGTCATGGCATCGCGATCGTGGCGTGGGTCGATGAGGTGTCGGGGATCGCGGCGAGTGTCGATGATCAGCAGGTCACTCGCGACGACGTCGACATCAACGACATTCGATGCCCGGACCCGGCGACCGCGGCCAAGATGATCGCGCGCGTCGAGCAAGCGCGCAGCGATGGTGACTCGGTCGGCGGTGTGATTCGTGCGGTGGCGCGCAACGTTCCACCAGGTTGGGGCGAGCCGGTGTTCGACAAGCTCGACGCCGATCTCGCGAAAGCGATGATGAGCATCCCGGCGGTCAAGGGCGTCGAGATCGGATCCGGTTTCGCCGGCACGTTGATGACCGGCAGTGAGCATAACGATCTGTTCTATCGCCGTCCCGATGGAACGATCGGCACGCGGACGAACCGCTCGGGTGGCATCCAAGGCGGGATCTCCGACGGCGAGCCGGTGACCCTGCGGATCGCGTTCAAGCCGACGGCGACGATCATGCGGCCGCAGGACACCGTCGACCGCGAGGGCAACGAGGTCGTGCTCGAGCCGCGCGGGCGTCACGATCCATGCGTGCTGCCGCGCGCGGTGCCGATCGTCGAGGCGATGCTGGCGCTGGTGCTCGCGGACCACTGGCTGCGCCAGCAAGTGCGCGGCTGATCTCTGCGCGCCGGTGCGCCCTCAGCGGCTTTTACGTTCTCGTCGAGCGGAGGCACGCAACGTCGCAAAGCGACCCGAGGGATGAGAGAGATCTGATCGGGACCGAGGTAATCCACTCGAGTGTCAGACCCTGGCCCTACGGTCGGGGCAATGGGCCCGATCACAGCTCAGCTACTCGACGAGCTCGGCTATGACCCCGATGACGGGGTGCCGGGCGTTCACGAGCTCGGCCTCATCCCGGTCGGCGCGATCGTGCGGGCCCGTGATGGCGCGCGGCCGGTGGCGGTGGCCCGGCTCGAGAGCGGCCGGATCGTGGTCGTTGATGACGTATGCCCGCACGATGGCGGGAGGATCTCGGATGGGTTCGTCGAAGGGGACCACCTCGTGTGCGCCCGGCACGGCTGGTCGCTCGAGGTCCGCGCCGGTCGCTGCGCGCGCGTCCGGTGCCCCAAGCTGCGGGAATGAGACGAGATTCTTGACCAAATGTAGACTCGCACGTTAGCGTCGACAGACGTGACGGCCGTCTTGGTCCACATCGATCTCGACGGCGGCGTGCCCAACCCTGGTTCCTTGGTCGCGCTCGCGGCGGGCCGCGTCGCAGCGTCATCGTGGGGCGGCACGCTGTACGCCGCGATCGTTGCTCAGGCCCCTTCGAGCACACAACCCGCCGACGCGACCGCGCAGCTGACGACCGCCAAGCGGCTGCCCGGGATCGACGATGTCCAGCTCGCGATCGCCCGCGGCGGCGCCGACAAGCTCGTGGTCGCGATCACCGATACCCCGGTGGCACCGCTGTGGAGCGCGATCGGTGGTGCGTGGCAAGGCGTGGTCGATCACCTGCGTCCACGACTCGTGCTGTTCGGTGCGGATAGTCCATCGGCGACCGAGCTCGGACCACGCACCGCCGCGCGGATCGGCGCAAAGCTGCTGATCCGTGCCCGCGCGTTCGGCGTCGAAGACGTCGAGCTTCGCGATCGCGATGGCGGCTACGTGCGGTCCGATGACAGCGGCGCCGCGGTCGCGCTGATCGGCGGCGCACATGTCGCGCGCCCGGCGGACGATGACATCGACCTCGTGGTGCTCACGATGCCGGGCGGCAACGACGCTCGCATCGAGATCAGCAGCATCGCCGATGACGACACGCCTACAGCGACCAGCGCGATCGTCGTGATCGGAGACCAGGTCGCAAACGATCGCGAGGCGCTCGCTCAGGCCCATCGGCTAGTGAAGCTGCTCGGCGCTCAGCTCGTCGGATCGCCCGCTGCGGGGCGCGCCAAGGCGATTGCCGCGAATCGCGTGGTCGAACGCGACACGGCGTTGGCTCCCGAGCTGTGTGTGGTCATCGGCGATGCTCCACTCGACGTCGCCGGTGCGACCCGCGTGATCAAGATCGGCGGCACCCTCGGAAAGCTCGACGCGGGATTGTCAGGGGCGGTCGCGGACAACGTATCCAAGCTGTGCCGCGCCCTGGAGGAATCGTGACGGTCGCGATCTGGCTCGGCGGCGCCGTACCCGCCCGCTCGGTGCGCTGGCTCGACGGAGCGGTCGCCGCGAGCGCGATCCTACCCGACCCGATCGCCGTCGCGGCCGGTCCCTCGACCTGGCTCGATCTCGCCGCGGACCGCGCGAATCGCGCTGGCATCGCGAGCGTCGGCGTTCCGATCGACATGCAGCTCGACTATCTGGGATGGGCCCAGGTGGTCGCCGCGATCGTCAAGCATCTCGCCGCTGACATCGTCGTGGTAGATGAAGCGAGTCGTCCGGGGCGGTTCGCCGAGACCGCCGCGATCGCCGAGTTGCTCGAGGCAGCACAGCTCAGCCACGTCACCGCGCTGGCGACGGATCGGACGACGCTGCACGCAACCTCGATCGTCGGCGGCCAGCGACGCGAGGTGCGAATCGCCGGCCGCGCGGTGATCGGGGTCCGGATCGCAGGCGCGTGGATCGACGAGTACCCGACCCCGACCCCGTCGGCGACGATGAAGCGACTAGATGTCGGCTCGCTCGGGCTCGATCCGGTGACGCTTGGCCATCGTGCGATGCCGCCGCGCGCCAGCCAGGAGCCCACGCGCAGCCTCGAGCGCGTCGCCGAGCAACTGGCCGCCCACCTGCGATCGAGGGTGTGATGGGACACGCAAGGACCGCGGCGCCACCCGCGACCGATGTCCGGGTTCATGTGGTGGCGCCGACACAGCTCGGCGCGACCGCGATCGCCGCGTTGACCGCACGCGGTATCGACGCGATCACGAGCACCGCCAGCATGATCAGCACCACCGACGACGTGCTGGCGTTGGCGCTCGACGCGATTCCGACTGGAACCAGTGCGGTGGAGCTCGCGACGAGCTGCGCTCGGGCGGCATCGCGGGGCCGGCCGGTGTGTCTGCTCGCACCGATCCCGCGGGGCACCGGCCGTGCGGCGATCGAGCGTGCCGCGGCGATCGCGTACCTGCGCAGCCACGGCGCCGCGCTCAGCCACGACGTCGACGCGTGGCTCGAAGCGATCGTCCTGCTCGTACGGTTCGGCCTTCCGAGCGGTCCGCGCGCTGCGGTGGTCGCACCGCCTGGATCGTGGCTCGAGGCACAAGCGGTTGCGCTCGCGGTCGACGCCGAGGCGCTCGGCGCTCGGCCGCCCGTGATCGGTGGCGACGAGCCAACCGACGTCGTGCTCTACGATCCCAGCCTCGGCGCGCCGCTCGCTACGACGCCGGGACTGCACGTTCCGGTCGCTGCACGCGGTGAGCTCGCCGACGATCACCACGTGGTGTACGGGGCGCGCCCCGCGCTAGGCGCGATTGCCCTGCTCGGCCGAGCCGCGGAACGGATCGCCGCTGGCCTCGGACCGGCCTCTCACGATCAATCCGCAACGCTAGCGATCGACGACGAGCGGCTCCGCCGCCAACTCGACAAGTTGTCGAGCGACCTCACACGGCTTGGCGACCACGAGACCAAGGTGTTGCTCGCGGCCTACGGCGTGGCGATCACTCGCCAGGCAGTCGCGACCACACCGTCGGCAGCGGTGAAGCTCGCGCGCCGCGCCGGATATCCCGTCGAGGTGAAGCCATGGGGACACGACCTGCCGACGGAGCCTGCCGGCTGCCCGATCGAGAAGGGCGTCGGCAGTGATGCGCTGGTGCGCCAAGCGTTCACCAGCGTGCTCACCGCGGCGAACAAGTCGGCGGCCGAAGGCGCCGCCGTCGTGATCCGGGAGACCCCGCCCGCCGGGCGTGAGCTGGGCGTGACGATGGTGCGACTGCCTGCCCTCGGCTGGACCGTCGTATTCGATGGTCCGCTGCTCGCCGCCGCCCCTGCGCCGCTGCGGCTGATCGACGCGCAGGCACTGGCCGCACAGGTCGTGTCGTCGCGCGCCGGCGATCCCGAGCCCGATCGCAGCGGGCTCGCAAACCTGCTCCGCCGCGCCTCGCACCTCGTCGTCGATCTCGATGCCCGGCTCACCAAGCTCGCGATGCCTCGCATCATCATCGGAGGCCGCGGCGCCCGCACGCTGGTCGTCGATGCGTTCGCCGAGCTGCGGTAGGGCGTTACTCAGCTGCGATCTGGCGCGCGACGCCAAGCAGTTGATCGCGGGTGTTGAGCTCTGGTCGATCGAGCACGCGTTCGAGAATCGCGGCGAGCGTGCGGCCGAGCATCGGACCGGGCGCGATCTCGAGCTCGTCCATGACGTCCTTGCCGGTCACCGCGAGGTCTTTGACTGCGAGCGGATCGCGCTCGCGCAGAATCTGATCGGCAACCGCGACCAGCGGGCTGTCGGCCGACATCGCGCGCCACACCGCCAGCGCGTTCGCCGCGTGGTCGCGTCCGATCGCGGCGAACAGCCGACGGATCTGGGGTGCCGCGAGCGCAGATCCATGCATCGCTCGGGCGATGCTCGCCGCGTGGGCCGCGCTGTCGGCTTCTTGGTTGCTGAACTTGAGCCGGCGCAACACCTGCTGAGCCGCGTCGACCAGTGCGCTGTCGCGTTGCGCCGGATCACCGCCGGGCGCTCCGATCTCGACGACGAATGCCGCTAACCTCGCCTCGATCGGCGCGGCATCGATCCGGGCCAACCACTGCGTCACCGCCCGATCACGGCCTCCCGACATTGCGGCCCGCGCATCGAGGCCGGCGGCGAGCTCGGGCACGATCAGCGCGATGATCCCCGTGCGCTCGGCGATCGCCAGGCCGCGCGACGGCTGTCGTGCACCGAGCAGGTGCCGCAGCTCGGCGGAGACCCGCTCCTTGCTCACCTTCGCCAAGCTCGGCAGTGCCGGCACGATGCCGCGCTCGGTATCGAGATCGAGATCGAACTCGAGCACAGCGGCGAACCGAACCGCGCGCATCACGCGCAGTCCGTCTTCGGTGAATCGCGCCACCGCGTCATCGTAGACCTTGCCAGTCGGTCCGACCGCGCGAAGCTTGCGCTCGGCCAAGTCGACCATCCCGGCGTACGGATCGATCAACGCATCACTCGCCGGATCGTACGCCATCGCGTTGATCCGAAAATCACGGCGCGCGAGATCCTCGACGAGTGGAACCCCGAAGATGACGTGATCAGGACGCCGCGCATCGGTGTATGCGCCCTCGCCGCGAAACGTCGTCACCTCGACGTGGGTGTGCTCGCCCCGACCGGTCACGATCGTCACCGTGCCGTGGGCGAGCCCCGTCGGAACGGTCTTGGGGAACAGCGCCATGACCTCGTCGGGACGCGCGCTCGTGGCGACGTCCCAATCACCGGGGGAGCGACCGATGATCGCGTCACGCACCGCACCGCCGACCGTCACCGCCTGATGCCCTGCGCCGGTCAGCGTTGCGCACACCGCTCGCACGTTGGGCGGCACCGCGGCTGCGAGTCGCCTGCGAGCCTCGCGCTCGTCCATGGCTATTCGGTCGCCGCCGCGCCGCGCAGCCGGTTGAAGATGTCGATGGCTCGGGTGCGCAGCTTGTTCGCTTCTGCGGTGGCGCCTGCGCGTTCCTTGATCGTCGCGAGCCCTTGGTACGCGCGCGCCAGCTCGACCTCGTGCTTCACCGCCGCGAGGATATCGATCGCTCGCCGAAAATCGTCCTCGGCCTGGAGCGTGTAGCCCAGCGCCGCCGCGACCTCCGCCTTCACCCGGTAGCCGCAGCCGATGTGGACGCGCAGACCGATCGCCTCGCTCACCGCGACTGCGGCGTGTGCCTCGACGTCGGCAGCCTCGAGGTTGCCGAGCTGGAGGTGGACCTGCGCGAGCCGTTGGTGGGTCACCGCGAGCGCGACGCGATCGCCGAGCCCGGCCGCGAGCTGCTTGGCGTCCGATAGATCCTTCACCGCGTCGGCGCCGAGCCCCATCGCCGCTTTCACCTCGCCCATCCGCGACAACACGTCGGCGAGCGCGAGCTTGTCACCGATATCGGTAGCCAGTGCTCGCGCTTCGCCGAGCAACTCGAGTGCGAGCTCGTGGCTGCCATCTTCGGAGTGCACGCCGCCGAGGTCACACAGCGATTGCACCACGCCGACCAGATCACCGATGTCGCGGCGCAGGTCGAGCGCCTCGCGAAACTGATTGATCGCCGCCTTGAAGTTACCGGTGTCGTGATGGACCCGGCCGATGTTGGCGAGCGACAACGCGATCGACCGTCGATCGTTGAGTGCCCGCCGGATCGTCAGCGCCTGGCGATGGAAGTCGAGCGCTGCACCGTATGCACCGCGCAACCAGTGGACGCGGCCCATATCGTCCAACGTAGACGCGATCCCGCGATCGTCGCGCGACCGTTCGAACAGCTCGTGTGCGCGTCGCAGGTGCTCCATCGACGTGTCGTACTTGCCGAGTCGCCGCTGACCGCGCGCGAGCCGACTATACGCGGCGCCCGCCTTCGCGAGGTTGTCGAACTTCCATGCCAGATTGAGCATGTCGACAAAGCACTGGATCGCCTCCTCGGTGCGACCGACCTGCTCGAGCACGTCGCCGAGGTTGTGCAGCGCGTCCATGCGCGCCGGGGCATCCTTCTCGCCGACCATCTTGAGGCCCTTCTCGTAGAGCACGCGAGCCTCGTCGGGCGCGTAGCGAGCGCGGGCGCGATCGCCGCCTTGCAGATAACACCGCGCCGCGCGCCGGGTATCGCCACCGCGTTCGTACAGACCTGCGAGGAACTCCAGCTGCTCGTCGCTGCGCTGCGTGGTCTTCGCTTCGAGCCACTGCGCGGCCGCGAGGTAATACCGGGCGAGCCGGTTCGACTCGGTCGACTTGGCGATCAGCTCGCGCTCGAGGTTATGCTTGAACACGACCTCGGATTCGCCCGGAATGCTCGAGTCGTCGGCATCGAGCAGCAGCAGATAGTCCTGATCGACGAGCATCGCGATCAGATCCGAGACCCGGCGCCGGACATCCTCACCATCACCCCACTCGATGTCGAGCGCGCCGGGCGCAACCGACGCCGGCGGCTGCTCGAGCCTGGTCATCGCGACGACAGCCGACACCCAGAACACGTTGCCAAACACCGCGGCCTTCTCGAGCAGGTCGCGCTCGTCGTTCTGGAGCGCCGCGATCCGCGCTTCGATCGCTTCCTCGATGCTGATCGGCAGCTCGGTCTCCGCGGCCATCTGCGGATCGAGTCGCCAGGTTGCACCCGAGGCATCGATGGTCCCGTTCTGCATGAACAGCCGCACGAGTTGCTCGAGGAACGCAGGATTGCCACCGGTCATCTCGACAGCGGCTTGGGCGGTGTCGTCGGGGACATGATCGACGCGCGACAACAGATCGCGGAACATCTGCTCCGCGTCGTCGGCCTCGAGATTGCGAAGATCGACGCGCTCGTGATCGATCGCACCGTCACCCCAGCTGCCGGCATGGGTGAGCATCTCCGGACGCGCCGCAGCGATCACCACGACACGCGATCCAGCGAGACCTGCCGCGAGCTCGTTGATCACTGACAACGTCTCGCCGTCGGCCCACTGCATGTCGTCGAGCACGAGCATCAGCGGCGACACCCCCGCATCGAGCTCGAAGAATCGCCGCAGCGCGGTGCGCGCGAGCTCGGCGTGCTGCTTGCGATTCTCGGTGAGCGTGCGCAAGAACGGGGTCGGCGGAAAATTCAGACCGACGAATCCGCCGAGGAAGTGCAGCATCTCGGCGACCTGGTCGGAGGCCATCACGGTCCGGACCTCGTGGGCAAACCGAAGCCGCGACGCTTCGTCTGGATTCGGCGTGAGCTCGAACCGATCTCGCAGCAACGAGGTCAGCGCCGCCAAGCGCACCGGGAGCAACGCATCGTCGCGCTCGGCGTTACCGTGGAACACTCTGCAGGCGTGCTCCTTACTCGCCCCTACCCTGGCGATCAGCTCGTTGATCAACCGAGTCTTCCCGGTGCCCTGATTGCCGACGATGGTGACGAGTTGTGGCGCTTGGAAATCGATCGCGCGACTGACGACATCTGCGAGCGTTGCGAGCTGGTCTTCTCGCCCGACCAATCCGGTGCGAATCGCACGAGGCGGCTCCGGCTCGGTATCGATCCGTACAGAGCTGCGATAGCGCTCTGGCACCGGTGGTGGTTGCTTGACCGTCTTGGAGCCAAGCACCGGAGTTGGCATCGGCGGGGGTCGGCCCGGACCCGGGGGACGGGACGCTCCTGTCGACACTGTTAGAGAGGTTACCCAACCGCAGTGATCAGTCGCAAGCGTGGCGACCGTTAGGGAATCGGGTGTACCGTAAGAACGGGATGGGTAACCGCCGGTCAACGACCGCTGGCCTGGTCGCGGTTACCGTTTCGGCGTTCCTGGCCACTGGCTGCCCGACCGTCGACCTCGGCGACACGCCGTCCGACATCGGATTGTGCAATCCCCCAGGTGGAATCGACTACTTCGAGCAACAGATCTGGCCGAACTACATCGTCCGCACCGGCGATACGTCGTGCACCAAGGCCGGAGGCTGCCACAACGAAACCGGCGGCAACGCGCTCGGGTTTCGGACGATGCCCGTCGACATTTCGTTCAACTATCGCCAGGCGCAGATCTATCTCAACTGCGGCACGTTCGACGCGAGCCAGCTGTTGACCAAGCCGCTCGCCGGCATCGATCCCCACGGCGGCATGGACATCTTTACGTCTGCCGACCCGGCAGTGCAGGTCTTTCTAGATTGGTTCATGTGAAACCTCGCCTCCTCGCTCTTACCGTCGCGGCATCGCTTACTACGCTCACCGGCAGCGCCGGCGCGGAAGCGTACCTGCGGGTGATCGCGCAGAAAGCGCCCGTGCATTCTGGACCTGGCGGTGGGTATCGCACCGTCTACAACGCGGAGCGCGGCCAGGTGTTCCAAGTGCTCGAGCGCGGCACGCGGGATTACTGGTTCAAGGTCGAGCTCGATGACGGCACGACGGGATGGATCCTGGGCGACGTGGTGTTCCCATTCGAGGTCGGTCCCGAGGAGCAGCCCGGCGTGTTCACACGCATGGGCCGCGCGATCAGGGGCGCGATCTTGGGTCCGCCGCCGATCGAATACGCCGACGTCGGCCTGTCGTTTTCAGCCGGCGTGCTCGATCTCGAGGGCGTGTTCTTGTTGCGCCCATCGTGGCTGATCGACCCGTATTGGGCGCTCGAAGGATTCGCCGGGATGTCCCCGCGCTCGGAAAAGGACGTGTTCCTCGGCGGGCTCGGGTTCGTGTTGCGAATGGCGCCGGGCGCGGTGATCGGACCGTATGCGGGCATCGGACTCGGCGCTGCCTACATCCGACCCAAGGCCGACAACTTCATCGATGTCGAGGAGACCCTGATGGCACTGGGTGCCGGTGGCGGGCTCGAGATCACCTTCAAGAAGCAGATCACGCTGCGCCTCGATGCGCGCAACTGGTCGCTGTTCAACCAGAACCACGCGAGCAACGCCCAAGAGTACACCGGCGGGCTCGCGATCTTTTTTTAGCCGGAGGACGCTGTGACCCATCGCTGCTTGATGATCGTGCTGCTGTCCGCGACCGCGCTCGTCGGTTGTGGTCGTCAGGCCGTTCGAGCGTCGGAGAAACAGTTCCTCGCCGACCAGGTCATGATGTTCGATGGCGATCCGCACGAGGCCGCATCGGTGGAGCACGTCCGCTCCAACCGAGAAGGCGCGGCGGGCGGCCGCGGCGCCAGCGGCGGAGGCTGCGGGTGCAACTGAGCGGAATCGATCGCGTTCGCCCGCAGCCAGCGAAGCGCAGCGAGGACGAACGTCCCTACCGCGAAGGAACCCCCGGAGCGGGGCAACTGAACCAAGACCTCCTTCCGTCCTCTGCGTCCTCTCCGGCTTTGCGTTCGTTCCGGAACACGCAAGGCCGCGAAGATCAGACGAGCCTGACGAGACTGACGAGACTGATCGCCACGGCGACTGTGCTGTCGGCGCTGTGCGGCACCGCAATGGCGGACGATTACGCGGAGGCGTCGACGACGCTGTTCGCCGAGGCCCGCAAAGGTGGCAAACCCGGCGAAAACAGCCTGACCGTGATCCATCCCCAGTTCGACGTCGGCATCGACCTCGGTCGCTACGTCACGCTCGACGCGTCGTACGCCGCCGACGCGGTCAGCGGCGCAACGGCGGTCGTCTATCAGGTCGACGCGATCTCGACAGCCACCCAGTTCTCCGACTTCCGCAACGAAGGCACCGTCGGGATCGGGCTTCACGGCAAGCGATCGAGGCTCTCGGTGTCCGGTACGTTCGGCACCGAGCGCGATTATCTGACGCGCCAGATCGGCGGCGCGGCATCGGTAGACCTCGCCGGCCGCAATACGACGATCACGCTCGCCTATCGCCACAGCTTCGATCGCGTGTGCAACCGCGATAACGCGCTGGTCGCTCCGCTCGAGGCCAAAGCGTTGATCGGCGATGACCCGTGCAAGAAACGCAGCCTGATCTTCGGTAAGGACTACTTCGATCCGAACACGATGGAGCGGATCACCAGATGGAGTCCGCTGCGCATCGATCGCGCCCAGGCGACGCTGACCCAGAACCTGTCGCCGGTGATGAACATGCAGGTCGCGCTGTTCGGCGAGGTGCTCGAAGGGTTTCAATCGAATCCATACCGCCGGGTGCGCATCGGTCCGAACGCGCCGCAGGAGCACATCCCGGATACCCGCGCGCGGTGGGCGATCTCGGCGCGGCTCAACCGCTACCTACCCAAGCTCAAGGGCGCGGTGCACTTCGACGGCCGATTTTACGACGATACCTGGCGAGTGATCGGCGGCAACCTCGAGCTCGGGTACTCGCAATACGCTGGTGACAGCCTGCTGCTCCGGTTCTACGCGCGGATCTATCAGCAGACCGCCGCCAAGTTCTTCAAGGACGCGTTCTACTACCAGACCGAATCGACCGCCGGCGAGTACTTCACGGGAGACCGCGAGCTGTCACCAGTGCGAAACGTGGCGATCGGGACCAAGCTGACCCTGATCACCGTCGGCGAGGACCGGCCGGTGTGGGGGCTGTTCGACAAGCTCCAGCTCAACTTGCGCGGCGAGATCATGCTGCTCGATCTGCTCCCCGCGAACAGTCTCGAGAACAACCCCGAGGGGATCGACCAGCAGTTTATCTACGGCAACAGCTTTATCGATTCGGTCACGGTTCAGCTCGGACTGCTCGGAAATTATTGAGGACCACCGGCTTCGCGCCAGGTCTGGGAACTTCGGTCGCGCGAACCGGGAGTGCTATCATCGCGGCTATGTACCGCTACGGAGATGGGACTCCATTTCCCCTCGAGGAAAACTTCATCGAGACCCTCACTCGGGCGGTCGAGACTTGCACCAACGCGTTCGTCCCATTGACGGAGCTCGATGGTCGCCGCGCCCGCGCGAAGGAAGGTCGTCGTGAAGGCGAGCTCGAGCTGTCGCGCCTGAGCGAGCTCGAGAAGGCGCTCCATTCAGCGCTCAACTTATATATCGGCCCCGATAAGAAGGGCGCGATCGCCAACACTGCCGCGCAGAAGCTGGCTGCCACGGTGAAGCAGACGATCGCCGAGGCGCAGCGCCAGGTCGAAGCCCGCGTCCAGCAACTCGACGCCCAGGCGCTCGCACGAACGGCGTCCGACGCCGTGATCCGCGCGTTGGCGCCGTTCTTCCAAGATCATCAGCTGCCCAAGACCGAGTGGATCATGTCGTGGGACGTCCGCGGTGCGATGCCGCACTCCGATGCGATCGCGACGGCAGGTCGCATCGCCGCCGCGTTCACGCTCGATCCCGAGCCGTATCGCGCGCCGATCCGAGTCGACCAGCTCGCCGACGGCGTCGTCGTTCACATGATGAAGAAGGGCGTGTTCGGAAAGCCCAAGCCGGCGCCGATCGATCTCGGCAAATACGTCATGGTGTCGTTCGAGCGCACCGGCGGAACGGTGACCGTGACGCTCAAGGAGAGCGCACACAAGGCATCGAGCGGCCTACGGTTCGCGGTCAGCGAGCGGGGTGCGACGTGGGTCGCAATTTCGACCAGCGGCGATGCCGAAGCCGAACCCGAGGATCTCGACATCGATGATGTGGCTCCGGTGCGACAGCTCGCCGAACGCGCCAACGCGACGCTGCGCAAGCTGCTCGACAAGCGCCAGCTGATCGATCTCACGCTCGGCGGTCAGCCGGTCTCGGAGCTCGAAGAGCCTCGGATCATTCCGCTCGATCTGCTGGCGCAGCTGACCCCACTCGCTCGCACGATTCGCGAAAAGAGTCGGATGTCCGGCGAGCTCGTGCTCAAGCGCGACGTCGTCGACGGACGCCGCGAAGAGCTGTTCGTGCCACGCGCGACGCTCGCGCAGCAGTTCGCGCGGCTCCCGCTCGAGTATCGAAAGCCATTCGAGGAGATGGGGATCAGCGCCGAGGATACCCAGCCGGCGATCATGTTGCCGCGACCACCCGCGACCCCGCCGCCGCCGCCGCCACAGGCGTTCGCGACCGACGACAAGACCGTCGAGAACGACAAGAAGTAGCCGGCCGCTCAGGTCACTGTGCGAGCTCGACGATGCCGCCGACGGCGCGCTCGAGCATCACCCGCTCCGCGAGATCGCGGCCGAGTGCCTTGAGCTGAGGTCCGGACCACGAATCTCCGCCGCGCGTCGACAGCGTGATGTCCCCTTTGAGGGCTCGATCGATCGCCGCCAGCTGGATCGTCGCCGCGGACAGTGCGGTGGGCGAATACCGTCGCGCTTGGGCGATCAGCTTATCGACGACGAACGGCGGGACGCCGATCCGCGCGCCCCACTCCGGCCGCGCGACGCCACCGGACCGCAGGGCATGGACCAGCGACAGCTGGCGCACGAACCGCCCGAGCATGACCACCACACCGACCGCGCTCTCACGCTGGTCGCACAACGAGTTCACCGCCGCGAGCGCGCGCGTCCGATCCGCCGCGCCGATCGCATCGGTCAGCTCGAACACCGAGCGCTCGCGGGTATCCGCGACCAGCTCGTCGACGTCATCCGCGGTGACCGGACGATCGCCGGCAAACAGACCGAGTTGCTCGACTGACAGCGCCAGCCGCGACAGATCCGATCCCACGGCGTCGACCAGCCGAGTCACCGCCGCCCCATCGAGCTTCACGCCGCGCGCCTGTGCCTCGGCACGCACCCACGGCGCGAGCTGACGCGGCGCCTCGAGCACGTGGAGCCAGCCCTTCTTCGACAGCTGGGCATAGAGCTTCATCCGCTTGTCGAGCTTCGAGGTGACCGCGACGATCACCGTGCTCGGATTTGGCTTCGCGAGGTACGCCAGCAGCGGCTCGGCATCCTCGGCAGGCAATCCTGCGAGCTCGCGCACGAACACCATCCGGCGCGCCGCCATCATCGGCAGCGTCTGGGCGAGCGCGATGATCCGCGCCGCCGACGGCTTGCCCTCGACGACGTCGTAGTTGAACCCGCGAGTTGCCGGCGGCACCGCGCCATCGCGGATCGCGGAGACCAAGCGCTCGATCAGGATCGGATGCTCGGAATGAACGACATAGATCGGATCGAGCCGACCGGCCTTCACCTCGGTGATCAGATCGTCCATCGCGCGGGGACCTTATCGCGAACCTGTGACGATGACCATCGACCGCCGTCCGCCGGTGATAGTGTCGCGGCGTGACCGCGATCGTGATCACTGCTGACGCTGCGCTGGTCGAGGGAGCGTCCCGTGGCCCCACCGCCGTGCTCGCGATCGACGGCGAAATCGTGCGCGTCGACGACCCCGCGCAAGTCCACGCGGACCCGCGAGCTGCCGGAGCCCACCGGGTTGCCTGGCCGCACCGCGCGATGGTGCCCGGCACGATCAACACCCACAACCACAGCTTCCAATCGCTGCTCCGCGGAATCGGCGACGACTTGCCGTTCCTCGAATGGCGCGAGCGCGCGCTCTATCGCTATTCGCCGCGGCTCGATGCCGAGGGCATGGCGACCGCAGCGCTGTTCGCGTTTGGCGAAATGCTGCTCCACGGCGTGACCACGGTTTGCGACTTCTACTATCTGAATGCCCAGGGTAATGACCACGCGTCCGCGACCATCGAGGCCGCGCGCCGGCTCGGGATGCGGATCGTGCTCGCGCGCTGCTTCTACGACTGGGATGGCGCTCCCGCCTCGTATCGCGAGACGATTCCGCAGGCGGTCGCAAACTTCGAGGCACTCGCCAAGCGATATCAAGATCGAACGCGCTGGATGACCGCGGTCCAACCAGCTCCGCATAGCCAGCACGGCGCGACGCCCGCGATGATCGAAGCCGGCGCAGGCTGTGCGCGCGACGCCGGGGTGCCCTGGCACATCCATCTCGCCGAGGAGCGCTACCAGGTCGACCAATCGCTCGAACGATTCCAAGCGCGTCCGCTTCACGCGGTCGCGTCGCTACCGGTCGACCTCTCGACGATGATCGCCGTGCACGGCTGTTGGTTCGACGAGTCAGAGCGCGCGGTGCTCGCCGAGCGCGGTGGCGCGCTCGCCTACTGCCCTGGGTCGAACATGTTCCTCGGCGACGGCGTCACCGACCTCGTCGACTTGGTCGCGCGCGGCGTCCGCGTGGGGCTCGGCACCGATGGTGGTTGCTCGAACAACCGAGTTAGCGTGTTCGACGAGATGCGGACCGCTGCGCTGCTCCAGAAGGTCCATCGCATCGATGGTCAGGCGATCGATGCGCAGACCTGTTTCGGGCTTGGCACGGCCACCGCCGGGGCCGTGCTGCGCATGCCGATCGGCCGGATTACCCCGGGATTCAGGTGCGACCTCGTGGCGCTCGACCTCGACGACCCCTCCTTGTGGCCGGTGCAAGCGCTGGAAAAGAACGTGGTCTATGCGCTGTCGCCTCGCGCGATCACCGACGTCGTGGTAGATGGTCAGGAAGTCGTCATCAACCGGCGGCTGTGTCATGTCCCGCTCGACGAGATCCAAGTCCGTGTCAGGAAGCTCACGCACGATTGGGGACACTGAAACCAACGCCCTGACCGACGGTGTCGATCAGGGTCCCGAGCCAGAACGCGCATCCAGCCGGACAACGGGGCCGCTCGAGATCGAGCTCGAAGTCTCACGCCAGCGCTCGGCGGGATGGGCCGCGTTCGGAATCGTGCTGGGGTCACTTCTGATCTGGAAGCTCGGCACGGTCGGTGTGTGGGCCGGCGTCGTGCTGGTCGTATTTGGCGTGTTCCGCGCTTGGGAAGTGGTCCAGAGCTACCTCTACCCGCCTGGTAAGATCGTCATCTCCGACGACGCGGTCACGCTGCCGCGTGGACTCAGCCTTCCCAATCCATTGCAGCTGACGCCAAGCGATGTGACGGCGGTGTACTTCCTCCGTCGGTCGGTGCCGTGGAATCGCGCCGCACCGGTTCTGATCGTCGAGGTCGGTGCCCGCGCCATCGCGTTCCCGCGCGATTGGTTCAGCTCCGAAGCAGATCAACGGCGGATCGTTCACGCGCTGTTGCGCGGCCGGCAAGCCGTCACCGCTCCGGCCACCGCCGGTGACAAGCTCGCGATTCACCGCACGCCGTGGTTTCACCTCGTCGGTGGCGCGGTGTTGCTCGCCATCGGAGTCATCGGCATCGCGATCAGCAAGTCTCACGGCGTCGCCGATGGCGATCCCTATGCGATCTACGTGGCTCCGGTCACCGCAGGCTTGATCCTGCTGTGGCGCGGGATCGCGCGCTAGCCACCGCGCACGAGCCGGAGCACCACCTCGACGTGCGACGTCTGAGGCATGACGTCGAGTGGCCAGGCGTCCCGTGCGCGGTACCCGGCGCTGACCAGCGCCGCGGCGTCACGGGCGAGCGTCGCGACGTCGCACGAGATGTAGACGATCGTCGACGGCGCCAATCGAACGATGCCCGCGATCGCGGCAGCGGCGCCGGTGCGCGGCGGATCGAGCGCGAGCACGTCGACGGCGGGCGTCGGCGGGAGCGCTTCGAGTACCTGCTCGACTGAACCTGCGCGATGATCGGCGACAGGGTGAGCGGGCGCGGTGACGTCGGTAGCCGTTACGGTCCAACCGTCCTCGATGAACCCTCGGGTGAAATTACCCGAGCCCGCGTAGAGCTCGATGAGCCGGCCAGGACCTCGCCCCGTCGCTGCGCGTGCGCGAGCCACCAGCGCTGCATTACCCGCCGCGCTGGCCTGTGCGAACTCCCACGGTCCGCCGCTCAGCCCTGGCTCGATCTCGACCTCGGGAGCGCCATGACTGGCGTCGCCGGCAACCACGCCGCGGATTGCCGCGCGGCCGATCAAGCGATCGGCACCGCGCCAAGGCTTGCCGACACCGACTGCGGCATCTCCGCGATGGCCGACGAGCAACGCGAGCTCGCCGTCGGGAGGCGACGAGGCGGCGACCTGACCGAGTACCTGATCGAGCTTGGGCTCGAGCTGCGGACAATGATCGATCGCCAGCACGCGCCGAGAATCGAGCGCATACAGTCCGACCTTGCCGCCCACCACATGAAAGCGAGCCCGCCGGCGCCATCCCAACGGCGGCGCCGGTGCTTCGATCGGATGGATCACGAGGCCGTCGAGCTTGCGAAGCGCCCCAGTTACCAACGTCTGTTTGGCCGCGAGCTGCGCTGCATGCGCGACGTGTTGCCACTGACACCCGCCGCAGCCGCGGCTGAAATGCGGACACGGTGCGGCGACGCGCGACGGCGAGGGCGTGATGATCTCGACGAGCTCGGCGTTCGCAAACGACGCCTTGGCTCGCACGATCCGGGCGCGCACCCGATCGCCAGGCACCGTGCGCGGGATGAACGTGACCCGCCCCTGGTCGTCGCGCGCGACGCCGTCGCCGCCGGCGGCCAACGCTGTGATGTCGAGCTCGACGATCATCGGTACGGCCCCGCAGGGTCGCTCGTTGGTACCACGAGCGTGCCGCGTTCACATGGTAGCCGAGCGTCGGCGCGGCCGTCGCGGACGGCGATCTCGACGGTCTCGGACGATCCAATGTAGGCGACGAGCTGCCCCGGCTCGACGTCGCCGTATGTGGTCGCGAGCGGAAGCGTGTGCCCGGCGATCACGATCGCGCTGCCAGCCTCGCCGCGCGGGAGGTCGGTGATCAGATTGCCGAATCGGTCGATGTGGACGACGCGGCCCTGCCCCTTCGCCCGAACCCCCCACGGCAATGCGCCACGCAGGTGCGCCGGCTCGGCGAGCTGTTTGATGTCCTTGTCGTTCGCCAGCCACGCGGCGGCCGGCGCGAATAGATCGCGCCCGTGAAACGTCGCCGAGAACGGCGAGCGCATCGCACCGACCGCAGCTGCCAGCCGCGGCTGCGACAACGCCCATGCGCGAAACCGCTCGGTCTCGACGATGTAATCAAACACGCCGTTGTCCGGTCCCACGAACCAGCTCGAGACGCTGCGAACGGCGACCGCCTGGCGCTCGGTTCCGACTCCCGGATCGACAACCACGACGTGCACCGTGTTATCGGGAAACTCCTTCGCCGCCGTGGCAACGACCCAGGCCGCATGCGCGACATCGCCGGGTGGAATGTCGTGGGCGATGTCGATGACCCGGACACGGTCCACCTGGCGCTCGAGAACGCCTTTCATCGCACCGACGTACCCATCTCGTGTGCCGAAATCCGTCGTCAACGTGATGATCGCCATCGGTTCTGGCGGTAAGCATACAGCCGATGAACAAGGTCTACCCGGATGCGCA
>JBFXAI010000017.1:0-156767 GCA_050184455.1 Kofleriaceae bacterium | reverse complement strand
CGTGAGCCACTCAACCGTCGCCAACCCAACCCGACCCAACCCAACCCTAAAAAATCTCTCTCCAAACGAGCTCTCCACGCCTGAGCATCCCCCAATCGCTCGCGCTCACGCCAGCGCGCTTGCGCAGCCGTCCCCGGCGAGCCAGCGCGCCATCTTCACGGCACCGCGCCGTGACCCGCAGCCCTGGGATCCCGTGGCCCACGTGGGCCACTCATCCGTCGCCACCAAGCCCAAGCCCAACCCAACCAACCCAACCCAACCCAACCCAAAAAAATCTCTCCATCCGAGCTCTCCACGCCACAGCAACCCCCCCTGTGCCAGGGTAGTTGTCGCGTCGTTCGAGCTTGAACCTTCGCGGGGCGAGAACTCGACGACGACATGACCAAGCCGTGCCCCGCAGGCGTGGGATCCTCATCGCTCCAGCCGCATCATTCCCGCGCGCGATAGCGCCACTTCATCGTCGTAAGCCACCGGCGTCGCCACTCGCACTTCCGATAGCAGAGTTGCACGTTCCTTCGCCTCGTCGTAGATCCCTCCGCCGTGCGTAGCGCTCTGCAGCGATGGTGGAGTCATTGGCGTGCGCGCCGAAGGCTCCGCGACCATCCATGGCTCACGCCGGCCGCCGCCGAAGGCGACTTCGTTCGCGTCACCGGCGTCGTGAAGCCGCTCGATCAACTGCTGACCGCTCCGCTCTCGGCGCGCAGTTGTGTCGCGTTCTGTTCACGCGTCGCCGCTGCCACGGCGACCGGCGTGCCGATCCCGTCGACCATCACCTTCGGTCAGCGCTCGTTCGCCGCGACTCGCATCGACCTCGTCCCATTCGCGCTCGAATACGCGCAGGGCTCGACGCTCGTGGTCGAAGCCACGGCCGCGACGATCGAGCTGCCACCGGTCAGCTTGGCACCGGACACGAAGTCACGAAAAGATCAGTTTCTGCTGCACGAGGGCACCTCGCTACGCGCGAGTATCAACGCTCGATTCGAAGAGATCGTCGTCGAACCGGGCAGCCGAATCAGCGTGCTCGGCATCGTGATGCTCGATCCGACCACCACGCCACCCACCACCGAGCTCGGATTCCGCGATCCGCCACCTCCGAGCATCCGCCTTACCGGCAATGCGCAGCATCCGCTCGTGATCGTTCACGCGACGTAGTCGTCTCGGTGTTACCGTCAGGCGTGGGCGAGGAGACCGAAGATCACGTTGCACGGTGGGTGACCGTCGGTCGCGCACGCTGGCCCGAGGTGCTCGTCGAGCCTCGAGCGCTTGCTGCGCATCTCGTGCGTATCGGCATCGATCCAACGCACGACCACAACTACGCATCCGATCTCTACCTCGCGTGCGCGTGTGCAGCGGGCGATCAAGCAGCGCTCGTCACGTTCGATCGCGAGCTCGTGCCGATCATTCGGACGGCAGCGCGACGGATCGACAGCGCGCAGGACTTCATCGACGAAGTCACCCAAGCCGCACGCGAACGCCTGCTCGTCTCCGCGCAGCCCGGCGAGTCGAGGATCTCAGAATACGCCGGCAAAGGCTCGCTGCAAGCGTGGGTGCGAATCGCCGCGATGCGAATCGCGATGAACATGCTGCGATCTCGTCGCAAGACCGTGCTCGTCGATGAAACGTCGTTCTTCGACGTCGTCGCGCCCGGGACCACCGACCGCTCGACCGCAAGCGCGCGCTACGCCGAGATCTGCGCCGATGCCGTGCGCGCCGCGTTCGGCGTGCTCAGCGTGCGCGAGCGTAACCTGTTGCGGATGCACCACCTCCACGGCCTCACCGTCGACGAGCTGGCTCCGACGTTTCGCGTCCATCGCGCCACCGTCGCGCGCTGGATCAGTCAAGCACGCGAGCATCTGCTCGCCGAAACTCGAGACAAGGTCGCGGCACAGCTCGGCGCCGCGCCCGAAGAGGTCGAGAGCATCCTTCGCAGCCTCGCCGGTCAGATCGACGTCACCGTCAGCCGCCTGCTCGCCGAGTGACCGGCGCATGTCCGAGCTCGATCGCCGCGCGCGTCGCGCCGGCGAAGCGGCAACTCATCGAACTTACAGCCGTTCGTAACAATCGACCGATCGCGATGCGACGGCCGCGGGTAGCCGTGTCTTGAGCCTACATCTCGACGAAAGGCTCTCCGATGCAACGCTCTACTCGACTGACTTCACTACTGCTTGCTGTATCCGCCGTCTCCGCATGCGCCGATGAGGCGTCTCCCCGGGACGGCGCGCAGTGCACCGGTGGCAAGTGCGATGGTGCTAGCGAAACCTGCAACGATCCGGGCTATGGCGACGGCGTCTGTCAGCTCGATCTCGAGTGTGCGGCACCCGACATCGACTGCTTCATCACGTTCGATGACGACGCAACCGCAGCGAAGTGGTTCACCGAGGAGATGGAGCCCAGGCTAGCCACGCAGGAGAGTCGGCCGCCGCGCAACCTCGTAGGCGAGACCGATCCGCGGTTCGTACATACTCGCGAGCTCCTCGATCGCGGCTGGGAGGCGTTTGCGGCGAGCCGCCCGGTCGCCGACCTCGCCAGCGCCCGACCCGCGCTGCTGCTCGTCGAGGACGATCAGGTCAACGCCCACGCGAGCGCCGATACCGCGCAGCACCACGCGATGTTCGCGGTCATCGTGAACAGCGCGCTCCTGATCGGACGCACCGACGAGCAGGTACTCGCCGTCATGATGCACGAGTTCCAACACGCCGTCGGACTCCACGTGTTGCCTGCCCTCAGAGACCGGTTGCGTACGTACTACATCGCCGTGCCCGGCGACGAAGAGCCGATCGGTCGCTACGAGGACGAGGATGCCGATGCGCGCAAGTTTGGTACCGCATGGCGCACCGCCGCTGCGTGGTCAGGCCCGTATCCGCAAGCCGAGCTCGGAGCGGTGCCGTGGCAGGGAGAGATGCATCAGGTGTTCTCCGCGGCCTTGGTTCGCAGCCACGCACAGAACCAGGCCGCCTGTGATCCGGCGATCGCTGCCATCAACGCGATCTGGAGCCGGCTTGGACAGGCGACGGATCCGATCAGCCGCGCGCTCATCGGCGACCTCTCCGACGTCGCTGCCGACAGCGCGAGCGCGCAGGCAAAGATCGAAGCTTGTCTCGCCGTCATCCCCAAAGGGTTTGTCGAGTTCCTCGTCGAGGATCTCGGTGCTCCGGCCGCGGAGGTCGAAAAAACCTTGGGGCCCGATGGCCAGGCGCTGATCGACGGCAAATCGCTTGGGAGTGCCATCGCGGCGCTGATGACCGAGGGCCGCTCGCGCATGCGCACCGCGGAAGCCGGTTTCGTCTCCGAGCTCGGCTTGCCGTGGTCGGCGGTGCGCTACTTCTCGTATGAAGAGGATGCCGACGATGTCTCAGTAGCAGTGATGCGCGCCGCGGGCATGGATCCCACCGGTGGTGACTCCGTGCTTTCGCTGCTCGATGACGTGGACCTCCGAACGCAGTGCGCTGCCATGCTCGATAACAACGAAGTCCCGCCGTACGGCGTCGATCTCGCCGACGAGCACCACGCGACGTGCTGGCGCGCCTACCACGTTCGCCAGCTGGCCGGCCTCACCAAGCCGTGACGACCGGCCGTGTTACCGTGATCACTGGCGTAGCCATCGAGACCACGTGACCTGCCCATCCGAGAACACGTTGCTCGAATTCGCCACGGGCAAGCTCGAGCAAACCGAGGCCGAAGCGATCGAGCTTCATCTCGATGGCTGTGCCGACTGCCAGCTGATCCACGCCGACCTGTCACGCCGTGCTGAGCCGCTCGCCACTGGCACGGCGCCAGACCCCATCCCGCTCGGCCTCGCCGACCCCGCGACGCTCACGCGCGGAACGATCGTCGGTCGCTACATGATCCACAGCGTGCTCGGCCATGGCGGGATGGGTGTCGTCTACAAGGCGTACGATCCCGAGCTCGATCGCTCGATCGCGCTAAAGGTCGTCCGATTCGACGTAGCTGACAGCAAGCTCGAGTCGTCGCGAGAGCGGCTACTGCGCGAGGCCAAGACCCTCGCGCAGCTGTCACATCCCAACGTCGTCGCCGTGCATGACGTCGGCACCTACGAGCACGATCTGTTCATCGCGATGGAGCTCGTCGAGGGCACGACGCTCCGCGCATGGCTCGCAAGCGAGAAGCGAACCCCGCGCGAAGTGCTCGCCGCATTCGTCGCCGCCGGGGCCGGGCTCGCCGCGGCCCACAAGCTCGGTATCGTTCACCGCGACTTCAAGCCCGAGAACGTCATGGTCGGTGAGGACGGGCGCATCCGTGTCGTCGACTTCGGCCTCGCCCGGATCGCAGCTACGCCCTCGGGACGACCATCGGCGCCGGTGATCGCGATGGATACCAACCCCGCGCTCGACGCCGCGCTCACCAAAGGTGGTGTCGTGATCGGCACGCCGGCGTACATGGCACCCGAGCAGGATCTCGGCCAACCCGTCGACGCGCGCAGCGATCAGTTCAGCTTCTGCGTCGCGCTCTACGAAGCGCTGTATCAGCAGCTACCGTTTACCGGCCACGACTATGCGGACATCGCCAAGCGACGCCTCGCCGGTGACGCTCGACCACCCGCTGCCGTTTCCGGGCTCCCCAGCAAGGTGCGGCGCGCCGTGCTCAAGGGGCTCGGCCGAGAACCTGCCGCACGGCATAGCTCGATGCAGGCGCTGCTCGCCGAGCTCGGTGGACGAGGCCGGTCTCACCGAACGCGCATCGCGATCGCAGTGCTCGCGCTGGTCGCTGCCGGTGGTACCGGATGGGCGGCGTGGATGTTCGCCCATCGACCACCGAGCATCGATGACACCTGCAGCGCGACCGTCCGCGAAGTCGATCGCGTGTGGTCACCCGACCGCGGCACCGCGTTTGCCACGAAGTATGCGGCGCTCGGCGTTCCCGATGCGGCCGCGATCGCCGAACGAATCTCGACGTGGGGCGATGGCTGGTCGAGCGAGTGGAAGCAACGTCGCCTGGAGGTCTGTCGCGCCGCAGTGCAGAGCTCGACGGGCGCGGCGCCCGCTGTTGCCGCCCAGCTGCAATGCTTGCAACGGCAGCTGACCAATCTCGACGCCAATCTCACCGTGCTCATCGACACCGGTGCGTTCGACCTTGCAACCACGGCCGAACAGCGGCTGCGAGATCTCCCTCGCCCCGGCAGCTGCGACAAGACCCTGTCTGTTCCAAGCGATCCCAAGCGCGCCGAGTGGCAGCCGATCCTCAAGAACATCATCGACGCTCGTCTGGCGCGTCAGGCCGGGCGAGTCGAAGACGCGCTCCGCATCGCGAAGCTCGCCGTCGAACAAGCGCGTGCGACGACGCCCTCCGATCCGCTGTGTCCCGCGTCGCTCGAGCTCGGGGCCGCACAGGCCAAGCTCACGGATCCCGCGACCGCGCGGGCCACGCTGCTGGAAGCAATTCGCATGTGCACGGTCACCGACGAAAACGGCCTGGTCGTCGAGGCGTGGATGGCAATCCTCGAGATGGCGTTCTACATCGGACGGTTCGACGAGACGTTCGACCGCGACCTGCAAGCGGCAGAGTTGGCTGCGGAACGACTCGACGAGACCGCGCCGGGTCGCGCCATCGTTCAGCTCCTCGCTGGTGCTTCGCACCTCATTCGAGGCGACATCGAAGCCGCCGAGCGCAAAATCCGCGACTCACTCGATCGATGGACTCGCAATGGCGCCGAGAAGAACAAGCTCAACATCGCCTCCGTGCAGGTCTCGATGGGCCTCGTGCTGATCTACAACGGGAAGTGGGATGAAGCCCGCAAGCTGCTCGAAGCTTCGATCGCGACATGGAAGGCGTATCGCCCCGTCAATCCCAACAGTGCGCTGGGTCTCGCATCGCTCGCCCAGATCCCCGTGTTCCAACATCAGTTTGCCGACGCTATACCCCTGCTCGAGCAAGCGACCGCCATGGCCGAGGCCGCAGGCGCGGAGGGCAGACAGGCGTGGCAATTTCATGCGCTCCAGTTGGCAGACGTTCATGCGCGGATGAATCGTTGCAACAGCGCCGTGGCGTTGATCGATCGCGTGCGACCAACCGTGGCCAAGGTGAAGGCCGAGCCCACATCGCTCGCTGGATTGATGCTACTCGTCGAGGGTCGCTGTCAGCTCGCCCGCGGGAGAACCGCCGATGCGGTCGCGACACTGGAGCGCGCCATCCAGGCCGCTGCACAGACACCGCTCAGCGGGATCAATTTGCCCCGCGCCGAGCTCGCGCTCGCGTACGCCCTCGACAAGGCTGGCACCGATCGCACCCGCGCCGTCGCCCTGGCAAACCAAGCTCGCGAGCGATTCAGAAAGTTCCCCGGCGCGCGTGCTGACGTCGCCGAGGTAGATGCGTGGCTGGCCAAGCGTCGCCGCTAGCGAGGCAGATCAGCGATCGCGACACCACGCGCGTGAACCGGCCTGAATACGTCGCCGCCACGGGCGACCGCGTGACGGCTACTGCAGCGTCAGAATCGTTAGCGACAGCGACCCTTCATCGTTGCTGAAGTTGCCGTCGTGGATGTTGGCGACGATCTGCTCGCCGGCTCCCATCCATGTGACCTCGTATTCATGGCTCGCGTTGTACGCGCCCCAGTCGGGCTGGCGCGATCCATCGACGTCGGCGTCGTTGATCGCGAGTCCGACATCGACACCACCGGCGTTGGTGACCGGGTTCGCGAAGTCCCACCACTCGGCATCCGCCTCGGTCTTTGGGTTCACGTTGTTTTGGATCACCCAGGTGCCCGTGGCGCGCAGCCGGTATTCGACGCCCGTCGCGAGCACCGTCACCGATTTCACCTCCGTGCCATCCGCTGCAACGATCAGGGTCTCGATCGCCGTCCACTCCGGTTCGAGCGGCGCATCGATGTCAGCATCGGACTTGGTCATCGGCGAGTCGTTCGCGGCGTCCGTCGCAGCGTCGTCATGCGCCGTCTGCGTCGAGACCGGCTGAAAGCCACATCCGACAGCGCCGATCATGAGCACTACTGCACGCACTTCCAGTCACTATCGCCGATCACGAGCGCGTCGCGAAAGATGCGCGGACGGTGAGATGTGACCGACAATTGCGCACGGAATGAGGCTCATCGTCGTCGCGCTCACCCTGGTGATGGTGGTCACGTGCTCGTCGAGCTCGGAGTCCCCCGAGGACAAGCCAAAACGCCGGCCAGACATCCATTTCGTCCCCACGCCAGAGCCGCTCATCGCCAAGATGCTGTCGATGGCCAAGGTCGGTCCCAACGACGTGGTCTACGATCTCGGCTCGGGCGACGGTCGCATCGTGATCGCTGCGGCACGCGACTTCGGTGCACGCGGCGTCGGCATCGAGCTCGACCCCAAGCTCGTGCGCAAGGCGAACGAAAACGCGAAGACCGCGGGGGTCGCCGACCGCGTCGAGTTCCGCGTCGGGGACATCTTCGAAGAGGATCTATCGAAGGCGACCGTGGTCACTCTGTACCTGCTGCCCAAGATCAACATCAAGCTCAAGCCCAAGCTGTTTCGAGAGCTCAAGCCCGGGTCGCGGATCGTCACCTCCAGCTTCGATTTTGGTGACTGGAAGCCCGAGCAGACCGGGCACGTCAAGGACATGAAGGCGATGCTGTGGACGGTGCCCGAAAACGCACGCGAGCTCGCTGATGCTCCGAGCGACGCCGGTGTGACCGATGGCGGCATCACGGACGCACACGCCGCCGGTGATCCGGCGCACTAGCCCGATCACGTTCGAGTCGCCGTCCCCATCCATTCATCACGACAACCTTGCGGGCGGCGGCGTGGTGAATGATCCGGACTGGCCGCAGTGGTACCGTCCGGCGTCTTGGTCTCCGAGCGCCCGTCCCAAGAAGGCAAGCTATCGCCGGGAGCCCCCAGCGACCCGGTGCCGTTTGGAGACTACTTCCTGCTCGGACTGATCGCGCGAGGCGGGATGGCCGAGGTCTATCGCGCCAAGCGACGAGACGGTGCGCGCCGGCTGCTCGCGATCAAGGTCATGCGGCCGCAGCTGGCCCGTGAAGGGCGGTTCATCGACATGTTCCATCGCGAGGGCAAGCTCGCGATGCTGTTGCGCAACCGCTGCATCGTCGAGACGATCCAGGTCGGCCAGCACGATGGCCGCCACTTCATCGCGATGGAATACATCGGCGGTCGTGACCTGACGCAGGTGTTGCGGCGATGTCAGGAGACTCAACAGCGGATCCCCGTGCCGCATGCCGTCTACATCGCCGCGCGGATCGCGGAGGGGTTGAGCTTCGCGCATACGCTCGCCGGCCCCGACGGCCGCCCACTCAACATCGTCAACCGCGACGTATCCCCGTCGAACGTTCGGCTCGGCTACGACGGGGAAGTAAAGCTGCTCGATTTCGGGATCGCGCAGGCGCTGATGACGTTCACCAGCGAGATCGGAATCCTCAAGGGCAAGTTCAGCTACATGTCGCCCGAGCAGATCCGCGGAATGCCGCTCGATGCGCGCACCGACGTGTTCTCCGCTGGGATCATCCTCCACGAGATGCTCACCACCGAGAAGCTGTTCCGTGGCGACACCGAGTTCGCGCTGATGGAGAAGGTCCGCAAGGCCGAAGTACCGCCGCCGTCGAACTTCAATCGACGCGTGTCGCCCGAGCTCGACGCGATCGCGACTCGCGCGCTCGCCCGCGACGTCTCCGACCGTTACCAATCCGCCGCGCAACTCGCCGGTGATCTAGACGCGGTGCTCGCGGGCTATCGGTTCGATCCCAAGGAGCTCCGGCAGCTGATGCGCCAGCTGTTTCGCAAGGAACATGCGCGTGAGCTCGAGGACTCCCAGATCGCGCTCGAAGCGCAGCCGTCCGAGCTGACCGTGCGTGACACGATTCCGTCGGCGATGCCTCCCGGCCCCGAGATCCCGACCGTCGTGCTGGGGCCGGCGGAACCTCCCGCGCTGCCGCGTCCGCCGACGATGGAGCCGCCCGCGCTACCGCGTCCGCCGACGATGGAGCCCAGGCCGCTACCAGAGCCCGACGACAAACGGCGGAGTTTTTGGGGCTCCTTGTTCAAGAAGCGCAAGTAGCGCATGCTCGGGCGATGGAACCTGCGCCCTCGAACCCCGAACCGGGAATGGCCTGGTGGTTTGGTCACGGCATGACCGGCGTGGCGGGAGTTTTGGCGCTGGTTGCGTCGATCGCCGGAGCGGTCCACGGGATTCCCAAGCTACTGGCTGTCGCCCTTGCGGTACTGGGCGGTCTGTTCCTCGTGCTGACCTGGAAATCGCTACGCGAGCGCAATCGCGCGGCGTGGGCCTTCCTGGTCTCGCTATCGCTGATGACCGCGGTGAGCGGGCTGTTCGGAGCACCCAAGCTGCGCAACGCGGCGGAGATCCCGCTCGGAGCGGCCCTGCTGGTGCCGGTGCTCATGACGTTCACGACGATCGCGCTCGCGAGCATCCGGCGACATTTCCGCGACCGTTAGGTCATCCACCGGTTCTCGTCAGCGACGATGTTTCGGGCCCGGGAGTGCCTTGCCCTCGACCGGCGCAACCGCTATTACGGCCATGGTTTTCTTTCTACGGAGGCGATCATGGCACTGCAGCTTGGAGACGACGTTCCCGATTTCACCGCGGAGACCACCGAAGGTCCGATCAAGTTCCACGAGTACCTCGGCAATGGCTGGGGCGTGCTGTTCTCGCATCCGAAGGACTTCACGCCGGTGTGCACCACCGAGCTCGGCCGCGTCGCGGCGCTCAAGCCCGAGTTCGACAAGCGCAACACCAAGGTGATCGGTCTCTCGGTCGATCCGCTCGGCTCGCACAAAGACTGGGCGAACGACATCAAGGAGACCCAGGGCCACGCGCTCAACTTCCCGTTGATCGCCGATCCCGACAAGAAGGTCGCCAACCTGTACGGTATGATTCATCCCAACGCGAACGACACGCTGACCGTGCGCTCGGTGTTCGTGATCGGGCCCGACAAGAAGCTCAAGCTCACGCTGACCTACCCGGCCAGCACCGGGCGAAACTTCGACGAGCTGCTCCGGGTCATCGACTCGCTGCAGCTGACCGCGAAGCACAAGGTCGCCACGCCGTCGGACTGGAAACAGGGCCAGGACGTCATCATCGTCCCGTCGGTCTCGAACGACGACGCCAAGGCGATGTTTCCCAGCGGCTGGAAGACCTTGAAGCCGTACCTGCGCGTCGTTCCGCAGCCGAAGTAGTCCGCGTTCTCACCTCACGCCCGCCGGCGACGAGAAATCTGCCGCGGGCTATGCGATCCTTCGGGTCGTGCCACCGTCATCACCCCTACAGTGCGGAGTGTGCCGGCAGGCGCCAGCGCGCACGGGCGTGTTGTGTGAGGACTGTTGTGAAGAGCTCTGGACGCCGACTGCGCTCACGCCTCAGCAAGTCGAACGCTCCGGCAGTGGTGGCTCGACCCAAGCCGCGCTGATCGACATGTGGGGTCGTGCCCATCGCCTCGACCCCGACATCGTGATCGGACGGAGCTCCGACCACGCCGCGCTCGCGGTTCGTGAGTCGTCGATCTCGCGCGAGCATGCGCGATTGACGCTGGCGCCCCTGGCGGTCGATCCGTCGCGACCGGTGTGGACGCTTCGCGACCTCGGCTCGGTGAACGGTACGTTCATCAACGACGTTCAGCAGCAGACCGCGCGGCTCCGTCATCGCGACAAGATCCGGTTCGGCAACGTCACGATGTTCTTCGTCGACGACGCGACGCAGTTGCCGCCGCCGTCGCCCGACGTGCTCAACGCTGCCACGTTCCGCATCCCCGAGAGCCGATCGTCCTCAACGGGAGTGTTCGACGTCGTGCCCGCTGATCTGCCGAGCCGCAGCTTCCAGTTCCAAGAGCCGACCGGAGGCGGTGGCGGAATCGTTACGATCGGTGCCAAGCGTCTGCAGCTGTCGATCCCGCAGTTCGAGTTGATCAAGATGCTCGCGGATCGCATGAGTGCCGAGGCCAACCACCCGGCAGACACACGCGGGTTCGTCCGTGCGTCGGAGCTGTTGGCCGAGCTCTCGCTCGATGCGCGCGATCCCAACGAGAACAACATCCGCCAGATCGTGCGGCGGCTGCGGCTCGTGCTGATCAAGGCCGGGATCGGCGATCTGATCGAATCGCGCTACCGCAGCGGGTATCGGCTCCGCGTGACGCCCGAATCGAAGTAACAAACGGGTTTTCGGTGGTTACGAGATCGCGGTCGACGCGCGTGGCCAACGCGTGGTACCGCCCGTCGTCGCTCGCATGCCGCCTATGGATACGATCGGACGTGCCCACGAAGACGAGCTGGGCCTGGCTCGCGCTTGCGCGGCGGGTGATCCCGTAGCAGTCGCGGCGCTTCGAGCGAGCTATCTCGGATCGATCCGGCGAGCCCTGGTCGCGGCAGGAGCGCACGGCTCGGCGATCGAAGACATGGTGCAAGAGACCTTGATGTTCTTGCTTTCGCCTACCGCTCACGGAGGCCCACGGATCGGTCGCTACGGTGGTCGCGGAAGCCTCGCCACGTGGATCCGGATCACGGTCACCCGATTTGCGCGCCGCCAGCTCGACCGACCTGCGGTGCTCCAAGCGGCGCTCGACAGTCAGCTCCCCGATCTCGTCAACACAGATCCCGAGCTCGCGCTGATCCGAACTAGCTATCTGCCAGCGTTCGAGCGCGCGCTGGCCTCGGCGCTGCGAGCTGCGTCGCCGGTAATGCGTACGCTATTGCGGAAGTATTTCCTCGAGCGCGAGACACTGAGTCAGCTCGGAACGCACTACGGTGTCGAGCCATCGACGGTCATGCGCCGGATCCAAGCCGCGCGGCGCGTGATCCTGGCGACCACGCGCCAGCACCTCGCCGACGAGCTCCCGCTCACCGACTCGCAGTTTCATAGCCTCGCCGCCGTGCTGCGCAGCCGACTCGATCCCGCGATCGGAAGTGCGTTGCGGACGAGTGGAGCCGCATGACCGGCGGGTGTCTGAGCGAGAACACGCTCGCGGCCTATGCACATGGCGAGCTCGAGCCGGGGTTGATCTCGGTCGCCGAGGGCCACCTCTACGCATGCGAGAGCTGCCGCGGACTGCTGCACAGTAACGATCCCGCGAGCGAACCGAGCGCACGTCGCACGGTGGTGTTGGCTCCCGGCACCAGGCTTGGTCGGTTCATCGTCGGACGCTTTCTCGGTAGCGGTGCGATGGGAGTCGTGTACGCCGCGGTCGACACCCGGCTCGATCGCGAGGTCGCGCTCAAGCTGTTGCGACCTTCGCGAGCTGCGCGGGCGACCGTCGAGCAGCGAACGACCCGGCTGGTGCGCGAAGCGCAGGCGATGGCGAGGTTGTCGCATCCAAATCTCGTGACGATCTTCGACGTCGACGAGATCGAAGGCCAGCTCTGCCTCGCGATGGAGCTCGTCCGAGGGCGAACCCTGCGAGCGTGGTTGGCGGAAGCGCCACGAAAGCCGGCCGACATCCTCGCGGTAGTGATCCAGGCGGGTCGCGGGCTCGCAGCCGCCCACGCCGCTGGCGTGATCCATCGCGACTTCAAGCCCGAGAACATTCTGGTATCCGACGCTGGGCGGGTCTGCGTGACCGATTTCGGGCTCGCGCGATTCGACGCCGACACACCGGAGCTCTCGAGTGACGCAGGCGTCCACTCCCCGCCGAGTGGCCTGACCGAAACCGGAACACTGCTCGGAACGCCCGCCTACATGGCGCCGGAGCAGTTCGAACGCGAACTGATCGATGCGCGTACCGATCAGTTCGCGTTCTGCGTCGTGCTGTTCGAGGCGCTGTATGGCAAGCGTCCGTTCGATGGCGACACCGCAACTCAACTCGCCGCCAGCACGCGCGCAGCGATGACCTGGCCGAGCGATCGCGTGGTTCCTGCGGCACAGCGCACGGTGCTCGCACGCGGGCTGTCGCGCGATCGCGCCGCGCGGTTCGGATCGCTGACCGAGCTGCTCGACAACCTGGAGCGGCGCCGGACATGGACGACTCCGATGTCGTTTGCGCTCGTCGCCGGTGCGGTGCTCACGGGGGTAACGGTGTTCGCCGCGAACCTGTCAGCGCGCGACGAACCTGCTGGCGCGATCGTTCCTCCGGGAGCGCGCTACGGTAACTACACATACGCCGAATGGCTCGCGAGGTTCTTCCAGTTCACGCTCGAGCAACCGGCCGCTCGTGATCCATTCAATGGCAGCGCTGCGTGTGGAACCAACCAACGCGATGATGTGTGGTTTCTCAGCCCGCCGAGCGGCGAAGGCAAACTGGTTACGACGCTCGAGTGCACGGTTCCGCGAGACGTCGCGCTGTTCGTCAACGTGATCAGCGTGTTCTGCGACACCTGGAAGGCGCCCAACCTGCTCGGTGGCACTGACTTCCCGGTCACCAAGCAGGGACTCGACGAATGCGTCGCGCACACCGCCACAGCCACGACGGCCGCGCTCGAAATCGACGGCGTGCCAGTGGTCAACCTAGAGACATTCCGCGTTCGCAGCACGCGGTTCAGCTTTGCGATCGAAGACGGCGTCGTGACCAACCTCGGTCATCCGCCCGGCGTTTACGGCGGCCTCGGCGAGGGCATCTCCGTGCTCGTGCGACCGCTGCCCGTCGGCGAGCACGTGCTGCACTGGCATGTCACAGAGGGTGACAGCTACATGCGCGACATGACCTACCGAATCACCGTCGTTCCGTGAATCGCGCCCACCGACGAAATCGACAAGTATCGACGCAAAATTTCGGAGCGGGGTGCCTCTGAGCTGGGGAGCAAGGAGATTCCCATGGCTGTTGCAGCGTTCAAGCGTCGCGTCGTCGTCGGCACCATCGCGACGGTGTTCCTCATGTTCCCGTTAGCACCTGCGCACGCGACGTGGTCGATCGTTGGGGTGGACACCGAGACCCAGGCAATCGGCGGTGCGGTCGCGACGTGCCAGTTCTACTCGCTTTCGGGTTTGATCGGGACCGTCCCCGGCCGTGGCGTGATGGTGACCCAAGCGCATCTGCGCTACGCGTCGCTCGCGACAGGTGTTCAATTGCTCGCGCAAGGTAGCAGCCCCGGCGCTGTGATCACTGCCGTTACCTCGCCCGCATACGACGCGGGATGGAACGAGCGCCAACACGGCGTGGTGACCCTCGACGGCGTCGCAGCCGGATTTACCGGGACGCATCCCGACGAAGTCCCCCAGACGCGAGGCGATGTTCAAGGAGTCGATGACTGGTTCGCGTATTCGATCCAGGGAAATATTTTGACTCCAAATGTCCTCACGCAAACCCAGGCGGCAACGCACGCCGGTTGTGATCTTCCGGAGAGGCTGATGAATGCGCTCGAAGCAGGTGCTGCCGGCGGCGAAGGTGACTGGCGATGCACCAAGGTCGTCCCCGCAGCTGCGGCCTTCATCCAGGTCGACGTGCCTGGAGTTCCGAAGGGCGAGTACCTCAAGCTCGATGTGTTCCTTCCGCTGGATGGCAACATGGTCGAGGTCCACGAGGAAGACAATGCGGTGGTGAAGCTGCGCGCGTTGTTCGACGAGTGGCGGCTCACGCATCCGTGTCCTGCGCCGCCGGAGCCCCCGGATGACGGCGAGCCGGACGCGATGGATGGCACTGGTGGCTGTGCAGCTGCGCCCGGCGCGCTGGGCGCGATGGTCCCGTTGGCGTTGATGGTTGCCGGCGTCGCCGCCCGCCGCCGCTACAGATCGCGTCGAACGTAGAACTGCCCTTGCGCGGCGAAGTCCGGCGAGGCGTCGAATACGGTGGCTGACGCTGGCGAGCCGACCCATTTGTTCATCTCGACGTCCCCGGGCTGGTACTCGAAGTTGCCCATGACATGGGTGCGCATCGCGGCGCCTAGATACGTTCCGCGCGCGATCCGAAAGTCGAGGCCGACGCCGAAGAACGCCTCGGGCATCGCCTTGTCGTCGCGGATCGTTTCGTGCTCGCCGTACGGCACCGACACCCTCGAGAGCTCGACCCCGCCGCCGAGCTGGAGATATCCGCGCAGCCAAGACGTGACGTTGGTGCGTGCGCCGATCGCGACGCTGATCAGACCGCTCATGCGATCGATCGGCAGATCGCCGACCTGAGCCGCTCCCTCCGAGGTGTACGCATCGAGGCCGGCTTCGACGAACAACGGGCCAGGCAACGTGCGGGTCGCGAATAGCCCGACACCGTTCATCCGGCACTCGGTCCAGTCTGCGCTGGAGCCCTCTCGGCGAAATCCATAGCCACCGACGCGAAATCCGACGTCGTATGTTGGCTCGGGGCTAGGCGTCGCTCGAACGGATGTAGGCTCGGCGCTCGCGGTGTGGGCCAGGAGCAACACGGGAAAACCGAAGGCGAATGGGCGCATGACCTCGCCCAAAGCACGGATCGGACCGTTAACACCGCGCCGCGAATCGTGAACCGCTAGTTACGGCGCGCCGGATTTCGCGACGCCGACGTCGGAGGACCCGACATCAAGCGAGTGGAATTTCCGCCAGATCCGCCGCCAGCTGGCGCAGCGCAGCCTCGCGAGGGTGGCCAACGCGCCAGATCAGCCGGAACGCATCGCGGGTCAGCTTGATCTTGGGTACGAGCCGGACCAGCCGCTCGGCGCGGAGGTCGCGGTCGACGAAGTACTTCGGCAACACGGCGACTCCCGCGTTCTGCAGGACCCGTAGCCGGATCGCACCGATCGTCCCGAGATATTCGAGCTTGCCAAAGCTCCAGGTATCGCGGCGCTCGATCGAATCGAGGAAATACCGGAACAGTGGCAAGTCCGGCGCAATATCGATCAATACGTGATCCGCCGCATGCTCGCCGCGGGTGAGCGGCCGCCGGCCGATCAGCGACGCGCTGCCGACAAACACGTAGTCCTCGTCATGCAGCACTTCGTAGGACAACCCGGTGGTCGCGAATCGCGCGCTCGTGATCACCGCGTCGAGCACTGCGTTGCGGGCGCGGCTGATCAGGTCCGCGCTGTCACCGAACACCAGGTGCAGCGTCCGTTCGGATCGCTGCGCATGCAGCCGCTGGAGCGCAGGCGTGATCCACGACAGGCCGAGCTCGAATCGGGTTCCTACCGTGAGCTCGTACGCCGCCGCGCGCTCGTGCACGATCTCCATGCAACGAGCTGCTTCCTCGATCGCTCGCCGCGCTTGCGGCAACAGCTGGTGCCCCGCAGGCGTCAGTGCCACTCGCCGGGTCGTCCGCGTGAACAGCGCGACGGCGAGCTGATCTTCGAGTCGTTTGATCCGATCGCCGAACGCCGCAGGTGATAGTGCGACCGCATTTGCGGCGACGCGAAAGCTCAAGTGGGTTGCCGCAGCCTCGAAGCAACGCAGTGACTCGAGATCCAGAAGCATAGTTTACCGTATCCGTACAATTGCATTCGAACAATACCGTTTGTCAGGGCTAACAAGCCGCCCTACCGTCACCGCACCGGGAGGCAACATGAACGCGTCTAGTGTGTGGAGGGCTGTAGTGGCGACCGTGGCGAGTTTCACGATCGGATGTGGAACCGACACCGCCGATCAGAATGATAGATGACGGGCACCAGCAGCCCCCACCGATCGAGCCATCAGCGCTCGAACGCTGTGTTAGCGCGGGCGGCGCGATCGGCGAGCTATGGGCGACCGGCAACCTGCACGGCGCGGTTACGTCGATCGCGGTCAACGGCTCGACGATCGTGCTCGGTTCGATCGATGGCAGTGTGAAGCAATGGACCGTAGCGTCCGAGACGCCGAGCTATGGCACGCCGTTTGTCGACGAGAGCGACAACGTAGTTAGCGCGTTAGCATTTGCCACCGATGATGTTGTCGTCGGTGTCGACCAACGCGGTCAGCTCAGCGAATGGCGAGTCTCCGACGCCCAACCGCTGCGGACAACGCCCATGACCGAGACCGCATTGCACACGGTGTCGGTCAGCCGGGATGGCAAACACGTCGCGGTTGGCGATGCCGGCGATGTCATGGCCGCGATTCGCGTGTTCGAACGATCGTCCGGCGAGCTCAGCGATTTCCTGCAAACAGAGTTGTGGGAGGCAAGAGCTGTCGAGTTCGGCGCAGACTCGCTGTTCACCGCCGGACACATGTATCAATGGCCCATGATCGAGCGGCGGGCGACCGCTTCGCCCATGCTGGTCGTCGAGAAATGGAACGAGGTGGCGATGGGTACGTTCAAGGTCAATGCGCTCGCCACCGATCCTGGTGAGACCGTGCTGGTTGCGGCGCTCGAGGGTCGTGTCGCGGTGTTCGATCCGAAGGCTCTCGAGGCTGGACCGACGGTCTGGGTCGATGTCCCCGATCACAACGCGATCGCGGTGAGCCTGCTGCCCGGCAACGAGTTGTTCGCCACGGTCGGCAAGGAAGGCACGCTGCGGGTCTGGAAGATCACCGGTGAGCTCGTGACCAACCTGACGATCAGCGAGCCGGTTGGCATCGCGCGCGATGGCTCGGGTGACACGCTGTACACCGCCGGCCCCGATGGAATGCTGCGCGCGTTCGGCTGTCGCTGATCGCGCTTGACTCCGCGCCGCGCTCGGGGCGAACTGCGCGGCATGCGGGTTAGCTCGTGGTTGGTGGCAATGATCTCGGTCGCGCTCGGATGCAGCAACGGCGGCGACGAGCCGATCGAGCGTCTGGTGGCGATCGACGCCATGGTGGGTGACGACGGCCGCTCCGGCGTGATCGAGCTCGAGATCCCCGAGCACACGCGATCGATCACGATCGTCGCGCAAGGCGACGCCTCCGCGCTGCTCGCGCTCGCCGAGCTAACGTTGAGCGACGGCAGTGATCGGGTCGCGCTTCCTGACGGACCGCCCGGCGACGCGATGGAGCAGCGCTACGAGCAGGAACAGATCGGGCTGATGCCCGGCGCGCTGTACCAATCGATCCGGCTCGGCACGTTCACGCACGTCTATCCACACCGGCCGGATCAGACGCTCGTCCCCGGTCCGGCTCGGCTGCGCATCGCGTCCGATCGTCCCGGACCGGTGCGCGTGATCGCGACGATGCCCGAGGACGATGGCAGCGCGACCTTGCCGATCAACGTCATCGTGGTGTCGGACGTGCTCGAAGATCCCGCAACCACCGAGATGACGGGCGAGCTGCAGCGGATCTACGCCCAGGTCGGCATCACCGTCGCGATTCAACGCGTCGAACGGGTCACCGGCAGCCTGCTGTCGCAGATCACGCAATCCACCGAGCCGCAGGAGTCACCGGTGAGTCAGAGCGCGATGCTGCCGTCGCTGGTCGGCGATCGCGACTGGACCGGGCTCGACGTGTTCGTCGTCGAGTCGCTGCCGCCGGGGATTGGCGGGCTCGCGCTCGGCACCCCCGGGCCACCGCTGCGAGGCAGCTATTATTTCGGCGTCGCGATTCGCGGCGGCAAGGCGCCGACCGAGCTCGCGCGCGTGATCGCGCACGAGGCTGGACACTTCCTCGGCCTTCAGCATGTCGAGAACCGAGGCGTCTCCGGGATGACCTATCCAGATCCGCTCGACGACACCCATCCGGGCGAGCTGAACTTGATGGAGGTCGGAACGGTGCTGACGGCGGATCAAGGATTCGTGCTCAGCCGCAGCGCACTGCTGTCACGGTAGCCCGACGATCTTGTGGGTCTGTAGCGACAGCCGCCATGCCGGCCGCGCGTGGATCAGCGCGATCGTTCGCTCGAGATGATGCTGGTATCGATCGTTCATCCAGGGCTGTAGGAAGTAGTGCTCGCAGCGCCACCGAGCGGCGTAACCGTCGAGCACGGCCTCATTCACGGTGTCGTCGACCACCACCTTGAGCTCGCTCGGCAGGAGGCCCTCCGCGAGCTCGATGCTCGCTGGGTGGTGCTGCGGCTTAGGCGACAGCGTCAACCAATCCACCGGTCCGGAGAGCGGACGCGTCGCATTGGACTCCATGTGCACGACGAACCCGGCGCCTCGCACCGCCGCCGAGACCGGCTCGTCCCATTGCAGCGTGGGCTCGCCGCCGGTCACGATCACGCGCCGAGTATGCCCGCGATCGAGCGCGAGCAAGCTGCTCACGATCTCATCGGCGCTCAGCCGGCGTGCGCCGGTGGGCGAGAAGTCGGTATCGCAACCCGTGCAGTCGAGGTTGCACGCGGCAAATCGCAGGAAGACGCACGCACGACCGGCGTGGGCGCCTTCGCCTTGCAGCGTGGGCCCGAACATCTCCTTCACGAGATAGCGCCGATCAGACATCGAACGGGACACCTATAGCGCGAATGGCCCGGATCCGCGCTACATCTCCCGCGTCATGACCGCAAGGCTTGCGATCGTCCTGGTTTGCGCCGCGTGCAAAGCAAACCCCTCGAGCCCAGCGGGTCAGGATCCAGCGCGCGGCGCTGGCTCGGGCGGACCGTCGCAACCGGCGCCACCGTGCGAAGCGATCCCGTTCGCCGAATCAACGCCGGTGCCCGAGGCGTCCGGCGCAGCGTGGCTCGAGATCGATGGCAAGCTCGGGCTGATCGTCGTCAGCGACAGCGGGCACGATGGCGCCTACGCGATCGTCGATCCCGACAGCGGGACGACGCGCGAGCAGGGCACGTTCCCGCTCGGCGACGCGAGCGACGATGTCGAAGGGCTCGCAGCGCGCGACACGACGATCTACGGGATCACCTCGAGCGGCTGGATGCGTGCGTGGCAGCGCAAAGGCGCGGCGTTTGCGCTGATCGACGGCCCCTATCCGGTCGGCACGGTCGAGCGCGATGGCATGGCGTGCAAGGCGCATGGCGTCAACTGCGGCCGCAACTATGAAGGGCTGTGTATCGTTGATCGTGGTCATGCCAAGGGCGCGTGCGCCGGGTTCGCCGCGTCGAAGGAGGACGGGGCGCTGTATTGTCTGCGCGAGGCGAACGGCCGGTTCACCGCCGATCGATCGCTGGCGATCGCGATCACCGGATCGGAGCGGATCGCCGACTGCGCGTTCTCCGATGACGGAACCCTATGGGTCGGATCGAACCTGATCGGTGGATCCCAGGTGTACCGAGTCGACGGCTGGAGCGACCCGGCGTCCGCACGCGTCGTCGAGCTCGCCGCGCTCGGCGTCGGCTTTCCCGAGACCATCGCGGTCCGCGGTGACGTGATCTATCGCATGTCCGACACCGGCGGCAGCTCGCCGAGCCTGATGAAAAAGTTCCGCTGCCAGCGCTGAATCATGGGGGATCTCCGCGAATTTCGCGGTCTGGGCACAAAGCGCTACGATCTATTCCGTGCAGTGCCCGTATTGCAGCGGCGACTCGAGCGTGAGCGAGACACGCGTCACCGCCGACGGGCTGCGCCGGCGGCGGGTCTGCACGGTGTGCAAACGGCGGTTCACGACCTACGAGAAGCTCGGCGCCCCGGGCTTGAAGGTCCAGAAGCGCGACGGATCGATCGAGCCATTCGACGCCGAGAAGCTGTTTGCAGCGCTGCAGCGGGTATCCGCGCATCGCAGCACTGTGAGCGACGACGACTTGCGCCGGATCACCCGCGACATCGAAGCGACCCTGCTCGACAGCGGCCGCAAGTCAGTGGCGTGGAGCGATATCGTGTCGCTCGCGCTGAGCCGGCTCGCCAATGTCGATACCGTGGTCGCCCAGCGGCTGGCGGCTAACTACACCGATGAGGGCGGTCAGCTGCGGTTGGACCAAAGCACCTCGGAGGTGCCGACGTCGCAGCTCGGCCTGCCGCTCGCTGAAGACGAGTAAGCGAACCCGGATAGCGCACCGCGGCATCACACGCTCCATCCCCGCAAGGAGGTCTGAATGTCCGCGAAGGCGACCAGCAACGGGCTCGAAGGGATTGACGTAGCCGCAACCGCGATCTCCGACGTCGACGGTGAACGCGGACGATTGGTGATCGCGGGGCTCGACGTCGAACAACTGGCCGGCTCGCATACGTTCGAGACCGCGGCGCTCCGGGTGCTCGCCGCCGGGGGCGCGACGGCGACCGCGCTTGCGTTGGGTGCTGCGCGTGCACGAGCCTGGGAGATGTTGCCCGCGCTCGGTGGTGCGCTCGATGCCGCCGACGGGATGGACGCGCTACGCGCCAGCTTGGCCCAGCTGTTCGCGTCGGGCGACGATCTCAGCGACGCCGTGACCGCGATCGGCGCCGCGCCGGTGTTCGTCGCCGCGTGGAGCCGGCGACGCGCGGGCAACGCTCCGGTGGCTCCCGACCCTGCGCTCGGTCATGCCGCGGACTACGTGCGGATGACGCTGGGCACGGCGCCGAGCCCCGAAGCGGCGACCGCGCTCGACCACTACCTCGTGACGGTGATCGATCATGGCATGAGCGCGTCGACGTTCACCACCCGCGTGATCGCGTCGACGGCATCAGATCTGATCTCCTCCGTCGTTGGCGGTGTCGGCGCGTTGAAGGGCCCGCTACATGGCGGCGCACCCGGACCGGTGCTCGATATGCTCGACGCGATCGAACGACCCGAGCGGGCCGAGCCTTGGCTGCTCGACGAGCTCGCCGCGGGCCGCCGGATCATGGGCATGGGCCATCGCGTGTATCGAGTCCGCGATCCACGCGCGGCGGTGCTGGAAACCGCGGTCCGTCCATTGGCGAGTCGCCGGCTCGAGCTCGCGCGCGCGGTCGAGGTCGCGGCCTCGAACATCCTCCGCACCAAGAAGCCGGATCGTCCGCTCGCCGCCAACGTCGAGTTCTACACGGCCGTGCTGCTCGACGCGGTCGGCCTGCCGCGCCAGCAGTTCGCACCAACGTTCGCGGTGAGCCGGATCGCCGGTTGGTCGGCACACGTGCTCGAGCAGCGCCGGACCGGCCGATTGATCCGACCAGCGTCGACCTACGTTGGAGCGATGCCTCCGGTGAACTGAAGTTCTACGCTTCCCCTGCCCGCTCGACAGCGCGACTATCCGTCTGCCAAGGAGGCCGAGATGTCGCGCTTTGTGCTCGCAGCAATGGTTTTGAGCTCGCTCGCAGGATGCGGTGGTGGCGACGAGGGCTCCGGCCTCAGCACCGACAAGAAGCTCCTCGAGCTGACCGCGACCGAGCAGGACACATTTTGCACCTACGTCGCGGACATGACCGAGGGCCCACGGACGGTCATGTGCAACGACCAACCGCTGCAGCTTCCCGGCAAGCAGGAGTGCCTCGACGAGCTCGCGACGTTCCCAGATACCTGCATGGCGACCGTCGGCCTCGCCGAGACCTGCTGGGATCTGGTCGGCGACGATCCGTGCAACTTCCTCTCGGAGGAGTGCGTCGATTACTACGCGTGCGGGATCATCACGACCGCGCAGTAGTGGCGTTGCCGTCGGCGAGCGCTGGTCAGGTCGCCCAGCCGAGTCGCTGATCGTGGATTGCGAGCATGCGTAGATCAGGAAGCTGTGCCGCGGGCTCGCGCAACTCGACGAACGCCTTGGTCGCGGCGTCGAGCTTGGGCTCCTTGCAACGCGCTTCGATCAGCGTCAGCAATGCACGCGCGCGCTCCTCGCTCGTACCTTCGATCGGCTCGCCAGTGAGCTTGGTCCATGGCAACACGCGGACCGTCGCGCCCGGCGTCGAGACGATGTCGACGAACGTGACGCTGTCGTATTCGGGCGGCATCTGACGAGCGACCGCACCGACGACGTCTCGCCACATCACGAGCTCCGACGATCCATCCTCGCGCCGCGCGTCGATTCCCGCGGCCGTGAGCTCCGCATGGATGATCGCGAACTTCAATATGCCGCGCAGTGCTTCCGGCATTGCCGCGACCGGCGCGGGCTCAGGCGCCGGCTGCGGCGCGAGCGCGGGTTGCGACGCGAGCACCGCAGCTGCCGCCGACACGCCAGCAGGCACCAGCACTCGCGCCGGGGGCAGCGAGGGCAGCGATACATCGTCTGATCCGCTGTCGCTCGACTGGCTGATCGCCAGGAAGCAGATCGCGATGCCGAGACCGTGCGCGACGATGAGCTTGAACGGTGCCCACGTGCGCTCGATCTCGATCGTGAAGCCCATGCTTTGCATCGGGGTGCCAGATGCATCGGGCGCGAACAGGTAGCCAGTCATGAATGCAGTGCTGATCAAGCTAACGCCGGCCATGTAGCCCATCTTGGTGAGCGGCTCGTTGGCGAAGCCGGAGACGATGCGAGTCACCGCCTGGTACCCGACGAGCACGCCGAACAGGACGCTGCCCCACAGCGTGGCCATCGCAAACGTCGGATACATCCCTCGGAACGTCCCCTTGAACGGGATCGTCACGCACGGGCCGACGCTGGTGCACGCTTCGACCCGCCGCAGATCGAGCCCGATCTGCGAGACCTCGGGAAGGATCGGAGCTCGGATGATGAACCACTTCATCGCGAACGCTGACGCGACCAGCAGCCCCACGAATACCACCAACATGATCGCGATCCGCGACCGCTCCTTCCCCATCACCCACTGATCGTAACAGCGGTCTCACGAAGCTCGCTACTGCGCGGATGTCAGCCGGGGTAGCGATCAGGTAGACGCCTCACGGCGCGCGAGCCTCGACCTTGAGCTCACCGATGTCGATCGTCTTTCCAGGTTCGAGGGTTAGCCCGCCCTTGGTGGTTGGACGTGGTCGAGTGAGCGCAATCACCATCCGTTTGCCCGCCTCCGCCTCGATTCGGAACGCGCCGTCAGCTCCGGTGTTCTGAGGCTCACCCTCCATGCGGATCTGGAGCGGTCCTCCAGGCGCCGCGTCAGGAACCACCGCCATGGGGACTCCGGCGAGCGGCCTGCCCGCAGCGTCGACGAGCTTGCCGACGATCACCGCGTTCGCCACGAGCGTGACGTCGACGGTGGCGGGTCGCCCCGCGGCCACTTGCACCGTCGCCTCGCCGTTGCCGTCGGGAGAGCTGACGCGAACGGTGTAGCTTCCAGGATCGACACGAGCGAGCGTGAAGCTGCCGCCGGTGAACGTGCGTGCAGCACGGGTTGGGCCATCGAGCTCGAGATCGAATACTGCCGCGGGGCCGTTGGGGCCGCGTACCGTTCCGGACAGCGAGGTAACGCCGAGCACCTGGATCGTCAGGTTGGCGTCGGGCTTGACGCGTGGCACTTGCCCGCGCAGTTTTCCGGCCTGTGCCTCGGCGGTCACCAGATAGCTGCCATGTGCGAGGCCGGTGATCTCGAACCTGCCCTGCTCGTCGGTCAGCGCCGGAGGCTCGTCGGCTGCTCCAGCGCCGCTGTCGTCGACGCGCGCCATCACGAACGAGCTACGCTCCTCGCGTTCGTCCCCGCCGGGCGACGGACCAGACCGCGGACCATCGAGGCCCTCGATCACACTCTCGAGGCTGAGCCGCGCTGACACCCACGCATCGACGAGTGGCTTGCCATCGGGTCCGGTGACCACTCCGCGAATCACGCCATTGGGACGATCGATCGATAGATCGACGCCGGTCTTGTGTTCAGCGGTGGCGAGCGTCGCCTCGGCGGACTTGGTCATCCGTGCCGGCCTGCCGCGATCGAGCACGCTCAGCTGATAGGTTCCGGCTCCGAGGCCGCGAATCTCGTAGCGACCGTCGAGCCCTGTCATCGCCTGCGCGCCGCTGGTGACCATCCCGTTGACGATCATCGTCGTGCTCGACGGACCTTGCTCTGCGGCCATCACGGTCACACCGGCCGCGGGCTTGCCATCACCTTGAACCACGCTGCCGGCGATCGATGCGCCCGCGGTCACCTTCAACACGACCTCGGCGATCCCCGGCGCGACGTCGATCGCGAGCGAGCCCTGATCTCCGCTTGCGCATCGTGCCGACAGCTTCGTCTTGCCAGCCTGCAGATGTCCGAACGCGAATTGCCCATCCGCAGCGGTCTTGGTCGGCGCGCCTAGCATCATCACGCCCATGCCACCTTGCTGCGGATCGAGCGCTTGCTCGACGTCACAGACCTGGCGTGGCTCGACGTGACCCGTGATCCGAATCCCGCGACGCACCGTGACCTTCACACCCGTGACGTCCTTGTCCGTGAGTTGGACGCTGGTAGGCGCTGCCGGGATCATCTCGTCGCTCACCGCGCGCAGCCAGTAGCGTCCAGGGGCCAGGCCTTCGAGCACGAACGCGCCCTTGGCGTCTGCTTGAACGCCATCGCGACCGTTATCGGCAGCTACCGAAACTCCAGGTGCCGGCGCACCGGTCTCATCGACGACGATTCCACTGATGACGGGCCCGATACCAACGAGGATCTCGACGTCGACCACGGCTTCGGCGACTCCAAGCCCCACCACGGTCGGTGCCTTCGAGAACTGCTTACCGGCGTGTGCTCCGAGCTCGTACGCACCCGGGCGAAGCCCCGCGATCCTGAACGTGCCGTCGGCCTTTGCGACCGTGCGTATGATGCCGGGCTCGCCGAGAGCGATGCCACCGCCGCCGCCATCGCGGCGCGCGCGAACGATCGCCCCGTTGACCGGCGCACGCGACGCTTGATCGAGGACCACACCTTCGATGACCCCGCCGGGTACCAGCGCGAAGTCTGCGGTAGCGCCCGCCGCACCGACCTCGACGTAACGCGACTGCGGTGCGTATTCGGGGCTCGACGCGGCAACCACCAGCTGACCCTCTTCGACGGTTAGCTGATACTTGCCATCGGCATCGCTGAGCGTGCTCGCGACCGCGTCGCTTGCGGCGATCGTTTCGGTGAGCTTGGCCGCGTCGATCCGTGCACCGCGGATCGGCCCCCCGGTCGCGTCGGAAATCGTTCCCGATAGCGTGCGTCCTCCGGCAGCCAACACGATCTCGAGCTTCGCGTCAGCGCCGGGTGCGAGCGCTGTGGCCGCTAGCGCGGCGGGTTGATGACCAGGCGCGGAGCCGCTGATCGTCCACACCCCCGCGGCCAGATCCTCTGCGCGCGCAATGCCGTCGGCGCCGGTCTGAACGACGACCACCTCGCCGTCTTCAGGCTCGAGCCGGACGGTGGCGCCGGCGAGCGGAGCTTTGTCGGTTCGGACGGTGATCGTCGCCTGCGCTGGACGATCATGGTTCGTTGCCGTCGGCTGACCGCTCGCTGCCGAGCCGAACGGTTGTGAGCTCGTCGACGTCGCAGGTGTCGCCTCGTCGCGGCCGCTGTTGAGCCAAACCACAACCCCGATCGCCGCCAGCACAACAACCAGAACGACCGCCACCCGTTGCTTTGTCATTGCGGCGCCAAACCCGATGAGGTGGGGGCGAATTCCCGCGCGCGCAGATTTCTACTGACAACGCTAAAACGACCGCCCTTGTCCACCGTCCACCGTGATCGTGGATCCGCTGATCCAGCTCGCGCGCGGCGAGGCCACGAACGCGACGACGTTGGCGACTTCTTCGGGCGTACCGAATCGACCGAACGGCAGCTCGCGCCTGACCATCTCGGCGATCGCAGCCGGATCCGCTTTCATCCGGCGATCCCAGCCGCCGCCGGGAAACAAGATCGAGCCCGGCGCGACCGAGTTCACCCGGATTCCGTCCCTCGCGTAATCGCGTGCGAGCGCCTTCGCGAGCGCGATCACGCCAGCCTTCGCGACGTTGTAGCCGGGGGCGCCGCCGGCTTCGCGTCCCCAGATCGACGAGATCATCGTGATCGATCCACCGCCGCGTGCTGCCATGACGGGCGCTGCGCGCTGGGCGACACGTGCCGCGGTCCACAGGTTCGCGTCGAGCGACTTCGCGAGATCGTCGTCGTCGACCTCGTGTGCATCGCGCGCGAACGACTTGCCGACGTTGGCGATCACCGCGTCGATGCCGCCGAGCGACGCGACACAGTCATCCACGGCCGCCGACGCGCCCGCAGCGGTCGCGACGTCGGCGATGATCGTCGTATGCGGCCCGCCACCTGCCGCGGCAAGCACGGGTACCAGCGCCGCTAGATCGGCCTCGCCGCGCGCGATCGCCGCGACCCGCGCACCTTCACGCGCCAATGCCAGCGCGATGGCGCGGCCGATGCCGCGGCTAGCGCCGCTGACCAGGCACAGCTTGCGATCAAGTCCGAGGTCCATCGGGAATCTCCCAGGTGTGCCCCCACAACGCACCGCCGCCGTCCATGCGGAGCGTCGTCCCGGTGATGAACTGCGCTGCCGGCGACGCGAGGAACACGATCGACGCGGCGACCTCCTCGCACGAGCCGGTGCGCTTGAGCGGGGTCTCCTTGGCCGCGCGTGCGAGCATCTCCGGCGGATACTGGGCGGTGCCCGATGATGCGATCGCGCCGGGCGCCACCGAGTTGATCAAGATTCCGAACTGCGCCCACTCGACGGCGAGCGTCATCGTCAGGTTCTCGACGCCAGCGCGCGCGGCGCCGGTGTGCGCCATCAGCGGAAACCCGCGATAGATGTTTGCGATCACGTTGACGATGCGACCGCCGTTCGCCGGAATCATCGCCTGGCTCGCGACCGCGCGGCACATGTGAAACGTACCGACCAGGTTGTTCTTGACGACCGCGAGGAACCCGTTGGGCGAGATGTGTTGCGCGGGCGAGGGGAACTGCCCGCCGGCGTTGTTGACCAGGATGTCGATCCGTCCCCACGCCGCCAGCACGGTCCGCACGAAGCTCTCGACCTGCTCGGGCTCGCGGATGTCACATGGCACGGCCATCACGCCGGCGCCCTCGACACCGCGCGTGGAGGCATCGAGCTGCACGCGTGCAGCCTCGAGCTTGGCGACGGTACGGCCGCAGATCGCAACGCGCGCACCGAGCCTGATCATCTCGTGCGCGGTGGCGAGCCCGATGCCCGAGCCGCCGCCGGTGATGACCGCGACCTGGCCCTTGAAGATTCCCGGGGCAAATATTCGCTGGCTCTCGGCGCTGGGGGGCTTCATCGAGCGCAGCGTAGTCGAACCGCTACTTCGGAGGCGCCTTCGCGACGCCGTTTGGCTGGTCCGGGTCGAACTCGGCCTTCGAAACCGGCAGCCCGCGCAGCACCAGCGTCAGCACGGTGCCTGGTCCGTTCAAGTACACCTTGGGCAGAAACAAGAAGTAGTTCTTAACGGCGTCCTCGGGCGGTGGCGCCCCGTGCGCCTGGGTGGCGGGGTTGCCGGTGCACATCCGCATCCGGTCCCCCGGCTGGAGGATGAATCCGGGATCGATGATGCCGAGCAACGACTTCTTCGCCGAGCCGCGGCGACCGACGGTCATGCCGCAGCCGCGGGTGCTGAAGGGTGCCTTACCGGCATTCTCGAGGATGACCCACTCCGAGTTGAGCGTGTCCGTGGACTCCGACGCCTTGATCTCGACGAACCTGATCGCCATGGCGGGGCCAGCATACACACCTCCGGCGTTGCAATCGGGCGCAAAGCATCGATAATCGCGCCGATGGGCAAAGAGGTGATCCGAGTGGTGGCTGCCGTCATCGAGTACGACGGTCGTTACTTGATCACCCAGCGCAATTCGAACGCGGTGCTCCCCGGGCTGTGGGAGTTCCCAGGCGGCCGGATCGAGCCAGGCGAGGCCGAGACCGAGGCGCTACTGCGCGAGGTCATGGGCCGGATCGGCGTCGAGGTCGTGGTCGGTGCAAAGCTCGGCGAGCACCTCCACGAGTACACGACCTATCAAGTTCATCTCACGATGTACTCGTGCAAGCTGCCCGCAGAGGCGCGGCCCTATCCCGCAACGGTGGCCGATCTGCGCTGGGTCACCTCGCGCGAGTTCCTCGACTACGATTTTCCGCCCGCGGACGAGAAGACGATGTCGAAGCTGCTCGGCCTCGTCCGTAACTGATACGTGATGAACGTACGCAGTATCGGGCTTGCCACCGAGCTGAGCTTGGTGGCGACGCGCGGCCAGATCCTCCACCGAGCCGATTGCTTGGTCGTCCGAACTCCGGACGATCCGAGCTCGTACTACGGCAATGCACTGATCCTCGGATCAGCGCCACAGGCCGGCGAGGTGGCGTATTGGGCGCGGCGATTTTCCGAGGAGCTCGGCGACAACTCGGAGATCAAGCACATCACGCTGTGCTGGGACGGCATCACCGGCGACGCAGGCGCACGCGAGGAGCTCGAGGCGGCAGGGTTCGTGATCGAGACCAATCAAGTCATGATCACCGAGCAACTTGCCGACGTGCCGCGGCCAGCCGGCGTGCGCGTGCTCGAGCCTGACGAGCTCGCCGCGGTCGGCGAGTTGGCATTTGCGGTGAGCGATCGCCATGACGAAGCCCACTGGCAGTTCACGCTGCGCCGCACCGCCTGGCAACGCACGCTGATCACCCGGGGACTAGGGGAGTTTTGGGGTGCGTTCGACGGCGATCAACTGGTCGGCAGCCTCGGGCTGGTGACCCTCGACGGGCTCGCGCGTTATCAAGATGTCCAGACCGCGACGAGTCATCGAGGACGAGGCATCGCCACCGCGCTGCTGACGGCGGCCGGCACGCGTGCACTGAGCCGTGGTGTCGAGCGACTGGTGATCGTGGCGATCCCCGACTCGACCGCCGCTCGCGTTTATCGACGCGCGGGGTTCCGGACGATCGAGCTGACGGCATCGGCGTGCCGGTATCCCAGCGGATGATGAAACGGCGGAACGTGCGGACGATCCTGGACGCGAACGAGCAACTGCCACGCGCCACGGCTAAGACCGACACGCGTTAGAACAGCAACGAGATCAGCAGCGTGATTCCGAGCGCGACACCGATCGCAGCGACGAACAACACTCCGAGCATCCATGGCGGCAACGCGCGCGCCGGCATCGCCGCAGCGGTGCCCCAATCGACCTGAGGATATTGCGGCCCGACCGGCGACGCGACGTTCGCAGCTTGTGCGAGCTGCGGGCCGGATGGTGTCAGGCGCGGATCCGGCGAGGCTGCGGTGCGCACCGGTTCGCTCGGATAAACGCTACCTCCGATCATCTGCGCGCTCATTTGCGCGTTCATCACCGGGTAACCACCCGGACCGAGCGCGATCGCAGGCGGCACTGTCTGTGTGGTGTGCGATGACGCCGCCGCATAGACGCCTTGCATCGTCGGGCGCGATTCGCGCGTAGGCGGCGAGGGTTGCATCACGTCGGGCCCGACCACCACCGTGGGCAGCCCGACCGCCAAGGGGCCGGTGGGAGGTGCCGGCAGCGGCAGTGCTCCGCTGACCGTCTCAGGCCTGAGCTGCGCGGCGCGATTGAGCTCCTCGAGCTTTTCCATCGGATTGGCTTCGATCCGAGTCTTGTCGGCGGGGAGGTCGTCATCGCCGGTGATCGGATCGCCGAGTCCCTCGAGCGATCCAGATCCTGACAGCGAGCGATCGTTGGTCGAGGCCATGTCATCGGGCTCGGCCGTCACGATCGTCTGTGCGCGACCAGCGAGGTCGACGGTCTCCCCGGTCTCCACGGGCTTGACTACGGGATCCTCGCCCCACGTAACTCCGGTGTCGGCGGAGAACTCGCGACCGGAGATCAGCTCGCGCATTCGCGCGCCGTGCTCCTCGATCTCTGGACCGAAGCTGGCATCGAAGAATCGCGCTAGATCGCTCGAGCCCGAGCCTTTGCCACGGTGATGGAGATAGCTGACGATCGCGTCGCCGAATGCCTCGGCCGTGAGGTATCGGGCTTCTTTGTCCTTGGCGATCGCCCGCATGATCAGAGCGTCGATCGCCGGATCGAGCTCGTGATTGACCTTGGATGGCGGATCTGCCGCGCACTCGATGACGGCCTGGTAGGTGTCGTAAGGTGAATCGCGCTTGAACAGGCGGCGACCGGAGAGCAGCTCGTGCGCGACGACACCGAGCGCGAACACATCGGTGCGGCGATCGACGTTGTTCGCGACGCACTGCTCGGGCGACATGTACGCGAACTTGCCCTTGATGGTGCCCGAGCGCGTGCGGGTCTCGCGCATCTCGGCCTTGGCGATCCCGAAGTCGACGACCTTGACGACGCCTTCGAAGCTGATCACGAGGTTCTGCGGCGAGATATCGCGGTGCACGATGTTGAGCTGGCGACCGTTGACGCTGCGCTCGTGCGCGTAGTGCAAGCCCGCGCATGCCTGCGCGACGATGTTGAGGATCAGCGGCGCGGGCACACGGCCGCCGGGCAACCGTTCGGCGGCGCGCCGTACCACCATCGCTAGCGACAAGCCGGCGAGGAACTCCATGACCATGTAGTAGCGGTTCTCGTACTCGCCGAAGTCCATGGTTTGGACGATGTTCGAGTGATCGAGGTGCGCCGCGAGCCGCGCCTCGTCGAGGAACATCTTGACGAATTCTTGATCGTCGGTGAGGTGATCGTGGAGGCACTTGACCACGACGTACTTCTCGAACCCGGCGGCACCAGCGATACGTGCGAGGTAGATCTCTGCGGTCCCGCCGAGCGCGAGCAGCGCGAGAATCTCGTATTTACCGAGTCGCTTGCCGAGGAGCGACCCGGCCCCCGCCGGAATGCCGGACATCGGCGGGAAGCATACCCTGAGGGGACGGTAGGAGGGGCAGCGGGATTGCGCCGCATTGAATGCGGCGCCACGACCGCGGCTGCAACCGCAACCGCGGCCGCAGCCGCAACCGCAACCGCAACCGCGACCGCAGCCGCAGCCGCGACCGCAACCACGACCGCAGCCGCTGCCGCGACCGCAGCCGCTGCCGCGACCGCAACCGCGACCGCAGCCGCAGCGGCAACGGCAGCCGCAATCGCAGCCGCGACCGCAACCGGTCCCGCGACCGCAGCCGCGACCGCAACCGGTCCCGCGACCGCACCGAAACCGGTGCCGCGGAGCGCGCCACTGCCGATGCGGTGCCGATGCCGGTGCCGATGCCGACGCCGATGCCGAAGGCGGTGCCGATGCCGATGCCGGTGCCGACGCCGATGCCGAAGGCGGTGCCGATGCCGATGCCGATGCCGGTGCCGGTGCCGGTGCCGGTGCCGATGCCGACGCCGACGCCGACGCTGATGCCGACGGCGGTGGCGATGCCGGTGCCGATGCCGACGCCGATGCCGACGCCGATGCCGATGCGCCGCTGTCGTGCGAAGTACCAGCGGCGCCCGATCTCGTGAGCCAAGGATTTCTTCGTTGTGATCGTCCGCTTCGGGGTCGTCGTCGCACCGCGCCTGCCGCGCACCGAACCGCGCCGAGCGCTGAGGGCGCCGATGATTGAGAACGATCGCCGCAGGAATGCGGCGGGGTGGAGAACACGAACGTGTTGCTGGCGCTCGTCACGGTTCGTGCGCGTCGACGGCGCTGGGGTGCGAGACGACGACGCCCGAAGGGCGTCAATCACAAAGGAGAATTGTCATGGCGTTTGATGCACTCGAGATGGCTCTCACCGTTCTGGACTTGCTCGCGAAGCTGGAACCGCGGATTCGGCAGCGCCGAAAGTCCCTGGCAGATGAGATCGGCCGCGCGGGCGAAAGCATCGCTCTCAACGTGAGCGAAGGTCGGCTGCGCGCTGGGCTCGATCGAGCGGATATGTTCCGGCGAGCGGCGGGGTCGGCCTCGGAGCTGACGACCGCGCTGCGAATCGCGAAAGCTCGCGGGTATATCACCGCAGCGGAACACGAATCCGTCGAGCCTACGCTCGATCGAGTACGCGCGATGCTGTGGAAGCTGACGCATTAGGCACCGCCGCGCGCGCCGAGCTGGATGCCGCAGCCGCGACCGCTACCGCAGCCGCACCCGCAGCCGCGACCGCAACCGCAGCCGCGACCGCTACCGCAGCCGCGGCCGCTACCGCAGCCGCATCCGCATCCGCGACCGCATCCGCTGCCGCGACCGCAGCCGCTACCGTTGGCCGTATCCGCGACCGCATCCGCTGCCGCGACCGCAGCCGCTACCGTTGGCCGTATCCGTTACCGCGACCGCAGCCGCTACCCGCTCTACCGATACCGCTGGCGCAGCCGCTGCCGCACCGGGCTACCGCATACACAACCGCATCCGCTATCGCTACTGCAGCCGCTAGCGTTGGCAGCCGCTGCCGACCGCAGCCGCATCGGCTGCCGATCGGAAGCCGACGCCAGTCCGATGCGGACGTTGCACTGCGATCGAGCGGAGCCTAGAGCTCCATGATCTCTTTCTCTTTGGTCTTCGCGATGTCGTCGACCATCGCGATGTACTTGTCGGTGAGATCTTGGACCTTCTTCTCACCGTTCTTGCGCTCGTCCTCGGTGATCTGCTTGTCCTTCTCGGCATCCTTGATCATGTCCATCGCATCGCGACGGGCAGAGCGCACAGCCACGCGGGCCTCTTCGGTCTGCTTGTTGACCACCTTGGCGAGCTCCTTGCGGCGCTCCTGGGTAAGCGGCGGGATCGGTAACCGCACCAGCTCGGAGTCGGCGACGGGGTTGATGCCGAGGTCGCTGGCGCGGATCGCCTTGTCGATCACGGCGATCATGTTCTTCTCCCACGGCTTCACCGTGATCAGCCGAGCGTCGACGACTTGAACCGTGGCAACCTGATTTACCGGCGTCGGCGTGCCGTAGTAGTCGACCTTGATGCCGTCGAGCATCGCGGCGTTGGCGCGGCCAGTGCGGATCTTCTGCAGGTCGCGCTTGAACGAATCGACGGCCTTCTTCATGCCGTCTTCGGAGTCGGACGTGATGTCGTTGATCATGTTGCCTCTTGGACCTACGTGAACCGGGTCTGCTGGGTGTCCTTGACGATCGTGGTACCGACCTGGTCGCCGCACACAACGCGCTGGATGTTGCCGCGAGCGGTCATGTCAAACACGATGATCGGAAGCTCGTTGTCGCGGCATAGCGCGAACGCGGTGGCGTCCATCACGCCGAGATCCTGCTTGAGCGCGTCGGTGAACGTGACCGTGGTGTACCGGCGCGCATCGGAATGCTTGCGCGGATCCTTGTCGTAGACGCCATCGACGCGGGTCGCCTTCAACAGCACCTCGGCGCCGATTTCCATCGAACGCAGCGCGGCGGCGGTATCCGTCGTGAAGAACGGATTACCCGTGCCGGCGCCGAAGATCACGACGCGCTTCTTCTCGAGATGGCGAACCGCGCGTCGCCGAATGTACGGCTCGGCGAGCTGCGACATCGGGATCGCGGACTGCACCCGCGTCACGACGCCGTGCTTCTCGATCGCCTCTTGTAGCGACACGGCGTTCATCACGGTGGCGAGCATGCCGACGTAGTCCGCTGACGCACGGTCCATGCCGCGCGCGGATTCGGAGACGCCGCGAAAGATGTTGCCGCCGCCGACCACGACCGCAACTTCGACGCCAAGCTTGGCGGTCTCGGCGATCTCGCCGGCAACTAGCGCCAGGACTTCGGGATTGATCCCGTAGCCCTGCGTACCCATCAACGCCTCGCCGGAGATCTTGAGCAGAATTCGCTTATAGGCGGGCGTACGAGCAGCCATGACGGCCGGACAGTAGCGCCGGGAGCCGGTGAAGGGAATCGACAGCGCCGCTAACTGACAATCGTGAGTCGGGAGCTGGACGGGTCAATACGCCTTGGCCCAGACCACACGCTTGGCGCTCGGTTTGCCAGTGAACGGACACGTACCGGGCTCACCAGCGTCGAGCGGAATGCAGCGTACGGTGACGCCGAGCTCATCTTTGATCTTGGCCTCGAGCGCGGGATCTCCGTCGAAGTGAGTCATCGCGAATCCGCCGTGGATCGGCGTGGGGCCGCCCTTGGCATCGGGCGGGGTGAAGTACGCCTTGAACTCATCCACAGAATCGATCGTCTTGGTGTGCTGCTGGCGATGGGCGAGCGCACGCGCGTGGAGCGCGTTCTGGATGTCCTGCAGCAGCGTGCCGATCGTCGACACGAGCTCGCCGCGGCCGAGCGAGACCTTTTCCTTGGGCCCCTTGTCACGCCGGCCCATGAACACCGAGTCCTTGTCGATGTCACGCGGACCGATCTCGAGGCGAATCGGCGCGCCCTTCTTGATCCACTGCCACGCCTTGTCGCCGCCGCGCATGTCGCGCGGATCGACGTGGACGCGCACGGGCGCACCGGCGTAGCTCTGCGCCTCGAGATCCTTCTCGAGCGCGCGGCAGTAGTCCATCACGCGCTGGCGATCTTCGGGCTTCTGGATCACCGGGATGATCACCACCTGCTCGGGCGCGAGCCGGGGCGGGCACACCATGCCGTCATCGTCGGCGTGGGTCATGATCATGCCGCCGATCAACCGTGTGGACACGCCCCACGACGTGGTCCATGCGTGGACAACGGCGCCCTTCTCGTCCTGGAACTTGATGTCCGACGCCTTCGCGAAGTTCTGACCGAGGAAGTGCGAGGTGCCGGCTTGCAGCGCCTTGCGGTCCTGCATCATCGCTTCGATGCAGTAGGTCTGCACGGCTCCGGGGAACCGCTCGCCCGCGGTCTTCTCGCCCTGGATCACCGGCATCGCCATGTATTGCTCGGCGAACTCGGCATAGACGCCGAGCATCTTCATGGTCTCCTCGACGGCTTCTTCGCGCGTCGCGTGAGCCGTGTGGCCCTCCTGCCACAGGAACTCCGCCGTACGCAGGAACAACCGCGTGCGCATCTCCCAGCGCACGACGTTGGCCCACTGATTGATCAGCAGCGGCAGGTCGCGATAGCTCTGCACCCACTTCGCGAACGACGCGCCGATGATCGTCTCTGACGTCGGTCGAACGACCATCGGCTCTTCGAGCGCGCCGACCGGGACCAGCTTGCCGTTCTTCGCCTCGAGCCGATGGTGCGTGACCACCGCGCATTCTTTCGCGAAACCCTCGACGTGCGCGGCTTCTTTCTCGAGATACGAGACCGGAATGAACAGCGGGAAGTACGCGTTGACGTGGCCGGTCGCTTTGAACATCGCGTCGAGCGAGCGCTGGATGTTCTCCCACAGCGCGTAGCCCCACGGCTTGATCACCATGCAGCCACGAACGTCCGAATTCTCGGCAAGGTCCGCGGAATCGATGACCTTCAGGTACCACTCAGGGTAGTTCTCCGAGCGCGTGGGGGTGATCGCAGTCTGAGGCTTGGCGTTACTCATCGTCGAGCGACGAGGCATACCGCAGGGCGCGCGGCGCCGCTATAGGTGCACCGGGCGGTTGGCACACGCCGTGCTCATCTACAACGAGATGTTGCTTACCTCGGCGATGGCCCAGGGCGATCCGGTCGCCGCCGCAACTGCCGTGGCCCTGCGATATGCCATGGACAACGAACCGGGAATTCGCCGGGTCCGGCGCGGCAACCAGTTCCGCTACGTTTGCGCCAACGGCAAGCCTCTGCGCGATCGCACCACACTCGCGCGAATTCGCGCGCTGGCCATCCCACCAGCATGGACCGACGTCTGGATCTGCCCGGAAGCTGACGGCCACATTCAGGCGACGGGCCGCGATGCGCGCGGCCGCAAGCAGTACCGCTATCACACCAAGTTTCGGGAGGTCCGCGACCGCGTGAAATACCACCGGTTGTCGGAGCTGCTGACCGTGTTGCCAAGGCTGCGCCGAGCGACCGAGCGCGATCTTCGGTGCAAGTGTCTGTGCAAACGCAAGGTGGTGGCGACGATCGTGTCGTTGATGGAACGCGCACAGCTGCGAGTCGGCAACGACGAGTACGCGCGAACCAACAAGTCGTACGGCGCGACCACGCTGCAAGACCGCCACGCGAAGATCCGCGGCGCGACGCTCGAGCTGAAGTTTCGCGCGAAGGGTGGCATCGAGCGCCAGGTCCGGATCACCGATCGCAAGCTCGCCAAGATCGTGCGCGCCTGCCAGGACCTGCCCGGCCAGCGATTGTTCCAGTACGTCGACGGCGATGCGACGCGGCCGATCACCTCGACCGATGTGAACGACTACGTTCGCGAGGTCACGGGTGGGCCGTTCACGGCAAAGGACTATCGAACGTGGGCGGCGACGCTCGGCGCGTGTCTGCTGCTGTGTGGGCGCGAGCATCCCGGCAGCGAACGCGGTTGCAAGCGGTGCATCAACGATGTGCTCGCGATCGTCGCCGAGCAGCTCGGGCACACGGTCGCGGTATGCAGGAAGTCGTATATCCATCCGCAGTTGTTCGAAGACTTCACCGCGAACAAGCTGACGCTGCTCGCCAAGCAGGTGCGACGACGGTGTAACGTCGAGAACGGCACGATCGATGTCGAAGCGCTGTATGCGATCGAGCCGATCGTGGCGCGCTACCTACGGCAGCTGACGCGAAGGCTGAAGGTCGCTTGAAGCACCGACGGTTTGTAGGCGGGCTCGTTGTGGTGGCGTTACGCTCCGACACGGAATGACGGATCGTGAAGCCGCGTTGCTCGCCCAGATCGAAGCCGCGTTCGCCAACGTTCGCTATCCAGGCGATGACGACCTCACGAACAGCACCTACGGTTCGGAGGCCGAGGCACTCGTCCGCGACTTTCGCGGCAAGACCGATTGGCGCGCGCTGTCCGCCGACTTCCTCAACAATGCTGCCGAGGGCTGCGCATTGTCGTTCTTCTCGCATGCTGCCCTGCGATTCTATCTGCCGGCGTACTTGATGGCTGACGTGCGTGGCGAGCTGACCAGCGGCGACTCTCCCGACGGGCGGCTCACGATCTCGCTGACTGCGCAGACCTCGGGCAAGAAGATCGCGAAGGTGTGGGGCGGCGGGACCATGGGCGAGCACGCGCGGCGCTGCTTCAATCAGTTCGATGCAGCACAAGCGGCGGCTGTGACCCAGTACCTATTGTGGAAGCTCGAAGACCCTGGATGCATCGACATGACAATCAGCGAGGCGCTCGAGAATTACTGGCTCGCTCGCGTGTACCACTCCTGATCCCTGGCTTTGAGGTCCGACGCGGTGATCAGCCGTGCCGAATGCTCACTTGCGTCCGCGACTATGAGACGGAGAGATCCTGTCAGCGCCCGGCGTGCTGCATGGTGAAGTGACCCACGTTGTACGAGGGACGTCTTCGGCGTCCGCTATCAACCATGGGTGAATGGGACAACACGGCCTTTGTGGCGACCACCGACGTCGCTGCCGTTGCTCGAGCGATCGCCCGCGTGTTTCGAAGCAAGTGGGCGAACGATCGTCAACAAGCCACCGCGACGCAAGCCGGCGCAGATGGATCTGATGCAATACGGGACGGGCGAGACCTGTGCGTTGTGGGGCGCTGCAATTCTGCGTGGCGAGCAGTGGAGTGTGATCAAGACCGCACCGTTCGAGTTGCTCTGTGAAGTAGTCGACAGGGTACCACGGATATCGCAGCTCGCTCGCGAGCTCGGTTGCGACGCGTTTCAGCTCAATCTTTACGACGGCGATTCGTTAACCCTGGTCGAAACCAACTCGAGCGGCGCATTCAGAATCTCCGGCTTCGTGGGCTCAGATGGCCCCGACGACTACCACGGGTTCCAAATCTCTGAGGACAAGTGGCAAGCGCGGTTCGGCTTGGTCCGTGTTCCGTCCTCTGTCGAGCTCGCGCTCATCGACGAGGACGCAACGAGCGCGTCTTTCAACGTGCGGCGGATTCTCTATGGCAACCCCGACGCCTGTGACAACAGGGTACAGCTCCGGGTGCTGATCCCCCACGTGAACACCTCCACGGTCACCACGGTGTACGCCGCGGCGCCGCATTTGACTGCGACATCGGCGCATTAGCCTCCCGACCAACCGATGCAAGGGGGTGTCAGCACCCGGGGTGCTGCATGACCACGTGGGCCACGTTGTACGAGGGACGTGCGCGTCGCGACATCGTCGCCGGCACCTCGTCTGACATGACGGAGCCCCCATGAAAAAGCCTCTACCCTCCTGGACCTACACCGCCCTGGTTCTCTGTGGCGTTGTGCTGATCGGCTCGATGTTCATGACGTGGATCGACGTCATGGGGCACACCGAGACCGGATTCGCATTCGCATGGCGTGAAACGAAGTGGCTGTTACTCGTCCCACTCGTGGGCGTCGTGCTCGCGGCCACCGCAGCGACGCGAGCAGAAGCGACGCGGCTTGCGGCGATCTGTGCAGGCCTGCTGATCGCGGGATATCTGCTGTTCTCGTTCGCGAGGACAGTTGTGATCGATGGTGGACTCGACACGTGGATGATCTTCGGTGGCGCCGGCTTGAGCATCGTGGGCGGTGCGTCGAGTCGGCACACGCTGCGACTGGTCGGCGGCATCGCGGTACTCGCTGGCTTCTTCGCACCATGGGATGACCAAGCGATGTGGCGTGACATGCTCGAAGTTCCCGCCGAGATCGCCGGCATGTTTGGATTGAAGATCCTGTGGTTGATACCGGTGGGCGGTCTGCTGTCGATCGCAGGTGCGTTGTCGTCGCGGCGAACGCCGAACTTGCTGGCCATCCTCGGCGGTGTCGTCGTGCTCGGCTCGATCAGTTGGTGGTTGCTCCAAGCGCTCGACGTTGTGTTCGCCTTCGGCGCGTGGTCTGCGCTCGGCGCCAGCACGATCGCACTGGTGCTCGGCATGCTGGTTCCTCGATCGTCGAGCCGACCAGCGTCGATCGCCTAACCAATGTCGAGCTATCGAGACGATCTCGAGGCCGCACGCGCGCGCGGGCCGAGGCAGCGGAGCAAGAAGCGAAACGCCTGCGCAAGGAAGTCGATCAGCTGAAGCGACCGCTGGTGAAAAAGCCCTCGAGCGACGCGCCGTAGTCCCGCCCCCCGAGCAGTTTCACGTCGAACGCGATGCCAACAAGCTCACGATCTGGTGGCGCTGGTGGAACCCCAAGTTCGTGATGCTGTCGTTCTTTGCGATCTCGTGGGATGCGTTTCTGCTGTTCTGGTACTTCGGTGCGCCTAGCGGAGGAGGGCTGTTTTTTATGCTCTTCCCGATCGCCCACGTCGCAGTCGGGATCCTGCTCACGTATTACGTCGTCTGCGGGTTCACCAATCGAACCGTGATCGCAGCGAGCAACGGCAGCTTGACCGTGTGGCACGGCCCGCTGCCTGGGGGCACGAATCACACGATCGAACGCGACGAGCTCCAGCAGCTATTCGTCACGCAGACCCACAACAAACGATCAAGCTCGTTTCAATTGCGCGCGCTGCTCCATTCAGGGCGCGAACTAACGCTCGTGAGCGCGCTCGACGAGCTCGGGCAGGCGCAACACCTCGAGCATGCGTTCGAGGCCCACTTGGGGATCGAAGATCGCCGCATAGCCAACGAGATGCCCAAGCCCACGTAACAGCATAACTACGCATCCTGCGGCTCGTGAGAAAGTCGTCGACCGTGGCACTAACGTTCTAACGTTCGCCATCACTGCAACGGCCCTGGGCATTCGAACAGACCGATCCTCCCGTGCCACTCCCACTCCGATGACAGCAGTGCCGTCTTGGGCAGTGAAACTGGCAATGGATCGTAGCCATCGGGCAGCGCGAACCGCGGGCGACCGGACCAACCGGTAAACGAGATGCCGCTGGAGTACGGATCGACCGAGGCGTTCATCGCGCGCGGGCTCGTGAGATCCTCACGATGTCGACGCCAATTGTTCAACACGTACGCGAGGGCGTTGCGCGCCTGACGAGCGGTCCGGATCTGCGTCGCGTGGTAGCGGTACTCGAACACTTTGCCCGCGTGACGGGTATCGAGCTTGAGCGCGCGGGCGCAGTTGATTGCCAGGCTCTGCATGCCGCGGGACAACGCCCGCTTGTTGGCTGATTCGATCAGAAAGTGCACGTGGTTGTTCTGAATCGACAGGTGAACCACACGAAAGTCAGCACGACCGAGATAGCGCTGAAGCACGCGCCGGATCGCTTGATACATCTTGCCGCGACGAAGCTGACCAACGCCGCGGCGAACTCGCAGCACCACGTGAACTGGGTAACGCGAGGAGAGCTCTGGCCGTGTGCGATGCGGCGCATCGTGATTGCGGGCGAGTTTCTTGCGACCAGCACCCACCCGCGCGCCACCCCACGTTCCCTTGGTCTTCGTCGGTGATGAAGCGTTCATCTTGAATAAGGCAGTAACACAAAGGTGTGACATCTCGTTGGTGGCACGCATGTTCACGACGGGGTACCTGATGAGCTGTAGCCTCGTTATGATCCCACGCTTGCACCTCCCGGCTCGGTGATCCGCTGCGGGCCCCACAAGCTCGCCGAGGACGGCTGCGCGTGTGGGCTGACGTGCACGCGCACGCATTCGATCGCTCGTTTTCTGGCGATCTAAGATCGAAGAAAAAATCTGGGATCCGGGATCTCCGACGCCCGCTTGTAGCGGAGCGTACGAGACATCGCAGCGCACCTGCGCAGCGGTCCTCCGCGAGCCGGTGCGCCACGTTCGAGGCGGACGCCGGGACTCACAGGCGTGGGATCGAATCGCCACCTCGGAATGATCGGCGACTGACACTGGTAGTACGCTGCATCCATCGTGATCCGTACCGCCGCCCTCTCGCTCGCAACCGCGTTCTCGCTGGCAGAGCTCGGCTGCAACGCCGCAACGACTGCGACAGCGGCCGCACCGCCTGAGTCGCCTGCTCAGGCCGCGCAGCCGGCGACCGCGGCAGCCAAGCCGTCGCGGGCGGATCAAGAGAAGGCCGGGGTCGCGGCGCTGGTCGGTACGACGCCGCCCGAGTGGAACGTCGAGCGCTGGATGAGCTCGCCGCCGCTGACGCTCGCGAGCTTGCGCGGCTCGGTTGTCCTCGTGCGCTGGTGGACGGCGGGATGTCCGTTCTGCTCGGCAACCGCGCCGGCTCTGCGCAGCTTCGATCGCACGTACGGCCCGCGCGGGCTCAAGGTGATCGGGATGTATCACCACAAGGAAGCCACGCCGTTCGATCCGAAGGTGTTCGAAGCCACCGCGCGCAAGTACGGCTTCACGTTCCCGGTCGCATTCGATCCAGACTGGCGAACGTTCTACAGCTGGATGCGCGACAAGTCCGGCAACGCGGTCGAGACCGGTTGGACCAGCATCACGTTCCTACTCGACAAACACGGCGTCGTTCGCCACGTCCACCCGGGCGGGCAATACGTCGAGGGCGAGCCGTCGTACGCAGAGCTGCAAGCAGCGATCGACCGGCTGCTCGCAGAGAACTAGCGCGTTAGCGATCAAACGACTCCGCAGGTGCGCGGCTCGTTCGATCGTGCTTGACTGCGGAGCGATGGGATTCACGATCGATGAGGCTGTCGCCGAGCTTCGAGACAAACCGCTCGCCTACCCGCAGGTTCGCGGTGAGTTCGAGATGTTTGGCGGTTACGGTCGCAAGGTCGTGCTCGACGAGATCGCGCGCCTCGGCGACCTCGGGCTACGTGCGCACGTTCTCGCCACTCTGGATGGGAACATCGACCCGCATGAGCTGTTCGCCCGCCTCCGCCTCGACGAACAACGTGACCTGGTGCTGGTGGTGAATGGAGTCTGGCAGAGTGCCTATGGATGGGGTCAGCGGGCGATGACGCTGGATGACTCCAGCGAGATGCTCGCAGTCCGAATCCGGCGTTGGCTGCGCGAATGCTCGCGCGGTGCGCCGAAGCTCGACCAGGGCCGATTCCCAATCATGCCAGCCGCGAGCGTTAGCGCCCTCGCGCTAGCCGGTGCCATCACGTTCGTGATCGTTCGTCGCCACAAGCTGCGCCACCGTAGTTAGCCACGCGTCCTCACTAACGCGACACTCGTCGCATCGTCTAGTCGGCGTTCTTCTCCCAGCTGCCGTACATCGGGTTGGGGATCACGAACAACGTCTCGCCGAATGCGCTGAACGCGGTCTCGTCCTGACGGCGAATGTCCTGGGTCAGCGCGGGAAAGTCCTGGATGTTGTCGCCGACGAACATCAGCACGTCGAGCGGCGGCAGATTGGTCCCGGTGCCGGTCTTCACGGCATCGAACCGCGGGTTCTTGTCGCTCGTGGTGGTCTTGCACAGGATCGTGTCATACGTGATCCCGACATTCGCGAGATTTTCCTCGGTCTGCGCGCACTCGCTGGCGGCGATCCGGTTGGTCACGAACACGACCTTGCCGCCGAGCGTCCGCACCTGATCGAGGAACGACGCGACACCATCGATCGGGGTCGCCGCCCGCTTGTTCACCCACTCGGTCCACGTGCCGGGCGAGAACCCGAGGCCGAGCTCACCACGCGCGCGCTGATAGGCGCTGTTGTTGAGCGTGGTCTCGTCGATGTCGAGCACGACGCCCCAGTTCGCCGGCAGGCCCTGTGCAGCGCGTTGCTGCAGCTTATCCGCGGCTACGCGATACGCCTGCGTCGTCAGCGCGCGACGTTCCGCTGATCGCTGGTACCAACGCAGCTCGAGCCCGAGCGGCGCAACCGGAGCATCGATGTCGCAAACACCGGTGCAGCCGAATTGCAGCCGCAGCTTGGCGTCGGTCGGCACGGTGGCAGCCGGACCGTTGGTGACCTCGACGAGATAGAACCCGGGAATCGAGATGCCGAGATCATTGATCTTCGAAAGCTTGCCGTAGCCGGAATCGTCGTCGGTCGCGAGCGTCTTTGGATAACTGCCGTCGGCGAGCCGCGGTCCGTAGACCTTGATCAGCGTGTCGAGCCTGGCCTGCGTGCCGCCATGCGTGACCTCGAGGTCGACGGTCGTCCCTTCGCCTGCATAGAACACGAAGGCGGGGCGCGGCACCGCGGTTGTCATCGAGCATCCAACGTTCCCGGCCGGAGGCGAGCGAGCACTTCGATGCCAGCAACCGCATCGCCCTTCTCGTCTTGGCCAGCGAGGTCGACCCCACTGTCCTCCACAACCCCGGTTGCATCGGTGCAACCAACCAACGGCCCCAACAACACAGTCGATAGGATGAGTCTCGCATCGGTGCGCGGCAGGGTGCAGTGAGCGTGCCCAATCCACATTCGCAGGTACGCCGGCTTACCAGCGTCGACACAGGCGACTCGCCTTGCCGTGGCGAATGCAGTGCTAACGGAACAACCGGCCCTCCCGAAAATGACAATCCGCCCGAGTGGGCGGACATCATGATCGCAGCGATCTCGATGCGAATCGGCGTCGCTACTCGAGTGACGTCAGACCTGCGAACGGGCCGTTGGCCGGCACGCACAGCGTCGTCGCCGGGTGCGGGTTGAGCCAGCTGTCCTGGCTGCAGATCGTCTTGTGCTCGCCACCCGGAGCGTTGGTGTACAGCGGGTAGTCGGTGTCCGAGCACCACTCGCGGCTGGAGTGCCACGACGCAAACTTGAGGCGCTCCTCGGCGGGACGCTCGAGGTTGCCCTGCCCGATCACCACACCGAGGCGCTCGGCTTCGCCAGCGCTCGGCAGACGGAGCGACGCACTCGCGCACGCTTCGTTGGCACCGATCCAGCCGAGCGAGCCCTTGGGCGAGAACCGCAGCGGAACGATGCGCGCGTTGGCGGCGTAGTCCTTGAGCAGCGCGGTGGCCTCGCCGATCTCGGCGAGATTCGCAACCGGACCGTTGGCCGAGCACGCCGAGAACACGCCCTCTTCGGCCGCTTCCCAGCAATCACGGATTAACGTGTCGATCCTCGAAGCCGTGCTATCCGAACCGTCCGGATCGAACTTCGCTTCGTATTGCTTGGCGAGGTTCACCATGCTCTGGACCGAGAACTGCGGCGGCGCGGGCGGCGCCACGCCGTAGAGCAGCTGCGCCGGTGGCGGAGCGTGGAGGAAGTTGCGGATCTCGGTGGTCAACACCGACTGCATCTTCGCAGAGGCCTTGGCCAGCTCCGTGAGATACGCCGACGCGTTGGTCAGCGTCGTGCGCATCACTTCGTAGTTCGAGCCCGGGCCGCCGAGCGGCGCGTTCGTCGCCCGCGTGTACGGCTTGAGATCGACCTTGGTCGGGACAGCGTGCCGCGCCGTGTTGGCGAGGTAGCCCGGGGCTTGGCCCTGCGTGCAACCTTCGCCGAGCACGCCACCATCGCGGCAGACGTCACCGGCGATCGACTTCGACATCGCCGCGCGAACCGTATCGATCTTGGTGAACGTCTCCGCCGCGATGCCCTTGCCGACGAGCTCGGCGATCAACGCGCCGGTGCTGCCATCGGCGACGAACCCGCGGTCGAGCACGTGCGTCTCGAGCGTCACGTCTTCACGCTTCGAGATCTCTTCGAGCTTGGTCTTGAGGTTCGCGTTGAGTCCGATCGGCAGCAGGTTGGCCGCCGGTTGCAGACCGAGGTCGAAGCCGATCTGCTTGGTCGCATCCTCGGTCTGCGCCACGATCTTGATCAACATGAACAGCTGCGCTTGGTGCTCGACGCCGTTGGCGTAGAGGTTGCCGCACTTGAACAAGAACATCGTCGGGTTGTTGTTCAACCAGTCGAGTGCTTCCGGGGTCAGTGCAACACTGCGCGAGTTGGTCACGCGGTAGCTCGCACGTGCGGCCAGCAGCAGGTGGATCGCGGTCTGCTTGTTCGAGAAGTTGTCGACGAAGTTGACGGTCGGTCCGATCGTCGACCCAGCGTAGGTGATGTTCAGCCCGAGGTTGACGTTGAGGTACTACGCGAGCACTTCTATGGAGCCGACGAAGTAGAGATCGAGCGACTTCTCGATCGCGCCCACCGTGAGCGGCGGTGTCCCCGTCGCCGGGACGAGGCACTTGCCGACCTGGCTATCGAGCATCCGGTTGAAGCCGTCGAGCAACACGACGCCGTTGGCGTTGGTCCCGACGACGCCACCCGAGCTCGGATCGTCGCTTTTGGCACCGTCTTCGGTCCACGAATCGTCGTCACCATCGGTCGTATCGTCGGTGGCACATGCCGCGGACAACACGAGCGGCAGGGTCATCAGGGCAGTCGCAATGCGGCGAGTCATGCGGCCCGGCAAAGCAAGCGTCGAGCCACCGGTCCCAACGAGTGGTCTCAGGAGTGCCACCACACTGATTCCGCCACTTGCGTACCGGGACCTGCCAGCTGTGGTGGCCGGCGCGGCGATTCCCAGGCAACTGGGGGCTCCCGCACCACCAAATCGAGCGTGAGGGAGGTCGCTAAACTCCCAGCCCCCGTCGCGTTTTCGTCGACGAGGACGAGGAAACAAACGTGGGCCACACCGCGTTCGATACGGGGCTCACGGGGCTCACGGTCACCTGCGAGACCTAGCGGTTCGCGGCGGATCGTGGCGCACGCCCCAAGCAGACCGAGGAGCGTGGTTCCCCACGTGACGAGGGAGCATCGGACGTACGTCGCGAGGCCCCCGAAACGCGACGGTCGCAGCTATGAAAGGCCGGCTTGCGCAGCCACTTCGGCAGCGAAGTCGCCCTTCTTCTTCTCGAGACCCTCGCCGAGCTCGAACCGAACGAACCGGCGGATCTTGATGTTCTCGCCGATCTTGGCGATCAGCTCCTGCTGGACCTGATCGATCGTCTTGTCGGGATCCTTCACCCACGACTGATCCAGCAGACAGATCTCCTTCATCCACTTCGAGATCTGACCGTCGACCATCTTCTGGACCACCGGCTCGGGCTTTCCGGTTTCCTTCGCTTTGGCGACGAGGACCTCACGCTCGCGCGCGACGACGTCCTCGGAGACCTCGTCCTTGCGGACGAACTGCGGGTTCATCGCGGCGATCTGCAGCGCGATCTCGCGGCTGAACGCCTGGAAGTCTTCGTTGCGAGCAACGAAGTCGGTCTCGCAGTTGATCTCGACGAGCACACCGATCCGACCGCCGCCGTGGATGTACGAAACCACGGCGCCTTCGGTCGCCTCACGGCCGGCCTTCTTGGCTGCCTTCGCGAGCCCCTTCGCGCGCAGGTAGTCGATCGCCTTGTCCATGTCGCCACCGACTTCGGTGAGCGCCTTCTTGCAATCGGACATACCCGCGCCGGTGCGCTCGCGCAGATCCTTGATCAGGGTTGCGGTTACTTCCATGACTACTTCTGCTCCTCGTCGGGCGACGCCGACGCTTCGGGGTTGAACATGCTGCCACCGGTCGACATCTCGACGCGGGGGCCATCGCCACCCGACGAAACGTGGATCACGCGCTCGCCCTGCTCCTCGCGCTCTTGACCGCGATGACGCGCGGTCTCCTTCCAAACCTTGCTGCCGATCAGCGCGGCTTCGGCGATCTTGCCGGCGAACAGCTTGATCGCGCGGATCGCGTCGTCGTTGCCAGGGATCACATAGTCGATCCGCTCTGGATCGCAGTTGGTGTCGGTGACCGCCACCACAGGGATTTCGAGCTTGCGCGCCTCGTCGACGGCGATGTGTTCCTTGTGCGGATCGATCACGAACATCATGCCGGGCAGCTTGGTCATGCCCTTGATGCCGCCGAGCGACTTGAGCAGCTTGTCGCGATCGCGGCGGATCATCACCTGCTCGCGCTTGGTCAGCGCGAACAGCGTGCCGTCCTCTTCCATCTTCTCGAGGCCGCGCAGGCGCTCGAGCGAGCCCTTCACGGTCTTGAAGTTGGTGAGCGTGCCGCCGAGCCAGCGCTGGGTCACGTAGTGTTGCCCAGAGCGAGTGGCTTCCTCGACGATCACTTCCTGCGCCTGCTTCTTGGTGCCGACGAACAGGATCGAATCACCGCGACCGGTGGTGTCGACCACGGCCTGATAGGCCTGGCGGAACAGCTTCACCGTGTGCTGCAGGTCGATGATGTGGATGCCGTTGCGGGCACCGAAGATGTACTGCTTCATCTTCGGGTTCCACCGGCCGGTGTTGTGCCCGAAGTGCACGCCCGCCTCGAGAAGTGCGCGCATGCTGATGGGGGTCTGCCCCGTAGCTTCTGCCATCGTGTCCATGTTGTCCTCCGTTGGTTGCCACCTGCACCGTCGTCGAGCTTTGGAAACCTTCTGCGAAGGCCACGGCCGAAGCTCTCGGATGCAGTGAGTAGTTCCTCGAGAAATTCGAGGAGGGCCGGATCTAGCACGCGGCTCACCCGAGGGGCAAGAGCCCGAGAGCCTCACGATTCTGGTGCGTTAGCGTCCCCTGAGACGCTCGGATCGCGAGCTCGAGTCGACGTTCTGTTTGCACCTGCTGGTGGTCGCAACTATGCGAGATGCGCGAAGGTTTGGCTGTGGGGAACACCGTCGCCGCCGGCTTGGTCCTGGGTCTAACCGCGCTACCGATGCAGGCAGTCGCCGAGCCGTTCGCGAGCGGTTCGATCGACCTGGGGGAAGGCTTCGGGGAAGACGCGATTGGTCGCGCTGGAAGCTCGATTCGCGTACTCGCCCCGGTCGACGGCCACTGGCTGGTGGGTGGCGACGTTTCGGGCTCCCTCGAGCCGTACCTTGCAGGCTTCAGCTGCGATCACGCGGAACCTGCGATGGATGTCACCGCCGTGACCGACGACCAAGACGTCTGTCTTCGCACGAGCGTCGGCCTGCATGGCTTGGTGGGCGTCCAAGCGGCGCCGTCGTCCAGCGCGCTCGTTCGGTTCGAGGCGGGGCTCGGCGCGACCACGGTGCTCGGCGGCAACGACCGAAGCTACCTGGCTTCGGGCTTGCTGCGGCTCTCCGTGCTCGGCACGATCACCGCGACGCAAACCACGATGCTGCGGATCGGGGTCGCGTTCGATGATCGAGTCCTCGGGATCCGCGATTCGTACCAGGTCCGCTCGCTGGGAATCGTGTTCGAGGGAACGAGCCGCTAGCCGATCACAGCCCACACGCGCAGCGCGACGCCGGCGCCTACAGGTGCTGGTAGCCGGCCAGGATCGCGATGCCGGTGATGCTGCCACCATCGTAGAAGCCCGGAGTCAGCTCGAGCGACACGTTGAACGTGTTCGGCGAGCTGCTCGAGAACGTATAGCCGCCGCGGAGATCGAGGCCGAAGCCATTGATGCCTGCGTTGACATCATTTTCGCTGCTGACCACCGCGACGCGAGCAAGCCCCGCACCGCCGCCGAGCCAGAGGTTGTCGTTGACCCAATACTGGAGGCTCGGTCCCGCGAACACGGCGACGGCGGTAACGCCGTTTTGCGAATCGCTGACGCCTGCGATCCGGAAGCTCAGCGCCATGGTCTGGTTGAGCCAACCACCAAAGCCGAGGTTGAGTCCGCCGAGCACCGCGTCCGAGGTCACCGCTTCCCCGCCATCATCGTCGGCAGCCTGTGCCCAACCAATGCCCAGGTTGGCCTCGAACGTAAACCCATTGCGATGCGGGTTTCCGGGCGGCGGCGTGTACACCGGCGCCGGGCCATAGCCAGGTTGTGGTTGGTAGTAGCCCTGCGCGAACGCAGCGGATGGGATCAGCAGGGCGATGACGAGGAGTGGAACAATGCGCATTAAGATTCTCCGAGACGGCGGCGCGGAACACTAAGAGATGGGCGCGAAGGGCGAAAGCGTGAGGACGGTTCTGCCAGCTTCTGCCGCTGACAGTGCGAGCGGAGTCACATCACACGGCACGACACGACGCGGCGCTGCTCAGAGATGCTGATAGCCGAAGAGGAACGAGACGCCCGTAATCGTGATCTCATCGCCCCCCTCGGGCGAATAGAAGCCGGGCGTGAGCTCGACTGACACGTTGAACGTACTGTCGCCGCCTGTATTGAACGTATAGCCACCTCGAAGGTCGAGACCGAAACCCTCGGTCCAAGGATCTTCGAGCTCAATGTCTTCGATCGACAGATAGAGGATCGAGAGTCCGATACCACCACCAACCCAGAAGTTGTTGTTGGCCCAATATTGGAGGCTCGGTCCAAGGAAGAGGTGCGAAAGCCGGCCGTCAAGCCCGCCGAGCTCGTCTTCATCTGCACCGATCGTGACCACGGAGATCCGTCCGGTGACTGCCATGTTCGGATTCAGCCAGCCACCGATACCGAAGTTGAGGCCGGCGAGCCCGGTCCTGGTGTCCGTATTCTCGTTGTCGTTGCTCAAGAATCCTAGGCCGAGGTTGAGCTCGACCGTCATGCCATCGCGACGTGGAGCGACGGGTTCCTGATATGGCGGTTGATACGGTTGCGGCTGGTACGGTTGCGGTGCGGGATACGGCGCGGGATACGGCTGCGGCGGATACGGTTGCGGCGGATATGGCTGCGGATACGGTTGTGGTTGTGGTTGTGGATAGGGCTGCGGCTGCGGCGCTGGTTGCTGTGGCACCGGTTGTTGTGGCGGCGGTGCCGGATATGGCTGCGGTGCCGGATACGGTTGCGGCGTTTGGCCAGGTGCAGGCTGAGCAAGTGCCACCGCTGGCGCAAGAACCGCGAAACACGAGAGCAGACGCAGACGCATGGACCCCTCCATCGGTTCGATCATACCCACTAAGCAAACGCGCCATACAGCTGCACGCGCGTTCATGGCGATCCTGCGCGCTGTTGCCACCCACTCCCTCCGACATTCGCCGCCGAATTGCTCCGACCACCGGTAGCGCCGCGACACGCTGCGACGACGGTTGAACGTGGTACGACCGCGTCGTGATTCGATCCGCTTTTGCATTGGCGTCCATCCTTTTTGTCGTCGCGTCGTGCGGCTCCAAGACCAGCCCCACTCCGTCGTCTCCAACCTGGGAATCGCAACCGCACGCCACTGCGGATGCGGACACGCCGCCGGCGCCCAGCAAGCCGGTCACCAATCGATCGCTGGCGTCCACCGGGCTCGACCCCGAGGCGCTCGATCGAACGGCCGATCCTTGCGAGGACTTCTATCAGTTCGCCTGCGGCGGCTGGATGGCGAAGACCGAAATCCCGGCTGACAAGCCGCTCGCGATGCGCAGCTTCGTCTCGATCGAGGATCGCAACGTCGACTACGAGCACGGCGTGCTCGAGCAGATGCGTACCAAACCGGGTAACGACCCGCTCGCCGCGAAGCTCGGCGCCTATTACGGCGCGTGCATGGACGAGCCCGCGATCGAAAAAATGGGCACACGGCCGATCGCTTCGTTACTCAACGTCGTCAACAAGGTCAGCAACACCAAGACGCTGTCGAACGCGATCGCCCAGCTTCACGCAGCTGGGTTCGGCGTGGTGTTCAAGCTGCGCCCGACCCAAGACTCCAAAGATGCGAAGCAGGTGATCGCCGAGATCGAGCAAGGCGGCATCGGCCTGCCCGATCGCGACTACTACCTCAACGACGACGCGGCCTCGAAAGACCTGCGCGCCAAGTACCAGGCGTACGTCGCCGCGATGCTCACCGAGCTCGGCCACAAGGTCTACGCCAAGGAAGAGGCCGCGCAGATCCTCGCGCTCGAGACCGCGATCGCGAAGGTGTCGAAGGACAAGGTCGCGCGCCGCGATCCGAAGGGGACGTACAACCGGCTCGAGCGCGAAGGCGTGGCGAAGGCAATGAGCCACTTCGGTTGGGACGCGTATTGGACCACCGTCGGGCTGCCGAAGGTCTCGGCGGTGACGGTGACCTCGCCGGAATTCCTCGCCGGCATCGATCCGCTGCTGACCTCGACCCCGCCTGACGTGTGGCGCGCGTACCTGACGTTCCACCTCGGTAACCAGGCCGCGACCCTGTTGACCAAACGGATCGAGGATACCCAGTTCAAGTTCTATTCGGCGCTCACCGGCCAGCCCGAGATGGAGCCGCGCTGGAAGCGCTGCGTCGGTCACACCGACGAGGCGCTCGGCGATTTGCTCGGTCAGGTGTTCGTGCGCGATCGGTTCGCGGGTGCGAGCAAGGCGGCAGCCGAGCAACAGGTACAGGCGATCGTCAACGCGATGACCCTCAACCTCGCCGCGCTGCCGTGGATGGACGCGCAGACCAAGGTCAAAGCGAAGGCCAAGCTCGACGCGATGACCTATCAGATCGGCTATCCGAACAAGTGGCGCAGCTATAGCTTCAAGATCGACGCAAAGTCCTGGGGCGCCAACGCGCTGGCGGCGCGCAAGGCGGAGACTGCGCGCAAGCTCGCCAAGATCGGCAAGCCGCTCGACCGCGACGACTGGGAGATGAGCGCGCCGACCGTGAACGCGTATTACAACCCGTCGCTCAACGGCATGGTGTTCCCGGCTGGGATCCTGCAACCGCCGTTCTACAGCGTCGACGCCGCGATCCCGGTCAACCTCGGCGCGATGGGCATGGTCGTCGGCCACGAGCTGACCCATGGCTTCGACGATCAGGGGGCGCAGTACGACGCCGCCGGAAATCTTGTGAACTGGTGGGCGCCCGAGACCGAGAAGCAGTTCAAGCAGCGCACCCAGTGCGTGATCGATCAATACAACCAGTACGAGGCCGCCGGCGGCACCAAGCTCAATGGCGCCAACACGCTGGGCGAGAACATCGCTGACATCGGCGGCGTCAAGCTCGCGTTCGCCGGCTATCGCTCGCTGCGTGCGTCATCGCCGGACACCGTCGTGGCCGACGGATTCACCGAGGATCAGCAATTCTTCCTGGGCTTCGGCCAGGCGTGGTGCGCCAAGATGCGGCCCGACTACGAGAAGCTGCTCGCTACCGTCGACGTCCACTCGCCCGCGCGCTGGCGCGTCAATGGCACCGTCTCGGCGACGCCCGAGTTCGCGAAGGCGTTCAGCTGCAAGGCGAAGCAGAAGATGGTGCCGGCGAAGCAGTGCGTGGTCTGGTAGCGGCTGCGACCGTCGCATTGCGGGCACCTCGGGTCGTACCGCCGGTTCTCGCTCGGGACGTACAGGAAGTACGCCCTCGCTGCGCTTCCGGGGGGGGGTTGCCCCGATCTGCCTCGCACTGCTAGGTCTCGCGAGAGACCAGGACAGCGACGAAGAACGTCTCACGCATTACTGTCGGGCCAAACGCCGAGTCCTGAAACACAGCAGGACCCTCACAGGCTCAGAATGGTAGATCGTCGTCCCGAGTCGCCGGGACGAGGTCGGAGGGACGTGGATCGTCCCGGTAGACCGGCTCGCCCGAATAGCTCTGGCGGCCTCGCTGCTCGGACCGGCCAGCCTCGGCGCGCTCGAGCTTCCAGACGTCGAGGCTGTTGAAGTACTTCACCTCGCCCTGCGGGTTTCGCCACTCGCGCCCGCGCAGGTTGAAGGTGACCCGAATCATGTCGCCGACGCGATGATCATCCAGCAACACGCAGCGATCGCCGGTGAGCTGGAACTGGACGAACTGGGGATACTTGCCGTCCGCGATCTCGACGACAAACTCGCGCTTGGAGAACCGTTCCGAAACCTGCTTGGTCTCGGATGCGATGTGGAGCTTGCCGACGGCATCGAAGGGCATGCCTGCACCCTAGCCGCGCGCTCTGACATGCCGTAGCGCCTCACACGGAGGTCGTGCCTCGCGACATGGCGCACACGACCGTTTGCGGCGAGCTAATTTGCCATGGCGACAAGAGATTTCGTTTCGCAGCGAACGATCTTCGCCGGTTGAGAGGAGTCCGCGATGGCGTGGTGCTTGCTCAATTCTGAGGCATGCGAACCGCGTTGTTGCTGGCGCTGCTGGGAACTGTGGGCTGCGTCGATGGCGGAGGTGGCGATAACGACACGGGCGATCCCAATGGCAAGGCCGACTCGGGCGACGAACAAACGATCGCCGTCGGTGGCCAGCGATTGCGGCGGATCGCACCAAGACCGATGGCTCCCGCGGATCAGGCCAAGGTCGATACCTTCATGGGCGGTTTCCTCGCCGCCCCGGTAACCGATTTCCGCACGCAAGCCGCCGCAGAAGTTGGCATCGACCTCGCGGTGACCGACGTCGCCGGCGAGCCCGTGCGGCTCGGCTCCGTCGCGTATCTCCGTCCCGGACTCGGCAACATCGCGCCATCGCCGGCGGACGTGTTCTTGCTCGCGCGTCATTTCGACACGCTGGTCGTGCTCTACACCAACACGACCGATGCCAGCGGCGACGCGTCGGTTCGCCGCGTCACGGAGATCGCCGGTGTCACGATCCCGGACCGGATCGCTGGCGAGGTGAATATCTTCGCGATCGGTAGCCCGCAGTTCAATCTGATCACCTCGACGCAGCAGTCCGACGTCACGCTCGAACAACTCCAGCAGCTGCATGACGCCAGCACGCTCGTCGGGTTCGATGCGCTCGAAGAGCCCGCGTGGATCTTCGCGCACAGCCAAGGCTCGATCGATGCGGTGCTCACCGACGATCGGCTGCGCGACGCAGGGTTCGCCGGTTTCGATCACATCGTCACGATCGGCGCAGCGCTCGAGGGCGGCCGGCTGATTCGCAGCGGAATCGGCGCGAGCTGGATCAGCGGGGCGCTCGCCGCCGCCGGCACCCAGGGCGCGACAGCGATGGAGGCCTTGGCGCCCGACCTGGTCGCGGGAACGCTCACCGGCCTGCTCGGCGTCACGACCGAGCAGGAGCTCGCATCGGTGCTTGCCGAGCGGATCACGTTCTCGTTCGCGGGTGCCATCGACACGACCGCGCCCAAAGGCAACGTCCGCGACGCATTCCTGTTCCTCGCCGGCCAAGCCGACGGCGCCGGCCGCATCGACCCCAGCGACGGCGTCGTGTCGACCACATCAGCGCTCAAGGGCGGGTTCACCAAGAGCTACCCGCAAACCGATCACGTGCTCCTGATCGAAGATCCCGCCCTGCTTGCCGACATGCTCAGCGAGCTCGACTGATCAGCGCCGCGCGCGCCCGAAAATTGTCGTCGAGGACCCACACGCTTCGAGGTCGACGACGACGGTCGCGTCCATCCACGGCGTCACGAGCCCGCGCTCTCTCGCACGAGGTGGACGACAACGGTGGCGCTCACGTCCATCCACGGCGTCACGAGCCCGCGCTCTCTGTTGCACGAGGTGGACGACAGCGGTGGCGCTCACGTCCGTCCACGGCGTCACGAGCCCGCGCTCTCTCTTGCACGAGGTGGACGACAGCGGTGGCGCTCACGTCCGTCCACGACGTCACGAGCCCGCGCTCTCTCGCACGAGCGCGCGCCCGGCGGGTGGCGGCGCGCGGGCGGCTGTTACTAATCCGGTCGTTCCGGGTCCCGCACGTACCTAAGATTATCCACATCCCGCGCCGACCTATCATCGGCAGACGCCAGTCGCGTCGATCCACCCGCCCCGAGCGCGCGGTGTACGCGTTCTATACAGCGTTCTCTAAAGCGCGCGTGATGATCGCAACCTTGGCTCAGTCTTCGCCGTCGTCGTCCTTGCCCTTGCTGCGGCGCTCGACGCGCGCGGCGTTCGATAGCTCGCGCTGGATCCGGGCGACGCGCTCGACCTGGCCCTTGGCCGGGAATCGCTCGTAGAAGCCGTCGACCTTGAACGACTTGGCCAAGTCGCCCCACGGCGCGAGCCGGCGCGTCCATCGCTTGATTCGCTCGTCCTTGGGCTCGGCGTCCTCGTGCGCGAGATCCGCGCACACGCGTAGCATCGCCTTCAACGTCACCGGTCGCGTCACCATATAATTGGCGTGGCCCCAGGCCTCGCCCCACACCTTCTCGGCCGCGCGCAAGAAGTCGCGCACCACCTCGTAGTAGCGCTCCGCCTCGCGCGGCAGGTTCTGCTTCTTGCTCAGCTTGCGCCAATCCGACGAGGCCCACTTGTGGAGCTCGTTGAACAGCTCGGCCTGGAGGATCCACTTCTCCTGCTTGCTGCGCCCGCCGAGCCGATTGATCTTGTAGCGCAACGGGCTATCGCCTTCGCGATAGAGATGGTCGACGATTCGCGCGGCGAACTTCTTGTCGGGCGCCGCCCACGACACCTTCTCGTAGAGATCGACCAGGTGGCTCTTGTTGATCCTGGTCGGCGTCGAGTTGATGATCACGAACATCTCGGTGGCAAAATCCTCGCTCTTGCCGTCGAAGATCACGCACGGTACATGGATCGTCGCGGCTTCCGTCGGGTGCTGGCGCCGGAAGAAATGGAGCGCCGCGAGCCGATGCTGGCCATCGATGATCAGATATTTGCCGCGCGGCTCGTTCAAATTGCCGACGTTGGTGAATGGTTTCACCGCGTCGAACTTCAGCTTCTCGTCGGTGAACAGCAACACGGTGCCGGGGATCGGCGGCTGGCTGACGGCGGTCTCGTAGAAGTTCTGAATCGAGCTGACCTTCGCGCGCGACAGCTGGCGCTGAAATGCCGCGTCGGTCGACTCGATCTTCGAGATGAACTTCGCGACTTCGTCGTCGTCCTCGATGTCCTCGCCCGGCAAGCTCGGCGCGCCCTCCGAGTAGAACCGACTGATGAACCGAACCTTGTCGAGGATGTGATCGACAGGATAGGCGCAGAAGTAGAACACGCTGTCTTTCTGGCGGATCTGGGTGGCGAGCACGCCAAGACTATAAACCCGAACCTAGTGGCCGCCTGGAGCCGGAGCGCGAACGATCTCGCGTGAGGTTGCGTGAGACGCTCGACTACTCGAGGTCCCAGTCGATGTCAGACATCGGGCGATCGTTGCGGATGTTGACCGCTCGAGTGTTCTCTTCAGGTAGGCCCAGCGACCGGGCACGTTCCATCTCGGCGATCGCATGGTGGGCGCTCTCGTCGAGCTGGGTCGAATCGAGCGGATCGTCGCGGTGATCTTCGATCCCGGGCACGTCGGGATCCGTGGTGGGCGGCTGCGATAGGAACTTGGCGATCTTGGGATCCGCAGGCGGCCGATCTTCGATGAACGCTGCGCTGGTGTCCTCGTATGGATCGATGTCCATCGTCACGTTGCCGGCCTCGACAGGCGTCGACAAGAACATCGGCGCTTCGCTTGCCGGCGCGCCGAGCCCTTGCGCGGGCGGCGCCGCATCTGGCGTCGACCGCAACATCGCGAGCAACTTGTCGTCGACCGGCCGGGTCGGCTCGTCGGTGAATTGCGCCGGGAACGGTTTGCGGGTCGGCGGCTTGCCCGAACCGAACGGTGGTGGAACCGATCGGCGAGGCCTCACCACGGCGGGCACGACCGGCGGAGCTGGCGCCACGACCGGTGGTGGAGGCGATGCCGACGGCGGACGCGCGCGCGGCGGTACCGGCGGCGGCGCGGCGCTCGGTCGCTTACCGCGCCGGCTCTGGGCGGCGGCGATCCCGACGACGACCGCGGGCTTGGCAGGAACGTCCGGCCGCGGCGGCGCGGGCGCGACCGCGGGCTTGTCGTCGAGATCGAAGTCGTAGTCCTTGGGTCCGGGCGGCGCGGCGCCGATGTAGACCTTCGAGTCCTCATCGGCGAGTCGACCACCTTCGTCGCGCAACATGCGAAGGATACGCGTGCGCTCACCCGCCGACAGCGCATCGCGCCGTCCATGACCGGTGTGGGCGCGCTCCTTGCCGCGCTTGGCAAACTCGGACAGCGGCATCGGGCCGTCGAGTCGCCGGCGCCCCGCCCGTGGTTGCTCGGACTTCGCGACGGGCTGCGGATTAGTGCCGTTGCGCGTCGAGAAGATGCTGGTCGCCGAACGCAACCACTTGCGCGGTCCGCTCACCGGGACCTGATCGTCGATGTTCTCGGTCAGGTTCGGATCGTAGTGCTGTGAATTGAACCGCTCGTCGATATCGGTCGCGCCGAGATCGGGAAGCGACACGACGTCCTGCGGCAGGGCGGTCGCGCCGCCCAGTACTTGAGCCGCTGCCCGCGCGGCATCTTGCGGGCACTCCGCCGCGCGCTGGACCAGCCGCCGCACGATGTCGTCGGTCTTGCCCATCTGATGCTGGTGTGGACGCTCGACGAATCGGATCCCCATCTTCTCGAGCCATTGCACCGGCGGATCGGCGCCGATCAACACGAACGCAGCGTGGTTGGTGTAGCGCTTCTGCGTGCCGTCGCTCAGCGCGAGCGTCACCGACTCGGCATCGAACGCGAGCACCTGCGAGCCGAGCTTGGCCTTGATGCGACCCTGTGACGAGTACGCCTCGATCGCTTGCTTGTTCTTGGGCGCGGCGCGGTTGAACGCCTTACCGCGGTACGAAATCATCACCTTCGCGCCAGCATCGGCGAGCGCAAGCGCCGCCTCGCACGCGCTGTCGCCACCGCCGACCACCAGCACCGCGCGTCCACGCCAGTCATCCGGGTCATCGAGCAAGCTGAACACTTTGGGCAGGTTCTCACCGGGAACTTGCAGAGTTCGCGGCTTACCGCGGGTGCCGATCGACAACACCACGCGCTGCGCGCGATAGCTGGCGACGGTGGTGCGAACCTCGAAGTTGCCATCGCTTCCGCGGGTGACCACCTCGACCGACTCGCCTTGGCGAATCCTGATCCCGACGCGATCCATCAGCTCTTTCCAGATCGGAATCAGCTGTTCTTTCGACGAATCGAACACCGGGAGCAGCGAGAGGTTCACCGTGTCGTACGGCTCGGCCATCACGAGCTTTCCCTTGGGATAGCGAGCGATCGTCGAGGCGAGCAGCTGCTCCTTCTCGAGCACGACGTAGCTGAGGCCGCGTTGGATGCACGACAGCGCCGCAGACAATCCGCCAGGACCCGAGCCGACGATCGCAACGTCGACGGCACCTTCGGCGCTGCCGATCGCGCCCGGGCGAAGCCCACCGGCGATCATGTGCTCGATCACCGAACGCCCCAGGTTGGCGGCGTTCTTGACCAGCGGCTTACCGGCGACTTCTCCGATCAGGTACTGGCCCGGAACCGCGGTCTGGAAGTTTCCGTCGACCTCGGGAATCTTGAGCGGCGGAGGAGTCGAGCCCTCCGGAAACATGACCAACGCCTCGGTCGGGCACGCAAACATGCATGCCTCGCACTGGATACAGTCCTCGAACCTGAGCACGCGGCTCTTGTTGGCGACCAGATCCAACACGTTGGTGGGGCACACCGCCACGCACGCATCACAGCCGGTACATCGATCATCGTTGATGTCGTGGACCAGGATCTGCGGGCCGATCGTCTTGGCTGGCGAGATTGCAGCGCGATGACGGCGGTGCGCCGAGACTATGGAAAACACCGCCATCAGGAGGACTGCAAAGCCCCCGAGCGCCAGCGGGACGACCCAGGTCACCGTTGTAGGATACCCGATTGCGGGGTCTGGCTGGGGAACCAAACTGGCCATGCAGACAGGCGAGAATCCTCAGGTTCCGTTGGCGCAAGTCCGTGCTCCCGCCACCGACACCACTCGTCGGTTATCGACGGAAGTAGGAGGTTTGGTCGGTTCTCGCGCCATCGGACCACCGGTTTGGCGATCGATCGCACGTGTTACGCTGGGAATGATGCGGGTCGCGCTGGCGGTGGCTTGCGTGCTGCTGTGTGCGCCTGCGCTCGCGGCCGGGGACAGTATCGACGTCAGCATTCATCAGCTGGGCAATAAGTCGAGCTACAAGGTCCGGCTCGCCGCCACTCTGGCGCTGTCCAAGTCCCGAGACCCGCGCGCGGTGCTCGCGCTGGCGACCACGTTGACCCGCGACTCCGATACGACGATTCGGAGGATCTCCGCGCTGGCGCTCGAACGGATGATCGACTCGCGCACCGCAGAGGACGCACGAACGCTCGCGTTCGAGGCGCTTGACCAGGCGGTTGCCACCGACAAGGACTCGGCGGTTCGCGAAACCGCGGCGAAAACTCTCAAGACGCTCGCGAATCTGCGCCCCAAACGCGGCGTTCGCGGCAACAAGCCGCCCGTGTTCATCAACGTCGACGCGACGACCGATCAGTCCAAGCGGCTCACGGCCGATGGCAGTGATCGCGTGATGAAGATCGTGAAGCGAAGCGTCGAGCGCACCGGCTATGCGACGAGCTGGCCAGGCGGCCTGCCGACCGCCGCCGAGCTGGTGTCGAATCGCTCGCGCGCGTTCATCGTAGCGTCGACGGTGAAGAAGGTCGAGATCACCAAGGCGGGCCCGAAGACGCAGATCGCCTGCACCGTGGCGATCCGGATCGCACCATGGACCGGCAAAGACGGTGGCGAGCGATGGGAGGCGAACCGGGCGGCGTCCGCGAGTGGCTCGGCCAAGGCGATGACCGGTAACCACGCTCGCGAGATCCAGAGCGGTGTGCGCGACTGCGTCGAGGCCGTCGCCGAGGACGTGACGTCGCGCCAGGTCGTGCCGTTTCTTCGACGTCTCGCAGGTTCCTAACGCCGGCTGCGACCCGCTCGACGTCAGCTCGCTGCCGCTGTACACCGTGACCATGGAACCGGCGACGATCGCAGCACAGCTTCGCGAGCTCGCCGTGTATTACGAGCTCGACGGTGATCGCCATCGCGCGTTTGCCTACGAGCGCGCCGCGAAATCACTAGAGGCGGCCAACGGTCTGCATCGCTTGCTCGACGAGAACCGGCTCGAGGAGTTGCCGGGGGTCGGAGCATCGATCGCTCGCACGGTCGCCGAGCTCGCGCGACGCGGTACCGTCGCGGTGCTCGAGCGGTTGCGAGTGAAGTGGCCGTCGGTGGTCATCGAGTTGGCGCAGCTCCCCGGGATCGGGGTCACCAAGGCGCGAACGATCTTTCAAGCGGCGTCCCCGAGCGATCTCGATGCGGTGGCTGCGATGTGCAAGGCGGGTGCGATCGCCACGCTGCCCGGCTTTGGCAAGCTGTCGCAGACCAAGCTGCTCGAGGCGATCGAGCGCCGCCGCCTCGAGGGTTCGCGGATCCTGCTCGTCGATGCCGACGCGAGCGCGCGGTCGCTCGCACATCACCTGCGCGCCGAGCCCGACGTGACGCGCGTCGAGATCTGCGGCCCGGTTCGCCGGTGGTGCGAGGTGATCGATCACCTCGCGTATGCGGTTGCCGCGCCGGCGGTGGAACCGGTGATCGAATGGCTCGCGAGCTTTGGCTTGGTCACCTCGGTGGACCGATCACGCGCGTCGGAGCGCGCGCCGATCGTGGGCCGGCTCGCCGACGGCTTGCGGATCGAAGTGTTCGTCGCCGAACCGGCACGGTTCGGATGGGCGGCGATCACCGCGACGGGATCGCGAGACCACGTCGCACAGTTGATCGAGCGAGCTCGCGCTCGCGGGCTCGATCTAGATCAGCTCGCAGCGGCCGAAGAGGCCGATGTCTACGGCGCGCTCGAGTTGCCGTGGATCCCGCCCGAGCTCCGCGATGGCAGCGACGAGCTGAGCGCGGCCGATGCCGGTGATCGGTTCACCGATCTGATCACCCTCGAGGACATCACGACCGCGACCCATTGCCACACGACCTACAGCGACGGAAAAAATTCGATCGCCGAGATGGTCGCGGCTGCCGCCGAGCGAGGGTTTCACGCGATCACGATCACCGATCATTCCGAGGCGTCGAGCTATGCGGGCGGGCTCGATCTCGCGAAGCTGCGCGATCAAGCCACCGAGCTCGCGACGCTCGGACCGCAACCGATTCGCGTGCTGCATGGGACCGAGGCCGACATCCTCGCCGATGGCACGATCGACGTTCCACCCGAGATCTTGGGCGACCTCGATGTCGTGATCGCAAGCGTGCACCAGCGGTTCAAGCTCGACTCCGACGCGATGACGCAGCGGCTGATCACCGCGATGCGGCAGCCGTTCTTCAAGATCTGGGGCCACGCGTTGGGCAGACTGGTGCTGCGCCGCGATCCGATCGATGTTCGAATCGACGACGTGCTCGATGCCGCCGCGGAGTCGCGCGCGGCCGTGGAGATCAACGGCGACCCGTACCGGCTGGACCTGGATCCGATCAATGCACGCAAGGCCGCCGCTCGCGGACTTCGGTTCGTGCTGTCCTGCGACGCCCACTCGGTCCGAAGCCTCGATGCCACGCGATTTGCGGTCGCGATGGCCCGCCGGGCGCGGCTTCGCAAGCACCAGGTGCTGAACGCACTTGCACCTGAAGAGCTGGCCGCCGTGATCCGCCCGACAGCGGATAGATGACCGCCGTTGGATGATTCACGTGCGAATCACGCAGCAGCGCGCCGCGACCCGGGCTATACCGAGGGCGCCATGGGAATGACGCTGTATCTCGGCATGCTCTCGGCGCGCCGGCGCGAGTTGCTCGAGGAAGATCCGGAACTGTTGTGGGACGTCATCGATCCTGAAGAGCAGGTTCCAGGTGTGGTGTGCCTCGGGACGGCCTGGAATGCGCTCCAGCGCATCGTCGAGCCATGGGATCCCGACCGCGCGCTCTCCAACATGTTCGGCGCCTCGGGTGGAACCGCGTTTGGTGAGTCCGGCAGCTATGGACGCCCCCGCATGTTCGAACCGAGCGATGTGGCGCAGTTGACGGCGGTGCTCGCAAAGGTTCCGGCAGATGCCGGGATGCAGCGTTGCCCCAAGCTACGCGGCGTCGAAGTCCACGGCGATTTCTTCGCGACCACGCAGGCCGCGCCGGGCGCCCCGCTCGATAGCGAGGCGCTCGGGATCGCCCGCGGCTTCGATCGCCTGCTCGATGACGTGCGCGGGCTGCTTCGCGATGCGAGCGCAAAGCAAGCGTCGCTGTTTGCCGTGATCGTCTAACGACATCGTTGGCAGCCGTCGCCGCAAGGGCGAGCTTACTCGCCCCAGGTGACACGCTAGCGGTAGCGATTGTACGGGCGCACGCCGGTGAATCGGCCGTAGTCATCGCGCTGTTGCATCTGACCACCGCGCTCGCTGCGGGTTTGGCCCTGGTAGCGATCGTCGTCGCGACCGCGACCGCGGAACGCATACCCGCGCTCGTCGTCATCGCGCCCGCGATTGCCCTCGCCGGTGAACCGGCCGTATTCGTCGCGGTCCTGCATTTGCGCGCTGCGCTCCCCGCCGCGGCGTCGACCCTCGTAGCTGCCGAACCGCTCGTCGTCGTCGCGACCGCGACTCATGCCGTAGCCGCGATCGTCGTCGTCGCGGCTGCGCATCCCGTAGCCCCGCTCGTCGTCGTCGCGATTGCGCATCCCGTAGCCCCGCTCGTCGTCGTCGCGATTGCGCGTGCCATAGCCAGGCTCGTAGTCGTCGCGGTTGCGCATCCCGTACCCTCGATCGTCCTCGAAGCGACCGCGCTCCATGCGGTAGCCGCGCTCGTCGTCGCGCCCGCGCTCGCGACCGCCGCGCTCCGACTCGCCGATGAACCGGCCATACTCGTCGCGGTCTTGGATCTGGGCGCTGCGCTCGCCACCGCGCGCGCGACCCTCGTAACCGAATCGGTAATCCTCGTCACGCCCGCGCATCGATCGGTACCCGAGTTCGTCTTCGTCGCGCGACCGTTGGCGTCCGCCGCGTTCGCCCTCGCCGATGAACCGGCCGTATTCGTCGCGCTCGTGCATCTGCGCGCTGTGCTCGCCGCCGCGCCGCCGCCCTTCGAAGCCGCCGAATCGATCATCGTCGTCGCGACCGCGGATGCTACGGCGCCCGCGATCGTCATCGTCGTCTTCGTCCCGGCTCCGCCGATACCCTGCGGTCGATCCTCGCGTCCACTGATTGCCGTAGAACGGATGGCCTTCTTGATTCCCCTGCGGACCGGCTTGCTGACTCGAACGTGGCATGGTCTTGCTCCTTGTTGCGCCGCCGTGGCGGCAAGTTGGTTCGAAACGGCTCGCCGACACGCGCGCGGTTGGCGCGGTCGGATGTGGAACAACGCGGCTGCGCTAGGTGGTCTTGACTGACCGGGCGTTCGCGCTCGTGATCCAGCCGCGCACCTTGACGAGGTGCTCCTCCTCCTCTTCCTTGGCCGCCTTCACCTTGGCGACCGCGTCGTCGTGGCCCGGAACCGCGACCAGCGCGCTCGCGAGCTGTTCCCAGCTCTCGCGATCCGCCAGCTCGGCGACCAGGATCGCATCGAGGCACTCGATCAACGTCGTGCGCGGATCGAGCAGCACATCGCCGATGCCGCGACTCGCGATCGACTGCAAGTTCGCACACGGGGTCACCACCGTCGGATCGCCACCGAGCGCGACGATCAACTCTTGAACTAGCAGTGCGTGGTGATGCTCCTCGTCGCGAATCTGGGCCAGATCGTTGCGCCCCGGGCCGCCCGGAAACGTTCCATAGGCATCGAGCTTCGAGATCAACGCGTCATACAGCCGCGTCCCCGTGCGCTCGAACTGCAGCCGCGCGCCGAGCTTGTCGAGCAGCCGGAGCCGTTCGCCATCGACGTCGGCCATCGCAGGCATCGTCCCGGCGGGCTGCGCGATCTTTGCGGCGATCACGCGATTCTCGGCGATCGCCTTGGCATCGCCGCTGGTCGTCGGACCGAATTCGTTCGTACCTTGCACCATCTTCTCGAGCAGATCGGGGTGCGGTTGCAGACCGGTGCGGTTCGAGCCGGGCTCGCGGCTCGTCGTGAATTGATTCCTCATGACCTGACCACCTTTCGCGACTTCGAAATGCCATTGGTTGCGAGCTCGCCGCCCGGCTGCCATGACCAGCCGCCAGCGACGAGGTTCGACGGTTGCAACTTCGCGTTGAGCTGGGCGCGGTAGGTTCGCGTGCGCTCCGGCTCCTGCTCGCGCATCACGAGCTCCGGTCCGCTTGCTCCGAGCCCGACCTCGCGCCGCAACACCTCGCGCACCATCTCGCGGTGGCTCTCGTATTTGATCGGATCGCGGATCGCCGAATCGAGGACCTCCGCGGCATCGCGGCGCTCGAGGTCTTCGAACAGCCGCGCCACGTGCTGGACGTGGCCGAGCTCGTACTCGAACATTCGCTCCCAGATCTCGCGGATTCGCGAGTCGGTCTCGTATTCGAGACAGCTCCAGTAGTTGTACGCCTCGCACGCTTCGTGGAGCAGCCACTTCTCGAGCGCGGACTCGTTGGGATCGACCAACGACTCGTAGTGCGTCACGTGCTGCTCCTCGATCGAGGCGATCTCGGCGTACAGTTGGCGCGCCGTCGGATCCGGGAACATCGGTCCGATCGTCATGTAGTAGTCGTGGGTCTGGTGCTCGCCGCCGACCAGCGTCAGGGCGTTGAGCTTGGTCTGCAGGTGGGTCCGGTCGCGGCGATACGGGTAGCGCAGGTCATCGAGCGGATGGCGATGCTCCAGCGTCGTTGGCCGACCGGGAATGATGTCGGTGTAGCCCTGGAGGATCGCGTTCGCATCCTTGCCCTCGAGTCGATCCATCAACGCCGAGAACCGGTAGAGATGATCGAAGTCCTCGAGTAGCCCGAACCGGAAGTTTGACGCGACGTACGGATCGGGCTCGGACTCGGCCAGACTCGCGGTGACCTCGATCGCGACTTGCTCGTAGCCGATCGTGGTTTCGATCGGCGTGAGGTCCGCCGGCAACAGCCAGTTGACCAGCGTCTGCTGGTGCTGTTCGACGCGGCGGATGATCGCGAGCTGTTCGCGCAACCCGCCGAACAACCGCGCCATCGCGTGGCTCATCCGTACCGATTGCGATTCGATCCCGTTCATCAGGATGATGCGGACGCGCGTCCACGCATCGCAGTCGAGCTTGCTGATCGGCGGTTGCGCGAGGTCTCGCCAATCGAAGCGTTGCTTGTCGATCGCAACGCCACGTTCTCTGAGCAGATTGAGCGCCATGTCTGGTCCTCCCGGGGATGATCGTCAGCGCTCGCGGTGCATCAGATATGCCGCCACCGACCTGCAGATTTCCCGCGTTTCGTGGACCGCACCCGCGCGCCTCGTCTCATGGAGCGATCGCGCGCATCACAGGCGTGCGTTGATCGGTTTCGTCCGCTGTAACGGATCGCAACGCCGCGCTGGCTCCTCGGCGCTGGCTGCGGTAAGTCACGGCGGTGACGACCGAATGGACGTATCAGCAGCTCGTGGCCGACGCCGCGCAACGCGTGCGCGAGATCAGCTGCGAACAAGCGCACAACCATCCGGACGCCAACGCGGTGTTCCTCGACATTCGCGAGGCCGACGAGCGCGCATCCGGAACCTTGCCGGATGCGGTCGCCCTGCCGCGCGGCTTGCTCGAACAGCACATCGGCCACCACGTGGCCGATAAGGCAACGCCGATCTACGTATGCTGCTCCACCGGCACGCGATCGATGCTCGCGGCCGACGTGCTGCAGAAGATGGGGTTCAGCCACGTTGCAGTGGTCAAGGGCGGGCTCGAGCGCTGGCGCCATCTCGGGTTGCCGCTCGCCGGTATTCCAGCCGTGTGCGCGATTCCGGGCCGCGTGAGCTGGGAGCAAGTGCGCGCGGAGTTTCCGATCACCCAGCGGCGCGTCCCGGTCGTCGGTAGTGGCGAGCGGCCGCTGGTCTATCTCGATCACGCGGCATCGACCCATCCGCCCCTCTCGGTGTTGCGCGCATACACCGAGTTCATGGAGCGCGAATACTCCAACGTTCATCGCGGGACTCACCTGCTGTCGCGTAAGGCAACCGAGCGATTCGAGGAGGCCTATTACGTCATCGCCGATTACATCGGTGGCGAGCTCAAGCACGGCTGCATCGTGTTCACCCAGAACACGACCCACGCGATCGATCTATGCAGCCACGTGATGGCGCATCGGCCCGGCAAGGTGCTGACCACCGAGATGGAGCACCATTCCAATGATCTGCCCCATCGCGCGCGCGGCTCGCTGCTGCGTGCGCGCGTCGACACCAACGGCGAGCTCGACCTCGATCACGTCGACGAGCTGTTGCGCAAGAACGACGTCAAGCTGGTGTGCGTCACCGCTGGGAGCAACGTCACCGGGATCATGCCGCCGCTGGGCCAGCTCGCGCGAATGGCGCACGATCACGGCGCGCTGATCCTCGTCGATGCAGCCCAAGCGCTCGCCCGGATCCCGCTCGACGTCAAGCCCGTCGGTCACCCCGAGCACCTCGACTTCGTCGCTGGCGCCGGTCACAAGGCATACGCTCCGTTCGGCGCCGGCTTTCTCTATGGACCGCGCGCGTTGCTCGAACAGGCGCCTCCGTATCTGCCGGGTGGCGGTACGGCCGCCAACGTGAGCGCGCAGGGCGTCGAGTTCATGAAGGCTCCGGATCGCCATCATGGCGGCACGCCGAACATCGGCGGCGTCGTGGCGATGGCCCGCGCGCTGACGTTCATCGATTCGATCGGCCGCGACGCGGTGCGCGACCACGAGGTGCGGCTGACGCGCCAGCTGCTACAAGGGCTGCAGGCGATCGGCGGCGTGACGCTGTACGGACCCACCGACGAAGCCAAACGGCTCGGCGTGGTCACGTTCAACGTCGACGGCGTGTCCGAGCTGCTGACCGCAGCGGTGTTGTCCGAGGAGGGCGCGATCGCGGTGCGCAACGGCCGGTTCTGCTCGCACATCTATGTGTCGCGGCTACTCGACGCGGCGCAGCAGCGCGCGGGCGCCAACATGGACGCCGGCGCTCGTCCCACCGGTATGGTGCGCGCCAGCGTTGGGCTCTACAACGACGAGCACGACATTCACCGCGTGCTCGAATTCGTCGAGCGTGTCAAGCAGCACAAGTGGGTCGGCCGGTACCGCACCAGCGGCGATACCGTCAGCGCGGCATTCGCAGGGCGCTGTGCGGATCAATGGATGGAGGCATCGCTCGAAGCCGATCCATTGATCGAGGCGCCGCTCCCCGATGCCCCTGGCTATTACTTCGAGGTGCTTCAGCCCGAGGGCGCATCGCGGACCTATCTGATCGCCGATCATGCGACCGGCGAAGCCGCGATCGTCGATCCGCTGCGCGAGCGCGTCGATCACTATCTCGATCTGATCACGCAGAAGCGACTGCGGCTCAAGTACACGATCGAGACCCATACTCACGCCGATCACCTCGCAGGCTCGGCCCGGCTCAAGGACCTCACCGGCGCGAAGATGCTGATGCACAGCAACGCCAGCTCGGTGTGCGTCGATGAGTCGCTCAACGACGGGGACATCCTGACGCTTGGCAACCTCCGGATCGAAGTTATGGCCACGCCTGGACACACCCCCGATTGCGTGTGCCTGTTGCTCCCCGATCGGATCCTCACCGGTGACACGCTGTTGATCGGTTCGTGCGGCCGCACCGACTTCCAGGGCGGCAGTAGCGAGCAGCTCTACGACAGCCTCCAACGACTCATGGCCCTGCCCGACCACATCCTCGTGTTCCCCGGCCACAACTACGACGGCCAGCGCGTGTCGAGCATCGGCCACGAGCGCAAGTCCAACAAGCGACTCAAGGTCGCCAGCCGCGAGGAATTCGTCTCGGTCATGGGTTCGCTGCAGATTCCGCCACCGACGCTGATGGCCGAGGTGCTGCCCGCGAATCAGCAGTGCTGAGCCACGCAAATCTGATCAGCGATCAGTGGTCACGATGCCGAACGGCAGAATGTCGTCACCTGGCCATCGATGGTCCGTAGGCCCCTGCCGGATCACGATAGCGTGTGTCCAGCTCGGTCAGTGCTAGGAGCAACCGTTCGAGGTTACGCCTTCGACTTGCGCCGCCCGTACGGCCGTCCCGGCTCGCGTGCGTGAAACACCGCGGGCTGAAACAAGCGACCGACGTCGACGACCAGCGCCTCCGCCAAAGCGACGATAACCGATGCGCGCGGGTTCGCCTTGGGCGACTCCAAAGTCTGGATGTAGCGGGTCGCCAGGTTCGCGCGCTCGGCGAGCTGCTCCTGCGTCCAACCATGGCGCTCGCGCAGCCGGCGAATGTTCGCGGCGAGCGACGCAAGTGGGTCGGGCGGACGAGCCATCCGAGCGTTCGCGTAGCTTGCACGTCGATCTCAAAACACGATTGTTCAGTCGTGTTATCGTGACAACTATGACTACTCGACGGACCGCGTATTCGGGGGTAGTAGCCGTGACGAAGCGAGTTGGTCTTGTGGAGCTCTGGATTACCACCCTGGTCGCGCTGTTTGGCTGCAGCAACTCGACCGATAACGAGGAAAAGCCGTCGACAGCTCCTCAGAGCGCATCGCCCGTGCCGAACCCCGCGCCTGCATTCAGCGAGCCACCACCTCCGGCGCCGAAGCCAAAGCCGGCGTTCGATCGGCCGACGTTGCTCGCTGCACTCGATTCGATTTCAGGCCGTTGCATCGAATCCGCCCCTGCGGTCCAGTTTCTCAGCGACAACGTCGTTCGCATCCAGTACGTGCACGGCTGCGGTCAATTCGAGAAGCCGGACGCCGGAGCGGTGATGTGGCAGATCCTTCAACGGGGAGTGTCTCTCGCAACCGAGGCTAGCGTCGAAATGCCGACGTTCAAGATCCACGCGTTCACTCGAAATGGCTCGTCACTGTTCACGAGCATCACAACGCCGAAGGACATCACGCGCCTGCTCAGCAAGGACATCGGCTTCGACGACTGGCTGGTGCGCATTGGCGAAGGGGCAAAGAAACTGGCCGCCGGACGTTCGGAATCGGAGTACCTGAAGACACTTCCCGAGCCGCCCGCCGGGGCCAAGGTGCCCGACGGCGACGAAATCAAGACCGACCTCACGGCGTACATCGAGGATCTCGAATGCGCGAAGGAGGTCTCGAAGCTGATCCCCGGCAAGGTCGTCACGATCGGATACAAGGAGGTCTGCGGCCACTTCGAGGACAGCGACGTTCGGTTGACGATGTACGAGATCGCGCTTCGCATGATCAGCCAGTTCGACAAGCACGGCGTGTGGGCAGGCCTCAAGATCACGGCTCGCGCAGACAACGGCGGCGACGTGTTCACTCAGAACGTGCCCGCGCAGGTCCTTCAAGGCATCAAGGACCGACAGATCGGGATCGTCGACTGGGTGATGCGCGCGTATCCAGACGGGTCACGCCCATCACGAGCAGCGGCGCGTCGCGACTGTCACGAAGGAGAAGGTTGCGTTCTCCTTCCAGAGCAGTACCGCGGCACGAGTGCGTACCTAGAGTGTCAAAGCTGTTGTTACGGCGTGAGTCGCGACGGCGTGGGCATGTATCCGTATAGCTGCAAAGGACAAGGTGAATAGTGGTGACCGCTCTACACGTCATGACGGCGGCCGATCTAGTTCGGGCGGTCAGCGAGATCACGCACAGGACCGGCAACGCCGTTGCAACCGGCCGCGAGATCTATGCGTGGTGCGCTGCGAACCAGATCGACTGGGGTGAGCTCCTGAGCCCCAAAGGCAAGCACTTCTGGAAGGCCGACCACGAGAATGCTCCTTCGGTCCTTCGCAAGTTCAAGATTGAACCGATCACTCACGTCGGCCAGAACGGCTGGTGTCTCGCTTCGAGATGGGGCGACGCGTGCGAGTGGACCGCACGCCAGTCTCCGCGGTGGCGCGCAGTCCCGTGGAACGCGGCGCGAGCCAACTGGATGTGGCGCTGCTCAGAACGAGTCGACCGATCGACCCCACCACTCGCCGTCTTCGACCGCGATGCTCTGGCACGATGCCAAGCCACAGCGCCAGATGACGAAGACGTTGGCTCGTGACGCTCGCTGTTCAGCCGGGCTCGGGCCGGAATCGGCCCGGCAAGCTATTCGGCAGATCGAAAGCGATCACCGACAGCGGCAACAGCGCGGTGATGATCGGCATCCACAGCGGCTGATGGAGCACGCCGACCGCGCACAGCAGCGACACCAGCGCGAGACCTGCGACGCGAAGCTGAGCGTAGCGCTTGCAGCGCTCTGGTCCGAGGAATGCCAGCACGAGATCGAATGGCATGAGCACCAGCACGACCTCGTTCCAGCGCAGCGCTTCGATCGGCGACAGGATGACGAGCGCGTAGAGCGAGATGCCCCACAGGCTCAGATATAGCGTCGCCCAGATCCGGGCGGCACGCTCGAGCCGGCGGTATCCCTGCGCGATCGCCAGCGGCAGCGCGAACGCCAGTGCGAGCGCGATCACCACCAGCTTCCATGACGATCCAGTGGTCGGAAACGGCAGTCCTTCACGCCTGTGGATCAGCACCGGCACAACGCCGAGCTTGGTCTCGATCACCTGGCGCAGCACGTCGGGGTGAAACATCGCTTCCCACAGCGTCGGCCGCTGATCGACCTGACGACCGACGACAAAATCGACCAGCGCGACGAGCGGAGGAAACTCGGCGAGCCCGCGGTAACCCAGCTCGCGATAGCGCAGCGGAAACTGTTCGGTGGTCGCCGCTCGCAACGCTCCGCCGAGCGCGCGATCGATCAGATCGCGCACACGCGTCGTGCAGTTGTCGAGGAAGTGATCGTAGGTGTAGTGGCGATTCGCCGGCTCGACGTCGTGCCACAGCCGAGCTTCGATCGAGCGCGCTTGCGCCGGCGTCAACCGCAGGGTCTGGACCCAGATGTCGCGATCTTCGGCGACGTAGTAGGCGCGCAGCCGCGCCTCACTCTCGTCCTCGACCCAGAACGTCTGATTCGAGCGCACGAAGTTCCAGATCAGGATCGGACCTGCGTCGAAGTCGGTGACACCGTAGTTGAAGCAAACGCCGGGTCGCGCCGGGTCGTGATAGCGCAGACAGATCGCGGCGTGGCCGAACTTTTCGAAGATCACCTCGCCGGTACCGAACGTCATGACGTCGATGAATGGCGGCTCGGGTTCGACGCGACCGCGGAGCTCGCCAGACGCGTCGCGTCCCGGCTGCGCGACGCTGGTGATCGGCATAGCGATCACAAATCCGAGCGTCGCGACGACCCAGAGCTTCACTTCGTCTCGGGCGGAGGCGGCGGCGGCTTGTCGAACAGTTTCGGATCAACCTTCGGATCGATCTCGACGTTGGTCAGCGTGAGCTCGGTGGTGCGCCCGGCGGCGCCGGTTCCGACGCTCTTGCGCTTGTGCGCGATCTTGATCCCTTTGACCGCCTTGTAGTCGCTGTAGTCGTCGGTCTCCGAATTGCCGCCCTCGGAGTAGCTCATCCGGGTCACCAGCTTGGTCGCCTTGTCGATGTACAGCGAGACCTCGACACCCCCGAACGGGGCGCGTAGCTTGACCACGTTGTGCGGCTTGCCGTCGATGTTCTCGTCGGCGCCGAGCGTCACCTTCGCCGACGGCTCGGCAGCTTTCAACAAGATCAGCTCCGGCTCGCGCCAGCGTTCGAAGTCGATCGATTGCAGATCGGCCCCGGCGATCTCGACGAGCTGGGTCTTGGCGCCTGTCGCGTCGGGCGCGAGCTGCCATCCCGACTTGCCGTTGACGCCGATCACGACCTTCACCTTCTGCGCGAGCGTGGCATCGATCCGCATCTTGTCGGGCAGCACGAACACCCGCTCGGTCTCCACCGGCACGGTCTGCGCGCCCTGCGGCGTGTTTACCGTCGTCGATCCGGATGCCACCATCTTGAAGCCCTTGATCGCGGCGAGCTTGGCCTTGCCGCCCTTCGCCGCGAGCGCTTGATCGATGACCGCCCTGGCGGCGGCTGCGACCTTCGGATCGATGGCGACCTCGGGCGCCTCGACCTCCGGACTCACCGGATCGGTGAACGCGAGCTTTTCATACCGCCAGCCCTCCTTCGATAGCTGAGGCTCGATCTCCTTGGCGTCTCCGACGATCACCAGGACGTACGATTTCGGATCGAGGATCTCGGCGGCCGCGCGTTTCGCGGTCTCGACGTCGACCTTGCTGACCGCGACCGGAAAGTTGGTCAGATATTCCTTGCCGAACCCGTGCAGCTCGGCGCCGATCAGAGCACCGCCGACGTCGGCAGCCGACTGAAATCGCAGTCCGTAGCTGCCTGCGATGTTGGCAATTGCCGCTGCGACCTCCCTGTCGTTGGGGCCCTGTTTCGCCATCTTCGCGATCTCGCCGAGCACCAGCTTCGCGGTCGCGACGGCTTCGCTATTGCGCGTGAAGGTCTCCGCGACGAACGAGCCGCGGTCGAGGTTGCGATCGAAGTTCGACGCGGCCGCATAGGTCTTGCCGCCCTCGACGCGCACGACCTTGACGAGTCGCGAGCTGAAGCCACCGCCACCGAGCGCGTAGTTCCACACCAACGTCTCGAAGAACCGCGGATCGTCGTGGCGAATCCCGAACTGGGCGATCCGAATGTGCGCCTGGGTCTGGCCGGGCTTATCGACCAATCGAATCCGGCTGCCCGACAGGCCGGGCTCCTTGTATTGCGGCGTCGGCGGCACTGGAGCCTTTTTCCAGCCGCCAAACGAGCGCTGGATGTCGGCCTTGATCCGCGCGGGATCGACGTCGCCGCTGACCACCAAGATCGCGTTCGCAGGAGTGAACCAGGCCTTGTGCCACGCGAGTAGATCTTCGCGTTTCACGCTGGCAATCGAGCGCTCGCTGTCGATCCAGCCGCGAACATGGTCATTGCCCCACAACAGATTTTGCGCGTGCACCGACGCGAGCGCGCCTGCATCGTCCAGTCGCTGGCGCACCGCGCCGAGATGGGCCTCACGGACCTTGGTGAGCTCGGCGTCGGGAAAGCTCGGCTGGGTGACCATCTCGGGCAGCAGCTCGAAGCACGTGCGTGCGTTGCGGGTCAACACGCTGCACGACACCAGGGTCGCCTCGAACGTCGCGTCGGCTGCGATCGTCCCGCCGACGAAGTCGATCGCCTTGGCGAGCGCGAGCGCATCGCGCTTCTTGGTGCCCCTGACCAGCATGTCGGCGGCCAGCTCCGAGACGCCGAGTCGCGCGCGCGGCTCGTGCATTCGGCCCGCTTTGACCGCTAGCTGAAAGCTCACCACCGGCAGGCGATCGCTCTTGACGACGAACACCTGCAGCCCGTTCGCGAGCTTGAAGTTGTCGATCCGCGGCAGCTCGACCGGCACCGCCGGCTTGGCCGCCGGCGCTGCGATCAGATCGGTGCGGCCGTCCCACACATCGGGTCCGGTCGGTCCCGGCCCGGTCGGCTTCGCTGTGTTTTGATCACCGTCGCCGGGGAGCGTCGGGATCGCGGCGGGCGTTGGCTTGCCACCACAGGCGGCCACCGCGAGGAGGCTGATCGTGCAAAGCGCGCGCATGGTCATTTGCCCTCCGGTCGCGACCGCGGCGGAATCACCACGATCGTGGCGCGCTCGGCGGTCATGTATTGCTTGATCACGCGCTGGACCTCGCCCGCGTTCACCTTCTCGATCTCGTCGACGTCGCGCAGAAACGACCCCGGGTTGCCGGTGAGGATCCACGATCGGCCGATCGCTTCGGCGAGGCCCTGCGCGTTCTCGAGCGAGAATACGAACCCCGCTTGGACCTTGTTCTTGGCCTTGCGCAGCTCGTCCGCGGTCGGCCCTTTGGCGCCGAGCTTCGCGATCTCGTCGAATAGCGCGGCCTCGACGGCGTCTCCTTGCGATGGATCGAGGTACACGCCGGCGGCGATCGCCATGCCCGGTTCTTCGCGGACGATCGACTCCATGCCGCCGTCCATCGCGAGCGGTCGCTTGGTCTTCGGGTCGACGGCTTTGAGCCGAAGCTTGAGCCGCGATGACTCGCCCACGCCGAGGATGATCGAGGCGACCTGTAGCGCGTAGACATCTTTGTGTTTGGCCGGCGGGATGCGAAATCCGACCAGCGTGATCCCGATCTGACCGGGCTCGACGACCTCGCGGCGCTTCGCGGTCTGCTCCGGCTCGACGGCTGACGCCGATGGTCGCGGTGGATCGGCCGCTTTGGGAATCGCGCCGAACCATTTCTCGGCCGATGCCTTCACGGCCTCGGTGGTCACCTTGCCAACCACGACCAGCATCGCGTTCCCGGGCTGGTAATACGCGTCGTAGAACTTCTTCAGATCCTCGGGCGCTGTCGCGTCGAGATCCTTGATGTTTCCGCCCGCCGTCCAAGCATATGGGTGTTTAGTGAATGCGATGCTCAGGAACCGCAGAAAGCCCTTCGTGATCGGCGAGTTCTCCTGTTGGCGAATCTCCTCTTTGACGACCTCGCGCTCGATCGCGATCATCTGCGGCCGGAACAGTAGATTGCGCATCCGCTCGGCCTCGAGCTGGATCGCGAAGTCGAGGTAATCCGCGGGCAGCGTGTTGATGTAGTGCGTCGCGTCTTCGTCGGTGACCGCGTTGACGTAGCCACCGAGTCCGTTGAGAAACCGAGCGTGAGCTTCCGCGCGCACGTGCGTGGTGCCCTTGAACATCATGTGCTCGAACATGTGGGCCGAGCCGCGCCGATTCCGCGGTTCGTCCTTCGAACCGGCGTGGTACCAGACCTGGACCGACACCACAGGTGCGGCTGAGGTCCGCAGCACCGCCACGCGCAGGCCATTCGCCAGCGCGAAGGTTTCAACCGTGGGCAACTTGGCCACCGCAGGGCGCGCACCGGCCTGCGCACCGGCTGTCGATGGCGCGACGATCGCCGCGATCGCCAGCACGATCACCTTGACTAGAAAAACACGACTCATCGCGAGCTCCCTCAGTGGGCTACGTGCGCGACACTACCAGGGCTCGCTCGAGTTGCCAGGGAGTTCCTCTAGTTGTTGCCAGCGACTTCATCTAGTTAGGGCGAGAAGTGATGCGTGGTCACCGACAGGTGGTTTGACTTCACATTCGTTCATTCTAATCGGAATAGTACCGGTTGACTGAAACTGGCCTTGCAGTCAAAGTGTGCGCTCAACAGAACGTAAACCGCAGCGAACGCAGGAGAGCTCGTGACGCGACTGCAAGCAGCTCCACAGGAGGATGGGCGGATGATCGATGTAACTGGTGTGAAGGTCTTTTCGGCTACGAAAGCTAAGGAGCGCGAGCTCCTGGGCGAGCTGATTACGGACTGGATCCGCAGCCATCCCGACCACGAAATCGTAGACAAGATCGTCACCCAGAGCTCGGATTCCGAGTTTCACTGCCTCACGATCACGCTGTTCTACAAGCACAGCAAAGCCTAGTCGGCTCACGCTGCTTGACCGGGGTCCCCCGATCGGGTACCCACTTGCCTCCCCATGGAGAATTCGTTCGGAAAGCCCGTCGAAGTCGAGGTTCGCGACAGCCTCGAGAAGGCGATGAAGATCCTCAAGCAGAAGATGTCCAAAGAGGGCATCCTGCAAGAGCTGAAGCGTCGCCGGTTCTACGAGAAGCCCAGCGTCAAGAAGAAGCGCAAGACGCGCGAGGCGCGCAAGCGGCTCCGCCGCGAGATGAAGCGCCGGGTTACGCCGGCAGCGCCGCGTTGAGCGGTGGCTGACTGGATCGAAGTCGTTGTTCCCGTCGGTGCTGCTGACGTCGATGACATCGCAGCGCTGATCGCAACCGAGATACCGGCCGCGGCTGCCGGGACCGAGCAACGTGGGGATGAAGTCGTGTTCTGGGCACCCGCCGGCGATGCCGAAGCGGTACTTGCCGAGACGCGCGCCATCATAGGGCGCTGGCACGCCGCCGGATCTGCGGTGGACCCAGCGAAGGTCCGGATCGCCAGCGCGATGCCCGAAGCCGAGTGGCGCGACGCCTGGAAACGATACTTCAAGGTCAGCCACCTTACGCGCCAGTTCGTGGTTGTCCCGAGCTGGGAGCGTTACGAAGCCACGGCGACCGAGGTCGTCATCGATCTCGATCCCGGAATGGCATTCGGAACAGGGACGCACGCCAGCACTCGTCTCGTGCTCGAAGAGATCCAGGAGCTCGCCGATCACGGCACAGCGCCGACTCGTGTGCTGGATGTCGGCTGCGGCTCCGGGATTCTGGCGATCGCCACGGTGAAACGCTGGCCCGCGGCGAGCTGTCTTGCGATCGACAACGACCCGCTCGCGCTGGCCGCGACTCGCGATAACGCGGCCGTCAATCAGGTATCCGAACGCATCCAGACCCGCGGGGAAGGCCTCGCGCCGCTCGCCGAGCCGTTCCCGCTGGTGCTCGCCAACATCCAGGCGCACGTCCTGCGCGAGCTCCGCGAGGACCTCATTCGACTCACCGCCACTAGCGGAACGCTGATCCTGTCGGGCCTGCTTACGCCGCAAGCCGAGCCGCTGGCCGATGAGTTCGTCGCAGCTGGCATGCAGTGCATCCGGGTCCGGCCGAGCAGCCACGATCCGCAATGGTCTGTGGTGACGCTGCGGCGCTGACGGGCTCGATGCGGATCTTCGTCGCGCCAGAGCTGCTCGAAGCCGGAGAGCTCACCGTGCTCCGCGACAACCATCACTATCTGTCGCGGGTCCGGCGCGCACGCACCGGTGACGCGGTCCAGCTGATCGACGGCGCCGGACGCTGCGCCGACGCGGTGATCGTCCGGATCGGCGAGCACGAGACCGTCTTGTCGGTGTCCACCCCTCACGACGTCCCGGCGCGCCCGCCGTTCATCCGTGCGCTGATCCCGCTGATCAAGGGTGATCGGATGGACAGTTGCATCGAGAAGCTGGTGGAGGTCGGGGTCGACGCGATCGTGCTGTGGCCCGCCGCGCGCTCGATCGTGAGGCTCGACGCGGAGCGCCGCGGTGCCCGGCTCGCCAAATTCCAGCTCGCGGTGCAGGCCGCGGCCCGCCAGTGTGGCCGTGCGCAACTTCCTACCGTGGGCTGGGCCGATGACCTCGCAGCGGCGATTCGCGCCGCGCCGGCAGGGTTGCACTTGGTGCTCGATCCAACCTCCGACGACGAGCTCACCGGTCCGATCGCCGACGACGTCACCATCGTTAGCGGCCCCGAGGGCGGCCTCGCTCCCGAGGAGCTCGATCAGTTGCGCCCGTTCCGAGCGATCGGGCTCGGCCCTCGCGTCTTGCGGGCCGAAACCGCGCCGGTGGTCGCGGTGGCCGTGATCCGCGCGATGACGCGTAGCTAGCCCGGATTATTCATCACGACGTCGAGCGAGACCGAGCAGTGCGAGGCAGATCGGGGCGCACGCCCGGAAGCGCAGCGACGGGTCGTACTTGTGGTACGGACCGAGCGAGAACCGGCCGTACGACCCGAGATGCCCGCAATGCGACGGTCGCAGCCGGCGGCGTGGTGAATAATCCGGGCTAGTTCTGCGCCGGCCAACCCCGCGTTCTATTTGCCTTCCAACGCCTCGAAGGGTTATCACATTCAGATGTCGGAGCGTGAGCCGGCCGTGCTACGCGACCAGGCGGAGGCCAGCCTCCCGCTCGATCCAACGCCGAGGCGCGCAGAGTCGCCTCCCCGCATGGTGGTGCGACGCGACGCAGCGACGGTGTACGTCGCTGGATTCTGGAAGCGCCTCGTCGCCGCCGTCGTCGATCTGTTCGTGGTCGTCCCCGCAGCCCTGTTCATCACGCTGATCGTCGGCAAGATCGCCGGCGTCACGTTGCCGCCGAGCAACCTGCGAGTTCTCGATCTCGACATGTGGATCGACCTGATGCTCGGTGCCGATCCGGCGCTGATCATGGGCTTCGTGCTCACGCTGGCGATCGGAACCGCATATGCGCTGGTGTTTCAGATCGCCCTCGGGCGAACCCTCGGAATGCGCTTGCTCAAGCTCAAGATCATCGACGTCTACGGCGATCGCCCGTCGCCTGCGCGGTGTGTCGTGCGCTGTGCGGGCTATCTCGCGGGAGTCGCGACGCTGTTCTTGGGGTTTCTGTGGATCGGGTTTGACAGCGAGAAGCGCGGTCTCCAAGACTGGATCGCAGGAACCTACGTGATCCGCGCATGAACGGCCGGCGATGCCTTCGCGACTGAGCTCCCTCCTCGTGCGCGACGGCCTGGTCGGCGTCAAGCGCATGGAGAAAGCGTTTCAGCGCCAAGTCATCTATGGCGGCAGCCTCGACACGATCCTGCTCGAGATGAACCTGGTCCCCGAGGACCGATTGACCCAATACCTCGCGCTGGCATCGGGACTGCCCCCGGCCGCACGCGATGAGGGAACCACGCTCGATCCGACCGGACCGACGATCATTCCCAAGGAGCTCGCCGAGCAGTACCGAGTGGTGCCGCTGTCGGTCGATGGTGAGAGCGTTCGCGTGCTGGTGTGCTCGCCACTCGAGATCAGCGATCTCGAAGATCTCGCCGATGCCCTCGACCGGCCGTTGCAACCGCTGATCGCGCCCGAGTACCGCTGGTACCTCGTGTTCGCCGCTGCGTATGGGCTCGACCCGCCGGCTCGCTTCACAACGCTCGCGCGCGCCCGCGATCCCGATGGCACGACGATCCCGGTCGGTCGTGCGCGGACCGTCATCATCGACGAGCTGCGGCCCGATCCAAAGCCCCCGCTGATCGACGAACCCGTACCCGCGCCGGTGATCGTCGCCGATGCGCCCTCCGACGCAGCGCCGTTGCCGATCCCCGACGACACCACGGAGCGGACTCCAGCGCTCGCCGAAGCGACGATGCGGATGGAGTCCGATTACGCCGCCTCCGAAGCGGACGCGCCGAAGTTGGTCGAGGTGGCCGAGCATAGCGGCCGCGATCGGCGAATGACGTTGGTCGGCGTCATGCCGCATCGCTCGTTTCCTGGCGCGACGTCGATCTCGCCGCGCCAGCCGCTGCCGACCGATGGCTCCGGCCACGACGTGGCGACCGCACCATTGATCGCTCCGGCACCGAGTGCAGCGAGCTCCGGCGCCAACCTGCGGGTCAGCGCGCCGATCGCGGCCGCGCAACCACCACCGGATGACGATGGGACGTCGGCGCTGACGATCGTCCATGCCCGAGAGATCCTGACGACCGCGCAAGATCGCGACACGGTGTTTCAGACGCTGTTACGTGCGGCGCGCTCGGTGTCGAGATGGGCGGGACTGCTCACCGTTCAAGGTGGCGCAGCGATCGGTCGGTTGGCGCTCTCGGAACCAGATCTCGATACCTCGGCGATCAACACGGTCCTGATTCCGCTCGACACACCGTCACCGTTCTCGGCAGTCGTGCAGAGCCGGCGACCGCACGTCGGAAAGATCGTATCGGGAGATCCTGGCATCGATTCGATGGTCGCGCGCATGGGCGGAACGATTCCGCCATCGGCGTTGATCCTGCCGATCGTGATCCGGGAACGTGTGGTGTCGCTGGTCGTCGCTCATCGCGTGCAGTTTCAGCTGCGGATGGCGCATGTCACCGAGCTGTTGCCGCTGGCGAACGCCGCGTCGGAGGCGATCGGCCGGCTGATCATGAAGCACAAGTCGACGGGCTTCCGCGCGCCCGAGCCGGGCGCTGCGGTCGCAGAGGTCGACCCGGAGATGATCGACACCGGAAAGCTGCCGCGGACCAAGGCGCGCAACATCGAAGCCTGGAGCGCGCCGGCCGAGCCACCCGAGGTTCCTCCGATCGAAGAGGGCGTCGAGGTGTCGATGGTCGCGGAGCCGCCACGACCGATCGACGAGGTGATCGACGAGATCGAAGCGACTGCCGAGGGCGATGCCAACGAGCAGATCAACGAAGCCGTCGAGCGGCCGCAGGAGACGATCGGTGCGCTGGTGCGGCGGTTTCCTGGAAAGCTGCGGGTCGATCGATTCGCGGTCAGCGGCCGCGCGCTGCGGGCTTCGCAATACGGTGGCTTGCTCGAGCTCACGATCCGGCTCGGCTCGATCGCTGCGGAGCTGCTGATCGACAAGATGAATGATCCGAAGCGCGAAGTCAGGTTCTACGCCACGGTATGCGCGGCCGAGCTGAGACCGCTGACGGCAGTGTTCGCGCTCGCGGAGCGGCTGTTCGATCAAGACTTCGGAGTGCGCAGCAGCGCGATCGAAGGCCTCGCCGGGTATCCGCTCGCCGATCTGAATCATGCGCTCAATCGCGCGCGCCGCGCAGTCGATTCGCAAGAAGCGGAGGTCGTCGCCGCCGCCACGGCCGCGATCGTCGCGCTCGGCGATATCGACGCGATCTCGCATCTGATCGACGCCGTCGAGCGCTCGGACCGTGGTGGAGATCACGCGCGTAAGGCACTCACGGCCCTGACCGCGCAGGACTTCGGTCCCAACGAGCGCAAGTGGCGCAAGTGGTGGGATGGCGCACGCAAGCAGCATCGAATCGAGTGGCTGATCGAAGGGCTCGGCCACAAGAGCGACGCGATCCGCGAAGCCGCGATCAACGATCTGCGGCGGTTGACCGGTGAGTATTTCGGCTATCACCACGACTTGCCGAGGCGCGAGCGTGATGCCGCCGCAGCGCGATGGGCGATGTGGTGGAAGGACGTCGGGCTGCGCCGGTTCGTGATCAAAGAGGACGAGCGGATGCGGCCGACGGCGATCTTACCGGGCAGAGAATAGCCCGCCATCGCGGCTAGAATCGGAACCGATACGCATTGGTGGCTAACCGCTCGAACCCGAGCCGTTGATACAGCCGGTTGGCTGCGACGCGCTCGGGCCGAGACGTCAGGTTGACACTGCGCGCGCCTTGGTCGCGTGCGATTCGGAGCGCTTCGCGAGACAGCGCCTCACCGATGCCGGTGCCACGTGCAGCTTCATCGACTACGACATCGTCGATCCGTGCCTGCGCGCCGGTGAGGATGCGGTACAGCGTCAGCACGAGTGCTCCCACGACCGCGCCGCTCGCGTTACGCGCGATGAGCAGCGTCGCGTCCGGCGATGCCACCAGCGCGGACAATTGCTGATGAGTCGGCGGCTTCGCCGTCGAGAGCTGCGGGATCAATCGAGCGATCGCTGCCACCAGCTCGTCGTCCACCGCCGTTACCCGCTCGATTGCCATGGCTATGCTTATCGCGAGCGGCGTGGGGCTTGCTATCAGGCCGTGCCGCGGTGTGGAGAGGAGCGACTCACTGCATGACCGTGTCGGTCGTGCCGAACGCCGCCGGGAGCGCCTTGGCCGACGCGCGCCGCGCGCCGAACACCATGATCCAACCGCCCTCGGGGACCTGCTGGATCCCGAGCTGATCGGTCTGATTCGCCAACCGTTCGGCGACGGTCTCGTCCTGATAGGCGGCTTGAGTTACCCCGACGGCCGCAGGCGGCGTCACCGATGCAGCAGCCACCGCGAGCTCCACGTTGCGGCCGAAGTAATCGAGTCGCCCGCCTTGGGTCAGCGCCATCATTGGACCGCGATGCACGGCGATTCGGCAGCGCAGTCCTGACGTGACTGGATCGGAGTCGACAGCAGCTTGCAGCCCGAGCGCAGCCTCGATCGCCGCGCCGGCGCGCTCGAATCCGGCGACGGCGAGCCCACCAAACGTCTTGATCAGCGAGCCACCGCAATCGCGGGCGATCGTCGCGACCTGCTCGTAGAACCGCGCCGCGACCGGAAATGCCTTGGCATCACCGAGCTCGCGGAACAGCGTCGCCGCGTCATCGACTTGCGCGATCAACAGCGTCGCCTGGGTGACCGCCATCAACCGGCCAGGCGCCAACGCCTGATCGGGGAACAGGTCGCGAAATGCGGCGCAGGCCATCACGCGCGCCGCGGTCAGCGCATACACGCGCTCGCCGACTCGCTCCACCCGAACGACGACCTCGCGCGGCTCGGGATTGACCAGGGTGAGCAGCTGATCACCAGCGGTCAGCGCCGGGCATTCACCGCGCTCGCCGAGCGTGATGTCGACGCGACGAACGCCGCCCTGGTTGATCACGCGGAGCTCGTGACTGCGCGCAAGCTGTGGCGAGCGAACGACGTAATACCCGGCGGCGAGCGCGAGCGGCAGCGCGAACCGCTCACCCGGCGCCAGGCGGATCTGCGCCGCGACGTGCGGAAAGTGGCCGGGCCCCCCGAGACAATACGTGCGGGTCTCGACCTCGCGAATATCAGGCGCGGCGCGAAACACCAGCTCGATCGCGCGGCTGAAGTCGACGCCGTAGCTAATGTTGCAGGCCTTGCATTTGGCGTGCTCTTCGATCTTGGCGAGCGACTCCACCACCGATGAAGGGATCCGGCACGACGGACAGATCACGTCCCACACCATCGCCAGCACGCCCAGCTTGGTCGCGTGGAGCGCGGCTTCGACCATCGCATCGGCGGATACGCCGAACTTCGCCGCGAGCTCGAGCGGACGGATCCGCGCGACGTCTTGGTCCGACGCACCGAGCAGATACGTCGCCAGTGCATCGGCAGCAGCCGGCTCGATGCCCGCAGCACCGAGCTGCTCGACGACGCGTGCGAGCTTGGCCCGCACCGCCGGTGAGACCGAGACCTCCGGCGCGATCGGATCGACCTCCGGCCGTGCGCCGGCGGCCAGCACGCGATCGATCCGGTGATACACCGCGCCGATCCGACGCCGATACTTGAAGCCGACCTCGAACTTGGAGATCCACGTCGCGAGAAAGCTACGCGGCTCGATCCGGATCGTGTGGCGCAGCTTGGTGCCTCCGCTGGCGAGCCGCTCGAGGGTGGTCTCGGCGATGTACCACCGCAACAGGCCACCCTCGAACACGCGCAGCACGACCTGGCGGTTACCCTCGATCCACTCGAAAGGGTGCTCGCGCCACACCAGCTGAATGCCCGCAACGCGCTGGCGGCCGGTCTGGACTTGATCGGGGATCCGCGTCGGATTCTCGACGGTCTCGATCTCGAATCGCACCGGGGTCATCCCGATCGCACGATTGAGCTTCTCGGTGTTCGAGATGTACGGCCACAGCGCCTCGGGGGATGCCTTGAGCTCCCATTCGAAGCTATAGGTCACGATCCTCGCTTCGCGATGAATCGGCGCCGCCGGATGCGCGGTGATCAGCGCGGCCGTCCCCCCGGTCAGCTGTTCGATCTCTGCGAGCAGCTCGGTCGCGTCGGCGGGGCGCTTGCGCGGGTCTTTGGCGAGGCATCGCTCGACGAGATCGGCAACCGCAGGGGTCGCCTCGACGAGCACGACGTCGAGGCGCTGCGACTGCTCGTTGAGGTGCTGGAGGATGACCTCCATCTGGCGATCTTCGTTGGCGACGAACGGTGGGCGACCGGCGATCAGCGCGAACAGGCAGCAGCCGAGCGCATAAACGTCGGTGGCGGCGGTGACCTGCGCGCCCTGACACTGCTCGGGTGCCATGTACTCCGGCGTGCCGAGCACCGCACCCTCACGCGTCGCACCGGGAACCTCGGCTTCGGTGGCGCGCGCGATACCGAAATCACCCAGCTTGATCAGCTGGCCATCGGGTTGCGACTCGAGCTCGATGCCCTCACGCACGAACATCATGTTGTCGGGTTTGAGATCGCGGTGAACGATCCCGAGCCGGTGAGGCTCGGCGAGCGCACGACAGGCATCGGCGACGATTCCGAGCGCGAGCTTCTCGGGAAGCTTGCCGAGCTTGCGCAACGCGACGCCGACGCTGCCGCCCGCGACCAACTCGAGCACCAGGTAGTGCTGGCCGCGATCCTCGTTGAGATCGACGAAGTTCGCGATGTACGGGCTGCCGACCTTGGTCAACACCCGCGCTTCCTTGCGGAACCGGCGCAGCAGCTCGCTGTCGTTGGCGATCTCGCCTTTGAGCAGCTTGATCGCGACGTCCGGTCCGCCGGTGGTATCGCGCGCGCGCCACACCTCGCCCATCGCGCCGACGCCGAGCTGGCGCTGCAGCTCGAACCGGCCGAACTTCGCGCCGATCGCAAAGTTTCCCGATGGCCGCGGCGGTGGATCGTCGTCGAGCAGGGTCGGTTTTCCGGCGTTGCCCGCGCCATTGACTGCCCCGTTGCCGCCGAGTGCGGCGTGTTGGAGGCGGCGGACCAGGTCGGGCATCGCCGGGCGCGCCTCGGGATCGGTCGCGGTCGCATCGCGGATGATCCCGCGGAGCTGGTCGTCCTGCGCCTTGCCAGCGCTGGTCGCGAATAGCTCGACCAACACGCCGATCGCGAACACATCGACCGGCGCATCGACGATGCCGTCGAGCGCCTCGGCCGACAGGCAACGCGTCGCCGACTCGTGATTCACCGTGCGCGTGCGCAGCCGGGTCAGCTCGATCCGCGGGCGATCGCCGGGTCCGACCCAGATCGACCACAGATTGAGGTGACCGTGAAACACGCCGACGTGATGCGCCGCCGCGACGCCGCGCGCGACCTCGGTGAGGATCCGCAACCCGCGCGCGACATCGACCGCGGTTTGATCGAGCAGCTCGGCGAGCGGCGGAAAGCTGTCGCCTTCGAGCAAGACCGTCGCTTCGTCCGCATCGAGTGCGAGCACGCGGCGCACCGTGGGATGATCGACCGCGCCGATCGCCCGAATCCGCTGATCGAGCTCCGGCCAGCGTGGACTCTTGGGACCGAACCGCAGCTGATGCAGCTCGATCAGTCGCTCGCCCTGGCGACCGAGCACGACGTTGCCGTCGGGGCCGGTACCGAGTTGGGTCAGTGGGACAAATGCGTCGTCGGCGTTGGCGCCGCCGAGCAACTGCATGGTCTGATCGACCGGCCCCACGGCCGAAGCATAGCCGCGTTGCTCAGGGTTTGCAGACCGGGCGCTCGTCGAATGGGCTCACGTTGTTCCCCGGCTGACAATCTTCCTCGAGCACTTGAATCGAAATTCCACTTTTGATGCACAGCTGCGCGAACGCGCGCTGGCTCGGAGGTAGTTGCAGGTAGTACCGGCGGGCTGACCGGACGTCGGGGACCTTGCATGCCGCCACAAGCGCGAGCTTGGTGACGGCCAGGTCCTTCTTGCAGCTGAGCGACGCTTCGAAGCTTGCTAGCGCGACCTCGGGCTCGCCGCGCTCTGCGCCCGTGTCAGGTTGTTTGCTACGGCGATTTGGGACGACTCGAGAATGATCGTGCTGGCGTTCATCCGATCGAGTACCTCGGTCGCCTCGCGTATCCGATCGCGATCCAACGTCGCGCGCGCGGCTTCTCCTGAGTGTGCGAGCGCCTCGAGCTTACTGCGTAGCTCGTCGAGCTCTTGCTGCTTCGAACGAACTTGCCGGAGCGACGCATCGACGTTTCTCCAGGTCGTCTCGGTTTCCCGGCCACGTCGGTTGGTCCAATCGGCTCGACCGGCACCACGACGGTACGACCGTCGTGCGTCACGCGTGCGCAGCCCTGGAACGACACGGGCCCGACCGGATCGACCGGCATCACTGGCTCCACTGGAGCGACCGGCACAGGTTCGGCGACCACCTCGTACGAGGTTCCCGCAGGAACCTCACCACGGAGATCGCCGCGACGGACGCGGCGATCACGCTGATGGAGATTTGTCGCCCAGGCCCCGCTGGACCGCCTCGCGCACGGCGTCGTACCGCGCGGGCAGCTCGACGGGAGCGTTGCGATGCGCAGGCGTGACACCAGCGAGCTTGGCCTCGTGATAACCCACCTTGAAGTCAGCGAACTTGAGGCCGCTGGCGGTCGAGATCACCACGACCCGTTGATCGCGCGTCACCTCGCCGCGGTGTGCGAGCTTGGTCAATGCGGCGAGTGCCACGCCGGTGTGTGGGCAGGTGAACAGACCATCGCGATCGGCGAGCGCTGCGGCATCGGCGAGCTCGGCTTCGCTCGCGATCTCGACGGCACCGTTGAACGCCTGCAGCGTGCGGACCGCCTTCTTGAAGCTGACCGGATTGCCGATCTGGATCGCCGACGCCAGCGTGGGCTTGGCCTTTACCGGTTCGAGCGGAGCCCACTCGCGTCGATAGCTATCGTAGAGCGGGCTGGCGTTGGCCGCTTGGCCGACACAGATCCGCGGCCGCTTGTCGATCAGCCCGAGCGCGAGCAGCATTTCGAACCCGGCGCCCAGCGCCGAAACGTTGCCGAGATTGCCGCCCGGAATTACGACCCAATCGGGCACCTCCCAGCCGAGCTGCTGCGCGAGCTCGATCGCCACCGTCTTCTGGCCCTCGACGCGGAGCGAGTTCATCGAGTTCGCGAGATAGACGCCGTCGCGCTCGGCGAGCTGCTGGACCAGTTGCATGCAGCCATCGAAGTCGGTGTCGACCGCGAGCACCAGCGCACCGGCGGCGAGCGGCTGGACCAGCTGCGCCGTCGAGATCTTGCCGCGCGGGAGGATCACCACCGCGCGGATATTCGCAGCGGCGACGTACGCAGCCAGCGCCGCCGAGGTATCGCCCGTCGACGCGCACGCGATCGCACGAATCGGCCGGCCACTCGTGATCATCTGCTTGACCATCGAGACCAACACGGTCATCCCGAGGTCCTTGAACGAGCCGGTATGCGAGATCCCACACTGCTTGACCCGTACCTCGGACAGCCCGAGCGCCGCCGCAAACCGCGGCACCGGCGTGAGATGCGTGCAGCCCTCGAGCATCGTCACGATGTTGCGCTGCTCGATCTGCGGCGCGACCCATTCATGCTTACCCCATACGCCCGAGCCCCATGGCTCCTCGACCGATCGCCAGCGCTCGGCAAACAGCCGCTTCCACGCCTCGGGCGACCGTTCGCGCAACGCCTCGATGTCATGCACGACCTCGAGCAAGTCGCCGCAGCGCGGACAGCGATAGATCACTTCGTCGAGCGGATGGCTGCCAGGACATCCAGCGATGCAGCGAAACGCCGCCGAGAACATGGCTAACACTACTGCGTTCGATGCAGGCGAGCGAGCCGAGCGGCCCGCGCGATCACGTCTTCGGCTTCGCCTTGATGATCACTTGGTTGTCTTTGACGACGATCGAGAAGTCGACGCCCTTGGCTTTGTACTGCTCCATGATCTTAGGAGCCTGCGCGTTGATCGTCTTGAGCAGCTTGCTATACGCCCCGGGGCCCGCCTGCTCGCCGACGAGCTCCTTGGCCTTGACGTACTTGGCGTAGAGCGCGTTGACGTCCGCGTCCGACATGCCCGCGGGGGGTCGCATCGGAGCCGCTGGTTTCGCGGGACCGGGCGCAGGCGTTGCGGGCTTTGCTGCAATCGGCCGCGCGGCAGGAGCGGATGGCACTGTCGCCGCACCACCTTGTCGCGTCGGCACGCCGCCGGGTGGCGTCGCGGCGCTCGCAGGTCGCGTCGGTGTTCCGCCGGGTGGCGTCGCGGCGCTCGCGGGTCGCGCCGGCACGCCGCCAGGTGGCGTCGCGGCGCTCGCAGGTCGCGTCGGTGTTCCGCCAGGTGGCGTCGCGGCGCTCGCGGGTCGCGCCGGCACGCCGCCAGGTGGCGTCGCGGCGCTCGCGGGTCGCGCCGGCACGCCGCCGGGTGGCGTCGCGGCGCTCGCAGGTCGCGCCGGCACGCCGCCGGGTGGCGTCGCGGCGCTCGCAGGTCGCGCCGGCACGCCGCTCGGCGGCGAGGGCGCCTGTGCAGGTGCGCGAGGTGATGACGCTACGCCCGCGAGTCGCGCCGTCGTCGAGCCTGGGTGCGGAGGCGGCGACTCGGCGCTCGGCGAATGGGCACTACCCGCCGGAGGACGAGCAAATGTCCCGTCCATGCTCTGAACCGCAACCGGCGCGGTCGCACCGTACGATCCAGGCGCGATCGGGTTGGGACGGCTCGCCTGCGATGGGGCTGCCGCGGGGACCCCTGGTCGACTGGTCGCCGCCGGCGGTGCCGCCGGTGCCGCCGGCACGGATGGTCGAGCTGGCGGCGAGCTGCGGATCGATGACGACGACAACTGCGCCTCGACGTCTGGCTCGCTCTGGATCTCTTGGAAGAACGCATCGACGTCGATGTCCTCGGAATCGTCGAGCAGGTACGCGCCACCGCGATCCATCTCGCCAACCGGATTCGGCGAAGAAATGATCGCGGCCTCGTCGTCCTCGACGGCCGCGTTGGGTTCGCCGTCGCCCTGTCCCTTCTTTCGACGCGCTGCGATCGCCAGCGCGACCTCGCGATCGCGCAGCACTTGCTCGCGCATCCGCTTGGGCATCGCCGCGAGAATCTCGTCCGGAATATCCGCGCCGGTGCGCGCGGCCTCGCGACCGATCTTCGACAGGTTCCGCGCGTACGTGCCGTTCTCGATCTGGCGCAGGGTCCGCCGCCAGTACGAGTTGTACGACCCGAACTTCTGCTGCATCGTCGCGAACCGATAACGCAGGGCGGTGTTGCGGATCTGCATCTGCGTCAGATCCCGCAGCTTGCGCTCGACGTCGGTGTGGAGATGCGCGGGCGGTTGCTTCTGAATCCCTAAGAAATACTGCTCGTAGAGTACCTTCAGACGCTCCAACGTCGTATCGAGGTGATCCAGCGCCTCCTCGATCGCCTCGGATTTTTCCGGGGTCTGCTGGGCCGACTTCGTCGCCACGCCCGGACAGGATACCAGTTTCTGCTATAGCCTCGGCGACCAAGGACGCCCCGAGCCCGTGTCGGTCATCTACTTCCTCCTGCTCGTCGGTGTGCTCGTGGTTATCCACGAGCTGGGCCACTTCGCCGCCGCCAAGCTACTGGACGTCAAGGTCTTGCGGTTTTCGATCGGGTATGGGCGGCCGCTGTTGCGCATCACCCTCGGTGAGACCGAATACCAGCTCGCGGCATTTCCGATCGGCGGCTACGTCCGGATCCTCGGGGTCGAGGACGCCGAAGAGACCGCCGCCCCCAGCGAGCAGGGGGGCCTCGCCGCGGCCTCTGCCGTCGGGGCGCGTCGCTCCGACTCCCGCCGCAGCTTCGCGAGCCGCCCGCTGTGGCAGCGGCTGGTGATCGTGTTCGCCGGTCCATTCGCCAACCTCGTGCTGCCGGTGATCATCTACTTCGTCTTGGCCGCCGGGCAGACCATGTTGCCCGCGGCGGTGATCGGCGATGTGCTCGATCATGGTCCAGCGGCGCGCGCCGGCATCGAGCCAGGCGACCGCGTGCTCGAGATCAACGGCAAGGCGATCCGTTACTGGGAGGAGATCGAGAGCACCGTCCACGAGTCTCCAGGGCAAGAGCTGAGGTTTCAGATCTCGCGCAACGGCAAGGTGTTCGAGCGCTACGTCACGCCGATCGCCGATACCGTCCGCGACCGCCGCGGCGGGGTGTCGGTTCAGGGTCGAATCGGGATCACACGCGCTCCGTTCATCCCGATCGTCGGCGTCATCGATGGCCAATCGCCGGCGGCACGCGCAGGGCTTGCGACCGGCGACCTCGTGATCAGCGTCGATGGCCAACCCGTCCGCACATGGAGCGAAGTCCAGCGCCGGCTCGGCAAGGTCGCGCGACGCACCAGCATCGTGTACTTCCGCGGCACCGAGATTCCAGGCATCCCACAGATCGAGTTGCTGGCAGCCGGCTTCGCCGACCTGGTCCCAGAGACCCAGGTCGACCCCGTGCTCAACCGCCGCAGCTACACCGGGCTCGAGCACGCCGAGATGTTCGTGGCCCACATCGACGCGCCGTCGCCCGCCGACAGCGCGGGGCTCAAACCTGGCGATCTCGTGCTCGCGCTCGACGGCAAGCCCGTCACGCGATGGATGGATCTCGAGCAACGCCTGCTCGAGCAACCGACCAAGACGTTCAAGTTGACCTGGAAGCGCGCGGTCGGTGGCAAGACCGAGACCACGTCGGCGGAGTTCACGCAGGTGCCGCGCAAGGAGCTCGACGAGTACCGCCACACCGTGTCGCGCTTGGTCTTCGGCGCGACCAACGACGTCGAGCGCGGAACCGGAACGATGATCGCGATCGACGGCCGGTTCGGCTACGCGCTGTCCAAGGCGCTCGAGCGCACCACCGAAACCGTATCGTTGATGGCGAGTGGGACGTTCCAGATCCTCGCCGGTGACTCACCCCGCGATGCGCTCGGCGGCCCGCTGTCGCTGTACGTGTTCTCGACGACGTCGAGCCATCAGGGCTGGGAGACGTTCATGCGGTTGATCGCGCTGGTCAGCGTCAATCTTGGTCTGATCAACCTGCTTCCGATTCCGATGCTCGACGGTGGTCACCTGCTCGTGTTCGGTATCGAAACCGCACGTCGTCGCCCGCTCTCGCAGAGGACCCGCGAGCGGGTTCAGCTTGCCGGGCTGATCGTGATCGGACTGATCATGATCATCGCGCTCAGTAACGACGTGATCCGGTTGTTCCTGTGAAGCTGCTCGGCATCGACACCGCGACGCTGATCGCGGGTCTCGCCATCGTCGATGACGACTCTGTGACCGCCGAGGCTCGTCACGACTCGAGCGGTCGCACGTCTGATCTGCTCGTGGCGATCGACCGGATGTGTCGCGACGCGGGCGTGGCACCCAACGAGCTCGACGCGATCGCGATCGGCGCCGGACCTGGATCGTTCACCGGACTACGCATCGGCATGGCCACGGCGAAAGGCATCGCGTTTGCGGCGCGGCGACCACTGTGGGCGGTGTCGTCGCTCGCTGCACTCGCATTCGACGGGTTTGCCGAGGCACCATCCGCGCCGGTGGTGGTCGCCGCGCTCGATGCGCGCAAGACCGAGGTGTTCGCCGGCTGCTACCGCCGGGATGGCTCGCTGATCGGATCGGAACGGGTGATGCCACCCGGCGAGTTGATGACATGGGTGGCCGACCTCGGTGAGCCGGACCCGACGTTTGCCGGCGATGCGATGGCTGCATATCCCGAGCTGCTCCAGGGCCTAGCATCGCGGTGGCTACGGGCTGCGACTCCCTCGGGGACAGCGGTCGCCAAGCTCGCGCTGGCGGGCGCCCGGGTCGACGTACTCACCAGCGGCACGCCGACATACATCCGGCCTTCCGAAGCCGAGGTGAAGTATCCCGATGGCGTTCCTGGCGCATTGCGCAGACGCTAGCGAAACCCTGCCACCGGGGGCGAAGTCCACAGAACCCCGGGCCTGCGAAGTTCCGCACGCTGCCGTGCATCCAGCGATTGCCCCGACCCGATCCCCGGACTATCGTTAAGGAGCCTGCTGGATGCAGGTGGAGGATGCGTGAGCACACCGACCGAGGTCTCCAAGCAAGCTCTCCTCGCACAGCTGACCGCCGAACATCGCCGGCTCGACGAACAGGTTCAGTTACTAGAGCGCCGCCGCTCGCTGACGCCGACCGAGCAAGCTGAGGTCAGCCGCCTCAAGAAGCAGAAGCTTCTGACCAAGGATCGAATCGCGCGTCTGGCCTGATCAATCGATAGCGGCCTCTCCGTCCTATGCTGACGCCCGAACAAATCGAACAGATGCGGGCGATCGGCCTTCGTCTCGATCGCTCCGGCACGTTGTGGCATCAGGGCTCGCCGATCACGCACCAGCGATTGCGCCAAGCGCTGCTTCGCTGGCTCGATGTTCGAGACGATGGCCGCAACATCGTTCGGCTCGATGACAAGCGCTACGCGTACGTCGAGGTCGAAGATGCGCATCTGCGCGCGAAGTCCGCGAGGTGGGACGGCGATCGCTGCACCGTGCTGTGGGACGACGATCAGGAGGAAGAGCTCGACTACGGCTCGCTCACCCAGGCCGCCGACAATGCGCTGTACGCCCGCGCACATCAGCGGCTCCGCGGCCGGATCGCCGGACCCGCATATCACGCGGTGACGTCACACGTCGTCGAGCGCGACGGTGGGTTCGAGCTCGACGCCGCCGGCCGCGCGTGGCCCTTGGCCAGCTCGTGAGCTAGCGCTACGTCGCTTGCGCGCCGCGATGCTCGCGGATCGCCGCGACCACTTCGTCGTCGGACAGCACGCGATTGCCGCGCTTGGCGGCGCCTAGCACAGCGGCGACCAGCTCGGGCGTCGGTTCATAGCCGCGCTTCTTCAGCCAGTAGACGACGTTGGACTCGCCGGAGTAGTGACCGATCTCGATCTCCTGTTCCTTGCCGAACATGCCAGCCGGCACGCCCGAGTAGATCCGATCGGCGAGCCACGAGTCGCCCTTCTTCTCGGCCTTGATGATCGCGGCGGCGTGGACGCCGGTGGCCGTGCGGAACGCGTCGTGACCGACGAGTGGATATTGCGGATGGATCGGCACGCGGGTCGCCTGAGATGCTGTCTTGCACCACAGCACCAGCTTGGTCAGATCGTGATCCGGCAGCTCACCGAGCAGCTTGAGGTTCAACAAGATCTGGTCGAGCGCGGCGTTGCCGACGCGCTCGCCGATGCCGAGGGCGGTGCCGTGGATCCGATCCGCGCCGTATTCGATCGCGAAGATCGAGTTGACGACGCCAAGGCCGCGGTCGTTGTGACCGTGCCAGTCGATGCCGACGTCGGTGCGACCGATCCCGTCGAGCATGTTGCGGGTGAACTTGAGGAGGTTCTTGATCCCGTCCGGCGTCGCGTGACCGACGGTGTCACACACGATCAAGCGCTGGGCCCCGTGCTCGACGGCGGTGGTGAACATCTTGGTCAAGATGTCCGGCCGCGATCGCGTGGTGTCCTCGGTGACGTAGGCGACGGGGAGGTTGTACTTGCGCGCCAAGTCGATCGCGTCGGCGCTGAGCTGGAGCATCCGCGGCAGATCCCAGTTCTCTGCGTACTGGCGGATCGGCGACGACCCGATGAAGCACAGCACCTCGATCTCGATGCCGACCTTCTGCGAGATGTCGATGATCGCCTGGATGTCGTTCTGATGCGTCCGCGCCGCGCACGATGCCTTCACCCTCATCCGGTTCGACTTGATGTGCTCGGCGATCGTAGTGACGTCCTCGACCGCGCGCTTGCCGGCGCCGGGAAGGCCGATGTCCATGGTGTCGATGCCGAGGTCGTTGGCGAGCTCGACCAGCCGGAGCTTGTCGTCGATCGAAGGATCGACCACCGATGGCGATTGGATACCATCGCGCAGAGTTTCGTCGAGAAACTGGATCTTGCGGCGCGGCGACAGCGGCGCCACCTTCTCCGTCGAGTTCCAGTCATAGATCAGCTCGTGGTCGTTCATCGCAACCTCACAGGATCGAGTGCAGAATCACGATCGCGAGCACCGTCACGGCGACCACGATCGACAACATCAGGAACCAGCCCAGCACCAGCGCCGCGGCCGCGAGGCCGACACCGATCAACCACAGCGGATAGCCACCGCGCTCTCGGCGTGCGATCGAGATGATCGAGGCGATCGCGGTGACCGCGAACCCAGGCACCGTGATCCGCCAATCGGGCGTCGCGCCGATCTCTGGCTGCGCGATCAGCGCGACGAGAAACGCGAGGGCGCCAAGCACCGCCGCCGCGACCGCCGCCGGCCGGACCGCAAGCCAGCCCCGCTGCGAATCCGCAGGCTGCAAGTGCGCTGGCTTGCTGAGAGGTGGCTGGTCCACCGAGCCACTATAGCCTCGGAGCACCAGGCCAGCGCCAGGGGGAACGGCGTCGCGCGAGCGCTCGGAAAACAAGCAACTTAGGCGTGGAGCACAGGTAGAACCGCGCTCGTGGCGGCGAGCTCGTCGATTCCGACAGGCAACTCGCTCGTGACGCGGTTCTTTGACTACGAAGGCGAGGGCGATCGTGGTCTGCAACCGCGGTTCCGGGTGCGCCTGGTGACCGACCGTAAGGTCGCGGGCCGGGCGTTTCTGAATCTCATCGGAGCTGACGCGGTGCTGTTCGTGCCGCATGGCAAGGGGCACGCGGAAGTATGGGGCGAGGTGAAAAACCACTTCTGGACGTATGGCGACCGGCCGGTCGTGGTTGCGTCCTTGCGATCGCTACGCGGCGTGGACGGCGTCTCCGGCGCAAAGGACGGTGCGGCGCTGGCGAAGGTGACCGAGGAGGAGGTCGTCCGGGCGTTCCGCGCCGGCGAGCTCAAGGGCCGGCCGACCATGCCACCGAGCAAGGCATACGTCACCCGGGCCAAGACGTTGGCCGCGGCAGTGGAGATCGCGATGGGTCGGTCCTCGTAGCGCGCGACGATTCCACGAGATGATCCGACGATCGGCCATTCACCCCGAGCTCGGATTCGCAACTCGACGCTGCGCAAGCCCAGGCGTGGAATCGAAGAGAAGGCTCGCCCTATGATGCGGTCGCCAATGGACGTTTCACAGCGCGCGGTTTCGGAGTGCTCGGTACTTCATGGGTGTTGATCAAACCATGACGCTTCCAGCCTTCGCTGAGCAACCAAGTCCGCGGCGCGTACACCACCAGTGGATCGTAAAGCTCTCCATCACTCCAAACGAAGGTCCGATCTACGCGCTCGCTCCAGTGCGGAAACTGGATTCCCGTCGAGAACGGATCAAACGCCCACGCCTGCGCACTCCATAGTTCGTCCTGCTTGTGCTTCCGCCAGTTGTTGAGCACATAAGACAGCGTGTGCCGCGCCTGTTTGGGCGACGTGATGATCTCCGCATGGTAGCGGTCCGCGAACACCTGCCCGCGGCGGCGGACTATTCGCTTCTCCCGCACGCTGATCGTCGCGTTCATCAGCTTCGCCGCGGAAATCTGAAAGCTCTGCATCCCACGCGCGAGTGCCATGCGGCTCTCCGCCTCGACAATCAAATGCACATGGTTGTTCTGAATGCTGACGTGGATGATCCGGAACTTCTCCGGATTCTTGGCTGCGACAACCGACGCTGCGCGCAGCGCCTTGTACATGTCGCGCCTCCTTAGATTTTTCATCTCCGTCACCACGCGCAGCACCACGTGCACCGGATAGCGGCCCTTGAGCGTTGGCCGCCGCTTGTGCGGTGAACCTGCACGCTTGCTCTTCGGGGGCCGTCCCGCACCTGCGCGTTTTCCGCCGCGCGACTTGAACAGCTCGCCTTGCAACGGTGCGCCGAGTTGTCGTCGTGGACCTGCCATGGCTCATCCTAGATAGCCACGGCTCGCGGACATAGTCAATTGAATTCGCCGATATTTTTATTTCCGTCTGTTACGCGGATGACTGACCTGAAACTCATGTAGCTACAAGCGCGGGATCCTTGATGAGCGTGAATCCGAGTGCCCTCGCGTTCTCGGTCAGCGCGGCGAGGCGACGGGCCTGGAACTTGTCGTCATAAGCCTGCTCGCCGATGTCGACGTAGTCGTGGCCATGACGCAGCATGCGGTAGACGTGCTCGGCGAGCTGTCGTGCGGTTGCGAAGACGGCGACGGCCCCGCCCTTGTGCGGATCAGCGTCCTGACACGACTCAGGATCCCACGCCTGCGAATCACGGCGCGGTGCCTTCAACTGGGGCGCCCTGGCTCGCCGAAGACGTCTGCGCAAGGGCGCCGTGCGATCGAGTACGTTCAGCCTAGGCGCGTCATGGAGATTCCAGATCCGGAGAGTCTTCTTTGGATTGGATACTCGAACCGATACACCGTCTCGGGATCTCAACCCAAATCTCCGACTCCGAGTTCTCCAGCATCCGTTCGAGGATCAAGGCACGCAATCCCACGGCGCCCTTGCGCAGCCGGCTGCGGCGAGCCAGGGCGCCCGAGTTAGTGCACCGCCCCGGGACTCTCAGCAACGGGATCACGATGTAGACCTACAAGCGACCGGTTCGGTCTGATCGCAGTGACCAGCTCAGGAGCTCGCCGAGGACGGCTGCGCGAGGACGCCGTGTGGTCGCGTACGTTCATCTACTAACGGATCTTGCCGAGTGCGAGCCGCCAAGCCGCGAGTCCCGGTCATGGGACTCCGCGTCATCGACGTCACTTGCTTCGAAGCCGCGGCCTACGCGCCTCAGCGCCGGCCCGACAACCCGAGCTGAGCGCGCAGGTTGACGTGCGCTGCGCTGTACGCGAACTCGACCAGATCAGGATCGAGCTCGCCGACCTCGGCCGCGCCGGTGAACGCCGCCGGCACGTCACCGCATAGCAGCATGCCCGCGCGATCGGCGGTGCGCGACAGCGACTTCGCCCACAGTGACAGATTCAGCCCACCGCCGCGCGACAACACGCGCATCGCGGCCGCGCGTGCCTGCGCGCGCGACTGCGGGGGCAACGCGCGAATCGCCTTGCTCGCAGGCTCGGCGAGCGCGTCGTCGAGCCCGACATCGGATCCCGAGGCCTCACGAAAGATCGCCATCACGATCGCACGCATCACGCGACCCGGGCGCGATGCACCGACCGCGCGTCCCGGCCAGAGGAACGTCATCGCGCGCACCAGCCGAAACGCGAGCTCGGGACGATCGGGCGCCGTCAGCGCCTCGTCGCCAGCGACCAGCACGGGTGGATCACATGCCACGACGTGGATCTGACTGCCGAGCTCGACGCGCGCGAATACCGGGGCGGCCACCACCCCCAAGAGCTCGGCGCATCGCGCGCGCATCCGCGAGAACACGGCCGGCACGTCGGCGTCGTCGAGTCGCTGGTTCGGATCGAGATCGCTGTCGGCGAGCGTCATCGGCGCGAGTGCGTGGATCGCCGGCGCGACCAGCTCCATCAGCCCGCCGAGCTCGACACCATCGTCGCGATGGCGGAGCATGGCCCATTGATCGCGGTCGAGCGGTCGCTCGGGCAACACGACGCCACGCACGCGGTTCTGCTCGTATAGCGAGGCCATGTGAGCGTCGGCGGTCCCCATCGCGACCATCGTCGATGCGGCGAGAAACGCGGCGTCGATGTGGCCGTGCTCGGCCGTGGTCTTGACCAGCGCGGCGCCCGACGCCGGATCGGTCAACGCTTCGCGCCAGCCTGCGCGGAGCGGCTCGGCATGTGCGGGCCGCTGTTTGTCGGCGCGCCCGATCAAGCTGCCGACATCGGAGTCCTTCGGCGAGATCCGACGAGCGTTCGCGATCGCTGCGGTGCCCGCTTGCGGATCATCGAGATGATCGAGGTACAGCCGAGCGAGCCGCGCCCAGGCTTTGGCCTCCGGCACGCCACCACGACCGCGGAGCCGAAACAGCAAGCGCTTGAGCACGCGTTCCAACCGGCGAAGCTCACCGCGCCCGATCAATAGCGCCTCGATCACCGCGACGGGTTCGGTGCGCGTCGGATCGAGATCGATCGCGCGCTCGAGATAGAACATCGCCTCGGCGTCATCGCGGCGAAGCGTCGCTTCGATCTGACCCTTGTAGTCGTGCGCAGCCGGATGATCGGGGTTGATCGCGAGCGCTTGGTTGAGGTGGCCGAATGCCTCGTCGGCAGCGCCGGGCTGCTGCTTGCCGAGCATCCATTCGGCCCACCCGAGCGCCGCGTGGTAATCCGCCTCCGCTGGAGACCTTGCGATCACCGTCCGCAGGTGGCCGATCGCCTGGCTCCACTGCTTGCGCGCCATCAGATCCTCGGCGACGCGAAAGCTGAGCTCGGTATCGATCGCGGGCGCCACTTGCACGAGCTCGCCACCGGCGAGCTCGCGGTCGTACGCAGCTCGCTTGCGATCGTCGAGCAGTGTGCTGCGCGCGGCTTCATAGGCCTTGCGAATGTCATCGACCTTCGCGCGATCGCGCGAATCGGTCATCAACGCGGCGTCGCGTTCGAGCAGGCTCATCCGGATCGTGTGCGCGCCGTCGATCTCGTGGAACGATGACTTCCGCCCCACCATGAGGACCGCGTAGTGATCGGCGCCGCGGACGCGCTGGTGCTCGACGGCAAACGTCTTGCGCGCGATCAATTGCTTCTCGCGATCGGCGCTCGCAGCGACGACCTCGGCATTGGACACCACGCCCGAGTCGAACTCGACCTCGGTGTACGTGAGATCGATCGGCAGCGAGCCACCCTCGGTCTGAAACCCGAGGTCGTCGAACAGCAGATCGAACAACCCGGGAGACGTGTCCTCACCCACCGTGATCGGTTGAAGCTCCGGCACCGGATCAGCCAACCGAGGTTGCGGCGGCTGCGGCGGCTGCGGCTTCGTCGGCTTGACGACATCGGGACGACTCCCCGCGGGGCCTGCCCCGAGCCCGACGCCGGCGGACACCGTGGTGACCGCGTCGCACAACATCATCGCGTCGAGGGCTAGCCGCGCCCCCGCTCGCTCGGTAAATGCGCGATCGAGCTGGCCGATGGGTGCGCGGGCCTCGAGCAATGCGATCATTCGCTCGCCGAACGCCCGGCGCAGCTCGTTGGCGATCTGCTTGCCCCGCGGCGTCAGCTCGAAGCTGAGCTTGTCGAATCGCGCGAGCCGGCCGAGGTCGACCACCGCGGTCTCGCGGAGGCCGCCGAGCACGACCTCGACCATGTTCAGCGAGCCGCCGTCGAGCGGTGGACCGTCATCGAACCGCCATGCGCCCTGCGGCCAGCGCAGCGCCTGCACGATCTTGTGACGCGCCTGCTTCGCGAGAAGATCCGCGAGCTGGGCCTCGTTCGCGACGATCCCGAGCGACATCAGCGCTTGGCCGAGCTTACCGCCGTGTTCGGCCGCACGATTGATCGCGTTGCGGTGCTGGTCCTCGGTGATCACGCCGCTGTTGACCAAGAAGTGGCCGAGCGTTTCGTCGCGGGGGTTCGAGGCGGTGCTCACCGGGTTGCCGCCGACCAGATTGACGTCCTTCGACACCCGGCCGCGCTTGAGCACGAGCTTGCCGGTTGCCTTGTCATCGAACAGATCGAGCAGCACGGCCGGTAACGGACGCGTCGCGAGCTCCCCCGAGCGCGAAGACATTGCGCGAAAATTCTACCTGGTTACTCGGCGACGTGGCAGGCGGCTTGCGCGCCGTTCGAGAGCACGCGGAGCTTCGGGAGTTGTTCGAAACACTCCTTGGGCTTGTCCTTGACAGGACAGCGCGGATGGAAGGGGCATCCAGCCGGCGGTGCGATCGGACTCGGCACGTCACCTTGCAGAATCACCCGCTTGCGACGGCTGTTCGGTTCGACGCGTGGCACCGCGGATAGCAGCGCCTGGGTGTACGGGTGTTTCGGTGTGCGATACAGCGTCGATGCCTCGGCGAGCTCGACGATCCGGCCGAGGTACATGACCGCCACGCGGTCACAGATGTGTTGGACGATCTTCAGATCGTGGGAGATGAACAGATAGGTCAGCGCGTGGGTCTGCTGGAGGTCCTGTAGCAGATTGACGATCTGCGCCTGGATCGATACGTCCAGCGCGCTGATCGGCTCGTCGCACACGATGAACTCAGGGCGGCACGCGAGCGCGCGGGCGATCCCGACGCGCTGGCGCTGGCCGCCGGAGAACTCGTGAGGGTAGCGCTGCGCGGCATCCGGACGAAGTCCGACTTGGGTGAGCAGCTCTTGGACTCGTTGGACGCGCTCCGCTTGGGACTTGGCCAGCTCGTGGATCACGAGCGGCTCGGCGATCGCGTTGCCCACCGTCATGCGCGGGTTGAGCGACGCATACGGATCCTGAAAGATCATCTGCATGTTGCGCCGCATCGGCCGCAGCTGGCGCTGGGTCAATCGCGTGAGGTCGGTATCGTCGAACTTGATGGTTCCCGCGGTGGGCTCGAGGAGCCGGAGCAGCGTCCGTCCCAGCGTGGATTTGCCGCATCCCGATTCGCCGACCAGGCCGAGCGTCTCGCCGCGCTTGATCTCGAGATCGACCTCCGACACCGCGCGAACGGTCGCGGACTGTCGGGTCAACGCGCGCCACAATTTGACGTGTGGTGCCGCGGGCGTCTTGGGCCACGCGACCTTGATCGGAAAGTGCATCGACACGCCGGTCGCGCGCAGCATCACCGCCGATTTGGGCTCCGCTTCGCGCGGCGCTTCGTTCGACGTCCCGCTCACGATGGCTCCTTCGCTGGCACATCGACCGGAAAGTGGCAACGCACGCGCGACGCACCGAGCTGGATCAGGGCGGGCTCTTCGTCGCGGCAGCGTTGCTGCGCGGCCTCGCAACGATCGACGAATTTGCAGCCTGTGGGCAGGGCGTCGAGGCTCGGCACCATGCCTTTGATCTCGACCAGTCGGGGACGCACGCCGGTGTCGCGATAGGGCGCGCCCGCTTGATCGCCGTAGCTCGGCAACGATCGCAACAGGCCCGCAGTGTAGTGATGGCGCGGCGACGCAAACAGCGTCGCGGTCGGTCCACGCTCGACGACCCGCCCGGCGTACATCACCACGACCTCGTCGCACGTCTCCGCGACCACGCCGAGGTCATGGGTGATCAGCAGGATGCTCATTCCGAGCTCGCGCTGCAGCGACTTGAGCAGCTCGAGGATCTGCGCCTGGATCGTCACGTCGAGCGCGGTGGTCGGTTCATCGGCGATCAGTAGATCCGGCTTGCACGCGAGTGCCATCGCGATCATCACGCGCTGGCGCATCCCGCCCGACAGCTGATGCGGATAGTTGTCGACGCGGTCCTCGGGCGACGGAATGCCGACCAGCCTGAACATGTCGATCGCGATCGCACGCGCCTCGGCGTTCGACTTGTTCTGATGCAGTCGCACCGCCTCGCCGACTTGATCGCCCACGGTAAACACCGGGTTGAGCGAGGTCATCGGCTCCTGGAAGATCATCGCGATCCGATTGCCGCGGATCTTGCGCATCTCATCGGGGCGCAGCGCGAGCAGATCCTTGCCGCTATACACGATCGAACCACTCGCGATCCGGCCCGGAGGCGACGCGATCAGCCGCATGATCGACAGCGCGGTCACGCTCTTGCCGCAGCCCGATTCGCCGACCACGCCGAGCGTTCCCCTCGCAGGAATCTCGAACGACACCTGATCGACCGCGCGCACGGTCCCGCGATCGGTGCGGAACTCCGTCACCAAGTTGCGGATCTCGAGCAGTGGCCCCTGGCCGGGCTCCGACATCAGCAGGCAGCGTACCCCGGACCCCGGTCGTTGCGCATCTCCAGTGATCTCCACAAACTGGCCGCGGCTCGCCGGCGCCAGGACTATCTGGGCCACCCGCGATGGTTTGCTGTCACGCTTCGCCGACCTGGCGCCTATAGGGAGACCATGAAATTCATCAGAGCCATCAGCTTGCTGTTCGCCCTCGCCGCTCCTGCCGTCGCTGCGGCCAGCCCCAGCGCGGACTGCGGCTGCCCCAACTGCTCGCATTGCCCCAACTGCGGCTGTCCGAACTGCTAGCTGAATGGACCGCGCGCAGCTCGACCGCTGGATGGCGGCCGCCGCCGATGGCGATCGCACCGCCATCGATCCGCTGTTTCGAGCGCTGTGGCCGCTCGTGCTCGGCTACGCGACGCGGTTCCTCGGTGACCCGGTGTTGGCGGAGGACTGCACACAGGACGCGCTGGTCAAGCTGTTCGGCCAGCTCGATCGCTACGAACGCGAGCGCGACGCGCTGACCTGGGCGCTCACCCACGCCACCTGGCAGTGCCGAACGGCGCGCCGGCGGGTGACTCGGCGTGGCGAGCTGGCACAGCTGGCACCGACGAGCTCGAGCGTCGACGGTGTGATCATCGCAGAGGACCGCGAGCTGGTGCGGGCTGCGCTGGCCACGCTCGAGGCGCTGGATCCGCGCGACCGCGACGTGTTGCTCGCGGTGCTCGGCGATGACAGCGAGCTTCGCCAAGCCATCGCCCCGGCGACGTTTCGCAAGCGGCTCGAGCGCGCGCTCACTCGGCTGCGCACATCATGGAGGTCTCGCCATGGAACGCTCTGATCGCGCGCTCGCCCACGCTCGACGCGCGTATGAACGCACGCACGTCGTCGCGGGCGTTCGAGGTGTGGTGATCGCCGCAGCGCTCGTGGTGCTCGCGATTGGATTGCATCGAATCACCGAAGCGTCGTGGCTGATCGCCGGAACGCTCGGGGCGTCGCTCGCGGCGCTCGGCTGGCGTGGCGGCGCGTGGCGGCGTGGTGCCGTGGCGGGGGTGGTCGCCGGATTGCCGCCGCTGATCGCACCCAGCATCGTGTTCGCGGTGACCCAGGGCGGACACTGCGCGAGCTGCGAGACCAGCGCGAGCCTGCCGTGCATGATCGCGTGCTTCGCGACCAGCTCGCTCGTCGGTATCGCGGTCGGCTACCGCGCGATCGTCGAGCCCATGCCGCGGCGGTTCGCGATCGCGGCGATCACGACCGCGGCGTTGACCGGCCTGCTCGGCTGCGCGACCACCGGGTTCGGCGGGGCACTCGGCATCGTGATCGGCTTGGTGGCCGGGGGCGTCACGGGCTGGGTTGTCGCCGGTCGCGCTGCACATGCGTGACGCGTCGAACAGACGGTCCGAAACCTTGGCAGGCGTGGGTAGCTGGTGCATATCGGCAAGGTGAATGTGTTGGTCCGTGGTCTGTGCGCGCTGGCCCTGATCGGTTGTGCGCCTTCGTATCGCGAGCTGCGTGCGCCGGTCGACGCTGAGGTCGTCCGGCGACTCGGCCCCACGTTCGATGCGCGTAGCAAGCCGAAGCTCGACGACCTGCTCGCCAACCCGATCGATGCCGCGACCGCCTCGAAGATCGCCGTGATCAATAGTCCGCGACTGGCGGCCGCGTTCGACGAGCTCGGGATCGCGGGCGGCGCGGTGGCGAGCTCGATCGGTCTTGGCCCGACCGAGATCCACGGCTCGTATCGGTTCGGCGAGACCACCGAGCTCGAGCTCGACGTGGTTCAGAACCTCATCGGTTTGATCGGCGGCGGAAGTCGGCGCGCTGCGGCGCAGGCCGAGCTTGCCAGCGCGCGCGCGTCGGCTGCGGCGGCGACGATTCGTCTGGTCACCTCGGTCGAGATCGCATTCACCGACTTGCTCGCAGCGCAACAACAGCTCGCGCTCCGGCAGACCGCGTTCGACGCCGCCGATGCCGCGGCGACCGTACGCGAGCGAATGCACGACGCCGGTAACACCACGGACCTGGCGCGCGCACGCGATCGCGAGGCTCGCGAACAGGCTCGGATCGCGCTCGATCGCCAAACCGCGGTCGTGCAAGCGCGACGCGAAGCGCTCAACGCGTTGCTCGGGCTCACCGGCCCGCAAACGTCGTGGCAAGCCAGCGGCAAGCTGCGCGCGCTGCCCGCCGCACCGCCCGCGCTCGACAAGCTCGAGGTCACCGCCATCACCGCGAGCCTCGATCTCGCGGGCGGCCGTGCCCGCGTCGCGCGCACCCAGCACCACGCCCGCAACGAATGGATCCGCACGTTCGTACCCGAGCTCGGGGTCGGCGTGTCGGTTCACGGCGATACCGATCACTATTCGATCGGTCCCGTCGTCGAGCTCGGAATTCCGCTGCTCGATTGGCGCAGCGGCGAGCGCGCCGCCGCCAACGCCGCGCACCGCAAGGCCAGGCACGAGCTCGCTGCCGCGGCGATCGAGCTAGGCGCCGCTGCCCGCGCCGCGCGCGTCACCGCGCTCGCCGCGTATCACGAAGCCCAACGGATCCAGGCCACCGTGCTGCCGCTCCGCCAGGAGATCTACGACGAAACGCTCAAGCACTACAACGCGATGGACGCGAACCAGTTCTCGTTGCTGATGGCGAGCCGCGAGCTCGTCGACGGACACCAGCAACACATCGATGCGCTTCGTCGCTATTGGGTGGCGATGGCCGAGGTCACCGCGCTCGAGCGCGGGGTGATGCTCGAGCCCACCAATGCTCATCAGACCGAAGCCGCGCAGCCGTCGTCGCGGGCAGACGCCCACTAGGACTACCCATGTCGATCTCCCGCCGAACCGTGCTTTCGTCCAGCGTGCTCGCCGGTGCTGCGCTGGTCTCTCGCAAGGCCGCAGCCCAATCGAGTGGTGCCCAGCCGGCGCCGCCGGCCAAGCCCGCAGCGCCCACGCCGCCGCCGGTCACCAGGGCCAAGGGCCGCGTGATCGTTCCCAACGGAACGACGCTGCCGTGGAAGATCAAAAATGGCGTCAAGATCTTCCACCTCCGCGCCGAGCCCGTGCGTCACCAGATCACGCCGGGGCTCGACATCGAAGCGTGGGGCTACAACGGAACCACGCCGGGTCCGCTGATCGAAGCCACCGTCGGCGACCGCGTCCGGATCTACGTCACCAACAAGTTGCCCGAGGTGACGTCCGTCCACTGGCACGGGATCTTGTTGCCCAACGGAATGGATGGCGTGTCGGGGCTGACGCAGCCACCGATCGAGCCCGGCAAGACGTTTCGCTACGAGTTCACGTTCGATCGTCCGGGCACGTTCATGTATCACCCGCACGCCGACGAGATGACGCAGATCGCGTTCGGCATGATGGGCATGATCGTGGTGCATCCGAACAAACCCGAGACTCGTCGTGTTCGCGACTACGCGCTGATGCTGCACGCATGGCATGTGCCGCTCGGAACGCGGCGGCCCGATCCGCTCGCGATGAACGACTTCAACGTGCTCACGTTCAATAGCAAGTCGTTCCCTGCGACCGCGCCGCTGGTCGCCGAGCCAGGAGATCTGGTGCGGATCCGACTCGCGAACCTCGGCCCGATGGATCACCACCCGATCCATATCCACGGACATTTTTTCGAGCTGGTGAGTACCGACGGCGGCACCGTGCCTGCGACCGCGCGGATCCCGGAGACCACGATCCTGGTGCCGGTGGGCACCACCCGAACCATCGAGTTCGTCGCCGGCGAGCCTGGTGACTGGCCGTTCCACTGCCACATGACGCACCATGCGATGAACCAGATGGGGCACCACGCGGCGAACCTGGTGGGCATCGACGCACGTGATCTGGACCACAAGATCCGGAGCGTGGCGCCCGGCTACATGACAATGGGCGCCAGTGGGATGGCCGAAATGTCTCACATGAAGATGACCCAGCCCACGAACTCGATCTCCATGGTCGGAGCGCCTGGGCCGTACGGGATCATCGACATGGGCGGTATGTTCACGATTCTAAAGATAAGAGACCGGCTTGCCGGTGATGGCGACCCGGGCTGGTACAAGGCGCCAAAATCCTCCGTCGCGGCGGAGGCAACTGGAGAGGAGCTTGCAAGGGACGGGGTAACCCCTTAGACCACACCGCAGGCTCCATATGACCCCCTACAAGTTTCTCCTCGCCGCATTGTTCACGACCGCATGCGGAACGACCTCAGACGGTGGTCCCGACGGCGGAACCTTCAATCAGAACCCGGACGGTGGCCCGCTCGCAGAGTGTGACCACTCCGATCTGACAATGACCGTGACCACGCTGGCGGGCTGTAACGAGAAGGGGATGGTCGATGGCGCCCGCGCGGTCGTCAGGTTTTCCAATCCGGTCAACGTCGCGATCGCACCCTCGACGGTCACATACGTCGCCGACTTCGACAACAACCGCCTGCGCGCGGTGGAGTCCAATGGCGCGACCAGCACGATCGTGCAGGGCATGCAGTTCGCGCGACCGTTCGGACTCGCGTTCGCACCGAATGGCACGACGTTGTACGTCCAGACCGACGACAACCCCGACGCGCAGCACACAGACGAAACCGGTACCGTGTGGCGAGTCGACGTCAACACCGGCATGACGGCCGTGGTCGCGCGCGACATTGGCCGACCACGCGGCATCGCCGTGTTGAGCGATGGCAAGATCGCGCTCGCGGACTACGTGCACCACGTCGTGTCGATCCTCGATCCCGGGACGGGTGCCGTGACGCTGCTCGCCGGCACACGCAACGCCGCAGGCCACGCGAATGGCACCGGCGCCGCAGCGAAGTTTGCGCAGCCATACGACGTCGTCGAGATCCCCGGCGGCGATCTCGTGGTCTCGGACATGGACAATCATCGGCTCCGCCGCGTGACCCGCGCTGGCGTGGTCTCCGACTACGCCGGCACCGGCGCCGTGGGCGGTGATGATGGCCCGGTCGCAACGTCGACGTTCGCGCTACCACAGGGTCTCGCGATCGATAGCGGCATGATCTACGTGAGCGACGTGCAGAACCGCACGATTCGCCGCGTGATGGGCGGTGAGGTCACGACGATCGCTGGCGATGGCATGCCCGGGTTCCAGGACTCGAACGCCCCGCTCACGGCGCGGTTCTTCGGGCTCGAGGGGATCGACGTGCGCGCCGGCCGCCTGGTCGCCGCTGACGGCAACATCGGCAACGACGCCGAACCCTACAACCGGGTTCGCGTGATCGATCTACAGAAGCTGTAGCGGCGACTTCTGTGCTGTTCGCGCTGCGAGCTCCTCGCCTTTGCGTCCTGGCCTGACTCAGCTCGCGCAGTCTCTCGTTGCGCGGAGCTCCCGGAGGGCGCTCAGGACTTGGGCGCGGGTGGGGGCGCTACGCGCGGCGGCGTCGGCGAAATTTGCTGGCCGCACATCGGCAAGCCGGCCGGAGCCGTGATCTGAAACTTCGCGTCGTCGAGCGGGATGTTGAGCTGGCGCTCCTTCCACTCGACGAGTAGATCGCTGTCATCGTTCGGCGCCTTGAACCGAGTCTTGCTCGGCCAGCGCTTGTTGCCGCCGGTGGCGTCGGAGACGTCTTCCCAGTCCTTGTTCACGACCGACCACACCACCTTGCCATCGCGCAGCTTGAGCTCGCTCGCCATCACATCCCAACGGTCGTTCGACGTGTTGATGTCCAGCGTCTGCGCTCCGCTCGGCCCTTCGAGCTCGACGTGCAGATAGCCGTTGTCGGCGTTCCACGTCACCTTGCCAGTCGCCTGCTCGATCACCGGCGGCGTTCCGACTGCGAGATGCAGAAAATCCTCGGGCTCGAGCTCGACGTGAAGCAGCGATGCGATCGATGCGCGATTACACGGTCCCGACAGCTGACAGTTGTTCTGATGATCGATGTACACGAAGTTGGTGCCATCGCATGCCATGTCGGCGAGCACGCTACCGCCCGCTGGTGACAGCGCATTGAACCGAACCTTCGAGCCCGTGCTGCCCATCACCAGCACCGTCGCCTTCACGCGTTCCTTGCCGCCCCAGAAGTCCATCACGCTCTCGGCAGTGAACGACGTCCGCGCATCGCGCTCCTTGGCGAGCCGCGCAATTACCTCGGCGGCGCTCGGAAGATTCGGCGGCGGTTGATGTGACCTCGGTCCACAACACGCGAGCACCACGCCGGCAGCAACCAGTCGAGCTTTCATGCCTCGGTGATACCAGACCGTGGATGGTCCCGCTCCTCGACGTCGCGTTGTTCCGACTGGGTTGATCTCGCTCACGTTCGAACGAGACCGTCGTTCTCCGACTCCTCTGCCCCGTTCGCGGCCTTGCGTTTTCTGGTCTCCTTGAAAAGCTCGCCCTGACGTTGGCCACTCAGCTGTTCACTTGATCTGGCTCTCGAGAAACACCAGCTGATCGGCGACGCGCTCGATCGTCTGCTTGACCATGTCGGCGCCGCCATGACCGGCGTTGCGTTCGATCCTGAGCAGGATCGGACGATCCCCGGTCTGCGCAGCCTGGAGCACCGCGGTCAGCTTGCGCGCGTGCATCGGATCGACCCGGTCATCGTGGTCCGCCGAATCGAACAACACCGCCGGGTAACGCGTGGCACCGGCGTCGACAGCGCGGCGATATGGCGAGTAGCCATAGAGCGCCTTGAACTCGGCGGGGTCTTCGGCCGAGCCGTACTCCGGCACCCAGGTCTTGCCAGAGCCGAACTTGTGAAACCGCAACATGTCGAGCAGCGGCACGCCGCATACCACCGCTCCGAACAGCTCGGGCCGCTGCGTCACCGCCGCACCGACCAACAGTCCGCCGTTCGAGCCGCCCCAGATCGCCAGATGATCGCGCGACGTCCAGTTCTCCTTGATCAAATACTCGGCCGCCGCGATGAAATCATCGAACACGTTCTGCTTGTTGAGCAGCATGCCGGCGCGATGCCATTCCTCGCCGTATTCACCGCCACCGCGGAGGTTTGGCACTGCATAGACGCCACCGCGCTCGATCCACACCAGGCGGGACGACGAGAACGCCGGCGTCATGTTCACGTTGAAGCCGCCATAGCCGTACAAGATGGTCGGCTGCTTCCCGGTCCGCTCGAGACCCTTTTTATGGATCAGGAACATCGAGACCTTGGTGCCGTCCTTCGACGTCACGAACACCTGCTCGGTCTCCATCGCGCTGGTATCGATCGGCAGCTTGACGCGCGCCCACTCGTTGACCTTGCCGGTCTTGATCGACGTCTTGAACACGATCTGGGGCTCGGTGAACGAGCTGTACGAGACGTACCCGGTGTCTTCGTTGGGGTTTCCCGTCACCCCCGTCGCGGTACCGAGCGGCGGCAGCTCGATCTTGCGGACGAGCTTACCCGCGAGATCGTGAATCTCGACCTCACTCGCCGCGTTGCGCAGGTAGCTGAGCACCAAGTGCTCGCCCACGATGTCCGCGTTCTGTAGCGTGGCGTCGCCCTGTGCGACGATCTCGGTCCACGCGGTGCGATCCGGCTTGTTGGGATCGACCTTGAACACGCGATAGCGTGGGGCGCCTTCGTTGGTCAGCACGTAGAACTTGTCGCGCCATGCCGTGACGTCGAACGTCGCGTCGACGCCGACGACCAGCGGCTTCCACGGGCCGTCCTTCTTGCGCGCGTCTTTGAAGTACACATCGCTCGAGTTCCAGCCGTGCTGGATCGTCACCACGAGCCAATGACCATCGCGCGAGATCATCCCGCCGATGAAGGTCTCGGCGTTGCCGGTCGCCGGATGAACGACCGGATCGGTCTGCGCGTCGCTACCGAGCTTGTGAAACCGGACCTCGGCGAACCCCGGTCGATCGGCGATCGATACCTTGTCGGACACCGGCGGCACCCACGTGTAATAGAAACCCTTGGCGTCGGGCGTCCACGACACGTTGGAGTACTTGGTGCCGGCGATCGCGTCGGGGAGATCCTTGTTGGTCTTGAGATCGAACACGCGCGTCGTGGTCTCATCGGAGTTGTTCTCCTTGACCGCGTAGGCGACGTAGCGCCCGTCGTAGCTCGGCATCCAACTGCCGAGTCCCTTGGTGCCATCGCTGCTCCACTGGTTGGGATCGAACAGCACCTTCTCGGCGCCGGTCTCGCCCTGCTTCCAGTACACGATGGTCTTTTCCTTGTCCGCGTGCTTGCGGGTGTAGAACAGCCGGCCCTTGCGCGTCACCGGCGCGCTGATCGCGTCGTAGTAGAACAGCTCGCGCAGCCGGCCGACCAACTGATCGCGGCCGGCCAGCTTCGCCAGCTCTGCACGCGTGAATTCGTCCTGCGCGCGCATCCATGCCTGCACCTGCTCGGACGTTTCGTCCTCGAGCCAGCGATACGGATCGGCGATCTTGACGCCGTGGACGGTCTCGACGATCGGCTCGGAACGCGTCGCGGGCCATGGGTGCTTTGGTGGCATCGGTTCCTCGGCAACACGCGCTGGCGCGACCGCCGCTGTGGTCGGGGCCTCGACGGGTGTCTGCGTGGTCGTGGACGAGCCGCCACATGCGGCCAAGGCGAACAAAACCAGAGTGCGCGTGCGCATTGCCCGGATCTAGCACGGCTGCGCCCGTCGTATCGGCTGCGTCCCGATCTGGAATCGCGACAGCCGGAAAACCCGAGCCCGCGGTCGCCGGTCGGCGCGTTGCCGCAGGGGTCGCAGCAATGCCGCAGCTATAGGCTGCCGTACTGCGGCATATCGATCATCCAGCGCCCCGCGTGCTTCACCAGGTCGATCCGCGCACGCCCGAGCTGCGACACCACCTCGACGACGGCGGTATCGCCTCGCTCCTCGACCAACGTGATGTCGGTGGGCATCACGACTGTATCGCTCTTGCCGAGGCTGACCAGATCGCGCGCCGAGTAACGAATTGCGGCGCCGACCAGATCGGTCGCTCGCTTTGCCTCACTGTCGAGCCGCTCGCGAGTCGCCGGCGATAGCAGCTCGAAGACCGCGTCGCGATCTCCAGCTTTGGTCGCGCGAAACATCTCCTCGACGGCGAGCTCCGGCCCCGGACGCGTGACATTGCAGTTGCGTCCTGCGACCGCCGCGGCGAGCGCCATCGCCGCGAGCGCGCTGGTGACCGCGGCGATCGTCGAGCGACGCGAGGTTAGCGCGAGACCCATAGTCCCAACTTTCTACGCACGTCGCTCATCGTGCGCTGCGCGATCGCACGCGCCTTGGCGGCGCCCTGCTCGAGCACCTCGGAGACCCGGCCGGGATTCGCGATCAGCGCGGCTCGGCGCTCGGTGTATCCCGCGAAATGCGCGAGCATGTTGTCGGCGAGCTTGCCCTTGCAATCGACACAACCGATGCCCGCGGTGGTGCAGCCGCGATAAACCCAGTCGAGGTCGTCCTTCGACGATAGCGCCTTGTGCATGGTCCCTACGTTGCAGTCATCCGGGTTGCCCGGATCTTCGCGGGTCACGCGCTTCTCGTCGGTCACCGCGCGGCCGAGCAACTTGCGCAACTGCTTTTCGTTGGAGACGGCGGTGAGCGGGATGTGGTTGCCGAGCGACTTGGACATCTTGTGCTTGCCCTCGAGGCCGAGCAGCTTGGGCACACTCGTGAGCAACGCTTCGCACTCGGGAAACAGCTTACCGAACCGATGATTGAAGCTTCGCGTGATCCTGCGCGCGAGCTCGACGTGCTGCATCTGATCTTGTCCGACCGGGATCAGGTCGGCCTTGTACAGCATGATGTCGGCGGCCTGGAGCACCGGATAGTCGAACAACCCGACGTTGATGTTCTCGGGTTGATGCTCCGACTTGTCCTTGAACTGCGTCATTCGCTCGAGGTCGCCAAACCCGGTGACGTTGTTGAGCACCCAGCACAACTCGGTGTGCTCGGGGACCATCGACTGGACGAACAACAGCGAGCGCTCGGGATCGACGCCGCACGCGAGCAAATCGATCACCATGTCGCTCACGCGGCGCGACATCTCCTTGGTGTCGTAGTCCTGGGTGATCGCGTGATAGTCGACGACACAGAAGATGCAACGGTACTGGTCTTGCAGAGTCACCCAGTTGCGAACCGCACCCAGATAATTACCGAGGTGGAGCTCGCCCGATGGCTGAATCCCTGAGAACACCGTTTTCATCGACTTTCTGTGTACTTGTGACCCGCGGTACCGTCAACTACACTGTCGACGTTGTGGGGATGTTCACGGCGGAAATCCGTGACGCCTCCAGGAGGAACGCTGATGCGTAAGCAACTTGCACGAGTCCTCGGCGGCTTGGGCCTCGCCCTCGCTACCCAAGCTTGTGTGGTCCGCGAGACCACGCCTGTGAACGCTGGTTACGGGTACGGCTACGGACAATCGTACGCATCGGCCAGCGTCTCCGTCGGAACGCCAGCGCCCTACACGGTCTCGAGCATGCCGCCCGAGCCGCTGTACGAACAGATGACGCCGTCACCCGGCTACGGCAGCGTGTGGATCGACGGCTACTGGCACTGGAACGGATACGAGTGGGTGTGGGTCAGCGGGCGGTGGGAACAGGATCAAGTCGGCTCGGTTTACGTCGAGCCGTATTACGACTACTCGGGCGGTCGCTACGTCTACACGCCGGGCTATTGGTCGCGTCCAGATCGCGTTCCGCACGGCTGGCACACCCACGGCGATCGCGATCACCGCGATGGCCGCCCGATCGTGGTTCGTCCGCCGACGGGAACCGTACGCCCACCGCCGACGCATGGCGGTGGTTGGCGGCCACCCGACTCGCGCGATCCAGGACGCCCGACGGTGCCGACGCGGCCGGGCTGGCAACCGCCGGTGCACGGATCGCATCCAGACACCAACGACCCGCGTCCGACGACGCCGCCGGGATCTCACACGGCACCCACACAACCCACGTGGAATCCGCCGGGCTCGCGTAACCCGTCGCGTCCGACGGTTCCCACGAGCCAGCCGCCGACGGGCGGACATTGGAACCCGCCCGACTCGCGCGGTCCGTCGCGGCCCACGGTGCCGGCAACGCCGCCCGGTGGTGGCCAATGGAATCCGCCAGACTCGCGCGGCCCGGGGCGCCCGACGGTGCCAACGCCTCCGCCGTCTGCACCGCCCTCTGGAGGCTGGCGGCCACCCGATCATGGAACGCGGCCCACGACCAACGATCCGCGTCCTTCGCCGGTGCGGCCCACCAACTACGTCAACCCGCGGCCCAACACCAACTCGCGCCCGACGCAACCCGCGGCACCCGTACGTGCCACACCGCCCGCGCGAACCGCTCCTCCGCCTCGCGCGGCTCCTCCGCCTCGCGCGGCTCCTCCGCCTCGCGCAGCTCCTCCCGCGCAGCGTCCTGCGCAGACCGGAACGCCTCCTCGCCGACGATAAGACGACGCAAGGGACGCAGGGCGCAGCCTCATTCTAACTGTGCGTCGTTCCGCGGCGTTCAGCTTCGCCTTCGGACAACGCAAAGCCAGGGCCGCAGAGCCGCGAGCACGAGGAGGGCTCTACTCGACGCGGAGCGCGCGCTCGAACTCTTCGGGGTTCGATGACGCGTAGATCGCGGTCTCCATCGAGATCACACCGGTGTTGACCAGATCGATCAGATGCTGATCGAACAGCTGCATCGAGTACAGGTCGCGACCCTTGCGTACCAGCTCGGGGATATCGCCGAGCCGGCCGGCGCGAATGCACTCACGGATCGTGCGGGTCACGCGCATGATCTCGACCGCTGGAATCCGTCGGCGACCGTCTTTGCTCGCGAGCAACCGCAGCGAGATGATCGCCTGCAGACAATCGCCGAGCCGATCGCGAATCACATCCTGCGCGTCGGTCTCGAACAACCCGACGTAGCGCTGGATGGTCGCCACGCTATCGGGCGTGTGGATCGCCGACAGCACGAGGTGACCGGTTTCAGCCGCTTTAAGCGCGGTGCCTGCCGTCTCGCGATCACGGATCTCGCCGACCAAGATCACGTCCGGGTCCTGCCGCATCGCGGCGGTCATCGCATCGCGGAAGCTCTCGGTATCCGCGCCGACCTCGCGCTGGATGATCATGCACTTCTGCGGCTCGTGAATGAACTCGATCGGATCTTCGATCGTGACGATGTGCGCGTGCCGCGTCTCGTTGATGTAGCGCAGCATCCCGGCCATCGTGGTGGTCTTGCCGTTGCCGGTAGCGCCGGTGATCAGCACCAGGCCGCGGCGGGCGTCGGCGATCTCCGACAGCACGGGGGGCAGATTCAGCTGTTCGACCGACAACACCTGGATCGGGATCAACCGCATCACGATCCCGACCGCACCGCGCTGACGAAAGATCGAAGCGCGAAACCGGCCGCGTTGGGCCAGCGAATACGACACGTCGATCTCGGTGAACCGCCGGGTGAAGTCGACGGTGATATTGCGATCCTCGAGGATCATCCGAGCGATCGACTCGGTGTCCTGCGCGGTCAGCGGAGGCACCTTGATCGCGCCGAGCAGCTCGCCATGGAGCCGGTAGTGTGGCGGATAGCCGACCTCGAAGTGGATATCGGACACTCCGCGTTCGATGCCGAACGCCAGGAGCTTGTGGAACGCGTTCCGATCCATGGACTACGGATTATCCCACTCGTTCCGCGGCAACACCAAGTGGAGGGACGGCTGTTTCAGTTCAGACCGGGACGGCCCGGGCCGCGCCCACCCTCTGGCCCAGGCGGATCATCGGTGCGCTTCTGCAGGCTGGAGAGCAGCCCCTCCGATTCCGGGTTCGGCTCGTCGTCGCTGAGCGGCCGCCACGCGGGCAGCGGCGAGGTCGGCGGCTCCGAGCCGCGCGTGCGACGGTAGCCCTCGGGTAGCGCGATGTCGTTGGTGATCTCATCGTCGGGCCGGCCGAACGCGTTGCGCGGGATCGCGCTGCGAGACCCCGTACCGAGCACGCGGAACCCAGGATTGGAGCTCTGCGCGAGTGGAATCGCGAGCTCGCGATCCTCATCGTCGTCGTCGTCATTCGGGATCAACGCCACCGCAGACACCCCTGGCGTGACGCTGCGCAGCTCCGCGCGCACCTCGTCCTTGAGCACCGGGAACGACGGGCCCGGGTGCGCCATGTAGTAGCCCTGGCCGTAGCGCAGCCCGAGATCGCGCAATGCGATCACGTCCTCGAGCTGTTCGATGCCCTCACCGACCATCACCGCGTCGATCGTGTCCGCGATGTGGCGTAGCGAACGCAACATCTCGCGCTTCACCGTCGAGCGCGCGATGCCGCGGACCAGCACGTCGCTGATCTTGATGAAGTGCGGCCGGAGCGACATCAGCGTCTCGAGGTTGGAGTGGCGCGTGCCTACGTCGTCGAGCGCGACGCCAAATCCCATCGCGGTGTAGCTCGCGAGCGCGCGCTTGAACGATGCGAAGTTCTCGATCGCGAGCCGCTCGGTGATCTCGAACACGATGTTCGCCGGCGTCAGGCCCGCGGCAGCGATCAGGTTACCGACCTCTTCCTCGATGAACGCCGTGTCGTAAAACGACATCGGGAGCAAGTTCACGAACAGCCGATGAACCGGCTCGAGCGTCTTCGCGGAGTTGAGCGCGCCGCGAAAACACGCGCGGTCGAGCTCGACCGTGAGATCGACTTCGTCGGCGATCGCGAACAGCGTAGCCGGGGCCTCGAGCGCGGTGCCGCGTGGACCGCGCGACAGTGCTTCGTAGGCGAAGATGTCGCCGGTCCCGAGATCGACGATCGGCTGATACACGGTCGTGATGCCCTGGCCGAGGATCAGATCCTGGAGCGTCGTGCGGTAGCGATGCGCCTTGCGCTCGCGCAGATTGCGCGTGTTGTCGACGGCGTCTGCGACGAGACGCGCGGTCAAACGCTCGGGACGCAACAACGAATTACCGAGCACGCGCGCCGATCCCACGGTGACCCGCGGTTGTTCGCGCAGCATCTCGTTGACCGCGGGCGACAACGCCTCCTCGACCGCCTTCTCGACGCCGGCAGCGAGCGCTTCGAGATCGACGCGACTGCCGGGGCGCGGCGCGAGGATCACGAAGTAGCCATCGCCATCGCCCGAGCGACAGATCAAATCGTCGGGTGCGAGCAGCGTGCCGCGCAGGCGGTCGAGCACGACGGCCGCGCTGTCATAGATCTCGCTGTGGTGTGCAACGCCGAGATCGAGCTCGACGCGATGAAGTCGCGACAGATCGACGAGCAGGCACGACAGCGAGCGATCGCGCGCGAGGATCGCGGTGACCTCGTTCATTCGCTCTTGGTAATGGCGGAATCGATCGACGTCCGGAGGGCGACCAAACGTGCGGGTGACGGAGCCACGCGTGCGGCCGTTGTCGCTTGCCGCGAAGAACTGAACCCGACCAGGTCCACCACGCTTGGCGCCGCGCACGGCTGCTTCGGCTGCGGTGAGCAAGCCTTCGGGGTCGGCCGCGTCGTCGGGTAGACTGGCCACACCGAACGACACCGACAGCTGGCGGCCACTCGGCATCTGTGCGATCGCGATCGCGTCGCGGAGCCGCGCGGCCCGGGTCAGCGCGGCTGATTTCGAGGTGTCGGGCAGCAGGATCGCGAACTCCTCGCCGGAGAATCGCGCGACCACCTCGGCGCTGCGATCGGGCGTCTCGCTCTGCAGCAGCGTGGCGATCCGCCGCAGGATGTCGTCGCCGGTCTGATAGCCGATCTCGTAGTTGATGTTCGCGAACCCATCGATGTCGGCGAGTAGCAACGACAGCGGCTCACCGAACCGCGATGCGCGACTCACCGCATCGCGCAGCCGCTCTTGAAACGCGAGATGCGAATACAAGCCGGTCAGTCCATCGCGAAGCGCCATCCGATCGAGCTGGTGGCCCATCTGGGCGAGTCGTTCGGTGGCTGCGGTGATCTCGCGGCCACGCGCGATCAATTGATCCTGGAACACTTGCTGGTGCTCGTGAAGCTGAGCCAGCAGTCGGCGATTGTCGGTCTCGAGTCGGAACGTCGTCGTGAGCTGGTCGACAACCTGGATGAGCTCGTGCGGCGCCCATGGTTTGGCGATCACGTAATGGACGTGGCCCGCGTTGATCTCGCCGATCAACTCCGTCGGATGTGGAGTTCCAGTGACCACGGCGCGCCGGCATTGCGGTCGCGCGCTCGCGATCCGCGCGAACAGCGTCGCGCCCGCGGTGAGCACATCGGCGAGTACGCACGCGACTTCGGGCAGGCTTTCGATCAGCGCGAGCGCTTCACCATCGCTGGTCGCTAGCATCACGCGATAACGCGTGCCCAAAATTCGTTGAAACGTGAGCAACCCCTCTTGGTTGCCATCCACACAAACCACAACCGGCCGCTCCGGTTCGAGGGAGGAATCAGTCTCGACTGCCAACGTTTTGTCAGTATCGTCCGTAACGCCACGGCTTGGGAAGCTGCCGTAGCCGCGTCGTGTCCGCTCCAAGTTGGAGCCGCAAGGCCTACATGGAGTACCGGCGCCGACTACTCACACTTCGAATGCGCGCTCGATCAGCCACTTGATTCCGACGACAACCAACGGCGCGCCTGCGACAGCCAGTGCGACTCGACGATAGCGCTCGGGGCCGATCCCGCGGGCGATGCCCCACAACAGCGGGAGTGCCACAGCGACGATCGACAGCTGGCCCAGCTCGACGCCCAGGTTGAACCCGAGCAGCGGGGCGATCACGTTGCTCGGCGGTAGATGGTCGGCGAGTACGCTCGCGAAACCCAAACCGTGGACCAGGCCGAACCCAAACGCCAATGCGAACCGCCAGCGAACGTCTGGGCGCACCACGTTTTCGACCGCGGTGTAGATGATCGACAGCGCGATCGCACTCTCGACGATCCGGGACGGCAAGCTGACCCAACCGAGCGCCGCCGCGATCAGCGTGATGCTATGCGCGATCGTAAACGATGTGACGATCATGGCGGTGCTGCGCAGCGCCGCAACCGGCGTCCGAACTCGCCAACCCTCGGCGTCGCGCGACAACACGACCACCAGCAGCAAGGCGAGCACGAAGCAGATGTGATCGGTTCCGCTGTAGATGTGGTGCATCCCGAGGCCGATCCACGACACGAGCGACGTCGTGCCACCGACGCGAACCACGACGCGCCCGCGATCGGAACGAATGACTTGTGGCTCGACCTCGTCGCCGGCGCGATGCACCGAGACGATGGCTTCGTGACGCTGATCGATCGCGAAGAATCGCGTCAGGTCGACGGTAAGCTCGGCAAGCTGTTCGGCACACGCGACGTTCCAGGTCACCACGACGAACTTGTTGTCGGGGTCCGCGGTCGCACGGTGGCCCGCGGCTGCGCAGATCTGACCTTCGGAGGTCTCGACTGCAAGCCACGTCGCGACGTAGCTTGCGACCACTGGCACCGTTGCCTCCGCGACGGTCGGACGAGCATCGGCGGGTAGCGCGAGCGGCTCGGTCACATCACTCGGGGCGACCGTGAATCGCACGGTCGCATTCGCACCGGTGACGGCGATGTCCACGTACTTCACCGCGGTTTGGTGGGCGTTCACCACGCCGGCGGTCGCGGCGACCATCGCGAGCGCGAGAATTGCACTGCGTACGTTCACCCGCGGGTTGTACTACCCAACAGCTCACGTGTGTTGACGTCGCGCCCGATGGTCTTCCTCCTGCACCTTCACGGTTCCCATCGAGGATGAACGCGAAGACACCGAGGAAGCAAAGATCGGAGCAGAGGGAGCCTCGGGATCGCGGACGGCAGGGCAATCAATGCTAATTTCGCGCCGAACATGAGCCGGCAATCACCTCTGGTCTTCATCATGGCGGCGGGCCTCGGAACTCGAATGAAGAGCGACATGGCCAAGGTCCTTCATCGGATCGCGGGGCGGCCGATGTTGCATTGGGTGGTGACCTCGGCGCGCAGCGCCGGTGCGCAACGCGTCATCGCGATTCTCGGCCACCAAGCCGACGCGGTGAGAGCATCGCTGGATGCCAGCTTCGGGGCCGGCAGGGTCGAGGTTGCCCTGCAGACCGAACAGCGCGGCACGGGACACGCGGTCCAGTGTGCGTTGCCCGCTGTCGCCAACGAACCCGACGATCGGATCGTCGTGATCCTCACCGGTGATGCACCGCTGCTCGCGAACACACGGATCGCCGAGCTCACCGACGCCTGCGCGAGCTCGCCCGCGAAGATGGCGCTGCTGTCGACGGTGCCGCCGCGGGCGATGCCGTACGGGCGGTTGGTACGCGATGACGCGGGCAAGCTGACGCGGATCGTCGAGCATGCCGATGCCACCGAGGACCAACGCAAGATCGCCGACACCAACGCCGGGTTCTATGCGATCGAGCTCGGCCATCTCCGTCGCGGACTCGCGACGCTGCGCGCCGATAACGCAAAGGGCGAGCTGTATCTGACCGATCTGGTCGCGCATGCTGCCGAGCGCGGCGGCGCGATCGCGATCGACACCCCGTTCACCGAGGTCGCCGGGATCAATGACAAGGTCGATCTCGCCGCCGTCGAGGTCGAGGCCCGCCGGCGGATCAACGAGGGCTGGATGCGAAACGGCGTGACCATGGTCGACCCCAGCAGCACGTACATCGACGCCGATGTTGGCCCGCTGGGTAAGGACGTATGGCTGGCCCCCAACGTCGCGCTGCGCGGCAAGACCACGATCGGCGACGGTGCACGGATCGACGTGGGTTCGGTGTTGACCGACGTGACCGTGGCCGATCACGTGCATCTCAAGCCGTATTCGGTGCTGACCGAAACCCAGCTCGGCGCACGTGCCGAGATCGGTCCGTTTAGCCACTGCCGCCCGGGCACACGCATCGACGAGGATGCGCGGCTCGGCAACTTCGTCGAGACCAAGAAGGCCCACCTCATGGCCGGGGCCAAAGCCAACCACCTGGCGTATCTTGGCGACGCATCGATCGGTGCCAAAGCGAACGTCGGCGCCGGCACCATCACGTGCAACTACGATGGCTTCGGCAAGCACAAGACGACGATCGAAGCCGGCGCGTTCATCGGTTCGGATACTCAGCTGGTCGCGCCGGTCACCGTAGGTCGCGATGCATATGTCGGCTCGGGCTCGACGGTCACCAAGGACGTCCCGCGCGGCGCGCTGGCGCTCAGCCGTGTCAAGCAAGTCAACATCGAGGGCTGGGCGGATCGCTTTCGGGAGGCGCAAGGTAAGCGCAAGTCCAAGGACTCGTGACGCGCACGCGGCCCGCCATCGCGGTTGCGATGGCAGCAGCGGCAGTAGCGTGCAAATCGCAGTCCGACCGCACGCAACAGCAAACCCAGACGGTCGCGATCGCTGACGCGGCGATCGCCACGCCCACGCCGCCACCCCCGCCATCCGCGCCGATCGCCTGGCCAGAGCTTGCCGACCTGCCGCGTACCGAACCGCTCCGCGTGATCGCGCTGCCCTCGCGGGCCGACATCCCACGATTCGATGTCGGTGGCCCCGTGATCATCGGCGATCTCGCGGTGATCGGCTGCTCGCAGCTCGGTTTCGCCGCGGTGGATTGGCAGCGCGGACAGATCGCATGGACCAAGCCATCGGGTGTGCATCTCGCACCGCCGGTGGTGCATGGCGGCAACCTCGTGCTGCTCGGCGACTGCGCACCGACCTCGTCGGTCCCTGACGAGCACACGGTGCTCGGCTGCCTTCGCATCGTCACGCCTGCTGGCCGCGACGTCTCGCACATCGCAGTCCACGGTCCATCCACCGCCGTCGAGCCATTCGCCGCGACGCCCGGACGCCAAGAGCTGTGGTCGATCGACGATCGGATCGTGCGATGGCGACGCGGCGACCGCGCGGTCGAGGTCGACGTGGTCACCGGCATCGCGAGGCGAGCGCCCGCGGCACCGCCGCCGTTGGTGGTGCGGCATCGCGATCGCGCGTGGGAGATCGAGCACGTCGATGGACGGATCGTCGCGTACCATCCGGGCCGGCGCACTCGACCGGCGTGGTCGACCGAGCGCGAATACACTGCGATGATCGGCGCGGTGTATCTACCCGATCAGTCGCCGATGTTGCGGATCGCCAACTTCGGCGCATTCGCCGACCAGCCCGAGCTGAGGTTGTTCGACATCGACGCGACCGGATCACTACACGGCGCGGTGTCGTTTCCGGTTCCGGGAATCAGCGCGCTTGGCTTCGGAACGTCGTCGATCGGTGACGTCGCGATCGCCGTACGACTCGATACATCGCTCCAACGCGACTTCATCGCGGGGTATGCCGCGAATGCGGTGCTGGTGTGGGTGTACCCGCTCCCCGAGACTCCACGCGCCGACCCGGTCGGTATCGCGATCGCAGATCACGCGGTGGTGGTGTTTCACGACGGAGACACGATCACGGTGCTGCCGGAGCTGTCGGCACCTCCCACAACGCCGGGAGCTGCGCGAGCGCCGTTGCAAAACCCGACACCATAAGCCGTCGAGATCGCTGGATCGGCGCTGGTACGCGAGCTGCTTCATGTCCTCGCGTCCGCCAACCCCAGGAGCTTCGATGAGCATCATCACCAAGAGCCTACTCACCGCTGTCTGTGCCTCGAGCTTGGTCGCCTGCATCAAGCAAGATGACCCGCCCGAGGATCTCCAGCGCGCCATCCCCACGGCCGATCAGGTTCGGATCAAGCTGCCCACCGGTACCGCGCGCAGCCTCGGTGAGCTCGCTGAGTGGTACGTCGCCACCCGCAACGTCACGATGACGTTCAACGGCGGCACCGCGTGGGTGCTGGTGTTGATCCACACGATCGTCCAGTTCCCGGTGACGTCGGTCGACGGTGACACCTACACCTGGGGCCCATGGAGCGACGCACTCGACCCGGCCGAGTACAAGCTCGACGTGCGCGCGCTCGGCGATGGTACGTATGCCTATCAGCTGTCGGGCCGGTCGAAGACCATCGCCGGCTCGGACTTCGAAGTCGTGATCGACGGCTTCGCGGATCCGCGCCCGGGCGACCTCCAAGGTAACGGCCACTTCTTGCTCGACTTCGACGCCGGCAAACGCGTCAATCCGATCGATAGCGATCCCGATTCGCGCGGCCAGGTCGACGTCAACTACGACCTGCTCGCCCGCCACCTCGACCTTCACATCATGTCGACCGACGACACCGGTAAGCCGGTGACCGCGGACTACGCGTACAACGAGTCGGCCGGTGGTGGCGGCGACATGGTGTTCAACATCGAGGGCGACGCCGGTGGCACGCCGTTGCTCGAACAGATCACCCTGCGCTCGCGCTGGGAAGCGACCGGCGTCGGGCGCGCCGATGGCAGGCTCGCCGGCGGCGACCTCGCTGATGGCGCCACTGCCTCGGAGTGTTGGAACGAGACCTTCGCGCGCGTCTACTACGAGGACTCGGCGAGCTTCGCGCCCACCGAGGGCAACATCGCGGACTGCGCGTTCCCGACCCAGGATCTGCCGCCGCTGTGAGCACGACGAACCGCGTTGCATGATCTGGCGGATGCCTCGCGAGTAGCTCGAGGATTTCGTCGGGCAGCCGAACTGGAGGGCGCGCGCGATCGTCGCTCGGCCGACTCTGCGATCAGCGTCCTTGCGCCGGCAACCCTTCGGTCACGACGATCGGCGCTGCGACGGCGGGCTGGCCGCGGCGCTCTCGCAGCGGTGGGAATTCCGCCGGCCTGATACGAACGAGCTCGCGCTCGCACAGCTTCGACCACTCGGTGAACAAACCGGTCCGGATCGACTGCGTGAGGCACGCCGAGAACGATTCGACGGCGCGGCTGGCCAGCGGCTCGGAGTGTCGGACCATTGCCGAACAGTACGCGTCGGCCTTGTCGTTGGCATACGGCGCGGTGAGCACGTCTTTAGGGATCGGCCGCGCGACCAAGGCGTCGGAATAGCTTTGATACAGCTGACCCAAACGGCCAGCCGCCGCCGCCGAGCTGGCTGGGTCACCGATCGCGAAGATCGCTTCGTACCCCAGCCGTGGGATCACCGCGAGCTTCGTCTTTGGCTCCATCCAAGCGCCACGCTGCTGCGAGGTGCTGCGCGCGGGCAACTCGGCTTCGAGGAATCGCTCGAGCGTATCGTCGGTCGTGACGAGCTTCGCGATCGCGTAGTGGTGCCTCGCGGCAGCCTCGTCGCCAGCCAGCGCGCCTGCTTGTTCGTACGCCTGAACCGCTTGTGCGAACGCTGCGAGAGCGGCTTGCCGTTTGCGCGGATCGCGCTTGACCACCGTCACCGCCGCGCTGCCGTCGTCTGAGCAGCGCTTCATCCGCGGAGGATGTGCGTTGCGCCGGATGCACAGGTCATCGCTCGGCGTGATCGGACAGCTCTGACGCCACAACAGCTGACCGAGCTTGGTGTGCGCGATCACCAACCGATCGGGCTGGTTGCTGCCATGGTCCGCGATGTAGCGGCGGAGCTGGTCCAGCTGGGCCGCCGTCGCGCCCTTGGTCTCGTGCAGTCCGACGAGCACCCAACTCGCATCTGCGACCTCGCGAGGATGGCTGCGGCCGAACATCGTGATCAGAAACCTCGTGTCCTCGATCGCACGATCGAGGTCTCCCAAAGCCTTGCGATAAACCACGGCGTCGTTGAGCGCGCCGACCGCGTCAGGCTGCGTTGGATAGCGCTTGGCGTAATGCTCGAACAGCTCCGCGGCACGACCATACATCGCGATGTCGCCGTACAGCTTCGCGGTCCGAACGATCACCCGCGGCATCAGCTTGCTGTTTGGAAACTTCGCTTGCATGAGGGTGAACGTCTGGATCGCTGCACCCGAGGAGCGTCCCGACTGAAACGCAACGCCCGCGTTGTAGAGAACCTCGTCGTTGCCGCGGTCGGCCGGGTTGGCGTTGTAGAGGTCCAGGTAGCCCTGCCCCACGGCGGTGAAGCTCTCGAGGTCACCGGACCGCTTGGCGTCTTCCGCGAGCTGCTCGAGCCGCTTGCGCTCGGCCTGGGTCTGTAACGCGCGAATCGTCGCTTGGAGCTCTGGCTTGCCGGCGAGGAACGAATCATCACGAGCCAGCTCGTCGACCAACGCCAGCATATGGTCGTGTTGTCCGAGCTGGTTGTAGCAGTCGAGTAGCAGCTGCGCCGCGGGCTCCGCGGACTCGTGTTGGCGATGGTGATCCAAGATCTCTCGCAACAGCGGCACCGCGAGATCGAGCTGACGTCGGCGGTGATAGAGCTGCGCCTTGAGAAACTTCACTCCGATCACCTGAGGATCGGTGGGGTCGATCGCGTGCGTGATGTACGCGTCGTACGCTGCGATGATCGCTCGCGTACGCTCGCCGGACTGCGCGGTCGACGCGTTGCCACTCATCGCGATCGCGTTGCGCCACGACAGCACCGCGGCTCGCGCGGCCTCGCTCATCGCCTTCGGATCGAGGTTTTCGTGCTCGACCACGTCGCCGAACGCTGCCGCGGATCGTTCCCAGCCCTCGACCTGTCGCGTGGGGTCGCGCTCCTGTTCGGCGTTGGTCCATGCTCGCTCCGCAGCACTCACGCGCGGCGACAGCGTGCCATCGAGGCGGCTCGCCTTGGAGCGCGTATGCTTGGCCGGACCCGCGATCGCGTGCGCGGCTACGAACAGCACCAAGAGGATGGCGATCTTCATGACGGGCTGACTCTACTCGCGAGGGCAACGCCAAGAGCAAGATCGCGGCCGCTCGCGAACACCGTCGAATCAGCCGGTTCGGCGATGGCGTGAACGCCCGATCACATGGCCGCGAACGTGAGCGATCGTCAGGTTCGAGGACCGGCTCCGGCGGCACTAACATCAGGACGTGTCTCGTTGGGCTTGCATTGTGTTGATCGCGTTGGCGGCGGCTTGCTCGAAGGCACCGAGCGAATGCGAACGGTTTATCGACAAGACGCTGCCGATCCAAAACGCCGAGGTCGTCGAGCTCGGCTTGACCACGGAGAGGAACTTCTTCGATGACGCTCGCGAAGACCTCGTTGCCACTTGCAATCGAGACCTCACCCGCGGCCAACGCGACCCGCGGATGGACTGCGTGCTGCGCGCGGTGACGGTTGAAGATGTGCGGACGTGCTACGAGGCAGATCCAGCCACGTGGCCGGAGATCGAAGCAGAAGCGGTAGCTCAGTTACGCGCGATGGCCTGGTCGCTACGAAGCGAGGCTGCCGGGCTCGAGCTCCCGAAGGGTGAAGCTGGCCTGACACCGGGCATCCCGTGCTGCCATAAGCTCGGGCTGGGCTGCCGAGTCAATCCCGACGACTGGCAAGGCGTGTGGCGAGAGCTAGCGTTCACGCCGAAGTCTCCTCTGTACTTCCAATACAGCTTCAAGAGCGACGGCGTTTCGTTCATGGCGAGCACCGTCGGCGATCCACATTGCGCGGGGAGCGCTGGCCCTCCGGTGACGTACATGATCAGCGGCCGACTCGATCAAGGCCGCCTCGAGGTTAGCGAGCCGATCAAGACCTCGCCGTAGCCAGCCTGGATCAACCGCGCCGGCTTCGTGCGCGAACATTCGTTCACGCAAGATTTGTGACCTAGCTCGTGCATTCTGCTGATCGCGCGGTCACCGCGCGAGTGCATTCGCTCACATAGGCTGCGGCACGCAGGTTGCTCTTGCTGCGGCGCTGTGAGCTGTCCAGACGCGATGACGCTCGCGCGCTATGCGCTGCGCTCGCTCGATGAGACGACGCTCGCTCAGGTCATGCAGCACGTCGATGGCTGCGCGGAGTGCCGGGCCGCGTCCTCTGCGCTGGTCATGGCGTCGCGCAACGGCGTCGATACCGAGCTCGATGGCAAGCCGTGGTCGCGGCCACACTTCGCGCCGGGCTCCAAGCTCGATCGGTTCATCATCCTGCACGAGATCGGCGAAGGTGCCTCGAGTGTGGTCTATGCGGCCTACGATCCGAAGCTCGATCGCAAGCTCGCGCTCAAGCTGCTGCGGTCACGGGGAGCTTCGCTCGATGAGCGCTTGCTGCGCGAGGGTCGCGCACTCGCCAAGGTCTCCCATCCCAACGTCGTCTCGGTCTACGAGGTCGGCGAGGCCGATGACCAGCTCTACATCGCGCTCGAGTTGATCGAAGGAGTCTCTGCCGCGCAGTGGGTCGCAATCACCAAGCCGCGCTGGACGCTGGTACGCGCGGTGTTCCTGGCCGCGGCGCGGGGCCTGTCGGCGTTGCATCGCGCAGGGCTCGTCCATCACGACGTCAAGCCCGACAACATCGTGGTGGCACGCGACGGCAAGGTCCGCCTGGTCGATCTCGGCTTGGTCGGTGCCGGTGCAGGCGCCGGCACGCCGCTGTTCATGGCACCTGAGGTTGCGGTCGGACGGGTTGGCGACACCGCCAGCGATCAGTTCAGTCTGTGCGCTGCGTTTGCTGATTGCCTCGGAGGCCAAACCGCGATCGAGCATCCTCAGACGCTCAGGGTTCCGCGCCGGCTGCGAAAGGCGATCGCACGCGGCCTCGCGAGCGATCCACGGGCGCGATTCCCGAATGTCGAGACGCTGATCGACGCGCTCCGGCCACGCCAATCGTGGCGATGGGCGGTACCTGCGTCGGCGATCGGCATCGCCGCGACCGCGACCCTCGTGCTCGCGGCAAATCACATGCAGCCGAGCATGCTGCCGCTATGCACAGCGACCCAGCTGGTCACGCCAGCCGAGCTCGCCGCGGTCGATGCTGCGATCGCCACGAGCACGCGTCCCCATGCCATCGAGACCCGGCAGCGCGTCACACCAGCGCTCACTGGCTACGCCGACGCATGGCGGACCGAGCACCAGACCGCGTGCGAGGCCTATCATGCGCGGCGCGAGATCTCGGCAAATCGGTTCGATCGCAGGATCGATTGCCTGGCTCGTCATCGGCTTCGCTTCGAAGCCACGATCACTCGGATCAAGCACGGTGGTCCCGAAGCGATCGATCGCGCGATCGATCTGATCGCTGCGCTGCCAAGCGTTGCGGAGTGTCACGACGATGGCGCACTCGATCGCAGCGACCCGTTGCCGGTCGACGCGACGCTGCGAATCGCGTCGATGACCGCGGAGCAGGAGCTCGCGGCGGCGCAGGTCTCGCATGATGCTGGGGACTCCAAGCTCGCGCTCGATCACGCGCGCACTGCGCTCGACGCTGCGCGCAGCTCCGAATATCGGCCCACGATCGCCCGTGCTGCGCTGATGGCCGGCGAGCTGTTGGTGAATGCAGGCTCGTTCGAACAGGCGCGGTCGATGATCGACGAAGCGATCCAGACCGCAGCCGCTGGGCGCGCTGACCTGATCGAGGCGCGTGGATGGATCCTGGCGCTGTATTTGCTCGGGGTCGAGCGCGAGGCGAAGGAGTCGGAGCTCACCGCTGCCACGCTGGCGGCACGGGCGGCCGTCGCCCGCGCCGGGGATCCGATCGTGCATGCTCGGCTGGAGAACGTGCTCGGTGCGATCGCCAAGCGCAGCGGCGATTACGAGCGGGCTCGCGAACACCTTCAAGCCAGCCTCGATGTTCTGACCAAGGCGGGCGCCCACGGCACGGACCTGTCGATCACGCAGGGCAATCTCTCGACGGTGCTGCCGATGCTCGGCGACCTCGCGGGCGCACGCCAGCTCGCCGCGCAGGCGGTTCGCCGCGATCGCGAGATGTTTGGCCCGCATCACCCGCGCTACGCCGAATCGTTGGTCCAGCTCGCGCCACGCGAAGCCGATGCTGGGGAGCACGAGGTCGCTCGCGCGCATCTCGAGGAGGCGCTGGCGATCGCGAACGCGACCTACGGTGCGGACAGCGTCCCCGCGATGGAGGTTCATCAAACCGCCGCGCTGTTACTCGGACGCAACGGCGAGCTCGACGCTGCTCAGGTTCATGCGCAGCGTGGGCTCGAGCTGTCCCGGAAGCTCCGTGGCCCCAACCATAGCGATACCGCCAAGGCGCTGCTCACCATCGCCAACCTGGCGGCGTCGCGCGGCGAGTTCGGGGATGCCGAGCGAATCGCGCGGCAGGCGCTGGCGATCATTCGCGACAGCGCGGGTCCTGATCATCCGTTGGTCGCGTCGATCACTGCCAATCTCGGCATGTGGGCGCTCGAGCGCGGCGACGCACGAACCGCAGAGCGCGCGCTGCGAGCGGGCCTTGCAACCATGGCGCGATTCCCCGCCAATCCCTATTCGACCGCGATGCGTACAACGCTCGCCGATGCGCTGATCGCGCAAGGACGTCGCCGCGAGGCGATCGCGCTGTACGAAGCCGTGGTTGTTCAACACGTCGAGCTCGACGACGATCCGATGCTGCTCGCGGAGGCGAGGTACCGGTTGGCCAAGGCCTTGTGGCCGACCAAGCGCCGTCGCGCGCTCGAGCTGGCGCGCCAAGCTGCGGCAGCATTTGCAGCAGCGGGGAAACCTGGCGACGAATTGGCGAACGATCTGAAGCAGTGGGCAGCACGCGCGCGCGTCCCGATCGAAGGAGCATGATGCCGAAGCCGACGCCCGAACCCGATCTGGTCTTGGTCGCGCGCGCACTCGCGCGTGAGCCGCGTGCGGTCCGCATCGTCGATGCGTTGGTGCGTGGTGCCGCCGCGTCGGCCGCTCGCCGGTTGAAGGCCGATCGCGCCACGGCCGATGAGATCGCACAACGACTGTCCGAGCGACTGTGGATCGGCCGCACCGGTGCACCACCCGCGCTGCACGAGTTCAACGGCGGTGCGCCGTTGTCCGCGTGGCTGAAGATCATCGCGTATCGCGAAGGCGTCGATCTGCTACGCCGCCAACAGCCGGCCGCCGACGACGCCTTGATCGAGCACCTGGTGGGGACCGCCGAACCGCAGCTCGCGATGGTTCGTGCGTCGTACGTGAACGCGTTCAAGCGAGCGTTTTCGACGGCGTTCGCGACGCTCTCGCTGCACGACCGCGACCTGTTGCGTCGCCATCACCTCGATGGCGTCACGCTCGAAGGGCTGGCTGGCCTGTTCGGCGCGCATCGCGCGACCATCGCGCGTTGGCTGGCGCGCGCTCGCCAGCAGGTCCTCGAAGAAACGCGTCTCGCGCTGCGCGACGAGCTCCCCGAGGGCGCGAACCTCGACGACGTGTTCGAGATGATCGCGAGCCAGCTCGATGCGAGCTGGTCGCGGTTGCTGTAGATGACCGAACCGATCAACCTATTCGACGAACAGCTCGATGTACTCGTACACATACGCGCCGGTACCCGTCGTATCGGCGACCTCGGAGATGTACACGCGCTGGCTACCACCGGTCTGGCCGAAGCCGGGCGACGCGTTCTCCGGCTTCGCGGGGACCACCGTCCAGCTCGATGGATCGCCGGCCGACGTCGCACCGCTGATCCGCTGAACGATCTGACCTGCCGACGCACGCAGCGGTGGCGTCGCGCCGTCGATCACCGCACCGGTGGCATCGCGCAGCTCGAACGTCTCGGCGCCGTTGATCACGGGGAACGAGCCGTCGCTCAGGTAGACCACGTTGTCACCAGCGACCGTCCGGCCGTAGAACGTCTCGAAGTCACCGATCATCGCTTTGCGGGCGATGATCACGTAGCCGCCGTGGGGAACCTTCGTCCCTTCGGGGATCGTAAACGTTCGCGACGCGCCTGCCTGCACGATCGTGAAGCCGCTGAGCTCGACGGCACCCTGCGTCGTACCGGGCGCTCCGTAGAGCAGCGCGGCACCCTCGGCATCGGTCGGCGTCCACGCGAGATCGTTGGACGTCCCGTTGCACTGTGGGTAGTGCATGATCGAGGCAGAATCATACGGCGTGAGCGGACGCCAGTCGCCGTCCTCGAAGCACGCGCCAGATTCGGGGCGGGTGTGCTCGTGGCGGAAGCCGAGCGCGTGGCCCAGCTCGTGGCCGAGGATGTTGACCAGCGGCCAGCTCGTCGAGAACGCCTCGACGTCGACGAGCACGCTGCGGTCGATTCGCTCGTAGTTCGGGAAGAACGCGCGCGCGAGATAGGACTGACCCGAGACCAGGCGCACGTCGAACACCACGTTGGGATTGGCCTCGTCGCACGCCGCGTCCTGATCGGTCAGGTGCACGAAGTTGACGTTGGCCATGGTCTCCCAACCCTGGTCGGTCGCGGCCTGCAGTGCGGCGAGCACCGTTGGCTTGGCGGTGCCGAAGTTGTCGCTCACGCAGTAGGTCAGGTTGAGCTTCTGGGCATCATCCCACTTCGCGTCGGCGCCGTTGTCCTGATGGACGATCAGCGTGTTCTGCACGAGCGAGCCCCAGAACGCGTACAGCTCGTCTTCGCTACGCAACGGGATGTCACCGTCGACGATGAACTGACCGCCTTCCCACGGCTCGCGGTAGGTTTGCGCTCGAAATTCATCGTAGGTCGGGATCGCCGTGGTGCCGAGCTGGTCTTGCGCGCAGCCGCCGATGGCGATCGCGAGCAAACAACTGCCGAGTGACTTCCTCATCGAAACCTCCGTGCTTGTCGTGGTGTGCCGGCGAATGGATGCCGTCACGCACTGCAGATACGTGGCAGCTGCGCTAGCCGTCGCAAAATGTCGGTCTAGGTAGTCGTGACCATTGGGCGCTTCATGGTCGTGAACCGGCTACCAATCTGAATTCATCGACCGCACACGACGCAGCGCTGTATCGTCGTCGCGATGCCGCTGTTCGAGCTCGAGGACGCAGCTCATCGCAAGTTCTATCGCATCGAGCTCGTCGACAACCGCGTCGAGCTTCATTGGGGGCGGATCGGAAGCGCGGGCAAGCGCAGGACGATCGAGCTCGAGACCACGTGGCACGCCAGGCGCGTGTTCGAGGAGGAATTGCTCAGGCGCCGCGAGCGAGGCTATCGCCAGGTGTTCGACGAATCGCAGCCGCGAAATGCCGAGGAAGCCGCGCAACGTGCGTTGGCCAAGGTCGCTCCGCTCACCAGATATCCGCGGTTCGTGTTTCGGGATCACAAACGCACGCGCCTCGCGTGGATCGAAGTGCGAAAGGCGACGCTCGTGATCGCGACCGGTCCGAATGAAACCGGCCTGGAAATAATCGAGCGCGCATGCAGCTCCGAGCGCGAGGCGATGCGCGAGCGCGACAACGCGATGACCGGACTTGTTCGCGATGGTTACGAGCTCGAGATGTTCGGAGCGGCTGCGCCCAAGCGCGCTCGGTCCCGCCCGGTGTTGTTGTGCAACCCCGATCTGGAAGCGGCGATCGAAACGAACCCCGATGACGAGGTCGCCTGGTTGGTCTACGAGGATTGGTTATTGCAACATGCCGACCCGCGCGCCGAGGTCGTCGAGCACGAGCGCGCGCTAGATCGTAGCAACGCAGCGCTCGCGCGCGGCCAGCTCGACAAGCTGCTGCTAGGGCCAAATGCTGCACCGATCAGCAAGCTGATCACGCGAGGGACGTGGCGCGCCGGGTTTCTGCTCGACTGCGCGATCGGCCCCGTGATCGAGTCTCGAGCGGCGCTGATCGCCGAGTTGCTCGCGAGGCCCGCCTCCCGGTTCGTGGACGAGCTGACCGTAGAGCTGGCATCGTTGCGAGGACTGACACATCTGCGCGGAGCAAGCCTGCTGCGCCGGCTGTTCGTCCGGTGCGAGGATCTCGGGCTGCCCGAGATCGACGCCGCGTTCGATCCAGCGCTGCTCGCGCCGTTCGCACGGCTGACCGAGCTGCATGTCCAGCTGTTCGTGCATCCGGACAACGCTCGGCTCTGGCTCGACGCCGTGATCGCGAGCGGCTTGAACAAGCACGTGACCACGTTCGAGCTCGTCACCTACGGGGCGCGGCACGACCTGAGCGCTACCCAGATTCGAACGTTCCGGGGCGGAGCGTTCGCAAACGCATCTCGTGTCCAGCTACCCACCGAGCTGATCACTGGATGACGGTCCCCAGCCGGCCTAACCGGCTTTCGAGACTGGATTCCCGCGCCCTGCGTTGACCGGTCCCGGCGCCCGGGGTAACACGCTCGTCGGAGGTAGCCATGCCACCCGTCACGATGCCGAAGGACGCGCACGACTTGTTCGACAATCTGGTCCCCGAGGGCCTCAAGCAGTACCCGGACAAAGCGCGCGAGCTGAACGCGGCGTACTGCTTCAAGATCACCGGCGACGGTGGTGGCGAGTGGACGATCGACTGCACCGCCAACCCGCCAACCTGCACCGCGGGCGATACCGGTAAGGCGCAGTGCACCATCGAAGTCTCCAACGAGGACTTCAACACGATGCTCAAGGATCCGAACGCGGCGATGCAGCTCTACTTCCAGGGCAAGTTCCGCGTCACCGGCGATCTGATGCAGGCGATGAAGCTGCAGCAGCTGTTCGACCTCGCGAAGTCGTGAGCCCCGCGGTCAATCCGCTCGCGGACGCGCTCACCGGAATTCGCGTCCTCGATCTCACGCGCCTGCTGCCCGGGCCGTTCTTGACGATGGTGCTCGCCGACATGGGCGCCGACGTCGTCAAGGTCGAGGACCCGCAGATGGGCGACTACCTGCGACCGATGCCGCCTGGCAAGGGCGGCATGTCGGGTCGGTTTCTCGCGATCAATCGCGGCAAACGTTCGCTGATTCTCGATCTCAAATCGCCGGCGGGTCGCGACGCGTTCTTGAAGCTGGCCGAGCGAGCCGATGTCGTCGTCGAGAGCTTTCGACCGGGCGTGATGACCAAGCTCGGCGTCGGCTACGACGCGCTCGCCGCGCGCAACCCCAAGATCGTGATGTGCTCGATCAGTGGATTCGGCCAGACCGGTCCATACGTTCATCGCGCCGGCCACGATGTCGGCTATTGCGCGGTCGCCGGGGTGCTCGCGATGGGCGGCGTACCCGGCGGCGAGCCGATGTTGCCGGGTGTGCAGATCGCTGATCTCGCTGGCGGCGGGCTGTGGAGCGCGACCGCGATCCTCGGCGCGTTGGTCGGTCGCCACCGCACTGGCCGCGGCGCGCACCTCGATATCTCGATGACCGAGGGTTCGCTGGCGATGCTCACCGCCGAAATCGGCAACTTCGACGCTGGGGCTCGACCGACACGTGGCAGCGAAACGCTCAACGGCGGCGTGGCGGCTTACGCGATCTATCGAACCAAGGATGATCGCTATCTCGCGGTTGGCGCGCTCGAGCCCAAGTTCTGGGGTGCGCTGAATCAGGCGATCGGACGGCCGGTGAACCTCATGGAGGTGATCGCCCCGCCGGCCGATCAGATGAGGGTACGTGAGGAGCTCGCGGCGATCTTCGTGACCAAGACCGCGGCCGAGTGGCACGAGATCCTGTTCAAGCACGATTGCTGCGTCGAAGTTGTCACCGAGCTCGACGAGCTCCCGAGCCATCCACTGCATCGTGATCGCGAGGTGTTCTTCACGATCGATGGTGGTGATGGCGTTGGACCGGTGATGCAGACGCGCACGCCGGTAGGCAAGCCCGCGCGGCCCACGCCACCGCCGCGCCACGGCCAGCACTCCCGCGAGGTGCTCGCCGAGTATGGGCTCTCCGAGTCCGAGATCGCGGCGCTCGTCGGCGGATCGTGAACGGGGTGCAACGCCGGTTTGCAACGGATCCGGTATGGTGCGCCGCATGCTCGATCACATCGGAATTGCCGCGTCGGACTTGAAGGCCAGCATCGCGTTCTACACCAAGGCGCTCGCGCCGCTCGGCTACACGTTGATCATGTCGTTCGAAGGCCAAGCCGCTGGGTTTGGGATCGCGCCCAAGCCCGACTTCTGGATCGGCAAAGAGGACAAACCCGCAACGCGTACGCATGTCGCGTTTCGCGCGAACGGCCGCGCCGAGGTCCGCGCGTTTTACGAGGCCGCGATTGCAGCTGGCGGCAAGGACAACGGTCCGCCCGGCGTTCGCGCGGAGTATCATCCCGATTACTACGGCGCGTTCGTGCTCGATCCCGACGGACACAATATCGAAGCTGTGTGTCACGAGCCGTATCTCGGGTGACGCGCTAACCGTCGCGATCCCATCTGTTGGTCGTCGTCGTTATCTTTATCGTTGTCGCCGACGTGGCCGTCGACAGCGCCGTGGACACGAGCGCGACCGTTGCGGTGCTTCCGCGCTCGCACAGCCCTTCACACCAGCTCGATCGCCTTTTCCTCCATTTCGATCAGCTCTCCGATCCGCGCCCCCGACAACCCGGCTCCGCGCAGCTCGGCGACGCAGTCGTCTGCGCGATCCGCGGGTACGCATAACAGCAGGCCGCCGCTGGTCTGCGCATCACACGCGATCGACGCCCGCAGCTCGCGCTCCGTAGCTTCGGTCGGCTCGGCCACGAACAGCGTGCCATCGCTCCACCGCACGATGTCCGTGACGAACGCGCGATTCGCTTTGCTTCCCGCGGGGCACAGCTTCTCGCCCAGCAGTCCGATGACGTCAGGCAACAGCGGCAGCCGATCGAGCATCACGCGCGCCGAAACCTTCGAGCCGCGGGTTAGGTTGCGTAGATGGCCGAGCAGACCGAACCCGGTGACATCCGTCGCTGCGGTCGCACCGTACATGCGGCCGATCCGAGCACCGTCGCGGTTGAGCGTGGTCATCGACCGAATTGCCGCGCCCATCGCGTCCGCGCTCGCTCGTTGCTTCTTGATCGCCTGACTGATCACGCCGGTACCGAGCGCCTTGGTAAGCACCAACGCCTGGCCAGGTTTGGCGGTTCGATTCGACCACAGCGAGCCGGGCGCGAGTTCTCCGGTCACCGACAGCCCGAACTTGATCTCGGGGTCGCGCACCGAGTGGCCGCCCACCACCGCGACGCCCGCGTCCGCGCACGCCTTCGCACCGCCGGCGAGGATCGCATCTAACACGCTCAGCGGCAGCTGCTCGTCGGAGAAGAACACCAAGTTGAGCGCGAATCGCGGCTCGCCGCCCATCGCCCAGACGTCCGACATCGCGTTGGTCGCGGCGATCGCACCGAACGTCTCGGGATCGTCGACGAGCGGTGCGATGACATCGGCGGTGAGCACGAGCGCTCGACCAGCTGGGTGATGTACGACCGCGGCATCGTCGGACAGCTCGTGGTCGACCATCACATCGCGCCGCAGCTCTCCGGCCGCACCGGGCAGCCGCGAGAGCACCTGCGTCAGCTCACCGAGCCGGAGCTTGGCAGCGCAACCACCGCCGCGTGCATACTGGGTGAGCCGAACCGTCGTCGCGTCGATCGTCATCGTCGCGGATTATTCATCACGGATGGCCATGTGGCCATGCACGGCAAGCGCGATCTATCCCAACGACGACTCGGGTCCGCGCAATGGCAACGTCACCACGAACCGCGCCCCCCCGGTCGGCGCCGGATCTTTCGCGATCGATAGCTCGCCGCCATGCTCGATCGCGATCTTGCGTGCGATCGCCAGCCCAAGCCCGGTCCCGGTTGCCTTGGTCGTGACATACGGCTCGAAGATTCGATCGCGATCGCCGAGGTTCACTCCCTTGCCGCGATCATCGACGGTGATCGACACCGTATCTCGCGCGCGATCGGCGCCCCAGCTGATCGTCACGTCACCCGCGCCACCCGCTTCCTGTCCGGCATGGATCGCATTTTCGACCAAGTTCGCGAGCACGCGCTTGAGCAGCAACTTATCAGCGCGCACGGTGACTGGATCGGCCGGCGCCGTGAGGGTGAGTCGCTCGGCCATCGCCGGATCGAGCCTGAGCTCTTCGATCACGTCGCCGAGCTCGATCGGAGCCTTCTCGACCTTGGGCAGCGCGCCGAGCGTGCGGAACGTATCGACCAACCGGCGGAGGCTCTCGATCTCCTCTTCGACGATCTCGCCGGTATCGACGAGCAGCTTGCGAAATCGCGTGTCGTCGCCCTTGTACGACGACACGCACTGCTGAACCGCGAGCTGGATCGGTGTCAGTGGATTCTTGATCTCGTGGGCCAGCCTGCGCGCAACGTCCTGCCACACGCCCATCCGCTGTAAGTACTCGACCTGCCGGCGCGATTCACCGAGGTGATCGAGCATCGTGTTGAACGCGTGGCCGAGCTCCGCCATCTCGTCGCGACCGCGAAGCTCGACGCGCGCATCGAGCTCGCCATCGCCGACCCGCCGCGCGGTCGCGACCAGCGCGGTGATCCGGCGCGTCACACGTGTCGATGCCCAGATCCCGATCACCACGGCGATCAACGTCGCGATGCCCAGCATCACGAGGAAGGCGCGCCGGTAGCCATCGGGAAGCGCGGTGCTGATGTGCGCGATCCTCCGCGTATCGTCGATCGTGGTGTTCAGCTCTTCGAGATACGGGGTGTCGTGGATCGGAAACGTCACGCGCAACACCGCGCCCGTGGTTCCGATCGGCTGATCGACGACGCGGTCGCGCCAGCCCGGTCCTGGTAACGTGCCCTCGGCGCGCGCGATCTCGACGCCGTCCGCGCCGACGATCGCGATCGCATGCAGGCCTTCTTGGCGAATGATCGCGTCGAGATCAGCGCGTGGGTCGAGCGTTGCGACCGCCGGCTGCGCCGCGAGTCGTCCAGCGATCTCGCTATGTAGCCGCTTGGTGGTCTCGATCAGCTCGCGATATCGATCCATCGCGCGCTCGAGCGTCGCGATTCGCTTGGACGCATCGCTCGCCGCAACGTTTGCAGCAGCGGCGCCGAGCTCGCCGACGAAGTACGCCGCGGCCGCGAGCGGCGCCATCACGATCAGCGCGAGCGCGACGCTGAGCTTGAGCTGGAGCGGAATCGTCCGGGGCCGCTTGCTCATCGCGGTGGCCGGAAAAATGGTTGTGATCGCACCCGCACGACGCGATCGGCCTCCGCAAACTTGGGGTTCACGAACGCCGACACGAACGAACCGAAGAACGCGCCACCGCGCTCGAGTCCGCCGCCATTGCCGCGGCTGAGCCACAACCGGACCTCTTCGAGGGTCTTCTTCGACACCGGATTGAGCTCGACCTCGATCGCCACGGCATACAGGTTCGCGATCGCGCTGCCATACGGAATGTCGGCGAGGGCTGCGATCGGCAGGTCATCGATCGCGGTGAGCAACGTCAGAGCGTTCGACTGGCGCTTTTCGATCACCGTACGACGTCCTCCCGGATCATCGAACTCGAGCACGTAGACATCATCCCAGGCGTCGAACCGGACCTGGCGATGCAGCAGCCGGAACGAGATCGGCTGCGTCGATCCATAGGGATAGACCCACAGCCGGATCACCACCGTGAACTTCTTGCCCTTTGACAGCGAGTCGTAGTTCTCGAGATCGAACAGCCGGCCGATCGCCGTCGTGACATGGAGTGCCTGGCCGCGTTCGATGAACTTCATGTTCTGGAACGCCGGATCTTCGGCGCGCGCCGTTGCGCTCGCGAGCGCGACGGCGAGCACGACGAACAGGGTCCGCATCCACCGTGAACGTAGCGCACTGCCGCTAGGGGGTGCTACCTTCGTCGCCGTGCGGTCGGTGACGCTCGTCGCAGCCTCCCGTGTTGCCGTGGTGCTCGCCGGATCCGCCTGTGATTCACGGGAGGTTGCTGCGTTCGCCTCGAGTTGCGCGAACCCACCACGTCGGTGTACGGGGTATCGAACGCCAGCGGACCGTAAACGAATCGAAACAAACCGTAAAAACCCCGTTTAACAAGCTTGTTGTTGCGAATGCCCTGCCCACACTGCAACGCTCCGACCGCCAACGAAGCCCGCTATTGCGGCGCGTGCGGGAAGGCGATCTCGGCGACCGAGCCATCCGACGCCGGTGTCAGCGCGGCATCGTTGATGCTCGGGCGCGAGATTGCGGGTCGCTATCGCATCGTGTCCAAGCTCGGCGAAGGTGGCATGGGCGCGGTGTTTCGCGCCGAGCAGATCTCGCTCAAGCGAGCGGTCGCGGTAAAGCTGCTGCGGCCCGAGGTAGCGGCGAGCCCGTTGCTGCTGCGGCGGTTCAACGCTGAAGCCGAGGCGGTGGCGAAGCTGAGCCATCCCAATACCGTCAACATCTACGACTTCGGCCAGGATACCGACGGCACGCTGTTCATCGCGATGGAATACATCGAGGGGACGTCGCTGCGCAGCGTGATCCACCGCGAGGCGCCGCTGCCGCTGCGGCGGTCACTCGCGATCGTGAGTCAGGTCGCGGCGTCGCTCGTCGACGCGCACGGCCATTCGATCGTCCACCGCGATCTCAAGCCCGACAACGTGATGTTGCAAGAGCGCGGGCGAATGCGCGACGTCGTGCGCGTGCTCGATTTCGGCATCGCCAAGTTGCGCGACGAGAATCGCGCGACCCAGATGGCGATGACCCAGGCCGGCGACATGCTGGGAACCCCGGCGTACATGGCGCCGGAGCAGATCCGCGCCGAGCACGTCGACGGACGCACCGACATCTATGCGCTCGGCTGCATGCTCTACGAGATGATCACCGGGCGGATGCCGCACGACGCTCCGACGGTGATGGCGCTGCTGTCGAAGCATCTGTTGGACCAACCCGTTCCACCATCGCAACGCCGGCCGGATCTCGGTCTGAGCCCACAGGTCGATCATCTGATCATGTCGGCGATGGCCAAAGAGCCGAGCGCTCGACCACCGACGATGGAGTTGTTCGGCGAGCAGATCGCGGCAGTGATGGCGACGCTGCCCGACGACGGTCCGCGCCCAACCCAAGGCTCGGTCGCGAGCCCGAGCGTGCCGATGGGAACCCCGCAGCTCACGCCGATGGCCGCCTCGCGCGCTGCGCCTCAGCTCACACCGATGGCCCCATCGGGCGTCCAGCCGCACGGCGATGCACCGGGATACGCACCTGCCCCGCATGGTTCGGCGGCGCCGCCCTACTCCCCGCACTACTCTCCAGCCCCGGTTCCGGCGATGGTTACGCCGCCGATCACGACGACGCCGGCGGGCTCCGACCGGCGCAGCCTGTATATCGTGCTCGCGGTGATCGCGATCGCCGGGATCGGAGTCGCGTTGTTCGCGGTGTGGTTCACCTCGCTGGATGACAGCGCCAAGGCACGAGATGCCGGTCCCGATCACTGGGCACCCTCCGACGACAACCCAGAGCCGCCGACGCCCACCGGCGAAGATCCATGGGCCGCGCCGGCAAAGCCATCACCCCCGCCACCTCCGACCGACGATCCGTGGCAGTGAGCTCACACAACGTGATCGTTCGCGATCGTCGACGTGAACGTCAACGTTGACTTGAACCCGAACCTGAACCATCGAGGGTTTCGTCGGTATCGGTCATGGGTCATGGCTCGTGGGCTAGCCGGGCGGGGGTAACAACCGGAACAGCAGCGCATCGTTGTTCTGCGCTGCCGTCGCGACGCACACCTTGAGATCGGCCAGCGCACGAATCGCAGTCTCCGCGAGCATCCGCCCGTCATCGCGGCGGCGCGGCGCCTCGGGGATCGTGGCGACGTACTTGACGAACTCGTCGTACTTGTCGAGCAGCTTCTGCGGATCGTACTCCTGCAGCATCGGCACGAAATGCGCCGGGTTGATCACCACCCAGTCACCCTTGCCGATCTCGAGCACGTTGCGGTCTGCGTACGGCGTCGTCAGCTGCTCGTGGGGAATCGTTCCGAGGAAGCCTTCGTCGTCGGCCTGGAACTTGTGCGGCACGACCTCGACGAAGAACGCAAACAGCTCGATGCCCTTGCGGAGATTCCCGAGGTCATCCTCGTCGAGCGGCGGGAACGACTCCGGCAACCCGACGTGCATCGCCGGCATCACCACCCGCTCGAGAATGTCGATCGCGATCGGTGCGGTGGCGCGGCGAAGCCCCACGATCTGCGCGATCGCCTCGAACAATCCGCGATCGTTGGTCTGCTTCGCGATCGGCGCGTCTAGGTTGGCGCGAGAGATCGCAGTGACTACTTGCTCGACCACTTGAATGTTGGCCTGGCCTAGCCGCGGCGCCGCTTCCTTGATCGCCTCGATCAGCTTGGCGACTGGCTCCTCATTCCACAGCTTCGCGAGCCGCGCGAAGTCCATCGACATCCACTGGCCGAGCGGTACGGTGTGGAGCCGGATGTAGTGCTGCGCGGAGAATCGATCGATCGACTGCCCCTTGTCGCGCTCGCTCTGGTCCTCGTGGAGCTGACGAATCCGCTCGATCTCGGTGACCATCTTGCGGGTCGCACCCGAGCCCATGCGGAGCAGCTGCTCGGCAAACACGAACGGTGCGATCTCCAGGAAGATCTTCGAGAACCCGACCCGCCAGGTGTGCGGATCGTCGCCCATCATCAACCAGTGGCCTCCGTGGCGGCGCCGCATGGTCTCGCCGATCCACGAGCCGAATGTGAACCACACATCCCAGTGGTCCTCGGCCTTGAGGTTGAGCTCCTCTTGGTCGCCGATCTGGCCAAACAGCCACGTGTCGAACGTGATCAGCTCGAGCGATTGCGCGAGCGCTACCGCTCCCTGGTCACCCTCGACATCAGCGATCGAAGCGACCGTATCCCCGTCGGGATCGATCAGCTCTTCGATGATCAGCTCGGATTGGCCGCGCGCACGCGACGAAAACTTGTACGCGCCTTCGCGGAGCTCGGTCATGGCACGCTCGAAGCGCTCCTTGGCCTGTTGCTCCGCGGCGGCGAGTTGCTTGGCGCTCTCTGACTGCTTGCCCGGCTCAGACACGAGGCGCAGAGTATACGCGTGTCAGCCGCCTCCCCGCCGGAGTCGGTGCCCGGTTTCTACGAGCGGGTACGTCGAGGCCTTCGCGCGGGCGGACTTCCGATCGGTGAGGCGCTCCACCCGGTCACACTCGCGGCGCTCGCGCTGCTGATCGTCAATGACTGGGTGATGAAGCCTCGGTTTGGGCCTAGTTTGGTGACCGGCAAGCTCAGCGACATCGCGGGGCTCGTCGCCGCCCCGCTGCTGTTGTCTGCGCTGATCGGCTTGGCGTTGTGGGCAGCCAGCAAGCTCGGCGCCGACACTGCTGCGCCGGTCACCGCTGGCCGGCTCGCGGTGTGCGTCGCCGCCACTGGATTGGCATTCACCGCCGTGAAGCTAAGCGAGCGCGCTGCCGGATGGTTCGTCGCCGCCGTCGAGCTCCTCGGTCGCCCCGCCGAGGTGTTTCTCGATCCCAGCGACTTGCTCTGCCTCCCGGCGCTTGCGGTGGCATGGTGGATCGGCCGCGACGAGATCCGGCGACAGCATTCGGACCGAGCGCAACGACGTCCAGGACGCGGAGCCCGGATGTGAAGTCTGGCGTTGCGAGTCTTTGCGGACTCGACAGCTTTGCGTTCTCTCCGCGCCTTCGCTGGTCACGTCGAGCGAGAGTCCCAGAGCGGCTCGGGCTGACCGTCCTTGAGCGAGCACCAGCGCCCCCACACGAACAACGCGTCGGACAGCCGGTTCAAATACTGCACCGGCAGCTCGCCACCGATGTCCTCGGTCTTCGCGAGGCCGACGACGAGTCGCTCGCAGCGCCGGCACACAGTGCGCGCGAGGTGAAACGCCGCCGACGCCGCGCCGCCGCCGGGCAGCACGAACGAGGTCAGCTCGGGCAGATCGTCGTTGACCGCGTCGATGTCGCGCTCGAGGCCGTCGACGTGGCGCTGCTCGATCCGCGGTAGCTTGGCGCGCCGCTCGGCGCTCGGCGTCGCGAGCTCCGCGCCGAGATTGAACAGCTCGTTCTGAACGCGCCGAATGATCGGCAACATATGATCGCCGGCGGCCGATGCTACGAGCGCAACACAGACCAGGCCGAGTGTCGCGTTGACCTCGTCGACCGTGCCGTAACACTCGAGGCGCAGATCGTTCTTCGCGACGCGATCGCCCCCGATCAACGAGGTCTCGCCCTTGTCACCGCCTCGGGTATAGACGCGATCGATGCGCATGCCGTGGCGTACCACGGCCGCATGCGCGTCAGAGTCCGCTGGACGAGCAGAACACGATCCCGCTGTGACTGTTGAGCGCGGCCTTGGCGACGTCGAGCATCACCTTCGTCCACTGCTCGCCGGTTGGCGAGCCGGGAAATGGCTCGAACAGCTCGCGCAACGGATCTTGGCGGCGCGCGGTTGCTGCTTCGACCAACGATCGAAGCTTGTCACTCGACAGCGCGTAGCTCGGCTCGTTCGCGCCGACGATCTCTTTGATCCCGATCGACTTGGTCGCCAGCTGCGCGAGCCGGTGCTCGATCGCCGGCAATCCACGCACGTACCTGTGCTCGGAACCAGGCGGGAACAACAGATGGATGTGCCCCGGCGCCAGGTTACAGGTCCGGATCTCTTGATCCGATGCGATCCAAATCCTCACCGTCCCCCCATGGTAGCCGCAGCTAGCTTCGTGCGATCGGCAGCGAGAGTTTGCGTCCGGGTAGCGACATCATCGCCGCCGGGTCCGCAGGGACCGACTCGCCCGAGGCCAGCTCGAGCTCGAAGCCTGCGTCCTTGATCATCTGGTGATCGGCATGCGGCGTTGCCCCACCGGTGGTGAGGTATCCCTGCGTAAAGATGGAGTTCGCGGGATACAACGCCATTGCCTGCAGCGCGCGCAGCGTGATCTCGCGACCGCCCGCGACGCGCAGGTCCGTCCGCGGGTGGACGAACCGGAACATGCAGAGCGCACGAAGCGCATAGCCCGGCTCGACCAGCGCGCGCTGCGCGAGCGGCGTCTCCGGTCGTGCGTCTAGGAAATTCACCGGGACCGAGTCGACGTCGAGCGCGCGCAGGGCGAACGCGAGATCGAGCAGGTCATCCTCGGACTCGCCGAGCCCGACGATGCCGCCACAACAGGTCTCCATGCCGGCGCGCTTGGCGTGCTGCACGGTCTCGACCCGATCCTTCCAGCTATGGGTCGAGACGATCTTGTCGTAGTGACTCTCGCTGGTCTCGAGGTTGTGATTGAACCGATCGACGCCCGAGCGCGCGAGCCGGGTCGCCTTGGCCTCGGTCAACAAGCCCAACGAAGCGCACAGCTCGATGTCGAGCTCCGCTTTGATCCGTTGCGCCGCCTCGCAGATCGTGTCGAGGTCGCGCTGCGATGGCCCGCGCGTCGCGGTGACCATGCAGTAGCGCTTGGCGCGAGCGGCGTGAGCGCGACGCGCGCCCTCGACCAGCTCGTCGACGGACTTCATCACGGCTTCGCCGCTGGGCGACGAGTGCTTCGACGACTGCGAACAGAATCCGCAATCCTCGGGACAACCACCGAGCTTGGCGTTCTCGAGCACGTGCAGCGAGACCCGCATTCCCCAGTGCGCACGCCGCACGCGGAACGCTGCGTCGAGCAGGGCCAGCATCTCATCGGCAGGCGCGTGAAGCACAGAGCGTGCATCCTCACGGGACAGCGCTACTCCCGCCAGGGCTCGGTTGGCGATCGCGGACCAGACCATAGGCCGGCACGCTAATCGAAACGCTAGTTCGAAGCTAGCTTCACGAGCCGGTCGATTGTCTTTCCGGCCGGCTCCTTGTTCTTGCGATCGACGAGGGCGATCAGCACGTTACCGTTCGCCTTCGCGAGCCCGCTCGCATCCCCGACCCAGGTCAACCCGGCAGTTTCGGCCGCCTTGGCCTCGACCTCGGTCGGAAACACGCACAACAGGACATCGATTGCTTGAACGCTCCCGGTCTGGCAGTCGGTACCCACCGGGGTAGTCGCAGCCGCGAGCTTCGACGGAGGCAGCCCCGCTTTCTTCCACGCGTCGACGATCTGATCACGTGCGACGCCGCCTTCTGGCCTGGCTTTGTCGCAGCCGATCAGCGCGAGCGCGCCCGCCATCGCGAAGTTGATGATCCGCATTAGCGACCTCGCCGCTTCGATTTCTTGTGTTTGTGTCCGACGCCGACTCCACCGCGAACGCCGACCCCAACCCCGACGTTCACGCTGAGGCTCGGCATCGGGACCCGCACCTCTGCACCCACGCGAACGCGCGCCGCAGGCGCGATCACCCGCGGTGGCGGTGGCGGCTCGACGACAACCGCGGCCGGAGCGACGATCGCGTAGCCCGCGCGGATCCCGATCCACCCCGCCGGGGCTTCCACCTCGACGACCGGCCGGGTGTAGACCAGCGGCGTGTAGACCGCATTTACCTCGATCAACGCCGGCCGCTCCTCGAGATACACCTCGGGCGGCTCGGCCACGTAGAAGTACGCGTTGCCAGCCATCTTGAACTCGGGGCCTTCGGGCGGCGTGAAGTAATGGTAGTGGGGGCCGTTCAAGTAGCAGAACTCGAGCGTCTCGCCGTCGCCGCCCACCGTCGCCTCGACATGGATCGGATGATGGCCCTTGTAGGCATGTCTCGGCCCATCCCAGCCATACGGTGTGGGGTCACCGATGAAGTAATGCGCGCCATGGTAATCGCGGTACTCGAGCTTGTTCGCCGCGTAGACGTGCACGTGCGGCGCTTCGATGTGGCAGACCCCGCCACCATGACCTTTGGGGACCGGGTGGATTCCGACGTAGCGATTCTGGCGTCCAGCCTCGGCGGAAGTTGAAACCGCCAGCAACAATAGGACGATGACGATGGTGCGCATCGCAGCTCCCTACGGCTCTCCAGTGAGCCGAAGGTCGAGAATGACCCCGAGCTACGATTTGGTCTACCCGACATGGGGGGACCTGTGCCGCTGGGTGTGCCGACGACGCTGGTAAACTCGCGATCGAGAGACTAACGCCCTTGAACGTGCGCCGATACCGCGAAGTTACGCACGATCGTGTCGAGCTCGGCGGTGAGCTTGCCGCGCAGCGTGAGCGATTCGGACGACGGCGCATCGAGCGGCACTTCGACCACCACCGCGGCCTTCGGAGCAACTTCGCGCGATAGGTCGACCTCGCCCTTGGACACGGTGGCGCCTTGCGCCGCAAACGTATAGGCGAGCTTGGTCAGTCGCATGGGCCGGCTAGCCGGATTGGTGACCTGCACGAATACAACGTCATGCCGGCGCGCTTCCTGTATGCCCAACACCCGCAGCTCGGGAGCTTGGTTCGCAGCGCACCCACCGCCAACGACAGGGACCGCGACAGCGAGTAGGCAAACGATGGCGAAAACTCCTCGGGAAAACATCAGCGAACGACCATTGTGCTGGTTCCGTGCCAGCGCGCAACTTATCGCAAGGTCGATCGGAAACAAGCAGATCGACGGCTTTCGTTCACAGCGCCCCGCCGTTGCTGTCGCTATTCCGACGCGTGTACGGTCAAAGTGTGAAGATCGAGAAAGGTCGTCGCGTCATCGTGAAGGTCGATCTGGCCGTGGTTGGAGGCCAGCAGCTCGAGAAGAGCCAGGTCGAATACATCCAAGGTGCCGGTACGATGCTCGCCGGGCTCGAGGCCGTGTTGAACGGGCTCGAGAAGGGCGCCAAGCGCGAGGGCGTGATTCCTGCGAAGGACGCGTTCGGCAACCCGGCGATGCATCCGCTCAAGACCATCAAACGGACCGAGTTTCCCAAAGAAGCTCAGCTACAGGTCGGCGACCAGTTCGCGGCCAAGGGCGCCAACGACATGAACGTCGTGCTCCGCATCGAAAAGATCAGCGGCGATGAGCTCCAGGTCAGGATGATCCATCCGCTCGCCGACAAGGACATCAAGTACTCGGTGGAGGTCGTGCAGGTAAGCGATCCGCGTCCTCCGCCGGTTCCGGCTGCAGCGCTCGAGCTCGAAGAAGAATAAGTCATGCACGCGCGCCGGCTGTACGCGCACCGCGGAGCATCGGCTGAGCGACCCGAGAACACGATGCCCGCGTTCGAGCGCGCCGTCGAGATCGGTGTCGATTCGCTCGAGATGGACGTCCATCTGACGCGCGACGACCACTTGATCGTCGTGCATGACGAAACCGCCGCGCGCACCGCCGGTACCCACGTCCCGTGGGCGAGCTTGGACCTCGCCGACGCGCAGCGGCTAGACGTGGGCTGGGGATTCGTCGCGCCGGATGGCAGCCGGCCGTTCGCTGGTAAAGGAATCTGCGTGCCGACGTTCGAGCACGTGCTCGACGCGTTCCCCGACGTCGCGATCAACGTCGACTTGAAGGGCGATCGCGCGGTCGAGATCATGCTGGCGCTGCTCACCCGCAAGCGGGCGGCACAACGCGTGACGCTCGCCAGCTTTCAAACTCGCACCCTGCTGGCCGTGCGCCGTCACGGCTACAGCGGCGACACCGCGCTGTCGCAAGGCGAAGTGATCACGCTACTCGGACTGCCGGCGCTGTTGTGGCGACAGCTGCCGTATACCGGCACGGCTGCGCAGATCCCGGTGCGCCACGGCGCGATCCGATTCGATCGCGCGACGTTCATCGCGAAGTGTCACAGCCTCGGCTTGCGGGTCGACTTCTGGACCATCGACGATCCAAAACAAGCAGCGCGATTGCTCGAGCTCGGTGCGGACGGAATCATCACCAACGACCCCGCTGCGCTTCGGCCCGTGGTGTACCCACCGCCGAGCGCCAGTGACGTCAGTTGACGCCGCGGCCGGCGAGCAGATCACCCGGATTGATTCCGAGCGTCTGGATCGCGGTGTCCCACATCGCTTCGGGAGGCGTCTCGAAGATCAGCCGCGGCTCCGCGGCGGTGTGGAGCCACGCGCCTCGCGACATCTCCGCCGCGAGCTGGCCCGGCCCCCACCCCGAGTAGCCTAGCAACAGCCGAATGTTGCGCGGCGGTGCGTTTGCGATCGCGCGCAGCCGGTCCGGCGACGTCGACAGCGAGATGCTCGAGGTGATCGCGATCGTGCCTTGCCCGGGCTGCGCGACGCCGACCGGCTCGTGGAGGACCCATCCGGTGCTTGGACTCACGGGCCCGCCCGCCCACACGACCGCGGAATCCTCGCCGCGCCAGTGCATCTCGAGGCTGTCGAGCAGCTCGCTCGCCTTGATCGGGCTGGGATGATTGATCACCAACCCGAACGAGCCCTGATCGCTGTGCTCGATCATCAGGATCACCGCACGGCTGAAGTTGGGGTCCGCCAGCTGGGGCATCGCGAGGAGTAGCCCGGGTGCTAAGTTGGCCGATTCCACCACTTCTTCCGAGTGTTCCGCAATTCGCGGTGAAGCGCCGCACAATTCGCCGACAATCTAGCTCCGCGACGATCGGCGGGAGTGCAGCTGTGTGCGCGTGTCGCACCGGGCGCGCGACGGTCGCGCTAGTGGACCTGTGGATCGGTGCTCGGATTCAAGCCCGGATCGGTGACACCGTCCTGCTTCACGACCGGCTGCGCGGCTGCCGCGGCTTCGTCGTCGAAGCCGAGCTTCTTGGCGAGCCGCTTGTACAGCGCAGAGCCCAAGCTCAACCCGAACCCGGTGACCACGGCACGAACGAAGATCTTCATGCGACGAGCTTAGCGTGAATCGTTAGCTCGACCCAGCCAGATGATCGAGACGGCGTAGGGCCACACCGATGGGTAACGGCGATCCAGTCATGCCACGTGCCACGTCGACGTCCAGAACTGCCTGACGTCGAACGGACCCGCCGTGTGCTCAGCGATCGACGATCTGCGTAGGCGGCTCACCGTAGATCTCCAGCCATGCCGCGCGGGCCGCGCTGCGCAGCTGATCACCGGTCGCGAGCGCGAGCGGACGTGCTAGCTGCTCGAGTCGTGCGCGATCGACCACACGGTCCTTGATCAGCGAACCTCCGACGCTGGGCACCCCCGCATGGTGCGCCAACCGCTCGATCAGAAACACGCTGATCACCGACTCCGGTGCGCGCCAATGATCGCGATCGAATGCGAACGACGCGGCATTCCACAAGCTCTGGTGGGGCGTCACCGGGTCGTTGATCAACTGACTGAGATATGCCGACAGCTCGGCGCGCGCGAGCTCGACCTCGTCACGCGGCTCGCCGTTGGGTTGGTTCGCTGGTCCCAGGTACGCCTCGAGCCCCGCGGGATAGCGCAGCGGCCGCGCGCGCAAGTCGTCGAACCCATGCTGCGCTTCGTGGCGGCGAACCGTCGCGACGACGATCTGCTGGCAACGCGACGCGATCCGCGGTCCTTCGCCGCGGGCGATCGCGTCTTCGATCGCCTTGGCTCGCTCGCGCTCGCCGGTGGGGATGACTTCGTCGACGTTCTTGATCAAACCCTCGGGCAGGAACAGTCCATCGGTGCGCGACATGCTGAGGCCGCGCTCGGCGAGCAGTGCACGCCATCCCGCCATCAAGCGCTGGCGCTCGCCCAACAGGGATGCGACGTTTGCCGCGGCGGCGCCATCGGTCTTGAGGCTCGCCATCATCTCGCCACGAATCGCGCGCCCGGCATCGAGCGCGAGCGGCATGCCTTCGGCGGCGCGCCATTCGTCGTCTCCGAGCGAGAACGGGGCCTCCGGCGCGAGCACTGGCATGATCCGAGCCGCCACGTGCTCGTCGACTGGATCCAGCATCACCAGCGGATCACCGAGCGCGGCGGCTTGCACGCCCATCGCGGTTCGCGACAGGTTCATCTGATCGAGGCGGCGCAAGCTGAGCACGCGGATCGGTCGCTGCTCGGCGAGCACGAACACGACCTCCTCGACGCGATACACGTAGATGACCGCGTGCGGTACTCCCATCTGGGAGAACATGTCGCCGTCGAGGTAGTAGCCGATTCCGACGCCGGCGAGCTGATCATTGACCGCGCGAACGCGCGCCGTCAGCTCCATCGCGATCGCCTTCACGTCACGGCTCGCGATCGGCACCTGCGACCAGCGCTCTAGGCCGTCGAGCAGATCTCGCCATGCGGCGGTCATGCCGGGGCCCAAGCTCGCGATCGCCGGGGAACGGGTGAGCGCATCGGAGTGAGCCCGGCGTTCGACGTCGAGTGATCCCCGCTGTCGCTCGCGATCGACCTCGAGCACGACGCTCGTCAAGTCCTCCACCATCAACCGCTCGATGCCGAGATCGCGAAGCGGAACGCCGCCGTGCTTGAACGCGCCTGCGGCCGGAGGTGGTAGCGGCCGCGCATACACGCGGTTCGAGCGACCCGGGATGCCCAGGACGAACATCGCTGCACCAGCGATCACGGCGAGCGCGGCGACGAGGATCGCGATCGTGAGCACCGGCGCGCGTGACACACGTGTCACCGGCAACCGCTGGTACGCCGTGCGAACCCGCTCGCGATCGGCGAGATTCGGCACCGTTTCGCCTGCGATCTCGAGCGCCGCGATCTGTTGGAGATGGCGAGACACCTCCGGATCGACAGGGTGAGGCGTATTGATCGCGGCTCCCGCCGCAAACAGCGCGCGCTCGAGCTTGTACAGCGCGTAGCCGCGCAGCACCCAATCGATGTTGCGGAGCGCAGCGCGGGCGGCGTTGTCGTTACCGGCCTCGATCCCAACGGCGAGCGCGGCAAGCAGGTGGCGGCGAATCACCGTCTATCGAGACAACCGCGTGAGGTGCGGCGTTGCAACTGCAAAAACGTACGGGAACCCATGGATCGAACGTCGTCCGCTTTCGCGGTACGTGATGTTGACTCGTGACTCGATCGTACTTCGAACCACCTAGGTGTGCACGGTCAGGATGTCCGTTACTTGCCAGCTACTTGACCAGTGGCCCGTAGAGCGAGGGCCGGCGATCGCGAAAGAAGCCCATGCCCGCACGGATCGCGCGAAGCTGCGCCAGATCCAGGGTCGCGAGCGCGATGCCGGGCTCGCTGCGCGGCAGCTCGGCCAGCTTGTCGCCCCGAGCGTCGCAGATGAACGAGCTGCCATAGAACGTGATGGCCGACGAGCCGGTACCCTCGGTCCCGGTCCGATTGGCCGCGACGACGCCGACGGCGTTGGCGACGGCATGGCCGATCATCACCCGCTGCCAAGCGTCACGGCTGTCGAACTCGGGCTCCTCCGGCTCCGAGCCGATCGCGGTCGGATAGAACAACACATCGGCACCGGCGAGCGTCATCGCGCGCGCGGCCTCGGGGAACCACTGGTCCCAGCAGATCCCGACGCCGATCGTCCCCCACTTGGTGGCGAACGCGCGAAACCCCGTGTTGCCGGGCTTGAAGAAGAACTTCTCCTGGTAGCCCGGACCGTCGGGGATGTGGCTCTTGCGATAGAGGCCGAGATTGCTGCCGTCGGCATCGATGATCGCGATCGAGTTGTAATGCTCGGGACCCGACCGCTCGAAGAACGACACCGGGATCACGACGCCCAACTGCTTGGCAAGCTCCTGAAACGTGCGCAGCGTGGGGTGGCCCTCGACGGGGCGGGCTCGCCCGAAGTCCGTGTCCAGCTGGGTTCGGCAGAAGTAGTGGCCTTCGAATAGCTCGCTCGGAAGAATGATCTTGGCGCCGCGAGCGGCGGCCTGCCTCACGAGCTCGGTCACGCTAGCGACGTTCGTGGCGACGTCGTCGGTCAACGCAGTCTGTAGCGCGGCGATCGTAACTAGCTCGGCCATGACCAGCGCACTGTACCCGATCCGGCGCGGCGCGCGATCAGCGAGTGCCGCGTGCGAATCGCTCGTGCGCGCCACCTAACGCGTCGACGATCCGCGTCAGATCCGCGAGCGAATCACCGGTGGCATCAGGCTGCGGATCACCGACGAGCAAGACGCTGTGGAGCCGATTGCTGACGATCACCGGCGCGGCAGCTACGGTCGCCGGACCACCGAGCAGGAGTCCAAGCTCTCGCTGGATCTGACTCACCGGAGCTTCGGTGGTCGCCGTTCGAGTCTCCGCGGCACGTTGCAGGATCGATGGAGCGTCGAGTTGGACCGCGATGTCGGTGACGCCGTCGAGCTGTCCGCCGTGACCTCGCTGGCCTACCGCGCGACCTTCATCGATCACGAACAGCATCGCCGCTTGCCAGCGCGACGCCGCGTAGGCCATCACCAAGCGCTCGACCGCACCGAGCGTGATCGCTCGATCGACGTCGTCGAGCATCGCCTCGAGCGGTCGTCGTGCCGTGAACGCGTTGCGTAACGGCGGCAGATCAGGCGTGGTCTCGGTGATCGGGAACACCCGCGACACGGTGCGAGCGCGGCCCTGGCTCGATGCCTGACGCGGATCGAGCGTGATCGCGTTGATGTCGGCGACCGACGGCGAGCGTTGCTCGGCTGGCTCATCCGGGATCCGATCGACCGCATGGACCGACTTGAGCAGGTGCTCGAGATGAAGTCCGGGAACCACGGCAAGCGTGATCGGAGCCTTGGTCGCGTGCTCGAGCGCGGCTTGCAGGATCGGCGTCGGATCGCGAGCGATGACGACCAGCCGCTCGTCGTGGGCGCGTCCGAGCGGCAGCACACACCATCGGACGGCGAGCTGTTTCGGGATCATCTGCGCGGTGGCTGGATCACGCCGCTCGAGATGACGCACCAGCGCCGCCGGATAGCCGAGCTGTTCGGAGAGCGCGAGCGCACCGTCATCGGGGTCGAGCTGCGCACGACTGATCAGCAGTGAAACCAACCGCTGACGACTGGGTCCGGGATTGCGCAACGTCTGCGACAGAACCCACGGATCGACACTCTCCCTCATCAGGAGAACTTCCCCGATGCGCCTCCGCTCACTCACCGTAGAGTCATAACCCGCCGATGGCCGGGCATGCACGCGGTTCAGACCGCAGGCTGCTGCTGGGTCGAACAGTGGAACGCGCCGCCCCCGATCACGACCGCCTTGCCATCGAGCGCAATCGCACGGCGCTGCGGAAACAACGCCGCGATCGCGGCCACCGCTGCGTCGTCATTGCCAACGCCGTAGGTCGGAACGACCACCGTTGTGTTGGCGATGTAGAAATTCAGATAGCTCGCCGGGAGCAGCGCTCCCGACTGATCGATCACGGTCCCCGGCGAGGGGATGGTTACGACCTCGAGTCGACCTCCGCTAGCCGTGGTCGCAGCGCGCAAGTCGGACAAGATGCCGAGCAGTGCGTCGCGATTGGGATCGTTGCCAGCTGGCTCCATGCAAACGACGACGCCTGGCGCGACGAACCGAGCGAGCGTATCGATGTGCCCGTCGGTGTGATCGTTGATCAATCCGCGATCGAGCCAGACCACGTGATCGACGCCGAGCGCCCAGCGAAGTCGCGCATCCAGGTCTCCATGGTCGAGGCCCGGATTGCGCGCGCCGCCGAGCATGCACTGACGGGTCGTGAGTAGCGTACCGCTGCCGTCGACCTCGATCGCGCCTCCTTCGAGGACAAACTCGAACGCCGCGCCGCGGACCTTGGTGAAGTCCATCACGCGGCTCGAGACCTCTGGATCATGGTCCATGAGGTACTTGCCACCCCAGCCATCGAACCTGAAGCGAGACGCCGACAAGTGATTTCCTCGGGTCATGAAGATCGGGCCGGTGTCGCGCAACCAGACGTCGCCGTAGCGAGTGTGGCGGAACCGAACCCCCTGCGCCGCGCGACCGAGCAGCGCGCGGGCGGCCGATTCATCGCCGGCGTTTCGCACCAATAGCTCGACGCGCTCGCCTCGCGGCTGATCGCCGTCGAGATCGACGATCGCCGCGACCATCGCCATCAGCGCCCGCTGCGGGGCTTCCAAGCCCTCGAGCCATTGCTCGGGATCGTATGGCCATGCGGTCCATACCGCGTCATGCCGCGTCCACTCGGCTGGCATCGTGTAGCGATCGCGCACGGTCATCCGCTGCTTCTATCGTCGGCCAGCCGCGCGGGCAAGGGGCCAGCACTACCGACGCCGATCGCTTGGTCAGATTCGACCGCGCGCGTATCGTGCGATCCATGAAGGGTCGCCACATCGTCGTCACGGGAGGCCGCGGAGCGCTCGGTACCAGCGTGGTCGAGTTGCTCGGTGCACGCGGCGCGATCGTGCATATCGCCGATCGACCCGACGTCGCCCTCGACGATGAGGCGCGCGCGACCGCGTTCTATGCCGGGCTGCCGCCACTGTGGGCTTCGATCCATCTCGTGGGCGGGTTTGCGATGGCGCCGATCACCGAGACCTCGCTCGCCGATTTCGAGACCCAGTGGCGACTCAACACCGTCACGTGTTTCTTGTCATGCCGAGAGGCGGTGCGCGCGATCCGTAAGACCGGTGATGGTGGCCGAATCGTCAACGTCGCTGCGCGGCCCGTGATCGCGCCGGTTGGTGGAATGTCGGCGTACTTAACGGCTAAGGCAGGAGTCGCGGCGCTGACCCAGGGTCTCGCCGCCGAGCTGCTGGACCACAACATCCTCGTCAACGCCGTCCTGCCGTCGACGATCGATACGCCAGCCAACCGTGCGTCGATGCCCAAGGCGAGCTTCGACAGGTGGCCCAAGCCGGCGCAGATCGCCGAGACCATCGCGTTCCTCGCTTCGCCAGACAATGCGCTGACGTCGGGAACCCTGGTGCCGGTGTTCGGGCACGCGTAGGAGCTCACGTTCCCGGTTCGGCCGCGTCGTGGGCAATCCGACGGGGATCTATTCGCCGGGCGGCTGCTTCAATACCGGTGGTCGCGCAAATTCCTCGTCAGTATCAGAGGGCTGTGCAGGCGCCGGCTCTGGGGTGAACGCATCACTCGGCACCGTCGCCGCAGTGGTCGCCTTGTCGTGCGCGTTCGGTCCGCCCGACAACACGACATACCCGAGCGGCACTGCCACGCCGAGTGAAACCAAGATCGCCCCGCGCCACTTGAGCCCGAGCCGACCTTTGATCATGAAGATTCCGCTGATCGCCAAGTACAGCAGCATCACTGCATAGACGTCTGCGACGTAGGTCCAAGCGGCTTTACCGCGGTTGTAGTGCAACCAGTTCGCGACGCGCAGGAAGAACCGCTCGGAGCGTGCCTGCACCGTGACCTCACCGGTGTCGCCGATCGCAGTCACCGAGGTACCGTCCGAATACGCCAGCCGGATCTCGTCGCCGGCGCGAAACACATCGTCCGGCGCTCCGGTTCCCGCGGCGTCGGTGACGCGCTTGACGGCTTCGGGGTCGGGAAGCTCGGCAGGTATCGCCGCGATCTTGAGCGTTCGCTCCGATGATTCGAAGTTGGGGTCCCAGTCCGCGATGTGGTTGATCGCGAGGCCCGACACCGCATAGATCACCGTGAACCCGACGGCGACGTATCCGAAATCGCGATGCACCGCGCGCAGCCAGCCGCGCCAGCGCTTCTTGACCGTGTGCCAGATCCCCGTCGCCTTGTCCGATTTCGCGGCCGTCTCGGCCAGCTCAGGCATAACGTTCCTCGGTCCACGGATCGGCATGGTTGTGGTACCCGCGGACTTCCCAATAGCCGGGCTTGTCATCCTTCACGAATCGGATCCCGGTCAGCCACTTCGCGCTCTTCCAGAAATACAGATCAGGGATCAGGCCGCGCACCGGCGCGCCGTGTTGGCGAGCGAACGGCTTCCCGTTGAGGCGATAGGTGACCAAGCAGCTGTCGCTGGTCGCCTCCTTGAGTGGCACGTTCGCGGTGTAGCCGTGCGCCGCTTCGAAGATCACGTGGCGAGCGTCGCCGGTCACACCGGCTTTCTCAGCGAGCAACGCGATCTGCACGCCCTTCCACAACCCGCCGAGCATCGACCAGCCAGTCACGCAATGCACGTCGGCTTCCTTCTGGACCTGAGGCAGCTTGAGCAGCGCAGCATAGTCGAGCTCGAACGGGGTCCTGACCGCACCGTGGACCTTGAGCCGGAAGTTGCGGACATCACCGTCGCCCTCCTCGCCGCCCATCGGACGCAGCGCGTTGATCACGCGCTGACCAGGTGGCAGCCGCGGGCGGCCATCGCTGCGGCGCTCGGCGCGCGCCGCCTTGGTGAGATCATCGGCAGCGATTCGCACCAATGCTCCGCCGAGCGCCATGAATGCCGTGCCAACCGCCGCCGACTTGATAAAAGAGCGGCGATCCCATGCCTTGGCCAGCTCGGGATAACGATCGAGATCGGGTCGACGAGAGTCGCTCAATGGGCCTCCTCGGCGCTGTTCGCAAGCGTACCGCGCCTGCCTGCGCCGTGTGACACCGAGTACTACGTGGGGCCGAGCCGAGAGTTACGGCAGCGGCAACACAGCAGGAGATCAGGCAGATTCGGCAGGTTACCCGGGCGCGGCTATCTAGCAACGAACAGAGTCGGCTACCGTTCGCCGGTGCGCGCCGACCTTCCGAGCGCGGTCGCTTCCGCGATCGAGCGTTGCGACCGGCCAAGCCTGATCTTCGACCTCGCAACGATCGAAGCGAACCTCGCTGCCATCGCGCGGGCTGCACGCAACGCTGGAGTCACCGCGCTGTTCGCTGCGAAGTCGTTTCCGCATCCCGAGGTTCGCGCGATCGCCGCTCGCGAGCTCGATGGATTCGACGCGGCGTCGACCGCGGAGGTGATCGAGCTGCCAGCGGCGGGCACGCTGTCGATCGCCGATCCCACGGGTCGCGCGAGTGCTGCCGCCGAGCGATGGCCCCACCGACTGATCGTCAGCTGCGATACCGTGGAGCAAGTGCACGCGGCGCCCGCGCGTGCTGCGATCGCGATCCGGCTCTCGGCGTCGCTGACCGGACGAGATCCTGCGATCGGCGCGGTGCTCGACGGCAGCGGACACCGTCGATCGCGGTTCGGGCTCGACGTGGCAAGCGAGCGCCGGTCGCAACTGATCGCGGCAATGGCGCGAGCGGCAGGCGATCGTCCGATCGGGCTCCATATCCACCACGGTCCCGTCGCAGCAACCTCGTCTGAGCGGTTCAGCGCGACCGCGCGCGCTGCGATCGCAGCCGCGAGCGCTGCGGGCGTGTCACCTCGGTTTCTCAACCTCGGCGGTGCGTGGCACGCGATCGCAGACCTTCGCACCACCCTCGCGGAGGTCCGGTCCGCGATCGCACGTGACATCGAGGTCTTGATCGAGCCAGGACGGCTGGCGAGCGAAGCCGCGGGCTTTGCCTGTGGACACGTGGTGGTAGCGCGCGAGCTCGACGATAGACCGCTTCGTGTCGTCGATGTTTCGCGGATCTGCCATCTGCGGTGGAGCCACATCGAGCTCGTGGCCAGCGCTCCACATGCAGGCACCGGACAGCGCGGGCTGTTCGTTGGCCCGACGTGTTTCGAAGACGACGTCCTCGGCGATTGGACGATCGCGCCCGACGCGTTCCCACCCGGCGCGCGGGTCGTCGTTCGCAATGTCTGCGGCTACGCCGTGGCATGGAACACCGGCTTCGGAGGCGTCGCCCCCGCCGACGTCGTGGTCGTGAGCTAGTCCAGCCCGCCTGGTACGACCGGCTCGGCGCCGAGGGTGTTCTGATCGCTCTTGTCGGCGCGCATCGAGTTCTTGCGGCGCTTCGGCATCTCCGCGGCGACCTCGGCCGGGTAGCGCAGCGCGAGCGTCGCGAAGATCGTGTTGCGCCAGAACCCCGGAAGATTGCCCGCAGCGGCGGTGTCGCCGGTCTGGTACATGAACTCGTAGCGCGCGCCGTAGCTCAGGCCTGGGCGTGGCGTGTACATCACGCCGACGTCGATGCGAGCGGCTTTGAACGAGCTCGCGAGATCGTCGGAGACCGTGTCGATCAATTTCGTGCGCTGGTAGCCAACGACGCCCATGCCAACAAACCGGGGCGACAACCGGTGGCCCTCGTTGAGCCACGGCAACGGCACCGCGGCGGTCAAGATCGCGCTGTCGTTGACCGTGTTTTGCGCGATTAACATGTTGGGCGAAACGTCGCGACGGAAGCTGAGCGTCGCGAGTCCCCACGTGTCGGTATACGCGCCTTGAACACCGGCGATCGGGAACAGCCCAGCGTGACGATCCATCGCGCCGGGGTTATAGGGATCGGTGCCGTACGGGATCACGTAGGCGGCGCCGCCATCAACGCTGGTCGACAGATACTTGTCGATGTCGTGGCGCCACTGCAGCCGGGCGCGCGGAACAATCTGACGCTCGAGCCGGCTGCCCATCTCGGCGCCGACCGGCGCAACGCGCTCCATCCGGAGCACCGAGCCGCCGAGCTCGAGCCCGAACGAGTTGTTTACGAACGAGCGCTCCGCGGTCAGTGTGAGCCCAGCCTCGGCCGATTCGACGATCGTCGGATCCATCGCTTCGTCGTCGGTCTTGTTCCAGCGCGCGAACACGCTCTGGCCGATGTTCCACTCCCGGGATGCGACATAGGACATCGACTCGCCGACGTCAGCGGCCATGACGCGAAGGTTGCCCGTGGGCTGTAGTTGAACGACCGATTCATCGGGTGTGGACCGCGAAGTGATGCCCGCCAGTTGTGCCGTCGACGCCGCCACGCTCAGGCTTGCTTCCGACCTTGGACCTGGCACGAATACCGAGCGCCAGCCGCCGCGCGCCGACACCGATGGCTCGTCACTGTGTCGGGTGTAGTCGAGGATCTCGAGATCTGCGCTGAGCTCTTGGAGCATTCGCGGCGAGCCATAGGTGAACATCAATCCAGGTCGGATCTGAAAGAACAGATCGACCTCGCGGCTCGCCGAGTCCGAGCCCGAGAACACGTTGTCGGTCGCTGCCGCGTCGGTGTTGAGCGTGCCATGCCAGCTCGCACGCTCGGCCCGCGCAGAGAGCGCAGAGGCGCTCAACGTTGCGAGCACGACTGCTAGCACAGGGGCTGACCGCACGAAACGGTTGTATCACGCACGGTTTGCTAAGCCGGTTGTTTAAACCGCACTCACCGAGTTGACACACCGGGCAAGCCACATGCTTAGAATTCGGCCGAGGCAATCTGACAATGCGCGCTGAACTCCTCGAAGAAATTGTTGTCCCCTCCCGAACCGTTGGAGCGCCGCTGCGCGCTGACCGCGATGAGGATGAGGACGACGATGACCAAGACGACGACGACGATGAGGACGAGGACGAGGATGAGGATGAGGACGAGGACACCGACAATGATGAAGGTGGTGGTGAGGAGGAAGGCGGCACCGAGACCAGCGATTGGAGCGGGGATGAGGACGAGGAGGAGCTGGACGAAGATGACGATGATGATGACGACGACGACGCGGAGGCCGGCGGCTGGCGCGGCGGCTCCGATCCGCCGTGGGGTCTCGACCAAGTCGAGGACGAGGACGACGATGAGGAGGACGACGAGGACGACGACGAAGAAGATGACGACGATGACGACGACGACGACGACGACGCGGAACAGGAAGAGCGTGCCTCCTCCGGCGGCGGCGACGAGGACAAGGATGACGATGAGGAAGATGACGAGGATGACGACGAGGAAGATGACGATGAAGACGACGAGGGCGAGGATGATGAACGTGAGCGCGTAGGCGCGGATGACGACGAGGACGACGACGACGACGACGACGACGACGAGGATGACGACGACGACGAGGATGACGACGACGAACGTCCTCGCCGCGGTCCCATTCCACCTCGTCCTGCGAAGCCGCTTCCCACGCCCGTGAAGCCGATCGTGGTGCCCGCAAAACCTGCACAGCCCGCCACGAAGCCCGCAACACCCGCTGCCAAGCCGACGCCTGCAGCTAAACCGGCTGCGAAACCACCTTCAAAGTCGCCTGAAAAGCCCGCCAAGGCCCCCGCAGCAAAGCCCGCGGCTACCAAGCCCACGACCAAGAAGGCGCCCGCCAAATCCGCCGCCAAAAAGGCGACCAAGCCCGCGCCCAAGAAGCCCCCCGCCAAGAAGAAGAAGTAACACCCCGACGGAGTTACAGCCTACTCCGAGGGCGGTCGCAAAGCGTCACCGCATCCCCGCCGCTACACCTTGACGCGGCATGACCCTGAAGGCGTTACAGCACTCCCCGACGGCGTTACGGCATCCGCGACGGGGTTACGGCATCCGCGGCATCCGCGACGGGGTTACGGCATGCCGTGACGGCGTTACGGTTCCTATACTGGAGCCGCGAGGAGGCGCCTCGGCACTGCAGGGACACCTCACGGGCGCAGAGCGACAGCAAACAGCGAGTACACGGGCAACGGATCCGGAATGCAGCGGCAGCGCACGAGGTCGCGGTGGTGGCGATCGCGAGCGCGACGACAAGAGCGGCGTACTGGAACGAGCGGGAGCAGGCGCTAGTCAGCGGGCAACGGAGCGACGGTAATCGGCGCCAGCCGCCGGAGGCGATTGGTGCCAGGCGGGAAGATGGCCGGCAGCCCGGCGAGGTAGTCGCGCCGGGCACGGCGGTACTCCACCAGGAAATTCTTGTACTCGAGAA